>NZ_JBPQCY010000004.1:0-3755 GCF_051376105.1 Aeromonas molluscorum | reverse complement strand
CTGGGTATGGTCATTTTTGAGGGCGAAGGCGTAGTCGGTAATGCCCGCCTCCTGCAGCAGTATGCTGATGATTTCTTCAGGTTTTTGCGCCTGGAAGATGCGGGCATTGCGACGCAGGGAGAGGCGCCAGAGGGCGGGCCTGACGACGACCTGGTAGCGAGTGCGACTAAAGCCGCTGTCTCCCTGGGCCGCGTCGCTGACCACACCGCTGATCCGGCGCTGCAGCTCACCGTTGTACCAGACCAGCAGCTCGCAGGGCTGGTCGAGCACGTCGGCGAAGGCGACATCGGCCTGATGGCTGGCCAGATCGAGCCGCAAGCTGAAGGGGCGACTCAGCTGCTCATCGAGGTTGAACTCGACCAGGGCGAAGGTGCTCTCGGGCAAGGCCCCTACCTTGACGGTGAACTGTAATCCGGTCTGATTGGCCATAGGAACTTAGACTCCCCTTGTATTTTATGATCGGACCTGTCGCCAGGCCGGATGAGAAAACACAAAAGCCCCGACGCCATCCCTTGCGGGAGGAGCCGGGGTAAACTGCACAGATTTCAACACGAAATCCAATGCCTGTTGCCACACAGGCGGATAAGAAAGGACATCGAAGAGATTAAGCTTCGATCGGGGCGCGCCAGTCGTCAGCACCCGAGGTTCCAGCCACGGTGTGCTCCCAGTCGATCTTGCGGTAGGCCAGAGAGACCTGGATCAGCTGGGTGAAGTCGGATTTTGCCGGGTCCTGGCAATGGGGCATCTGGCAGTCGATATCGACGACGGTGGCGTCGGTCAGCACGGTAGAAAAGAAGTGCTCCTGCTTGCCTTCCACGGAAGTGCGATACCACTTCAGGGTCACTTTCGGCAGCATCTCGCCGGAGGCCAGGGAGTTGTACATCAGCGGTACGGCTTTGTTCAGGGCGACGGTGAACTTGAACGGCTTGTGGACACGTTGACCGGCAGGCTGACCGGATTGCGGATCGGTCGGCACGGTAACGATGTGCTGGAACTCTTGTACCAGCATCTCGTCTTCATGGCCCTGCACGAAGATGTTGCCGACGGAATCGGAAGTGAAGGCACCGGCGGTGATGTTGCCCTGGGTTTTACCTTCGATGCTGATATAACACGGTGTTGGCATGGAAATGCTCCTTAACTGGGATGGTGATGATGTTCGCCCTGAGATAGCAGGGAGCGTGCCAGATGTTAAAATTTATATTTTTCAGTTAGTTATAGTGCGGCTCCATTAAGTTTGAGTGAGGGTGAGCAATAAGTTGCGCGACACTGCGTTATTATTCTGTATTGGCGCCGTGCGAAAGAAAAACAGGCGATGATCGCTCATCGCCTGTCGGGTCGCTGGGGAGGGGCTACTTAGAAGTCGTAGCGGGCGGCCAGTTGGAAGTCGTCCTGGTTGGCAACGGCCTTGTTCGGCTGGCTGTCCAGGTTGTTGATGCGGTATTCGCCGATCACCCGGAAGTTGCTGTTGAACTTGTATTGGGCGCCCAGGGTGTAGTAGTCGACGGAGTCGATGTCATCCTTGCCCTTCTGCTCGACGGTTTGCTTGTTCCAGAGCGCCATCAGGCCGATGCCGTTGCTGAAGTTGTAGCCAAGCGCGGCTTCCCAACCGGTGTGATCCTTGTCGGTGGCCAGGAAGTCGTTGCCATCGGCGTAGCTCAGGGCCGCGTAGATGCTCTTGTCGTCATATTTGGCGGAGAGCAGCCACAGTTTGGCATCGGCTTCGCCACTCTTGTCGCGCAGACCTACGTTGTAGGCGGTACCCAAAGAGAGGTTGAACGGGAAGCTGTAGGCCACGGCGGCGCCGTAGGCGGCATCGCTGTCTTTGTTGCTGGTCTCTTCGGTATCACCACCATCAAATTTGTAGCTGGTGTCAACCTGGAAGCCGTTGAACAGACCTGAGTATTTCAATACTGAACCGGCGCGGTTGGTGGCGAAGGTATCGGTTTTGGCGCCCAGAGCGTCATTGCCATAGCCATCGGACAAGGAGACATCTGTCCAGTCTGCCAGGAATCCGGGGGCGCCTTTCTGGCGACCGAAAGTGACAGCCCCCCAATCGGCGCCGACCCCGGCAAAGGCCAGGCGAGTGCGCATGTTGTCCGAGTTCTCGCTGATGGTTTTCTCGCTGTCATTGACGTACAGCTGCAGCTCGTATTGAGCCAGGGCCTTGAGATTGCTGTTGATCTGGCTGTCGACCTTGGCACCGAAACGGACAAACTGGTTTGCCCCCTGCTTGGCGCTGTAGTCATCGACTATGTCACCATTGTCATCAAGCTTCTTTTTGTCACCGAAGAACTGGCCGGCATAGATGCGGCCATAGAGGTCGAGCTTGGTGGTGTCATTCTTGAAGACTTCGACGGCCTGGGCTTGGAAGGCGGCGCTCAGTGCCAAGGCTACTACTGTCAGCTTTTTCATCTTAATCCCTTGTGTTGCAAGCTTTTGTTGTAAAAGACGGGGCTATCCTAGGGGGTCGAAATGACGGTTCGGTTACTGACAGATGAAGAGTGAATGGTGATTTGATGTCAGTTCGATGAAGGGGGCAACCTCAAGGCCTGCCAGCTTGAGCCTGCGTGGGTCTGCGTCGGTCACAGGGCGAGCGAAATGGTTAAAATACGGTGAGCACGTAGTTTTGCGCGCAAAGGTTTGCCCTTGTGGTAGAATGCCGCCCGTTTTTCGAGCTCCAATAGGTTGGATTAGCGATGAGACGTGAACTGGCAATCGAATTTTCCCGAGTGACGGAAGCGGCTGCACTGGCTGGCTATAAGTGGCTCGGACGTGGCGACAAGAATATCGCCGATGGCGCGGCCGTGGCGGCCATGCGTCATATCCTCAATCAGATCGATATCGATGGTGAGATAGTGATCGGCGAGGGTGAGATCGACGAAGCGCCCATGCTCTATATCGGTGAGCATGTGGGGACAGGTCTGGGTGATGCGGTAGACATCGCCGTCGACCCGATCGAAGGCACCCGCATGACCGCAATGGGCCAATCCAATGCCCTGGCTGTGCTGGCTGTTGGTGACAAGGGATCCTTCCTCAAGGCCCCCGACATGTACATGGAAAAACTCATCGTCGGCCCCAAGGCCAAAGGTGTGATCGACCTGGATCAAGCCCTTGAGCTGAACCTCAAAGCCGTTGCCAAGGCGCTCGGCAAGCCGCTGTCGCGTCTGACCGTCATTACCCTGGCCAAGCCGCGTCATGACAAGGCGATCAAGGAGATGCAGGGGCTGGGCGTGCGCGTATTCGCCATTCCCGACGGCGATGTGGCCGCCTCTATCCTCACCTGTCTGCCGGACAGCGAAGTCGACATGCTCTACGGCATCGGCGGCGCACCGGAAGGTGTCATCTCGGCGGCAGTGATCCGGGCCCTGGACGGCGACATGCAGGCTCGCCTCATGCCCCGCCATCAGGTCAAGGGTGACGATGCCAATGCCCGTGCCCTGGGCGAGCAGGAGATAGCCCGCTGCATCGCGCTGGGTATCGATGTCACCAAGGTGCTCAAGCTGGAAGATTTGGCCAAGAATGACAACGTCATCTTCTCCGCCACAGGCATCACCAAGGGCGATCTGCTGGAAGGCATCAGCAGCGATGGCATCATGGCGACCACCGAGACGCTGCTTATCCGTGGCAAGTCACGCACCATTCGTCGTATCAAGTCGATTCACTATCTGAGTCGCAAGGACGAGGTGATCCGCGACATCATTCTCTGATGCGCGGCCTTGCAATCCAAGCCCGGCCCAGCGCCGGGCTTGTTGCAT
>NZ_JBPQCY010000003.1:395000-419488 GCF_051376105.1 Aeromonas molluscorum | reverse complement strand
CAATGACCACCTGACGGTAGAGGGCGAGAAGCGTGACCACATCAAGGCGGACTACTCGCTCACGGTCGATGCCTCCCTGCATCAGAAGCTGGCCCAGTCGCTGCTGGTTGAGGCTGGCCAAGAGGTTCACATCAAGGTCGGCAACAAGATTGTGTTGGAAGCAGGCTCCGAGCTGACCCTCAAGGTCGGCGGTAGCTTTGTGAAGGTTGACCCCAGTGGCGTCACCCTGGTCGGCCCCACCATCAAGATGAACTCTGGCGGTAGTCCCGGCTCAGGCTCAGGTTGGGCTGGTCAAATGCCCGGCTTACCGGGGGCTGTCAAAGTACCACCCGCACCACCAGCCACTATCCCGGCGAGCGTCATTCAAAAGAGCATGGAGTCTATGGCTCCGCTGGTGAAGCCCTGCCCCTTTGCCCAGGGAGGTAAGGAATGACTTTTCAAGAGTGGCGTAGCCAATATCCCGGCCCACTGTTTGCCATCGTCGATGCTGCGCTCGATACCACTGCTGTTGCAGACTACTGCAACCAGGGCGGTACGAATGCAATCCCCTTGTTTGCCGGTACGGCGTTTGCGGACCAAGCCGAACAAGGTCCTTGGCTACTGCCCGACCCAGCTCCCGAGTTTATCGCGGCTCACCCGCAACTGGGCGGCGTCTACGTCACAAGCGATGCCGCTATCGACGTTGTCCACCAGCACTGGCAAAGCCTGATAGAGGTAGCCTTCGAAGGGGAAGTGATGTGGCTGCGTTATGCCGATAATCGGGTCTTTCCCAAGATGCTGGCCACAATGAGCCAGCAGGAGCTCGATGATGTGCTGGGGCCCTGCTCAAGCCTGTGGGCCAACGACAGTGCGTGGCAGCGCACACCTGATACCGAATTGACTCCCCGCCAAGCCCCTTGGTTTCGCGTCCAGCCTCACCACCTGGCACCGCTGTATGACGAAAGCCGTCACGCCTACATCCTCTCTCGCCACTTCTGGCAACGGATGGAGGATATGATGGCGCGCCATCCCAATCCGGAAGCCGCCATTACCACCGTCCTCAAGCAGGCCAATCAAGCTGGGCTGGCAGGCGACGTCCTTGATGGCGTGGTGGCAGGTGCTCTCACACTGCAGGCAAGCATGACGCTGGATGCCATCAGAGCACCGTTGATGCTGACCGACGACGAAATGGCTCAGGTGAATAACTGGCTGAACAAACACCCTGATTTGATAGGAGCTGTGTAATGGCTATCAGTGCCCACTGCATCCCCTGTGAGAAGAACAACTGCTGGATTGAGATAGACGTTCGCGACGAACAAAACCGCTCGTTCAAGGGGCAAAAGGCCACCTTGACCGATGCCACTGGCACCAGCAAAACCGTGACCCTGAAAGATGGCCCAACCCTGGTACAAGGCTTTGCGGTGGGGCCGGTCACGGTCAAGCTGGAGACCCAGCCCTGGCTCAAAGTCGCCCAATCACGTGAAGCCCTGAAAGAGGGCGAAACCAGCCAGGTTCCCGCTTATACCGACAAACTCTTCGGACACGACGATGTAAAGCGCGAACACATCAAGGTGACTTCCGGCGACCTTTGTCTCACCGACCCCGAACAGCCGCTACCGGAAGGGCACAAAGCTGGGCAAGCTCAGCCGCCACGGTTTATCACCAAACACTCCTACGTGATTGAGGTGAAAGGCTATCAGCTGAATACCCTGCGTATCGGGGTGTTCTTTGATGGCACCGCCAACAACTTGGGCAACCCCAATAGCGATCCGGCCCTGACCGAGTGCATCGAGCTGGAGCGATTTATGAGCCAGGAACGAGTATCAACCCCGGATACGGAGAGCCGTGCCTACCAAAAAGCCAAAGCCTATGCCGAGGAGAAAAAGGCCATGGGCTGGGTCAATCGCATCAACCCCAACCTGCCCCGTGGCGCAGTGCCAACCCTGGGGGCAATCAGCCTGAAGCCCTACTCCTTCCGGCGCCCCGAAGGCAAGAACAATGCAGGCCCCGGCAAGAAGTCGGTCTATGTGGAGGTGCTGATGAACCGGGTGGTGGAGGGGGAATACTCCCGTATCCCGCTCCATATGATGGTGGAAGCGGGCCGCGCCGTGGGGGTGCCGTTCCAAGATTGGGATATCAATGATCCTTCTCTGACCTTGGCTGCAGGAGCAATCAAACAACCAGAGGTTAATTTGACGAAGCTGGATCAGCATTGGGCCCAGGCGGCCATAGCCCAGGGAGTATCCAAGAGCCTGGCTTATCAGTTGTCGCCGGATACTTATAAGGCGCTGCGTCGTGACTATCTGCACCACAGTGCCAGCAATCAAGGACTCGCCAATCCGGCCAATACCAATAAACACGAGCCCAGCATCAGCAAGGAGAGACGCGAGCTGATAGGGAACAAGGAGTCATGATGCTAACGCGATGGATATTCATGCTGGGGTTGCTCTGTCCCTTGTTGGCCTGTGCGGCGCAAGAGCCGATCAAGCCTTTTGCCTGGCGTTACGGTACAGGCAGCAATATTGATAGCTTTTGCACCACCAAAGCCGAGTTCTATCGACAAAATAAATTGGTGGTTGGCTATCCAGGAGGAGGCTGCAATGCAGGGGCTCCCCATAAAGACATCATCAATCAAAAATACTACTGGGCGGGCGGCGGTGGTCTGCCTACTGACGGCGTGCCCGTACCCGATAGAGCCGTGGTTGAAATGGTCTCGTTTCATGATCGAAAACGCTACCGCATCAAGGTGGGCTTGCCCGCCGATCTCGAGCAGCAGATGCGCCAGGTTTATTTAGTCCAAGGGCGTTATGACAGGCGAAATCGCCTCTACTTTGGCCTGGCACCCGGTGGTTATTTTGAGGTTGTGCTAACCGGAGGAGGATTACAGCTCAGCCCTGACCTGCTGCTCACTCGCGGTATCGCCGAAGAGGTCACCGATGATTGGCGAGATAAGGCTATTCCGCTACCAAAGCAGTATGAAAAGCGCTGGTCTGGATTCGACAAGAAATATGGCGAGCTATTCAAGCAGCACCCAGTACCACTCGGTATGGACTGGGCCCCCATCATGGATGACTACCGCGCCAACCAACCCAAGACGGATCTTAAGCCAGTCAACTAGACACTCTTGACCACAATGTTGGCCATCTCATTCAGGTAGCCAACATTCCTTCTCTACATCTTCATTACCATCCTGTGCTCCCTGGCTATACGCACCGCAGTGTCAGCAACCAGGGCATTGCCAACCCGGTAAATACCAATAAATATGAGCCCAGCATCAGCAAGGAAAGGCGAGAGTTGATAGGGAATGAGGATCTATGAATATGAGATATGTCGTCGCGTTGTTGGGGGTCACCCTGTCATTGATGGCCTGTACCGCTCAGCAGCCCATTCCTCGTTTTGCTTGGGACTACGGCACTGGCAGTAATATTGATAGCTTCTGCACGACCAAAGCGGAGTTCTATCGACAGAACAAAATGGTGGTTGGCTATGCCGGGGGGGGGTTGTAATGCTGGCGCGCCCCATAAGAACATCATCAATCAAAAGTATTACTGGGCTGGCGGTGGTGGTCTCCCTACTGACGGCGTGCCCGTACCCGATAAAGCCATTATCGAAATGGTTTCCTTTCATGACCGTAAACGTTATCGCATCAAGGTGGACCTGCCTGCCAATCTGGAGCAGCAGATGCGCCAGGTCTATTTGGTTGATGGACGTTATGACCGCCGTCGCTGGCTCTATTTTGGGTTGGCCCCTGGTGGCTATTTTGAGGTGGTGTTGAAAGGTGGAACATTGAAACTGAAACCCGATCTGCTGCTCGCCCGCGGTATTGCCGAAGAGGTCACCGACGATTGGTATGACAAGAAAGTTCCGGTGGTCCGCCAATATGGCATGGATGATTTCGACAAGAAATATGGCGAGCTATTCAAACAATACCCGGTACCGCTCGGGATGGACTGGGCTCCCATCATGGATGACTACCGCGCCAAGCAACCCAGGACGGATCTTGAGCCAGTCAACTAGACACTCTTGACCACAATGTTGGCCATCTGCATTCAGGCGGTCAACATTCGCTCTCTACACCGTCCTTACCATCCTGTGCTCCCGCTGAAAGTCACCGCGACGGCTGGCCGGAAAGAGGCCCCCTGAGCCAAGCCCAACCTCTGGACAACAAGCAGGGCAGTCCTCAAGCCCAAAGGAATAGAAAGATCGGGCATCCTCGATGCCAGCAATATGCGAATAGTCCTGATACGGCAGCTAACTGTCCCAACCAGCCATTCGCCAACAGCCATTCACTAACCACTCCGTGAACCAAGTACCATGAAAAAACTCTCCCCCGTATTGCTTGTATTACTGCTCGCCGGCTGTGCCAGCCAGTCCAGCCACGTATCCGACGCCGAGTTGCAAACCGCCGCCCAGCAGGGCCAGGGTCAGGCCCAGTATGAGCTGGCCGAGCGACTGGCTGCCAAGCCTGACTATCCCGCAGCCATGGGCTGGATGAAGCGGGCCAGCAAGCTTGGCACTCTCAACACAGACGCAGAGCTGAGGGGAAAGGCGGCGCTGCAGGTCGGCAACTGGTATCAGGCCGGCCTGGGTGAGCCCAGAAACCTGACTCGGGCCAGAGAATGGTGGCAAAACGCCACCAGGCTCGGCAACGAGGAGGCCGGTTATCAACTTGGCCTCGATTGCCAGACTCGCCACGGGGGCAAGTTGGTCGAGGAGTGTCTCGACTGGCTGACCCCGGCCGCCGAAGAGGGCCATGCACAGGCTCAGTTGCTGCTGGGACAGTGGTATGCCACTCAGCCCGATGGCAGCGAGGAGGCGCTGTACTGGCTGACCGCGTCCGCCAAGCGGGGAGATCGCCAGGCTCAGTACCAGCTGGGTCAGCGTTATGAGCAGGGGCTCGGCGTCACCCAGAGTCAAGAGATCGCCACCCAATGGTATAAGCAGGCCGCCGACCAGCAACAGTCCGATGCCCTGCTGATCCTTGCCAAACGGGCCGATGCCAAAGAGGCCACCGATCTCTACCAAAGAGCCGCCGATGGGGGCTCCGCCGAGGCGCAGCTCTGGCTGGGCCTGGCCTATATGAAGGGGGATCCTCTGGCACACAACCCGAGCCAGGGACACTACTGGCTCACCCTGGCCGCAGGACAGGGCAACCATGAGGCCGAGTATCAGCTCAGCTTGCAGCAGAGCGAGGCCGATCAGCGGGAACGCTGGCTGACCCTGGCCGCCGATGGCGGTGTGGCCCGCGCCCAGTACGATCTGGGTCAGTTGCACCAGCAGGCGGGTGATCTCGAGGGGGCAAGGCGCGAATATGCCAGAGCGGCGGCGCAGCATGAGCTGGATGCCCGCTACGCCTATGGCGAGATGCTCCGCCTGGGCCAGGGGGGCAAGGCCGACTATGGCGCCGCCTTCAAAGAGTACCGCCTGGCCGCCAATCAGGGCCACCAGCCGTCCCAATACCGCATGGGCATGATGCGTGAACAGGGGCTGGGGGCGCCGCGCAACCAGATCCAGGCCTATGCCTGGTACCTGCTCGCGGCCACCAATGGCGAGCCGCAAGCCTCCCAGGCGCGCGACGAGCTGGAACAGACCCTGCAAGCCAAAGAGAAACAGGCGGGCCAGAAGCTGGCGCAACACTGGTACACCCGACAGGGCGGCCAGGCTCAACATTTCCAGGGTTGAATCCGGCCAGCCGCTACGCTGATGCAAGAAACCATTCACGGCGCGCCGCGAGTTCCTTATCATAGGAGGCTGATGCCGCCCGCTTCGATGAGAAGGGGCTGTTATTCCAACCGGGCAGCTGCGCTCGGGGGTCGGCATCAAGGCATTCTATCGGCCCCCTGGGGCCGGTTTTATTAGTAGTGAATGGACATTCTTATGTATCAAACTCGACTGCGCACCCTGCTGCTTACCCTGGGCTACCAGCTGATCTGGCTGGTGCTGATCCTGATGACAGCCCGTTATCTGATGTTGAGCCACTTCGTCGAACCCGGGCAATTGCAGAGCCGGGCCGACGATGTGCGGCGCATGTGGTTGACCGGGCTGCGCTATGACCTGCGCATCGCCGGCATGGCGCTCTCCCCTTTCGCCCTGGCAGGGCTGCTACTGGCGGCTGGCGAGCGTAGTTGGCAAGGAGTGCAGACCTGGGCCCCGCGCCTGCTGGGCGTGATTGCCTTCCTGATCGGTGCCGTCGCCATCGGCAACTATTACTATTACCAGACCTACCATACCCACATAGACGTGTTCGCCTTCGGCCTGATGGAGGATGATACCCAGGCCGTGCTCGGCAATATGTGGCAGGACTACCCCATCATTCAAAGTACCCTTGTCGCTCTGCTGCTGGGCTGGCTCTCAGCCCGCTGGGCCGGGCGCACCCTGGTTCATCGGGATCGCAAGCCCTGGCCGCTGGCCGCTTTCATCGTCTATCTGCTGGTAGCCCTGACCCTGCTGTTTGTCATCAGCCGTGGCAGCGTGGGTACCTTCCCCCTGCGCCGCGGCAACGCCCAGGTCTCGGATCTGCTCGCCCTCAACAAGCTGACTCCGAACGGTTTCATGGCCATTGACTGGGCCATCAAGGACAGGGAAGAGGATATCGCCTTCAACCCGGTCAGCCATGCCGAGGGAGAGACGCTGCTCGCAGAGGTTGGCCTGGATTCCCTGATGGCGCGCACACCGCACAACCCCTGGCTCGCCGAGCACAAACCCAATGTGGTGATGGCATTGATGGAGAGCTTTGGCAGCAACATGCTGGCCTTCGATGAGCCGGGCAAGAATGACCTGCTCGGCAGCCTTCGCCCGCACTTCAAAGAAGACTTCGTATTCAAGCGCTTCCTGTCGGAAGACAATGGCACTGCCCCCTCTCTGGCAGCCCTCTTCTTTCACAGCCCTGCGCAAAACATCAGCCATAGCTCTGCTCAGCACCAGACCCTAAGCGGCACCCCCTTCGCCCTTTACAAGCAAGCAGGCTACAAGCTGATCTTCATCTCCCCCGGCAACATGATGTGGCGCAATCTGGTCAACTATCTGCCGGTACAGGGGGTCGATGAGGTCTATGACCAGAACGCCCTGATGAAGCGTTATCCTCAGGCAGCCAAGGAGATCACCGCCTGGGGGGTGCCCGATGACTACGCCTACCGTCTGGCGAAAACCCTGTTGGAGGAGGCGAACCAGCCGCTCTTCATCAGCATTCTCACCATCACCAATCACCCGCCTTATGAGACGCCGGCCCGCTATCAGCCACAACCCATCGCCACCACGACGGCGGTCATGGCCCATGCCGAGGATGGCACCATAGAACAGACCAATATCCTCAAGACCTATCAGTTCGCCGCCGATGCCCTGGGCCGCTTCGTCACTGCCGTCAAGGGATCGCCCCTGGGGGAGAAGACGCTGATCGCCGCCAGTGGCGATCATCAGATGCGGCGCCTCAGAGCCTTCTATCCTCGCGAACAGGTACTGGACCGGGCCGTGCCCTTCTACCTCTATGTGCCCAAGCCGATACTGGCCCACAGTCCGTGGCGCTTCGATCCGTTGCGAGTCGGCTCCCACAAGGACATCTTCCCGACGCTTTACAACTTTAGTCTGTCGGATTCCCCCTACCAGACCCTGGCCGGGCGCAACATGCTGGCGCCGGTCGACGATCCCAGCCGGGCCTTTGGCTACAACGTCACGCTCTGGCTCGATGACAAGGGAGCCTATCCCATGAGCGGCAAACCCACGTTCTACCCCTGGCAGGATGAGCAGCATCTGACGGTCTCCGAACAGGGGGAGCCGGTCGACAAAGCCCAGCAGCAGCGTCAACAGGCTCTGCCTGAGCTGCTGCGCTGGCAGCTCAACAGCCGGGTAAAAGGCTTTCTGGATCCAGAGCCGGATGGGCAAAACAGCCCGTAATTGACCCATAGCAAAAAGGCTTCCCTCGGGAAGCCTTTTTCATGGGCGGCGACGGCCACCGCCACTCATCATGGCAGATCCATTCTTATGCCAGGTAGCGGCGAGTCAGCTCATCCAGATGATGGCTCATGCTGAACTCCCGCTCGGCCCGCTCCCGGGCCGCCACCCCCAACCGCTGGCGCAGCGACTCATCCACCAGCAAGCTGGCTATCTGGCCGGCGAGAGCGGCCGGGTCGGTGGGGGTCGCCAGCAGGCCCGCCTCCCCCAGCACTTCGGGCACGGCCCCCGTGCTGGCACCGACAATCGCCTTGCCCGCCGCCATCGCCTCGATCACCGTCAGGCCGAACGCCTCGTTATGGGAGGGGATGGCCACCAGATCCATGGCTTGCAGCATGCGCTGGGTATCGCGGCGAAACCCGGTCAGCAGCACCCTCTCCTGCATGTCCGCCTCGGCGATGCGCTGGCGCAGTGCCGCCACCACCGTTTCGTCCGACCCTTCGCTGGCCTGAGTACCGCCCACGATCAGCAGGTGCAGCCTGGGGTGCGCCTGCGCCAGCAGCAGGAAGGCCTCCAGCAGATCGGGCTGGCCCTTGCCCCGGCCAATCCGGCCCAGTACCCCGAGCAGCAGGGCATCCTCTGCTATCCCCAGTTCGGCGCGTATCTCCGCGGCGGGCTCATCGCACCGGGTCAGATCGGTGCCAAGCCAGAGCCGCTTGATGCGCGAGGCCGGCAGCGGCAGCGCCTTGAGGTTGCGGCGGCGGGTCTCGTCGCTGATGGAGAGCACCAGATCCACCTTGCCGTAAATCCAGCGATGAAGCAGATCCCGCTTAGGACGAGTAGCCCCCATGTGCTCGGTGAACAGCAGCCGCAGCGGCAACAGGCGCTTGAGCAGGGTCCCCAGCAACAAATCTCCGGACTTGTGGCAATGCACCAGCCGGATATCTCGCGCCTTGATCCAGCGCCGCAGGCTGAGCAACTGGAACAAGGCCTGACCACGGGAATCGACCTCGAACACCTCGAACCCTTGCGCCTTCATGCCCTCGGCCACCTTGCTGCCGCGCAGCGCCAGACCATGGACCCGCCAGCCGCGCTCCATCATGCCGCTGCCGACCCGTAGCGGATACATCTCCAGCCCCCCCCACCCTTTGGAGAGGCAAATATGCAGTAACTGTGTCATGTCACTCCTCATATCGTCACTCAGGCTCGACCCAAACAGACAGGGCGCCAAATAAGGCGCCCTGTGATGACATTGGCTCGGCCCACCTAGCTCAACGGCTTAGCGGCTTGACCAGCTCATGTAGTCAGCCACCGGCTTGAACTCATCAGCGGCGCGCAACCTGAGCTCAGGTCCGCTTAGCGGTTCAACCAAGCCATGTAATCGGCCACCCCTTCGGCCACCGTCTTGAACTCACCGTCATAGCCGGCGGCGCGCAACCGGGTCAGATCAGCCTGGGTGAAGCTCTGGTAGCGGCCCCGGAGGTGATCCGGGAAGGGGATGTACTCTATGCTGCCCTGCTCATGGTGCTTGATCACCGCCTCGGCCACACTCTGGAACGGCTCTGCCCGGCCGGTACCACAGTTGAAGATGCCGGACTGCTGCGGGTTCTGCCAGAACCAGAGGTTCACCTTGCAGACATCATCCACATAGATGAAGTCACGCATCTGGCCGCCATCGGGGAAACCGTCGCAACCTTCGAACAGCTTGGGATTCTCCCCCTTCTTCACCTGGGTGTTGAGGTGGAAGGCAACCGAGGCCATGGCATCCTTGTGCTGCTCGCGGGGGCCATAGACGTTGAAGTACTTCAGGCCGACGACCTGGGAGTTGATCTCCGGCAGCCAGCGGCGCACGTACTGGTCGAACAGCTGCTTGGAGTAGCCGTAGACGTTGAGGGGCTGCTCGAACCTGGGATCTTCGATGAAGTTGTCGTTGCGGCCACCGTAGGTCGCTGCGGACGAAGCATAGATGAAGGGAGTCTCACGCTCGATGCAGTAGTGGAACAGGTCCTTGGAGTACTCGTAGTTGACCTCCATGATGAACTTGCCGTTCCACTCGGTGGTCGCGGAGCAGGCGCCTTCATGGAAGATCACCTCGATACCGCCATCCCACTCCTCAAACTCGTCACCGGAGACAATACGCGCCTGGAACTCGTCCTTGTCCATGTAATCGGCAATGGTCAGGTCGACCAGGTTGACGAACTTGGTGCCATCGGTCAGATCGTCGATGACTACCACATCGGTCCGCCCCATGGCATTGAGTTGCTTGACCAGATTGCTACCGATAAAGCCTGCACCGCCAGTTACTACGATCATGGAGTTTGCCTCGCCTGCGTTGATGCCCACGTGTGACGGCCGATTAAAGCTGTGTATAGTGAGCCAATTTGAAATTGCCGAAAAGTTTATCACGGGCCGCCAGGGGATACGACCTCGACGCAAGGCGGGCCCGGCAGAGGGACCAGCGATGAAAACCAGAGACAGGATCATTCACAGCGCCACCGAACTGTTCAACGATCAGGGCGAGCGCAACATCACCACCAACCATATCGCCGCCCACCTCGGCATCAGCCCGGGCAACCTCTATTACCACTTTCGCAATAAAGAAGACATCATCCACTCCATCTTCGACCAGTATGCCCGCCACCTGAGCGAGAGCTTCACCCCGGCGCGCAGCAAGGAGATCAAGCTCGATGAGCTGATGGGCTATCTGGATGCCATCTTCTATCTGATGTGGCAGTTCCGTTTCTTCTACGCCAACCTGCCGGACATCCTCAGCCGCGACGAACTGCTGCAACAGAAGTACCTCAAGGCCCAGGAGCAGTTGCGCTCCGCCGTGGAGGCCCTGCTCAAGAGCCTGCGCGAGGGGGGCATCATAGCGGTCAGCGACCAGGATCTGCCGGATCTGGGCCAGACCATCAAGATGGTGGTGACCTGCTGGATCCCGTTCCAGATTGCCCAGGCCCCCAATACCCGTATCACCAAACCGCTGCTCTATCAGGGGGTACTGCGCGTGCTCTTCCTGCTGCGCCCCTATGTTGAGCCCCAGATCAGCGAACAGATCCAGCAGCTCGAACAGCACTACCGTCAGCTGGCGCAGATAGATGGCCGAGTCTGAGCAGCAAAAGGGGGCTGTTGCCTGGCAAGCAGCGGGCTCCGTCAACAGACTTCCCTTGAATTGCATTGTCGCCATATGACTTCGGAATATGCCTGAGCAAGCAGCTTTTTCAGGAACCGGGGGGCAGCACCCTGTTTATCTATCACCCGTTTGGGCCGCTGATAAATCTTCGCCTGTCACAACTCAATTGACCCCTCTTGTCAGTCTCAATGCTGACGCGGAGCCTCCCTGACACAACTCGACGGGTGATCTGTTTCACAGATGTTGAATATCAGCATAAAAATTTGAATTGATGCGGCGAAGTTGCAGTAAAATGTTGCCCAATATTGATACAAGGCTGTAATAGCCAATGAGGATCGAGGATGTCTAACGGATTCTATCGTCACCTGACCGAGCAGCTTGAGCAAGTGCAAGCTGAGGGCCTCTACAAGCAGGAACGCATCATCAGCTCGGCACAGCAGGCGAGCATCGCCGTTGGGCAGCAGCAGGTGTTGAACTTCTGCGCCAACAACTACCTCGGTCTGGCCAATCACCCCGAGCTGATTGCCGCCGCCAAGGCCGGCCTCGACAGCCACGGCTTTGGCATGGCGTCGGTGCGCTTCATTTGCGGCACCCAGGACAGCCACAAGGTGCTGGAGCAGCAGCTGTCAGCCTTCCTCGGCACCGAGGACACCATCCTCTACTCCTCCTGTTTCGATGCCAATGGCGGTCTGTTCGAGACCCTGTTCGGTGCCGAAGATGCCATCATCTCCGACGCCCTCAACCACGCCTCCATCATCGATGGGGTCAGGCTGTGCAAGGCGAAGCGCTATCGCTACGCCAACAACGACATGGCCGATCTGGAAGCCCAGCTCAAGCAGGCGCAAGCCGATGGCGCCCGCTTCAAGCTGATCGCCACCGACGGTGTCTTCTCCATGGATGGCGTCATCGCCGACCTCAAGTCCGTGTGCGATCTGGCGGACAAATATGATGCCATGGTCATGGTGGATGACTCCCACGCCGTCGGTTTCATCGGCGAAAA
This sequence comes from Aeromonas molluscorum, assembly GCF_051376105.1. Lineage (NCBI taxonomy): Bacteria > Pseudomonadati > Pseudomonadota > Gammaproteobacteria > Aeromonadales > Aeromonadaceae > Aeromonas > Aeromonas molluscorum. The sequence goes on along the minus strand of NZ_JBPQCY010000003.1, from coordinate 407,489 downwards.
CGGTCGTGGCACCCACGAATACTGCGACGTACTGGACAGAGTCGACATCATCACCGGCACCCTGGGCAAGGCCCTCGGCGGCGCCTCCGGTGGCTACACCTCGGGCAAGAAAGAGGTGATCGACTGGTTGCGTCAGCGCTCGCGCCCCTATCTGTTCTCCAACTCCCTGGCGCCCTCCATCGTCTCGGCCACCCTCAAGGTGCTCGAGCTGCTGGAAAGCGGCCATGCCCTGCGCGCCCAGCTCAAAGAGAACAGCGATTACTTCCGCGCTCGCATGAGTGCCGCCGGTTTCACCCTGGCTGGCGCCGATCACGCCATCATCCCGGTGATGCTGGGTGACGCCAAGCTGGCCTCCGAGATGGCGAGCCGCATGCTGGCCGAAGGCATCTATGTGGTGGGCTTCTCCTTCCCCGTGGTGCCCAAGGGCCAGGCGCGCATCCGCACCCAGATGTCTGCCGCCCACACCCGTGAGCAGCTGGACAAGGCCATCGATGCTTTCATTCGCATCGGCCGCGACCTGAACATCATCCAATAATATGAGGGGCCAGCAGGCCCCTTTTTAAAAGACCCATAGCTCCACCTCTGCACCGGGCCCGGCCCGTGAGGAACCGTCATGAAAGCACTCTCCAAACTCAAATCCGAACCCGGCATCTGGATGACGGATGTGCCCGCCCCCGAGCTCGGCCATAACGATCTGCTGATCAAGATCCGCAAGACCGCCATCTGCGGCACTGACATGCATATCTACAACTGGGACGAGTGGGCCCAGAAGACCATTCCCGTGCCCATGGTGGTCGGTCATGAATACGTGGGCGAGGTGGTCGCCATCGGCCAGGAAGTGCGTGGTTTCGCCATCGGCGATCGCGTCTCCGGCGAGGGCCACATCACCTGCGGCCACTGCCGCAACTGCCGCGCCGGTCGCACCCACCTGTGCCGCAATACCGTCGGAGTCGGCGTCAACCGCCCGGGCAGCTTCGCCGAGTACCTGGTCATTCCCGCCTTCAACGCCTTCAAGCTGCCGGACAATATCCCCGATGAGCTGGCCGCCATCTTCGATCCCTTCGGCAATGCCGTGCACACTGCGCTCTCCTTCGACCTGGTGGGTGAAGATGTGCTCATCACCGGGGCCGGCCCCATCGGCATCATGGCTGCCGCCGTCTGCCGCCATGTCGGAGCCCGTCATGTGGTGATCACCGACGTCAATGAGTACCGGCTGGAACTGGCCCGCAAGATGGGGGCAACCCGCGCCGTCAACGTGGCCAAGGAGAAACTCTCCGATGTGATGGCGGATCTCGGCATGACCGAGGGCTTCGACGTCGGACTGGAGATGTCCGGTGTGCCCTCCGCCTTCCAGGACATGCTGGCCAAGATGAATCATGGCGGCAAGATAGCCATGCTCGGCATTCCCCCCTCCACCATGGCGATCGACTGGAATCAGGTCATCTTCAAGGGCTTGTTTATCAAGGGGATCTACGGCAGGGAAATGTTTGAGACCTGGTACAAGATGGCAAGTCTCATCCAGTCAGGTCTGGATCTCAGCCCTATCATCACCCACCACTTCCATATCGATGACTTCCAGCAAGGCTTCGAAGCCATGGGATCAGGCAAATCTGGCAAGGTGATCCTCAACTGGGATTGATGCTCTCGAAGCGACCTTTTATCCAGAAACCCGGCCCAGGCCGGGTTTCTGCTATAACCAGCACAGGGAGCAGGGAGGCAGATCTGGCGCACAGACTGCTTAACACTTCACACACAAGCGTTTAAATGCTTGTAACTATTCGGTTATAATCCCGCCGTTTCTAGGGATAATAAGAGCCTGCTGGGAGTACATGAGCGTGTTGAGAAAACTGAGCTGTTTACTGGTCGCCGGCATTACGGTTGCCAGCCTGTCCGGTGCCGTGTTTGCCGCCGACGACATGTCGCCGGACGCCATCGCCGAGCGGATCAAGCCCGTAGGTGACGTCTATACCGCCAAGGATCTGGAAGGAATAGCCCCGGCGGCCACCACTAGCACTGCCTCTGCTGGTCCCCGTGATGGCGAGACTGTCTACAAAGGCGCCTGCTTCGCCTGTCACGATACCGGTGCCGCCGGTGCGCCCAAGCGTGGTGACAAGGCAGCCTGGGAGCCCCGCGTTGCGCAAGGTTTCGATACCTTGCGCAAGCATGCCCTCGAAGGCTTCACTGGCACTCACGGCGTCATGCCACCGCGCGGTACCTGTGCCAGCTGTAGTGATGAAGAGATTGAGAATGCCATTCACTTCATGACAGATAAAATCTAAGTCATTGAAAGGGCCGCAATTGCGGCCCTTTTATTATCATGGCTTGCGACTACCCTTGTAGAGTAGCGTCACCCGGGAGTCCATGATGTTTGCTAACCCTCTCGATCAAGATGCACATACCTTGCTGGCACTGGTCAGCACCATCCTCGCCTTCCCGTCCCCCGAACAGGCCAGTGAGGCGGATTACCAGCAGCTGTTTGATGACCTTGAACAACTCTGCCCCCTGCACCAGATAGGCCTGCTCGGTCTCAGCGCCCAGGGTCCTGTCTGGCTGTTCGAACGCAATCTGGATCCTATCTTCAAAGGTCAACTCGGTCGGGAAGAACCGGGCTTGAGCGAGCGCCTGATGGCCCTGGATGGTGAGCAGGGCTGGTGTGTGCTGCCAATCCGCGAGGGCCGGGCACGCTGGCTGCTGGTTCAGGGCGACGTTCAGGACCAAGCCAGTCTCAGATTGCTGCTCGAATGCCTGGCCAAGCGACTGGCTGAAGCCAATGCGCACGCCAGGCTGGCCGAACCCGCCTCACCGCTGATCGGCAGGGATCCTGCCTGGCAGCACAAGATAGAGCAGATCAACCGCATCCTGCGTCTGGCCAACAGCCTGCCAACCCCGGCGTTGTTGACCCAGCTGGATGCCGTGCTGCAGCATATTCTGGGGACACATCAACTGCGGCTGGTGCGCCTCGGGCGCAGCGAGATAAGCCATCTCTATCCAAGTCAGGATCCGGGGGATGATGATGTCATCCGCCAACTCTGCCACGAAACCAATCCGACCGAACGGGAGCTGGGCAACCAGTACTGGTACAGCACGCCCCTGCGCCTGCAGCAGCACTATTTCGCACATCTGCTGCTGGCGACCACAGCGCCGCTGGGCACGGATGATCGCCTCTTCCTCGATTTCTTGCGCAACCAGCTCACCCTCTTGCTGGAACTGGGCCAGATCCGGCAGCAGCTGAACGAATTCAACTCCCCGGACCAACTCAATCACCGGCTGCAGCTGCTGCGTCAGGCCAACCTGCGCCTGCAAAAACAGCTACGCCAGCATCAGGAGCTGGAACGCAAGCTGCAGTTCGACGCCCTGCATGACCCCCTCACCGGCCTGCCTAATCGCAGTCTGTTAATGAACCACCTGCATCACGCCATGAGCCACTATCACCGCCATGGCGGCGTCGGCTTCACGGTGATCTTTCTCGATATCGATCACTTCAAGCAGATCAATGACGAACTCGGCCACAACAACGGGGATCTGCTGCTCAAAGAGCTGGGCCGCCGCCTGCAAAGCTGCCTGCGCCAGAATGATCTGCTGGCGCGGCTCGGCGGCGACGAATTTGTCATCTATCTGGATAACAGCATGGGTGAAGAGGGCGCAAGCCCGGTACTGAACCGCATCATCAGTCGGCTCGACTACCCTTTCAGGCTGGCTGGCAAAGAGGTCGCGGTGACGGTGAGCATGGGGGTGGCCAGTGTGTCCGAGCAGAGTCTGGATGTGAGCGAGTTGCTTCATCAGGCGGATCTCGCCATGTACCAGGCCAAACGCAATGGCCGCGCCCGGGTTGTCCACTACTCGGCCGAGTGCATGGCTCAGGCCTGGTCTTCACCGGAAATGCAGCTGAGTAATGCGCTGGCCGAGGGACGCATCATCCCCTATTTCCAGCCGGTGATCCGGCTTGAAGACAACTGCCTGGTGGGCTTGGAGGTGATGGCGCGCTGGATTACCCAGGAAGGTGAGCTCAAGGATGCCTTTGACTTCATCCCGCTGGCGGAACAGTGCGGCCTTATTGAGGCTCTGGATCACAAGATTCTACGCCAGAGCTGCCAGCAACTTCACCACTGGCAACCCCAGGCTGGTCTGCGCAAGTTCAAACTGGCCGTCAACCTGTGCGGCCAGCATCTGGCAAGTCCTGCCGCCGTGCAGGCGCTACTCGACATCCTGGAAGAAGAGGGAGCCAGCACCAGCTACTTCATCTTCGAATTCAACGAGCGGGAGTTGTCGCGCCAGCATGCGGATATCATCACTAGCCTGCATGAACTCAGGGCAAAGGGCATACAGATCAGTCTGGACGACTTCGGTTCCGGTTTTTCCTCTCTCAGCGCGCTGTTCCACTATCCGGTGGACTACGTCAAGGTCGACGATGGCCTCACCCACCGCATGCTGCAATCCCCCAAGGACTTGGCTCTGATCCGTGCCATGCGCGACATTTGTCGCGACCTCGATCTCAGCCTGGTGGTGGAAGGCATAGAGAGTCAGGCCCAGTTGCGCCAACTGATCGAACTGGCTTGCCCCTTCGGTCAGGGTCGCTACATATCGCCCCCCCTGCCGGGCAACGACATCACGCCGCTGCTGGGGGCAGACACCAGCCTGGATCCCGATTAACGCGGCTCACACGCAGAAGCCAGTATCCGCTGACTGGCCCCGAGCCAGAACAACCGGTTAATCCTTCTTGAACATGGCACGCAGATTGGCCACCCCGATCTGCCCCTTCTGCTGGCGCTCCTCGGCGGTCACCTTTTTCTGATTTTCCCACTCCAGATCGTCCTGGGGCAGCTCCAGCAGGAAGCGGCTCGGCTCAGGGCGTACCGACTCACCATATTGGCGCCGCTCCTTGCAGAGGGTGAAGGTGAGTTCGGTCTGGGCCCGGGTGATGCCCACATAGGCGAGGCGGCGCTCCTCCTCCACGTTGTCTTCATCAATGCTGGTCTGGTGCGGCAGCAGACCCTCCTCCATGCCCACCATGAAGACATAGGGAAACTCCAGCCCCTTGGAGGCGTGCAGCGTCATCAACTGAACCTGATCGACCTCATCTTCCCCCTCGTTGCGCTCCATCATGTCGCGCAGGGTAAGACGAGTCACTACTTGGGCGAGCGTCATGGCCTCTTCCAGCTCATCCCCCTCCAGCATCTCGGTGATCCAGCGATAGAGGGTGGAGACGTTCTGCATCCGCATCTCGGCAGCCTTGGGGCTGGGCGACGTCTCGTAGAGCCACTCTTCATAGTGGATCTCCTTGATCATGTCCCGTACCGCCTCCACCGGGTTGCCCCGCAGCGCCTGATCGCCAAGCCGCACCAGCCAGTTGGTGAAGGTCTGCAAGGAGGCAAGTCCCCGGCCAGACAGATGCTGCTCCAGCCCCAGTTCGAAGCTGGCGGCAAACAGGCTCTTGCCACGCTGGTTGGCATATTGGCCAAGCTTTTCGAGGGTAGTCGGGCCGATTTCCCGGCGCGGCAAGTTGACCACGCGCAAAAACGCCGTGTCCTCGTCCGGATTCACCAACAGCTTGAGGTAGGCCATGATGTCTTTTATCTCGGTGCGCGAGAAAAAAGAGGTTCCCCCCGAGATGCGATAGGGGATGCGGTTGGTCATCAGCGCCTTCTCGAAGATGCGCGACTGATGGTTGCCCCGGTAGAGGATGGCGTAATCCTTGAAGCTGGTGCGATTCATGAATTTGTGGCCCATCAGCTCCGCGGCGATCCGCTCCGCCTCATGCTCCTCGTTCTTGGCAAACAGCACCTTGATCGGCACCCCGTTGTCGAGCTCGGAGAAGAGTGCCTTGTCGAACACATGGGGGTTGTTGGCAATCAATATGTTGGCGCATTTCAGGATGCGCCTCTTGGAGCGGTAGTTCTGCTCCAGCTTGATGAGCTTGAGGCTGGGGAAATCTTCGTTGAGCAGCACCAGGTTCTGGGGCTTGGCGCCACGCCAGGAGTAGATGGACTGGTCATCGTCTCCCACCACGGTGAAGCGGGCCCGTTCGCCGACGATCTGCTTCACCAGCTCGTACTGGCTGGTGTTGGTATCCTGATACTCATCGACCAGCAGGTAACGGATCTTGTTCTGCCAGCGGGTGCGCACCTCGTCATTGCTCTTGAGCAGCAGGGTCGGCATCACGATGAGATCATCAAAATCCAGTGCATTGTAGGCCACCATCTGGCGGTGATATCGCTCATAGAGCTGGGCCATCAGCACCTCTTCCGGCCCCTGGGCGATACGCATGGCGCGGGGGGGCAAGATGAGGTCATTCTTCCAGTTGGAGATCTGGCTGATAAGGGCCGACAGCTTGTCTTTATCGTTATCGAGTTCGGCTTCAGTCAGCTCCTTGAGCAGGGCCAGCTGGTCGGTGTCGTCGAACAGGGAAAAATTCGCCTTGATATTCAAAATCTTGTGTTCACGGCGAATAATATCGAGACCCAACGTATGGAAGGTGGACACCATCAGCCCCCGCGCCTCTTTGCGGCCCAGGGTCTGACCGACCCGCGCCTTCATCTCCCGCGCCGCCTTGTTGGTGAAGGTGACCGCGGCTATGTTGCGTGCGTCATAGCCGCACTGCTGCACCAGATGGGCAATCTTGTTGGTGATGACGCGGGTCTTGCCCGATCCGGCGCCCGCCAGCACCAGGCAAGGGCCGGAGACGTACTTGACCGCTTCGTTCTGATTGGGGTTGAGCTTCATGGGCCGGATCTCTTGGCTTATGATGAGGGGCGGCATTGTATCAGAGATAGCCGTATCAGCCGAAATGGGCACGACACTTCGCCTTGTGTTTGCGCGCCTTTTTCCGGATCATGACCGACTTTTCCAAGAGATGATGAGGGGAGCATGAACCTGCAAGAACACGCCCGGCTGCGCGACCAGTTTCCGGCTCTGGCCCAACAGGTCAATGGCCACCCTCTCGTCTATCTCGACAATGCCGCCACTACCCACAAGCCTCATGCCGTACTGGCCGCGACGGACGGCTTCTATCGTGCCGACAACGCCAACGTGCATCGCGCCGCCCATGCCCTGAGCGGTCGCGCTACCCTCGCCTTCGAGGCCGCCCGCGAGACCCTGGCCCGCTTTATCAATGCCCCTCATCAGCGCGAGATCATCTGGACTCGCGGCGCCACTGAAGCAATCAACCTGGTGGCCCAAAGCTGGGGGATGAGCGAGCTCAAGGCGGGGGACGAAATTATCCTCAGCACCCTAGAGCACCACGCCAATATCGTGCCCTGGCAGCTGATCGCCCAGCGTACCGGCGCCATCATCAAGGTGATCCCCCTGGACGAGCGTGGCGATCTGGATATGGCGGCCTATCGGGCCTTGCTCAATCCACGTACCCGGCTGGTGAGCGTCGCCCATGTCTCCAATGCCCTGGGTACCGTCAATCCGGTGGCTGAGCTTGTCGCCGCAGCCAAGACGGTCGGCGCCCTGACCCTGATCGATGGCGCCCAGGCGGTGGCTCACCTGCCGGTTGACGTGCAGGCCATCGACTGCGACTTCTACGTTTTTTCCGGCCACAAGCTCTATGGCCCGACCGGGATAGGTGTGCTCTGGGGTAAAACCGAGCTGCTGACGCGGATGCCGCCCTGGCAGGCCGGAGGCGAGATGATCGACAGGGTCAGCTTCGCAGGCACCAGCTTCAACGCCCTGCCCTTCAAGTTTGAGGCCGGTACCCCTCATATCGCCGGTGCCATCGGCCTGGCGGCCGCCGTCGACTTCCTGCTCGCCCAGGACAGGGGAGCCATAGCGAACGCCGAAGCCGCGCTCATGGCGCGGCTGGTCAGGGGTCTGAAGCAGATCCCGGGACTGCGTCTCATTGGTGAACCGATGCAACGATCCGGCGCCGTCTCCTTCCTGCTCGAGGATATTCACCCCCAGGATGCCGCCACCTTGCTCGATATGCAGGGCATCGCACTGCGGGTCGGCCATCACTGCGCCATGCCACTGATGGAGAGCCTTGGTATCAGTGGCACCATGCGGGCCTCCTTGGCCTGCTACAACAATCAAGATGATGTAGATGCCCTGCTGACGGCGCTGCACAAGTTAAGTGACTTCTTTTAAGGCGGATGACCGGCATGAACACTCTCGAAAGCTATACCGCCATCGGCATTGAGCCAAACGCCGAAACCCTGCGTCAGCAGTTTGCAGCAGCCCATGGCTGGGAGAACCAGTACCGCCTCATCATCCAGCTCGGCAAGCAGCTGCCGGTATTGCCGCCCGAGTGGCAACAGGAAGATCATCGCCTCAAGGGATGCGAGAGTCAGGCCTGGTTGAGAGGGGAGAGGAGTGAGGATGGTTGCTGGCACTTCGCCTGCGACTCCGATGCTCGCATCGTGCGCGGTCTCATTGTGCTGGTCCTGGCAGCCTTCAATCACCAACCCGCAGAGGCGATCCAGGCTTTTGACATCGAAGCTTATTTCAGCGAGCTGGGGTTGGAGAAACACCTGAGCCCGTCGCGGGGCAACGGGCTCAGGGCCATAGTGCAGGGGATACGAGCCCTGGCCGCCAGCTGAGTCACTGCGCCAATATGATTGATGTAAAAAGAGCGCCATAAGGCGCTCTTTTATTGCTGCGAGTCAACAACGACCCTGTCGGCCCTGGCACCTCGTTCGGCAATCTTCTTCAGCACCCGGGATGCGGCGACCAAACCGAAAGTGGCGGTGACTGGTGTCACGGCACCAAAACCCGAGGCGCAATCCATCTTCATGTTGCCGTCACTGGTCGCCTTGGCGTGACAGGTACCGCCATTGCCGTCCGGGTAACTCAGCTGCTCGGTGGAGAAGACACACTCCACCCCGAACCTGCGTGCCGGATTCTTGCTGAAGTTGTGCAACCGGCGCAGATCGGAGCGCACCTTGGCGGCCAAGGGGTCCTGCACCGTCTTGGCAAGGTCAGCGACCCGGATCTGGGTCGGATCCATCTGGCCGCCAGCGCCACCTGCCACTATCACAGGGATCTTGTTGCGCTTGCAGAAGGCGATGAGCGCCACCTTGGCTTTGACCGAATCGATGGCGTCGACCACATAATCGAACTCGACCCTGATGTGCTCGGCCAGGTTGTCAGCCGTCACGAAGTCGTCCACTTCGGTCACGGTGCAATCCGGGTTGATGGCACGAATTCGCTCGGCCATCACTTCCGTCTTGAGGCGGCCAACCGTGCCTTGCATGGCATGGATCTGGCGGTTGGTATTGGTGATGCAGATGTCATCCATGTCAATCAGGGTGATCTGGTTGATGCCGGCCCGGGCCAGAGCCTCTGCCGCCCAGGAGCCAACCCCGCCGATCCCCACCACGCACACCTTGGCCTGGCTGAAGGCGCCCAGCGCCTGTTGGCCATAGAGGCGGGCAATACCCCCGAATCGCTGTAAATAATCTGCAGTCATACCGTCACCTTGTTTGAAGGTCGCCATTATACCTGCCTCGTCACTCGGGTGCAGCCTGAACACAGCTGCTGAGAAGCTTGCACCAGCGCACGGCAATCCCCCTCTCATAACACTTCGACAAGATGGTCATTCAGGCCCCGCAATGTGAGCCTGTGACTGATGCAGTCCGGCGCATCCTCCGGATGATGGGAGACAAAGAGCAACTGGCTGCGCCCCTGACTCACCAGGAGGCTGATCCAGTGACGTACCAGCTGGCGATTGACCGCATCCAGCCCCTGCAGGGGTTCATCCAGGATCAGCAAGGCCGGGTGCTTGACCAGGGCGCGCACGATCAACAGCAGACGTTGCTGGCCCCAGGAGAGCTGCTGAAAGGAGCGATCTGCTTGATCCGCCATGCCAAGCAGGGTCAACCAAGCCAGCGCCAGCTTGCGCTGTCTGTCCGTTGGCCGCGCATAGAGCCCTATGCTGTCGTAGAAGCCGGACAACACCAGGGTCAGTGCCGAACAGTTGACCCTGTAGTCCTGATGCAGGCTCGAGCTCACCAGACCTATATGGCGTTTTATCTCCCAGATGGTCTCACCACTGCCGCGCCGGCGGCCAAACAGGGTCAGGTCATTGGCATAACCCTGAGGATGATCGCCGCATACCAGGCTGAGCAGGGTGGATTTGCCCGCTCCGTTGGCGCCGCACAGGTGCCAGTGCTCCCCGGGGGCGACTCGCCAATCCAGTCCTTCGAAAACCGTCTTGCCACCGTAGCTGACTCGTCCCTGGTGCAGTAACACCAGAGGCTGTTGTGCAGCCAGCGGTTCGGGGGAACGATCAGCTTCAGGCAAAGGCAAATTGGCCAGGCTCTGTTGCCGCGCTGCCGCCAATAATCGAGCCGATGCCAGCACCTCTTTGCGCGCCCCTTGAGCTATCAAGGTTCCCTCCTCAAGCAATCCCATGAAGCCGACCCAGTTCGGCGTCTCTTCGATGCGATTCAAGATAAGGATCAAGGTGATACCGCTCTGCTTGAGCATGAGCAAGGCTTCGGTCAATTGCTGGCGAGAGGTCTGATCCAGCCCCTCGAAGGGCTCATCGAGCACCAGCAAGCGGGGCTGCGCCATCAAGGCCTGACAAAGCATGGCCTTGCGTGTCTCACCCGTCGATAAATAATGAAAGGGTCTATCAAGCAGATGGGTGATACCAAATTGCGCCGCCAGTGCCTCACAGCGTTCCCCATCCCTGTGTTCAGTCTGGATCAACTGTCGGGTGAGCCAGCCCTCCTCTTCCTCGGCCAGCAGCCAATCGCTATTGCGCTGTTGCCAGTCGGCCGCCAGCCAGGTCTGCAACCGCTCAAGGGAGATGAGCGCCAAGGGGGCTAAATCATGTTCAAAGACCCCCGCGCTGGGGAGCAACTCATCGGCCAGGATCCTGGCAAGAGTCGACTTACCGCTACCATTGCCGCCAATAAAGGCCCAGCACTCTCCCTCTGCAATCTCTAGTGCCTTTACGGTAAAAATCCGACCCTTGCCCAGCATAAACTGGGCATCCAGGCTGCCTATCCTTGCCATCACGTCTTATCCCTATGCTTTGAACCTCGAAATAGACTGCAGGCCTGCCGTCAAAAATCCAAGTAAAAGCTGGCGTGGTCCATCATCAAGAGCGTCTAGACATAGCCAGAACAAAGAACATGTGATGACACTCAGGGTAATGATGGCACGGGGGAGACAGGCTAAGGATTGGATTGCCAGCTGGGGACAGGAGCAGATCTGATGCCTTTTGCCGTTGCTCACTGGCGCAAAAAGCAAAAAGGCCTTCCCGAATGGGAAGGCCTTCTCTATTTAGTGGCGGAGCGGACGGGACTCGAACCCGCGACCCCCGGCGTGACAGGCCGGTATTCTAACCAACTGAACTACCGCTCCGCAATTTGGCTAGCGCTATGCTAAATCTTCTGCCGTTTCATCGAGGTGTCATCCTCTCGGCCAATGATGTGAACGACACATCATTGTCTAATTAGGAGCCTGGCAGTGTCCTACTCTCGCATGGCGAATGCCACACTACCATCGGCGCTACCGCGTTTCACTTCTGAGTTCGGCATGGGATCAGGTGGGTCCACGGCGCTATGGCCGCCAGGCAAAAACTTCAATCTCGGAAAGCTGACGTGAGTAACGACTTAGTGGCTGTTGCCATCGCTATCACTGAATTAGGTAGTAGTTCTTTGTTCACTTGCTACAAGCACCAGAAACACTTCTTGGGTGTTGTATGGTTAAGCCTCACGGGTAATTAGTATGGGTTAGCTCAACACGTCGCCGCGCTTACACACCCCACCTATCAACGTTGTGGTCTCCAACGGCCCTTTAGGACCCTCAAGGGGTCAGGGATGACTCATCTCAGGGCTCGCTTCCCGCTTAGATGCTTTCAGCGGTTATCGATTCCGAACTTAGCTACCGGGCAGTGCCACTGGCGTGACAACCCGAACACCAGAGGTTCGTTCACTCCGGTCCTCTCGTACTAGGAGCAACTCCCTTCAATCATCCAACGCCCACGGCAGATAGGGACCGAACTGTCTCACGACGTTCTGAACCCAGCTCGCGTACCACTTTAAATGGCGAACAGCCATACCCTTGGGACCGACTTCAGCCCCAGGATGTGATGAGCCGACATCGAGGTGCCAAACACCGCCGTCGATATGAACTCTTGGGCGGTATCAGCCTGTTATCCCCGGAGTACCTTTTATCCGTTGAGCGATGGCCCTTCCATTCAGAACCACCGGATCACTATGACCTACTTTCGTACCTGCTCGACCTGTCCGTCTCGCAGTTAAGCTGGCTTATGCCATTGCACTAACCTCCTGATGTCCGACCAGGATTAGCCAACCTTCGTGCTCCTCCGTTACTCTTTGGGAGGAGACCGCCCCAGTCAAACTACCCACCAGGCACTGTCCGCGAGCCCGATTCAGGGCCCTGCGTTAGAACATCAAACATACAAGGGTGGTATTTCAAGGACGGCTCCACGACAACTGGCGTCATCGCTTCAAAGCCTCCCACCTATCCTACACATGTAGGTTCAATGTTCAGTGCCAAGCTGTAGTAAAGGTTCAC
>NZ_JBPQCY010000003.1:252500-390000 GCF_051376105.1 Aeromonas molluscorum | reverse complement strand
TCGCAGAGCAAGGCCAGGTGATTTCGGTTCGTTTGATGAAAGACAAGGCGACCGGCAAGCGCCGGGGGTTCGGCTTTGTTGAGATGCCTGCTGCCGATGCGGCCAGGGCTATTGCGACACTCAATGATAAGGAGTATCAGCAGCGCACCCTCAAGGTTCGTGAAGCCAATGACAAGCGGGACAAAGAAGAACGTGAGAACGACGTCGACGCCTGATCTCTCAGAACAGGACTTCGGTTAAGGTAGACAGCCCCCAAGCTTGCAAGGGGGCTGTTATTTTTTTGGCCTCTTCATCAAGTCGTGTGCAATAGGCATGCGCCGCTGGGATCCCGGTTGTCGCAGCCATGGCATGACTGCTCAGCAGATGGGTCACTCGCTTGGCCACCGCCGCCCCCGAATCCACCAGCTGGCAATCAGGCATCAGCTGCCGGATCTCGGCGTCGAGCAAAGGGAAGTGGGTACATCCCAACACTAGCGTATCCGGTCTATCACTCCCTTCCAGCCAATCCGCCAATACATGGCGCAGCAGTGCCATATCAACAGCCTCTCCCGCCAGTTTGCGTTCTGCCTCGATCACGAGTTCGGTCGCGCCCTTGAGCAGCACCCGTTTGCCCGGCGCAAACTGGGCAATTAACTCATGGGTATAAGGACGGGCCACTGTGCCCGGTGTCGCCAATAGGCCGATGCACCCATTGCGGGTCAAAGCCGCGGCGGGTTTGATGGCAGGCACCACGCCCACCACTGGAATAGTCAAGGCGGCGCGTAAGGAGGGCAACGCTATGGTGCTGGCGGTGTTGCAGGCGATCACGACCAGATCGATGGCTTGTTCGGTTACCACCCGGCTTACCAAGCGGACACAGGCCGTAATCAGGGCGGATTCGCTCAGCTCGCCATAGGGGAAGTTGGCGTTGTCGAAACAGTAATAATAGTTATGGCCCGGCAGACACTGGCGGATCTCGCGATATACGCTCAGCCCCCCCATGCCGGAATCGAACACCAGAATATTAGCCACCTGCACCCCCTATGCTACGAAGGGGCGATCATACTCCCGCTCCCCGCCAATAGAAAAGGCCCTGCTGCTGGCAGGGCCTGTTTTTAGAGTGCTAATAAGATTGCTTATAATTGCTTATATAAGCAGGGTTATCAGAACTTGTAATCCGCGGTCACCCGGAACTCGGTACCGGGACCCGGGTAGTCGACAGCCGACTCGTACTGTTTGTCGAACAAGTTGTCGATACGCCCGCCCAAGGTCAACTGAGCGGTCGCCGAATAGCTGGCTGCCAGGTTCAGCAAGGTATATGAGCCCAGTTCGACACGCTCGGCCGGGAAGCTGGAGAAATCCTTGTCATCACGCTTGCCGGTATAAAGCAGCTCGCTTGACCAGTCCACGGGACCGGTCTGCAGCTGTGCCAACCAGCTGGCCTTGTTCTTGGCCCGGCGCAACAACTGACGATCTTCATCGTTCTTGTCCTGGGCACGGGTGTAGTCATAGCTGAACTCGTGGTGGACAGGTCCGGTATCCAGACCCAATGCCAGCTCGATCCCCTTGATGTCTGCATCGGTGTTATCCGGCTTGCAGCTGGAGAATGCGCTCTGGCAAGCGATCAGGTTCTGGATGCGATTGCGATAGAGGTTCACCGACCAGTCCCAGGCGGTATAACGACCGGTGAAGTCCAGCTCCAGGTTCTTGCTCTCCTCTGGCTGCAGATCCGGATTCTCATAGCCCGGATAGTAGAGATCGAGGAAAGTCGGCGCCTTGAAGGCGGTGCCATAGCTCAACCGCACATTGTGGTACTGGTCCAGATCCAGGCCGGTGGCCGCAGACCAGGTGTTGTGACGGCCATACTGCTCGTTGTCATCGGTACGACCAGAGAGTTCCATCAGCAGTGCCTGCCAGCGGTAGCTACCCACTGCGAACAAGCCGGTGTTGTCACGGTCGGGGGCATCGAATGCCTGACCATAGCTGCGCGAGTCGGATTTCAACTGCTCCTGCTGCCAGTCGGCGCCGCCGGTCAACACCAACCCCTCGACGCCGCTCCAGCTGTTCAGCCAGGAGAAGCGGGTCAGCCCGGTGTGGATTGGGTTGGCGGAGGACTCGCCCTGGCTTGCCAGCCAGTTCTTCAGCTTGTTCTCGCCATAGCTGGCCTCGAGTCGGCTATTGAAGTGGTCAGCCTGATACTTGACGGCACCATCATACTGGAACGCCTGCACCCGGCTCTGATCCGAGCTGAGGTAGGGATCGTCCATCTCGGTCTTGTTGTTGTAACCCTGAGCGTTGATGTCCGCACTCCAGGCATCGTTGAAGGCATGGTTGAAACCAAGCTGACCATTCAGGCTGTCGAAACCATCCCGATCCGGCTGCTGGGCTGCGGCGACGACGTCGTAACCGTCGCTGCGCTCATAACCGATCATCAGATTGGCATCAGTCTTGTCACCCAGCGCCTGCACGCTGCGCAGCTGACCCAAACCATAGCCATGACTGCCGACGCCGCCCTTGAGGTGAGTTTCTCCACCCTCTTTGGCCGAGGTATGGGTGATCAGGTTGATGACGCCGCCGATGGCATCCGAACCGTACACGGCTGCACGGGGGCCACGTATGTATTCGACACGCTCTATGTTGCCGAGCGGGATCTGGCTGAGGTCGGGAGCGCCGGTCACCATGGCGGCGATGGGGCGGCCATTGATCAGTACCAGAGAGTGGTTGGAGTTGGTGCCACGAATAAAGAGGCTGCTCTGATGGCCGCGGCCACCCAAAGTAGTGATCTGCACCCCTGGCAGGGTTTTCAGCAGATCCGGCAGACTCTGCACCTGGCGGGCTTCGATCTCGGCGCGCTCGATCACGACCACGGGGGCAAGCACCGAGCTGGCAGGTTGTTCCACTCGATTGGCGGTTACCACCATGGTGTCATTGGCAGGCAGGGAAGACTGGGCGAAGGCGGCCGTCGGCAACAGGGCAACCACCCAAAATTTCTTGGACATCACAGATCCTTAAGTTCGCGTAAGTATCTATTCCTTGGCCGGTTTCTCTCGGCCAGAAATACGAACTTTGGCAGGTCTTCGGACTCGGGGGCCAAGTGCCTAGGCGACGGCTTCCCGCCTTTCGGCAGTGCCCGGATGTCGCTTCGTTCCCCCTTACCGCTGCGCGCCAGCTCCGGATTTTCACCGGATTCCCTATTAAGCATGATGCGCCAAAGCGGGGGGATTATAGGAAAGGGTGGCACAAGAGTATAGCTATTTAGCCATCTATACGTCTTTTGCTCATGAAAATAGAAACCGGTGCCCATGGGGCCCCGGTTTGTCAGAATTATCAGTAGCTTCAGGATCAGTCGGCGTAGCTGGCCTTGGGGGCTGGCGGACGAATGGTGAGGGAAAGCACCAGCGCCACCACCATCAGCACCAGGATCAGGTTGAAGGTCGCCATGAAACCGCCGAACAGGGAGGCCACGATGGAGCCGATGATGCTGCCCAGACCAAAGCCCAGATAGATGACGCCGTAGTTCTTGGTCAGGTTGTTAAGACCAAAGAAGTCGCTCACCAGGGAGGGGTAGACTGTGATGGTGCCGCCGAAACTGAACGCCACGCAGGCCACCGCCACGAAGAAGAGGTTGGCATTGAGCGGCGCGAACAGCAGCAACGCCATGCCGCACAGGGTGATCAGCTGGGCTATGGTGATGACCCGGATGCGGGACATCTTGTCAGACAGAATGCCCAGCACCAGTCGGCCGCCCAGGTTGGCCATGGCGATGATGGCGACAGCGTTGGCGGCCACCGCGGTCGAGAGCCCCACCATGTTCTCGCCGATATCCTTGGCCACGCCGATGACGTAGAGGCCGCTCATGCAGGCGGTGAGGAACATCAGCGCCAGCATCCAGTACTGCGGTTTGCGCATCGCCTCGGCCAGGGTGAAATCACGGCTCTCGGTCTGCTGCGCCGAAGCGGCCTGCTTGGGTGCATCCTTCATCAGCATGCCACCCACCAGCACCATGGACATGGCGATCAATCCCCACAGCTGGAAGGTCGCCTCCAGGCCGTTGTTGGAGAGCAGCAGCAGGTTGATGTACTTGAAGCCGAGGCTGCCCAGGCCATAGGCGCCGATGGAGCAGGCGGAGATGAGCCCCTTTCGCTCCGGGAACCACTTCACGCAGTTGGAGAGGGTCATCAGGTAGCCGGTACCGTCGGCAAACCCCACCAGAATACCGGCGCAGAGGTAGAGCATGGCCAGATTGCTGGCGTGGGCGGTGAGGAAGAAGCCGATGCCGAGCAGCACGCCGGCCCCCAGGGTGACATTGCGCACCCCGAACCGCTCCTGCAACTTGCCCGCCATGGAAGAGGCGACCGCCAGCGACAGGCTGAGCAGACCGAAGGCAAACGCCACCTGGCTGACCGGCTCGTCCAGCTTGTCGGAGAGCTGGGCGTTGAACAGGCTCCAGGTGTAGACGGAACCCAGCGCAAACTGGGTGATGATGGTACCTATCAGGGTCAGATAGCGGGTGCGATTCAGATCGGTGGTCATGATGCGTCTCGGTCGATGGCCTTAAGGAAATTGAGGCCACTATAGGCAAGACGCAGCTCGTGCCAGCCGATTAAGGCATGAAATGCAGATCGGCGGGAATGAATGACAATCAGAGCCGCATCAGCTGACGGAACGCCTTGATGTTGCTGCGACTGACCGGCACCTCGAACGGCAGATCATGGAGCCGGATGAGATAAGTGCTGTTGAACCAGGGCACTATCTCGCGGATCTTGTTGATGTTGACGCAATAGGATCTGTGGCAGCGGAAGAAGCCCTCGGCCGGCAGCCGGCTGACAAACTCGCTGAGGGTCATGTTCATCACGTAGCGATCGGTGCGGGTGTAGACATAGGTCAGCTTCTCGTCCGCTTCCGCGTAGTAAATCTGCTCGCAGGGGGTGACTATGATGCGCTCTCCCTTCACCAGATTGACGGTGCGATTTTGCGGGCTGCTCCCCTCGACCCCCTGCACCGGCTGAGACTTGCCCGCCAGCACGAGCTTTTGCAGCAGATTGATGATGCGCGGCTCGTTGTAGGGCTTGAGGATATAGTCGAACGCCTCCAGCTCGAACGCTTCCACCGCAAACTCCTTGTAGGCGGTGACGAAGACGATGTGGGGCGGATGACTCGACTTGTGCAGATTCTTGGCCAGCAGCAGGCCGTCGATGGAGGGGATCTGGATATCCAGGAACACCACGTCCACCTCGTGATCCTGCAGGTATTTGAACGCCTCCAGCCCGTCCTCGAAGCTCGCCACTATCTCTATGGTGCTGTGCTGGCTAACCAGATAGACCAGCTCCTCGCGAGCCAGGTACTCGTCTTCCACTATGATGGCTTTCAGCATGACAATGCCTCGTGAGTGAGACACTTAACTTCCACAATGATGGTCTTCAGCATGGCATGGCCTCCGAGCTCGGCAGATAGAAACAGACTTCGGTACCCGGCTCCAGCCGCTTGAGATGCAGTCCGTCGCCATAGAGCAGCTTGACCCGCTGATGAACGTTCATCAGGCCTATGCTGCGGCTCTCCACCCGACCGGCGGCCACGCCGTCGATCACTGCCTGGCTGATGCCGTAGCCGGTGTCGCGCACCGCCACCCGGATCCCTCCTGCCAACTCTTTCACCTCTATGGTGACCTTACCGGGCGCGCTGCGGGGCTGGATACCGTGCAGGATGGCGTTCTCCACCAGGGGTTGCAGCAGCAGGCAGGGCACCTGAATGTGGACATCATCCACCTCGAACACCACCTCCAGCTTGTCGCCGAAGCGGGCCTGCTCGATGGCCACGTAGTCACGCACCTGCTGCAGCTCTTCCTGAATGTCGATCAGCTCGTCCCCCTTGTTGAGGTTGTAGCGCAGGTAGTCCGCCAGGTTGGCGATCAGCTGACGCGCCTGCTGGGGCCGGATGCGGATCAGCGACGAGATGGCGTTGAGGGCATTGAACAGGAAGTGCGGGTTGATCTTGCTCTGCAGCGCGGTGAACTCCGCCTTGCGGGTCATCTCTTTCAACTGCTCGATGCGAGACACCTCCATCTGGGTGGAGATGAGCTGGGAGAGGCCCACCGCCATCTCCCGCAACGAGCTGGTGATGCTGTGGGTCCGGCGGTAGTAGATCTTGAGGGTGCCACTGACGGCGCCATTTTCCCGTAGCGGAATGATGATGACCGAGTGGAAGTCCGACAGATGATATTGGCGCAGATCGTTGTTGATGATGATCTGGTCCAGCAGCACCGCCCGCTGGGTCATGTCGCTGATGGCGTGGTGCTCGTCCAGCTCGTAGTAATCCTTGCCCACCCCCACGTAGGCCAGCACGTCGCGGGTGTCGGTGATGGCCACCGCATCCGCCAGGATCTCGCTTCTGATGACGCCACACACCTGGCCGAGGGAGTGGCGATCGACCTTCTGGAAGAAAGGCAGCGTCTTGTTGGCAATGTCGAGGGCCAGCTTGGCCTGCTTGGCGGCAATCAGCTCCTTCTCGTCATCCAGATCCTGCACCAGCTTGATGATGAGCCCGATGCAGACGGTGCCCACGATCATGGGATAGGCAATGTGGCTGACGATATCCACCCCGACCGCATGGGGCTCGGCCAGCAGCAGGATCAGCAGCATGGTCAACCCTTCGCAAAACATCCCCGCCAGAATGCCGTAGAGCCAGAGCCGCGACTTGCGGCAATGAAAATAGATCCAGGTCGCCAGCAGACCGGCAATGATGCTGGCGATAAGGCAAGGGATCGAAGTGTGGCCATCCATGTCGATGAGGTAGCGATGCAGACCCGAGATGACCCCGGCCGGAATGCCGACCCAGGGGCCAAACAGGATACCGCCCGAGATGATGGCGATGATCCGTACGTTGATCAGCGCCCCCTCCACCGGAATGCCGGTATAGGTACTGAACACCGCGAACAGGCAGAAGATGGCCGCGACCAGCACCAGCTCGGCCGGGGTGTGGTTCTGCTTCTGGAACAGACGCTGGAAGGGCCGGGTGCGGGTCAGGAAGAACAGGGTCATCAGCATCAGGGCCGCCCGTTCGAACACCGCCAACAACATCATCTGATTTTCGAGCATGGATACCTCAGGGGGTCGGTGCGCGACTGGCGGCCTACTATAGGGATTATGGGGCCGGGCCCCGCTGACCAGGATCAAGGCGGGGACATTAACGCGTCACGCCTGAAACGCAAAGACCCCGCTCATTGCAGCGGGGTCTTTATGGCTACATCCGGCTCGGCATCAGATCCGAATGTGACAGGGATGAGTGCTATGTTGGCCAAGCCCGTACTCTCAACACCCCGCTCAGTACCTGACTTGGTAGTTGGCGGTGATGAAAGATAGGCGCACAGAGTAAAAAGCGTCACCCGACATCAAGTCAGGTGAGGCAATCATCGCTCAGGAAAGGGTGGCGAGCCTCGCGGCGAACCCCATGAAAAAGAGACCAATCAGACCATTACCCAGTTTGGCCAAGCGGATTTTGCGTTGGAAGAAGCGAGCCATCAGGGTGCCACCAAAGATCAGCAGAGTGAGATAGACGAAGCTCATGGCTTCCAGCATGCCCGCCAGCACCAGGTAAGAGAGCCAGGTGTTGGCATAGTTGAAGTCGATGAACTGCACGAAAAAGGAGACGTAAAACAGGATCGCCTTGGGGTTGGTGAGGCTCAGGGTCAGCGCCTTGCCGAAGTAATTCTCCCCCTGAACCGGCTCGGCATTGTGCTTCTGCGCCCTGGCAACGAAGTTGTCGTACAGTATCCGCACGCCCAGATAGAGCAGATAGATAGCCCCCAGATAACGTACCAGGGTAAACAACAGGGGCGTGGTACGGATGAGGGAGGCAACCCCCAGATAGGCGCAGAAGATGAGCAGGGCATCGCCGACGAAGACGCCGAGGGCGGCGCGATAACCGGGGCCTATGCCGCGGCTGGCACCGGTACGCAATACATAAATGGAATTGGGGCCCGGGGCTATGATGATGAAAAAAAGGCCGACTAAATAAGTCCAGACATTGATGACACCCAGGCTTTCAAACATGTTCCACCCCAATAGCAAAGACGAAGAGATGCGAAAGGAGACGGTACGGCCACCATCTCACTCCCCATCGACCATGGATCCATCCTAACCTTGCGCGAATAAAGTACAAGCCTCTAGCATGAGGCGGCTAGGATCAGCAGTATTGTCCCGCGACCCAGCCGGACGACCAGGCCCACTGGAAGTTGTAGCCACCGAGCCAGCCGGTCACGTCCACCACTTCGCCGATGAAATAGAGCCCGGGCACCTGACGCGCCTCCATGGTCTTGGAGGAGAGTTCGTTGGTATCGACGCCCCCCAGGGTCACCTCGGCGGTGCGATAACCTTCGGTGCCGTTCGGCAGTATCTGCCAATCCCCCAGCAGGGTGGCAATGGCCTCCAGTTCTCGCTCGTTGTACTGGCGCATCGGCTTGTTGCTGAGTTGACCCAGCTCCACCAGGATGTCGACGAAGCGCTTGGGCAGCTCGCGACCCAGCACGGTTTTCAGCTCCTGGGCCGGATGAGCCTGAGCCCACCCTTTCAGCGCCGCCAGTATGTCGAGATCCGGTAGCAGGTTGATATGGATCTTCTCCCCTGGCAGCCAGAAGGAGGAGATCTGCAGGATGGCGGGGCCGGAGAGGCCGCGATGGGTAAACAGCATGGCCTCCTTGAAACGGGTGCCATCCTCGGCGGTGACCGCTACCGGCAGACTAACCCCGGCCAAAGAAGCAAACGCCTCCTTGTCGGCCTGATGCAGCGTGAAGGGAACCAGACCGGCGCGGGTCGGCAGCACATCGAGGCCGAACTGCTCGGCCAGCTTGTAGCCGAACGGGGTCGCCCCCAGTTTCGGCATGGAGAGGCCACCGGTCGCCACCACCAGGGATTGGCACGCAATCTCCCCCTTGCTGGTCAAGAGCACAAACCCCTCATCGTTTTTGGTAACGCTCAGGATCTCGGTCTGGAATTGCAGGTTCACCCCGGCCCAGTCACACTCGGTGAGCAGCACGTCGACGATCTCTTTGGCACTCTCGTCGCAAAACAGCTGACCCAGGGTCTTCTCGTGATAGTTGACCCCGTGCCTGTCGACCAGGTCGATGAAATCCTGCTGGGTGTAGCGGGCCAGGGCCGACTTGCAGAAGTGAGGGTTGCTGCAGAGAAAGGCCTGGGGCCCGGTCTGATAGTTGGTGAAGTTGCAGCGGCCGCCGCCACTGATCAGTATCTTGCGGCCCGGTTTCTTGGCGTTGTCGAGCACCAGTACCGAACGACCCCGATACCCCGCCTGCTGGGCACACATCAAACCTGCCGCACCGGCCCCGATCACCACTACATCAATTCTCATCATCACAGTGCCACTCACCTAAAACAGATCTACCAGAGAGGAGCCAATACACAGGCTCCACCCATCACCACCCCCCAGGCCACCAAAAAAGAAACGGCCCACGAGGGGGCCGTATTGTACTGACTGAACATTAAGTGTCCACGACTTATCGGGAGACTTAAGCAAGCCTCATCCAGGGATCAGGCGTTGTTGTCCATCACGCTGGTAGGGGACGCCTTGGCCAGCTCTGCCAGCTCCTTGTCGATGAAGTAGAGGCCCTTGCCATCCTCACCCACCAGGTTGAGGCGGTCCACTATGCTCTTGAACAACTTCTCTTCTTCATGCTGCTCGGCCACATACCACTGCAGGAAGTTGAAGGTGGAGTAATCCTGGGTGGTGAAGGCAACATGGGCCAGGCCATTGATACACTGAGTGATGTGATGCTCATGCTCGAGGGTGGTGCGAAACACATCGCCCAGGGTGGTGAATTCGTGAGGAGGGGCACTGATGGCGCCCAGTATCGGCATGGCGCCGGTCTCGCTCACATAGGTAAAGAGACGCTCCATGTGCTGACGCTCTTCCACCGCATGTTTGCGCAGGAAAGTGGCGGCGCCTTCGAAACCCTTGTCCTCGCACCAGGCGCTCATCTGCAGGTAGAGGTTGGAGGAATAGAATTCCAGGTTTATCTGGTCGTTCAACTTCTCGATCATGGCTTGGGCCAACATGCTGATTCTCCACTGTGATTTGGGTTCGATTGTCGCGACGAAGCGGATCTGGATCAACCACTTGCCGCAGGATTTGTTGCAGTTTCAACCAATGTCTCAGCCTCACCCCCATATGGGCATGGCGAGTCGATGGAGCATGCTGTACTCAAGCGTACCCCTTATTATGGCGCCCATGATTTGGGACCCTCGCTGATGCGCCGCTATTTTCTGCTGTTACTGTGCTGGCTTAACCAGGCGCAGGCCGATCCTTCCCTGTTGAATGATGCTGAGTGGCGCGCCGCACGCGATCCCGCCTTCTACCTCAGCCAGCTCGACACCCTGGCGGGTCAGGATATGGAGCTGTTTCACGCCAGATCCCTGGCCAAGGCACACTTGGGTGACTACCGGGGCGCCCAGCTCGATAACGCCAGGGCCAGGGCGCTGGCCACCAGCCATCAGGAGTCATCCCGGCAACGGGATTTCCAGCTCTATCAGATAGCTCTCGTCCTGGATACCGCCGCCCCCGATCAGGCCTTTACTCTGCTCGCTCAACTCAAGCCCGCACTGCAAGGCGATGGAGCCCAGCGCGCTCAGTGGCATGCCCTGAATGGCTTGGCACTCTATAAAACCAATCAGCTGCAATCTGCCATTGCCGAGCTCAAGAGTGCCTTCTTGCTCAAACGCCAGCTCAAACAAGAGAGCAAGACGGCTCAGTTGCAGTACATACGGTTGCTCATCACCCTGGGCAACCTCTATGCCGACATAGGTCTAGGTCAGGAGGCAGAGCAGCACTATCTGGATGCTCTGCAGCGTACTCTGAGTCTGAATGAACCCAACAGTCAGACCCTCATCAAAGCCAACATGGCGCGACTCTATCTCGACATGGATCGCCCGGCACGGGCCCGCCAGCTACTCGATGGCCAGCTGGCCAACCCGACCCTATCCCCCGACTATCGCGCCGCCATGCTGGGTTATCTCGCCATGGCCCTCAATGCCGAAGGTAACGGCTCGGCGGCGTTGCGTCATCTGGATGAGGCTGATGCACTGTATCAACAACTCGGCTACCCGGCCCCCCCCGGTCTGCTGACGACCAGAGCTGCTGCTCTGCGCAGTCAGGGCGACACAGGTCGCGCCCTGGCACTGCTCGATGGCGCCAAGACCCTGGATCTCTCAGGCAAGGCGCTCAGGGCCGAACTGCTGGCCGAGCAAGGCAACTATGCCGCCGCCTACCGGGGGCTCAGTGACTATCACGCCGACTATCGCCAGCACTTCAACCGAACCCTGAGTGAACACGCGGCCGCTTTCCAGGCGCAAATGGATTTGGCCCGTAGCGAGAGCGATAACCACAGACTGGTACTGGAGAACGAGCGGCGGCGCCAGCAGATAGCCCACCAGCAGAGCGCCCGCAACTATCAGATGATGCTGGTGATGCTGCTGCTCAGCGCCCTGCTGCTGCTCGGCATCACCACTCACCGCCTGCATCGCAGCTCCCGCCGTCTCTACCGGCTGGCCAGCTTCGATCAGCTGACCGGGCTCGCCAACCGACACGCACTGCAAGAGCGGTTGCAGGCCCTCTGGCAGCGGGAGGGACCTCTCTCCCTGATCATCATCGACATAGATCACTTCAAGCAGATCAATGACCAGCACGGTCATGGTGCAGGGGATGTCGCCATTGCCCGTCTGGGGCAGGTACTTGGGGAGTGGGCACCGGATCGGGAATTGATCGGCCGCTGGGGTGGGGAGGAGTTTCTGGTTGCCATACCGCTACCGGCGCAAGATTGCTGGCACCTGGCGGAGCAGTTGCGCCAGCGAGTGGCCACCGAGCGGGAACCCGGTCGCCCCGTGATGACCATCAGTCTGGGGGTCGCTGGCCGGGAAGATCCTCATGAGACGCTCACTCAGCTCATCCACAGGGCTGACATGGCCATGTATCAAGCCAAGCGCCAGGGGCGCAACCAGACGGTGCTGGCGGCGCCGCCGCAAACTGTGGTCACTCTGTCTCGCAGCCTGGCCTAGGGTTGCAGCTCGCCGAGCGCCTTGATGTTGACCGGTGCCTCGTAATCCACGCCGGGCAGGTCGAAGCCGTTCAGCTGCAGAAAATCTCGCTTCAGCCCGGCGAAATCCCCCATGCTCGCGAAGTTCTGAGGGGTCAGCTTGGCCCAGAGTGCCGATACCGCCACCTGCACCGCCGGGCTGAGCTCATGGTCATCCATGCGGATCAACCGATGACCATCGGCCACCACCCCTTGAGCGCCGTACATCTTGCTGGCAAACAGGCGATGCATCTGTTCGATGCACCCTTCATGCAACCCTTGCTCCTTCATGACCCCCATCAACAGACCCAGATAGACGGGCAGCACGGGAATATAGGCACTGGCCTTGGTCACCAGTGCCTTGCATACACTGACCCAGGCGTGGCCACCAATATCGGCAAGCTGCAGGTTGATCGCCTCGGCGGTGCTATGCAGGTGCTCCTTGGCATAGCCTATGGTGCCGTCTCGATAGAGGGGATAGGTGGACTGCGGACCTATGTAGGAGTAGGCCACCGTCTGAACCCCGGGGGCCAGGCAGTCTGCGGCCTGCAACGCCTGCAACCAGAGCTGCCAATCTTCCCCCCCCATGACGGTAACCGTATCGCGGATCTCCTCGGCACTGGCCACCGGCAGTGTCTGTTCTTCGAGGGCATAGCGCTCCAGGTTCAGTCCCAGGCCGGTGAAGGGTTGGCCCGTGCTCTTGAGTACCGAGCGCACCTGACGGCCATCTGCCATTACCCGCAAGCCGCTTGCCAATGAGTAGATGACCAGATCCACCTGCCCCCACTGCTGGCGGATAGTCTCGATGGCTTGCTGGCGCATGGCGTCCGAGAAGGCATCACCGATAAGATTGACGGCCAGTCGCCCCTCCTGTTCAGCCGCCTGCTTGAACCAGATGTTGTTGTACCAGCCAGCGCTGCCGATCCCCTTGTCGGAGGGGCCTCGCTCGAAAGAGATGCCCAGGGTATCGGCCCCGGCACCGAAGGTGAGTGCAATGCGCGACGCCAGCCCGAAGCCGGAAGAGGCGCCAAGGATCAACACCCGCTTGGGACCATTGAACTGGCCCGCGGCGCGGATTTCGTCTATCTGTTGTTCCACTGCGGCGCGGCAGCCGATGGGGTGGCAGTTGCGGGCGACACAGCCCTGGATCTGGGGACGGATGATCATGGCACTTCTCCAAAGGAACTGGCTTGAGCATAGCCAGCGGGGGAGGAGATGGCCTTGATATGGCGCAGCGCCCAACCAAGAAAAGGCGATAAAAAAACAAAGGGAGCCATAGGCTCCCAAAGCGGTATTCAGATGCTTCTTGTTATGTTGTGGTCCTTGCGAAACACCGGCTCATCCTATGCCCGGCGAGGAGAAGGGGCAAGTTGCCCGCTGTGACCCGCCTCATGTTTCCGCTCATTTTATCGGCGCACAATGACGGTAAAGGGGCCTGACTCACAAATGCAGAATCGCGGGATGCCCCAGGAACATAAAGCTGTGATGAGAATGACATTTTAGTTTCAAAAGAGATTGGTATAGTGACAAGAATATCTGTGAGGAGAATCCCATGAGTGGAACCCATTACAAGCATGTGCTGGTCGCGATCGACCTGTCGGAAGACAACCGCAAGGTGATCGAGAAGGCGGTCGACAGGGCCATCTCCAACGGCGCCAAGCTGTCGGTGATCCACGTCGATGTCGACCTCAAGGATCTCTACACCGAGATGATAGATATCGACATCGACAATGTGCAGGATCAGGTGATCGCCGAGGCCAAGGAGAAGCTGGAAGCCTTCCTGGCCCCCCTCAACTTCCCTATCGAGAAGAAGCTGGTGATCTGCGGCGATCTCAGCGAACGGGTCAATCAGGCGGTGCACGACTATGACATAGACCTGCTGGTCTGCGGCCATCGCCAGAGTTTCTGGAGCCTGCTGACATCCAGCGCCCGTCAGCTGATGAACACTGTTCCTTGCGACCTGCTGGTCGTGCCCTTGCAGAAGTGATTGAACAGGCGTAGCTTGGTTGGCCATGAACATGACCATTTTCAATCACGATTTCTGGTGGTGCTGCTCCTAAACAGGCGGCGCTGCTTTTCTATGTAAAATTTTCCGAAGAAAACACCGTGACCGCCGAGAGGCGGTCATTGTTTTTTCCTTTGTCGCCTCCCGGCTCACCCCAACTGGAGAGAGTGACATGCAAACCCCCATCATACTCACGGGCGATCGCCCCACCGGCAAACTGCACATTGGCCACTACGTCGGCTCCCTGCGCCAACGGGTGCTGCCGCAACAGACTCACCGCCAGTTCGTGATGATTGCCGACCTGCAGGCATTGACCGACAACGGCCAGGACCCGGCCAAGGTCACGGGCAACGTGCTTGAAGTCATGGCCGACTACCTGGCCGCCGGACTGGACCCCGCCAAGACCACCTTCTGTCTGCAGAGCGCCCTGCCCGCCCTCCCCGAGCTCACCTGCTACTACCTCAATCTGGTCAGCGTCGCCCGGCTGGAGCGCAACCCCACCGTCAAGGCGGAGATCCAGCAAAAAGGATTCGCGCGCAGTCTGCCAGCGGGCTTCCTGGTCTACCCGATCAGCCAGGCTGCCGACATCACGGCCTTTCGCGCCACCCATGTCCCGGTCGGGGAGGATCAGCTCCCCATGCTGGAGCAGACCAACGAGATTGTGCGTCGATTCAATGGATTGGTGGGGCAGGAGGTGCTGACCGAGTGCCAACCCATACTGAGCGATACCGGCCGCCTGCCCGGTATCGACGGCAAGGCCAAGATGTCCAAGTCCCTCGGCAACACCATAGAACTCGGCATGTCCGAGGCGGAGATCAAACAAGCAATCCATGCCATGTATACGGACCCTAATCACCTCAAGCTGAGCGATCCGGGTCAGGTGGAGGGCAATGCCGTCTTCACCTATCTGGATGCCTTCCATCCGGACAAGGCATTGGTGGCCGAGATGAAGGCTCACTACCGACGTGGCGGCCTGGGGGACATGCGCTGCAAGCAGGTGCTGAACGACTGCCTGCAAAACCTGCTCGCCCCCATGCGGGAGCGGCGGCAACAGGCAATGAGCGAACGAGGCGAACTGCTCAATTTGCTGCGCCAGGGCACTGAACAGGCACGTGGCGTCACGGACAGCCTGCTGGGCGAGGTGAAGCGGGCCATGGGCCTCAATTACTTCGGCTGAACACCCGCAGCTCCCCGATGGCCGACTGCATAAGGGGGAGCAAGGCGCTTGGCCAAGGTCAAGCCAGCGGGCTATCCGCCAAGGGGGGTCAGGCCATAATGCGCCAGCGCCAGGGCATGCAGCTCCCCCTTGAACCAGCGGATCGCCTCGTCATGGGCACTCAGGGGGTGCCCCGCCATCAGGTAGACGATGGGAATGGCTGGCTCGAGTTGATGGAGTTGCAGCGGATAATCGCGACTAAAGTCACGACCTATCATCTCGGGCACCACCACCAGATAGCGCCTGGACGCCATCAATTGGGGCACCGCCATGAAGCTTGGCAATCTCACCCCCAGCTCCCGCTCCACCCCAAACCGCGCCAACCAGAGATCCACCATGGCCTGGCTGTGGCCCCAGCTCGAGGTGTGGATATGGGGCTTGCTCACCAGTTCCCTAGGCCCGAGTCGCTCGGGCAGGCCGCTGTCCATGGGAGAGAGGCAGACCAGGGGGTTGCTGAACCAGTCTTCCCGCCACAAGCGGGGGGAGAGATGATCCGCCCCGGCAAAGCCCACTACCAGATCCAGCTCCCCCTTCTCCAGCTCCCGCTCGTAGTCGCTGGCGGCCAGCTCGCACACCTCCAGGCGGCAATGGGGCGCCAGCCGATGGAGCAGCTCGACCATGGCGGGTACCAGGCCGTGTTCCACCGACCCCGGCAGGGCCATGCGAAACACCCGGCGGGCACTGGCAGGGTCGAACCCCTTGGCCTGGCGCAACCCCTGCTCCAGCATGGCCAGCGCCTGGCGTACCGGCCCGGCCAGGGCCTTGGCACGCTCGGTCGGCATCATCTCGCGCCTGCTCATCACGAACAGGGGATCGTCCAGCGCCTGACGCAGTCGGCCCAGGGCATGACTGACGGTAGATTGGGAGAGATGCAGCCGTTCGGCGGCCCGGGTGACGTTGCGCTCCTGCATCAGGACATCGAACAGGGTGAGCAGGTTGAGATCGAGGCGGGCGAGGGAGAGTTCCATCGATATTGACCATAGGCTAATGCCAACAATTCATTTTTTACATAGTAACAGAGTCCCTAGAATGCCCCCATTCATTGCATCATCGACAACGAGAAAGACATGCGTAGTTATCTGTTACTGCTGGCCATCGGCCTGCTGTGGGGCTCCCAGTTCATCTTCATGCATCAGGCCGTGGCCGAAATGCCTCCTATCCTGGTCGCCGCCGGGCGGGCCCTGTGCGGCAGCCTGACCCTGGGCCTGCTCTGCCTCTTCATGCGCCTCAAGAGCGAGCATACCCCCTGGCGCACCTACATGCTGATCGCCCTGCTCGATGCCACCATCCCCTTCATCATGGTGGCCTGGGGTCAGCAATATGTGGACAGTGCCATCGCCGCCGTGGTGATGGGCTGCATCCCCTTCGTCACCATCTTGATGGCCCCCCTGTTTATCTCCGGTGAGAAGATCACCAAGAGCGGCCTGCTCTCCGTGGTTGTCGGCTTCATCGGCGTGCTGGTGCTGTTCTGGCCCAAGCTGTCCGGTGGCATGAATGCCGGTCTGATCGGCGCCGTGGCCATACTGTTCGGGGCCAGCTGCTTCGCCATCGGTCTGCTGATGATCAAGCGCTTCGCCAAGGACCACCCCGTGGTGGTGGCACGCAACATCCTCATCTCCTCGGCTATACAGCTGCTGATTGCAGCCCCCTTCCTGATCGATCTCGACAGCCTGACCCTGCCGAGCCAACAGGCCACCATCGCCGTGGTGGTGCTGGGCATCTTCTGTACCGGTCTGGTCTACTTCCTCTACATGGCCTTGATCCAGAAGGCTGGCCCGACCTTCGCCTCCTTCAGCAACTATCTGGTGCCGCTGTTTGGGGTGGTACTCGGGGCCCTCTTCCTCGGTGAGCAGATCCACTCCACCACCGGGGTCGCGCTGATGTTGATCCTGGGATCTGTCGCCATGAATCAATGGGCCCAGCAGCGTCGCAATCGTCGGGAAAGCCTGTGTCAGGCATCCTGACCTCCCTCTGTGGCGGCCTGGTGCTGATTGCCGGCTGGCAGTATCGCCACAAGCTGGCAGGCTTGATCGGCCTCTTGATGGTCCTGCTACCCTGGCTGTTTGACCGTCGGCTGCAAGCCATCCTGAGCCAGGTCATCAATGCCTGATCTCTCTGGCTCGACGCCCGGCCGGCTCAGCCATGCGGCAAAAGGTTTGTCCTCCAACCGGCGCTTGCGCCGGTTTTTTTATGGCGGCGATGCGGCATCCATCAAGCTGTAGCGGTACTCGAGACGCTCGTTCTTGCGGGGCCCCTGGATCTGCCACTTCAGCCGAAAGCCGGATGCCTCCTCCACCAGCTCTGCACTGTAGTGATCCTGGCCGCACAGGTGAGGCTCATGGGTCTGCCAGCGGCCCGCCACCGAACGCAGCTCGAACAGCAGCACCGGGCTCTGATAACGCAGATGAGAGAGGCTGACGCCCGCCGGGGTTCGTTGCCACCAGAAGCGGTTCGTCATGGCCAGCACCTTGCCGTGAGGCGTCTGATAGTGACCCTGCTCGTCAAACAGCCACCCCTCCTGATGGCAGGTCACCTGCACCCTGCCCTCGCCCCGCCCCGTCCAGTCGGTGGCCGAGCCCGCCCCATTATTCCCTTCGAACTCAAATGCGCCTATCTGTGGCAGCAGCTGCCATAAACGCTGGATCACAGCTTCCATCTCGGCCATCATAGCGCCCTCAAAATTGACAACTGACGATAAATCAAACACATGAACTACTTGATAGGGGTCACCCTGCTCTGGTCCTTCTCCTTCAGCCTGATCGGTGTCTACCTCGCAGGCCAGGTCGATGCCTACTTCTCGGTGCTGACCCGCATCCTGCTTGCCAGTCTGGTGTTTCTGCCCTTCCTGCGAAAGCGCTGGCTGCACCCGGCCCTGGCTCTCAAGCTGATGGCCCTCGGCGCCATCCAGCTCGGCCTGATGTACCTCTTCTACTACCACTCCTTCCTGCTGCTGACGGTGCCTGAGGTACTGGTATTTACTATCTTTACCCCCCTCTATGTCACCCTGATCCACGATCTGCTGGAGCGGCGCTTCAAACCTGTCTATCTGGGGGCTGCCGCCCTGGCGGTGCTGGGCGCGGCCGTCATCCGCTTCGATGGTCTGACCGAACGCTACCTGCTGGGCTTTCTGGTGGTACAGGGGGCCAATATCTGTTTCGCCCTGGGGCAGGTGGGTTACAAGGTGCTGATGGCCCGTGAGCCAGAGCAGCCACCACAGCATGCGGTGTTTGGCTGCTTCTATCTGGGAGCCCTGGCTGTCGCCCTGCCCGCCTGGTGGCTGCTCGGCAAGCCACAATATCCCAGCACCGGCTTGCAGTGGGGCATCTTGTTCTGGCTGGGAGTGGGTGCATCCGGGCTGGGTTACTTCCTGTGGAACAAAGGCGCCACCCTGGTCAGCAGCGGCGTGCTGGCCATCATGAACAACGCCCTGATCCCGGCGGGCCTATTGGTCAACTTGCTGCTGTGGGGACGCGACACCGATCTGCTGCGCCTCACCCTTGGCGGCCTGCTGATGCTGGCCTCGCTCTGGCTGTGCAGACCCGGGCGGCCGGTTCACGCCTGACCACGGCGCTCTTCATGGCAGGCCTTCCTAGCCCGCGAGGAGCGCGCTAGCCGATGACCTGATTGTGCTCCTGACGGGCCTGACCGTGGCAGGAGGCGAGCCGGGCCAGCAGATGATCGATCTGTTCTCCCGGTTGATGCTGCACCAATCCGATGCTGACGGTGACTGGCCGCTCCGGCAGCAGGCTGGCATCGGCAATTTCGAGCCGTAACCGCTCGGCGATCTCCAGGGCATCCAGGCGCTCTATCCCCGGCAGCATCAGGATGAAGGTATCGTCATCCCAGCGGGCGAAGGGATCATCCTTGCGCAGTTCGTGACGCACGATACGCGCCAGTTTGGCTAGCATGGTGTCGCAATCGGCTTCACCAAACAGCTGCAATATCTTGGCTCTGTGATCCACGGTCAGTTGCAGCAGGCAGAAGGCGTTCTCCTGGCCGAGGCGTTCATTGAGCCTCTGTTCGAAATAACCGCGGCTCTCGAGCCCGGTCAGCGGATCCGTGCCCTGTTGCTCCGCCACCGGGGAATGGGAATGGCGACAGCGACGCACCACCCCAAGCAGCGAGCCGTCCGGCTGGCGCTGAGCTCGCTCATCGAGACGGATATAGTGGCCATCATGATGCAGGATGCGATAGTCCAGACGCAGTGAGTCCCGACCATGCAGACAAGCGGCAAATGCTTCGAGCACCCGAGCCATGTCATCCGGGTGTATCCGTGCCAGCCAGCTCATCTCATCGAGGGTATCTTGCGTGAGACCGAGCAACGCAAGACAGGATGGATCCCGCTCCATGGCCTGCGGCTGAGACCAGCGCCAGACGCAGGCATCCATCAATTGCATGGCCTCCGCCATCAGGGAACTATCCAGCCGAGTCACTGTGTCCGCTAGCGGAGCCTTCAGTACATCCATCAAACGCCTCTAAACCATGAAACTTGTGTGAACCCCAATAAGTAGCATCGAGGCAAGGGATCGGCAATCCGCACCAAGGAGTTTGTGATGAAAAAAACGCGTCAGCTCGGAAGGGCAAGCGACCCTCAGCCGGAACCGCACCTCAAGCCTCACCGAGGTTAACTCCGATAACCCTGCATCAGGGTCTGCCAGTTCTCCGGCACAAAGTGGAAGCTGGTGTGCAACTGGGCTTCTTTATTGAAAGAGCGCAGCAATCGCTCCAGATTGGCCTGCTGCCAACTGCCGGGAGCGCGGATGGCCCCTTTATCAAAGTCGATCACCCACACCTTGTCCGCCTTATCGAGCAGCAGATTGTGGCTGTTCAGATCCGCGTGATAGACGCCGGCATCGTGCAGTCGGCGTATTGCCTGACCCACCCCTAACCAGATCTCTGCCGCGACAGGACCCCGTTTGAGCAGGGCCACCAGATCCTTGGCACCGCGAATGCGCTCGATCAGAATATCGGCCCGGTAGAAGGGGCCCTGCTTGACCATGCGTGCTCCGAACGGCCTGGGCACCGGCAACCCCTGACGGCTCAGGGTATCCAGCAGGCTGAACTCGGCCATGGCACGGCTCGATTCCACCCCCTCGAACCAGAAGCGATCCCGTACCACCCGACCCACCATGCCGCCGCGATAATAGTGGCGCAGCACCAGATGGCACGACTCCTCCTTCACGAACCAGGTCACACCACGGCCGATGGCCGAGCCCACGACCTTGCCCTGGTTCTGCCACCAGACGGGGTCGAATAGTCTGGGCGAGGGATTGTTGAAGAGTTCATCGGCAAACCAGCATACCTGGTTCTTGTCGGTTTGAATTTGCATCTGGTGGGTTCCGGGCAGTCATTGGCCGCAATTTTACAATCCATGGTGGAGTTTGCATAATGCCATTCATCGATTTCCCATCTATTGCGCCACATCATGCTGCCGTTCCAAACGCCACCCTCTTCAATCTGTATATTGCGGCTCTCCGCCATTGGTGATTGCTGCCACGCACTGGTGCTGGTGCGGGTCATTCAGCGGGAGTGGCCGAACACCCGTATCACCTGGATAACCGGCAAGCTGGAAGCAGGGCTCTTTGCCGATCTGCCCGGTGTCGAGGTGATCCCCTTCGACAAGAGCCAGGGCTGGCGTGGCTATCGCGCGCTGTGGTTGCAGCTCAAAGGCCGCAAGTTCGATGCCCTGCTTCATCTGCAGGCCGCCCTGCGTGCCAGCATCGCCACCCTCGGCATCCGGGCCGGAGTCAAGTTAGGTTTCGATCGGGAGCGGGCCAACGATGGTCAATGGCTGTTCACCAATCACAAGGTGCCCTCGCCAGACTCCCCTCATGTGCTGGACGGCTTCCTCGCCTTCGCCCGCGAGCTGGGCATTAAGGATCTGACCCCCGATTGGCAACTGCCCATTCCCGCCGAGCAGCAAGCCTGGGCCAAGGCGCAGATTGCCGGTCAACCGACCCTGCTCATCTGCGCTGCCGCCAGCAAGCCGTTCAAGAACTGGACCGCAGCTGGCTACGCCGCCTTGGCGGATCATGCCAACCGCAAGGGCATGCGGGTGCTGCTGTGCGGCGGCCCGGCCCAGCTGGAGCGGGATCTTGCCGGGGAGATACAACGCCTGAGCCACAGTCAGCCTGTCGACCTGGTCGGCCAGACCAATCTCAAGCAGTTGCTGGCGCTGATCAAGGAGGCGAGCCTGGTACTGGCTCCGGATACCGGCCCCACGCACATGGCAACCCTGGTCGGCACCCCCGTCATCGGCCTCTATGCCCATCACAATCCGGCTCGCACCGGCCCTTATCTGGCCCGGGATCGCGTCGTCAGCGTCTACCAGGAGCTTATCGAAGCCGAAACCGGCAAGCCCCTTGATGCGCTGAGCTGGCGTACCCGGCTCAAGGATCCCGATGCCATGGCCAAATTGCCGGTCGAACGGGTGATCGCCCGCTTCGACGAATGGTGGCAACAAAGGTTCAAAGAGGGCAATCCATCGAAAATCCCGAGCAGTCAGCGAGAGATAACCTGATAGTCTCCCGAGTATTTCCTCGCCAGAATAGCCTCTGCGTAGAGGCAACTCTCGCAGCAAGCTACGAATCCTTTGATCGGCTGGAATATGATTCCGGCCGTTTTTTTATCTGCGGCCATCTGCTACCATCTGCCGCCTTTACATCCCCCTGCTGCTTAATTTTCTGTGTTTTGTGCTTGGCTGTCGCCCCGAGGGGCAGGAGACGGCGCTCTCTGCTACAACCAAAACACGGCGAACGTTTAAAGGTACTGACATGGCGCAACAAGGCACCCTCTACATCATCTCCTCCCCAAGCGGAGCGGGTAAGTCCAGTCTGATCAATGCCCTGCTCAAGCAGCCGGAGGCCGCTGGCCGTATGCAGCTCTCCGTCTCTCACACCACCCGCGCCATGCGCCCGGGGGAAGAAGACGGGGTCCACTACCATTTCGTGCCGGTCGACGAGTTCAAGGCGCTGATCGAGCGCGGCGACTTCCTGGAGTGGGCCGAGGTGTTCGGCAACTACTATGGCACCTCAAGAGAAGCCATTGAGGCCTGCCTGGCCCAGGGAATCGATGTCTTCCTCGATATCGACTGGCAGGGGGCCCGCCAGATCCGCGAGCAGATGGAAACGCAGTCCATCTTCATACTGCCGCCGAGCCGTCCCGAGCTGGAGCGTCGCCTGATTGGTCGCGGTCAGGACAGCGAAGAGGTGATCCGTGGCCGCATGGCGAAAGCCATTGCCGAAATGGTGCACTACGATGAGTATGACTATGTCATCATCAACGAAGAGTTTGAGGTGGCGCTGTGCCAACTCAAGGCCATCATAGAGAGTCAACGGTTGAAGATGTGTCGCCAACAGCAGGCGCAGCAAAACTTGCTGCAACAGCTACTGGCGGAATAAGCTAAAACCAAGTACACTTTTGCGTCATTTTTAAACACCGTCTTTTAAACACTAAAAGTCTAAACACTGGAGTCTGCATGGCACGCGTTACTGTAGAAGATGCTGTAAAACAGGTAGGTAACCGTTTTGACCTGGTACTGGTCGCCGCGCGCCGCGCCCGTCAGATCGCGGTTCAAGGTAAAGACCCCCTGGTTGACGAAGAGAACGACAAACCGACCGTGATCGCCCTGCGCGAGATCGAACTGGGTCTGGTGAACAACCAAGTGATGGACACTCAGGACCGTTACGAGCAGCAAGAACAGGAAGCTGCCGAGCTGGCTGCCGTTGCTGCCATCGCCGAAGGGCGCGGTTAAGTCCTCCGAGTCGGCACCCGCCCGGGTGCCGACTGTCTTCTTCCCCCATTTACAACCGCTCGAAAACCTCGCAAACTCAGGGCTATACCCTCAATACCACGGATTGCTGAATTACCGCAGCGGGGCATGTCTTGTATCTATTTGAAAATCTTAAAGAAGTAGCCAGTTCCTATCTGCCATCCGAGCAGGTTGAGAAACTCAAGCAAGCCTATGTGGTAGCCCGTGACGCTCACCAGGGTCAGATGCGATCCAGTGGTGAACCCTATATTACTCACCCGGTGGCAGTTGCCCGCATCCTGGGCGACATGCGTCTGGACCACGAGACCCTGATGGCGGCCGTACTGCACGATGTCATCGAGGACACCCCGGTCACCAAGGCAGAACTGGCGGAGCTGTTCGGTGATGCCGTGGCCGAGCTGGTTGCCGGCGTCTCCAAGCTCGACAAACTGAAGTTTCGCGATCGCAAGGAAGCCCAGGTTGAAAACTTCCGCAAGATGATGATGGCCATGACCCAGGACATCAGAGTCATCCTGATCAAGCTCGCCGATCGCACCCACAATATGCGAACCCTGGGCTCTCTGCGCCCGGACAAGCGTCGCCGCATCGCCCGGGAAACCCTGGAGATCTTTGCCCCCATCGCCAACCGGCTAGGTATTCACACCATGAAGAACGAGCTGGAAGAGCTCGGCTTCGAGGCGCTCTATCCCATGCGCTCCCGGGTACTGCGCGAATCAGTGCGTCGCGCCCGTGGCAATCGCCGGGAGATCATCGATTCCATCCAGAGTGAAATCCAGGGTCGGTTGCAGGAGTCCGGCATCGAGGCGCAGATCAGCGGCCGCGAGAAGAACATGTTCTCCATCTATAACAAGATGGAGAAAAAAGAGCTGCAATTTCATGAGGTAATGGATATCTATGCCTTTCGCGTCAAGGTGAAGGACATAGACACCTGTTACCGGGTGCTCGGGCAGATGCACAACCTCTACAAGCCACGCCCCGGCCGCTTCAAAGATTACATCGCCATCCCCAAGACCAACGGCTATCAGTCGCTGCACACCTCCCTGGTCGGGCCCCACGGGGTGCCGGTCGAGGTGCAGATCCGTACCGAATACATGGATCAGATGGCCGACAAGGGGGTTGCCGCCCACTGGGCATACAAGCAAGATGGCGACAGTTCGGGCACCACGGCCCAGATCCGCGCCCAGCGCTGGATGCAGAGCCTGCTCGAACTGCAACAGAGCGCCGGCAGCTCGTTCGAATTCATCGAGGGGGTCAAAACCGATCTCTTCCCGGACGAGATCTATGTGTTCACCCCTGAGGGTCGCATCATGGAGCTGCCCACCGGCGCGACACCGGTCGATTTTGCCTACACAGTCCACACCGACATCGGCCATGCCTGTGTCGGCGCCAGGGTCGACCGCCACCCCTACCCGCTGAGCAGCCAGCTTCAGTCCGGTCAGACGGTGGAAATCATCACGGCGCCCGGTGCGCGCCCCAATGCCGCCTGGCTCAACTTCGTGGTGACCACCAAGGCCCGCTCCAAGATCCGCCAGTTCCTCAAGAACCTGCGTACCGAAGAGTCAGTGGTGCTCGGCCGCCGCCTGCTCAACCATGCCCTGGGTGCCAAGAATATCGAAGACATTGCCGAGAGCCGCATCAAGCAGGTGCTGACCGATACCAAGCATGAGAACCTGCAGGGGCTGCTGGCCGATATCGGTCTGGGCAACGCCATGAGCGTCATGGTCGCCCGCCGCATGCAGGATGAGGGGCTGTCCCAGGGTGATCAGCCCAAGAACAGCAGCAAGAAGATGCCGATCAGGGGTGCCGATGGCATGCTGGTCACCTTCGCCAACTGTTGCCGCCCCATTCCCGGCGATGCCATCATCGCCCACA
The DNA here is from genome assembly GCF_051376105.1 of Aeromonas molluscorum. Lineage (NCBI taxonomy): Bacteria > Pseudomonadati > Pseudomonadota > Gammaproteobacteria > Aeromonadales > Aeromonadaceae > Aeromonas > Aeromonas molluscorum. The sequence goes on along the minus strand of NZ_JBPQCY010000003.1, from coordinate 365,078 downwards.
TCAGCCCGGGCAAGGGGCTGGTCATCCACCAGGAGTCCTGTCGCAACATCAAGGGTTACAGTCGCGAGCCGGACAAGTACCTGCCGGTACAGTGGGAAGTGGATACCGAGCAGGAACAAGAGTTCAAGACCGGTATTCACATCGAGATAGTCAACCATCAGGGCGCCCTGGCCGAGTTGGCCAACGTGATTGCAGCCACCGGTGCCAACATTCACGCCATCAGCACCGAAGAGAAAGATGGTCGCGTCTATCTGGTCACCCTGCTGATCACCACCAAGGGCCGCATTCATCTTGCCAACATCATGCGCAAGATCCGCGTCATGCCCAACGTGCTCAGGGTTGGCCGACAGAAGAACTGATACCACAGGCGGCGCAAGCCGCCTGATGCTTTCATTGAGGCGCCAAGGCCCGCTCATGCACGAGCGAGCGCCCGTGCCAGATAGCGGCACAGGCACCACAGACTTGATAGAGACAGCCATGACCCCCGAACGTTACCAACGTATCTCCAACATGCTGGCCATGCGCCAGCTCGACCTGACCGTCTGTCTGGAAGAGGTCCACAAGCCTCACAACCTGGCCGCCATAGTACGTACCGCCGATGCAGTGGGGATCCACAGGGTTCACGCGGTCTGGCCGAAGAACAGCATTCACAAGCGCAAAGGCACAGCCCGCGGCAGCCAGAACTGGGTCGATATCTCGCTCCATGGTGATATCCAGAGCGCCATCACCGACCTCAAGGCCTCCGGCATGCAGATCCTGGCCACCCACCTGGGGGAACAGTCGGTGGATTTTCGCGAGATTGATTACACCAAGCCCACCGCCATCCTGTTCGGCCAGGAGAAGTTCGGCATCACTCCGGAGGCGCTGGCCCTGGCCGATCACCATATCGTCATCCCCATGGTCGGCATGGTGCAATCCCTCAATGTCTCGGTCGCCGCGGCCGCCATCTTGTATGAGGCCCAGCGCCAACGTGAGCTGGCCGGTTGCTATCAACGCGGCTGTCCCCTCGACGCCGAGGAGCAGAATGCCATCTTGTTCGAGGGGGGCTACCCCATCTATGCCCAACTCTGTAAAGAAAAAGAGATGCCCTACCCGCAGCTGGGTTCCCAAGGCGAGATCCTGGCCGATGACGCCTGGTGGCAACGCATGCAGCTGACCCGCAAGGGCTGGGCTGCGCAACAAGATGACCCCCTGGATATGGAGTGTCCATCCGATGAAATTTAGCTGCCTGCCCCTGCTGGCCCTGACCCTGCTATCCGCCGGAGCCCTAGCCGTGAACAATCCCTATCAGCTCACTACAGAAAGTGAGGTTCCCGCTCTCCATCAACAGATACTCCCCGAATTCTGGCGCGACCACGCCCGCGAGGGGGAGTTTCAGGGCAAGGCTGGGATCCCCATCCGCTACGCCGTGCTGCGCAATCCAGACAGCGATCGCGCCATCATTATCGTCAACGGCCGGGTAGAGACCTACCTCAAGTATCAGGAGCTGGCCCGGGATCTGTGGCGTCAGGGCTATAGCCTCTACCTCATCGATCACCGTGGCCAGGGGCTCTCCGGCCGCCTGCTGGCAGACAAGGAGAAGGGGTATGTGCTCGACTTCGAAGACTATGTCGCCGATCTCAAGCAGTTCCACGATCAGGTCGTCATGGCCGACAAGCCCGCCAAGCTGTTCCTGCTGGCCCACTCCATGGGTGGCGCCATCTCGGCTCGCTATCTGGAACGCTGGCCGGATGACATAAAGGCGGCCGCGCTCTCTTCACCCATGATGGGTATCAACCTGGGGGGCCTGCCCCACTGGCTCGCCAAGGGAGTCGCCGCCACCATAGGCACCGTCGGAGGCTGGTTTGGGGAGCCGCCCTATGGTCCCGGGCAGGGACGTTATCAGGATCAGGGCTTTGCGGACAACGAGCTGACCCACAGTGAAGTGCGCTATGCCGCCTTCCGCCAGCAATATGAACAGACACCTCAGGTCAAGCTGGGCGGCGCCACCGCCCACTGGATTTATCAGGGCATGGTAGGTGGCGAACGCGCGATCCAGGAGGCTGACAAGATCAAGACACCGCTGCTGCTGCTGCAAGCGGGCGCCGACAGCGTGGTCGACAACCAGGCCCAGCTCGATTTCTGCCAGCGCGCCCCCTGCGAGGGAGGCAAGCCCCTGCGTATCGAGGGTGCCTGGCACGAGCTGTTCATCGAGAGCGATGACAAACGCCTGCCCGCCCTCACCGCCATTCTCGACTTCTTTGGCCGCTATTGAACCCGGGCATGCCGCCATCTGCGTGGCGGCATACTTCACAAAACACTCAAAAGCTGCGTATTTTTTGTAACCCTAAATAAATGGGGCCAGTGGGATGGCTGGGGTAAACTGCCCCGGCATTCACGTGAAACCGAGGTAACGATGTTCAAGGTAGTTGTATCCGATCTCGACGGTACCCTGCTCAACCAGCAGCACCAGATCTCCCCCCGCACCCGCGACACTCTGCACCGCCTGGTGGCCCAGGGCATCAAATTCGTGGTCGCCACCGGCCGCCATCACGTGGATGTGCGCTCCATTCGAGACTCCTTGGGATTGGACATCTATCTCATCACCTCCAATGGCGCCATGGTGCACGATAAGCAGGATCGGCTGGTGTTCAACCAGTCCCTGCCAAGCGAAGTGGCCGCCGAGCTGATCGCTCTGCCCCGGGATCCCAGCATTCATCTCAACATCTACCAGGGGGATGAGTGGCTGGTGGAAGAGGAGCTGCCCTGGTTGCTCAACTTCCACGATGAGTCCGGTTTCAGCTATCGACTGACCGATCTCCAGAGCTGTTCGAAGGAGCAGATCAGCAAGGTGTTCTACATCGGCGAACACGAGAAGCTGCTGAGCATAGAGGCCGAACTCAATGCCCGGTATGGTGACCGCCTCAATGTCACCTTCTCCCTGCCGGATTGCCTCGAGGTGATGCACGCCGGGGTCCACAAGGGCAATGCCGTACAGGCCGTACTGGCCCAGCATGGGCTGGATATGTCCCAGGCGGTGGCCTTTGGCGATGGCATGAACGACTTCGAGATGCTGGACATGGTTGGGCGCGGTGTGGTGATGGACAATGCCCATGACCGCCTCAAGCTGGCGCTGCCCGAGCACGCACGCACCCTGAGTTCCGATGAGGATGGGGTGGCCGTCTACCTGGAGCAACTGTTCTCGCTGCCCGCCTGAATCACCCGGTCATAAAAACGCCCCTGACTGAGTTGGGGGCGTTTTTTTTATCGGATCTCAGCCAGCGGCTAGCGCTTGAACCTGTGCTCACAGGCCTTGCAGAAGAACTCCTCGGAGAGACCTCGATCCAGGGCACGCCCCACTAGCCAGCCAACGGTTCCGGCGCCCAGGCCGCCGAGCAGACCTCCACAGATAGCCCCCAGCAGAGCCCCAAGGGGGGTGCCAAGACTCCCCAAAGTTCCTCCCCAGATGGCACCTGCCTTGGCGAGGGTCGCCGCCCCCGCATAGCCCCCCGCGGCCCCAATCCCCAGCGAACAGGCTCGCCCCACCCGCTCATCCAGCACCTTGTCGACCCCCTCGCGCAAACACCTTGGACATCTCATAGCCATCCCCTCGCAGACTCAGCCCCCTGATTATTGGTCAGAAATACCTCAAGGGCTCCCTCAATGGACAAATACCGAATTTGGGCCCTCACTAACCCAAATTCCGCCATCCAGGGTCGCGATCCGTGACTCCTGTCGAGATCAAAGATTCGCCAGCTCCGATAATGTGGCCCTCCTCCCTCACCACGGCGACGCCCCCATGACCCTTCTGAACAACCTCTCGTTTACCACCAAGTTAAGGGTACCCATCCTAGTGGTGTTGCTCATCATGTCCACCGTGATGGCGGTGGCCTACCGCAGCTTCAGTGAACAGCAGCGGATCAACCGGACGGTAACCGAACAGATATTGCCGGTTCAGAGCGCCCTGGAGGATGCCTACCGGGATCTCTACCAGATAGTGGCGGCGGGCCAGGGGTTGATCGTCGGTGGTCTCACCGAGCGCAACCTCGCCTTTCAGCATCAGGAGTTCATCGACAACAGCAGCAAGGCCAGAGCCCGGCTAGCCGACGTACAAGGCCTGATCGCAAGCGGCCTGCTCGGGGCTGAGCATCAGGCCAGCCTGGATCTGATGCTGGCAGAGTTCGATCGCTGGTTGCCGCACTATGGCGCCCTCTGATGGCTCTGATGGCTCTGATGGCTCTGATGGCTCTGATGGCTCTGATGGCTCTGATGGCTCTGATGGCTCAGGGTGAGCCTGATCAGCTCTGTGGCTTGAATAACTCCTTGTCCAGATTATGTTTTTTCATGCGCAGGTAGAGTTTTTTACGGGGGATACCAAGGTAGTTGGCGGCCTCGGCCACCCGGCCGGAGAAGAGGAAGAGCGTGTCCTCTATGATGCGCTTTTCGTACTCTTCGACCAGGTCGTCGAGGGGCTCCCGGGCATTGGCAGCCGGTATGGCTCGCTCAACCCCGGCCAGCTTGATGATGCCCACGGCATAGAGCTCGGCCACGTTGCGCAGCTCCCGGATATTGCCGGGCCACTGGTGGCGCTTGAGGGTCTCGAGATAGGGTCTGTCCACCTGGGGCAGGGGCCGGCCTATCCGCTTGCAGCCCTGACGCAGGAAGGTGCGAAACAGGGGAATGATGTCACAGCTGCGCTCGGCCAGGCGAGGCAGCTTGATCCTCACCTGAGAGAGATAGTAATAGAGCTCGGGCATCAGCAGATGCCGCTCCACCAGCCGCTCCGGGGCCTCATCAAACAAGGCGATGGTGCGCTGCGCCTTGCTGCCATTGCGCTCCTGCTCCAGCAGATAACTCCCCAGCCAACGCTGGCTCTCCGGGCTGAGCCGGGCGGGAGCCTGTAAGACCAGCGTCCCCTTGGCACAGAGGGTCAGGCTCGCCCTGATCTCGGCCAGTTCGGGGGAGGTGGCGCCATCATGGACATGCAGGGGACCCTCCTTGCGATCGCTGATGCTGTGCAGCAAGGTGGCCAGAGTATGGCGTCCGCAGCCAGGCTCCCCCTCCAGCATCAGATCCTTGTCGGTCTGGGCCAACTGGTTGAGCTGCTGGCGGATGGCCACTATCTGCGGACTGGTGCCGATCAGTTGATGATCGACCGCCGTCTGGATCTCGCTGCGATGGGACAGTATGTTGCGCCTCTGTTCGAGCGCCCTGGCCAGCAGCGCCAGCAACGCCTCCGGGTTCAGGGGCTTCTCCAGAAAATCGAAGGCACCCTGCTTGACCGCCTTGACCGCCAGCGGTATGTCGCCATGGCCCGTGATCAGGATCACCGGGATCTCGGCATCGATCCGTTGCAGCTCGGCCAGCAGATCCAGGCCATTCATCGCCGGCATATAGATGTCTGAGATCACCACTCCGGGCCAGTGCGCGTCCAGCAGGGCCAACCCCTCCTCCGGACTGGTGGTCGCCTTCGGCTGATAGCCGGACAGGGTGAGCAGATGGCAATAAGAGTCCAGCACATCTTCATCGTCATCCACCAGGAGCACATCGGGGATACGACTGCGGGTTAACAACATGGGCAATACTCCGTCATGCATGGCCATCGGCGCCCGTGGACACATCGACCTTATCGGCAACAAATTCCAGCACCACCATGGCGCCCCCGGACAGGGCAGAGCCCAACCAGACTTGACCATGGCAACGTTCCAGCAAGGAGCGGCAGATGGTCAGCCCCAATCCCAGCCCCACCGCTTTGCTGGTGGTGAAGGGGGTGAACAGCTTGGGTAACATGGCCTCGTCAAAGCCGGGACCACTGTCGCAGATCGCAATGCCCAGCCGCCCGCCCCCCAATTCGATTGCAAACAGGTTGATCTCCCGTCGCTCCCGGCCAGCGATGGCATCCAGCGCATTCACCAACAGATTGACCAGTACCTGCTCCACCAGACCCGGGTCGGCCTGGATCCAGAGCTCGGCGGGCAGCTCATTGGACAAACGACAGCCATCACGCTTGGCCCTGTTCTCCACCAGCAGCAAGGATTGCTCTGCCAGTTCATGCAAGTCTAGGCGGCACAAAGCACTGGTTGTTGGCGATTTGCGGGCAAAATTGCGCAACGCCGTGATGATGCGGCTCATGCGCTGGGCCAGCCGCTCTATCTTGTCCAGCTCTTCGCCCAACCCCTGACCCTCCTTGGCCGCCAGCTTCACCCGACTGGTATAGAGGTAGGTCATCATGGCGGACAGGGGTTGATTGAGTTCGTGGGCCAGGCTGGTCATGGCCTGACCCACCACCGCCATCTTGGCGGCCTGGATCAGTTCATCCTGGGTTTGCAGCAAATGGCGCTGCGCCTGCTCCCGCTGGGTTACCTCCTCGGCCAGCCGCTGGTTATTCTCGGTCAGCGCCAGGGTGCGCTCCGCCACCAGCCGCCCCAACTCACGGGCCGTCAGCTCCTGGCGGGTCACGTCCGTGATGGTGATGATGAACTTTGGCCTCCTGGCCTGTTCGAAGCGGCGGAAATTGAAATGGAGAAAGCGCACCTCTCCCACCAGCTCGGCCGAGAGGGTGCACTCACTGCTGCCGGTCTGCAGCAAGGGCTGATCGGGTTGGAATTGTGCCGCCAGTTGGGCGCCAGCCTCCCCGGGGAACACTTGCCAGAGCGGCTGCTCCGGCTCGATGGCTGTCTGCTGAAACAGGGCCAGCGCACTGGGGTTGACCGACTCTATGGTGCCATTCGGATAGCAGGTGATCAGACTGGCCTGGGTATTGTTGATGAGATTGAGGGCATTGGTTCTCTCCATCTGCTGCAACTGCTCGCAGAAGCTGCGCAGGCTCTCCCCCAGCCGCCCTATCTCGTCACGCCCCATCGTCTTGATGGGCTGATCCAGTTGGCCGGCCGCCACCCCGGCCAGATCCTGGCTGAGGATATCGAGGCGCTGGATCAGCCGCCGTCCGATCAATACCACCAGTACGAAGCCACTGATCAGCACCGAGGTACCCAGTACCACCAGGATCACCCGCTTGCCGGTTGCCACCTGACGACTGCTGTCCTGCGCCAGGGTACGCAGGGCATGGTTGGCATCGGTGACCAGCAGGCTCACCCTGGCATGGTAGCGGGAGACGGAGCGATCGAGCAGGGGACCTAATGCGATGAGCTGTTGCTGGGTGCGCACATCCTCCGCCAGCAGCCGTTGCAGCTGGCCACCGGGTTTGACCAGGGTCACTATCTCTTTGAGGATCTGACGATAACTCACCGTCGAGGGGTAATCGGCGAGACGGGCCGTCAGGGTGTTTATCTCTGCTATTTTGTAGCCAATGAACAGGAAGGCGCTCTCCAGATCCTGTTGATAGCGTTGGCTGATCACCTCCTCCACCAGGCTCTGCAGCTCATTCTCCTTGAAGGTGAGATCCTGCAGGGTGGAGAACTCCTTGATGACCTCCCCCAGGAAACCATGCTGTCCCCCGTCTTCGACCATGCCGGTCAGATGCCATTCCATCTCTTGCAGCAGAGGGGCCACCTCATCCACCAGATCCTGATGCAGCCAGGCACTGCGTTTTTGTATCTGTGCCAATGTGGCCTGATGATCCATCTGCTGACGCAGGTAGTCCCCATGACGCTCTACCTGCCCCCCCAACTCGGCGAAGGTCTGACGTTGGCTCGGGGTTTCCTTGTTGTCAGGGGAACTGGCGAGGGAGGCCTGGCGCATCTCCTGCAAGGTCGTCGATACCTGACGGGAGAGGCGCTGATAGTCACCCAGATCCTCCGTGTCCCTGAGCTGGGCCAGCTGCAACAGCAGGCGCGAGCTGGCGCGCTCCAACTGGTAGGCCCCGTCGATAGCCGGCAGGTTCTCCTCGACGATCATCCCGACCTGGCGACCGAGCCTGTCCCACATCACATAAGCGGTGCCCCCCATGCCAAGGGTCAGTATCGTGATGGCGATGAAGGCCAGGGTGAGCCGCCGTCCCAGGGTACTGGGCCAGCGCAGCCACCAGCCTCTGCCCCTCATGGCTGCGCCGCCTGTTCGACCAGCGCCATGGCCGCATTCAGGTTGTCCTGGGTGAGTTGACGCCATTGATGCAGCATGCGCTCCGCCTGCGGGCTCGCCTTGTCCCCTTCGTAGAAATCGTCAAACAGCGCCAGCAGTGCCGGATCCTGCGCCTGCTGTTCGGTAAGCGGCGGTGTGCTGGCCCGCACCCTGGCCTGCGCGATCAGGGCGGCCCCTCTGCCGCTCCCGTTCCCATCGGCTTCGTCGATGCCTCGCCAGGTCAGCCGCAAGCTGGGCAGTTGCTGGGTGATGGTCTGCTCGAACAGCACTTTTAGCAGACTGGCACGGCGATAGAGCAACTCCTTGTCGAGCACGAAGTCCGTCTGCTGCGCCAGTTGCGGTTCTGTGAGTGTCACCTTCGCCATCTCGGAAGTACCGACCACGGCCTGTCCCTCGGCGGAGAGCAGGAAGTCGATGAACTGACCCGCCAACGCCGACTGTTGGCTGCCCTGCATCACCGCCAGGTAGGTCGGTAGTATCGCGCCCTGACGCAGGGGGGTGAAACCTATGTAGTCGAAGTGCGCCTGACTGGTGCGGGCATAGCTCTCTATGACCAGCCCCGCCCCTGCCAGGCCACGGCTGATGCCATCACTGACCCCGAAGCTGCGCGCCGTGATAGCGGAGAGATTGCCGCCGATCTGCATCAGGATGGCCCAGCCCTGCCGCCAGCCATATTGCTGCAAGATGCTCTCCACCATCATATGAGTCGTGCCGGACTGGGAGGGAGAACTCATCATCACATGCCCCATGAACACCGGATCCGCCAGACTCTGCCAGTCGTGCGGGACCGGCAGCCGGTATTTCTCGAGATAGCGCCTGTTATACATGATGCCGATCCCGGAGTAACCGACCACGGCCACCTTGCCGTCCAGGCCGAGAATATGCGGACTCAACCAGGCGGGAGGCTGGGTGTGCACGGGCAAGCGGGCGAGCAGGCCCGCATTGTCCAGTGAGTGGAAGAAGGTGGGGGAGGAGGAGAGCACCATGTCGACAGGGGCGCTATCCCACTGGCTCAGCAGCCGCTGGGCCGAGAGGGTGCGTCGGTAGATAACCTCAATCTTGACCTCGGGATGACGCTGGGTAAATCCCTCTACCATGGCCTGAGTCGGGCTCTCCGAGAAAGAGGTCAGCACGGTCAGCGCTGCCGCCTGAACCCCAGCGCTGCACAGCCAGCAGGCGATAGTGAGTATGAACAACGGTCGGCAAGGGCTCTGCATAAGGGGGGACGCATCCTGTGGTGAACGGATTTTGTGCGACAGCTCAAAGATCCGGAACATGGTGAAATATTCGTGGTCGGTGGCATGAGCCACTCCTGACCCATTCCCCCCCATTCATCCCTCTCATTTTCGGTGATCCCCCCAGATCGAACCAGCCGGAAGATGTCATTTATGACTCATCAAATCAGTCAGTTGAGTCATCTCTGACCCAAATTCTCGGCTTTGCTGACCTCTGTTATCCCTACCTACTATGCCAAGGACGGCAGAGCAACTTTGCACTATGGCAGAACATCTCTGCACTACAGCAGAGCATCTCTGCACATTAGTACCCAATTATTCACGGAGAGTACCATGTTCAACTTCTTCAAGACGCGAGCCGACCTTCCGGTCATGGACGCCTCGCCGGACAAGATAAGGTCCATCTATCGCAAGTATCAGTGGCAGGTCTTCCTGGGCCTGGTACTGGGCTACGCCATGTTCTATGTGGTTCGCATGAGCCTTAACGTGGTCAAGAAACCGTTGCTGGATGCCGGGATCGTCACCCTGGATGAACTGGGTGTCATCGGTTCGGCCTTCCTGTTCACCTACGCGGTCGGCAAGTTCTCCAACGGCTTCCTGTCGGATTACGCCAACATAGGCCGCTTCATGTCGGTCGCCCTGGGCGCCTCCGCCGTCTGTACCATCTTCATGGGCATGAACACGGCCACCTTCTTCCTGGTGCTGATGTGGGGCCTGAACGGCTGGTTCCAGTCCATCGGCTCGGCGCCCTCCTGCGTCTCCATCTTCCAGTGGTTCTCCCCCAAGCAGCGTGGCTCCGTCTACTCCATCTGGGGCGGCTCCCGCAATATAGGTGAAGGCATCTCCTGGATACTGACCGCGACCGTCGTCAGCTACTTCGGCTGGCAAGCGGGCTTCATCGGGGCCGGTATTGCCTCCGGGATCGCCGCCATCTTCATGTTCCTGGCCCTGAAGGACCGCCCGCAGACTTATGCTCTGCCCGAGCCTGCCGTCGCCTTCGGTGAAGAGCCGGAGATCGCCAAGAAAGTCGAGCCGGCCGAGATCCGTCGCGCCCAGATGTTCATCCTCAAGCAGCCGACCGTCTGGCTCATCGCCGCCGCCTGTGCCTTCATGTACATGTCCCGCTACGCCATGAGCTCCTGGGCCGTGCTCTATCTGCAAGAGCAGAAGGGATACAGCCTGATCGATGCCGGCTTTGCCATGTCCGCCTACCCCATCGCCGGTTTCGTCGGCGCCATCCTGGCCGGGGTCATCTCCGACAAGGTATTCAACTCCAACCGCCACATCCCGACCCTGCTGTACGGCTTGGCCAACATCGCCGGTATGTGCCTGATGTTCTGGGGCCCCCAGAGCCGCATGATGGACGCCGTCGCCCTCTCCCTGATCGGTTACTCCATCGGTGGTCTGGTGGTGTTCCTGGCCGGTCTGACCGCCTGTGACCTGATGCCCAAGACCGCCGTCGGCGCCGTGAAAGGCTTCATCGGCCTCTGCTCCTACATCGCCGCCTCCGGCCAGGAGCTGGTCTCCGCCGCCCTCATCAAGACCAGCGTGGTCGACGGGGTCACTCACTACGACTTCAGCAGTGCCCAGTACTTCTGGCTTGGTGCTTCGGTCATCTCCATGTTGCTCGCCCTGACGGTGTGGAAAGCCAAAAAAGTCGTCAACTACTGACCATCACGCAAATGAACCCAATAAAAAAGGTGGTCTCTTGACCACCTTTTTTATGTCACGCCCCCAGACAGAGAGCCCACCCCATGCGTAAAACCAAGATTATCGCTACCCTAGGCCCGACCAGCTCCTCCAGAGAGATGGTGGAAAAATTGATCCTGGCGGGAGCCAATGTGTTTCGACTCAACTTCTCCCATGGCTCCAGTGAACAGCATCAGCAACTCGCCCGGCGGATCCGCGAGGTTGCGACCCGGCTTGGGGTGCACATCGGCATACTGGCCGACCTGCAAGGCCCCAAGATCCGGATCGCCAGCTTCGCAGAGGGCAGCATACGACTGCTGCCGGGGGATAGTTTCATTCTGGATGCCAGTCTGGATCCCGCCCAAGGCAACCAGGAGCGCGTCGGCCTCGATTACCCCGAACTGGTCAATGAGGTCAGGGTCGACAACATATTGCTGCTCGACGATGGCCGCCTGCAGTTCAAGGTGGAGCACATTGCGGAGAACCGGGTCTACACCCGAGTATTGATCGGGGGCGTCTTGTCCAATCGCAAGGGGATCAACGTGCTGGGGGGCGGCCTGAGCGCACCGGCCCTGACTGAAAAAGACAAGCTGGACATTGTGACGGCACACCAGTTGGGCGCCGACTTCGTCGCCGTCTCCTTCCCGCGCAGTGCGGCAGACTTGCAGGAGGCGCGGCAATTGATCCGGGCCACCGGCAGCAGGGCCGCCATCGTTGCCGAGGTGGTCGCCTCCATCGAGGCCATGGATGACGTCATCCGCGCCGCCGACATCATCATGGTGGCCAGGGGGGACCTGGGCGTCGAGATAGGCGACGCCAGACTGCCCGGCGTCCAGAAGAGACTGATCCAGCGCTGTCGCCTGCTTGGCCGCCCGGTGATCACGGCAACCCAGATGATGGAGTCCATGATAACCAACCCCATGCCGACCCGGGCCGAGGTGCTGGATGTCGCCAATGCGGTCATGGACGGTACCGACGCCGTCATGCTTTCGGCGGAATCTGCCGCAGGCAGTTATCCGGTTGAAGCCGTTGAGGCCATGGCCCGCATCGCCCTCGGTGCAGAGCAGGAGGCGCTATTCGGGCAGCCACTCTGGCAGAAAGTCGGCTCACAGGAGCAACCCGACCACGGCATGGCGCTGGCTGCCATGACCTCGGCCTTCGGGCAGAACAAGGGGTGCGGTATTGCCGTGCTGACCCCCCAGGGCGCTGCCGTCATCGCCCTCTCCCGCACCCTCCTCGACAACCCGCTATGGGCCCTCTCCAGCGATAGGCCTTTGCTCAATCAGATGGCCATGCTGCGTGGCGTGCGTCCCATCTACTTCGAACAGACGCAGACAGATGGTCACCATGACCACTTGATCGCCACCTTGCGCCAGGCTAACCAGCTGACCGGGCTCGACTCTCTGTTGATCAGCCAACTTGATGCCTTGGAGGGATACGGTCATGAGGATGTCTGTCGCTTGGTGCCCCTGAGCACTGATCCTGTGGCGTTTGCCTGCTGATGGTGAGGCCTGGCTCTGAACAGAGAGGGCCAAATAGCAGGATCCTGAATGCAAAAAACCCCGCCTAAGCGGGGTTTTTCTAAAGATGGTCGGTGATAAAGGATTCGAACCTTTGACCCTCTGGTCCCAAACCAGATGCGCTACCGGGCTGCGCTAATCACCGAGAAATTTTTTTAACAGCAAAAAACAACTTTCGGTCATCTCATGCTTACAGTCAGTATGGTGCGAAGAGAGGGACTCGAACCCTCACACCCTAAGGCACTAACACCTGAAGCTAGCGCGTCTACCAATTCCGCCACCTTCGCATACCGAACTAACTGTCACTCTACAGCTTAATGGGGTGGCTGATGGGGCTCGAACCCACGACAACCGGAATCACAATCCGGGACTCTACCAACTGAGCTACAGCCACCACAGCTGTTTTGTTCCACAACACGCCCGCTAATTCAGCGCACGTTTGATGGTGCGCCCGACAGGATTCGAACCTGTGACCTCTGCCTCCGGAGGGCAGCGCTCTATCCAGCTGAGCTACGGGCGCCACGCTGTCGAACGGGGCGGATTATTCACTACCTGAGTCGGCTTGTCCACTCTTTTTTCATTCAATTGATTCAACCGCTGTTTTTTCAAGCACTTGACTGCATTTGCAACGACTAATCGGCTACTCAGCCAGGTTCGACACCCAGCGCCCCTGTTTCTACAGCTTAGGTGTCCTTGACTTGCCTCCATATGCCCCTAAAATGAATGAACGTTCATTCAGTGATACCGCAAGGACCATGAATAAGAAAGAGCGCATTTTCGATGCGGCACACGATATTCTCGCCGAGCAGGGCTTTCATGGACTCTCTATTGCCATGGTCGCCAAGCAAGCTAAGGTGGCAACTGGAACTATTTATCGTTACTTTAGCGATAAGGAAGATCTGATCCGCCAACTTTATCGGCACACCATCATGGGGTGCCGTGAGCAGATACTGAATGACGTGAATATAGAAGAGACATCTTTCGAGCAATACCGACAGTTGTGGCTCAATATTCATCACATTTTTACTTCCGACCCGAATGCCATCATCTGCAAACTGCAGTATGAGTGCTCGCCTTTGGCCTCGGAACTGGAACGCGACCCCGTCATCATGGCGCTATGGGAACCATTAGATCGGTTTTTTGAGCGAGGTCGTATAGCAGGGCTGTTTATCGATCTACCGCTGAGGGTGCTGCAATCCCTCAGCCTGGACAGTGTTGCCCTCTTGCTACAACAATGCAGGGGGCATCAGTTGACTCTGACCGATACCCAGCAGGAAGCCGTGATACGCGCCAGCTGGCAAGCCATATTACAACCCTAAAATTTCTCTAATCAGGAATCTGTTCATGAAAAAGTGGATGGCCATCATGTTGCTGATCGCGCTGGCCCTGTTTGGCAGCGTTATCGGTTTCAATATGTTCAAGCAGAAGAAGATCGCCGAGTTCATGGCCAACAGGCCCGAGCCCGAATTCCCGGTCACCGCCATGGTCATCAAGTCCCAGGATTGGACCCCGACCATCGAAGCGATCGGCTTCGTCGAACCGAACCAGGGTGTCACGTTGTCGACCGAACTGGCGGGTACTATCGATCAGATAGCCTTCGAGTCAGGCATGGACGTCAAGGCCGACCGACTGCTGATCAGTCTGGACTCCAGCGTCGAGAAGGCCAATCTGCGCTCTTCCACCGCCAGACTGCCTGCCGCCCGAGCCAAGTTCGAGCGCTACAAGAACCTCTATACGAAGAACTCCATCTCCCGTGACCAGCTCGATGATGCCGAAGCCAGCTATCGCTCCCTGGAGGCCGACATAGAGAGCCTGAAGGCGACCATAGCCCGTCGGGAAGTACGAGCGCCTTTCGCGGGCGTCGTGGGTCTGCGCAATGTCTTCCTCGGCCAATACATGGAGCCGGGTACCGAGATAGTGCGTCTGGAAGATATCAGCGTGATGCGTTTGCGCTTTACCGTACCCCAGACCGATATCAGCAAGATATCCCTGGGTCAGACCATCAAGATCAGCGTGGATGCATACCCGCAAACCGAGTTCAGCGGCAAGATCAGCGCCATCGAACCGGCCGTCAACTATCAGAGCGGTTTGATCCAGGTGCAGGCTGACATCCCCAACAATGGCGGCAAATTGCGCTCCGGCATGTTTGCCCGCGCCAGCATTGTTCTACCCACCATCAAAGACCAGGTCGTGCTGCCACAAAATGCCATTACCTTCACCCTCTATGGCGAGAACGTCTACGTCATCCAGGAGAAGGACGGCGTCAAACGTGTCACTCAACATGTAATCAAGGTTGGCGAGCGCCGCGGCAATGATGCCCACATCCTGAGCGGTATCAAAGCCGGTGATGAGGTAGTGCTGTCCGGACAGGTGCGATTGAGTAACGACACCAAGGTCAAAGTTGAGAAAAACGATGCCCTGGCTGTCCCGGCACAAGCCCCGATGCTGTAAGCGCGGAGATCTGTAATGCGATTTACTGACATATTCATAAAGCGGCCTGTGCTGGCAATCTCGATCAGTTTTCTGATCGCCTTGCTTGGCTTCCAGGCCATCTTCAAGATGCAGGTGCGCGAATATCCCGAGGTGATCAATACCGTCATCACGGTCAACACCAGCTACTACGGCGCCAGCTCGGATCTGATCCAGGGGTTCATTACCCAACCCCTGGAACAGGCGATAGCCCAGGCCGACAACATCGACTTCATGACCTCGTCCAGTCAGCTGGGTAGCTCGACCGTGACGGCATTCATGAAGTTGAATACCGATCCGAACGCCGCGCTGTCAGACATTCTTGCCAAGGTGAACTCGGTACGTTCCCAGTTGCCCAAAGAGTCGGAAGACCCTTCGGTCACCTCTTCCACCGGTTCCACCACCGCGGTGCTCTATCTGGGGGTCACCAGTCCAGAGCTGAACTCGAGTCAGATCACCGACTACCTGGAACGGGTCGTCAAGCCCCAGCTGTTTACTGTGGGCGGCGTCTCCAAGGTGGATCTCTACGGCGGGACCGAGTTTGCCCTGCGCGTCTGGCTGGATCCGGCCAAGATGGCCGCCTTCAACCTGACCGCCAGTGACGTGATGACGGTGCTTAACAGCAACAACTATCAGTCGGCAACCGGCCAGTCCACCGGCTACTTCATGTTGTTCAACGGTGATGCCAAGACACAGGTCACCAATACCGCCGAACTGGAACGACTGGTTGTATCGACCCGGGAAGGCAAGGTGATCCGTCTGTCCGACATCGCCAAAGTCAGCCTGGAGAAGAGCCACGACATCTATCGCGCCACCGCCAATGGCCGTGAAGCCGTGGTCATGGCAGTCAACGCCTCGCCGACTGCCAACCCGATCAACATAGCCCACGACGTGTTGGCGATGCTGCCAAGCCTCAAGCGCAACATGCCGAGTACCATGGAGCTGAACATCCTCTATGACTCGACCGTGGCCATCAATGAATCGATCCACGAGGTTATCAAGACCATCATCGAGGCTGCGGCCATCGTACTGGTGGTGATCACCCTGTTCCTGGGCTCGTTCCGCGCCGTTATCATCCCCATCATCACCATCCCCTTGAGTCTCATCGGGGTCGTGATGGTGATGGACATCTTCGGCTTCTCCATCAATCTCATGACGTTGCTGGCCATGGTGCTCGCCATCGGTCTGGTGGTGGATGACGCCATCGTCGTGCTGGAGAACGTGGACAGGCACATCAAGGAGGGGGAGGAACCGTTCCGGGCCGCCATCATAGGTACCCGGGAGATAGCCGTCCCCGTCATCGCCATGACCCTGACTCTGGCAGCCGTGTACGCCCCTATCGCACTGATGGGTGGCATCACCGGCTCGCTATTCAAGGAATTTGCGCTGACCCTGGCGGGAGCCGTGTTCGTGTCAGGCATCATCGCCCTGACCCTCTCCCCCATGATGTGTTCCGTGATGCTCAAGGCCAATGCCAAGCCGAGCAAGTTCGAAAGCACTGTGCATCACCTGCTCGAACGCATGACGGATCGCTATGACCGTATGCTGCACGCCGTGATGCAAAAGCGCATCGTGGTCATCATCTTCGCGGTCATCGTCTTTGGCAGTCTGCCGCTGCTGTTCAAGTTCATCCCGAGCGAACTGGCGCCATCCGAAGATAAAGGCGTCATGGCGGTGCTGGGCACGGCGCCCTCGAACGCCAATCTGGACTACATCGAATCCACCATGAAGGATGTGAACAAGATCCTGGACGACCAGCCAGAGATCGCCTACTCACAAGTCTTCTCCGGTGTATTCAATGCCAATCAGGCGTTCGGTATCGCCTCTCTGAAGCCTTGGAGCGAGCGGGAGGCTAGCCAGAAGGAGGTGCTGGATCGCGTCGGCCTGCAAGTCAAAGACATCCCCGGCATGTCCATCACCACCTTCCAGTTCCCCGAACTGCCAGGTGCATCCAGCGGCTTGCCGATCCAGTTCGTCATCACCACACCAAACAGCTTCGAGAGCCTGTTTATCGTGGCAAGCGAGGTGCTGAGCGCAGCCCAGGCCAGTGGCCAGTTTGTCTACTCGGATCTCGATCTGAACTATGACTCTGCCACCATGAAGATCAACATCGACAAGGACAAGGCCGGTGCCTACGGCATCACCATGCAGGACATAGGCGTCACCATGGGCACCATGATGGCGGATGGCTACGTCAACCGTATCGACCTGGATGGCCGCTCCTATGAGGTGATCCCGCAGGTGGAACGCAAGTACCGCCTCAATCCCGAGTCAATGAAAGGCTACTATGTTCGCGCCGCCGATGGTCGCTCCGTGCCCCTTGGCAGCCTGATCACCATAGATGTAGTCGGTGAGCCGCGCGCCCTGCCCCACTTCAACCAGCTCAACTCGGCGACCATAGGTGCAGTGCCTACCCCGGGTGTTGCCATGGGCGATGCGATCGGCTGGTTAGAAACGGAAGCGGCTGCCACCCTGCCCCAGGGTTATCGTTACGATTTCATGGGCGAGGCTCGTCAGTTTGTCACCGAAGGCAATGCGCTCTATGCCACCTTCGCGCTGGCACTGGCCATCATCTTCCTGGTGCTGGCCATCCAGTTCGAATCCGTCCGTGACCCCCTGGTGATCATGGTGTCGGTCCCATTGGCTATCAGTGGCGCCTTGATCGCGCTGGCCTGGGGTCTGGCAACCATGAACATCTACTCCCAGGTGGGATTGATCACCTTGGTGGGCCTGATCACCAAGCACGGCATCCTTATCTGTGAGGTGGCCAAAGAGGAACAGCTGCTGCACGGCAAGAACCGGATGGAAGCTGTGATGCAGGCGGCCAAGGTGCGACTGCGCCCCATACTGATGACCACGGCGGCCATGATAGCCGGCCTTATTCCGCTGCTGTACGCAGCGGGGGCTGGCGCCGCCCAGCGCTTCAGTATCGGTATCGTCATCGTTGCCGGTCTGGCCATAGGTACCCTGTTTACGCTGTTCGTACTGCCGGTTATCTACACCTTCCTGGCGTCCAAACATGAGCCGCTCAAGGAGTTCGACGAGTCGATTCCTCCCAAGGCGATGGGTGGTCACTGATCCCATGCTCCATATAAAAAAGGCCCCGCGAGGGGCCTTTTTTCTGGGCGGGGATTGAGCTTTCAATGCAGAGTCTTCAACAATAAGCGCAGCTCGGGGTCATCCCCGATCATCACCCATAAAAACGGCCACCCGCTGGGGTGGCCGTTTCTGGATGAGCAAAGCGGATGCGTTTAGCGCAAGGATTTGACCGAGCGGCGCACTATCAGCTCGGGCTGCACCGTCATGGACTCGACTTCCAGCTCCTTGTTGCGGATCCTGCTCACCAATTGTTGCACCGCCAGCAGGCCCAGTTCGGCCTTGGGGTGGCGAATGGTGGTGAGCGGCGGGCTGGAGAAACGCGCCATCTCCACATCGTCATAGCCGATGACGGATATATCGTCCGGCACCTTGACCCCGGCCTCCCAGGCCGCGCAGATGGCACCTATCGCCATGGGATCGTCGAAGGCAAAGACCGCGGTCGGGCGCGGCTCTAGCGCCAGGATATGCAGCATCTGGTCGAAACCGCTCTGGCTCTCGTAGTCCCCCTCGAAGATCTGCTCGCTCTTCAAGGTGAGCCCCTGCTCGGCCAGGGCATCGCGCACCCCATCCAGTCGCTGCTGAGTGGTTGGCTTGTCGAGCTGACCCGTGATGCAGGCGATATTGCGATGGCCCTGCTCCAGCAGATGGCCGACCGCCATGCGGGCACCGATGCGCGCGTTGTCATTGATGACGTTGGCAAAATCGCACTCGGTTCCCCAATCCAGCACCACCTGGGGCACTGACTTGTGGATACGCAGCATGTCGCGCAGCGGCGTGTCTATATCGGTACCCAGTACCAGCAGGCCATCGACCCGCTTCTCCATCAGCATCCGCAGATAGTGTTGCTGACGAGGTGGCTGGTTTTCGGTATTGCACAAGATCAGGCTGTAGCCCTGCTCGAAGCAGTAAGCCTCCACCCCGCGAACCACCTCCGCGAAGAAGGGGTTGGCACTGGTGGTGACCAGCATGCCTATGGTCTTGGTCGAATTTATCTTGAGGCTGCGCGCCACCGAATTGGGTGCGTAGTTGAGTTCTGCCACCGCCTCAAGCACGTTTTGGGTTGCTTCTTCGCTGACCCGACGGGTGTGATTGAGTACATGTGAGACGGTGGAGATGGATACGCCTGCGCGCGCGGCGACATCTTTAATAGTGGCCATCTCTGTCTCCTGAATATCAAAAGCGGAACCTTAGCAGATTTCCCGAATAAAGGCTTGAAATTAACGGGAACTGTCAGGCGATTGCCGATGCTGGCTAATCTAGGTGCCGCCCTGAGTTTGCGCAAACAGATTTTGAACGAAATGGGAGCCTCATCAGAGTAAAAACTCGTCAGGTTTTTCCGCTATCAAATCAACACACCCCAAATGTTAACCTTATGTTACCTATAAAAAACAGCATTAAACACCAAGCAAATGTCTATACATAGTCGTAAGCTTCATTCAACCCCCACCCAGTGCCCCTTATGCCATATCTTTAACAGCTTGTTATTACTGGGGCAGGAATGATAGAACCTTAGCTATTGCCGGATAAGCGGGAAGTCTGTCCGGTGTGAAACAATCCACTGATTAAAGGGACGAATCTATGAATAACTGGAGCAAGGTTGCAGTCAGGGCAGCGGTTTCTATGGCGCTGTTTGGTTCTGTTTCCATGGCCTATGCCGCCGACACCATCAAGATTGGCATTGCAGGCCCGGTCACCGGCCCGGTCGCTCAATATGGCGACATGCAATTCACCGGCGGCAAGATGGCCGTCGAGATGATCAACAAGGCTGGCGGCATCAAGGGCAAGCAGATCGAGGCCGTCATCTATGATGATGCCTGCGATCCCAAGCAAGCGGTCGCGGTCGCCAACAAGGTGATCAACGACGGTGTCAAATTTGTGGTTGGCCACCTCTGCTCCGATAACACCCTGCCCGCCTCCGACATCTATGAAGACGAAGGCGTGCTGATGATCACCCCCGCCTCCACCAACCCCAAGATCACCGAGCGTGGCTACCAGATGGTGCTGCGAACCATAGGTCTGGATAGCGATCAGGGCCCGACTGCCGCCAAGTACATCATTGACGTGGTCAAACCCCAGCGTGTCGCCGTCATCCATGACAAGAAGCAATATGGTGAAGGCATCGCCTCCAGCGTGAAAGCCACATTGGACAAGGCTGGCGTCAAAGTCGTTGCCTTCGAAGGTATCACCGCCGGTGACAAGGACTTCTCCGCCCTGATCGCCAAGCTGCAGAAAGAGAACGTCGATTTCGTCTACTACGGCGGCTACCACCCGGAATTGGGTCTGATCCTGCGTCAGGCAAATGAGAAAGGCTTCAAGGCCAAGTTCATGGGTCCGGAAGGGGTAGGTAACAAGGATATCTCCGCCATCGGCGGTAAGGGCTCCGAAGGTCTGCTGGTCACCCTGCCGAACAAGTATGACCTGGTGCCGGCCAACGCCCCGATCGTCGCAGCCTTCAAGGCCAAGGGTCAGGACTCCTCAGGCCCCTTCGTCTGGACCACCTATGCGGCAGTCCAGACCCTGGCTGCCGGTATAGCGAAAGCCGGTGAAGACCCGGTTGCCGTGGAAAAGGCTATCAAGAGCAGCACCATAGACACCGTCATGGGCCCCCTCACCTGGGCACCGAATGGCGACCTGAAAGGCTTCGAGTTCGGCATGTTTGAGTGGCATGCCGACGGCACCTCTACTCAACTCAAATAATAAATCTGCCGGAGGGGGTGAGCATGCTCACCCCCTCACGTCTTTGCGGGCAAGTACAGGGAACGCAGTATGTCCGAACATATTCTTTATTTGGTTCAGCAATTGCTGAACGGATTAACCATAGGCAGTACCTATGCGTTGATCGCCATCGGCTATACCATGGTCTATGGCATTATTGGCATGATCAACTTCGCCCACGGCGAGGTTTACATGATTGGCTCCTATGTTGCCTTCATGGTCATGGCCGCCCTCATGATGATGGGTATAGACACCACAGCCATACTGCTTGGTTCTGCCTTTCTCATCAGTATCATAGTGACCGGCACCTATGGCTGGACCATAGAGCGGGTCGCCTACCGCCCCTTGCGCGGCGGCAACCGCCTGATCCCCCTCATCTCCGCCATCGGCATGTCGATCTTCTTGCAGAACATGATGCGCATGGCACAAGGATCCCGGGACATCGCCATGCCGACCCTGATCAGTGGCGGCTGGAACTTTGGCGCTGAGGATGGCTTCCAGGCCAGCCTCTCCTACATGCAGCTCATCATCTTCGTGGTGACCTTCATCACCATGCTGGCGCTGACCCAGTTCATCAACCGCTCCCGCATGGGCCGCGCCTGCCGCGCCTGCTCGGAAGACATCAAGATGGCGAACCTGCTGGGCATAGACACCCATGTAGTCATCTCCATCACCTTCGTGCTGGGGGCCACCCTGGCCGCGGTGGCCGGTGTGCTGCTTGGTATGTATTACGGTGTGATCAACCCCTACCTCGGCTTTATGGCCGGACTGAAGGCGTTTACGGCGGCTGTTTTGGGCGGTATCGGCAGCATTCCGGGCGCCGTGATCGGCGGCCTGCTGCTGGGGGTGGTCGAGGCGCTCACCGCCGGCTACCTCAGCACCGAGTACAAGGATGTCATGGCCTTCGCCCTGCTCATCCTGGTACTGCTCTTTATGCCCACCGGCATCCTGGGTCGCCCGGAGGTCGAGAAAGTATGATGAAACGTCAACTCATTCACGCCTGCGTCGCCAGCCTGGTGCTGATGCTGCTCTCTTTCTGGCTACTCGGCTTCAAGCTCGAAACAGACGGCACTCGCTTGCTGGTCATCAGCAGGCTCGATGTCTCCCTGGTCTGGTTGCTGGGTGGGGCGGCTCTGGTGTTCTGTTTCCAGCTGCTGCGCAGCCAGATCCTGGGGCTGTTCAAGGGGTCCACCAGCGGTGTCTCCAAGCTGGTTCTGCCCAGTCCGGAGCAGGCGCCACGCCTCTACAACACGGCGGCGCTCATCGCCCTGCTGCTGGCGGTAAGCTGGCCCTTCATGGCCTCCCGTGGTGCCGTAGATCTCGCCACCCTCACCCTGATTTACGTGATGCTGGGTCTGGGTCTGAACGTGGTGGTCGGTCTGGCGGGTCTGCTCGATCTGGGCTATGTCGGCTTCTACGCGGTCGGTGCCTACAGCTATGCCCTGCTCAACACCTACTTCGGGCTCAGCTTCTGGGAGTGCCTGCCCATCGCGGGGGGCATGGCCGCCCTGTTCGGCTTCCTGCTCGGCTTCCCCGTGCTGCGGCTGAGGGGGGACTATCTGGCCATCGTCACTCTGGGGTTTGGCGAGATCATCCGTATCCTGCTCAACAACCTCACCTCCCTCACCGGTGGCCCGAACGGGATATCCGGCATTCCCAAACCCACCCTGGGTGGCCTGGAATTCAACCGCACCGTCAAGGATGGCGGCTTCGGCACCTTCCACGACTTTTTTGGCATCACCTATAACGCCAACCACAAAGTGATCTTCGTCTATCTGATGGCCTTGTTGCTGGTCATCGCCACTCTGTTCGTCATCAACCGTCTGCTGCGTATGCCACTCGGCCGCGCCTGGGAGGCACTGCGCGAAGATGAGATCGCCTGTAAATCTCTGGGGCTCAATCCCACCATCATCAAGCTGACCGCCTTCACCATAGGCGCCTGCTTCGCGGGCTTCGCGGGCAGCTTCTTTGCTTCGCGCCAGGGCTTCATCAGCCCTGAATCCTTCGTGTTCATCGAGTCGGCCATCGTGCTGGCAATCGTGGTGCTGGGTGGCATGGGATCTCAGATTGGCGTGGTGCTGGCCGCCATTGTCATGACGGTACTGCCCGAGCTGGCTCGCGAGTTCAACGAATACCGCATGCTGATGTTCGGTCTGCTGATGGTCTTTATGATGATCTGGCGTCCTCAGGGTCTGCTGCCCATGACCCGCCCCCATCTGGAGCTGCAAAAATGAATCAGAAGTTATTAGAAGTCTCTGATCTGTCGATGCGTTTTGGTGGTCTGCTGGCCGTCAACGGCGTAAAGCTTGATGTCGACCAGGGTGAGGTCATCTCCATCATTGGCCCCAACGGGGCTGGCAAAACCACTATTTTCAACTGCCTGACCGGCTTCTACCGGCCAAGCGGCGGCACCATCCGCTACCGTGGCGAGGAGATCCAGGGGCTACCCGGCCACCTCATCGCCCGCAAGGGGGTGGTGCGCACCTTCCAGCATGTTCGGCTGTTCAAGGACATGACGGCAGTAGAGAACCTGCTGGTCGCCCAGCATCGTCACCTCAACACCGGTTTTCTCTCCGGCCTGTTCAAGACCCCGGCTTTTCGCCGCGCCGAACAGGAGGGCCTGGATCAGTCCGCCTTCTGGCTGGAAAAAGTGGGCCTCAAGGACCTTGCCAACCGTCCCGCAGGCAACCTGGCCTATGGCCAGCAGCGCCGCCTGGAGATAGCCCGTTGCATGGCTACCAAGCCAGCGCTGTTGATGCTCGACGAGCCGGCAGCCGGCCTCAACCCCCATGAGACCGACGAGCTCAACGAGCTGATCGTCGGGTTGCGCGACGAGTTCGGTGTCTCGGTGCTGCTGATAGAGCATGACATGAAGCTGGTGATGGATATCTCCAATCGCATCTTCGTGGTCAACCAGGGCACGCCGCTGGCTCAGGGTAAACCGGAGGAAATTCGTAACAATCCGGCAGTGATCAAGGCCTATCTGGGCGAGTCGTAAGGACAAAAAGATGTTAGAACTTCGCAACGTATCGACCCATTACGGCAAGATCCAGGCCCTGCACGACGTCAGTGTCGAGGTAAAAGAGGGAGAAATAGTCACCCTGATCGGTGCCAACGGCGCCGGTAAAACCACGCTGCTGATGACCCTCTGTGGCGAACCCAAACCCAGTAGCGGCAGCATCTGGTTCGAGGGAGAAGAGATAACCCCCCTTACCACGGCTCGCATCATGCGCAAGGACATTGCCGTGGTGCCTGAGGGGCGACGCATCTTCGCCCGATTGACGGTGGAGGAGAACCTGCGCATGGGCGCCTTCTTCGTCGACAAGCATGAGCAGGAGGATTTGCTGCAACAAGTGTTCGCCATGTTCCCCCGCCTGCACGAGCGGCTGGAGCAACGGGCGGGCACCATGTCCGGGGGCGAGCAGCAGATGCTGGCCATAGGTCGCGCCCTGATGAGCAAGCCGCGCCTGCTGCTGCTCGACGAGCCCTCCCTCGGCTTGGCCCCCATTATCATCCAGCAGATCTTTGACACCATTTTGCAACTGAGGGAGAAGGGTATGACCATCTTCCTGGTTGAGCAGAATGCCAACCAGGCACTCAAGCTGGCAGACAGAGGCTATGTGCTCGAGAACGGCCGCGTGGTGTTGCAGGACTCGGGAGCCGCCCTGCTCTCCAATCCGGCGGTGCGCCAAGCCTATCTGGGCGGCTGACATGGTTCCTATACCGGTTCCATTGCAGCAAGGATCCAGATATCGCTCGGTGGTGAGGTCGTGAGGCAACCCAGGGTCACCCCGGACAATCACAAGTTTTGGCGTGACCCTGAACTACCTTTTATCGAGGCACGCTCGGTGCAGGATGGCCGGCGCGTCTGCTACGACAAACACAGTCACCCCCACTTCTCCATCGGTGCCATCACCGGCGGCCACAGCAGCTATCTCAATCAGCGCAGCTGGCAAAGTGTTGGCACCGGCAGTCTGGTGCTGATGAACCCGGAAGAGGTGCATGCCTGCAATCCCATCTCGGATCAGCCCTGGTCCTATCTGATGTTCTATCTCGATCTCGACTGGCTGGGTTGCCAGCAACAAGAAGCGGGTCTTGGCAACGAATTTCGCCCCTTCGACATGACGGCCAGTCGGGATCCCTTGATCTATTCTCTCTTGCGGCAGCTCTATCGCACCCTGGTCGATAACAGCCAGGATACCCTGGCCAGGCAGGTGGCCTGTCACACCTTCGGCCACCAGCTACTCCAGCGCCTGACCCCGGCTCACTGGGATGACAACCCTCCCTCACGCCTGCAACGGGCCGCCGAGCTGATGCAAGACGAATACGCCAATGCGCTCAGCTTGCAGCAGCTCAGCGCCATGGCCGAACTCAGCCCTTCCCACTTCGTGCGAGCCTTCAATCGTCATTACGGCATGACCCCCCACGCCTACCTGCTCAACCAGCGTATTCGCCGTGCCCGCATCCTGTTGCAGCGGGGACAATCCCTGGCCGACGTCGCCCTCGCGAGCGGCTTCGCCGATCAGGCCCACTTCCAACGCCAGTTCAAGCGCCTGGTCGCCGCCACCCCAGGCCAGTACCGGGCCCAGATGGCGGATGTCCACGGCGCCTAGTCGTGGAAAACAGCCACAAAGACCGCCTATCGAATGATGGGGAGATCGCCAGCGCGTCCATTCAGGGCTCCATCACCAGATAGAGGCCGCTGAGCAGAAGCAACGCCGCCATGGCCCGATTGAACCAGCGCAATCTGCGCTGGCACAGCAGCGCTCCCCGCAACTGGCTGCCAGCGTAGGCCCAGCAGGCAATGGACGCCAGACAGATCACCAAGTACAGCAGACAGAACAGCAGTACCTGCCCCGGACCGCCGATAGCACCGTAGGCACCCGCCCCCATGCTGGCGGCCAGCCAGGCCTTGGGGTTGAGCCACTGCATCACGGCCCCATGCCAAAACGCCGGAGATCGACTCGCTTTGGCACTCAAGCGCCCTTCATCCCCCAGCAGCAACCAGGCCATGTGGCAGAGGAAGAGCACCCCAGCCCAACGGATCCCGCTACCAAACACCGGCCAGCCCGATAACAGGGCGCCAAGACCCAATCCCATCAGCAATAACAACAGGATAAAGCCCAGGGTCGCCCCGACCACGTGGCGCAGGCTGGCACGAAAGCCATATCTGGCGCCGTTGCTGAGGGCCACCAGATTGACGGGCCCCGGGGTAATGGACATGGCCAGGGCGAACCCGGCCATGGATAACAGCAGACTCGTTTCCATGAGCAACACTCCAAAAAGATGAGAGGAGCCCACCCTAACCGCCCTGCTCTGCCAGGGTATTGAAGGAAATTGCGCACCACAGGCGCACAGCGGTGCATTGCACGCTTAGCGCGGGCTCGCCCATGGGGTAAACTGCAACCTTCTCGTTACTAGCAGGACAATGTCATGGATCAGTTTGCCCACATCAGCGCCCAGGATGCCTACGCCAAACTCGCCGCAGGCGAGGCCCGCCTGGTCGATATTCGCGATCCCCAGTCATTTGAGACATCCCATGCGGTGGGCGCCTTTCACCTGACCAATGGCAGCCTGGTACGCTTCATGGATGAGGTAGACTTCGATACCCCGGTGATCGTCATCTGCTACCACGGCAACAGCAGCCAGGGCGCCGCTCAATATCTGTTGCAACAAGGCTATGACGAGGTCTACAGCCTGGATGGCGGCTTCGAAGCGTGGCGCAAGGAGTTCCCCATCCAGGCGGGCGATGCATGAGCGGCGCCGATGAACGCGCCCCTACTGGCATGATACAACTGCTGGTACTGGACAATGCCCGCATGGCCCAGGCGCTGGTCGACTACCTGGCTACCTTGGGCATCCCTTGCGAGCTGACCCAGTCAGAGCTTGGCGTCAGTGTCTGGCTCGCCGACGAGCAACGCCTCGCCCAGGCCCAGCTTGAGGTGAAGCGTTTCCTGATCGAGCCCAACCACCCCCGCTACATGGAAGCCTCCTGGCAATCCGGGCGGGCCGATGCCCGCATCGACTACAGCAAGGGGATGGCGGACCCCGTCACCGATTTCCTGCACCATGCCGGCCCCCTGACCCTGCTGGTGATCATCGCCTGCCTCGCCATCTATGCCCTGCAGGCCATAGGCCTACCCATCTTTGATCTGCTGGCGTTTCACCCGACCCTGGCCCAGTTCTCCGATTGGCAAGCCTGGCGCTACCTGACCCCGGCCTTCATCCACTTCTCCATACTGCATCTGGTATTCAACCTGCTGTGGTGGTGGTATCTGGGTGGCCAGATAGAGCAGCGGCTCGGCAGTGGCAAGCTGTTCATCCTGCTGCTGGTCGGGGCGGCGCTGCCCAACATCGCCGAGTTCTTCGCCAGTGGCCCGCTGTTTGGCGGCCTCTCCGGTGTCGTCTATGCCCTGCTCGGTTACCTCTGGCTGCGGGGTCGCCTGCAACCCGAATCCGGCTTAGCCCTGCCCCCGGCGCTGATGGGTTTCATGCTGTTCTGGCTGGTGCTCGGCTTCTTCGACCTGCTCGGCACCAGCACGGCCAACATCGCCCATCTGGTCGGCCTGCTGGTTGGCCTGCTGCAAGGCTGGCTGGACCGCCATCACAAGCTGAGCTGAGTGGTATCCAGCCCCATAAAAAACGCCGCCCCGAGGGGCGGCGTTTTGCTGTGTGCTTCTGCCAGGCTGAGGTTATTGCTTGACCAGGCTGGGATCCGTGACCTTGACAGCAGTGCCGCCGCTCATGAAGAAGCTGGCGAACTGGGTCTGCAGCTCGGTGGTCACCTTGCCGGTCGGATCGAAGTTCTCGTCCGGTGCCAGCAGCGAGCTGTGACCACCGGCCAGGATACGCACCGCATGGTGGCTGGCCGCACCGGTTGCCGTCAGCGGCTGCAGGCCGAGCAGCTTGAACAACGGCTCGGTGCCGCCCAGCGGCGCCGTGCTGATGCTGTTCGGGATCACCTGATCCGGCAGGCTGCTGGCGCCATCGCCCACGATCTCGGAGGCAAACAGCGGGAAGTCCGCCTTAATGCCTGCCACCAGGTTGACCGGGTCAGCCGAATCCAGCACCGACTGGGCGGCGAAGCTGTAGCTTTGCAGGGTGCTGGCCGCCGTCGCCTGGCTGGCCGCATCCAGGCTAGGCAGAAACTCGTTGACGAAGCAGGTCGGCACCGCCGTCTGGCAGCTGGGCGCATAGGCGGTAAAGCCAGCCTTGAGCGCCGGGCTGCCTGCGGTCAGCACGCCCATCTTGATGGTCGGGCCGAAGGTCGGCGAGTTGAGCAGCAGGGGCGCTATGCCGCCACCCGGCATGGCCAGGCCGCCGGTGTCGAACTTGAACAGGGCATTTGCCAAGGGGTTGCCGATATCCTGGTTGGAGACGGAGAGCAGATCGGCTCCCGAGATGGCCCCCAGAGAGTGCCCCAGGAAGTGTACCTTGAGCCCGGCGCCGCCGAGCTGGGTGCCCAGGCCTTTGGCATTGGCCAGCCCCACCGCCAGACGCAGACCGAGCAAGTCGGCCACGCTCTGTTTCAGGTTGTCCCGCGCCACCGTCAGGTAGCTCAGATTCAGATAGGGGGTCGGATTGCTCTCGGTCGTGACCGAATCCATGCTGCCGGTCAGGGCGTAGCCGCGCTCCCCGTGCAGCGGATGATCGATCACCACTATGGCCACATTCTTCATGGCCTGCAGGCCAGCGCCAATCTGGCTCAGGGCGATGGCGTAGGCATTCTCCTTCACCGAGGTGACGCCATGCTGGTAGATGATGACGTCTGTGATGGCTGTCAGCGGCGCGGCGGCGAAGATACGCATCGGCACCGACTGCACCTCGGTCAGGGCAGGCAACGGGTTGAAGCGACCAATATTCTGCTCGGCATCCAGCGGCTTGCCGCCCGAAGTGAGAGTCACCCCGATCAGCTTGCTCGCCTCGGCCAACAGCTCGGCCTGACGGGTAGGATCGGCAATCAACTCGCCCAGCAGGGCCGGATCCACGCTGGCACCGACCAGACCGCCGATCACCTCGCTGTCGTTCGCCTTCAGCGCATTGGCGATGGCGTAGAGGCTGGGGATGGCACCGTGCCAGGACTGGGTCTTGGCCTTGTCCCAGGAACCGGCGCTAGCCGGAGTTGCCAGGAAGTAAGGCAGCTTGACCGCCCCCGTGTAGACCTTGGTCGCAGCCGCGATACCGCTCAACTGAGGGTTGGCGCCAATGACGCTCTCCAGCAGGGATTTCTGCTCGTCCGGCAGGAAGGGCTCGGCAGCCAGCTGAGTCAGGAAATCGACCCCGCCATTGAGGTCCGTCATGGTGTAGGTCAGCGGCAGGCTGTCATTGCCCTCGGCATCCTGTTTCCACAAAGCGGCCGCATCCAGGGTCGGGCTCTTGAGAATGGAGGCCGCAGCCCCTTTCACCGCCAGCAACACATCGGCGCCGGACTGGGTACCGAACCAGTCGGAGAAGATGACATGGTCGCTGCTTACCCCGGTGGCCCCCTTGAACAGCGCCTCCTGCAGGGTCACCAGACCGTGTATGGTCTGCTCCTGAGCCGTGCTGCCTGCGCTGCCCTTGAAGTTGCTGTAATCGCTACCGGCCTGCAGCGCCTTGCCTTCGCTGTCTTTCAGGCTGTCGGTGGCGACGATCATGTAATAGGAAGAGGGGTTGAGTGGCTTGAGCGGCACCAGGTTGAGCTTGCCTCCCGCACTGGCGACCACGTAATCGCTGCCGTAGGTCAGCACCTTCTTCACGCCGCTCGGACGCAGAGCTGCACTGTCGAACGCCAGCTCCAATAGATAGAGGGGAGCGACCGAGGCGCCGAATTCAGCCGCAGCGGGAGCAGGCACCTGGGTGCCCGAGCCGGTGACAGGGACAATCTGGATAGCCTGGGTGGTGGACCAACCATCCAGGGTAGACAGAGCTGAAACCGGGTTGGAGAGATCCGCCGTCTCGGTGGAAAACTTGAGGGTACCATCGCTGGCTCGTGCGGCCAGGGCGCTAGGCCGCACCGCATTGGAGCCAGTGAGCAGGTAATCCAGGTAGCTGGACGTGTCGTCATCCTTACTGTCACTGCCACCACAACCCGCCAGCAGAGCACTGAGCACGGCTACATAAACAAGCTTCTTTTTCATATCCATGTCTCTTCTAGTTGTTATCCATACGAGTCGACGCTTCATCGTCGCCACCAACATATTAACAGGCAAGCAACAATTATCACTCATCTGGTCAGTCATCTGATCTGCTTTTTTTGTGTACAAGGTCAAGGAATTGCATTTTCAACAGACTCAATAGGTTATCAGTGACAGCGCCTTCCCCTACCCCGACCAGCCAGCAAAACCGGACGGCTTCGCAAAAATCCCCCTGGGATCGGCAAAGCAGGCAAATAGTCGGTAGAATAACGGCCATCAGATGAGGAGAAGATGTGATGATCGACCCGAAGAAACTGGAAGATATTGCCAAGCAGGTTCAAAACGCCCTGCCCCCCGGCATTCGCACCATGGGTGAAGAAGTAGAGAAGAAGATCCGCCAGGTACTGCAAGCGCAGCTCGGCAAACTGGACCTGGTCAGCCGCGAAGAGTTCGATGTGCAGACCAAGGTACTGCTGCGTACCCGTGAGAAGCTGACCGCTCTGGAAGCCAAGCTGGAACAGCTCGAACAGAAACTGGGTGGCAAGGGCGAATAGCCCCAGGGCTGCCGCGCCAGAAAACGAAAAACCCCAGCCTGGCTGGGGTTTGTTCTATCCACGTGTTCATCTGCAGGTTGAGCCGCAGAGCATTAGATGAATTCGTAAGCGTCGCCGAAGATGCGCTCAGGCTCGGCACCCAGCAGTTTGAACTCTTCCCGCGCCGCGCCTGCCATCTCGAAACGGCCCGCCACATAGATGTCGTAGTCATGCAGACTCACGAAGTCATCCATGATCGCCTTGTGTACCAGGCCGGAGCGACCAGCCCAGTCAGCCTCGGGCTCCTGCACCACGGGGATGAAGGTGAGCGGTTCGTAGCTGGCAGCCCAGCGCTCCATTTCGGCCTGCTCATAGAGCCAATGGGCCTGACGCACGCCCCAGTAGAGGAAGACGGGGCGCTTGCTGCCGTTGGCAATCAAGGACTCCAGTATCGAGCGGGCATAGGAGAAGCCGGTGCCCCCCGCCATCAGGATCAGCGGGCGGGGCGAGCTGTCTCGCAAGAAGGCCTTGCCAGCCGCCAGTTCCACTTCTATTTCACCCTGCTCGCGCATGCGGGCCAGCACCTGGCCGGCATAGGCATTCTCGGGGGTAGCCCCGATTTGCAGCTCCAGTACACCATCCCGGGTCGGCGAGTTGGCGATGGAGAAGGGTCGCTTGTCCGAATCGCTCATCACCACCAGCAGATACTGGCCCGGCTTGAAATTCACCTCTTGCAGTGGCGTCAGAGCCACGTGCCAGATGGTATCGACATATTCACGCAGCTCCGCTACGCGGCACTTGATACGTTGCATTCTATTCCTTGCGACGGGCCGAGCGACCCGCTCCTTTCATTGATTCAGACTCATGACCCAAGGGTCGTATGGTCGAGGATACCCAATTCCGTCCGAATGATATCCATCTTTCCGCCACCGCGATGCTAAGGCCACGCCTATCCAAGTCAGCCGAGAATATTCAACTCTGACCAGATGGCATCAATCTTTTGTTTGACGGCTTCATCCTGAACTATGGGTTGACCCCACTCGCGATTGCTCTCCCCCGGCCACTTGTTGGTGGCATCCAGTCCCATCTTTGAGCCCAGCCCCGAGACGGGCGACGCGAAGTCGAGATAGTCGATGGGGGTATGCTCGATGAGTGTGGTGTCCCGCGCAGGATCCATGCGGGTGGTGATGGCCCAGATCACATCCTGCCAGTTACGGGCATCGATGTCATCGTCGCAGACGATCACGAACTTGGTGTACATGAACTGGCGCAGGAAGGACCAGACCCCCAGCATCACCCGTTTGGCGTGGCCTGGGTAGCGCTTCTTGATGGTCACCACCGCCATCCGGTAGGAACATCCCTCCGGCGGCAGATAGAAGTCTACTATCTCCGGGAACTGCTTTTGCAGTATGGGGACAAATACCTCGTTGAGCGCCACGCCGAGCACGGCAGGCTCATCGGGCGGACGGCCGGTATAGGTACTGTGGTAGATGGCATCCCGACGCATGCTGATATGGGTGATGGTGAACACCGGGAACTCATCCACTTCGTTGTAGTAACCGGTGTGGTCGCCATAGGGCCCTTCCGGCGCCATCTCACCCGGCTCAAGATACCCTTCCAGCACGATCTCGGCGCTGGCTGGTACCTCAAGGTCGCAGCTCAGGGCCTTGGCCACCTCGGTGCGGCTGCCCCGCAGCAAGCCAGCGAAGGCATACTCGGAGAGCGAATCAGGCACCGGCGTCACGGCCCCCAGTATGGTGGCGGGATCGGCACCGAGTGCCACCACGACCGGGAAGCGCTTGCCCGGATGTGCCTCCTGCCATTCGCGAAAATCGATGGCACCGCCGCGATGATCGAGCCAGCGCATGATCAGCTTGTTCCTGGCGATCTTCTGCTGGCGATAGATGCCGAGATTCTGGCGCTGCTTGTAAGGACCACGGGTGATGGTGAGCCCCCAGGTGACCAGCGGGGCAACGTCTCCTGGCCAGCAGTGCTGGATAGGCAACTTGTCCAGATCCACCTCATCCCCTTCCAGCACGAGCTGCTGACAAGGGGGCGATGAGATCCGCTTGGTCGGCATGTTGAGCACCTGCTTGAAGATGGGCAGCTTCTCCATCAGCTCCTTGAGACCACGAGGCGGCTCGGGCTCCTTGAGATAAGAGAGCCAGGTACCGACCTGACGCAAGGCACTCACGTCCTGCTGCCCCATTCCCATGGCGACGCGATCCGGGGTGCCGAACAGATTGGTCAGCACGGGCATCGAATAACCCTTGGGATTCTCGAACAACAGCGCCGGGCCACCGGCCCGCAGAGTACGGTCGCTGATCTCGGTCATCTCCAGGTAGGGATCGATCTCCTGGCTGATGCGCTTGAGCTGGCCTTTCTTTTCGAGCTGCGCAATAAAATCACGCAAGTCCTTGTATTTCATGTGGGTACCGGCTGGATTCAGGAGGTTAGGCATTATAACCCCGGCGGGGTCCCTGTTGTACCCGTATTGGGCGCCAACAGCAGGGAGATGTTCGGTCGACGTTCCATGCGTGTCAATTCATCGGCCAATCGTACCAGCAGTCTGGGTTCATCGACCTCGAGCAACAGGCTGGCGACCAGACCGCCATATTGGCTGTTGCCAAGCTCGGCCAGCAGGAAATCCTGGGCCTTGATGGGCAAGGGCGAGAGTTGGCTGAGAGCCTTCAGCGCGGGTCGTTTCAGCTTGGGACTCTTGGTTGCGGCGATGAGCAGATCGCTCGCCGTTTCCCCATGTTGCAGGGAAGACAATGCCTTGAGAGCCACCAGGCTGTCATCGTCCACTGGCTGGCGCCACAGCATGAGAAAGAGTGAGGGTTCGCCCGTGCGCAGCAGCAATTGGCTCAGCAGCCGGTTATCGGGCAGAAATATGTTCAGCTTGCCCAGCGCTTGCGCCTGCTTATACAGCAAACCGGCCGGCAGCTGGGCTATCGCCTGGAGCAAAGCCTGCTGCTGCTGTGCCAGGAGGGGATTGCGGCTGTTGTAGATGCTCTTCCATTCGAAGCTGCCATTACTGAGTGCCTGTCGGTACTGTGCCTGCCAGTTCTGCTGTTGCCAATGGGTGAGCAACAGACGGGCCTCGGCGGGAAAATCATAGGCTGGCAGTTGCATCAGGAAGCCATCGACCTCCCCCTCGACCAGCCATTGAGGTGCCTTGGTTGACTGGGTCTGTACCCAAGATTGCAATAGTGCCGTGGCGGGTATGTGCTGCAGGTCTCTGATCAGCTGGTAGAGCAGAAATTCACGCTGCCCCAGACTGAGGGAGGCGAGCAAGGTATCCACCGCATCAAACTGACCGGCCTTGAGGTGCTCGAGCAGATAGCGCTGACTCTCGCGCAGTCCCTCATCGGCGACCAGGGCGCTCTTGATCGGGGGTGGCTTGCTGACAGGAGTGGCCATGGCCGTTCCCGTCAGCAGACTGGCCAGCAACAACAAAATCAATCCTTTCATGACGTCTCTATCCATGTGACATCCAGGCTTCATAGTACGGTAAATCCTTTACCAAAAACCGCGATCCCACGCGGATTGCGTCATCTTGTGGCCAAATAGGCCAATCCATCCGCCATCCAGGGACAACGCCGACTGGCTGACCGGGGCCAGCCGCCTGCCCCAACAAGGCACCAAGGCGCGAATAAACAAAAACCGCGACCAAAGGTCGCGGTTTGCACAGGGCTCGGCGAGTGCTTACTTCTGCTGACGACGCATGGAGTCGAAGAACTCGTCGTTGGTCTTGGTCGCGGCCAACTTGTCGATCAGGAACTCGATGCTGTCGATCTCACCCATGGGGTGAATGATTTTACGCAGGATCCACATCTTCTGCAGCTCATCGGGAGCGGTAAGCAGCTCCTCTTTGCGAGTGCCGGAGCGGGTGATGTCGATGGCAGGATAGACACGCTTCTCGGCAATCTTGCGCGAGAGGTGCAGTTCCATGTTGCCGGTACCCTTGAACTCTTCGTAGATAACCTCGTCCATCTTGGAGCCGGTATCGACCAGTGCGGTGGCAATGATGGTCAGGCTGCCGCCTTCCTCGACGTTACGTGCCGCGCCGAAGAAGCGCTTGGGCCTGTGCAGGGCGTTGGCATCCACACCACCGGTCAGCACCTTGCCGGATGAGGGGATGACGGTATTGTAGGCGCGCGCCAGACGGGTGATGGAGTCCAGCAGGATCACCACATCCTTCTTGTGCTCGACCAGGCGCTTGGCTTTCTCGATCACCATCTCGGCGACCTGGACGTGACGGGAGGCGGGCTCGTCGAAGGTGGAGGCGATCACCTCTCCCCTCACCATGCGCTGCATCTCGGTCACTTCTTCCGGGCGCTCGTCGATCAGCAGGACGATCAGTTCACAATCCGGATGGTTGTAGGCGATGCTCTGGGCGATGTTCTGCAGCAGCATGGTCTTACCTGCCTTGGGCGGCGCAACTATCAGGCCACGCTGGCCACGACCGATGGGGGACGCCAGATCCAGCACACGTGCCGTGATGTCTTCAGTCGAACCGTTGCCACGCTCCATGCGCAGACGCTCGTTGGCGTGCAGAGGGGTCAGGTTTTCGAACAGGATCTTGTTGCGGGCGTTTTCCGGACGGTCGTAGTTGACCTCGTTGACCTTGAGCAGCGCGAAGTAGCGTTCGCCCTCTTTCGGTGGCCGGATCTTGCCGGAGATAGTATCACCGGTACGCAGGTTGAAGCGGCGGATCTGGCTTGGGGAGACATAGATGTCATCCGGGCCAGCCAGATAGGAGCCGTCTGCACTGCGCAGGAAGCCAAAGCCATCGGTCAGGATTTCCAGCACACCGTCACCAAAGATATCCTCACCACCCTTGGCGTGAGCCTTGAGGATCGCGAAGATAATATCTTTTTTGTGGGCCCGAGCCAGATTTTCCAACCCCATGGTTTCGCCGAGCTTGACCAGCTCAGACACAGGAGTGTTCTTTAATTCAGTCAGATTCATAGTGGTGAAAGTCTGTAAGCAAGGATTGAATGGGGACGAGACAGTCTGCTGGATTGATGCCGATAGGATGGATTCGCCAGACTGTTGTTAAGCAAAGCGTCAGACAAAACGGTTAGCAAACGAGCGTTAAATTAGCACCAATCGGGGTGAGCGTCTAGGTCATAAAACACAAGGAGCGCATTATTGC
The DNA here is from genome assembly GCF_051376105.1 of Aeromonas molluscorum. Classification (NCBI taxonomy): domain Bacteria; kingdom Pseudomonadati; phylum Pseudomonadota; class Gammaproteobacteria; order Aeromonadales; family Aeromonadaceae; genus Aeromonas; species Aeromonas molluscorum. The sequence goes on along the minus strand of NZ_JBPQCY010000003.1, from coordinate 329,522 downwards.
AATGCGCTCCTTCTTGATAATTACAGATTGCCGTCCAGGAACTCTTTGAGTTGGGTCTTGGACAGGGCGCCGACCTTGGTGGCAGCCACTGCGCCGTCTTTGAACAGCAGCAGGGTGGGGATACCACGGATGCCGTACTTGGGGGCGGTTTCGGCGTTGTGGTCGATGTTCAGTTTGGCCACTGTCACACGACCTTCATATTCTTGGGAGATTTCGTCCAGGATAGGGGCAATCATTTTGCAAGGACCGCACCATTCTGCCCAGAAATCGACCAGAACAGGGCCATTGGCTTTGATTACATCTGCCTCGAAGCTGGCATCGCTCAGCTGAACAATCTTGTCACTCATCTCCAACTCCAGTCAGTAAATAAGGCCTTAATTGAGACGTCAACAAAGGCAATAGTTGCCCTATTTGAAATGATCCTGTTTATTATTGCAAGCCTAACCTGATAACCTACCGCCATGAGCAAAACACACTTAACGACCGATAAATTCGCCCAAATGGGCCTCGAACCCGAAGTTCTGGCTGGTCTGGAATCAAAGGGATTTCACTATTGCACCCCCATCCAGGCACTGTCTCTGCCCCTGCTGGTCGAAGGTCATGACCTCGCCGGCCAGGCCCAGACGGGTACCGGCAAGACCCTTGCCTTCCTGGCTGCAACCTTCAACTATCTGTTGACCCACCCGCTGACCAAGCCGCGCCTGGTCAACCAGCCTCGCGCCATTATAATGGCACCAACCCGCGAGCTGGCGGTGCAGATTTACAACGATGCCGAGAGCATGTCTGCCTCGACCGGGCTCAAGCTCGGCCTCGCCTACGGTGGTGAAGGCTACGACAAACAGCTGGCCGTGCTGGAACAGGGTGTCGACATCCTGATCGGTACCACGGGTCGCATCATCGACTACTTCAAATCCAAGGTCATCGATCTCGGCTGCATCCAGGTTGTGGTGCTGGACGAAGCGGATCGCATGTTCGATCTCGGCTTCATCAAGGACATTCGCTTCCTGTTCCGCCGCATGCCAGATGCCACCGAGCGTCTGAACATGCTGTTCTCCGCCACCCTCTCCCTGCGGGTACAAGAGCTGGCCTACGAACACATGAACCACCCGGAACATGTGCAGATCGAGCCGGAGCAGATGACGGGCATCCGCATCAAGGAGGAGCTGTTCTACCCCTCCAACGAAGACAAGATGCTATTGCTGCTCTCCCTGATGGAAGAGGAGTGGCCGGATAAAGCCATCGTCTTCGCCAACACCAAACATGTCTGCGAAGACGTGCAAGCCTGGTTGGAAAACGACGGTCATCGCGCCGGTCTGCTGACGGGCGACGTGCCCCAGAAGAAGCGGATGAAGATCCTGGAAGATTTCACTCAGGGTAAGCTCGACATCCTGGTCGCCACCGACGTGGCCGCCCGTGGTCTGCATATCCCGGACGTGACCCACGTCTTCAACTACGACCTGCCCGACGATGCCGAAGATTATGTGCACCGTATCGGTCGTACCGGCCGCGCCGGCAAGAGCGGTCACTCCATCAGCCTGGCCTGTGAAGACTATGCCTTCAACCTGCCGGCCATCGAGGAGTACATCCATCATGCCATTCCGGTCAGCAAATATGACCGAGATGCGCTGCTGGATGATGCAACTGCACCGAAACGGATCCACCGCAACCGCCAGCCGGTGAACCGCAACATGCGTGATCGCCAGGGTGGTAGCAACAGCAACAACCGCCGTCGCCCACCTCGCAAGAGCTAAGGGCAACCAAGTTGCACAACTCGCCGCTCTATGCCGCCATCGACCTCGGCTCCAACAGCTTTCACATGCTGGTGGTGCGCGAGGTCGCTGGCGCGCTGCGTACCGTCACCAAGGTCAAGCGCAAGGTGCGCCTCGCCGCCGGTCTCGATCCGGAATTTCGCTTAAGCCAGGCCGCCATGGCCCGTGGTTGGGACTGCCTGCGCCTGTTCGCCGAACAGTTGCAGGATATTCCCCCCGACAACATCCGGGTGGTAGGCACGGCGACCCTGCGTCTGGCAACCAACGTCGATGAGTTCCTGAGCGAGGCCGAACGCGTCCTCAATCACAATATCGAGGTCATCTCCGGCGAGGAGGAGGCCAAAACCATCTACGAAGGGGTCTCCTGGACCTCGGCGGGAGAAGGCAATCGATTGGTGATAGACATCGGCGGCGCCAGCACGGAGCTGGTGATCGGCGAACACAGCGAGGCGAAACTGCTCAACAGCCTGCACATGGGTTGCGTCACCTGGCTCAATAATCACTTTGGTGATGGCGAGCTGAGCGAGGTCCGCTTCAACCAGGCCATTGCCGCCGCCAAGGCGGTGCTGGAGAAGGTAGCGGAAGATTATCGCGCGCTCGGTTGGCGCACCTGTGTCGGCGCCTCGGGCACTGTCCAGGCGCTGCAGGAGATCATGCTGGCTCAAGGCAAGAGTGAGCGGGTTACCCTGCCCAAGCTGCAAGAGTTGATGGGTCAAGCCATCAGCTGTGGCCGGCTCGACAAGCTGCAACTGGAGGGGCTGGCAGCCGAACGGCTGACTGTGTTCCCCTCGGGTCTGGCCATCCTGATCGCCATCTTCGAGGTGCTTGGCATCGAGAGCATGACCCTGGCGGGTGGCGCCTTGCGCGAGGGGCTCATCTACGGGCTGCTTGGCAACAATCATGACTGTGATGCCAGAGATCGCACCGCAGACAGCCTGATCAGCCGCTACCAGCTCGACCGGGAACATGCCGAACGAGTCAGGGATACGGCAGTCGAGGCATTCAACCAGCTGCAACCTGCCTGGCGTCTCTCCAAGCGCTATGGTCGCCCCATCTTGCGCTACGCTGCCCTGCTGCACGAAATTGGTCTGTGCATCGAGTACAAGAAGGCGCCGCAACACGCGGCCTACATCATCGACAACATCGACATGCCGGGGTTTACCCCTGCGCAGAAAAAGCTGTTGTCGGCCCTGCTGCTCAATCAGCGGGATGAATTCAAGCAGGAGCCACTGGACCGTCAGGGGGCCGTCACCGCCCGCCAGGCCACTCGCCTTGCCCGCATACTGCGCATCTCGCTGATCCTCTGCATGCGCCGCACCCAGGGCACTGTGCCCCAGTTTACCCTGACCGCAGACGAGGATGCCCTTACCCTCAGCCTGCCCAAGGGCTGGCTGGACGAACACTACCTGCGGGCCAGCGAGCTGCGGCTCGAGGTGGAGCGCCAGCAGAAGCTCGGCTGGCCAACCCGGCTGCTGGAAGCCTGAGTCTGCACCACTCCCATCAAGGAGCGCACACCGTGACAGAGTACCAGCCCATCAGCTGTGACCTCTACGACTGGCTAGAGATTGCCGCCCGCTGGCAACTGCCGGTGACCCTCGCTAGCCGGGATGGTCGCCAGTGGGCAGACATGATCAGCACCATAGAGGCCAGGGAAGGTGTCGAATATCTGGTGCTGAAGGGTGGCGTGCGGCTCAGCTTGGCTGATCTGGCCAGTCTCGATCTGGAATGGCAGGGAGAGGTGCGCCATATCCATTTCAGGGCCCAGACCGACTGATGTGGACCAGCCTTCAGCTTGAACGTGGAGTAAGGGTTGATTGCTGCGGTTAGTCGTGTTCAGTCTGGGCCAGCGCCGCCATCACATAGACGTCAAAGCGGTTGCTCTTGGTCTCGATCGCCATGCTGGGCTTGTGCTCGTTGAGCCAGCCCGCATAGGAGGGCCGCTTCACCACCACCCGCCGCTGCGCCATCTTGAGCGCCGCAGGTAACAGAACATCCGCATCCAGATCCGGACCCACCAGGGACTGGAACACCCTCATCTCTTTCTTCACCAGCGCCGACTTTTGCTTGTGGGGGAACATGGGGTCGAGGTAGACCACCTCGGGGCGCTCGGGCAGTGCCAGCAACTGCTCGGCCGCTGGCCCCTGGATCAGCTGCATCCGCTCGCTCACCCAAGGGCCTATATAGGGATCTTGCGCCGCCCGCACCAAGCCGTCCGCCAGCAAGGCCGCCACCACAGAGCTGCGCTCTATCATGGTCACCTTGCAGCCCAGCGACGCCAGCACGAAGGCGTCGCGCCCCAAGCCAGCGGTCGCATCGACCACAGTCGGATTGGCACCCGCCTTGAGCCCAACGGCCTTGGCAATGGATTGACCCCGGCCGCCGCCAAATTTTCGTCTGTGGGCTACGGCCCCCTCCACGAAGTCGACAAAGACGGCCCCCAGCTTCTCTTCATCCAGTTTGCGCAGCTCCAGTCTGGTCTCGGTGAGGACCAGGGCGAAGGGAGCGGCAAAGCTGACCCCGGCCAGCCGTTGATGCAGGTCATGGAGCTCGCCATCGCGGGCGGGGGCTTCACAGGAAACCAGGATAGGGTACATGGGGGGACTCACGGCAACGGACATGGCGGCCATGATAGCAGAAGCGGCAACTCAGCTCACGATGGGCAGACTCATGCCGTTTCGATTCAGTTCCAGATAATTCACCAGATCATCGAAGGCCAGCGGCCTGCTGAGCAGATAGCCCTGAGTAAAGGCACAGCCCTTGTGACAGAGGAAGTTGAGCTGCTCCCGGGTCTCCACCCCCTCGATCACCACTTGCATGCCGAGGTTGTGCACTATGTTGATGATGCCATCGAGCAACAAGCTGTCCTGCTCGTTGAAGGGAATGTGGCGCACGAAGCTGCGATCTATCTTGACCAGATCCACCGGGAAAGTACGCAAATAGGTGAGTGCCGAATAGCCAGTGCCGAAGTCGTCGATGGCCAGCTTGCAACCGGCCTGGCGCAGGGCCTCGATGCGGATCCTGTGCTGATCGCTGCTCTCCATCAACAGAGATTCGGTGATCTCAATGATGATGTCGCTCGGGTTCAGCTCGAAGTGCTCTATCACCCTCAGCCATTCGGAAGCCTGGGGATCTATGGTCTGGAACTCCAGGGTTGAGCGATTGATGGACATCTGCAACTCGGGGAAACCCGAGCTCTGCAAACGGGCCAGATCGCGGCAGGACTGCCACAGCACCAGGGCCCCCAGACTCTGAATGAGACCCGCCTCTTCTGCCAGCGGAATGAAGTCAGCCGGTGATACCTGGCCCCATTGCGGGTGATACCAGCGCACCAGCGCCTCCAGCTTGGCGACCCGACCACTGCGGTTGTCCCAGATTGGCTGATAGGCCATGGTCAGCTGCTCCTGCTTGATGGCCTCCGCCAGATCCTGCTGCATCTGGTGGCGCTGGCGCACCTCTTCACGCATGGAGGCACAGTAGCTGTCGAGGGGCCGCCCCAGCCGCTTGGCGGCAAAGAGTGCCTGCTCGGCATTGCGCAGCAGCTCGTCGCTCTCGCTGCCATCGCTCGGGCAGAGAGTGACCCCTATGGTGGCGGTCACATAGAGTTGCTGATTGGCCAGCATGAAGGGGCGGGCAAAACTGCCCTGCACCTGTTTGGCAAAGACTTCCGCCTGGCGGCGGCTGACGATGCCAGGCACCAGGAAGGCGAACTCGTCCCCTCCGATACGGGCCACCAGATCCTCGGTGCGTACCCGGCTCACCAGTCGATCGGAGACCTCCCGCAGCAGGGCATCCCCCACATGGTGATCCATGCTGTTGTTGACGGCCTTGAAGTTATTGAGATCCAATACCATGAGCGCGAAGCGCTCGCCCCGCTCGCAGAAGCGGGTCAGGCTGCGGCTGAACAGCCAGCGATTCGGCAGACCGGTGAGGTTGTCGTAGTTGGCCTGGGTAGCAATTTTCTGCTCGGCGAGCTTGGTCTGGGAAATATCGCTGAAAATGGCGATATATTGGCTAATTTTACCGCCTTCGCGCAGGGCGCTGATCATCAGCTGCTGGGGATATAGCTTGCCATTCTTGCGCTTGTTCCACACCTCGCCACGCCAGATGCCGACCCGTGACAGGGTATGGTACATGTCGGCGTAGAAGGCCTCGTCATGCAGACCCGACTTGAGCAAGCTGGGGCGCTGACCACAGGCCTCCTCGCTGAGATAGCCGGTGATCCGCTCGAAGGCCGGGTTGACCGAGATGATGCGACTCTCGGCATCGCACACCAGTATGGCTTCGGAGAGATTGTCATAGACCCGGTGGGAGAGCTTGAGCTGCTCGGCATGACGGCGGGCGTCATCTATGTTCTCCAGCAGCAGCATCAGATGCTCCGGCTCCTGGCGATCGTTGCGTACCAGGGTCAGGGTGACCCGCCCCCAGAGGTCATGGCCCTGCTTGTGGCGGTAGCGCTTCTCCAGGGTGACAGCACTGCGTTCCCCACGCACCAGCTCGCCGTAGCTGGCCAGGCTGCGCAACCAGTCCTCCGGGTGGTGAAGCTCGGCGGCCGTCCTGTGCAGCAGCTCCTCCTCGCAATAACCCAGGATGTTGGCGATGGCCGGATTCGCCCACAACAGCCGGCCCTGCAGATCCAGCTTGCCGATCCCGACCGGGGCATGAGCCAGCATGGCATCCATGGCGAGGGGAGGCAGGGTGGGCGGATTCAGGGTCTGGGGCAGGCAGAGAGCCAACTCGCGACCGGCCAGAGGGGCCAACAGGCGTAGCACACTCATCACCCTGTCCATGCACTCTTGTCCCTGATGGAACCAGAGACTGCAGAGGCCTATGGTTTCGCCATGGGCATTCTTGAGCGCGATCCCGGCATAGCCGCGTACCGCATCATGGGTCATGAAGATGGTGGCGAGGGGAAACAACTGGGGCAAGCGATCGCTGAACCAGGCTTCGCCTTGCTGCAGCACTATCTCTCCTGGCGTGGCGGCGATGGGGAACACTCCCCCCCTCATGCCCAGGGTGGCCGGATAGGCGGCATGGATCTCGAACGCCAGCCCGCTGCTATCGCGCCCCGCGACCAACACAACGTCTGCCTGCGTCGCCGCCGCGAGCTCGGTCACGAAGCTGTCAAAATACCCCAGCCCACTGGTGTGGGACAGGTTTGACATGATCCGGTAGACAGATGTGAGTGCTCGCCTCATGGCAAGATGCATTCTCTCCTTTAGGTGTGAAGGCCGACTCTACTCAAGAGCGCAGGTCAGTGCAATTCGGGTCATCGCAAGGCATTCAAATTACGTTAAAAAAGGGACCAAAGGTCCCTTTTTATTGTGAAAATCACGCTGCGATCCCGCTATGGCGCAACAGTGCATCCACTTGAGGCTCTCGTCCCCGGAAGGCGCGGAACAACTCCATGGGCTCCTTGGATCCGCCCTTCTCCAGAATATGGGTCAGGAAAGCCTGGCCTGTCTGGGGGTTGAAGATCCCCTCCTCCTCAAAGCGGGAGAAGGCATCAGCCGACAGCACTTCGGCCCATTTGTAGCTGTAATAGCCAGCCCCATAACCACCGGCGAAGATGTGGGTGAAGCTGTGTTGGAAGCGGTTGAAGGCCGGTGGCGTCAACACGGCGACCTGGCTGCGCACCTCGGCCAGCAGCGCCGGGATCTGCTCCGGGTTGGCCGGATCAAACTCCTGGTGCAGGCGGAAGTCGAACAGGGCAAATTCCAGCTGACGCAGCATCTGCATCGCCGCCTGGAAGTTGCGAGCGGTCAACATCTTCTCCAGCAAGTCCGCAGGCAGCGGCTCCCCGGTTTCATGGTGGCTGGAGATGAAGGCCAGTGCCTCCGACTCCCAGCACCAGTTCTCGAGGAACTGGCTAGGCAGCTCGACCGCATCCCAGGCCACGCCGTTGATGCCAGCTACCCCAGCCACGTCGATCTGGGTCAGCATATGGTGTATGCCGTGGCCAAATTCATGGAACAGGGTGACCACTTCGTTGTGGGTGAACAGGGCCGGTTGACCATCGACCGGACCGTTGAAGTTGCAGGTGAGATAGGCCACCGGGTTTTGCAAGGAGCCATCCTGGCGATAGCGACGGCCCAGACAGACATCCATCCAGGCTCCACCCTGCTTGTGCTCACGGGCATAGAGATCCAGATAGAAGCTGCCACGCAGTTCATCTTCACTGTCGAAGATATCGAAGAAGCGCACATCCGGATGCCAGGTCTCGATGCCGTACCGTTCGCGCACCTTCATGCCAAAGACCCGGCGTACCACCTCGAACAGGCCATTGACGACCTTGCCCGCCGGGAAATAGGGACGCAGTTGCTCGTCCGAAATGGCGAACTTGTGCTGCTTGAGCTTCTCGGCGTAATAGGCGAGATCCCAGGCAGACAGGTCACTCTGGCCATGATGTTCGGCGGCGAAGGCACGGATTTCGTCGAGTTCGACTCGTCCCTGGGGTAGGGATTTCTCGGCCAGGTCGGTGAGGAAGCCCACCACCTGTTCCGGCTTGTCCGCCATCTTGGTGGCCAGGGACAACTCGGCGTAATTGGCAAAGCCGAGCAACTGAGCCAGTTCGCGACGCAAGGTGAGCAGCTCGGTCATGATGGTGGAGTTGTCCCACTCGCCCGCATTGGGGCCCTGATCAGAAGCGCGAGTACAATAAGCTGCATACAACTCTTCGCGCAGCGCCCGGCTGTCGGCATACATCATCACCGGCAGGTAGGAGGGAATATCCAGAGTAAAGAGCCAGCCCTGCAGCTCCCGCGCCGTTGCCTGCTGTTTGGCGGCAGCCAGTACGCTCGCGGGCAAACCGGCCAGCTCGGCCTCGTCCGTCACCAGCTTGCTCCAGCCCTGGGTGGCATCCAGAACATTATTGCTAAAGCGGGAAGCCAGCTCGGACAGCCGGGCCTGGATCTCGCCGTAGCGCAGCTTCTGCTCTGCGGGCAGGCCTATGCCGGACAGACGAAAGTCGCGCAGCGTGTTCTCTATCTCCTTGCGCTGGGCGGCGCCAAGGCGAGGGAAATCATCGCTCTTGGCCAGCTCGTGGTAAGCCTGGTAGAGTCCTTCATGCTGACCGACATAGGTCTGGAGTTCGGATAACAGTGGCAGGCAGGCATCGTGGGCACTGCGCAGCGCCTCGCTGTTCATGACGGAGTTCAGATGGCTGACCGGTGACCAGATGCGGGCCAGGCGATCGTTGACCTCTTCAAGCGGCGCGATCAGGCTGTCCCAGGTGTGGGATTCACTCTGGGCCAGGACATCCTGGATCTTCTGTTTGCTATCGGCGATGGCCTGCACCACGGCAGGCTGGATATGCTCAGGCTGAATGCGGCTGAAAAGCGGCAAGGAGTCCATTGTCAGCAAAGGGTTATTCATCCTGTCGTACCTCATCTCTAAGCCCCTGCTGTCCAGAAGCCTTATTATTTTGCTTGGACCACCTAAGATGTAGGCTCCGACGGTAATAATCAAGCCTTAGCCTGCAAACCCTCGGCTCGCGCACAGCTTGTAGCAAACCCCCACGACAGCCGGATACTAAGCGGTTAGACTGAGACCCTACCTATCCAGACCGCAAGGACGCCATGTCAGGACTCTTCCCCCAGACCGCAAAAGCCTTTGGCTTTAACGGACTATCCTATCGGCTGCTCTCCTATATCCTCATCTGCAGCACAGCCCTAGCTCTCATCATCACGGCCCTGCAGCTCGTCTGGGACTACCGCAAGGATGTGGCGCTCATCGAGGGCAGCATTGACCAGATTCAAGCCTCCTTTCTGCAGCCTATCTCCGCCAGTCTGTGGAACCTGGATGAAGAGCAGGTCAAGGTACAGATAGAGGGCATCATGAACCTGCCGAACATGCAGTTCGTCATGGTCAAGGAGATGCTGGGCACCTCGGAAGTGCCGCTGCTGACCCAAGGGGTAGAGCGGGACGGCTACGACATCTCCCGCGAGTTCAAGCTGACCTATCAGGGCGAGATGGTCGGAAAATTGTTCGTCGCCGCCTCACTGGATCAGGTTTATCAACGACTGATCGAGAAGTCCGTGCTGATACTGGTCAGCCAGACCATCAAGACGCTGGTGGTCTCGTTTTGCATACTGATCATCATCTACTATCTGGTGATCAGACACCTGCACCGTATCGCCCAGTACACGGAGCAGTTCAATCTGGATCGCCTCGCGATCTCGCTCACCCTGGAGGGGCGCCCCCTGCCCCGCAAGAAGCCCGATGAGCTCGATACCCTGGTCGCAACCCTCAACGAGATGCGCAGCCGCTTGCAGGACGAACTCATGGCCCGCCATCAGTCCGCCGAGCAGTTGCAGCAAGAGCGCGACTTCTCCGCCACCCTGATCAACTCGGCCAACATGGTCATCTGCTGCCTGGATCCCGATCTCACCATCGCCAGCGTCAACCCTGCAGCCATACTGCTCACCGGCTACCACCAGCAGGAGATCCAGGGTCACAACTGGCTGGAACTCTTCGTGGATGAGGCTCAGCGTGACCCAATCCGGACTCGGATTGCGGCCCAGGAGAAGATTGAGGATGAGGAGTTGCCGATGCGCGCCCAGGACGGCGACGAGCTCACCTTGCAATGGACCTTCGCCCCTTTCTACGAGGGAGAATCGCTCAAGTACTTGATTGGCTTTGGGTATGACATCACCCGCCTCAAGCGGATTGAGCGGGAAATCACCGAATTCAGCGAACAGCTCGAAGGGAAAGTGCAGGAGCGTACCCGCAGCCTGAGCGACACCAACGAGCAGCTGGGTCAGGCCTATGACGAACTCAAGCGTGCCCAGCAAACCCTGGTCGAGTCGGAAAAAATGGCTTCACTGGGCTCACTGGTGGCCGGTGTTGCCCATGAGATCAACACCCCGATCGGCATCAGCGTGACCGCCTCTTCCTATCTGCAGGAGCAGGTGGCAGGCTTCAAGCAGCACCTTGATGCCAAGCAGCTGTCGCGCAGCTATCTCAATGAATTCACCCTCAATCTGGATGAGTCCATGCAGCTGTTGCAGAGCAACCTGCGCCGCGCCTCTGAGCTGATCGCCAGCTTCAAGCAGGTGGCGGTCGATCAATCTTCGGAGGCGCGTTACAGCTTCAATGTCTCAGACAACCTGCATCAGGTGGTGGTCTCCCTCGGCCACAAGCTCAAGAAGGCCCAGTGCGAGCTGGATATTCAGTGCGATCCCAAGCTCAGCCTCTACTCCTTCCCGGGCAGCTTCACCCAGATCTACTCCAACCTGATCCTCAACTCCATCCATCACGGTTTCGACGACTGGGACAGACCGAAGAAGGTCACCATCAGGGTAGAGCGCCAGGATGACATGCTGGTTATCGACTACTCGGACAACGGCCGCGGCATCCCGGCCGCCATACTGCCACGCATCTTCGATCCCTTTGTCACCTCCAAACGGGGTCAAGGGGGCAGTGGGCTTGGCTGTCACATCATTTATAACCTGGTGGTGCAACTGTTGCGCGGCCGCATTCACTGCAGCAGCGAACCAGGCCATGGTGCCCAATTCCATATCAGCGTGCCCATGCAGGTCAGCTGAGTCCGGTCTTGGCCCGACGGATGCGGGCGATCGATGGCCCCCATCGACAGATAACTGGACATCGACTCTTGTGAGCCGGTGCTTTTGTCCCCATCATCGGGTATTGCACCCTAAACAAGTGGAGAGCCACGACCATGGCACAGCATTTTGACTATATCGCCATCGGCGGCGGCAGTGGCGGTATCGCCTCGGCCAACCGCGCCGCCATGCATGGCAAGAAAGTAGCCCTGATCGAAGCAAAAGAGCTGGGGGGCACCTGTGTCAACGTCGGCTGTGTGCCCAAGAAGGCCATGTGGTATGCCGGCCAGATTGCCGATGCGCTCAAATACGGCGCCGACTACGGCTTCGATACCACGCTCAACCACTTCAGCTGGGCCAAGTTGGTCGAGTCCCGCCAGGCGTATATCAGCCGCATTCACGACTCTTACGAGAAGGTACTGGGCAAGAACAAGATCACTGTCATCAAGGGCTTCGCCCGCTTTATCGATGCCAAGACGGTCGAGGTCAATGGCGAGCGCTACAGCGCCGACCACATCCTGATTGCCACCGGCGGTCATCCGGAAGTCCCCGGCATCCCGGGTGCCGAACACGGCATAGATTCGGATGGTTTCTTCGCCCTTGCGAGCCAGCCCAAGCGGGTAGCCGTGGTCGGTGCAGGCTATATCGCAGTCGAGATAGCCGGGGTGATGCAGGCGCTGGGCTCAGAGACCCATCTGGTAGTACGCAAGCACGGACCGCTGCGCAGCTTCGATCCCATGGTTCAGGAAACCCTGGTCGAGATCATGGCCGCCGAGGGCCCCAAGCTGCACACCCATGCCGTGCCCAAAGCCATCATCAAGAACGCCGATGACAGCCTGACCCTGCAACTGGAAGATGGTCGCCATCTGACCGTCGACTGTCTGATCTGGGCCATAGGCCGCGCCCCTGCCACCGACCAGCTCAATCTGGCCGCCACCGGCGTTGCGCCCGATGCCAAAGGCTATATCCAGACCGACAAGTTCCAGAATACCCAAGTGGCCGGCATCTATGCGGTGGGTGACAACACCGGCCGCGTCCAGCTTACTCCGGTCGCGGTCGCCGCGGGTCGCCGCCTCTCCGAGCGGCTGTTCAACAACAAGCCGGACGCGCACCTCGATTACGATCTGGTGCCGACAGTGGTGTTCAGCCACCCCCCCATTGGCACCATAGGCCTGACCGAGCCGGAGGCCATCGCCGAGTATGGCGAGAGTCAGGTGAAGGTGTACCGCAGCCAGTTCACCGCCATGTATTCGGCCCTGACCCAGCATCGCCAACCCACTCGCATGAAGCTGGTCTGTGTCGGGCCGGAAGAAAAAGTGGTCGGTCTGCACGGCATAGGTTTTGCCATGGACGAGATCCTGCAAGGCTTCGGCGTCGCCATGAAAATGGGGGCCACCAAGGCGGACTTCGACAACTGCGTCGCTATCCATCCGACCAGCGCGGAAGAGTTTGTGACCATGCGTTGAGAACGAGTAACGGGAAACTGCGTTCCCCTTCCCGCCCCACCAGCGCCGAAGAGTTCGTGATCATTCGCCAAGACCCATGATGGAGTCTCAAACCCGGCCAAGCGCCGGGTTTGTCTTTTTTCCTCGCCGGTGAGTCAGGCCGCGACACAACGCTTTAACCTTATCTTTTTACGGCAATTTTACGCCAACAGCCAGCCACTTTATGGCGCCTTTACGCCCTTGTTCCATATGCTTCCAGGGTCAAATCCGACCTTGAGAAATCGCTATGGAGTCGCTATGAACTGGCTGTATCTGTTGCTTGTCCTCGCCCTCGTCTGTTACCTCGCTCGCGCCCTGACGCGCAGCCATGAGTGAGGAGACCATGATGTGGCAAGCATATCTTTACCCGGCCGCCTTCGTGCTGCTGGTACTGCTCCCCGCCCCCTGGCTGGGCGCCTATCTTCACCGGGTATTCGAGGGGCGGGTTAGCTGGCTGGCCCCCCTTGAACGCCTCACCCTGGCCTGCTGCGGCACAGATGGTCGGGAGCAGGACTGGAAGTCCTATGGCCTGAGTCTGATCGCCTTCAACGGCGCAGGTGCCGGTCTGCTGTTCCTGATCCTGATGGCCCAGGGACTGCTGCCCCTCAACCCGCAAGCTCTGCCAGGGCTTGACTGGCCGCTGGCCCTTAATACTGCGGTCAGCTTCATGACCAATACCAACTGGCAGGCCTATTCCGGTGAGGCCAGTCTCTCCTATTTCAGCCAGATGGTCGGGCTTACCACCCAGAACTTCGTCTCGGCCGGTACCGGGGCCACTGTGGCCATCGCCCTGTTCCGTGGCCTGTCCCGCCAGCAGACCCATCATCTGGGCAACTTCTGGCGCGATCTGGTGCGCTTCTGCCTCTATGTCTTGCTGCCCATGGCGCTGATCATGGCCCTGCTGCTGGTCTGGCAAGGGGTTCCCCAGAGTCTGTCTGCCTACCTGCCATTCCATGGTGTGGAAGGACAGGAGCAGTTGATGCCGCTGGGCCCTGCCGCGTCGCAAATCGCCATCAAGCAGCTCGGCTCCAACGGTGGCGGCTTCTTTGGGGTCAACTCGGCCCATCCGTTCGAAAACCCGACGGCCCTCAGCAACTGGCTGGAGATGGTGGCCCTGCTGACCCTGCCCGCCGCCCTGGTCTGCACTCTGGGACGCTACGTGAAGGATGCGGGCCACAGTCGCGCCATTCTGGCTGCCATGACACTGCTGCTGGTGCTGGGGCTCTGCCTCTCCATCAGTCAGGAGCTGAAAGCGGATCCGAATCTGGCGCAACTGAGTGGTCAGGCAGGCAACTGGGAGGGCAAGGAGAGCCGCTTCGGCCCCGTACTTTCCAGTATCTGGGAAGTGGCGACCACAGCCGCTTCCAACGGTTCGGTCAATGCCATGCATGACAGCTTCACCCCCCTGGGCGGCATGGTCGGCATGATCAACATGCTGCTGGGAGAGGTGGTATTTGGCGGCGTCGGCGCAGGTATCTACGGCATGATGCTGTTCGTGCTGCTGACCGTCTTCCTGTGCGGTCTGATGGTGGGGCGCACACCGACTTATCTCGGCAAGCGGCTCGGTATCACGGAGATGAAGTGGGTCGTCGCCAGCATGCTGGTCATGCCGGTCGGCGTATTGGTGATCGGCGGCCTGACCCTGCTGCTGCCCGGCTCGCAAGCCGTCATTGGCCATGAGGGCCCACACGGTCTATCCCGCCTGCTCTATGCCTATGCTTCGGCGACCGGCAACAACGGCTCGGCCTTCGCCGGTTTTGGCGCCGCCGACAGCTGGCAATGTATTGCCATCGCGCTGGCCATGCTGCTCGGGCGTTTTGGTTACATCATCCCGGTACTCGCCATCGCCGGCCAACTCGCCAAGGCCCCCACCCAGGACCGGGGAGACGGGGATTTCCCGGTACGCGGCCCGCTGTTTATCACCTTGCTTATCATCACAGTCCTGCTGATGGGCGGCCTCTCCTTCCTGCCCGTACTGGCACTGGGACCCGTCGCCGAACATCTGCTGCTAGGAGTTCAACCATGAACCTGTCCAATGCCAACTCGCTGACCGAGGAGATCACCAGCGGCAAGAGCCGTTCCTTGCTGGTTCAGGCCGCCATCACGGCGCTGCGACGCTTCCATCCCAAGGCGCTGCTGGCCAGCCCCATCCTCTTTACGCTCTGGCTGGCGGCGCTGATGGCCACCATAGAGTCCCTGCTTGGCCAGCCCATCTCCGGAGTGCAGGCCAGCCTGGCCTGGCAGCTCACAGCCTGGCTGTGGCTGACCCTCTGGTTTGCCAACTTCGCCGAGGCTCTGGCCGAGGGACGAGGCAAGGCCAGAGCCGACAGTCTGAAGGCGGGTATGAGCCAGCTCCAGGCTCGCTGGGTCAGCTCCCCGGATGACAGCCTGGGCAGCTGGATCCCTGCCAGTCAATTGGTGAAGGGGGATATGGTGCTGGTCTGCAGCGGCGAGACCATACCGGCGGATGGCGAGGTCATCGCCGGGATCGCCTCGGTCAACGAGGCGGCCATCACGGGAGAGTCGGCCCCCGTCATTCGCGAGTCCGGCACGGATCGCAGTGGCGTCACCGGCAACACCCAGGTGGTGTCGGACAGGATCTGGGTGCGAGTCACCCAGAACCCGGGCGAGAGCACCCTCGACAGAATGATAGCCCTGGTCGAAGGGGCAAAGCGCCAGAAGACCCCGAATGAGATGGCCCTCGATGCCCTGCTGGTCGGGCTGACCCTGATCTTCTTGCTGGTGGTCGCTACCCTGCCCTGGTTCCTCGCCTACAACGGCAGCCAGGTGCCCAGGATCTATCTGATCGCGCTCTTTATCACCCTGATCCCGACCACCATAGGCGGCCTGCTCTCCGCCATCGGTATCGCCGGCATGGACAGGCTGGTAAAGCTCAATGTCATTGCCAAGTCGGGGCGGGCGGTCGAAGCGGCCGGGGATGTACGTACCCTGTTGCTCGACAAGACCGGCACCATCACCTTCGGCAACCGCATGGCGGATGAGTTCATCCCGGCGCCCGGCATAGAACCCGGCCTGCTCGCTCAGGCAGCCATGCTGGCCTCCCTGGGCGATAACACCCCTGAGGGGAAATCCATCCTCACCCTGGCGGCCAAGAGCCAGACTAGGCCGAGTCTGGATCCGGATGACAGCTTGATCCCCTTCAGTGCCGAGACCCGACTGAGCGGGCTGGATCGGGGCCATCACCGCTATCGTAAAGGCGCCGTGGATGCCGTCCTCGCCTATCTGGGGATGACCCCCAAGCAGCTCGTTGAGCCGATCCGCCTGGCGGTGGAGCGCATCGCGCGCCAGGGTGGCACCCCGCTGCTGGTCTGCAACCAGGAGAAACTGCTCGGCGCCGTCTACCTCAAGGACATCATCAAGCCCGGCATCAAGGCTCGTTTCCAGATGCTGCGCCATCTCGGCATCCGCACTGTGATGATCACCGGGGACAACCCGCTCACCGCCGCCGCTATCGCCGCCGAGGCCGGGGTGGATGACTTCATCGCCGAAGCGACGCCGGAGAAGAAGCTGGCTTATATCCGTCAGGAGCAGGCAGGCGGCAGGCTGGTGGCCATGTGCGGCGATGGTGCCAATGATGCCCCAGCCCTGGCCCAGGCGGATGTGGGTCTGGCCATGAATGAGGGGACCCAGGCCGCCAAGGAGGCAGGCAATCTCATCGATCTGGACTCCAACCCCACCAAGTTACTGGACGTGGTGCAAGTCGGCAAGCAGCTGCTGGTGACCCGGGGAGCCCTGACGACGTTCTCCATCGCCAACGATGTGGCCAAGTATTTCGCCATACTGCCGGCCCTGTTCATTGCCGCCTATCCCCAACTCGATGCGCTGAACCTGATGCAGCTCGGCAGTCCCCAGAGCGCCATCTTGTCGGCCATCATCTTCAACGCCCTGATCATTGTGGCGCTGGTGCCTCTAGCCCTGCGCGGTGTCAGCCTGAGTGGCAGTGCCGCCAGCCTGCTGCGTCGCAACCTGCTGGTCTACGG
This sequence comes from Aeromonas molluscorum, assembly GCF_051376105.1. Lineage (NCBI taxonomy): Bacteria > Pseudomonadati > Pseudomonadota > Gammaproteobacteria > Aeromonadales > Aeromonadaceae > Aeromonas > Aeromonas molluscorum. The sequence continues at coordinate 312,708 of NZ_JBPQCY010000003.1, read as the reverse complement.
CCTCGGCGGTCTGCTGGTTCCCTTTATCGGCATCAAGCTCATCGATCTGGTCGTCACCGGCTTTGGCCTGGTGTAGCAAAACCCCATGGGGGCCGTCGATGCTGGCCCCCGATTCATCGCGTTCGCCGTCACCGGCCGAACGCCTGGAAGAAGGAAGAATCATGATTGCCATCAGAACACTGCTCACCCTGACCCTGCTGCTCGGTGTCGCCTATCCGCTGACGGTCACCTTGCTGGCCCAGCTCGCCTTTCCCTGGCAGGCCAATGGCAGCCAGCTCATCAACCGGGACAACCAGCTGGTCGGCAGCGCCCTGCTGGCCCAGCCATTCACCAAGGCGGCATACTTTCACTCCCGCCCCTCCGCCAGCGCCCATGCCACTCTGGGGGGCGGCGGCAGCAATCTGGGAATGAGCTCGCCACAACGGAGCGAGTTTGCCCAGCAGCAAGCCGCCGCCGGGCAGGGGCACTCCCCCACCATGCTGACCCGCTCTGGATCCGGGGTAGACCCTCAACTGCCCCTTGATGCCGTGCTGGCTCAGGTGGCCCGGGTCGCCCAGGCCCGGCAACTGGATCCAGAACAGTTGACGGAGCTGGTCAAGTCCCGGGCGCAAGCTGGTATCCTAGGCCCGCAGATCGTCAATATTCTCGAGCTGAATCTGGTACTCGATAAGGAAAAGGATGCGTGATGAGCAGAGGGCGGATGCCCTGCTGGCCAGCCTGGCAGAGGAGAGCAAGGGCAGGCTGAAGGTATTCCTCGGCGCGGCGCCTGGCGTAGGCAAGACCTACGCCATGTTGCTGGCGGCGCGGGAACAGGCCAGAGAAGGGACGGACATACTGATCGGTGTGGTGGAGACCCATGGCCGCCAGGAGACGTTGGCCCTGCTCGATCAGCTGGCCATCTTGCCACGCAAGACTCATCTGCACCGCCAGCAACGACTCGACGAGATGGATCTGGATGGCTTGCTGACCCGCAAACCCGCCATCGCCGTGGTTGACGAACTGGCACACAGCAACGCCCCGGGTAGCCGCCACGAGAAGCGCTGGCAGGATGTGCAAGAGCTGCTCGATGCAGGTATCGACGTCTACACCACCCTCAACGTGCAACACCTGGAGAGCCTCAACGATCTGGTGTGGCAACTGACGGGAGTCAGGGTCAGGGAGACTCTGCCAGACAGTGTCTTGCTGGAAGCCGACAGCCTGGTACTGATAGATCTGCCCCCCCGCGAGCTGCTCGATCGCCTGCGCGAGGGCAAAGTCTATGTGCCACAGCAAGCCATGGCGGCCCTGCACTCCTTCTTCTCTCTCAACAACCTCACCGCCCTGCGCGAGCTGGCGATGCAGACTGCCGCCAGCCATGTGGAGGGAGATCTGCAACTGCAGTGGCAGGCCGCCGGCAAGAGTACCCAGCCGCTGCGGGGCAAGTTGATGGTCTGCCTCGGGGAACAACATGGCCCGGCCCTGGTACGCCACGGCCATCGCCTCGCCCAGCGCCGCCAACTGCCCTGGCTGGTGGTGCATGTGGATAGTCGTGGCCAGCGCTCGCCCCAGCTTGAACAAGCGCTGGCACTGGCCGCCCAACTGGGTGCCAAGGTGTTGACTCTCTCCAGCCCGGCGGTAGCCGATACCCTGATGGAGACGGCTGCCCAGCAGCAAGCCTCGCAACTGCTGCTTGGCAAGCCCCACAAGGCCCCCTGGCGGCGCTCTCTGGTACAGCATTTATTGCAACGGGCCCGCGGACTGGAGATCACCCTGGTCGATACAGGCCCCCACCACGCAGGGCCCATTCTGCGCGAGGCGCCGCCCGGGCAGATGAGACAGTGCCTGCTGGCGGTCGCCATCATGGCCATCACTTCGGCCATGGCCTGGGGTCTCTCCCATTGGCTACCTGCCGCCTCCCTGCCATTGCTGTTTGTACTGGGGGTGCTGGCCACGGCGCTCACCACCAGTCAACTGCCCGCGATTCTGGCCGCCATTCTCGGCTTTCTCGCCCATAACCTGCTGTTTACCGTGCCCTACTTCTCCTTGACGGTACACAGTCACAGCGACCTGCTGACCCTGTTCGTGCTGCTCATCGTCGGCATAGCAGCGGGGCGGCTCGCCTCTCGCCAACGTCAGCAATTGATCGGGCTGCGTGAAACTCAGCAGCTCGGCACCGCCCTGCTCTCCCTCAGTCAGGAGCTGGCCAGCGCCAATGGTCCGGAGGAAGTGTTACGCCAAGGTGCGCAAGCCATCTCCCTTGCCCTGGCCCAGCCAGCCTTCGCCATCGACAACCTCTATCAGGATCGCGCCGGTACCACCCCTTACCTGCCTGGTCAGACCGACAAGGCGGCCATCGACTGGAGCCTCTCCCAGCAGCAGAGCGCCGGCGCCTACACTGCCACTCTCAACGCCGCCGAGGCCCAATATCACCCGCTCACCCGTGAACTGGTCCTCGGCATTCGACTGGCTCAACCCCTCTCCGCGTCGGCCGAACACCAATTGCAGGCTCTGCTGACCGATATCCGCGCCGCCCTTGCCCGTATCGAACTGAATGAACGGCTGGCCCAGAGTCAGCTGCAAGCGGAAACGGACAGGATGAGAGCCGCCCTGCTCTCTTCCGTCTCCCATGACCTGAAGACGCCACTGGCCGCCATCATGGGGGCTGGCAGCACACTCCTGGCCTACGGCGACAGAATTGGCCAACAGGACAGGGATGAACTGCTGCTCTCGATACAGGAAGAGGCTCAACGCCTGCACAGTTATGTGCAAAACCTGCTGGATATGACCCGCATTGGTTCGCCGGATTTCCAGCTCAAGCGAGACTGGGTAGATCTGGCCGAACTGGTAGAGAACGCCCGCCGCCGCCTCGATACGTCCTGGCGTCAGCACGCCCTGTTGATCCACTTCGACCAGACTCCGCCGCTCCTCTATGTCCATGGCGCCCTGCTCGAACAAGTGCTGGTCAACATCCTGGACAACGCCTCTCGCTACTCCCCAGCCGGTACGCCCATAGAGTTCAGAGTCATGCTGGCCGAGCCCGATCTCATCCTGGATGTCATCGACATTGGGGTCGGCATCGCCGCCGCAGACAGAGACAAGATCTTCAATCTCTTCTACACCCAGCCGGTGGGAGACAGTGGCAGTCGTGGCACCGGGCTTGGCCTCGCCATCTCCCGCGCTATGATAGAGGCCCATGGCGGCCGTATCTGGGCCTTCGCCGGTCCCAACGGCAACGGCACCTGCATGCGTATCTCCCTGCCGCTGGCCCTCAATGCCCCTCACGGCCAGGAAGGATGAGATGGCCTTCACACTTCACACGGATTGAACATGCACTTCAGGAGAGCAGATGGCCCATATATTGGTCATAGATGACGAAGTCCCGATCCGGCGCTTTTTGCGCATCAGCCTGATCGCCGAGGGTCATCAGGTGAGCGAGGCGGCCAGTGTGCAGGAGGGGCTAACCCAGTATCGTCACCTCAATCCTGATCTGGTCATTCTGGATCTGGGTCTACCCGATGGTGATGGCCTGGCGGTGTTGCAAGCCATTCGGGCCCACCACCCTCATCCGGTCTTGATCTTGTCGGCACGGGATTCGGAGCAGGAAAAGGTACGACTGCTGGATGCGGGCGCCAACGACTACATGAGCAAGCCGTTCGGCATTGGGGAGATGATGGCCCGCATCCGGGTGCTGCTGCGGCAGCGAGCCGGGGCCAGCAGTGGTGACAGCCGCCACTTCCCCCAGTGCGATCTGACCCTGGAGATAGGCAACCACAAGGTGAGTCTGCGTGGCCAGGAGATCGCGCTCTCGCGCAAGGAGTTTGCCCTGTTGCAGACGCTAGTCTGCCACCCGGGAAAACTGGTCTTGCAGACTCAGCTACTCAACGAGATCTGGGGCCCCAGTCACAAGGAAGATACCCACTACCTGCGTATCGTCATCGCCAGCCTGCGCAAGAAGCTGGGAGATAACCCTCAGCAACCCAGCCTGATCGAAACCGAATCTGGCATCGGCTACCGTTTTATCGGCAGCTGATGTTTCACGTGGAACGTCGCTCGCTACACAGAACGGCCAACACGCCACAGCCTGCGAGCAACAACCCCAGATCCTGCACGAGCGCGGCCATCGCCAACCCCAGGCTGAGCAACAGATAGTAAGCCAGCCCGAACAGGGCGCCAGCACTGCCTGCCACCTCGCGATAGGCCAGTAAGGCCTGACTGAGCACATTGGGAATGGCGATACCAAAGGCCACCACGACCCCCATCATGGGCAGCAGGAACCAGAGCGAGCCCTGGCTCGCCCACACAGCAACCCCCGCCCCCAGCGCCAGCGACGCGGCCAGGCGGATAAGCGATAGCGACTGCCGCCCCTTGCCCAGCAGATGCTTGTTCAGCAAACTGCCGAGCAGGGTCGCCACTGCCAACACGGCGCCGGAATAACCAAACTCGCTGACACTCAAACCCAATCCAGCAAACAGGAATGGCGCCAAGCTGTAGTAACCAAACAGCATGGTATTGAGCAGTCAGCACCGGGCTGTAGATGGTCCACCCCATAGAGTTTTGATGCGTGGGGTGGTGGCTTATCGCTCCCTCTACTTCACGCCACAGCCAGCGCTGCCAGTCAGTGTGCAGGTGATTGCGGTCAATCCGCTGCTGCGGGAGATCATAGAACGCATGGCGTTCTGGTCATGGGATAAACCGGAAGAGGAACAGTGCAGGATGCTGGCACTCTTCATGGAGGAGTTGGCGCAAGCACCACGAGAATCCTGGCAGTTACCTCTGCCGACAGACCCGCGCCTGACAGCATGGTTGCAGGAGATAACGCAGGGTGACACCCTGCCCGATCGGCTCAACCGGCTGGCCGAACGGGTGGGTGCCAGCGACAAGACAATTGGCCGAATCTTCATGCGGGACACCGGCATGAGCTATCAGGCCTGGCGTCAGCAGTGGCGTCTGCTACGCGCTATGGAGCTGTTGGCCGAGGCCGTACCCAACAGCCGGGTGGCTGCTGCGCTGGAATTCTCCAGCGACAGCGCCTTCATCAGCTTCTTCAAACAGCACATGGGGCAGACCCCCATGCAGTATCTCAACTGCGGGGAGCGGTCGACACGGCCGGGCTGATCTCTGTCACCAGGGTATCGAGGGGGAGCTGTCTCAGATTGACCATGGCATCGGCCACCACAGACCGGGAGGCCTGCTGCTGCTGTTCGTGGATCTCTTGCTGCAAACTCGCCAGATCCAGTTCGGGTCTGGCGGCATCATCGGCCATGACAGACAGGCTCAGGGTGCTCAGCATCAAGGTGGTGATCAGGCTCTTCATGTTCATTTCTCCGGTATGAGTCGCTATGACAGCCTGACTATTCCAATTCTTGTGCCAAAATCACAACATATTGATATTTAAGTTTTTTATCTAAAAATCGCCTTACCATTGCCAAGCGAAACTCATCATTAGTTCAAATTCAAACCAATTAATGGCGATTTTTACCACCAGTTAAACGGCCTGTTTTGTTCCACGTGGAACAAGGGATTTTTTCATCGACACCCGCTTTTAAACTGAGCTAAGGTCTACATCTTCGCAACAGACTCTGGAAGCGTTACCGAATGGAATTTTCTGTATTCGGCGAGAAGTTCACTCGCCACGCAGGTATCACCCAACTCATGGATGATCTCAATCAGGGGCTGACCAACCCGAATGCCATCATGCTGGGGGGAGGCAATCCGGCCCCCATACCGGCCATGCTGGAGCGTTTTCAGCAACAGGCGCAGACACTGCTCGACAGTGGTGAGCTGATCAGAGCAATGGCCAACTATGATGGCCCCCAGGGCAAAGACAGATTCACCCAGGCGCTGGCCAAGTTACTCAAGGCTGAATTGGGCTGGGATATTTCGGCTCGCAACATTGCCCTTACCAATGGCAGTCAGACCGCCTTCTTCTATCTGTTCAATCTGCTGGCCGGCGAGTTCAGCGATGGCCGCAAGAAGAAAATCCTCTTTCCGCTGGCCCCCGAATACATTGGCTACGGCGATTCTGCCCTGACTGAAGAGCAGTTCGTCGCCTACAAGCCCACCATAGAGAAACTGCCTGAGGGCCAATTCAAATACCATGTGGACTTCGAGCGCCTGGAAGTCGGAGATGACATTGGCGCTATCTGCGTCTCTCGTCCTACCAATCCGACCGGCAACGTGCTGACCGATGAGGAAATTGAGCACCTGGATCAGATAGCCCGCGACAAGGGCATCCCCCTTATCCTCGACAATGCCTATGGTGTGCCCTTCCCCGGCATCATCTTCAGTGAGGCCAAACCCTTCTGGAACAGCAACACCATTCTCTGTATGAGCCTCTCCAAGCTGGGGCTGCCGGGCACCCGCTGTGGTATCGTCATCGCCAACGAGCAGGTCATCCAAGCCATGACCAACCTGAGCGGCATCATCAACCTGGCACCGGGTAGCCTGGGGCCTGCGCTGACCATTCCCTTGATCGAGAGCGGAGAGATCATCGAGCTGAGCGAACAGGTAGTGAAGCCCTTCTATCGCCAGCGTGCCGATCTGGCCGTCCGCCTGCTGCGCGATGCCATCCCGGATCCGCGCTTCCATATCCACAAGCCGGAAGGTGCGCTGTTCCTCTGGCTCTGGTTCGAGGACTTGCCGATCCATTGCCAGGAACTCTACGAACGTCTCAAGCAGAAGAACCTGCTGATAGTTCCTGGCCACTACTTCTTCCCGGGCATAGAGGATCAGAACTGGCGCCACAGTCAGGAGTGCATTCGCCTCAACTATGCCCAGAATGAAGACCTGGTGCGCCGTGGTGTCGCCATTCTGGCCGAGGAGATCAATGCCCTCTATGGCACCGAGACCCGGGCCCGGGTCGGTTGAAAAATCTCGACAGACAAATACAAAAAGGCCTGCAAATGCAGGCCTTTTTCACGACGATATGCTTAGCTCGGCAATGCCAGCGAGTCTGACTTACCAATGGGGATGGTGCGTGGCTTGAGCGCCTCTGGCATGTCACGGGCCAGTTCTATAGTGAGCAAGCCATGCTCGAGCTTGGCACCCTGCACTTCGACATGCTGGCTCAGCTTGAAGGCCAATTCGAAGTCACGCTCGGCGATCCCCTGGTGGAGGAAGTGACGCTCCCCTTCAGCGGGGACCTTGCGTCCTTTTACCTTGAGGGTGCCCTGTTCGGTTTCCAGCTCCAGCTCATCTCGCTCAAACCCAGCCACGGCGATGGTGATACTGTAGCTGTTCTCTCCCCGCTTCTCGATATTGTAGGGGGGATAGGCCGAGTTCTTCTGTGCAAACGCGCCTTCCAGTTCACGGGCCATCCGCTCGAAGCCGACGGCATTGGAATAGAGATGAGAAAAATCGAGGTTCTGCATAATCCTATCCTTCTAATAAGCAACAGGTTTCAATCAAGCGGGCCCATGGATCGGCACCCTGCAATTCATAAGGTTCAGCCGTTGATGGCAATCTTGCGTGGCTTCATGGCCTCGGGCACTTCGCGCATCAACTCGATGTGGAGCAAGCCGTTCTTCAGGTCAGCACCCTTGACTCGCACATAGTCAGCAAGCTGGAAGCGACGCTCGAAGCCACGCTCGGCGATGCCCTGATAGAGATAGTTGCGATCGGTTTCGGCCTGCTTGCTGCCCTTCACGGTCAAGAGGTTCTCCTGGAAGCTCAGCTCCAGCTCCTCTTGAGTAAAGCCAGCCACCGCCATACTGATGCGATAGTCATTCTCGCCCAGCTGTTCGATGTTGTAGGGGGGGTAACCGGCATTGCCATTGCTGGCCGCAGATTCGATGAGATTGGCCAGACGATCGAAACCGATGGCAGAACGATAGAGCGGGGAAAAATCGATAGAACGCATAGTATTACCCTCTTGTGAGCGATAACGGATTATTTGCCCTCCTGTCGGACGGGCTCCTGGTCGAAACCTCTGTCGAGCGTTTCGGCCTTGTTACCTATATAGGGGCCAGCTTTTTGCTTTCAAGGGCGAAAAATGAAAAATTTTGTGAAACATCAGATGTGGCTCTTAGCTTCCCTTGGCATCTTCTAGTGATAATAAAAGAGGTGAGCATAATCCCCCACCTTGTTCCGGCTCGCCCAAACATGGCACCCTAACCGCAGATCCCAAGGAGCCATGCCATGTCCCGTTCCGAACGCCTGCTGGCCCTGCTCCAGCTGTTGCGCGGTCACCGTTACGCCATCACAGGCACAGAGCTGGCCAGCCAGCTTGGCATCAGTCTGCGCACCCTCTATCGGGATATCGCCACCCTGCAGGCTCAAGGTGCCCATATCGAGGGTGAGCCCGGTATCGGCTATGTGCTGCGCCCCGGCTTCATGCTGCCACCGCTGATGTTCAGCGAAGAGGAGCTGGAAGCCCTGGTGCTGGGTTCACGCTGGGTCGTCGCGCACTGTGATGAAGCCTTGAGTGCATCTGCCAGCAGTGCACTGGCCAAGATAGAGGCCGTGCTGCCCGCCGAATACCGCCAACAGCTCCAGGCCAATGCCCTGCTGATCGGCACCTCCCGCAGCGACACCCCTGTCGATGAGGCTCCGCTGCGCAGCGCCATCCGCCAGCAGCGCAAGGTGACCCTGAACTATCGCGATCTGAAAGAGGATCTATCTGAGCGCACCGTCTGGCCATTTGCTCTCGGCTACTTCGAGCAGGTGCGGGTACTGGTCACCTGGTGCGAACTGCGGCAGGGCTTTCGTCACTTTCGAGTAGATCGCATCGCCCGGATGCAGCAGGAAGATAACTGCTATCCCAAGAGCAGAGAGACCCTGCTGAAAGAGTGGCGTGCTACCCAGCAGATCCCGCAACCAAAATTCATTGCTGACAGAAACTGACAGCAGGTAGCGCCATGCTGACCGGGTCGGCGCAAATGCGCCCTCCACCGAATCAAGGAGCGTTACCATGTTGTTAGTCCCGCAGTTCACCATTCTCTATGTCGCCAATCCGGCTCGCAGCGCCCTCTTCTATCGCGAGCTGTTTGGCCACCCGCCAGTCGAAGAGTCTCCCACCTTTGTCATGTTCGTGTTCGAGTCAGGCGCCAGGCTGGCGCTCTGGTCCAGTGCCACAGTAGAACCCGCCGTTACCCAGAGTGCAGGCGCCATGGAGCTGGCCTTCCCTCTACCAGATGATGCCAGCGTCGATACCGAGTTTGCGAAATGGCAGGCTCGCGGCCTGACCATACTCCAGCAGCCAACCAAGATGGAGTTTGGCTATACCGGCATGGCGCTCGATCCGGATGGCCACCGCCTGCGCCTCTACTGCCCGGCACCCGAACTGGGCTGATGATAAACAGCCACAAATGTTTAGCTGGCAATGGTCAGCACTGTGTTTCACGTGGAACATCCATGACGAGCCGAAGTAATCCAAGGCTGGCCGTCATCCCACAATGGGGAACGGATAGCGCGATCCCGTTGACTACAGATGTAAAAAAGCCGCTCACAAGGAGCGGCTTTTTGCTGTCTGACTGCGTCGATTAGACGTCGAGGTTAGCCACCCGCAGGGCGTTGTTCTCGATGAATTCACGACGCGGCTCGACAGCATCCCCCATCAGGGTAGAGAAGAGCTGATCGGCACCGACCGCATCTTCGATGGTGACGCGCAACATGCGACGCGCTTCCGGATCCATGGTGGTTTCCCACAACTGCTCCGGGTTCATCTCACCCAGTCCTTTATAGCGCTGGATGTAGATGCCACGCTTGCCTTCGCCCATCAGCCAGTCGACGGCTTCCACGAAGTTGTCGACAGGCTTTATCTTCTCGCCCCGCTTGATGAAACCACCCTCCTCGATCAGATTGGCGATCTCCTTGCCCAGAGAGACCAACTGACGGTACTCATTGGACTGCAGGAAGTCATAACTGATCGAGTATTCGCGGTCGACACCGTGCTGACGCACGACGGCATGCGGCACGAACAGGCGACGCTCTTCGTCACGACGCACCTGCATCTGGTACTGGATACCGTGGTTGCTCTCGTTGAGCACGAGTTCCATGGTTTGGCACCAAGCCAGCAGATCGCTCTCGCTGGCCAGCAGGGTTTCGTTCAACTCAGGCTGATAGATAAGCTGAGTCAGCACGGCATCCGGAGCGCGACGGGACATGCGAGTGATCAGGTGAGACACGGCGCGGTGCTGGTTGACCAGTCGCTCCAGCGCCTCGCCACCGATGGCCGGTGCAGACTCATTGACGTGCAGGGTAGCACCATCCAGCGCCATGGCAGTCTGGTACTGCAGCAGGGCATTTTCGTCTTTCAGATACTGCTCCTGCTTGCCCTTCTTGACCTTGTAGAGCGGCGGCTGGGCGATATAGACATAGCCACGCTCGATGATCTCCGGCATCTGACGATAGAAGAAGGTCAGCAGCAGGGTACGGATGTGCGCACCATCGACGTCCGCATCCGTCATGATGATGATGTTGTGATAGCGCAGCTTGTCCGGGTTGTACTCGTCGCGACCTATGCCACAGCCCAGGGCCGTGATCAGGGTACCTACCTCTTGGGAGGAGATCATGCGATCGAAACGAGCCCGCTCTACGTTCAGGATCTTGCCCTTGAGCGGCAAAATGGCCTGGTTCTTGCGGTTGCGACCCTGCTTGGCGGAGCCGCCAGCAGAGTCCCCTTCCACTATGTAGAGTTCGGACAGGGCCGGGTCTTTCTCCTGGCAGTCTGCCAGCTTGCCGGGCAGGCCGGCGATATCCAGCGCGCCCTTGCGGCGGGTCATCTCGCGCGCTTTACGGGCCGCTTCACGGGCACGGGCCGCATCGATGATCTTGTTGACCACGATCTTGGCATCGCCCGGGTTCTCCAGCAGGAACTCTCCCAGCTTCTCACCCATCGCCTGCTCAACGGCAGTCTTCACTTCGGAAGAGACCAGCTTGTCCTTGGTCTGGGAGGAGAACTTGGGATCCGGTACCTTGACCGAGATGACGGCAATCAGGCCTTCACGGACGTCATCACCGCTGGCGGCAGACATCTTGGCCTTCTTGCTGTAATCCTCACGATCCATATAGGTGTTGAGGGTACGGGTCAGCGCGGTACGGAAGCCCACCAGGTGGGTACCGCCATCGCGCTGGGGAATGTTGTTGGTGAAGCAGTAAACCCCTTCCTGATAGGCGTCGTTCCACTGCATGGCGACTTCCACGCCAATGCCGTCCTGCTCAGTGGAGAAGTGGAACACCTTCTGGTGGATCGGGGTCTTGTTCTGGTTCAGATATTCGACGAAGGCCTTGATGCCCCCCTCGTAGCAGAAGTGCACCTCACGGCCATCGCGCTCATCTTCGAGGCGAATAGAAACGCCAGAGTTGAGGAAGGAGAGTTCGCGCAGGCGCTTGGCCAGGATATCGTAGTGATACAGGGTATCGGTGAAGATGGTCGCGCTCGGCCAGAAGCGGACTTCAGTCCCAGTGCCGTTGCTGTCACCAATCTGTTTGAGCGGAGCCTGTGGCTCACCCATGTGATAGGTCTGCTCATAGACGTGGCCATTACGACGAATGGTCAGCAGCAGCTTCTCGGACAGGGCATTGACGACTGAGACGCCCACGCCATGCAGACCGCCGGACACCTTGTAGGAGTTGTCATCGAACTTACCGCCGGCGTGCAGCACAGTCATGATGACTTCGGCAGCGGAGCGGCCCTCTTCCTCGTGCATGTCGACCGGAATCCCCCGGCCATTATCACGCACTGAGACGGAACCGTCGGAATGGATCTTGACCTGGATATCGGAACAGTAGCCAGCCAGAGCTTCGTCAATGGAGTTATCGACGACCTCGAACACCATATGGTGCAGACCCGAGCCATCGTCCGTATCGCCGATATACATCCCCGGGCGCTTACGGACTGCATCCAGCCCTTTCAGCACCTTGATATTCGAGGAGTCGTAAGTATTTTCACTCATAGCTTACTCTCTGCCTTCTCTAGCGTTTCGGAGATCTTGCCTTGTTCCACGTGGAACAACTTGCAGTCATTCGCATCCATCATGTCTGCGAGCTGGCTGGTATCGATGGCGGTGATAAACACCTGAGTCGCACACTGCTTCAGCCTTGCGGCCAACAGACGGCGCTTGTCGATGTCCAGTTCAGAGGCAAAATCGTCAATTAAAAAAATACAGCCACGGCTGCTATGTTGATTCAAATAGAGCCCCTGGGCCAGTCGCATGGCACAAACCAGCAACTTCAACTGACCCCGGGACAAAATATCCTGAGCGGGCACCCCGTTCGCCTTGAGGCGCACATCGGCTTTCTGGGGGCCGACACCGGTATAACCCAAGTTTTGATCCCGCTCGAATCCCGCCTCCAGCAGTTCGCCGAGGGGGGTATCCTTCTCCCAGCCGCGATAAAAGCCGAGGCTGATATCGAACTCCGGCAGAAAATCCGCCGTCATCTCCTGGATGAGCGGCGTGATAGCCTGACAATAGCTGGCGCGAAAGCCTGCCAATTCATCACCGAGCCGTGCCAGTTCCTGATCCCAGAATGCCAGCTGGCGATACTGGGTCGCGCTGCGCAGCAGGGCATTGCGCTGCTTGAGCAGCCGCCGCACTCGCCCCCACAAGGAGAAGAATCCAGGTTGCTGGTGAAACACGCCCCAGTCGAGCCAGGCACGTCGTGGCTGGGGACCGCCGGTCAACAGATCGAAGCCATCGGGATGGATCAACTGCACCGGCAACAACTCAGCCAGGTCAGCCAACCGCTGGGCCTGGGCCCCGGCTATCTTGAGCTGGGTATCACCGTTCTTCTCCTTGGCGAGGCCGATGGGCACGGTGCGCCCCTCTAGCTCGCACTGGGCGAACAAGACAAACCCCTTCTCGCCCTGACGGACAACGCGCCCGGTTAGGTGAGTGCGAAAGGAGCGGCCAAGGCCAAGGTAGTGAATAGCCTCCAGCACGCTGGTCTTGCCGCTGCCATTGTTGCCGACCAGAATATTGAGTCCTGGGGACAGCTGGAGACTGGCTTGCTGGATATTGCGAAAGTCATTGAGCTGGAGCTTGACCAGGGACACGACTAGATCCGCATCGGCATGACCACGTATTGAGCGTCCTGACTGTCAAAATCCTCAATAATGGCACTGCTGATGGAGTCACTCAGGCTGACCCGGATCTGGTCACATTTTAACGTATTCAGCACGTCCAGCACATAGGAGACGTTGAAACCGATCTCCAGCTCGCTGGCGTCATATTGTACGTCAAGCAGCTCCTCGGCTTCTTCCTGTTCCGGGTTATTGGCGGTGATCCGCAGCAAATGCTGCTGCAAATTGAGACGCACGCCACGGAATTTTTCGTTGGAGAGGATGGCTGCCCGGGAAAATGCCTGGCGCAAATCCTCTCGCCCGGCGATCAGGGCCTTGTCGCTGCCACGGGGGATGACACGGCGCCAATCGGGGAAGCGGCCATCCACCAGTTTGGAGGTAAAGATGAAACCATCGAGGGCGGCGCGCAGGTTGCTGCGACCGATTTGCAGCCGGACCGGCTTGTCTTCCGCTTCCAGCAGGCGCACCAGCTCCAGCACCCCCTTACGGGGCAGAATGACCTGATGATCGGGCAGCGAATCTTCAACCACCTCCCGGCGGCAAGTCGCCAGCCGGTGGCCATCGGTCGCGACGGTGCGCAAACCATGGCCCTCACTCTCGAACAGCATGCCGTTCAGGTAATAACGCACGTCCTGGCTCGCCATGGAGAACTGGGTCGCCTCAATCAGCCTCTTCAGCTCCAACTGGCTGATATCGAACTCGAGAACGGATTCCCAATCTTCGATGTTGGGGTACTCGGTCGCTGGCAGGGTCGACAGGTTGAAGCGGGAGCGACCGGAACGAATGATGAGTCGCTCACCCTCGGTATTGAAACGTATCTCAGCTCCTTCCGGCAGGCCACGGCAGATGTCCAGCAGCTTGCGGGCAGGCACAGTAGTACGACCATCCTGGCTTGCGCCCTCGAGATGGACCTGACCTATCATCTCGACTTCGAGATCGGTGCCGGTCAGCGACAGCAAGCCATGGCTCACATCGAGCAGGACGTTGCCGAGGATGGGCAGTGTCGGTCGGCCACCCAGGGCGCCGGACACCAGTTGCAGGGGACGTAACAGGGCCTCGCGGCTAATTTCGAGCTGCATCTGTGCTCTCCGTTATCAGGACGAAAGGGTACGGATCAGGTTGGAATAGTCTTCCTTGATGTCGTGACTCTCCTCCTTCAGCTGCTCTATCTTGCGACAGGCATGAAGGACGGTAGTGTGGTCACGGCCACCGAAGGCATCCCCTATTTCCGGCAAACTGTGGTTGGTCAGCTCCTTGGCCAGGGCCATGGCGAGCTGACGAGGGCGGGCCACCGAGCGGGAACGCCGCTTGGAGAGCAGGTCAGCCAGCTTGATCTTGTAGTACTCGGCCACCGTCTTCTGGATGTTGTCTATGGTCACCAGCTTCTCTTGCAGCGCCAGCAAGTCGCGCAGCGCTTCGCGCACGAAGTCGATGTTGATGGCCCGGCCGGTGAAGTTGGCGTTGGCGATGACCCGGTTGAGGGCCCCTTCCAGTTCACGGACGTTGGATCTCAACCGCTTGGCAATGAAGAAGGCGACTTCGTCCGGCAGATGAACCTGGTTCTCGTCCGCCTTGCGCATCAGAATGGCGACACGAGTCTCCAGCTCCGGCGGCTCGATAGCCACCGTCAATCCCCAGCCAAAGCGGGATTTGAGACGATCTTCAACGCCGTTGATCTCCTTAGGATAACGATCCGAGGTCAGGATGATCTGTTGATTACCTTCCAGCAACGCATTGAAGGTATGGAAGAACTCCTCCTGGGAGCGCTCCTTGTTGGCGAAGAACTGGATGTCATCGATGAGCAGGGCATCGACGCTACGGTAATAACGCTTGAACTCTTCAATGGCGTTATTCTGCAGCGCCTTCACCATGTCCTGGACGAAACGCTCGGAGTGCATGTAGATGACTTTGGCATCTTTCTTGCGTTCTTTGATGGCATTGCCGACCGCATGCAACAGGTGGGTCTTGCCCAAACCGGTACCGCCATAGAGGAACAGGGGGTTATAGGCCCCGCCCGGGTTATCGGCAACCTGACGGGCTGCCGCACGGGCCAACTGGTTCGACTTACCCTCGACGAAATTCTCGAAGGTGTAGTTTACGTTGGTGTTGCTCTTGTGGTTTGGCTCGGGCTTGGCGGCGTCCTTGCTTTCCCAGCTTTTCTGCAAGTTATTCACAGGCGCGGCGCCGCGCACCGGAGCTCTCGCAACGGCAACCGGGTGGGGACGATTTCCTATATCAAAACGCAGGGTGGGGCCATCAACACCACAGATCTCGGTGATGATGCCATTGACTCTAAGCAGGTACTTGTCACGTACCCAGTCCAGGACGAAGCGATTCGGTGCATACAGGGTCAGAGTATTGTCACTCAACTCCGCTTGAAGCGGCCGGATCCACATGCTGAATTCTGCCGAGGGCAATTCATCTTGCAGCCGGTGAAGGCACTGCTGCCATAGCGAAGCAGTCACTCTGGACTCCCGTTTATTGATTAACTAAAGACCGGCTATTCTACGTTTTTAGCCGCTGGATCTCTAGCCGCCAGCTCGCGGATCCAGCAAATAAGATCCTTGACTTTCAAGGATCCAACGGCTCAGGATCCCATTTCATCCCCAAACTTACCCACAGCATGGATGAGGCAGGATCCGGGGTGATTCAGGGTTATTTGATATAACCAAATATGATTTATTTTTCAGCATTTATTCCAATAACATTCACTCACTTTCAGTCATTACAACTAGAAACACAGAACAACAGAGAGAGGTATACCCATGTCTTCATCTATCAAGCTGGTGTCCGGCGCCGCCATACTGTTGGCCATGCTCTGTGGCCAGGCCGTCGCCCAGGAGACCATCAAGGTCGGCATGTCTGGCAAATATTTCCCCTTCACCTTCGTCAAGCAGGACAAGCTGCAGGGCTTTGAAGTCGACATGTGGAATCAGATCGGTGAGCGTACTGGCTACAAGGTAGAGTTCGTGACCGCCAGCTTCTCCGGCCTGTTTGGCATGCTGGAAACCGGTCGGGTCGATACCATCTCCAACCAGATAACCATCACTGACGAGCGCAAGGCCAAGTACGACTTCTCCCAGCCTTATGTCTATGACGGTGCCCAGATAGTGGTCCGCAAGGGCAACAATACCATCCAGGGTATCAAGGATCTGGAAGGCAAGAAGGTCGCCGTCAACCTGGGCTCCAACTTCGAAGAGCTGCTGCGCAAAAACGATCCGGACCACAAGATGGATATCCGCACCTACGACTCCGCCTTCGAGCAGGATGTCGCCCTGGGTCGGATCGATGCTTTCGTGATGGACCGCGTCTCCACCGCTCAGCTGATCAAAGAGTCCAAGCTGCCGCTGCAACAGGCTGGCAAGCCGTTCGAGACCATCGAAAACGCCCTGCCCTTCCTGAAGACTCCCAAGCAGCAAGCCCTGCTGGCCAAGGTCGATGAAGCGCTGACGGCCATGCGCAAAGAGGGTGCTCTCAAGCAGATCTCCGAGAAGTGGTTCGCGGCGGACATCACCAATAAATAAATGATGGAATTCGATCTCGATTACACGCTAGGGCTGTTTCCTATTCTGCTCAAATACTTGGGCACGACCATGGAAATGGCCCTGTGGGGATTCGTACTGGCACTCGTCCTGTCGCTGATGTTGGCGATAGTGCGGGTGTTTCGCGTTCCCGTCATTCACTGGTTGGCCATGCTCTATATCTCGTTCTTCCGAGGTACCCCGCTGCTGGTTCAACTGTTCCTGCTCTATTACGGCCTGCCGCAACTCTTCCCTGTCTTCGTGGGGATGGATGCCTTTACCGCCGCCATCGTCGGCCTGACCCTGCACTTTGCAGCTTACATGGCAGAGTCGATCCGCGCCGCCATCCTGGGTATCCACAAGAGCCAGATGGAAGCCGCGCTCAGCATCGGCATGAGCAAGTTGCAGGCCATGCAGCGCATCATATTGCCGCAAGCGGCCCGCATCGCCACTCCCTCGCTGATGAACTACTTCATCGACATGATCAAGAGTACCTCCCTGGCCTTCACCCTGGGTGTTGCTGAGATAATGGGCAAGGCACAAATGGAAGCCGCTTCGTCGTTCAAGTTCTTCGAGAGCTTCATGGCGGTGGCCCTGGTCTACTGGGTAGTGGTCATCTTCTTCACTCGCATACAGCATCTGCTGGAAGTGCGCCTCAACCGCGCCTATTAAGGGAGGGACAACTCATGATCACACTGAGCGGCCTCACCAAGGCATTCGATGGCAATGTTGTGCTCAACAACATCGATTTGGAGATAAAGAAGGGCGAGATAGTGGTTGTCATCGGGCCGTCAGGCACAGGCAAGTCGACCCTGCTACGCTGTCTCAATCTGCTGGAAACTCCGGATGCTGGCACCCTGGCCATTGACGACATCCAACTCGATCTGGCCAAGGCAAGCGAGAAGGAAGCGATAGAACTGCGCAAGCGCGCCTCCTTTGTATTCCAGAACTATGCCCTGTTTGCCAACAAGACGGCGCTGGACAACATCGCCGAGGGGCTGGTGACCGTCTGGAAACAGCCCAGGGCGGAGGCTCGTGCCACGGCGCTGGCCATTCTCAAGGAGATAGGCCTCACCGATAAGCAGGATGCCTACCCGGCGTCGCTGTCCGGCGGCCAGCAACAGCGAGTCGGCATCGCACGGGCCATGGCAGCCCACTCCAAGGTCATCCTGTTTGACGAGCCCACCTCGGCGCTCGATCCCGAATGGGTTGATGAGGTGCTGGGTCTGATGAAGCAACTCGCCCGCCGACACCAGACCATGGTGGTGGTGACCCATGAGATAGAGTTTGCCCGGGACGTAGCGGATCGAGTGATCTTCATGGAGGGAGGGCGGATCGTCGAGCAAGGTCCACCGGATCAGATACTGGTCGATCCCAAGGATCCCCGCACCCGGGAATTCTTGCGCAAGGTGCTGAAATAGCGCTTCACTGGCGGCCTGGCCGCCTTTTTTAATGAAGGATCCTTGTTTAACCCCGGCATGCCAGTATAATTCGGGCCCTTGATCCTTCGGATCCTGTCAACTTTCGCTGCCTCTTCACGAGTTAGAGCAAGATGAGGGGGTACGGCGGATTGACTGGAAGCCGAACTCTGTTTAGAATTCGGCCTCTTTTGCTAGTCGTCACACGCTATAGCTGGCGCGTCGGCTCAGTGTGACAATCAAAACTGTACAGAAATACGGAATCTAATCATGAGTAAACGTACTTTTCAGCCGTCCAACCTGAAGCGCAAGCGCTCTCACGGTTTCCGCGCCCGCATGGCTACTGCCAACGGTCGTAAAGTTTTGGCCGCTCGTCGTGCCAAGGGTCGTGCCCGTCTGGCAGCTTAATGCCTACGCCGCACACCTTCGCTCGGGAGTTACGTCTGTTAACTCCCGAACACTTCAAACGCGTTTTCGCAGAGCCTGTCCGGGCCGCTTCCCCGCAAATAACGCTTCTCGCCTGTCCTAATACTCTCGAACATCCCCGTCTTGGTCTCGCTGTGCCCAAAAAAGCACTCAAGCGCGCCGTGTGGCGTAATCGTGTCAAACGAGTGGTACGGGAAAGCTTTCGTCTCAATCAAACCAACCTGCCCGCTATCGACATCGTCGTGATCGCCAAGGCCGGTGTGAAAGAGATGGATAACGAGGAACTCTTCAAGTTACTGGAAAAGCTATGGCGCACCCTGTCACGCCGTTGCAATGGGTAGCTATCAAACTGATACGCCTGTATCAGCTAATCATTAGTCCCCTGCTGGGGCCGCGCTGCCGTTTTACTCCAACTTGTTCCCAATTTGCGATAGAAGCTCTCCGACTTCACGGTTTCATAAAAGGCGTTTGGTTAGCCAGCAAACGTCTATTAAAATGCCATCCCTTATCCGAGGGTGGTTATGACCCGGTTCCGCAACCAAAGCGAAGAAACTGAAGACTATGCAATCACAACGCAATCTAATTCTGATCGGTTTGCTGTTCGTGAGCTTTCTGCTCTGGCAACAGTGGGAGTCCGACAAGGCTCCGAAGCCGGCCCCTGTGGCCCAAACTGAACATTTCGTGCCTGAAGCCGGTCAGACCGGTGATATTCCTCAGGTTTCCGAGCAAGCCCCCGATGCCAGCGCTGCCCGCAAGCTGATCACCGTCTCCTCTGACGTGCTCAAATTGACCCTGGATACCCAGGGTGGCGATATCGTCTCTGCCCAACTGCTGGCCCACAAGCTGCAAGAAGGCATGGATGAGCCGTTCACACTGCTGACCAGCCAACCCCAGTTCATCTATGTCGCCCAGAGTGGTCTGGTCGGTCGTGATGGTCCGGATAGCCGTACCGAAGGCCGTCCCACCTATGAAGCCGCCCAGACCAGCTTCCAGCTGGCCGAGGGTCAGGATCAGATAGTGGTGCCGATGACCTGGACCGACAGCAAAGGTGTGGTCTTCACCAAGCGCTTCGTGCTCAAGCGTGGTGACTATGCCGTTGGCGTCGATTACCAGATCGACAACAAATCCGCCGAACCGGTGCAGGTGCAGTTCTACGGTCAGCTCAAGCAGACCGTGACCACGCCCAAGGATCAGGAAGGTCATGCTCTGGTGGCAAGTGCCTACCGTGGTGGTGCCTTCTCCAGCGAAGAGAGCCGCTACAAGAAGTACACCTTCGACGAGATGAAGGATGCCGACCTGAACAAGACCACCAAGGGTGGTTGGGTCGCCATGCTGCAGCACTACTTCGTCTCCGCCTGGGCACCGAATGCCAGCGATACCAACAGCTTCTATAGCCGCACCATCCCAGGCAAAGACCAGGCGATCATCGGCTACAAGGCGCCTATGGTTGACGTAGCTGCCGGCCAGCAGACCGAATTGACCAGCAAACTGTGGGTCGGTCCGAAACTGCAGGACAAGATGGCCACGGTCGCCGAGCACCTGGACCTGTCCGTCGATTACGGCTGGCTCTGGTTCATCGCTCAGCCGCTGCACTGGTTGCTGACCGTGTTCCACGGTTTCGTGGGTAACTGGGGTGTTGCGATCATCATGCTGACCCTGCTGGTGCGCGGCATCATGTTCCCGCTGACCAAGGCCCAGTACACCTCCATGGCCAAGATGCGCATGCTGCAGCCCAAGCTGGCCGCGCTCAAGGAACGCTTCGGTGACGATCGCCAGAAGATGTCCCAGGGCATGATGGAGCTGTACAAGAAGGAGAAGGTCAACCCGCTCGGCGGCTGTCTGCCCATCCTGGTCCAGATGCCGATCTTCATCTCCCTTTACTGGGCACTGATGGAATCGGTCGAGCTGCGCCACGCGCCGTTTGCCCTCTGGATCACTGACTTGTCGGTCAAGGATCCCTTCTTCGTACTGCCAATCCTCATGGGCGCCTCCATGTGGTATCTGCAGAAGATGAGCCCGACCACCATCACGGACCCCATGCAGCAGAAGGTGATGCAGTTCATGCCGATCATCTTTACCTTCATGTTCCTCTGGTTCCCGGCTGGCCTGACCCTGTACTGGTTGGTGAGTAACGTCATCTCCATTACCCAGCAGACCATCATCTACCGTCAACTGGAGAAGAAAGGGCTGCACACTCGCAGCTGATCTTCACAGCGATGACAAAAGAGGCGGCCTTCGGGCCGCCTTTTTTATTACAATGTCCGCAATGACAGAACCCATTCCCGGATGAGTGAGCCAAGCAAGATGACAACAGATACGATCGTGGCCCAGGCCACCGCCCCCGGCCGTGGTGGCGTCGGCATAGTACGGGTTTCGGGCCCAGCTGCCGAACAGGTCGCCGAGATAGTGCTCGGCAGGCTACCCCGGGTGCGCTATGCCGAATACCTGCCGTTCAAGGATGAGCAAGGCCAGCCGCTGGATCAGGGCATCGCCCTGCTGTTCAAGGCGCCGAACAGCTTCACCGGTGAAGATGTGCTGGAGCTGCAGGGTCATGGCGGCCCCGTCATCATGGACATGCTGGTGCGCCGCATTCTGCAGATAAAGGGACTGCGCCCCGCTCGTCCCGGCGAGTTCAGCGAGCGCGCCTTCATGAACGACAAGCTGGATCTGGCCCAGGCCGAGGCCATCGCCGATCTGATTGAAGCCTCCAGCGAGCAGGCCGCCCGCAGCGCCATGCACTCCCTGCAGGGTCAGTTCTCCAGCAAGATACAGCATCTGGTCGAAAGCCTGATCCATCTGCGCATCTATGTGGAAGCCGCCATCGACTTCCCGGACGAGGAGATAGACTTCCTCTCCGATGGCAAGGTGTCGGGGGACTTGCACGCCATCATGGCCGAGCTGGACGGAGTGCGCGCAGAAGCCAAACAGGGCGCCCTGCTGCGAGAAGGGATGAAGGTAGTGATCGCCGGTCGTCCCAACGCCGGTAAATCTAGCCTGCTCAACGCCCTGGCCGGGCGTGAATCTGCAATCGTCACCGAGATCGCCGGCACCACGCGCGACGTGCTGCGCGAGCACATCCACCTGGATGGTATGCCGCTGCACATCATCGACACCGCGGGCCTGCGCGACACCCAGGATCAGGTAGAAAAGATAGGTATAGAGCGAGCCTGGGCCGAGATAGCGCAGGCCGACCGGGTGCTCTTCATGGTGGATGGCACAACGACCGATGCGATAGACCCGCGGGAGATCTGGCCGGACTTCGTCGATCGCCTGCCAAAAAACATCGGTCTTACCGTGGTGCGCAACAAGGCAGACCTGACCGGCGAAGACTTGGCCCCGAGCCAGGAACTGGGTCACGCCGTCTATCGCATCTCCGCCAAGACAGAGCTGGGGCTGCCCGCCCTGCGGGATCACCTCAAGGCCTGCATGGGCTTCCAGGGTAATACCGAGGGAGGCTTCATGGCTCGCCGTCGCCACCTGGATGCCCTGGAACGCGCCGCCGAGCGGCTGGTGGTGGCCAAGGAGCAACTCGAGATCTATGTTGCCGGCGAGCTGGTGGCCGAAGAGCTGCGCCTGGCACAGGAGTCTCTGTCCGAGATCACCGGCGAGTTCAGCTCCGACGATCTGCTGGGCCGCATCTTCTCCAGCTTCTGCATCGGGAAGTAAAAGAGTAAAACGCATCAAACCAAATCAAAGCAAAATTATGATTTTAAAATAATTTTGTTTTATTGGGTGGGAAGCAATTTGAAGGGTTTTGTCGATTCTTGCTCCACGTGTGCTCCGAAGATAAATTCTGGAGCACATGCGGAGCACAAGATGAGAAAAATCGATGAAAATCAATATACAAAAACGAGAACCAGATAAGAATGGCCTGCGAGCTATCGGGCTTGTGTACTATTACGGCTCAAAGACCTCGGAAGACGGTTCAAGAGCTCAAAAGCGCTCTTACGAACCGCTGAATCTATTCCTTTACAACAAGCCAAAAAACGCCGTTGAGCGCGAGCATAATAAAATCACATTGCAAAAAGCTGAGGCCATTCGTGCCAAGCGTCTACTGGAAATGGAATCAGCCAAACATGGATTGGATGACCGCACAAAACTTATTATGCCAGCTTCTTTGACTACTTAGATCAAATAACAGTTTTGCCGTAACCCGACGATGTGATCATCTTGCGGTTGCCATTGCATTGAGTCCAGCGGCCGTGCACTCAACCTTTACCCCGATAATGCTGGTCCATCTAACTGCCATCGCCGCCGAAGTATTCGTCCATGTCTACATCATAGCTATCGATCCTGCGGCCAAGGATTTGGCTTTTTCAACCGAGACTCTTTTGCTGAAGCGCGGTTCATCGGCTTTGATGCTGTTTTTGGGCTTTACTACCTCGGCGTTATCGCCGGTTCTGACACTAAAATGTACCTTGCCATCTTTATCGACCCACTTATAAATCTCTTCGACAGCTAGCGATGGTACAAAGACCAGTCCGAGCAACAGCCCCTGTAAAGCAATCTGCAACTTCATGGCCAATTTCCCTATGTAACCAACTGGTTACCCTCGCAGCTGATGGCCGTACAAAGTAACCGGCTGCGAAGGTTCTGTGGGTTACTTTTTGTCAGAGCGAAGCACCAACTCCACACGGCGATTCAACCGCTGGCCTGCTTCGTTAGCATTGCTGGCAACGGGGCTGTACTCGCCATTGCCATGGGCTGCTAATTGGCTGGCGGGGATCTGGTATTGCTCGGTGAGCTGTTTTATTACTGCCGCCGCCCGACGCTGTGACAGGCTCTGGTTATAGCGGTTGTCGCCCTTATCGTCGGTATGGCCGACCACATAAAAATCCAGCTTCGGATGCTGCTTAAGGTAGCTTGCCAGTACTTCCAGCACTGGCTTGGACTCTGACAGCATCTGGTCACTGTCGTAATCGAACAGCAGGCCTTCCAAGGTAGCCTTGCCGGATTGGGTAATGGCCTTGGTGAGCGCATCGAGGTCAATGACAACCCTGTCATCTTTCAGTGCCGAGAGCTCCATCACTCGCACAGTGGTGTCTGCCGGCGTGCCATCGTAGCGGCTCTGGACATAGATATCGAAATACACATCACCACCAGGGCGGCTCAGTTTAAATAGCTGATAGTCTTGCCATTCATCGGTATTATCATCCTGATGTAACCCCATAGACTTTATCAGTTCGGCATCGTCACCACAGGCTTTACCCTTGCAATGGAATACGGACTCAGCGGCCAGCTTTTTGGCAGCGGCGGCGTAGTTACTGCTGATTTCAAACAGCGAGTATTCCTCTGGCATCCGATAACGTATCTCGGTGAGTTTGGCATCGAGTGGCTTGGTCTGATAACCGGCTGCTGATATGCCGACGATCACAGGGACTTGGGTAAAATTGGTTTGCTTGTAGCGACTGATGAAACTGCCTGGCATGCGGCCAAGCAGCGGATGATCTGCCGAGTCCTGATTATCTTCACTGCGCCTATCTTGTATCTCCACCTCTTGTGGAGCCTGCTGTAAAAACGCCGGGTTTGCCTCAATCAGCCCCAGTGGCTCGGGAATACTCTCAAGGGTAACAAGCTGTACCTTGGTGTAACGGTCATCACGGTGAAAGGCATAGATGACGCTGTAAACATCCCCACTGGCGCCAGTGAGCTTTGCCGCCACGTATGCGCCGGGATAACTGGTATCTACGGTTATCCTCGGTGCCAACTGGTCCCTTAGAACATAGGGATCACCGCAGGCTTCCTGCTGACATTGAAACACTATCTCAGCATTTAGTTTTTTTAATTGTGCCAAATAGTTATTGATAACCAGCTCCAGCGTATAGCTGTCTGGCAGTTCGAAGCTGTGTTGGGTAAGTTTGCCTGACATAGGCAAAACGGAGAGCTTGTCTCCATCAACGGCAGTAATGAGATCGAATGGCGTAAAATGAATGCGTTTTTCTGCGGGATATTCGGCATCCGGAAAGGTGTTGAAAAGCGTACTGGCAGAGGTACTGAAGGCAGTAACAACCAAAAACACTGCACTCAATAAAGTATTTTGTCCCATAAAAAATCCTTTTCAGCGGGCGAATCTTACTTTAGCGTATTAATTAAGAGGGCAGGATGATACGACAAAACAAGTAAAGTGTCAGCCTCCGTATTTTTTAAGCTGAAAAATACCCGAGAACTATATGGATATACGAACTCGCGCCAATATACACATGAAGGGAGAGGATTTTGACTTACTACCTGAGTTAAAGCAGCTTTACCTTGCGAATGGTCGGTGTTTGCGCAAAGCATTATCATACACGGATGAACAACATATCAATCGCGTAATTTTTGTAGATTGTACACAAAAGCCTGAGCCCTGCGTTGTCACCGCTGGCAAGATTGTAAAACAGCGGGTGCTAATGCGAGTCGGTTTACTGACGGTTTTTTCAAGCACCATAAAACGGGGGAGAAAATTCCTCAGCAGTGGAAAGACGATGGCGAAGACTTGGCCAAGAATGACGCAGAATTTGGTGGCGGTTCGGGGCATTCGTATAACCATGCCTTGAAGTTTGCCGAAAAAATTGGCGCTTGTTTGAAGGGCGCAGTGCTGGCGAAGCCGACAAACTCGTTAAAAAGCAATTCAGGTAATGGTGCGCGGTCGAACCTTCTTCTATTTGGAAAAGTAAATTAGATGATTAGGATTGGCATGTATTTCAACTTCATATCAACAGTGACTTAGGTGTAACAATGCGATTCAGAACAAGGTTATTTCTGACAAAATTTTTACTTTGTGTCTCGCTGCTCAGCGCCGCCTCTATTTCCATTGCAGAGGAAAAATCCGGCTATGACTTGTTATTGGAGATGCTTCCCAAGCCCCATGAGATTGAGCTGGCGCGCAAAGGTATAGCCGAAACCAATATCGATAAGCCTTGGGAACGAGCTTGCCCCTACAGTGAATTAAGTGGCACAGCTGAGGCAGAGGACGAGTATTTCTTTCGCTGCCAACGTTGGAACGACTGTGTGTCGGCAGGCGCTTCGGCCAGTATCTACAGCGAGGCGTTCTTCCAGAATCATCAACGACAACCTAAAGATCAGATGCCTTGGGAGTATTTCAGGGATGGCAGCATGTTTCTTCTTGAGCCATCCGATTTCGAGACTGTCTCCGGTCACTTGAGACAGTATGCCCTGAAATCTGCAGAGGAAAATTGGCGCTTGTTTGAGGGGCGGGATGCTGCCACGGCAAGTGACATGGTGGAAACGAAATTCTGGCAATGGTGCTCCGCCGAACCTTTGACTTTATGGAAGGCAGAGTATCAATAGCAGGCGTCACCATGATTACCCGCGATATGAATGTTATCGCCATCACCAATCGGGCTAGGGTTGCTAATCAAATTGCCATCGGCCAGGTCGTAGCGCTCGCGTCATGGACAAATATGATCCACGAGTTCACCGGAAATCTTGAAACCATCGCTGACTGAATCCAATAGATCCCCTATGTCGAACCTATCATAGAAAAGCTGACCGAAGTCATGCACAAAGGTACCACAGTGCTGAGAAATACCATCAAGACTGGCGGTGACCCCTTTATCTTTGCCCAAGACCAGCTCATTACATTGATGGCAGGGCTGCAGCGCGTTAACCATGAGGCGACGCTGGCATCAGGGATCAGTTTATATAATGAAGCCATCAAGCTTAACGACCCGGATGTTCAGGCCAGCCCCTTGGTCAACGCATACAACGTTGGCAAGTTCATTCAAGCCTATCGCGGTTCAACCCATTACTTCGAGCGCCGACAGATCCACAATGAATCTTTGACTGCTCAGCGGTTTGCGGAGTTTGGCAACGTGGTAAACGACTCCCGCGATCGCATGATGGCGAATCGTGGCTATAAGGTGGGGCCGCGCATTCCTGTACCAATCGGATGTGATGGTCCTATTACCGGAAGAATTTGGGCGGAAAAATACGGCGGCACCGAACAAGCCACAGACCGATGTATCCTTCACTGACAGACTGAAAATCGCCGAACAAGCCTACACAGAAGCCCGTTTCACCGACGCCGAAACCCTTAACTTAGACTAATCCAGCGTATAAAGAGTCCTGGTTTAAGCTTGGGAATATCTATACCCGTCAGGTTGTAAATGTAACGGGCGCCGTTGACTCTATATGACCTTGAGATGAATTCTATTTCCAGAGTCTTATTTTTAGCTTTTGTATTATTTACTTAGAATTAACGCGCCCGCGCAGTACATGGAGGTGTGTTAAATGAATAGTGTTAAATGAATCAAATCCTCAAAGGGGCTTTCTTTAGTCCCTTACCTACCAGCCTTGACTTAAGGGCATCTAAGGCTGTTTTGGTCCGGAGCTCACGTTTATTCCCTGTTTCCAATGTAGGAGTGTCTCGGCGAGAAAATGCTTAATCTCGCTGACTGGCGACTCTGTCTTTAAATGTATGGGCTGTGACAAACGACCAAACGCTGCCTGAAGCTTTAAGCCCCATTGCGAACAGGTGATACTTGATCTTAAAAACAAGAACAAGCAGGCCTAATATCGTCCCACTTTTAACGTACTGAAAATCTTCTAAATGGGTACTTCCATGATAAAACCTGACAAAAAGTTGCACTCCACATGTGCGCCAATAGCTTTCTAACACTTTGAGTGGTTTTACATTTTTAGTTTCTGTATCGGCAAATAGTTCCATAGGGCAGACAATGAAAAGCCCGGGGTCACCCGGGCTTTTTTTGTGCATTTTTTTAGCGACCCTAAAGGCGACGCAGGCACCACATGAAGTAAGCACCCCCTAACAAGGTGGATACCAGACCGGCGGGGATCTCCATGGGGAAGAGCAGCTGCTGACCCGCCCAGTCAGCCAGCACCATCAACAGCGCGCCGCACAGGCTGGCACCGAGCAGATGGGCACGCGCGCGTACCAAGCCCATCAGCTTGGCCATGTGGGGGGCGAGCAAGCCGACGAAAGAGAGCGGTCCTATCACCAGGGTGGCACTGGCGGTGAGCAGGGCCACCAGCAGCAGGATCAGCAGCTGGACACGGCGGGTATTCAATCCGAGCGCCCCGGCCGCCGCGCTGCCCAGGGGCAGGATATCGAGCCAGCGTCCCAGAGCCAGGATGCCACTCAACATGATGCCCGCCAACAAGGCGAGTCCCAGTGCCATGGGGCCAGTCACGTAATAGGTGGAGCCCGAGATCCAGGCCAGCAACAGCTGAACCCTGGGATCGCCATTGGCCAGGGCGATGCTCTGCACGGGGTCCAGCATGGCGGTGATGGCGATGCCACACAGCAAGATTCGTTCGGGCTGAAAGCCGCTGCACCTGTTCAACGCCAGCAGCAGCAAGAGCACCAGCACTGCCCCCGCTACCCCCGCCAACAGCATCAACGGCAGTGGCAAGGCGGGTAGCAGAAAGGCCGCCAGCAGCAGACCCATGACTGTGCCACCACTCACCCCCAGCAGCTCGGGGCTCGCCATGGGATTGCGGCTGACCCGTTGCAGCAGCGTTCCCGCCAGCGCCAACAAGATACCGGCTGCGGCGGCCGCCAGGGTACGGGGTAATCGCCACTCCCATTGCGCCTGCCAGCGAGCCAGCGATGGCCAGCTCCAACCATTGACGCCCTGCCCCAGTGCCAGTGAGCCTATCAGGGTGAGCAGCAACGCCAATCCCAGTCCCCACAACAGTCTGGACGGGTGGCTATGCCGTTGTATGGTCAAGGTGGCAGCCATCTTGGGTTGCTGTTTGTGCAGGGCGAGACGGGGGATGAGCCAGAGCAACAGCGGGGCGCCAAGCAGTGCCGTCATGGCCCCTGTCGGTATCATCAGTGGCCAGAAGCGGCTCGCGCCCTGCAGTAACAGATCGGTGAGACTGAGCAGCAGGGCCCCAAGCAACGGGGCCCACAGCAGACGCTGGCCGAGGGATCGAGCCCCTAGCAATCTGACCATGATGGGAGCAGCCAGACCGATAAAGCCGATGATGCCGACCACGCTCACCACACAGGCGGTGACAAATACCGCGACGCCCAGCCCGGCAAACCGCAGTTTCTTGAGGGCGATCCCCAGACTGCGGGCACTGGCATCGTCCAGCTCCAGCACCGCCAGGGGACGAAGCAAGACGGCGGCCAATCCCAGCCCCAGCAGCAGACGGGGCAACAGATAACTCACCCCCTCCCAGCTATCCTGAGCCAGGGCACCACTGCCCCACACCAGCATGCCCTTGAGCTCTTCTTGATGGAACAACAGCAGCGCCAGACTGATGGCTCCCAGATAGAGGTTGATCACCAGGCCCGCAAAAACGATGACCAGGGGATTGAGATCCCGGCGCCAGGTGAGCATGAATACCAGGGCCATGGCTCCCGTGCCACCCGCCATGGCGATCCACTCCCGCGCCACCAGCAGACCCGGTGCCAGCAAGGTCGCCAGCAACAACGCAAGCTGGGCCCCAGAGGCGACTCCCAGGGTGGTGGGCGACGCGAGCGGATTACGCAGCACCTGTTGCATCAAGACGCCGGCCAGCGCCAGTCCGGCCCCCGCCAGCAGCGTGACGGCGAGTCGCGGCAGCAGGCTAAAGTGCATCACCGCCTGACGGGCATCCCCGTAATCCGGGGCCAGTATAGCCTGGGCCCAGAGGGAAAAAGGTAACCAGTGGCTCAATACCCACCCTGCGACCGCGCAGGTCAGCAGCAACAATACCAGGCAGAGCAAGGCCGCGGGGCCTGGTAGTACGCCCCGGTTCAGGGGCCGTTGTGACAGGCTATTCATGGGGAACTCCGGCATCGGCTTGCAAGGCCTGGCTCAGTTGCTGGGCGAAACGGCGAGCCGACAGCACGCCGCCGAAACTCCACACGGGAGGAAGATGCAGCGGCTTGGCGTTTTGCACCAGGGGCAGATGTTGCCACAGACCGGGGGCAGCCAGTTTGGCAGCCACGCCGCTTGGCAAGGGGTCGACGATGACAAGCCGGGCTTCATCCATGGTCGCGAAGCTCTCTATGCTGACCGAGGCGAATCCCCAGTAGTTGGTCGGCGCCTGCCAGGCATTGCGCAGCCCCAGCTTGCCCATCACAGAGTCATACATGCTGTGCTGCCCGAACACCCGCACGTGGCGCTCATCGATAAACTGCACCAGCAATAGCGGGGGCAGGTGTTTGGGCAACCCTGCCTTGAGTTCAGCCAGCTCCTCATCCAGCCCGCTCAGCAGCGTGTCCGCCTCCGCTGACTTGTCGACCAGAGCGGCAATGCCCCGGGTCGCACTGGCGAGCTGAGTCCAGTAGTCCCCGTCGGGAGAGTAGAGGGTGATGGATTTGACCGGCGCTATCTTGCTCAACGCGGGGGCCAGGGGGGCAGCCAGAGGAGAAATGAGGATGAGATCTGGGTTGAGTTCGGCCAGCAGCTCGCGATTCGGCTGAGCCCGCAGACCAAGATCGACCACGGACGGTGGCATCGCTGGCGCCTTTACCCAGGCCCGGTAAGAGCTCATGTCGCCCATACCAGCCGGGGTCACGCCCAGGGCGAGCAGGGTCTCGGCTATGGTCCAATCCACGGTGGCGATACGCGGCTCGGCCTGAACGGCAACCAACAAGGTCGGCAGACAGATCAGACCCAGCAAGACGGTGCGCAACGATTTTAATCTGTTCACTATGCCCTCACAGTATGGCGATGGAGTGAGTCTGCGCCGGATGACGCATCACGGCCATGGGGATGCCGTAGACAGACTCCAGGGTCTCGCTGGTCATGATGGTGTCAGGCTCCCCCTGCACCAGCACGGACCCCGAGTGCAGCGCCACCAGATGATCGCAAAAACGGGCCGCCATGTTGATGTCGTGGATGACGATGATGACCCCCAGACCCAGCTGCTGGCAGAGGGTGCGGATCAGGGTCAACACCTCCACCTGATGGGCCACATCCAGCGCGGCCAAGGGCTCATCCAACAGAATGAAGCGGCTCTCCTGGGCCAGCAGCATGGCGAGCCAGACCCGCCCCCGCTCACCACCGGAGAGGGTATCCACCAGCCGATCGGCAAAGCCCTGGGTGTGGGTCAGGGCGATGGCCTGCTCGACCTTGTCCTTGTCCTGCTGGCGATGACGGCCAAAGAGTCCGCGCCAGGGATAACGGCCAAACTCGACCAACTCGCGGCCCAGCAGGTTATCGGTACTCGGCAGGTGCTGGGGCAGATAGGCGACCTGACGGGCAAACGCCTGATGGCTCCAGTCGCCCAGGGGGCGCCCATCAAAGCAGATCTCGCCGCCATGGCAATCCTGCTGGCGAGCCAGCAGCTTGATCAGGGTCGATTTGCCAGAACCGTTATGGCCGATAAGGCCATAAACCTTGCCCTGCTTGAAGCTCAGGCTGGTGGGTTGCAGCAGCGTCTTGCCCTGAATGGCAAAACCTGCGGATTTCATCTCAAACATCAGCAGTCCCGTGGGTGATGGCGCCCCATGGCAGAGGCGCCCTTGGCATGTCGTGGGACAAGCCCGGCTCGGCACGTCCGGCATCCCCGGACACAGCGCGAGCCAGGCGCCCTTCCCTTTAGCTCTCTTGCGGCTCGGCCAGGCGGCCCACTACATCAAGGCTGACACGATCGCGCTCGGCACCGGTCAGTTCGCTGAGCTGGCCATGGCGCATCTCCAACAGGCGATCGGCCAGCGGGAAGTAGTGATCGTCATGGCTGATGGCGATCACCGTCTTGCCCATGGCGTTGAGACGCGGCAGCAGCTCACGGTAGAAAATGCGTCTGAATTCCGGATCCTGATCCGCCGCCCACTCATCGAACAGCATGATGTCGCGCTGTTCGGCGACCGCCAGCAGCAGGGCAACCCGTTTGCGCTGGCCCTGGGATAGCTGGATATTGGTAATCCGGGCTCCATCGAGCACCAGCTTGCTCTCCATCTGCAACAGGTGCAGCCATTG
The DNA here is from genome assembly GCF_051376105.1 of Aeromonas molluscorum. Classification (NCBI taxonomy): domain Bacteria; kingdom Pseudomonadati; phylum Pseudomonadota; class Gammaproteobacteria; order Aeromonadales; family Aeromonadaceae; genus Aeromonas; species Aeromonas molluscorum. The sequence goes on along the minus strand of NZ_JBPQCY010000003.1, from coordinate 281,462 downwards.
CTGGACCCGCTCGGGATCCGGCGCTTGGCCATCAGGCCCCAGCAGGCGATCGAACAGGTGATAATCGGTAAAGATGGCGGAGAAGAGTCCGAGATAGGCTTCCCTGTCGGTGACAGGCTCGCCATCAAGCAAGATCTCGCCGCTGACCGGCCGATAGAGCCCGGTCAGCAGCATGGCCAGGGTCGACTTGCCCGAGCCATTGCCGCCGATGACAAACAGCTGCTCGCCACGACGGATCTCGAGGTCGATGGGGCCGACGCTGAAACCGGCCCGATCGCCCTGACCATCATGATGGAACACCACCTGCCTCAGGCTGAGGATCTGCCACTGCACCAGCCCATCCGTCGGCGAGGCTGAACGGGCCGCGAACTCGGGTTCATGGTCGGCCAGCGCCAGGGCCCTGAGTTTGTTGAAGGCGACCTGAGCCGCCAGCAGGGTTGGCAGGGCGCCGATCGCCTGCAACAGAGGGGTACGCAGGAACAGCAGGGTCAGGGCATAGGTGGCGGCCACATTGGTATTGGCCCAGCCCAGCCCGTTGGCGAGGAAGAAGGCGAGGCCGATGGCACCCAGCATCATGATATTCGACCAGTTCACCGCACTGAGGTGGAAGGTGTCGGCCCTGATGATGTGATGGCGATAGTCGAGGGCATTGGGTTGGTATTGCTGCTGATAGAGGTCACGGGCTCGGTCCCGGTTCAGGGCCAGCTCCTTGTTGCCCTCTATCATGGCCTGGTAATCCTGATAGAGGCGATCCTCTGCGGCGCGCATCAAGCCCAGATGGCTATAAACCCGCTTGACCAGCAACCAGCCGATCACCATGGTGGCACCGACCCAGAGCGCGGTCCACAGCAGCATGCCGGGAGAGAGCCAGCCGAGATAAATGGCCGATCCCAGAGTCAGAATGGTGCCCTGGATAAGCTCGGGCAGGCGCACGAAGGCGATGGTGATACTGCCGATGTCACTGGAAAGGGAGGCGAGCAGCGGCCCCTGGCCGATGCGTTTGACCTGGGCGACATCGGTGTCGAGCAGTTGCTTGAGCAGCTTGCCACGCAGGTGGTAAACAAAATGGTGCCCTAGGGTGGTCAGCGCCAGTTGTGAACTGAGCGTGACGACCATGAGCGCCAGAATAAGCCCGATCAGCTGGAAGATGACGGAAACAGGATCGCCAACTGATTCGATCAGATAGCTGTTGATAAAGGCGATAACCCCGATGCCGAGCAGGGCGGAACCCATACTGAGCAGGGTGATGGCGATGAATGGCCAGCGATAGTGGCGATAGACGAGGTACAACAGCTCCATGGAAATCTCTGTCGGGGTATGAAAGGAAAACGGGTTGCCCAGCGGGCAACCCGTGTCTGATTACCAGCGGTAGTTGACGCTACCTACCACACTGCGGGGTTCACCGTAGTAGCAGTAGTAGTCACAGCTGGCGACATAGGTGTCATCCAGCAGGTTGTTGACGTTGAGCTGGGCACGCCAGTTCTTGGCAAAGTCATACCCGATCATCGCATCCCACACCGTCTGGGCTGGCACCTTGGCCGAACCATAGACGGGGTTGTAATTGGCATCCACGGCACCTATGCCGACGCTGGAGCCGATATAGCGCACACCAGTACCGACTTCCAGTCCGGAGACAGGGCCTTGCTGCACCTGGTAGTTACCCCAGAAGGAGGCCTGGTGGCGCGGGATCAGGCTGGCGCGACGATCGCCATCACCGGTGTCATTGGTCTTGGCATCGGTATAGGTATAAGCCCCGGTCAGGCGCAGAGCCGCTGTCGCTTGCACGCTGCCTTCCAGCTCTATGCCCTGGGAGGTCACCTCACCGGCCTGGGTCTGCTGGCCGGAACCGGTGGAGACCAGCGAGTTGGTCTGTTCCAGGTTGAACAGCGCCAGGTTGATGTAACCATCGAGGAAGCCGGGGGCATACTTGATACCGGTCTCGTACAACTTGCCTTCCAGCGGCTTATAGGCGTTTTTGGTATTGGGGTCGATGCCCGGCAGCACTTCAAACGACTCGGCATAAGTGAAGTAGGGGGAGAGTCCGTTATCGGCCAGGTACATCAGGCTGCCGGAGAGCGAGAGGTTGTCATCGTACTGTCTCTCGTTCTTGCTGGTCGCTTCGCTGATATTGTGGGTCTCCACATAGTCGAAGCGGCCACCTGCGGTCAGCAACCAGCGATCATCCCAGCGGATCTGATGCTGGGCATAGAGGCCGCTCTGGCCCTTGGTGCTCTTCTGGTAGGTGGCCGTTGACTCATCAAAGCCCGGGAAGTTGCCGTGATCCGGGTGCATGGTATCGATGGATCCCATGCCGTAGTTGTCAGCCTCATTCCCTTCATTGACGTGGCGCTGCAGATCGACCCCCAGCAGCAGGGTCTGCTCGGTGCGCTCACTACTCCAGTAACCCACCATCTGGTTGTCCATGTTGACACTCTTGGTGTCGCCATCACGGTAGATCAGACCACGGTAAGCGGTCGTGCTGTCGTAGGTTGGGAAAATATAGGTCTGACGCAGCAGCAGATCGTTGTAGTTGAAGCGGACGTTCTGCTTGAACTCCCAGGTCTGGTTGATCTGGTGGGAGAGCTCATAACCGGCGGAAATCTGGGTGTTGCGGTTGCGATCGTAATCCGGCTGGCTCAGGTTGGTGCTGGGATCTATCTGGCCCGGCGCAGTGTTGAGGGTGCCATAGACCGGGAAGAAACCGTTGGTAGGCACCCCTTCGTCATGCTGAAAACTGGCCAGCAGGGTGAGACTGGTGCTATCGGAGATATCCAGAGTCACGCTTGGCGCCACATAGGCTCGCTCATTGTAGGTACCATCCAGCACGCCATCACGCTCGTTGTAGAGCGCGACGAAACGATAGCGGCTGTCATCGCTCAGCTGATCGGAGACATCCACCCCGACCTGACGATGATCCCGGTCACCCAGTTGCAGATTCACCAGCCCCTGAGGCGTAGCGGTAGGACGCTTGCTGAGCGCATTGACCACGCCGCCAGGAGGCGCCTCACCATAAAGAATGGAAGCGGGTCCTTTCAATAACTCCACGTTTTCCAGACCGAAGGGCTCCGGCGTCCACACATAGTAGCCGGTGCTGAACAAGCGGTTGCCATCCAGATAAGAGGCGGCATCGAAGCCGCGTACCTTGAACCAGTTGGTGTTGTTATCTGAACCATAGAGGCCGGAGAGGACGCCAGATCGATAACGCAGGGATTCGTCGAGCTGCAGCACGGCATGCTGATCCAGCTCCTCGCGATTGACCACGGAAACGGCGCGAGGCGTCTCGGCCATCGGCACCTCAATCTTCATGGCGGTACCGGTCACGACCATGGTCTCACTCGCCTTGGGCAGAGCATCTTCAGCAACGGCTGGCACTGCCCCGAACAAGCAGGCAAGGGGGATCAAGCGACCGAAAATGGATCGTTGAGGAGTAAAAGGAACGGCTGGTAGTGTCATGTTTAAGTCTCAAATTTAATATGAGTCAGGCTTTGTTTTTATGGGTCGAGTCTGGGCTCGCTCTGCCGCCAAAGCGGCGAATAATGCGGCGTCATGCTACTACATGAAGATTGTTGAATCGATTTAATAATTGCCAATCATTTGCATCCGCATTGAGATTAAACAAAGAGATCTTCCCAATTATTGATAAACAGGACACATAAGGGTCTAGGTGAGTTCTCCCTATATAAAGGAAGAAGTCGTGATGAGCCGTCTTTGATGATCCGGATCCGGATCCCGCCAAAAAATAAATCCCACCAATATCGCCAGTTCTTATCCATTTTTATCCACATGCTTTGGCGGTAGAATCCGGATCCTTAATGCATCCAGGAGGCATATCCCCATGGCCAAATTCAACCTCATTGTCGGCTCGATGTTAGGTGCTGCCGAGTACGTCGCCGACCATGTCGCCGATCTGCTCAATCAGGCCGGTCACCAAAGCGAGATCCATAATCCCGCCCGGCTTGCCAAGATAGTCGCCGAGCCAGACGCCATAGTGCTGGTGGTCACCTCCACCCATGGCGCCGGGGAGGTACCGGACAACCTCCAGCCCTTCGTTAAAGATCTTTATGAACAAAAACCGGATCTTGGCGCATTTCGCTATGGTGTGATCGCACTGGGCGACCGTAGTTACGACACCTTTTGTGCCGGCGGCAAGACCCTGGATCAACGGCTGGCCGAGTGCGGTGCCAGCCGGATCGGTGAGCGGCTCGAGATAGACGTGACCCAGTATGAGATACCGGAAGATGCCGCCGAAGCCTGGATCCAGCCCTGGATGGCTTCGATCTCCTGATCAACCAGGGAGATCCCTTTCCAGAGCAAGATCTCCCCTGCCCCGCCTTGATTTACTATCCACCAGGTTATTCACAATCCGATCCCATTGACTTGTTCTACATGGTTACCCACAAGAACTGGGGGTAATGTGGATAACTATGCTTAAAACCTATGTAAAACCTATAGTTATCCTATGTATCAGATCCGGTCGGTTTAGGGCCTGTGCATAAAAGCACTGGTTGTCCCCCGGTTCACCGGGCCAGGATCCAAGCTTTTCCACAGGCTGAGATCGTCTTTAAGGTAATGATCTTTATGATCAAAAAGTGCTTATCAACAGAAACCCTGGATCCTAATAAAAGATCTAATAAGAGATCGATCTAAAGATCCTTAAGATCTACTAACGGATCCGGATCCCAGAAAGGCCGTTAACTAGACGTTTCACTGATCACGGGAAACAGATAGAATGTTTGCCCCCTTAACTCGGGGATGAAGACGGCAAACAAAACGATCTCAGGCGTGCAGATCAAGGTGATCCCAATGCAATACCATGAACAATTTGATGTGATCGTCGTCGGTGGCGGTCATGCAGGAACCGAGGCCGCAGCAGCGTCTGCCCGTATGGGTATGAATACGTTGTTGCTGACTCACAACATCGATACCCTGGGCCACATGTCGTGCAACCCGGCAATCGGTGGGATCGGTAAGGGACACCTGGTCAAGGAAATTGACGCCCTCGGTGGGATCATGGCGAGAGCCATCGATCTTGGCGGGATCCAGTTTAGAACGCTCAACTCTTCCAAAGGCCCAGCCGTACGAGCCACCCGTGCTCAAGCGGATCGTCTGCTCTACAAAGCAGCCGTACGAGAGATGTTGGAGAACCAACCGAATCTTAAGATCTTCCAGCAGGCTTGCGATGATCTGATCATGGACGGGGATCGTGTCGCCGGGGTCGTGACTCAGAGCGGGATCCGTTTCAGTGGCAAGACGGTGGTACTGACCGTCGGAACTTTCCTCAACGGCTTGATCCACATCGGCATGGATAATTACAAGGGCGGACGGGCAGGTGATCCTCCCTCGATCGCCCTGGCGCAACGTCTGCGTGAAATGCCGCTTCGCATCGACAGACTCAAGACCGGCACGCCGCCGCGTATCGATGCCCGCAGTGTCGATCTGTCCGTGATGCAGGAACAGGCGGGTGACACCCCGACTCCGGTGTTCTCCTTCATCGGCGAGGCGAGCCAGCATCCGCGCCAGATCTCCTGCTACATGACTCATACCAACGAGCGTACTCATGAGGTGATCCGCAATAATCTGGATCGCAGCCCCATGTACGCCGGGGTAATCGAGGGGATAGGGCCACGCTACTGCCCGTCGATCGAGGACAAGATCACCCGCTTTGCCGACAAGACGGCGCACCAGATCTTCGTCGAGCCTGAGGGCTTGACCACCCACGAACTCTATCCGAACGGCATCTCGACCAGCCTGCCATTCGATGTGCAGATCCAGATCGTGCGTTCGATCCGGGGCTTTGAGAATGCCCATATCACTCGACCCGGCTACGCCATCGAATATGACTTTTTCGATCCCCGGGATCTCAAGGCGAACATGGAGAGCAAGTGCATCCCCAATCTGTTCTTCGCCGGCCAGATCAACGGCACCACTGGCTACGAAGAGGCCGGAGCGCAAGGTTTGCTGGCCGGCCTGAACGCGGCTCTGCGCGCTCAGGGCAAGGATGCCTGGCATCCCCGTCGTGATCAGGCTTACCTCGGCGTCATGATGGACGATCTCTCCACCCTGGGTACCCGCGAGCCGTACCGTATGTTCACCAGTCGTGCCGAATATCGCTTGCTGCTGCGTGAAGACAATGCGGATCTGCGTCTGACCTCGGCCGGTCGCGAACTGGGTCTGGTCGATGACGAGCGCTGGGCCAAATTCAATACCAAGCTGGAGCAGGTGGAGCTGGAGCGCCAACGACTGCGTTCGACCTGGATCCATCCCCAGCATGCCGCCGTACCCGGCATCAATGCCCTGGTTAATACCCCGATCAGCCGTGAGCACAGTCTGGAAGAGCTGATGCGTCGCCCCGAGGTGACCTACGATGCGCTGATGGCGATCGAAGGGGTTGGACCTGCCCTCGAGGATCCGGCTGCCGCCGATCAGGTTGAGATCCAGATCAAGTACGCCGGTTACATCGATCGTCAGCAGGACGAAGTGGAGAAACAGCTTCGCAACGAGAGCACCCTGCTGCCGCTCGACATGAATTACCGCGATGTGAACGGCCTCTCCAACGAGGTGATCGCCAAGCTGAGCGATGCCAAGCCGCAGACCATAGGTCAGGCCTCCCGCATCTCCGGCATCACACCGGCGGCCATCTCCATCCTGCTGGTCCATCTCAAGAAAAACGGCCTGCTGCGTAAAACCGCCTAGAGGATCCCCATGCTGGAAAGATTGAACGGCCTGCTCGCGCAGGCCGATATCGTTATAACAGAGACTCAAAAGACCCAGCTTATCAAGCTGGTTGAGTTGCTGCACAAGTGGAACAAGGCTTACAATCTCACCTCGGTGCGTGATCCCGATGCGATGCTGGTCAAGCACATCCTCGATAGTCTGGTGGTTAGCGAGCACTTGCACGGTGAGCGGTTCATCGATGTCGGCACAGGCCCGGGCCTGCCAGGCTTGCCGCTGGCCATCATCAACCCGGACAAGCAGTTCGTGTTGCTCGACAGCCTTGGCAAACGGATCAACTTCATCCGCCAGGTGATCCAGGAGCTTGGCCTCACCAATGTGACCCCTGTACTGAGCCGGGTGGAAGAGTTTCGACCCGAACAAGGCTTCGATGGCGTGTTGAGCCGGGCATTTGCCTCGCTGGAAGACATGCTGCGCTGGTGTGATCATCTGCCTGCTGAACAGGGCAGCTTCCTGGCACTCAAGGGACAGTATCCCGAGCAGGAGCTGGCCCAGTTGCCGGCCAATATCCGTCTGGTGGCCTCCCATCAACTGGTGGTGCCTGAGCTGGAAGGTGAGCGTCACCTGCTGGAGTTTAAAACTATCTAGGCCCGCTTGGGCTGCCGTTTCATTGAGGGGATCTTGTGGGAAAAGTCATTGCCATCGCCAACCAGAAGGGGGGGGTCGGAAAAACCACCACCTGCGTGAACCTGGCGGCTTCCATGGCAGCCACCCGCCGCAAGGTGCTGGTGATCGATCTGGATCCCCAGGGTAATGCCACCATGGGCAGCGGCGTTGACAAGTACGATGTCGAGCGCACCGCCTATGAGCTGCTCATCGAAGATACCCCGGTGCGGGACGTCATCGTCACCGAGACCTCGGGGGGCTATCACCTTATCGCCGCCAACGCCGACGTGACGGCGGCGGAGATCCGGCTGATGGAATTCTTCGCCCGCGAGCTCCGCTTGCGCAACGCCATCGCCTCGGTGCGCGACCAATACGATTACATCTTCATCGACTGCCCCCCCTCACTCAACATGCTGACCGTCAATGCCATGGCTGCCGCCGATTCGGTGCTGGTGCCCATGCAGTGCGAGTACTATGCCCTTGAGGGGTTGACGGCGCTGGTTGATACCATCAGCAAGCTGGCGGCCGTGGTCAATCCGGATCTCAAGATCGAAGGGGTGCTGCGCACTATGTTCGATCACCGTAACCGATTGGCCAATGATGTGTCCGATCAGCTGAAACAGCACTTCGGGGACAAGGTCTATCGCACCATCATCCCCCGCAACGTGAGATTGGCGGAGGCGCCCAGCTTTGGCGCTCCGGCCATGCACTATGACAAATCATCGGTGGGCGCCAAGGCCTATCTGGCGCTGGCAGGCGAGATACTGCGCCGCCAGGAGCAGGAAGCCCAACTGACCACCGCAGATCGAGAGAGCATATGACCCTGAAAAAACGTGGACTGGGCAAGGGGCTGGACGCCCTGCTCAGCACCAGCACGGCTGCGCGCCAGAAACAGGTGATGAGCGATCAGCGCACCGAACAGGCCATGGCTCCCGCCCCCCAGGGCGAGCTACGCAAGCTGCCGCTGGAGTGGCTGCGCTCCGGCAAGTACCAGCCGCGCAAGGACATGTCGCAGGACGCACTGGAAGACCTGGCCAACTCCATTCGTGCCCAGGGGGTGATCCAGCCCATAGTGGTCCGCCCCCTCGGTGAGCAATCCTTTGAAATCATCGCCGGTGAACGACGCTGGCGCGCCTCCCAGCTGGCCCGTCTCGAGGTGGTGCCCTGCATCATCAAGGACGTGCCCGACGAAGCAGCAGTCGCCATCGCTCTGATTGAGAACATCCAGCGCGAAGACCTCAATGCCATCGAGGAGGCGGTCGCCCTGCAGCGACTGCTGACCGAATTTGAACTCACCCACCAGCAGGTGGCCGAGGCTGTGGGCAAGTCGCGCACCACTGTCACCAACTTGCTGCGTCTTAACCAGCTCAACGACGACGTGAAGCGTTTCGTGGAGCATGGCGACCTCGACATGGGCCATGCCCGAGCCCTGCTGGCCCTGAGTGGCCCGGCCCAGTCCGAACTGGCCAAGCAGGTGGCGCAAAAAGGGCTGACCGTGCGCGATACCGAGCGCTTGGTGCAAAAATCACTGGAACCGGCAAAAACCAAAGCCGAACCGGTTCGCGATCCACAATTTGCTTACATTGAACGCCAGATTGCAGAAAAAATTGGCAACAAGGTACAACTGCAGCAAGGCAAGCAGAATAGTGGCAAGTTAGTAATAAGTTACGAGAACTTGGCGGAATTGGACCGAGTATTGGGCTATTTTGGCCTATCAGAATAGTAATTTTTACGCTTTTTGTAGTAATAAAACATCCATTCCTTTCGATATGAACATAACCTTAATTTTGTGCGGAAAGCCGCAAAAATTAAGGGTTTTTGCCATGTTGCAATAGCCGTCTTCACGGGTATAATTTGACCGGCTTTTAGAGCTGTGAATTCGGGGTCTTCGGAACCCGATTTTTTACAGTTCTGTAATGTTCAGAGGTGAGTTGGTGAAACAGAAAATAGCCTTGGAAGGTTTAACACTGGCCTTGGCGATGCTCGTTTGTCAGCTCGTCCTGATCCTGGCGATAGCGTCAGTCTGGTTTTATCAGGCGGGGGCTAACGCCGGATATTCCTCCCTCTACGGGGGGGGAATGTATTGGGTTCCTCAGGCCTTGTTCACACTCTGGGTTCTGCGCCGCAAGGTGACGAAAGAGAGTGTGGGACTGGTGTTGCGGGACTTTTATGGTGGGGCAGGGATTAAGCTCATTGCTACAACAGGACTCTTCGCCCTGATGTTTGGTGCAGGGATCGAGATAAACACCATCTCCTTCTTCGCCACTTATATCCTCGCCCTCGTTGTACAGTGGATAGTCTCATTCACGCTTAACAACCACTATTAGGAAAACTCATGGCTGCAACCGGAGAAGTCCTGACTCCTCAGGAATATATCTCCCACCATCTGACCCATCTGCAAGTAGGGTCTGGGTTCTGGACAGTGAATATCGACTCTATGATATTTTCTGTTCTGTTGGGCACCCTGTTTATCTGGTCGTTCCGTCGAGTCGCCGTCAAGGCCACCAGCGGCGTACCGGGTAAACTTCAGTGCTTCGTGGAGATGCTGGTCGAGTTTGTGAATAGTAACGTCAAGGACATCTTTCACGGTCGCAACAAGGTCATCGCACCTTTGGGGCTGACGGTGTTTGTGTGGATCTTCCTGATGAACTTCATGGATCTGATCCCCGTTGACTTTATCCCTCACGCTGCACAATTGATGGGTGTTCCCTATCTGCGTGTGGTTCCCTCTGCTGACGTTAACATCACCATGTCCATGGCTTTGGGCGTGTTCTTCTTGATCCTGTATTACAGCATCAAGGTCAAGGGTATCAAAGGGTTTGTGAAGGAGCTGACACTTCAGCCTTTCAATCATCCTGCGGCCATCCCTGTTAACTTCATCCTTGAAACCGTCACGTTGATTTCCAAGCCAGTCTCTCTGGGTCTGCGACTGTTCGGCAACATGTATGCTGGCGAACTGATCTTTATCCTGATTGCGGGTTTGTTACCCTGGTGGTCACAGTGGATCCTGTCCGTGCCTTGGGCAATTTTCCACATACTGATCATCACCTTGCAGGCATTCATCTTCATGGTTCTGACCATCGTCTATCTGTCGATGGCGCAGGAAGACCATTGATGATGCAACTCAAATAACACCTTTTTAAACAACCAATTACCAAAAAATAAATGGAGATCCTCATGGAAAACTTGAACATGGACCTGCTGTACATGGCTGCTGCTTTGATGATGGGCCTGGCCGCGATCGGCGCCTCCATCGGTATCGGTATCCTGGGTGGTAAATTCTTGGAAGGCGCTGCTCGTCAGCCGGATCTGATCCCTGTGCTGCGTACCCAGTTCTTCATCGTGATGGGTCTGGTTGATGCGATCCCGATGATCGCCGTTGGTCTGGGTCTGTATGTGATGTTTGCGGTTGCCTAAGTCGTTACGACTCACGCAGAACCCATTAACTAACTTAAGAGGAAATCGGCTGTGAATATCAACGCCACCCTCCTCGGCCAAGCAATCGCTTTTTTCTTCTTCGTAGTATTTTGCATGAAGTACGTATGGCCGCCGCTGATTGCAGCCATTGAAGCCCGCCAGAAAGAAATTGCTGACGGCTTGTCTTCCGCAGAACGCGCCAAGAAAGATCTGGATTTGGCCAAGGCCAATGCCACCGATCAGCTGAAAGAAGCCAAGCGCCAGGCTGCTGAAATCGTTGAACAGGCTAACAAACGTAAAGCCCAGATCATCGATGAAGCGGCAGTTGGTGCCCAGGCAGAGCGGGAGAAAATCCTGGCTCAAGGCCGTGCCGAGCTTGAAGCTGAACGTCATCGTGCCACAGAAGAACTGCGCAAGCAGGTTGCTGCTCTTGCCGTCGCCGGCGCAGAGAAGATCCTGGCACGTCACATCGACCAGGCTGCCAACAGCGACATCGTCGACAAACTGGTAGCAGAACTGTAACGGGAACGGGGCTATGTCTGAACTGACTACAATCGCTCGCCCCTACGCCAAGGCTGCTTTCGAGTTTGCCGTTGAGCACAAGGCGGTTGACCAGTGGCTCGGGATGCTCGGTTTCGCGGCGCAAGTCGTGGAGAACGAGACAATCCACTCCCTGGTAAACGGCTCTGTGGCTGCCGAAGAACTCGCAAATCTGTTTGTGAGTGTCTGTGGTGAGCAACTCGACGAGCATGGCCAGAACCTGATGCGGGTGATGGCTGAGAATGGTCGCTTGGGTGTGCTGCCGGCGGTCGTGACCGAATATGTATTGCTCAAGGCTGAACTCGACAAAGAGATTCAGGCTGACGTCATTTCGGCCCATGTACTGACCGACCAGCAGAAGGCCGCTATTCAGGCTTCTCTGGAGCAACGTCTCGCACGCAAAGTGAAGCTGAATTGCAGCATGGATGCGTCCTTGATGGCCGGAGTGCTCATCAAGGCCGGAGATCTGGTTATCGACGGTACTGTCCGCGGTAAGCTGGATCGCATGGCCGACGCGCTGCAATCTTGATTGGGGTATTAGAGCATGCAACTGAATTCCACTGAAATCGCCGAGCTTATCAAGCAGCGCATCGCGCAGTTTGATGTTAAGAGCGAAGCGCGCAACGAAGGCACCATCGTCTCTGTGAGCGACGGTATCATTCGTATCCACGGTCTGGCCGATGCCATGCAGGGTGAAATGATCGAGCTGCCGGGTAACCGCTTCGCTCTGGCATTGAACCTGGAGCGTGACTCCGTTGGTGCCGTGGTCATGGGTCCCTACGCCGATCTGGCCGAAGGGATGAAAGTAAAAGGGACTGGCCGCATTCTGGAAGTGCCGGTTGGTCGTGGTCTGTTGGGCCGGGTGGTCAACACCCTGGGTCAGCCTATCGACGGTAAAGGTCCTATCGACAACGACGGCTTCTCGCCGATCGAAGTTATCGCACCGGGCGTTATCGAGCGTAAGTCTGTTGACCAGCCTGTCCAGACCGGCCTGAAAGCCATCGATGCCATGATCCCTATCGGTCGCGGCCAGCGTGAGCTGATCATCGGTGACCGCCAGGTAGGTAAGACCGCCATCGCCATCGACACCATCATCAACCAGAAAGACTCTGGCATTAAATGTGTGTACGTCGCGATTGGCCAGAAGGCCTCCACCATTGCCAACGTGGTGCGCAAGCTGGAAGAGCACGGTGCTCTGGCCAACACCATAGTGGTGGTTGCCTCTGCCTCCGAAGCTGCCGCCCTGCAATACCTGGCGCCTTATGCCGGTTGCTCCATGGGTGAGTACTTCCGTGACCGCGGTGAAGACGCGCTCATCATTTATGATGACCTGTCCAAGCAAGCGGTGGCCTACCGTCAGATCTCCCTGCTGCTGCGCCGTCCGCCAGGACGCGAAGCTTACCCAGGCGACGTCTTCTATCTGCACTCCCGTCTGCTCGAACGCGCTTCCCGCGTCAACGTCGAGTACGTCGAGAAGTTCACCAAGGGTGCCGTGACTGGCCGGACCGGTTCTTTGACCGCGTTGCCGATCATCGAAACCCAGGCCGGTGACGTGTCAGCCTTCGTTCCGACCAACGTGATCTCCATCACCGATGGTCAGATCTTCCTGACCACTCAGCTGTTCAACTCCGGTATTCGTCCGGCGGTTGACCCGGGTATCTCCGTATCCCGAGTGGGTGGCGCGGCTCAGACCAAGATCGTCAAGAAATTGTCCGGTGGTATCCGTACCGCGCTGGCCCAGTACCGCGAGCTGGCGGCCTTCGCCCAGTTCTCCTCCGATCTGGATGAGGCGACCCGCAAGCAGCTGGACCACGGCCAGAAGGTAACTGAGCTGATGAAGCAGCAGCAATACTCCCCGATGAGTGTGGCTGCCCAGGCTCTGGTGCTGTTCGCCGCCGAGAAGGGCTATCTCTCCGACGTCGAAATCGCCAAGATCGTCGATTTCGAAGCCGCTCTGCTCTCCTACGCCAATAACCAGCATGCTGAGCTGATGGCAGACATCAACGCCACAGCCGACTACAACGACGCGATCGTTGGCAAGCTGACTGCGTTGCTGGATGACTTCAAAGCAACCCAGACCTGGTAAGCGAGTGTGGCAGCGCAAGCTGCCACCTGAAGGAGAGTAAGAGATGGCCGGCGCAAAAGAGATACGTACCAAGATCGGGAGTGTGAAGAACACTCAGAAGATCACCGGCGCTATGGAAATGGTGGCAGCAAGCAAGATGCGCCGTGCGCAGGAACGCATGTCTGCCAGCCGTCCGTACGCTGAAACCATGCGCAAGGTGATCGGCCATATCGCCCAGGGGAACTTGGAATACAAGCACCCCTACCTCATGGAACGTGAGGTCAAGCGAGTGGGTTACATCGTCGTCTCCACCGACCGTGGCCTGTGTGGGGGTCTGAACATCAACCTGTTCAAGGCTGCCCTCAATGAGATGAAGGATTGGAGCGCGAAAGGTGCCAAGGTTGACCTGGCACTGATCGGTAACAAAGCTTCCGGCTTCTTCCAGCGGCATGGTGCCAAGGTGCAAGCCCACGTCTCCGGACTGGGTGACAACCCGAGCGTCAATGACCTGATTGGTTCAGTCAAGGTCATGCTGAAGGCTTACGACAACGGTGAGATTGACCGTCTGTACCTGGTGTACAACAAGTTTGTAAACACCATGGTGCAACAACCCCGAGTCGATCAATTGCTGCCTTTGCCCGTAACAGAAGACAGCAAGCTCGCCAAGAAACACCATTGGGATTACCTCTATGAGCCGGATCCCAAGCAGCTGCTGAACACCTTGTTGATTCGCTATGTCGAATCCCAGGTGTACCAGGGCGTGGTGGAAAACTTGGCCAGCGAACAGGCGGCCCGAATGGTTGCCATGCAAGCCGCGACTGACAACGCCGGTAACCTGATTAACGATCTGCAACTGGTGTATAACAAGGCCCGTCAGGCCAGTATTACCCAAGAGCTGACAGAGATCGTATCAGGCGCTGCTGCGGTGTAAGGCAAGGGTTATCAAAGGTTTAGAGGATTTGACATGAGTAATGGTTTCATCGTCCAAATCATCGGCGCTGTGGTGGACATCGAGTTCCCGCAGAATGCCGTACCCAAGGTGTACGACGCAGTTAAAGTCGTCAGCGAAGGTCAAGGCCAGGGTCTGGTGCTGGAAGTTCAGCAGCAGATCGGTGGCGGTGTCGTACGCTGCATCACCATGGGTTCCTCCGACGGTCTGCGTCGTGGGTTGGAAGTAGTTAATACCGGCAAGGCAATCCAGGTACCGGTTGGTACCTCGACCCTGGGCCGCATCATGAACGTACTGGGCGAACCCATCGATGAGAAGGGTCCGATCGGCGAAGAAGAGCGTTGGTCCATCCACCGCGAAGCCCCCAGCTACGAAGAACAGTCCAACAGCAACGATCTGCTGGAGACCGGCATCAAGGTTATCGACCTGGTTTGCCCGTTCGCCAAGGGTGGTAAAGTGGGTCTGTTCGGCGGCGCCGGTGTCGGCAAGACCGTCAACATGATGGAACTGATCCGTAACATCGCGATCGAGCACAGCGGCTACTCAGTATTTGCCGGTGTGGGCGAGCGTACCCGTGAGGGTAATGACTTCTACCACGAGATGATGGAGTCCAACGTACTGGACAAAGTCTCCCTGGTTTACGGTCAGATGAACGAGCCGCCCGGAAACCGTCTGCGCGTGGCGCTGACCGGTCTGACCATGGCCGAGAAGTTCCGTGACGAAGGTCGTGACGTGTTGTTCTTCGTGGATAACATCTACCGTTACACCTTGGCCGGTACCGAAGTATCCGCACTGCTGGGCCGTATGCCGTCCGCAGTAGGCTACCAGCCGACCCTGGCCGAGGAGATGGGTGTTCTGCAAGAACGTATCACCTCCACCCGGACCGGTTCCATCACCTCCGTACAGGCCGTTTACGTCCCTGCGGATGACTTGACTGACCCGTCTCCGGCGACCACCTTCGCCCACTTGGATGCGACCGTCGTTCTGTCCCGTCAGATCGCGGCGCTGGGTATCTACCCGGCCGTTGACCCGCTGGACTCCACCTCCCGTCAGCTGGATCCGCTGGTGGTTGGCAAGGAGCACTACGACACCGCTCGTGGCGTTCAGACCGTACTGCAGCGCTACAAAGAGCTGAAGGACATCATCGCCATCCTGGGTATGGATGAACTGTCAGAAGAAGACAAACTGACTGTATCCCGTGCCCGTAAGATCGAGCGTTACTTGTCCCAGCCGTTCTTCGTGGCAGAAGTATTTACCGGTTCCCCGGGCAAATACGTGCCGCTGAAAGAGACCATTCGTGGTTTCCAGGGCATCCTGAAAGGCGAGTATGACGATCTGCCTGAGCAGGCGTTCTACATGGTTGGCGGTATCGACGAAGTCGTCGAGAAAGCCAAGAAACTGTAAGCCTCGATAGGAGGACCCATGGCTGAGATATCCTTTCACCTGGATGTGGTGAGCGCAGAGGGCAAACTGTTTGCCGGCCGTGTTCAGACCGTACAGGTTTCAGGCTCCGAAGGTGAGCTGGGTATCCACCACGGTCACGCGCCGCTGCTGACTGCCATCAAGCCGGGCCTGGTCCGCTTGATCAAGCAAAATGGTGGCGAAGAGGTGATGTACGTCTCCGGCGGCATGCTGGAAGTACAACCCGAAGCCGTGACTGTGCTGGCCGATACCGCAATTCGTGCCGACGACCTGGATGAGGCGAAAGCCCAGGAAGCCAAGCGTCGTGCCGAGGAGCGGATCAACAGCTCCCATGGTGACATCGATTACGCCCAGGCCGCTACCGAGCTGGCCAAGGCGATGGCCCAACTGCGGGTTATCGATATCGTCAAAAAGAATTACCGTTAATAGCGGTGATGCAAAAAGCGACCTTCGGGTCGCTTTTTTTTTATCCGTTCGATAGACTCCGCCGAGTATTTTCTCAAGTTTCAAAGGCTAGCTATGTCCCTCAATGTCGTGATCCTGGCTGCGGGTAAAGGCACCCGCATGCGCTCCGTACTGCCCAAGGTGTTGCACCCTGTCGCCAACAAACCCATGGTGTCCCATGTCATCGAGACCGCCCGCCAGATAGGTGCCGAGCAGTTGCATCTGGTCTATGGCCACGGCGCCGAGTTGTTGAAGGAGCGGATTGCCGCCCCGGACTTGAATTGGGTGCTTCAGGCCCAGCAGCTGGGTACCGGCCACGCCGTCGCCCAGGCCATCCCGTTCTGGCAGGATGAAGACGACGTGCTGGTGCTCTACGGCGATACCCCGCTGATCCAGCCAGAGACCCTGCAACGGCTGCTGGCCGCCAAGGCCGATGACGGCATGGCGCTGCTGACCGTGGTGCTGGACAACCCGACCGGCTATGGCCGCATCGTGCGCGAGCAGGGTCAGGTAGTCGGTATCGTCGAGCAGAAGGATGCCAACGCCGAGCAGCTCGCCATCCGCGAGGTGAACACCGGCGTACTGGTGGCCAATGGCGCCCAGCTGAGGGGCTGGCTCTCCCGCCTGGACAACAAGAACGCCCAAGGGGAGTTCTATCTGACCGACGTCATCGCCATGGCCCATGGGGATGGCTGCCCCATCGCCGCCGTCCACCCGGACAGCGCCATGGAAGTGGAAGGGGCCAACAACAGGGTGCAGCTGGCGGCATTGGAGCGCAGCTATCAGCAGATGCAGGCCGAGAAGCTGATGATCGCGGGCGTCACCCTGATCGATCCTGCTCGCTTCGATCTGCGCGGCACGCTGGAGATCGGCGAAGAGGTGGTGATTGACGTCAACGTCATCATCGAGGGCAAGGTGAAGCTCGGCAACCATGTGAGCATCGGGGCCGGCTGCGTGCTGAAAGATTGCGAGATTGGCGATCATACCGAAGTGAAGCCCTACTCCGTTATCGAGGGTGCGCAGGTGGCGGATCAGTGTTCGGTCGGCCCCTTTGCCCGTCTGCGACCAGGTGCCGTGCTGGAGCAAGATGCCCATGTCGGCAACTTCGTCGAGATGAAGAAGTCCCGGCTCGGCGTTGGTTCCAAGTGTGGTCATTTGACCTATCTGGGAGATGCCGACGTGGGGGCCAGGGTGAACATTGGCGCTGGCACCATTACTTGTAATTATGATGGGGTGAACAAGTTCCAGACCATCATAGAGGATGATGTCTTCGTCGGCTCCGATACCCAGCTGGTGGCGCCGGTGCGCATCGGCAAGGGCGCGACCCTGGGTGCTGGCTCCACCATCACCAAGAATGTGGCCGAGCACGAGCTGGTGATCACCCGGGTGCCCCAGCGCCATATTCAGAACTGGGCGCGCCCGGTCAAGAAGAAGTGATGCCCAATCAATCCCTATCTATGAAATAAAGGAAACCGGCGCCTTGTGGCGCCGGTTTTTTTATGGCTCGCGCCCGGAGTTGCCCATGACGCTATACCAATCCAGTTTGCGAGTGAGCACCATGAGCAGCGCCAATACGGCGAACAGCAACAGGGCACCGAGTAGTAACGCGCTCTGCTGTGCCTGCAACAGGCCATAGAGGGTGGCATAGACCATTCCCAGCAGGGCCGCGAAGCCGAGCCCTTGCTTCAGGCCCCTCAGCACATGGCTCAGGTAAAAGCCATTGAGCGCCACACTGGCCAGGCTCGCCAGCAGGTAAGCCAGGGCGAAGCCCAGGTGTTCGGTCAGTGCCAGCAGCAGCAGATAGAAGATAACCAGTCCCATGCCGACCAGGGCGTACTGGATCGGGTGCACCCGCAGCCCCTTGAGCAGCTCGAACATAAAGAAGCTGATGAAGGTGAGTCCGATGAACAGCAGGGCATATTTGGCGGCCCGCTCATTGAGCCGGTATTGATCCACTGATTGCACCAGATTGACACTGAAGGCGGGCAGGGTGTCTTCCCTGCCACTCATGCTGCGCAAGAAACGGGTCTCCATGTCGGTCGCGAACCAGCTCGTCTGCCAGCTGGCATTGAAGCCAGCCTCATCCAGTTTGCGACTGTCCGGCAGGAAGTCACCGACGAAGTTGGGATGCGGCCAGTTGCCGCTCAGTTGCAGTCTGCTCTCCCGACCGAGGGGCACCAGCTCCAGGCTGTTCATGCCCTGCAAGTGCAGCTCGATATGGAAGTTGCCCTGTTCGCCCGGCAAGGCGTCGAGCGGCGCGTGAATGCCAGCCTGACCCTCTGTGAGCAAGGCGCCGGGAACGAAGGGGATGCGGCGTTCTCCCAGTTGCAACACGGGGACGCTGTTGATGCCACGGGCGTCGGACAGCACTAGGCTCAGATAGGGTTTACCCGCCACCAGCGCCGGATCTGCGCCGTCAAAGAGCAGGTCCGGGTTGCTGGCCAGCAACGGCTTGTCCGCCAGGGTATCGGGCAGATGGCCGGAGAGGGTGAGCTTGGTGTGATAGAGCTGCGCCTGATAGATGCCGAGTTTGCGCGGGGTGACCACCATGCTGGCGCGCATCTCCAGCTGTTCCGGTAACAGATAGCGGTAGAGCCGCTCCTGGCGCACGAAGCGCTTGCCATCCTGCTCCACGGTGACGGCGCGGCTATAGGGTTGTACCAGAACAGGCCCCAGCAGCCGCTGCGGACCGCTGCTGCTGGCCATCATGCTGTCGATGGCTTGATGCTGATAGCGCTGGCGTTCGTGATTGAGATCCAGAATCGACTGCACCGGCAGCATCAACAGCAGGCCGAGCAGCAGTAGCAGGAAGAGCTTGTGGGTGATTATCTGTTTGACCATGACGGGCTCCTTGTTATCGGAGGTCAGTGTGTCCTGGCTGGGTGAAGGGGAGGTGAGCCTCTGTGAAGTGAGGGTGAAGGGCGATAAAAAAAACCGGCGCCCTGGCGCCGGCTGGAGTGAATGAGGCCGCGCTCAAGTGGACTGGGACAACCCCATTTGCCCGCCGCGAACCGCGCTTGTCATTGCTTGAGCTTGTCCGGCAGGGCGGCAAAGAGCTCCTCTTTGGCGCGGACTGAGGCGAACTGCTTGCCTGGTTTGTCCAGTACGGTATGGACGAAGATGCGGGTCTGATCTCCCTTGCTGGCCCAGCCGACGAACCAGCCAATGGGACGCTGTCGGTCCAGGCTCCCATCGGCCTGCTTGAAGTAACCCATACCGGTCTTGCCGTATACTTGCCAGCCGTCGATGTCGGGCTGACGCATGATGGCGCTGGTGTGGCGTACCGCGTCGGCGGCGACGGGCAGTTTGCCGCTCACCAGCTTGCCGAGGAAACTGGCCTGCTCGAGCGGGCTGATCCCCAGCGATGAACTGAGCCAAGCCTGGGTCAAACCATCCTGCTTGCCCGGATTGCCGGCGAGATCCCGGTTGCCGTAGTCGAAGTGGTCGACGTACTGCTGGAAGCGGGCTTCTCCCAGCCACTCGGTGAGACGCTGGGAGTACCAGATCACCGAATGGTCCATCCAGCGGCTCGGAGTGGTGGTCTCGCGCCAGGCGGGCAGGAAGTCTGCATCTCCGGCCTTGAACGGCAGGGCTGGCAGTTGTTCATCGACCAGAAAGCCACTGTCATAACCCATCAGTGCCAGCGGGATTTTGAAGGTGGAGGCGGGGGGCAGGCGCTGGCTGCACTCTCCCTGCTGGGACAAGGGCTGGCCGGTGCCATCGGCAAACAGCCAGCAGCCAGCCGCACTGGCGGGCACACTGAACAACAGGCTGGCGGCAATCAGGCCGGGCAACAGGATTCGGGACATTCGGGTCTCCTTGATTCGACAGGGCATGGCCCCATGTGCCCGGAATGGCGGCATGGGGGGCACCAGCTTAGCGCCGCTCTGTGTGGTCAGTGTGAAGTCCATATGAATCATGTTGTGCCGCTGGTGGGCAGCCAGAGTTCGGCCAGCACTCCGCCTTGTTTCCCGTTGTGCAGCGTCAGGCTGCCCCCATGTTGGCGCGCTACCTCGGCGGCGAAGCTGAGTCCTATGCCACTGCTCTTGGCGCCGTTTGGCCTGGGCAGAGAGTAGAAGCGCTCGAAGATGCGCGGCAGGGCGAAATCCGGGATACCCGGGCCCTGATCCTTGACCCGGAAACGGTAGCCATCCGGTGTCGGCTCTCCCTCTATCGCCAGCAGGCCAGCGGTTGGGCTGAAGTCGAGGGCATTGTCGATCAGGTTGCCCAGGGCCTGTCCCACCAGCAAGGGATCCCAGTGCTGTGGCCGGGCCGGTTTCAGGCTGCGGCTGAGAGTGATGTTCCGTCGATCGGCCACTATCTGGCGCGCCGCCGCGACCCCTTCGCCGAGTGATGATGGTTCCACCGCCTGCCGTTCACGATCCTGACCCGATTCGAGGCGAGCGAGCTGCAACATACGCTCGATCAGCTGCTGCATGCGGGTCGTCTCCTGATTGATGTTGCCAATGAAACGGGTCGCGACTTGCGGAGGGGGGGCCTCCGCCAGCAGCTCCCCCGCCCCACGAATGGCCGCCAGGGGGCTCTTGAGCTCATGGGTCAGGCTGTGGACGTATTGCTCTATGTAACTCTTGCCATCGAGCTGGCGGCGCATGGTCTCGAGGGAGCGCCCCAACCTGTCCAGCTCCAGGCTGTATAAATGGGGCAACTGGGCAGGCTCGCCCTGGCTGACGGCCTGGGCATAGGTTTCCAGCTTGCGGATTGACCTGTTTAGCCACCACACCAGCAAGCCGCCAATGAGCAGGGCGATGAGCAACATGAGGGCGGCAGCCTGCAAGAGCTGGCGCTCCCCACGCTCTATCATCGGCAGCAGGGTATGGTTGGGTTTGGCAACCGTAAGGGAACCGAGAATCTCATCCCCTTCGCGCAGCGGCGCCGCCACATGCATGACCGAGCTGGCGGGATCGTCCGGGGTGCTGCGGGTGCTGCGGGCGCCATATTGACCGCGCAGGGTCAGATGGACATCATTCCAGCGGGAGTAATCTTTGCCCAGATCCCGCCCCGAGGAGTCGTAGAGCACTTTTCCTTTTGCATCAACAACATAGATACGGTACTCGGTCTGCTGCTTGAGGTGGCCATCGATCACGGCATTGATGGGCCTCTGATTGAGGCGGGCGAAGGCATGAGCCAGTCGCCCATTGGCCATCTTGCCCTCCTGCAAATCAGCCAGCGCCAGGGGGGCCAGTATCTGTGCCATGTCGACCAGCGTATCTTCGGCGGCGCTGCGCACCCCCGGCTTGATCTCTTCGACGAAGATCTCCAGTACAAACCAGGCGGCCAGGGCGAAGATGAGCAGCAATCCGGCCAGCAGTTGCAATCCAATTCTCATGCTGGTTTCCGATGATCGGGTGCTATCCGATTAGGTCTCATATTTGTCCCAGATTGCACCGCTGTTGCCGTTCAATGGGTCATGTTTCATGCCAGCTCCAGGCTGTAGCCCAGCCCCCTGTGGGTCAGGATCAGATTGGCATCAGGGTCCCGCTCCCTCAGCTTGGCTCTCAGGGTCTTGATGTGGGTATCGACGGTGCGATCCAGGCTCTCTTCGGCCCCGCTCCACACCAGGTCCATCAGCTGCTGGCGGGAGTAGACCCGGCCCGGCGCCTGCATGAGCGTCTTGAGCAGCAGGTATTCGTAGCGGGTGAGCGCCAGCGCCTGACCCTGAAAGCTGATGCGGGCCCTATCCTCGTCCAGTTGCAAGCCGCTGGTCTGTGAGGGGGGCTGTCGCCCGCTGCGGCGCAATATGGTGCGAACCCTGGCACAGACTTCCCGTGGCGAGAAGGGCTTGGCCACATAGTCATCGGCGCCTATTTCCAGTCCAATCAGCCGGTCAATCTCCTCACTGCGAGCGGTGAGGAACATCAGCGGGGTATCGCAGCTGGCCCGGACCCGCTTGCACAACTCGAAGCCGTTGATGTCGGGCAGGCCCACATCCAGGATCAGAAAGTCAGGTTGGGTCTGTGCCAATCTCGCCAACATGGTCTCGCCCAAGTTGAACCAGGTTACTTCGAACCCCTCGGTCTGCAACGCATAGATCAGGGTGTCTGCTATGTTGGCCTCGTCTTCTACCAACCATATCAATCTCTTGTGCATGGGATCCTCTCACTCTCTGCCGGTCTATTTTGGCAGCTAAGTGATGGGGATCCTATGTTGCCCGCTTGTTTTTCCCGCAAAGCTTGTTAATATTCCGCCATTCTTTCGGATCGAAACTTTATAATGACAAAACGAAACACACAGCAGCGCCGCCACACCATAGTGACTCTGGTGCAAGAACAGGGTGAAGTGAGCGTCGATGCCCTGGCCAAGCACTTTGCCACCTCGGAAGTGACCATCCGCAAGGATCTGGCCGTGCTGGAGACCGGCGGTCTGTTGCTGCGTCGCTACGGGGGGGCGGTGCCGCTACCGAGCGAGATGGTAGTGACGGATAACCCGGAGCAAGTTTCGAAACGAAAGCTGGCCATCGCCCGCGCGGCCGCCGAACGGATCCGCGATCACAACCGCATCATCATCGACAGCGGCAGCACCACCAGTGCCATGATCCCCATGCTGAGCAACAAGCGCGGCCTGATCGTGATGACCAACTCCCTCAATGTGGCTGGTGCCCTGCGCGAGCTGGAAAACGAACCTACCCTGCTGATGACCGGCGGCACCTGGGATCCCCACTCCGAGTCCTTTCAGGGCCAGGTGGCGGAACAGGTGCTGCGCTCCTATGACTTCGACCAGCTGTTCATTGGTGCCGATGGCATAGATCCCGAGCGGGGTACCACCACCTTCAACGAGCTGGTGGGCCTGTCCCGGGTCATGGCCGAGGTCTCTCGGGAAGTCATCGTCATGGTCGAATCAGAAAAAATAGGCCGCAAGATCCCCAATCTGGAGTTGCCCTGGGCACAAATTCATACCCTGGTGACTGACGAAGACTTGGCCGATGAAACCCGGCAACTACTCGAATCCAAAGGGGTGACGCTGATCTGCGCTCCCCTCGCAGGCTGATGTTCGCCTGCCTACCCCATTGTTAACAATTCAAGTGTAAGGAGAAGTCTATGTGTGGCATCGTCGGGGCCGTGGCCCAACGTGATGTAGCGGAAATTCTGGTCGAGGGACTGCGTCGTCTCGAGTATCGCGGCTACGACTCCGCCGGTGTGGCTGTGTTCAGCAGCGAGCATCCGCTGCAGCGGGTGCGTCGTCTGGGCAAGGTCGCCGAGCTGGCCAAGGCGCTGGACGAACAATCCGTGCATGGCGGTACCGGCATAGCCCACACCCGCTGGGCGACTCATGGCGAGCCTTCCGAGCGCAATGCCCACCCCCACGTCTCCGAGCATATCGTGGTGGTGCACAACGGCATCATCGAGAACCACGAAGAGCTGCGCGCCGAGCTGCAGGGGCTGGGCTATGAGTTCACCTCGGACACCGACACCGAAGTGATCGCCCACCTGGTAAACCACGAACTGAAATCCGCCCCCAGCCTGCTGGTGGCCATGCAGGTGGCGGTGAAGCAGCTGCGCGGCGCCTATGGCACCGTGGTGATGGATAGCCGTGACGACAGCCGCGTGGTGGTGGCCCGCTCCGGTTCCCCCCTGGTTATCGGCCGCGGCATCGGCGAGAACTTTATCGCTTCCGATCAGATGGCGCTGCTGCCGGTGACCCGTCGTTTCATCTTCCTGGAAGAGGGCGATGTGGCCGAGGTGACCCGCCGTGACGTGCACATCTTCGATGCCAACGGCAATGCGGTGGTGCGCGAAGAGCTGGAATCCGAGCTCTCCCATGATGCCGGTGACAAGGGTGAGTATCGCCACTACATGCTCAAAGAGATTTATGAGCAGCCCAAGGCCATCACCAACACCCTCGAAGGCCGTCTTGGCAGCGATCATGTGGTGGTCGAGTCGTTCGGCAATGGTGCCCGTGCCATCTTCGATCGGGTCGAGCACATCCAGATCATTGCCTGCGGTACTTCCTACAACTCCGGCATGGTCGCCCGCTACTGGTTTGAAGAGATCGCTGGCGTGTCGTGCGATGTGGAGATCGCCTCCGAGTTCCGCTATCGCAAGTCGGTGGTGCGTCCCAACAGCCTGCTGGTGACCCTGTCCCAGAGCGGCGAGACCGCCGATACCCTGGCCGCCCTGCGTCTGGCCAAGGAGTCTGGTTACATGAGCTCGCTGGCCATCTGCAACGTGCCGGGTTCCTCCCTGGTGCGTGAATCGGATCTGGCTTTCATGACCCGGGCCGGTACCGAGATAGGGGTGGCCTCCACCAAGGCATTCACCACCCAACTGGCCGGACTGCTGATGCTGGTGACCGCCATCGGTCATTGCCGTGGCAACCTGAGCGCCGCCGCCGAGGCCGATCTGGTCAAGGCGCTGAAAACCCTGCCGCAGCGTATCAATGAGAGTCTGGCGCTGGCCAAGGAGATTGAAGTTCTGGCCGAAGAGTTTGCCGACAAGCACCACAGCCTGTTCCTCGGCCGTGGCAGCCAGTACCCCATCGCCATGGAAGGGGCGCTCAAGCTCAAGGAGATCTCCTACATCCATGCCGAAGCCTATGCCGCCGGTGAGTTGAAACATGGCCCGCTGGCGCTGGTCGATGCCGAGATGCCCATCATAGTGGTGGCACCGAACAACGATCTGCTGGAGAAGCTCAAGTCCAACGTTGAAGAAGTGCGCGCCCGTGGCGGCATTCTCTATGTGTTCGCCGATGCGGCTGCCGGTTTCAAGAGCGATGAGACCATGCGGGTGATGAACCTCAGCCATGTCGAGGAGGCTATCGCCCCCATCGTCTACACGGTGCCGTTGCAGCTGCTCTCCTACCATGTCGCCCTCATCAAGGGCACGGACGTGGATCAGCCTCGCAACCTGGCGAAATCTGTGACAGTGGAATAAGTCATGGTCTGGAATGAAAAAGAGCCGCATTGCGGCTCTTTTTGTTTTCCTGTCCGGCTAGGAGAGCCGCAGGTTGGTGATAGTCACATCGGTCAGGGAGGGCACTATGATGCCGCTGGAAATCCCCTTGGCGATGGCCTGGCTGCGGTTCTTGGAATCCGTCTTGTTGGTCACCTGGTTGAGGTGAAAATTGACGGTCCGTTCACTGATGCCGAGTATGGCGGCGATCTCCCAGGACGTTTTACCCTCGCTGGCCCAGAACAGGCACTCCTTCTCCCGATCCGACAGCTCGGTCAGATACTTCATCAGATCCGGTCTGGCCTTGATGAGGGTCAGGGCTGAATTGAAGATATAGCTGGCACAGAAGGAGAGCATGGGCACGTTGTCGAACATCAGCTCGGAGTCGGATTTTTCCTTGGTAATAAAGGAGAGGATGCCGTGTTCACCCTGCGGGGTGTGCAATGGAAAGGAGACACCGTTGCGAACGCCGAAGTCGGCGGCCAGGTTCATCACCTCCTGGCTGGCGCTGGGCAGCCAGGGTGAGGTGCAATCGAGCTGGTTCCAGAAGATGGGTTGGGTCTGCTTCAGGCCCAGGTGCACCACCGGATCCTGAGTCAGGAACTGCTTTTCCGTATAGGCATTGAACCAGCTGGTGGGACAGTTGTTGAACAAGGCGACGTGGGACTTTTGCATGCTGATGGGAAAAATAATCAGCAAACGAAAATAATCGAAGCCCATCTGGTGGCTGAACCGTTCCAGAAGCTGCTGGATGTCGCTTGTTTTCTTGGCCTTGGTGAACCTGTCTATGTGTTCCCATATGGCGTCGTTAAACATTTTCTTCTCCTTTTTCGACCTCTATCTTGCTGATCGAAAAGATATTTTTTAGTTATAAATTTGGTGTTGCTTCTACCAACGCCAGTAGATCCCGTGTTTGTCTAAAAATTATCCTGTTTTTTTCCCCCCAGGCCAAGGACTGATGTCGATTGCTACTGCTCCCATGATTTGAAATAATGAGAATAGTTATCATTGATAAGATTCATGTCATGAACAAGTTATGGTGTCTGGCCCTGTTGCCATTATCGATCTCCTTGTCAGTTTCAGCCGATGAACTGGTCAAGCCTGCCCTCAAGGCAAGCATTGCCGCCGGGCAAGCGTCCCAGCAGCGGGTTGAGAAAGCGGCCGATGCCGCCCTCGCCGCCCGCCAGGAGCTGCAGAGTGCCGAGCTGCAACTGCGCGATCTCGAGGCTTACAACAGCTATATGCACGCTCTGGTCGCCGATCAGCGCAAGGAGCTGGCTCGCCTCAATACCCAGCTTGGTGCGGTGGAAGAGACCCGTCAGGGCCTTATCCCCTTGATGCTGCAGATGCAGAGCGATCTGGCGGCGCTGGTAGCAGATGACATTCCGCTGCGCATCGATGAGCGGTTGTCACGGATACAGGGGTTGAAAGCGACCCTGGCCCGCAGTGACGTGAGCGAGGCGGAGAAGTTTCGCCAACTATTGCAGGCCTATCAGATAGAGGCTGAATACGGTAATCGGCTCGATGCCTATATGGCAGAGCTGACCCTGGATGGCGCGCCGCGCCGGGTAGAGGTGCTGGCCGTGGGCCGGGTGGCACTGCTCGCCATGACGGCGGATCACAGTTTGGCCTGGCGCTGGTCGGCGCAACAAAAAGCATGGCTGGCACTGGATGAGCGGTGGCTGAGCCCGCTCGGCGATGCCTTTGCCATGGCGAAAGACAAAGGCATCCCCCAGTTGTTGCAACTGCCGCTCTCCGTGGCCCTGCAGGAGACCCAATCATGAAACAGCTTCCCCTTTTTGTGGTGCTGGTGCTGGGCATGACGCAGCCGGCTCTGGCCAATGAAGATTGGCAGGCTCAGGAGCAGGCCCGTGAACAACAGGCGAGTCAGGCTCTGGGTGAGGTCAGCAAGACCCTGGCGAGCGCCCGTGCCCGGTTGAGTGCCGCCCAGCAGCAGAGCAAGCAACTGGCGGGCGAGTTTGCCGACAATGAGAAAAAACTGGGGGAATTGAAATCCCAGTGGCAACAGGCGGCCAGCGACATGGACGAGGTCTTTGCCGTGGCCCGCCAAGGTGCCAAGGACGCGACCAGGCTACTTGGTGGCTCGGCGCTTCAGGGTCAATATGGCGATCGTTTACAACCCTTGCAGCAGATGAGCAAGGAGCAGGATGTGCCGGATCGCACCGCCCTGGCCCAGTTGCCGGCCCTGCTGATGCAAGAGATTCAGGGATCTGGCCAGATTGCGCGCTTCGAGACCAATGTGTTGGACGGTCAGGGCGCCGCGAGTCGCCAGCCGGTGACCCGCATCGGCAGCTTCATGCTGCTGGGGCAAGCCGGTTTGCTACAGGTAGAGGCCGGTGGCCTGGCCCCTGTGCTCGACCTGCCCGTCAATCTCAATAGTGCCGCCAATGCTTACCAGGGGCAGGAGGGCGAGGCCGTACCGCTCGATCCCTCCCACGGTGTCTTGCTTGCCATGCAGGCCCAGGCACCCAGCTTCTGGCAGCAGTTGCAGCAGGGGGGCAAGGTGGGCGCCATCATAGTGCTGCTGGCCGTGATTGGCCTTGGCATCGCTGCGGTGCGACTCTGGAGCCTCTCTCGCGAGCTGGGCCGGGTGCGCCGTCAGTTGGCCAGCGGTGATTATCATGCGGACAATGCCCTCGGCCGGGTACTGCTGGTGGCGGACAAGCACCCGGAGATCCCCATGGAGACCCTGGAGCTGAGGCTGGACGAGGCCATCCTGCAAGAGACGCCACGGCTCGAGCGAGGCCTTGGCATGGTCAAGGTGATCGCCGCCCTGGCGCCCATGCTGGGGCTGCTCGGCACAGTGACCGGCATGATAGGCACCTTCCAGGCCATCACCCAGTTCGGTACCGGCGATCCCAAGATCATGGCGGGTGGCATCTCGATGGCCCTGATCACCACCGTCATGGGGCTGGTAGCCGCCATACCGCTCATCCTCTCCCATAGTCTGCTGCAGTCGCGCTTCGTCGAGCTCTCCAATGTGTTGGAGCAGCAAGTGGCCGGCATCTTGGCCGAGCGTGCCGAAGGAGAGATGCGGGAAGGGCGCGCGGCATGATGCTTGACATCTGGCATCAGTTGCAGAGCTTCATGGGCCGAGGTGGCCCAGTGCTCTGGGTCATACTGGCCATGCTGGCGCTGATGTGGGTCCTGATCATCGAACGGCTGCTTTACCTCAATCTGGGCTACGGCGTATTGCAGCGCCGCCTGCAAGCCGACTGGCAGGCCAGGGTGGAGCAAAGCAGCTGGCACGCCCGCGCCATCCGTGGTCGCTGGCTGGCTCAGGTCGAGCTGGAACTTGGCCGTCATCTGATCCTCATTCGCACCCTGGTCGTGCTCTGCCCCATGTTGGGGTTGCTTGGCACAGTGACCGGCATGATAGGGGTGTTCGACACCCTGGCGGCGGCCAACCGCTTTAATCCAGAGAGCATGGCGGGCGGCATTTCCCGCGCTACCATACCCACCATGGCGGGTATGGTGGTTGCCTTGCTCGGCGTATTGTTACTCAGTCGTCTCGACAGCAAGGCCAAACGTGCCTTGGCACAAACCCGGGACGGACTGCGCGAAGAGAAGGTATTACCATGAGACGCCAATCCAAGCGCGTGCGTGATGAAGTGCAGATCGACATGACCCCCATGCTCGACATTGTCTTCATCATGCTGATCTTCTTTATAGTGACTACCTCCTTCGTGCGTGAAGCCGGGCTTGAGGTCAATCGTCCCCAGGCGAGTCATGCCAAGGCCCAGAAGTCGTCCAGCATCATGCTGGCCATCGGCGAACAGGGTCAGATCTATCTTGATCGCAAGGCGGTTGACATAGAGCGGGTGCAAGCCAGTCTGGCACGGATGCTGGCCGAACAGCCC
>NZ_JBPQCY010000003.1:202500-247500 GCF_051376105.1 Aeromonas molluscorum | reverse complement strand
GGAGCCCTTCGGGGTGACTGCGTACCTTTTGTATAATGGGTCAGCGACTTACATTTTGTAGCGAGGTTAACCGTATAGGGGAGCCGTAGGGAAACCGAGTCTTAACTGGGCGTCTAGTTGCAAGGTGTAGACCCGAAACCGGGTGATCTAGCCATGGGCAGGTTGAAGGTTGAGTAACATCAACTGGAGGACCGAACCCACTAACGTTGCAAAGTTAGGGGATGACCTGTGGCTGGGGGTGAAAGGCCAATCAAACTCGGAGATAGCTGGTTCTCCCCGAAAGCTATTTAGGTAGCGCCTCGGACGAATACTACTGGGGGTAGAGCACTGTTTGGACTAGGGGGTCATCCCGACTTACCAACTCCATGCAAACTCCGAATACCAGTAAGTAATATCCGGGAGACACACGGCGGGTGCTAACGTCCGTCGTGAAGAGGGAAACAACCCAGACCGCCGGCTAAGGTCCCAAAGTTCTGGTTAAGTGGGAAACGATGTGGGAAGGCTCAGACAGCTAGGATGTTGGCTTAGAAGCAGCCATCATTTAAAGAAAGCGTAATAGCTCACTAGTCGAGTCGGCCTGCGCGGAAGATGTAACGGGGCTCAAACCAGGCACCGAAGCCGCGGATTCACACTTATGTGTGAGTGGTAGGGGAGCGTTCTGTAAGTCTGCGAAGGTGTATCGAGAGGTATGCTGGAGATATCAGAAGTGCGAATGCTGACGTAAGTAACGATAAAGGGGGTGAAAAGCCTCCTCGCCGGAAGACCAAGGGTTCCTGTCCAACGTTAATCGGGGCAGGGTGAGTCGACCCCTAAGGTGAGGCCGAAAGGCGTAATCGATGGGAAGCAGGTTAATATTCCTGCACGACTTGTAATTGCGATGGGGGGACGGAGAAGGCTAGGTGGGCCAGGCGACGGTTGTCCTGGTGAAAGTGCGTAGGCGGTATCTCTAGGCAAATCCGGAGATGCAACGCTGAGACACGAGACGAAGCCACTACGGTGGTGAAGCCATTGATGCCATGCTTCCAGGAAAAGCCTCTAAGCTTCAGATTACAAGTCATCGTACCCCAAACCGACACAGGTGGTCGGGTAGAGAATACCAAGGCGCTTGAGAGAACTCGGGTGAAGGAACTAGGCAAAATAGAACCGTAACTTCGGGAGAAGGTTCGCTCTTGACAGTGAAATCCCTTGCGGATGGAGCAGTTGGGAGTCGCAGTGACCAGATGGCTGGGACTGTTTATCAAAAACACAGCACTCTGCAAACACGAAAGTGGACGTATAGGGTGTGACACCTGCCCGGTGCCGGAAGGTTAATTGATGGGGTTAGCGCAAGCGAAGCTCTTGATCGAAGCCCCGGTAAACGGCGGCCGTAACTATAACGGTCCTAAGGTAGCGAAATTCCTTGTCGGGTAAGTTCCGACCTGCACGAATGGTGTAACCATGGCCATGCTGTCTCCACCCGAGACTCAGTGAAATCGAATTCGCCGTGAAGATGCGGTGTACCCGCGGCTAGACGGAAAGACCCCGTGAACCTTTACTACAGCTTGGCACTGAACATTGAACCTACATGTGTAGGATAGGTGGGAGGCTTTGAAGCGATGACGCTAGTTGTCGTGGAGCCGTCCTTGAAATACCACCCTTGTATGTTTGATGTTCTAACGCAGGGCCCTGAATCGGGCTCGCGGACAGTGCCTGGTGGGTAGTTTGACTGGGGCGGTCTCCTCCCAAAGAGTAACGGAGGAGCACGAAGGTTGGCTAATCCTGGTCGGACATCAGGAGGTTAGTGCAATGGCATAAGCCAGCTTAACTGCGAGACGGACAGGTCGAGCAGGTACGAAAGTAGGTCATAGTGATCCGGTGGTTCTGAATGGAAGGGCCATCGCTCAACGGATAAAAGGTACTCCGGGGATAACAGGCTGATACCGCCCAAGAGTTCATATCGACGGCGGTGTTTGGCACCTCGATGTCGGCTCATCACATCCTGGGGCTGAAGTCGGTCCCAAGGGTATGGCTGTTCGCCATTTAAAGTGGTACGCGAGCTGGGTTCAGAACGTCGTGAGACAGTTCGGTCCCTATCTGCCGTGGGCGTTGGATGATTGAAGGGAGTTGCTCCTAGTACGAGAGGACCGGAGTGAACGAACCTCTGGTGTTCGGGTTGTCACGCCAGTGGCACTGCCCGGTAGCTAAGTTCGGAATCGATAACCGCTGAAAGCATCTAAGCGGGAAGCGAGCCCTGAGATGAGTCATCCCTGACCCCTTGAGGGTCCTAAAGGGCCGTTGGAGACCACAACGTTGATAGGTGGGGTGTGTAAGCGCGGCGACGTGTTGAGCTAACCCATACTAATTACCCGTGAGGCTTAACCATACAACACCCAAGAAGTGTTTCTGGTGCTTGTAGCAAGTGCATGAACTACTTACAAATTCAGTGATAGTGACGAGGCAACAGCCTAAGTCATTACTCACGTCAGCTTTCCGAGATTATTCGGTTCGTCCTGAACCTCACTCTTCGAGCCCGCCTGCGGCGGTTTCGATTTGTTCCGGACAAATCGATGAAGAATTTGCCTGGCGGCCATAGCGCCGTGGACCCACCTGATCCCATGCCGAACTCAGAAGTGAAACGCGGTAGCGCCGATGGTAGTGTGGCATTCGCCATGCGAGAGTAGGACACTGCCAGGCTCCTAATTACAGTCACAGCGATGTGATTGGTCGCGAAACAACGTCAGGTTGTTGCGGACAAAAGATTGAGATAACGCACACAGTGTGTTCTTTACCGGTTAGTGTGCTGATATGGCTCAGTTGGTAGAGCGCATCCTTGGTAAGGATGAGGTCCCCAGTTCGACTCTGGGTATCAGCACCAGTAAATTAAAAGGCCTTCCCGAACGGGAAGGCCTTTTTGCATTGCCAATTTTGATGACCGAGCCATCAATTCAAGGAAATCGCCCTGGCATCCAGATAAAGCCTGACCTCACCAGAGGAGGTTTTGGTGACCATGGCGGTCAACTTGTCTTCCCGTCGATACTCCCAGTGGCTCTCTATGGTATCGAGAGGCGGCTTGCGGATCCCAATACCCTGTAAATACTCGTTAAACAGACCAATGCTGCCTATCTCTATCATCTTATCTTTCATCTTGGGCCGTCCGCTCCCTGATGATGTTCATATCATCCATGTTAACAGTTCTCGTATGAATCAGATCTAATCGCTTCTCTCCTTTGTTGATCCAAGCTAACTTGTTGTGAAATAAAGCAGATGGCATTCAGAGAATAGGGAGAGGCATGATGTTGATCACCAATGTGAAGCTGGTTGGGCGACAGGGACTGTGGCAGATCCATTGCCAGAATGGACTCATAGAGAGTACGGCCCCCATGCATAGCGCCAGGGTGGATGAAGAATCTCTGGATGGCGAAGGGGGGTTGGCCATGGCCCCTTTTATCGAACCGCACATCCATCTCGATACCACTCAGACGGCGGGTGAGCCGAGCTGGAACCAGTCCGGTACTCTGTTCGAGGGCATAGAGCGCTGGGCCGAACGCAAGGCGTTGCTCAGCCATGAGGATGTCAAAACCCGGGCCAGGCAGACGCTCAAATGGCAGATAGCGAACGGCATCCAGTTTGTGCGCAGCCATGTGGACGTGTCAGACCCTGAGCTGATCGCCTTGAAGGCCATGCTGGAGCTGCGTGAAGAGATGAAACCCTGGGTAGAGTTGCAGCTTGTGGCCTTTCCCCAGGAGGGGATCCTCTCCTACCCCAACGGCAAGGCGTTGATGGAGGAGGCGATGGCGCTTGGTGCCGACGTAGTCGGCGCCATCCCCCATTTCGAATTTACCCGGGAGTACGGCATAGAGAGTCTGCATTATGCATTCGACCTGGCGGAGCGATATAACGCCCTGATCGATGTACATTGCGACGAGATCGACGACGAACAGTCACGCTTCATTGAAACATTGGCGACACTGGCTCTGGAGCGCGGTTGGGGAGAACGTGTCACCGCCAGCCATACCACCGCCATGCACTCCTATAACGGTGCTTACACTTCCCGGCTATTTCGCCTGCTGCGTATGGCTGACATCAATTTCGTCGCCAACCCCCTGGTCAACATCCACCTGCAAGGACGCTTCGACACTTACCCCAAGCGGCGCGGTGTCACTCGAGTCAAAGAGATGCTGGAGGCGAATATCAACGTCTGTTTCGGTCACGATGATGTGTTCGATCCCTGGTATCCCATGGGCACGGCAAACATGTTGCAGGTGTTGCATATGGGACTACATGTCTGCCAGATCATGGGCTATGAGCAGATCAATGACGGCTTGAAGCTGATCAGCAGCCACAGCGCCCGCACCCTGAGGGTAGAGGATCGCTACGGGCTAGACGTCGGCAAGCCTGCCAACCTGCTGATCCTGCCCGCCGAGAACGGCTTCGATGCGGTGCGTCGTCAGGTACCGGTGCGTTACTCCATCCGTCATGGCAAGCTGATCGCCGAAACGACGCCAGCCAGGAGTCATATTCATCTGACGCAGCGCGAACTCATCGATTTTCGCCGCTGAGTTGAGGGAACATTAGGCGACCCTGATCCTGTCAACCGCAGGGGATATTTTGCATAATGTCAGCTGAAACTCTTGGAGATGTTGTCATGCAAACTTGGTTATTTGTGGCCTGTGGTGGTGCCATCGGCGCCTGTCTGCGGTTTGGTATGACAGAGCTGCTTGCCCTGCTGCTGGGTCGTAGCTTTCCCTATGGCACCCTGACGGTCAATGTGATCGGTTCCTTCATCATGGGCATTGCCTTTGCCCTCATCAGCAATGGCCAATCCCTGGAACACCCCATGAAACCACTGCTGATGGTCGGCATACTGGGTGCCTTGACTACCTTCTCCTCTTTCGCACTGGATACAGTGGTGCTGGCTCAGCATGGCGCCTGGCTCAAGGCTGCCCTCAACATGGGGCTCAACCTCTTCCTCTGTCTGGCCATGGTGGTGCTGGGGATGCAGTTGGTTGGGAGCCGGGTTTAAGGTGTCCGGACGCTGGCTGCTCTGGTAAACTGGCGACCATTGTTTGTTCTATGGGTGTTTGAGGGATGTCGGAACCGACTACAACTACGCATTTTGGCTTTAAAACCGTCGAGGCCAACGAGAAAGAGACGCTCGTGGCCGGGGTATTCCATTCGGTGGCAGCCAAGTATGATGTGATGAACGATCTGATGTCGTTCGGCATTCACCGCCTGTGGAAGCGATTCACCATTGATTGCTCCGGCGTGCGCCGTGGCCAGAAGGTACTGGATCTGGCCGGTGGCACCGGTGATCTGACGGCCAAGTTCTCCCGCATCGTCGGCGAGACGGGTCAGGTAGTGCTGGCGGATATCAACGACTCCATGCTCAAGGTCGGCCGCGACAAGCTGCGCAATCTGGGGGTCGCCAACAATGTCTCCTTCGTGCAAGCCAATGCCGAGGCACTGCCCTTCCCGGACAACCATTTCGATGTCATCACCATTGGCTTCGGGTTGCGCAATGTCACCGACAAGCAGAAGGCGCTGGCCTCCATGTTCCGGGTACTCAAACCGGGCGGTCGCCTGCTGGTGCTGGAGTTCTCCAAACCCCAGAGCGAAGTGATCGCCAAGCTCTATGATCTCTACTCCTTCAAACTGCTGCCGAAAATGGGCGAGTTGGTTGCGAATGACGGCGAAAGCTACAAGTATCTGGCGGAATCCATCCGCATGCACCCGGATCAGGAGACCCTCAAGGCGATGATGCTGGAGGCGGGCTTCGATCAGGTGGATTACTACAACCTCACCCAGGGTGTTGTCGCCCTGCACCGTGGTTACAAGTTCTAAGGGCCGAGTATGCCAATGGATGCCATGGTCACGGCCGTGATCGAAACCAGCCTCAACCAGCTGCTGCGCCTCGATGCTCAGAGCCCGGAGAAGTTGCGCAAACTGAATGGCAAAGTGCTCAAGCTGGATCTGCGCGAGCTCAAGCCACTCTGGTTTGTCTTCTCGGCGAGCCGTCTCGATGTGCTGGCCCAGCATGAGGGGGAGGCCGATGCGGTGCTGAGCCTCTCTCTGAGTGCCCTGGGTCTGCTCAAGGATCCTTCGGCCCTGACCCGCTATATCCGCGAAGAGAAGCTGGATTTGCATGGGGATCCCCAGCTGGTGCAGGCCTTCAGTACTCTGCTTGGCGAACTCGATATCGATTGGGAAGAGCAACTCTCTCGCTATACCGGCGATGTATTGGCTCACAGCCTGTTTCGCGGAGCCCATCGAGCGCGCAAGGCGATAGGTACCGAGTTGTGCCGCAGTCAACGCCAGCTGGCAGAATATCTCACCGAAGAGGTTCGCCTCGCCCCGGGCCCGCTGGAAGTCGCCAGTTTTTCCGATGACGTCGATGCCCTGGCCCAGCGCCTTAAGGCCACCGAACTGCGTCTCGCCCGCCTCGAGCAACGGATCCCCTGATGACCCCCAAGGAGTTCAAACGTCTCTATCGCATCGTCGCCATCCTGCTTGAACAGGGGATAGACGAGCTGGTGCCCGCCCAGTATCAACCCTGGCCGGGCAGATTGGCGCGCCGCAGCCTGTTCTGGCTCAAAAATCGCCAGCAGGGCAAGAGCCGCGGCATGCGCATCCGCCTCGCCTTCGAGGCGCTCGGCCCCATCTTCATCAAGTTCGGTCAGATGCTGTCGACCCGGCGCGATCTCTTGCCGCCGGACATCGCCGAGGAGCTGGCTCTGCTGCAAGACAGGGTCCCGCCCTTCTGCGGTCAGCTGGCTCGCAGTCAGATAGAACAGAGTCTTGGAGTGTCGATCGAGGCGCTGTTCGATGACTTCGACGAGACGCCGCTGGCCTCAGCCTCCATCGCCCAGGTGCACACGGCGCGCCTCAAGGAGAGTGGTCGGGAGATTGTCATCAAGGTGATCCGCCCCGACATAGAGCAGACCATAGAGGCTGATCTGCGGTTGATGACGGCCCTGGCACGGCTGGTGTCCCGCTTCGCCCCGTCCAGTGCCAGGTTGCGGCCGGTCGAAGTGGTTGCCGAGTATCGCAAGACCATACTCGACGAGCTCAATCTGATGCGCGAGGCTGCCAACGCCATCCAACTGCGCCGCAACTTCCTCGGCTCGGATGCCCTCTATGTGCCCGAGGTTTACGCTGAGCACTGCCGCGAGCAGGTGCTGGTGATGGAGCGTATCTACGGCATCCCCGTCTCCGACATCGCGGCCCTGGAAGCCAATGGCACCAATATGAAGCTGCTGGCCGAGCGTGGTGTCGAAGTCTTCTTCACCCAAGTGTTTCGTGACAGCTTCTTCCATGCCGACATGCACCCCGGCAACATCTTCGTGGCCCGTGAGCACCCGGAAAATCCGCTCTGGATCGGCATAGATTGCGGCATAGTCGGTACCCTGAACAAGGAAGACAAACGCTATCTGGCCGAGAACTTCCTCGCCTTCTTCAACCGGGACTACCGCAAGGTGGCCGAGTTGCATGTGGAGTCCGGCTGGGTACCTGCCGACACCAAGATCGACGAGTTCGAGTTTGCCATCCGTACCGTGCTGGAACCTATCTTCGAGAAGCCCCTGTCCGAGATCTCGTTCGGCCATGTGCTGCTCAATCTGTTCAACACCGCCCGGCGCTTCAACATGCAGGTGCAGCCCCAGTTGGTGTTGCTGCAAAAAACCCTGCTCTATATCGAAGGCCTGGGACGTCAGCTCTATCCCCAGCTCGACTTGTGGCAGACCGCCAAGCCTTTCCTGGAAAACTGGATGCGCGAGCAGGTTGGCCCCAAGGCCGTCTGGAACGCGATCCGTGACAAGGCGCCCTTCTGGGCCGAGAAGCTGCCCGAGCTGCCCGAGCTGGTTTACGAGACCCTGCGGCAGGCTCGCAGCCAACAACGCCAGTTTGATCATCTGTTTGTCGAATTTCGCAGTCATAGTCGTCGTCAGGGTCAGGCCCGTTATCTGCTTGGCACGGGCGCGAGCCTGCTGCTGGCCGGCATTTTCCTGATTACCGAACAACATATTGAATGGGGTCAAGTATCGCTGGCCGCCAGTGGCGTATGCTGGCTGCTCGGTTGGCTCAAGGCCCGTTCACACTAATTACAATGCGCGCCTGACGGCGCCAATTTCGGAGAGAAAATCATGGGTGGAATCAGTATTTGGCAATTGTTGATCATCGCGGCCATCGTCGTGTTGCTGTTTGGCACCAAGAAGTTGCGCGGCATTGGCGGTGATCTGGGTGCTGCGGTCAAAGGCTTCAAGAAAGCCATTTCCGACGAACCCGATGCCAAACCGGTGCAAAAGGATGCGGACTTCGATCCCAAGCAGCTGAATGAATCGGCCAAGCAGGACGAGAGCGCGAAGCAGAAAGACAAAGATCAGGCCTAAGCCATGTTCGACATCGGTTTTTGGGAACTGATCGTGGTCGGCATCGTCGGCCTGCTGGTGCTGGGCCCTGAGCGGCTACCGGTTGCCATCCGTACCGTCAGCGGCTGGATCCGGGCGGTGCGCAGCACGGCCAATGCGGTCAAGTCCGAGTTGGCCCAGGAGCTCAAGCTGCAAGAGCTGCATAACGATCTCAAGAAGGCCGAGCAACTGCAGATGCGCAATCTAAGCCCGGAACTGCAAGAGTCCATCGACAAGCTGAAGGAAGCGGCCAACTCGGTCACACATCCCTACGCCAAGGCGTCGTCCCCGGATGTGTCTGGCCATGAGCCTGACGCGGCCCCCGAGCCGGAAAACCGTATCTTGCCGGATGCCAGGTCACAGCCAGTCAAAGAGCAGGCCGCCGAGCCGAACGATCCCGTGGCCGAATCGACCAAGGCCGCTTCGCCGGATATCAACGGGGGGGCCAAGCCATGAGCCAGACCGAACAGCCGCTGATCGCCCATCTGGTGGAGCTGAGGACCCGCCTGCTCCATGCCTTGGGCGCCATACTGCTGGTGTTTGTCTGCCTGGTCTATTTTTCGAACGATATCTACAAGTTCGTCTCTGAGCCTCTGATAAGCCAGCTGCCTGCCGGTACCAGCATGATAGCGACCGATGTGGCGACCCCTTTCCTGACGCCCATCAAGCTGACCATAGTGGTCGCCTTCTTCATCACCATCCCCTATCTGCTCTATCAGGCCTGGGCCTTTATCGCCCCGGGGCTGTACAAGCATGAGCGGCGGCTCATCATGCCCCTGGTCTGCTCCAGCGCCCTGCTGTTCTACTCGGGGATGGCGTTCGCCTACTACGTGGTGTTCCCGCTGGTGTTTGGCTTTTTCACCAGCACGGCTCCGGCCGGGGTGACCATTGCCACCGATATCGCCAACTACCTGGACTTCGTGCTGACCCTGTTCTTCGCGTTCGGGGTAGCGTTCGAGATCCCGGTGGCGACCATATTGCTCTGCTGGACGGGCGTCACTACCCCGCAGAGCCTCAAGTCCAAGCGTCCCTATGTGGTGGTGACCGTCTTCGTCATCGGCATGCTGCTGACGCCGCCGGATGTCTTCTCCCAGACTCTGCTCGCGATCCCGATGTGGATGCTGTTCGAGGTCGGTGTCTTCTTCGCGCGTTTCTACACTCGCAAGGAGCCGCTGGCTGACGAGGAAACCGAACAGGGGGGCTGAGCCCCCTCTTTTTTTGGCGTGCTGCCTGCCGGATTGCAGGGCGAGCGCCGCGCCGTCCAGCCAATCCCGAGGGGCTGACTCTTTTCATGGCCGGACGCGGGGAGTATGGTAGTGGCCCTTGATGGCTTTCATCTGCATTTTTGAAGACTCCATGATAGATATAGGCATTAACCTCACCAGCCCCCAGTTTGCGGGGGAGCAGGACGAGTTGGTCGAGCGCGCCCGCGCCGCTGGACTCAGCGCCCTGATCCTGACCGGTACCGACCTGGCGGGCAGCCAGGAGAGCGCTGCCCTGGCCAGCCGCTGGCCCGACTACTGTTTCTCGACCGCAGGGGTGCATCCCCATGATGCCAAGTCGGTGGACGAGCAGACCCTGGCTGCCCTGCGTGAGCTGGCGACCTTGCCTCAGGTGGTTGCCATCGGCGAGTGCGGCCTGGACTACAACCGCGACTTCTCGCCGCGTCCTGTGCAGGATGCCGTGTTCGATGCCCAGCTTGCCCTGGCCGCCGAGCTGAACATGCCGGTGTTCCTGCACTGCCGCGATGCCCACGCCCGTTTCATCGAGATCCTGGCTCCCTGGCTCCCTGAGTTGCCGGGGGCCGTGCTGCACTGTTTCACCGGCACCGATGAGGAGCTCGATGAGTGCCTGGCCCTGGGATTGCACATAGGCGTCACCGGCTGGATCTGCGACGAGCGACGGGGTCTCTTGCTGCGCGAGCAGGTGGCTCGCATTCCGGCGGGCCGCCTGATGATAGAGACGGATGCTCCCTATCTGGTGCCCCGGGATCTCAAGCCGCGCCCCAAACGCAACGAACCCGCTTTTTTGCCGCACATCGCCCAAGTGGTGGCGGCTTGCCGCGCTGAAGCGCCCGAGGCCCTGCTGGCCCATACCCGGGCCACTTCAGCCGCGTTTTTCCAACTTCCAATCCAGGAGTGACTCATGGCCACAACTCTTCCAGGCGCCTTCCCGGGCCGCCGTCTGCGCCGGGCGCGCAAGCAGGATTTCAGCCGCCGTCTGATGCGCGAGAATCGTCTCACGGTCGATGACCTCATCTATCCGGTGTTCGTGCTGGAAGGTGAAGGTCAGCGGGAAGCCGTGGCCTCGATGCCGGGAGTGGATCGCCTCTCCATCGATCTGCTGCTGATCGAGGCCGCCGAGCTGGTCGCCCTGGGGGTGCCCGCAATCGCCTTGTTCCCGGTGACGCCGCTTGGCAAGAAGAGTTTGCTGGCCGAAGAAGCCTACAACCCGGATGCGCTGGCCCAGCGCGCCACCCGCGCCCTCAAGGCGGCTTTCCCCGAGCTTGGGGTCATCACGGACGTGGCACTGGATCCCTTCACCACCCATGGTCAGGATGGCATCATAGATGGCGACGGTTATGTGATGAACGACATCACCACCGAGATCCTGGTCAAGCAGGCGCTTTCCCATGCGCAGGCGGGGGCCGATATGGTGGCACCGTCCGACATGATGGATGGCCGCATCGGTGCCATTCGTGCGGCACTAGAGGAGCACGGCTTCGTTCACACCCAGATCATGGCGTACTCAGCCAAGTACGCCTCCAGCTACTACGGCCCCTTCCGCGATGCGGTTGGCTCGGCCACCAATCTCGGCAAGAGCAACAAGGCCACCTACCAGATGGATCCGGCCAACGGTGACGAGGCCCTGCATGAGGTCGCCCTTGATATCCAGGAGGGGGCCGACAGCGTCATGGTCAAACCCGGCATGCCTTATCTGGACGTGATCCGCCGGGTCAAGGATCAGTTTGGCGTGCCGACCTACGCCTATCAGGTGAGTGGCGAGTATGCCATGCACATGGCCGCCATCCAGAACGGCTGGCTCAAGGAGCGCGAGACCGTCATGGAGTCCCTGCTCTGCTTCAAGCGCGCCGGTGCCGACGGCATACTCACCTACTTTGCCAAACGGGTTGCCCAATGGCTGAAGGAAGATGCCCAGCGCTGATGAGATCGCGCATACAACAACGGCTCCCGAGGGAGCCGTTGTTGTATCTGCATCTTGCGACTCGCTGCGCCGGGTTGGCCAGCGAGGGGGGTTATGGGCAACCCTCAGGGCTTGAGGCCGAGCCGTCTGGCGAGCCGGTGCAGGTTGCCGCCGTCCAGCTCAAGCGCCCGGGCGGTGGCGGCCCAGTTGCCCTGCTGGGCTGCCAGGGTCTGCTCGATCAGCTGGAGCTGGAAGGCATCGGTGGCCGTGCGCAGTCCAATGCCAGCCGTCATCTGCTGCGGCGCCTGTTCCACAGGGATGCGGCTGGATGAAGGGGTGCCGCTGGCCGCCAGATTGAAGTGGTGGCAATCCAGTGCCGGGGCCTGACTGCCCTGCTCGGCCCGCGCCAGCACGGCGGCTCTGTGGATGGCGTGCTCCAGCTCCCGCACGTTGCCCGGCCAGTCGTGACCCTCGAGCAGTGCCAGCGCCCTGGGCTGGATGCGCAGCCGCTCCAGCCCCAGGCTGACCCGGCAGCGTTCGCAAAAATAACCGGCCAGCAGGGGGATGTCGCCGGGGCGCTCGCGCAGCGCCGGGGCGTGGATCGGGAAGACGCTTAGGCGGTGGTAGAGATCGCTTCGAAATTGCCCCTCGACCACCGCTTGTTTCAGATCCCGGTTGGTGGCGGCCAGGATACGCACGTTCACCTTGAGGGGGGTGTCGTCACCGATGCGCTGCAGATCGCCGTATTGCAGCACCCGCAGCAGCTTGGCCTGCAGCGACAGGGAGAGCTCGCCGATCTCGTCCAGGAACAGGGTGCCCTTGTCGGCCAGCTCGAACTTGCCCGCCCGGTTGTGAATGGCGCCGGTGAAAGCCCCCTTCACGTGGCCGAACAGCTCGCTCTCCGCCACCGATTCCGGCAGGGCGGCGCAGTTGAGATAGACCAGCGGCGCGCTGGCACGAGGTGAGCCCTGATGCACCGCCTTGGCGATCAGCTCCTTGCCGACTCCCGTCTCCCCTAGGATCAGTACGTTCAGCTCGGAGCTCGCCACCACGTTTATCTCGTGGCGCAACCGGTCCATGGCCGGGGAGCGGCCAATCATCTCGGGCTGGCCCGGCCCATTCTGGGTGGAGGGAGCGAGGGGTTCGCTGCTCTGGCGGGCGAGCCGTTCCAGCAACAGGGCGTTGCTGAGGGCGGCGGCGGCAAGGGCGCCCACCAGCCGCAGCTCCTCGTCGCTGATGCCGTCGAACTGGGTCGGGTTCATGCCATCTATGGTCAGGGCGCCGATGAGCGTCTGATCCGAAAACAGTGGCAGGCCGACGCAGGCGTGCACCCTGAAGTCGTCGTGATCCGGGATCAGGCCGTCATAGGGGTCGGGCAGGTTGCTGTCGGCGGGGAAGCGCACCACGTCGCCGGCACGGGCGATGGCCTCCATGCGCGGATGGTCCGCCAGCGCGAAGCGGCGGCCCAGCACGTCCTGCATCAGACCGTCGATGGCCAGCGGTATAAACTGGCCCCCCTCGTAGCGCAGCAGGGCCGAGGCATCCGAGTGCAGCAGGCTGCGCACGCTCTGGATCAGGCGGTGGAACCTGTCCTGATGGGAGATGCCGAGTTGCAGGTCGAGGGCGATGCGCGCCAGGCTGTCGGTTGAAATCACGAGAATTGTCCAAATGACAGTGTCTTTGTGTTTTTGACTATGAGTGGTAGTTGTCTAAATGACAATGACTGAAATGCGTTTTCTATAAAAACAATGAGTTATGAGTTGGCACGTCAACTGCAATAGTCCGTTCAGTTGCACATTCGCTATTGCATTCTGAGGAACAACTTGATGACCATTCACGTCAAAAACAACATTCACTGGGTCGGCCAACGGGACTGGGAGGTGCGCGACTTTCACGGCACCGAGTACAAGACCCACAAGGGCACCAGCTACAACAGCTATCTCATCCGCGAAGGCAAGAATGTGCTGATCGATACGGTCGATCACAAGTTCAGCCGCGAGTTTGTGCAGAATCTGGCGGCCGAGATCGATCTCGCCTCCATCGACGTTATCGTGATCAACCACGCCGAGGAAGATCATGCCGGTGCTCTGACCGAGCTGATGGCCCGCATTCCGGGCACCCCCATCTACTGCACCCACAACGCCATCGACTCCATCACCGGCCACCATCATCATCCTGAGTGGAATTTCCACCCGGTGAAAACCGGCGACAGCCTGGATATCGGCAACGGCAAGCAGCTGGTGTTTATCGAGACTCCCATGCTGCACTGGCCCGACAGCATGATGACCTACATGACGGAGGATGCTGTGCTCTTCTCCAATGACGCCTTCGGCCAGCACTACTGCGACGAGCACCTGTTCAACGACGAGGTGGATCAGGTTGAGCTGATGGAGCAGTGCCAGCGCTACTACGCCAACATACTCACCCCCTTCAGCCCCCTGGTGACAGCCAAGATCAAGGAGGTGCTCGGCTTCAACCTGCCGGTGAGCATGGTGGCTACCTCCCACGGCATCGTCTGGCGTGACGATCCCACCCAGATCATCCTGAAATACCTGGAGTGGGCCGACCACTACCAGGAGGATCGCATCACCCTCTTCTACGACTCCATGTCCAACAACACCCGCATGATGGCCGACGCCATTGCCCAGGGCATCCACGAGGTGGACCCCGGGGTGGCGGTGAAGATCTACAACGTGGCGCGCCACGACAAGAATGAAATCCTGACCCAGGTGTTCCGCTCCAAGGGGGTGCTGGTGGGCTCCTCCACCATGAACAACGTCATGATGCCCAAGGTGGCGGGCATGCTCGAAGAGATCACCGGCCTGCGCTTTCGCAACAAGCGGGCCTCGGCCTTCGGCAGCTACGGCTGGACCGGTGGTGCCGTTGACCGGATCCAGACCCGGCTGATGGATGCGGGATTCGACATCAGCATCTCCCTCAAGGCCAAGTGGCGCCCCGACGGATCGGCGCTGGCCCTGTGCCGCGAGCACGGTCGCCAGCTCGCCCGCCAGTGGGCGCTGCATCCGCTGGAAGCGCCCCGTCCGATCATCACAACTAGCGCCGCAGCGGCTCCGGTAGTTGAGGCAGGAGTTGTGGTGAGTGTCCCCGCTTCTGCTGGTGCGGTTGAGGTGGGTGTCCCCGCTTTTTCTGGTGCGATGGAGCTCCCGGTATCTCGCGGCGTGGCCCCGACCACCTGCGAGCAGGACGATGACCAGCCCATGCTCTGCACCGTCTGCCAGTGGATCTATGACCCGGCACTGGGCGAGCCGGATCAGCTGGTGGCACCGGGCACTCCCTGGGCCCAGGTGCCGGACAGCTTCCTCTGCCCCGGCTGCGG
Organism: Aeromonas molluscorum; assembly: GCF_051376105.1. NCBI lineage: Bacteria > Pseudomonadati > Pseudomonadota > Gammaproteobacteria > Aeromonadales > Aeromonadaceae > Aeromonas > Aeromonas molluscorum. Next base: position 232,638 of record NZ_JBPQCY010000003.1, on the reverse strand, counting down.
CATCGGCAAGGAGGTATTCGAACCCTGCGCCGTGGAGGCCTGTGTATGAACGCAGCAACCCTGAATGACGCCGGCATCAGCCGGGAAATCGTGGTGATCGGCAGCGGCTTCGCCGCCCAGCAGCTGGTCAAGAGCTTGCGCAAGCTGGACGCCGAGCAGCCCATCCGCCTCATCACCGCCGACAGCGGTGACGAATACAACAAGCCCGACTTGAGCCACGTGGTGAGCCGGGGCTGCCCTGCCGTGGCCATGACCCGCCAGATCGGCAGCGACTTTGCCGAGCAGCAGCGCATCGCACTGCTGCCCCACTGCCCGGTGCTCGGCATAGATCCCGCCCGGCGCACCCTGTTGACCTCGCAGGGCAGCTTCCCCTACGGCCAGCTGGTGCTGGCCACCGGCGCCAGCGCGGCGCGCCCCGAGATACCGGGCAGCGAGCATCTGGTGACCCTCAACAGCCAGCAAGAGTACGCCGCCGCCGAGGGGGCAATCCAGCAGGCCCGCCGCATTCTGGTGCTGGGGGCGGGGCTCATCGGCTGCGAGCTGGCGATGGACATGGCGAGCGCAGGAAAAGAGGTGACGCTGGTGGATCTGGCCGGCAGCCCCTTAAGCGTCCTGCTGCCCGCCGCCCTGACCCAGCCGCTGCAACGGGCGCTCTGCAACCAGGGGGTCAGCCTGCAGTTCGGGGTGGGTCTCGCCAGGATGGATGCTCAGCCGGGGGATGGCTGGTGCGTCACCCTGACCGACGGGCGCATCAGCGAGCAGGATCTGGTGATCGCCGCCATCGGCCTTACGCCCAATCTGGCCCTGGCCCAGGAGGCCGGGCTGGCAGTGGAGCGCGGCATCCTGGTCGACGACAGCTTGCAGACCAGCGATCCCCACATCTTCGCCCTGGGGGATTGCGTGCAGTGGCGAGGCCAGTTGCTCCCCTTCCTGCAACCAATCGTGCTGGGGGCCAATGCACTGGCGCGCACCCTGCTCGGGAAGCCGACCCCGCTGACCCTGCCCCCCATGCTGGTGAAGGTGAAGACGCCGCGCTACCCGCTGCAACTGGCGGGCCGCACCAAGGGTGAGGATCTCGCCTGGCAGTGCCGCTGGAACAGCCACGGCATGGTGGCCGAGGCCCGCGATCAAGCCGGCGAGCTGTGCGGCTTCGTGGTGGGTGGCGATCAGATGAGCGCCGCCTTCCCCCTGATGCGTCAGCTGCCCCGTTAACCCTTTTTATTGCACCGGCCGGGTCGACCCGGGCACGGGAGGAGAACTGATATGACCATGCAACCGATACCGTCTCACTGGGTGGTACGCCGCTCCACCCCCTTCTTTACCCGCCAGAATGTGCCCCAGGCCCTGCTCAGCCACCACAACACCGCGGCCGGGGTGTTCGGCCAGCTCTGCGTGATGGAGGGCATAGTCACCTATCACGGCTTTGCCGACGAACAGGCCGAAGAGCCGGAGATGAGCCTGGTGATCCGGGCCGGGGAGTTTGCCACCAGTCCGCCCCAGTATTGGCACAGGGTCGAGCTGTCGGAGGATGCCCGCTTCAACATCCACTTCTGGGCCGAGCAGGGTTCGTCGGATCAGCCGCTGTTCAACAGCCGCAAGGCATAAGGTTCAACCCTAGCCAGGGGCATTGGGCGCGAATGTCCCCTCTGCCCATGCAGATCAAAACAGTCAACTCAGATGTTCGTTATCCTGCCCCCTTATCCGAATGAGTGCTGTGAGGGAGATGCATGAGCCTGATTGAAGCCATGACCATGGTGGCTGGTCTGGTCTATCTGGCCCTGTTGGGGTGGCAGGCGCGTACCGGTTGGCGGTGGCGTCTTGCCCTCGGCCTGCTGGGCCTGATCTGGCTGGTGGTGGCGGACAGCCTGCTCTGGTTCGTGCTGGGACTGGTGATCGTCCCCCTCGCCCTGTGGCACAGATACCGACCGCTGCCGACACTCAGCGGAGCCAACAGCCAGTCGCTGCGGGCCTGGACCCGCCATCTGCTGCTGCTCTGCTGGGGGCTGGTGACTGTGCAGTACGGCATCCATATCTGGCAGCTGGGGCAGGGGATACCCCCCTTGCTGGTGCGCCCGGACGTGGTGGACGGCTTCCTGCCCATCGCCGGTGGGCTGGGGCTGCGGGCCTGGCTCGGACAGGGGCTGGTGGATCCCCACCATCCGGCGGCCACTATCACAGTGCTGGTGCTCTGCCTGTCGGCCCTGCTGCTGGGGCGGGCCTTCTGCGCCTGGTTCTGCCCGCTCGGGCTGGTGGGTGAGTGGCTGCATCGTCTGCGCAGCCGATTGATGGCGGGGGAGTGGACGCCGCCGCGCTGGCTCGATGCCGTGCTGCGAGCCCAGAAGTTTCTGGTGCTCGGCTTTTTGCTCTTCATTATCCTGCTGGCGGTGCCCGCTGCCGCCCTGCCCGGCTACCTCGCCAGTCCCTATCATCAGGCGGCGGACATGAAGATGGGGGCCTTCTTCTTCAGCCTGACCCTGATCTCCGGCCTCTGCCTGGGTTGGGTGCTGCTGCTCACCGCCATCTTCCGCCAGGGCTTCTGCCGCTATCTCTGCCCCTACGGCGCCTGGCTGTCTTTACTCGGCCTGCTGACACCGCTGCGCATTCGCCGTGACCCGGCGCGCTGCCTGCGCAGCGCTGGCCATGACTGCGACAAGTGCAGCCGGGCCTGTCCCTCCCGCATCCAGGTGCACCAGCTGATCGCGGTGCAGAGCCTCGAGTGCAGCAGCTGCCTGAGCTGTGTCGCCGCCTGCCCCAAGCGGGCCGATGCGCTGCACCTTGGCAGCAAGGCGCGCAGGCTTGAGCCCCGCTGGCTGCTGGGTCTGCTCTGCATGCTGTTGTTGATATTGCCGCTGCTCTCCTACGGCCTGCTGGGTATCTGGGTCAGCCAGACACCGCTGGCGGATCGCCATGAGTTGCTGCAAATGCTGCCACAACTGGTCCATTGAGCGTCGATGGACCAATCGCAGCTAACTGCCCTGTGCGGAGAGCCTGATTGCCGGAGGATGCACCCGCATTTGATACCTGAGGGGTAGCAGGGTAAAGTCCCTTCCCCGACATGATGGCCCTGCTGCCATGTCGGGCCGGTAGCTAGCCCTGGTCGCGCCTTGCTTCGCTTTCGAAGCAGCAAGCGCCGGGCGCCGGCAGCATAGATGAGCGCGATCTACCATGACAACCGGCGTAGCAAATGCAACGGTCCGCGGTCGCGATCAGATCAACAATCGTCTTTGGAGAAGTAAATGGGACAGAAACCATCTTTGGTGGGCGGGGCATGTATCATTGCCGGCGTCTGTGTGGGGGCCGGCATGCTGGGCTTGCCGAGTGCCGGGGCGGGCGCCTGGACCATCTGGTCCATCCTGGCCATTGCCCTGACTATGATGGTGATGACCATCTCCGGTTGGCTGCTGCTCGAATCCTACCAGGACTATCCGCTGCGCGTGTCGTTCGATACCGTGACCCGGGAGCTGCTGGGGGACAAGGTCAATGCCTTGAACAACCTCACCGTCTATTTCGTCGGCGGCATACTGCTCTACGCCTACATCACCTCGGCGGGGCTCATCATAGACGGCATGACCGGCATTGGCAGCCAGTGGGCCTCCATACTGTTCACCCTCTGCTTCTCGCTGCTGGTATGGCATTCAACCCGGGCGGTGGATCGCATCTCTGTGGTGCTGGTGATATCCATGGGGCTGAGCTTCGTGTTCGGCATCTCTGGGCTGTCGCTCAACATCAAGCCGACAATGCTGTTCGATACCCTGAGCCAGCACGCCAGTTACGCGCCTTATGCGCTAGCCATGCTGCCGGTGGCGTTGACCTCGTTCGGTTATCACCATTCGGTCTCCTCCATGCGCGCCTACTACGGTGAGGAGCGCCGTGCCCGTTACGCCATCCTGGGCGGTACCACCATTGCCCTGCTGTTTTACATCGTCTGGCTGGTGAGCGTGTTCGGCAACCTGCCGCGCAGCGAGTTCGGCCCCGTGGTGGCGCAAGGCGGCAACGTCGATGTGCTGCTCAAGGCGTTGGCCTCGGTCATCGAGTCGGAGGCGGTGGCCAACGCCCTCAACCTCTTCTCCATGGCGGCCATTCTCTCCTCCTTCATCGGGGTGGGTCTGGGGGTGTTCGACTATCTGGCGGATCTGTTCAAGTTCGACAACAGTCGCCAGGGTCGCGCCAAGTCATGGGCTGCCACCTTCCTGCCGCCGCTGCTGCTCTCCCTGCTGTTCCCGTTCGGCTTCCTGATGGCCATCGGCTACGCCGGCGCCGTGGCAACGTTCTGGACTTGCATCATACCTGCGCTGCTGGCCTGGAAAGTGCGCAAGAGTGGCAAGGGTGGCGGTTTCCGGGTGCCGGGCGGCCTGCCGGTGATAGCGGGTGTGTTGCTGTTCGGAGTGCTGACCGCCGTCTTCCACATGCTCAATATGGCGGGTCTGCTGCCGGTCTACACAGGCTGATCGACCGCCCTCGCGAGTCGAGCGGATATAGAGAAACGGCGCCTTCGGGCGCCGTTTTGCTGTGGCCAGCATGGGCGAGTGAGGACACTTCGCCCGCCATCGAAGCGTTGCCCTGGCAGCGGCACTAATCTGTGGGCTCTTATCGCCAAGGAGAGTCAGGGATGTACGATATTCACGTGATGCTGCCAGATAACCCGGGCACACTGGGGCTGTTCGGGGTCTTGATGGGGCGGGCCGGTGTCAGCCTGGAAGGGGGTGGCATGTTCACCATGGGCGGAGCCGGTCATGCTCATTTTTTGGTGGAGGACGGCGTCGGCGCGGCCCGGGCCGCCGAGCAGGCGGGTCTGCAGGTGGTGGCGGTGCATGATGTGCTGGTGCGCCGCCTGAAGCAGGAGGTGCCGGGCCAGTTGGGGGCCATCTGCAGCGCCTTGGGGGATGCCTCGGTCAACATCATCACCCTGTACAGCGACCATGCCAATCAGCTGATCCTGGTCACCGATGACATCGACAAGGCCCGCAGGGCCACGGCCGAGTGGCAGTGACAGCGGCAAGCAGAGAGGAGCGAGATGAGCGAGCAGAAGAGCCTGGAACAAGGATTGGCACAGGTGGCGGCCGCCATCGCCGATGGCAGTCGAGCCCGCATGTTGTGCACCCTGATGGATGGACGCGCCTGGACGGCGACCGAGCTGAGCCTGGTGGCCGCGGTGTCGGCCTCAACCGCCAGCAGTCACCTGGCCCGGCTCCAGCGGCAGGGGCTGACGGCCTGCGTCCGGCAGGGCAAGCATCGCTACTACCGCATCGCGAGCCATGAGGTGGCGCAGGTGGTGGAGCAGCTGATGGGGCTGGTCGACATGGGAGCCGGTGCACTCAGGAGCAAGACTCCGGAGCGGCTGCGCTTCGCCCGTAGCTGTTATGACCACTTGGCGGGCGAGCTGGGGGTGAGGCTCCATGACGGTCTGATGGCCCAAGGCTGGCTGCTGGCGGACGGCTATGGACTGACCCCACAGGGGGAGCAGCATTTCGGTCAGCTTGGCATCGATTGCGTGGCGAGTGGCAAGCGCCCCTTCGCCTGTCACTGTCTCGACTGGAGCGAGCGGCGCATGCATCTTGGCGGCCAGCTCGGTGCCCGTCTGCTCGATCATATGCTGGCCAAGGGCTGGCTGGTGCGTGGGCTGGACAGCCGCGAGCTGACCCTGACCGCCAAGGGGCAGCGGCTGCTGCAACAACAGCTAGGCGTCGCGTTCTGACGAGCCATGGCTTTGGTGAGGGGATTGCGGCAACAGTAAAGTGAAAGCCCCAAAGAGAGTCATCATTTGGGGCTTTTTATTTTGAGCGGAGATTTATTCAGACGGGAATGCAGGGTTATTCCATAGGGGTCAGACGGAAGCCTTTGCCTTGCATGCATAGGTTGATCAGCTCTTCCTGCTCTTCATCCTCGATCTTGTTGAGCTTCACCTGATATTGGCATTCGGATAACGCATCGACACGTTGGGATTCGGATGCGCCATCTTTCATATATTCACTATTGGGAGTGGAAGAGCAGGCGCTCAGTGCGAAAATGGCGCCTATAACGATAAGATGACGTTTCATGCAGATGCCCTTTAAAGTGATACATATGATAGATGTTGCCAATATGTTGATTTATCGCTTGGCTCGGCAGCCATCCCAATTAATTTAATGACAGATATGGCACCATTATATCGACCCATGAGTTGCAGATATTGACTGGGGCTGAATGAAGGCGTAGAAAACATTATTTCCCTGCCATCGAGTCAGTATCTGCCGGGGCAGCATATTGACATCTCCCCCCTGAAATAAGCATCAGAGCGAATGTTGCGGAAATTCGATTACGCTGCGCTAATTGTGCTTAGAGGGTCTGCCAGAATCCGGTATCAGCGGTAACGAGCGGCGCTGATGAACTGGCCGAAGGTTTCACACCAGACGATCACGCTGCGGTAGTGGGCCGGATCGACGGTAGCAGGGATCGGTACTATGAAGTTGTCGAAGGTCTTAACCGGCCCCACGTGCACCATCTGTGGCTTCAGGCGGGCAAAGTCCGCCTCGGTTTCGACAAATTCCGGCGACAGATAGAGTTGGTAATCGGGCCCCGGCGCCAGCTGGCCCATCAGACTGACTGCGGCGGGCCCAATGCTCACCTTGCCTTCGCCCCAGTGCAGTCGGTCGCTGTCTTTCAGATCCCGGCGAAAGGTGCCGTGAAAGATTGCCTGTTGCTGACTGGCCACCACCTGTGCACTGCTCGGTGCGGCAGGCGCTATCAGAATGGGCAGGACATAGATGCCGGCGACAAATCCCGCTCCCCCAACCAGCAGATGAGTGGCCAGCAGCAGGGCCAAGGTCTTGCGTTGCATAACGCCTCAGTCGGTGATGAATAGAGGCGTATACCCTACCAGCGACGGCGGCTGATGCCCATCCCCGATGCGGGGACAATGCGGAGAGGGCGTTATTGGGATGCGTTCTTGGGACACCCACCTGATGGGAAATGACGGATAACCTGAAAGACCCATATGTACGTAGGCTGATTTAGGGAAGCCGTGGGAGTAAGAGTTGTGAGCCTGATCGGACATCAGTGTCTGCTATTTGGTAATCAGTGTCTGTACAGCGTCATCGATGGTTTGCTGGTGAACTCGCGATGTTTTCAGATATCAAAGGCTTGGTTGGTAACATCGTGTCTGGCCACAGTGGGCGGCGTAGCGCTGGCAGCAAAGCTTGTCGCCAATCGCCCGAATACCGAGGCGCCGAAACAGGGTGACTTGCCCCAACCACTGCCCCTCTTCTATGCCCAGGCGCTGGAGTACAGGTGCGAGATGGTGCGGGATATAGCCATGCTTATCCAGACGAATCGCTCGTCCTGTCCAATCCACCAGAACCAGATAATCGGAAAAACGGTAGGGGAGTTCTCCGGGCTTTCCTTCCCTTGCAAAAGGCAACAGCAAGGGGGCTGATGTGGCTGAATCAGCTTTCTGTTCAATTCGTTGTTGGATGCTAGTGAAGTCGCTCTCCTCCGGTGTGGTGGCGATGCCCGCCCGTATGGGGTTGAGGTCAACATAGGTCATGCATGCCAGCAGCGCTGACTCGGTAAGCAGGGCCTGGCTTTTGAAGCGTCCCTCCCAGAAGTGGCCCTTGCAGCCATCTTCCTGATTGGCCTGGCGGGCCAGCGACTCGTTCAGCAAGCGCACCAGCCAGCTGATGGAATAGAGGCGCTCCCGCCACTGGGCTATCAGTTGGTGCACAAGGTCCAGCTCGGGTGCTATTAGTTCTTCTCCCTGATGCCAGCGCCGCACCAGCAAGGGCCACTGAAACAGACGGGACCAGCGTTCAGCCACCTCCCGTTCACTCCATTTATGGGCAATGTTGACCTGTACCTTGAGTACCAGATGATAGTGATTGCTCATCACGGCATAGGCGCAGATGCCGATGGCAAAGACCTGCGACAGTTGGCCCAGCTTGTCGGCAACCCACTGGCGTCTGTGTTCGTAGCTTTGGCCGGAATGATCATCCTGGCCGCAGAGAAAGGCGCGTCGGACGCAGCGGCTGACCACGTGGTAGTAAGGTGTATCGGCGAGGCTGATCTGGCGTGAACGGGCGATGGTCATGGCGGCTCTCCCCTTGGGTCTCTCGGTTTAAGGAAAGTGGAGAGGGAGTGAGTTGTCAAAGCTGGGATTAGGTGGGTGTCCCAGCTTGTCTTTGGCGCCTGTGCTCGTAGCTTTGGCCAGAGTGATCATCCTGGCCGCAGAGAAAGGCGCGCCGGACACAGCGGCTGACCACGTGATAGTAAGGCGTATCGGCGAGGCTAATCTGGCGTGAACGGGCGATGGTCATGGCGGCTCTCCCCTTGGGTCTCTCGGTTTAAGGAAAGTGGAGAGGGAGTGAGTTGTCAAAGCAGGGATTAGATGGGTGTCCCAGCTTTTTTGGGCCTGGCTTTTGAAGCGTCCCTCCCAGAAGTGGCCCTTGCAGCCATCTTCCTGATTGGCCTGGCGGGCCAGCGACTCGTTCAGCAAGCGCACCAGCCAGCTGATGGAATAGAGGCGCTCCCGCCACTGGGCTATCAGTTGGTGCACAAGGTCCAGCTCGGGTGCTATTAGTTCTTCTCCCTGATGCCAGCGCCGCACCAGCAAGGGCCACTGAAACAGACGGGACCAGCGTTCAGCCACCTCCCGTTCACTCCATTTATGGGCAATGTTGACCTGTACCTTGAGTACCAGATGATAGTGATTGCTCATCACGGCATAGGCGCAGATGCCGATGGCAGCTTTTAAGACCTGCGACAGCTGGCCTAGCTTGTCGGCAACCCATTGGCGTCTGTGTTCGTAGCTTTGGCCGGAATGATCATCCTGGCCGCAGAGAAAAGCACGCCGAACACAGCGGCTGACCACGTGGTAGTAAGGCGTATCGGCGAGGCTGATCTGGCGTGAACGGGCGATGGTCATGGCGGCTCTCCCCTTGGGTCTCTCGGTTTAAGGAAAGTGGAGAGGGAGTGAGTTGTCAAAGCAGGGATTAGATGGGTGTCCCAGCTTTTTTGATTTACGCGAACGCCCGATTACGCCTGACGGCTAATCGAACCTACAGGTTTCGTGATTCTATGAGTTATACAAGCTAGTTTATGTGATGGTTAACTCTATCTCTATGAGGTGTAACTGATTGTTTTTAATAAATCTGTGAAGTAATATAAGACTCATTTATATCATGCGTGTGATAACAGGTTATAAATATGACTGCCCAACCATTTAATACTCGACATTATAGAAGATTCAGAAATCTATTAATTGATTTAAACAGAGACCTGTTATCTATTTCACATAAAATGTGCGAGTCAGATAAGTATGGGGGGTTTACCGAACTAGAGCATTATGTGATGGCCTTGGAAGACCGTCGATTTGTGAGTCATTGTGGTTTTGATATCAAGGCATCTGCAAGAGAGTTGATCAAGAAAATACGAAGAAAAAAACATGGAGGTGCTAGTACTATAGATATGCAAATGGTTAGAACCATTACCGAATTTAAAGATATGACAATATATAGAAAGTTATATGAAACGCTACTGTCTTGGCTGGTCAATTTTCATTTCACAAAAAAACAAATAATACGCTGCTACTTAAAAAATGCTTTTTTTGGCTCTCGTCTCATAGGTGCAGAAAAAGCAGCAAATGTACTATTTAATAAAGATCTGTCTATGCTAGAAAAGGATGAAAGTGCATTTATTGCAGCTATGTTATTGAGACCAAAGCCTTTAAATCCAAAAAATGAATGGTTTGAAATTGTTAAATCAAGAGCGTCTTATGCGCAGAGCGTTCGGGTTCTTGTTGAAGAGGGCTCGAAATAGAGTCCAAGTTGAAGCTTTTGTTAGATTATGCTCGGCCAAAGCTTCAGTATCGCCATCCATAATCTGTTTCCAACGACTATTGGAGTGTTTAATGATTTCTGAAGATATTCTTCTGGTTTCTGTAAAAGCAGAATCAAGATGTCTTTTACCCGAAATTATAGAGTCTATAGAGTGACCGTCTTTTATTAATTTGTAAATCGAATTGTGAGCATATCTAAAGTTATCATGAATATTTCTTTCAATATCTCTAGCGTAGTCATACATATCAATGCTGTAAAGCTCTATGAATAAAGGGTTTAAGTTTTCATTCCAATTGTCTTTAGCCTTTTTATATTCTTCTCTAGCTTGTTGTAATGTATCACTATCTTTTTTAAATTCTTTATCAGCCAGAGAGTCGAGAAGCAGACGGCTATAATAAATGCGCTCGCCAGACATTTTTTCTAATGACTTAGCTATTTCACGCAGCTTATCAATTTCTCGCTCTGAACGATTAGTCTTTATTTGATGTAGAAAGTTCTTCTCTTGGAAGCGACTTGATACATATAGACCAACGACACCGGTTAGAAAAAAGCTCACGATTATATTTGCTAGTTCCATCTTTACGGCTCATCCTAATTATATTTTGAACACTATATCTTTAGTTAAACGTATATTCAATATCATAAAGTGTTCAAAAAAAAGGCGCCTTAACGGCGCCGTTTTTTATATCACTTACTCAACCAAAATCACTGCAGCAGGGAGATATCCGCTACTTGCAGGAACAGGTTGCGCAGGTTGTTCAGCAGTGCCAGACGGTTGGCCTTGAGGGCCTCGTCGTCGGCCATCACCATCACCTCGTTGAAGAAGGTGTCGACGGGCCCCTGCAGGGCGGCCAGACGGGTGAGGGCGGCCTGATAATCACCGGCAGCGAACAGCGGGGCCAGTTCGGCTTGCAGGGCAGCAACCTGGGTGGCCAGCGCCTGTTCGGCTGCGTCCTGCAGCAGTTCCGGTTTGACGGCAGTCGGCAACTCGCCTTCGACCTTGGCCAGGATGTTGCTGACGCGCTTGTTGGCGGCGGCCAGTGCCAGGGCGGCATCCAGAGTGCGGAAGTGGCTGACGGCCTTGACGCGGGCGTCGAAGTCACGAGGGCGGGTCGGGCGGCGGGCCAGCACGGCCAGCACCACGTCGGCACTGATGCCTTCGTCCTGATAGGCGGCGCGGAAGCGGCCCAGCATGAAGTCGACCACGTCGGTGACGACATTCTTATTGGTAAGCTTGTCGCCGTAGACGCGAACCGCCTCTTCCACCAGTTCAACCAGATCCAGATCCAGCTGCTTCTCGGTCATGATACGCAGGGCACCGATGGCGGCGCGGCGCAGGGCGAAGGGATCCTTGTCGCCTTTGGGCAGCATGCCGATGCCGAAGATGCCGGCCAGAGTGTCGAGCTTGTCAGCCAGCGCCACGGCGCAGGCTTCCAGCGCGGACGGCAGGGCATCACCGGCGAAGCGTGGCATGTACTGCTCGTTCAGGGCCACAGCCACCACTTCGTCTTCGCCATCGTGACGGGCGTAGTGCATCCCCATGACACCCTGGGTGCTGGCGAACTCGCCGACCATGTTGGTCATGAGATCACACTTGGAGAGCAGGCCGGCACGCTTGGCCTGAGCCACGTTGGCACCGATGCGCTCGGCGATGAAGCCGGCGACGGTCTCGATGCGCTCGACCTTGGCCCGGACTGTGCCCAGCTGTTGCTGGAACAGCACGGTTTCAAGGCGCGGCAGGCGGGAGGCCAGGGTCTGCTTGAGGTCGGTCTTGAAGAAGAACTCGGCGTCAGAAAGACGGGGGCGAACCACCTTCTCGTTGCCGCTGATGATCTGGCTCGGGTCTTTCGACTCTATGTTGGTGACGAAGATGAATTTGGGCAGCAGCTTGCCGTTCTTGTCGTAGACCGGGAAGTACTTCTGGTCACCCTTCATGGTGTGAACCAGCGCCTCAGCCGGAACAGCCAGGAACTTCTCTTCGAAGTTGGCGGTCAGCACGACCGGCCACTCGACCAATGCGGTGACCTCTTCCAGCAGGGCGTCGTCCAGATCGGCAACGCCACCGAAGGCGGCAGCGGCCGCTTCGGCGTCAGCCTTGATCTTGGCCTTGCGCGCCATGAAGTCGGCAACCACTTTGCCTTTTTCCAGCAGGATCTGCGGGTACTGGCTGGCGTTGTCGATGGTGAACTCGGGCTCGCCCATGAAGCGGTGACCGCGGATGGTGCGGGCGGAGTCGATACCCAGAATGTGAGCGGGAACCAGATCCCCATCCAGCAGCAGGGTCACGGTGAAGACCGGACGCACGAACTGGATGGTCTTGTCGCCCCAGCGCATCATCTTGGGGATGGGCAGCTTGGCCAGTGCGGAGGCGACCAGCTCGCCCAGCAGCTCGCGCGCCGGACGACCTTCGACCTTGGCGGTGTGAACCAGCCACTCACCCTTGTCGGTGACCAGACGCTCGGCTTGAGCAACTGTGATGCCGTTGCCACGGGCCCAGCCTTCAGCAGCCTTGGTCGGCTTGCCGTCGGCATCGAACGCCTGGGAGACGGCCGGGCCGCGCTTCTCGACGCTCTTGCTCGGTTGTTCGCTGGCCAGCGTGTGTACCTTCAGCGCCAGGCGGCGCGGTGATGCAAACCACTCGACGTCGCCGAAGGCCAGGTCGGCCTTGGTCAGTTCGCTCTTGAGGTTGCCTTCAAAGGCTTCGGCCAGAGAGCGCAGGGCCTTGGGCGGCAGCTCGGCGGTGCCGATCTCTACCAGAAAAGTATGTTGTGCCATGTCCGTTCCTTAACCTTGCTTGTTCTCTTCGTCGCTGCGCTTGCACATCGGGAAACCCAGCGCTTCGCGGGAGGCGTAGTAGGCCTCGGCCACGGCCTTGGTCAGGGTACGAATGCGCAATATGTAGCGCTGACGCTCGGTGACCGAGATGGCCTTGCGGGCATCCAGCAAGTTGAAGGTGTGACCAGCTTTGAGAATGCGCTCATAAGCGGGCAGCGGCAGCGGTTTTTCCAGGGCCAGCAGGTGCTGGGCCTCTTTCTCGTACTGCTCGAAGCAGTGGAACAGGAACTCCACATCGGCGTGTTCGAAGTTGTAAGTGGATTGCTCCACCTCGTTCTGGTGGAAGACATCGCCATAGGTGGTCTTGCCCAGCGGGCCATCGGACCAGACCAGGTCATAGACGCTGTCCACGCCCTGGATGTACATGGCCAGACGCTCGAGACCGTAGGTGATCTCGCCGGTGACCGGCTTGCACTCCAGGCCGCCAACCTGCTGGAAGTAGGTGAACTGGGTCACTTCCATGCCGTTGAGCCACACTTCCCAGCCCAGACCCCAGGCACCCAGGGTCGGGTTTTCCCAGTTATCTTCCACGAAGCGAATGTCATGCACCTCTGGATCCACACCCAGCTCCTTGAGGGAGCCAAGATAGAGTTCCTGGATGTTGTCGGGGGAAGGCTTGATGATCACCTGGAACTGGTAGTAGTGCTGCAGGCGGTTCGGGTTTTCACCGTAGCGGCCGTCGGTCGGACGGCGGGACGGTTGCACGTAGGCGCAGGCGATGGGCTCAGGACCCAGGGCACGCAGGCAGGTCATGGGGTGCGAGGTACCGGCACCCACTTCCATGTCCAGCGGCTGAATAATGGTACAGCCCTGGCGAGCCCAATAGTCCTGCAGCTGCAGGATCAGGCCCTGAAAGGTTTTGACATCGAATTTTTGCATAATGTTCTTCGCGCGAAATGAAATCAGAGCAAGATTTGCTGAATGTTAACCGAAGGAGTATACCGTCTGGCATGGTCGGATAATAGGCGAAATTACAGTGGATTCATGGGGTGGCAGTGCGCCGGGCCTGGCTGGCCCGGAGGGTTGACCCCATGATGCAGGCGCGGGAAGATGCCGGTCGGGCGTGCCCGGGGAGTGGACAAAACAAGGGGAGATCAATTAATGGAACTGCGCTGCGCCTGGGTCACCAAGGATGCCGAATACATTGAATACCATGACAAACAGTGGGGAAGACCGGTACGGGATCCCATCGAACTGTTTGCCAAGCTCTGCCTCGATGGCCAGCAGGCGGGGCTCTCCTGGATAACCATTCTCAAGCGCACAGACAGCTACCATCGCGCCTATGCCGACTTTAATCCTGTGCTGATCGCCCGGTTCGACGAGCAGGATGTGGCGCGGCTGATGCAGGACAAAGGCATCATCCGCAACCGGCTCAAGGTGCAGTCGATCATCAAAAACGCCCGCGCCTATCTGGCGTTGCAGGAGCAGGGGATCGACTTTTCCGATTTTCTGTGGGGCTTCGTCGGCGGTGCCCCCATGGTCAACCAGCGCCAGGGCAACGGCGACATTCCGGCGACCTCGCCGGAGTCGGATGCCATGTCCAAGGCGCTCAAGAAACGCGGCTTCACCTTCGTCGGCAGCACCATCTGCTACGCCTTCATGCAGGCGGTAGGCATGGTGAACGATCATCTTGTGACCTGCCCCTGTCACGCCGGTTGCCAGCAGGGGTAGCCAGCCATTTTTCGCAGCCCGGTACAGCAGGCATACAGTAAGATCTGCTCAAAATTGGGGTATTCATCACTAGGGTATCCCCATGTCACCGAACTCATTTCTTCCACTCGTTATCGGCAGTGTGATCCTGGCCGTTTGCTCCGTGCTACCTGCCCAGGCGACCGATCGTCAGGACTCCCGCGAGCTGCGCCAGGAGGTGCGTCCCGAGGTTCGCGACGTCAAGCAGGATTGCCGCGAGAACGATCAGAAGGACAACTACGAATGCCGTCAGGACAAGCGTGAGGTGAAGCAGGACATTCGCGAGAAGGCTCGTGACGTCAAACACTGAACGTTGAGCTTCGATGAACAACCGGGAGGCGCCGCCCGAGCGGCTGCCATCCCGATTCGGGTATAAAATCAAGACACGCCAAGTCGGTGCGTTTCGTTCAGTTAAGGAGTCATCATGAAGAAGTCCGTATTGATGCTGCTTGCCGCCACAGCCTTGTTGACTGCGCTGCCTGCCCAGGCCACCAAGCAGGCTCAGGAGCGGCGTGAAGCCCGTGATATGCGTCAGGATACCCGCCAGGACTCCCGCGATGCCAAGCAGGAGTGTCGTGAAGGCCTGGTCGGCAATGCCGATTGCCGTCAGGACCACCGTGACGCCAAGCAGGAAGGGCGCGACAAGGCCCGTGACATCAAATACTGATGCCATCGCCATCGCCATCGCCGTCGGTGGCAGGGGATGCAAATGGCGGGTTGAGCTTGTCATGATCGCAATAGAAGGGGGCTCAGGCCCCCTTGTTCATATTGGTGATATGAGCACGTCACACTCTGGCGTCCCTCTGAGGTAGAATACGCGGCCGCTCGGCTTGAGTCATTTTTTCAGAGGTTTTTTACCATGCATTTCAAGAAACTTGTTCCTGCGCTTGTACTGACCGTTGTCATGACCGGCTGTACTACCAACCCCTACACGGGCGAGCAGCAGACCGGCAAGTCCGCCTGGGGTGCGCTGGCCGGCGCCGCCACCGGCGCTGCCGTGGGTGCGCTCTCTTCCAGCAAGGGTGATCGCAAGAAGGGCATACTGACTGGCGTGGCCGCTGGCGCCGCCCTGGGTGGCGGCATCGGTTACTACATGGATGTGCAGGAAGCCAAGCTGCGCGAGAAGCTGCAAGGCACTGGCGTCAGCGTGACCCGCAGCGGTGATCAGCTGATCCTCAACATGCCGAACAACGTCACCTTCGACAGCGCCAGCGCCCAGCTCAAAGCGGCCGGTGCCAACACTCTGTCCGGCGTGGCCATGGTGGTTGCCGAGTTCGACAAGACCCGCCTGAACGTGGTCGGTCACACCGACAGCTCCGGCTCCCGCGAGCTGAACATGAAGCTCTCCGCCCAGCGTGCCGATGCCGTCGCCGCCCAGCTGATTGGTCAAGGCGTGACCGGCAGCCGCATCGCCACCAGCGGTGTGGGTCCGGATCAGCCGGTCGCCACCAACAGCACCGCTGCCGGCAAGGCCCAGAACCGTCGGGTGACCATCACCCTGACCCCGACAGCCTGACAGCATTGCCATTGCCGGTTTCATTCGGCTGAGCAGAGTAAAAAAACAAGGCCCCGCCAATCTGGCGGGGCCTTGTTTTTTTTGCGTAGCGTGGCAGGCACTCCGTCTCGGGTCAGGCGGCGGCAGTCAGCTGCAATTCGACTCTGTAGCCGGGGTTGGCGAGTTCGACCTGGACGCAGGCGCGTACCGGCGCCGTGCCAGCCGGGATCCAGGCATCCCACTGCTCGTTGAAGGCGGCAATGTCGCCAATGTCCTTGAGGTAGATGTTGGCCATCAGGATCTTGTCGACCCCGGAGCCGTTGGCCTCCAGTAGCTGCTTGAGGCTGGCCAGCACTTCGCGGGTCTGGGTGTGGATGTCGGCCTCGACGCTGGCGGGGACTTCCACCACGTAGAGGGTACCGTTGTGGATGACAACATCAGACCAACGGGCCGTGGTGCCGATTCGGGTAATCGTCATAGGGTGCTCCTAGAGGCAAGCGGGCTTATGAACCTTTGCGGATCAGATAGCGATAGGGCAGCTGTTCTGTCTCGCTGGCGATCAGGGTGTGATCCATGAAGCGGCAGAAGCTGGGAATGTCACGGGTGGTGGAGGGGTCGTCGGCGCTGACCAGCAGGGTCTCACCCTGAGCCATTGTGCGGACGCGCTTGCGCACCATCATCACGGGTTCCGGGCAGCGAAGCCCGATTGCATCCAGTTCATGGTTTGCGTCGCAGAATAAATCACTCATCTATAATCAACCTTCAACCTAATTCGCTGCCAATGATACCCAAGGCTAAAAAATAATCAAACTTGCAGCACTAATGTCAGTGGATGATACCAAAGTTCATCCTGACTCTATGCTGCCGTGGCCTGACGAGTAATATAAAAAATGCACCATATTCAACAAGGAGGTATGAATATGATCCAGTCACAAGGCAGATTGCAGGCCTATGCGGCCATGGGGTTCCTAGCGTTTTCCATGATAGTGCTGGGCAGCCCGATAGGAAATACCGGCACCTGGTTTGGCGCCATGGTGATGATCGGACTGGGGCTCTGGATTGAGCTGAGCGACTACTACGAGGATGACGAAGAGGACCTCTGACTCAGCTCCTGCTGGGTATATCGACCAAGGCGAGCATGGCTCGCCTTGTTTATGTCTGCGGGCACCTCAGCGCGTCGAGCGGATCGCCCGGGCCAGGTGCTGGGCAGTCTGCTCGGCATTGGCCCGGCCATCGTTGAAGTAGTTGCTCAGCACATCCATGATGGCCTGGCGGGTATTGGTCGGAGTGGCCATCCCCTCCGCCATGCTGGGCAGCAGGGTTCCTTTCTGCTCCGCAATCTTGAAATCCCGATATGCCTTGATGGCGCAGCGATCGAAGCTCTTCATGTCCGGATTGATCAGCGCCGGAATCGAGCCCTTGATCCGGTTGAAGGCTTGCTGGAAGTGCGGGGTCATCAGCAGCCGGGCCAGCTCGCCCTGAGCCTGGGTCTGGGCCGGATCCCGCTGCTTGAACATGGCGATGGAATCTATGTTGTAACTGAACAGTCCCTGACTACCGGGGCTCGGCAGACATTCGATATCTTCCCCTGGTCGGTAGTTGCCTGCGCTCAGCTCCCCCTTTACCCAGTCCCCCATGATCTGCATGGCGGCCTCGCCGGTCTCCAGCTGGCTGGTGGCCTGGTGCCATTTCAGGCCGGTAAAACGGTGTGGCACATAGGCGCGCAACTGGTGGAAGCGCGACAGTACCCGCACCATGTCAGGGCCGGTCAGGGTCGCCTCATCCTGTTTGAGGAAGGCCTTGCGATAGAAATCCACCCCACCTTCGCCCAGCGCCACCGCCTCGAACAGCACTGTCAGTTGCCAACCTTCGTTGCCAATGGCCAGCGGCGTGATGCCTTGCGCCTTGAGTTGCTCGGCCACCCCCACGAACTGGTTCCAGTCGGTCGGTGGCGCCAGCTCGAGGCGCTCGAACACCTTGCGGTTGATCCACAGCCAGTTGACGCGGTGGATGCCGGTTGGCACCGCCATCAAGGCGCCGTTCTGACTCAGGGTCTCGCGCACCATGGGGGGGAGTTGGGGATACCAACCGAGGTGCTCGGCCATGGGGCTGAGATCGCGCAGGAAACCGAGCCCGGCCCACTCCTTGAGCTCATAACCCTTGAGGTGCGCCGCCTCCGGCGGGTTGGCGGCCAGGGCTCTGCTCTTTAATACCGTCATGGCGCTCTTGCCGCCGCCACCCTGGACGGCGAAGTCATTCCATTGATTGCCAAGGGCCGCCCACTCGGATTTGAGTTCAGTCACCGCCTTGGCCTCGCCACCTGAGGTCCACCAGTGCAATACCTCGACCTGAGAAGCGAGTGCTGGCAGGGACACCAGGGTGAACAGAGAGAGAGAGAACCACTTCATGGGATCATTGCCTTGGTAGGGAGAGGGTGGCCTGCAGGCCGCCCTGGGGACGATTTTCCAGCACCAGATCGCCGCCGTGGGCGTGGGCTATGTTACGGGCGATACCCAGCCCCAAGCCCGTTCCAGCCTGATCCTGACTGAGCCGGACATAGGGTTCGAAGATGCGCTCGAACTGATCGTCCGGCAGGCCCGGACCCTGGTCCAGGATGAAGAGGATCAGCATCTCCTCGTCATCCATGACGATGATGCGTACCTGTTGGCCGTATCTGATGCCGTTGTCCACCAGGTTGCCGATGCAACGCTTGAGAGCGAGGGATTTGCCCCGATAGGGCCATTTGCACTGACCCTCTATGATGAGCCGTTCATCATGCAGATTCATGGCCTCGGCCATCTGCTCCAGCATGGCGTTGACGTCGATGAGTTCGATGTTTTCGTGAATGTCCGTCTCTTTCACCGTCTGCAGCGCCCCCTTCACCATCAACTCCAGTTCGTCCAGGTCCTTGCTGAACTTGGCGATCTGGGTTTCGTCATCGAGCAGTTCGACCCGCAGCCGCAGCCGGGTGATGGGGGTCTTGAGATCGTGGGAGATGGAGCTGAACAACCGCTCTCTGTCATCGATGTAGCGGCGGATACGGTGTTGCATGATGTTGAAGGCGCGGGTGGCCGCCACTATCTCGGAGGCACCTTCCTCCTTGAGCTGGGGCTGATCGATGTCCTTGCCGAGGTTGACCGCCGCCTTGGCGAGACGGCGCAGGGGCCGAGTCTGCCAGCGTACCAGCAAGAAGGTGAAGAAGCAGAGGAAGACCGTCATCAGGGCGATGAAGCGCACCTGGTTGCTCGGCATCACCGTATCGTCGAGGGTCATGTAGGGGGCGGGCAACAGAGCGGCCAGATAGAGCCACTCTCCCGGTTCTATCTCTATCTGGGTTACCAGCACCGGGGGGTTGATGGGTTCCAGGGAGAGGGTGTAGCGGGCCCAGGAGGAGGGCAGGTCTGCCAGCAGGGTATCGTTGTTGAACACATGGAGATCGTCGGGACGGGAGAAATCCACCTTGATCACCATGGCATCGGAGAGCTTGCGATTGAGCACCCCCTGCACCTCGTTCAATACCAGCGTCTTGCGCTCGCTGTCCGGGATGGCGCTGATCTTTATCTCCTCTTCGTTCAATGAGACGAAGAAGCGGCTGCCCCCCATGTTGCGCAGCTGATCCAGGGCGATATGGCGATATTGCAGGGGCAGGGACTTGAAGAAGTTGACCGTGGAGGCGGCCGACAGCGCCAGGTTGCGGGTGGTGCTGAGCATGCCTTCCAGCTCCCGCTTCTGGATCTGTTGCATCCAGATCCCGGTGAGTATGGTCTGGGAGAGCAGTATGGCGAGCAGCAACAGCAGCAGCATGCGCGACAGCAGGGAGCGGGGCACCAGCACCCGCCAGAGTTGGCCCATCATGACGTCATTCCAAGAGACGGGCGATCTGCCGTCCCGGCTGATCGCGGCGCAGGGGCCACGGCTCCCCTCATGGCAGCTCGTGTACTTCGGCGATCAGCATGTAACCGCTGCCGCGTATGGTCTTGATGATGCGCGGGCTCTTGCCGTTGTCACCCAGCTTCTGGCGCAGACGGCTGATCTGCACGTCGATACCGCGCTCCATGGGCAGACTCTCGCGGCCACGGGTGGCATCGGAGATGGTATCTCTGTCGAGCACTTGGCCCGGCTGCTGCAAAAACATGTTGAGCAACACGAAATCGCTGCCGGAAAGGTCCAGCAGGCTGCCATCCCCATGGGTCAGCTGGTGGCTCAGGGTATCCAGGGTCCACTCGGCGAACTGCAAACGGCGGCTCGGTTCTTTCTCTTTTTCCGGCTGGCGGAATTCGGCGCGGCGCAGCAGTGCCTTGATGCGGGCTTGCAGCTCGCGGGGGCTGAACGGCTTGGCGATGTAGTCGTCGGCACCGAGTTCGAGGCCGATCACCCGATCCGCCTCGTCGGAGGCTGCGGTCAGCATGATGATGGGCACCTGGGAGTCGCGGCGGATCTGCTGGCAGAGGGTAAAGCCGTCATCACCGGGCATCATGATGTCCAGTATGATGAGATCAGGGTTGTGACGACTGAGCTGCTGGCGCATCTCGTTGCCCTCCGCCGCCATCAATACCTGAAAGCCGGCCCGGGTCAGGTATTCGTTGAGCAGTTCGCGGATCTCTTGGTCGTCATCGACGATCAGCAGTTGTTTGCTCGTTGACATATGTATGTGCATCCACCCATTTTTTTGTGCAGATTGAACCTGTCGGGGGAGCAAAAAGCAAGCAAACCCCCTATCTAATGTGAGGTTAGGGGCATTATCGCCACCGTTTTGTCGCAATAAACGAAAAAAGGCCGACCCAAACGGGACGGCCAAGCGCATGGTTCCGACTGCTGGGTGCCATCCCGTGTGATGGCGCCGCCGGACGCTACTTACTCATGGAACCCGAAAAATCCCGGGCGTTTAAATCACACTCGCTCGAATACGGTGGCGATGCCCTGACCCAGACCGATACACATGGTGGCCAGACCCAGGGTGGCATCCTTCTCCTCCATCAGATTGATGAGGGTGGTAGAGATGCGAGCGCCGGAGCAGCCCAACGGGTGACCCAGGGCGATGGCGCCGCCGTTCAGGTTGACCTTCTCGTCCATCACCTCCAGCAACCCCAGATCCTTGGCACAGGGCAGGGACTGGGCGGCAAAGGCCTCGTTCAGCTCGACCAGGTCGATGTCTGCCATGGTCAGACCGGCGCGCTTGAGCGCCTTCTGAGTGGCAGGCACAGGGCCATAACCCATGATGGCGGCGTCGCAACCAGCGATTGCCATGGCGCGTACCCGGGCGCGGGGGGTCAGGCCCAGCGCCTTGGCGCGATCCGCACTCATCAGCAGCATGGCGGAAGCACCGTCGGACAGGGCCGAAGAGGTGCCCGCGGTGACGGTACCGTTGACCGGGTCGAATACCGGGCGAAGCTGGCTCAAGACATCGACTGTGGTTTCCGGGCGGATCACTTCGTCGTAGTCGTAGAAGAAGCGGGCACCGCTGGCGTCATGGCCTTCCAGCCCGACTATCTCCCTGGCGAAGCGTCCTTCCACGGTCGCGGCATAGGCGCGGCGATGGGAGCGGGCGGCAAACTCGTCCTGCTGCGCTCGGCTGATGCCGTGCAGCTTGCCGAGCATCTCGGCGGTCAGCCCCATCATGCCGGAGGCCTTGGCCACGGTCTTGGCCATGCCGGGGTGGAAGTCGACCCCGTGGCTCATGGGCACATGGCCCATGTGCTCGACGCCGCCGATGATGAAGATGTCCCCATCACCCACCTGGATGGCACGGGAAGCATCATGCAGCGCCTGCATAGAGGAGCCACACAGGCGGTTGACGGTGACAGCGCCTACCTGCTTGGGGATCCCCGCCAGCAGGGCGGCGTTGCGGGCGATGTTGAAGCCCTGCTCCAGGGTCTGCTGCACGCAGCCCCAGTAGATATCCTCAATCTCGTTCGGGTCGAGGTTGGGGTTGCGCAGCAGGATGGAGCTCATCAGGTGCGCGGAGAGATCTTCTGCCCGCACGTTGCGAAAGGCCCCGCCTTTGGATCGGCCCATGGGGGTCCGGATACAGTCGACAATGACTACGTCTTTCATGAATGGATCTCCTTTGCGCAATCAGTAGAAGGTTTTGCCCTGGGCGGCCATGTCACGCAGCTTGTCGCTGACGCGGTAGAGCGGGCCCAAGTCGGCATACTGGTCGGCTTGGGCCACGTAAGCGTCCAGACCTATGGTGTCCAGATAGCGGAACACGCCGCCGCGGAAGGGAGGGAAGCCCAGACCGTAGACCAGCGCGATGTCGGCTTCGGCCGGCGTGGCGACTATGCCCTCTTCCAGACAGAGCACCACTTCGTTGATCATGGGGATCATCATGCGGGCGATGATGGCGTCCTTGTCGAACTCCTGTTTCGCCTTGGCGATGGGGGCCAGCAGCTCGTAGCTGGCGGCGTCGGCCACCTTCTTCGGCTTGCCCTTCTTGTCCTGTTCGTAGGCGTAGAAACCTTTGCCGTTCTTCTGACCGAAGCGGCTGGCGTCGTACATCACGTCGATGGCGGTACGACCCTCCTTGCTCATGCGAGTCGGGAAACCCTGGGCCATGACATCACCGGCATGGTGGCCGGTGTCGATGCCGACCACGTCCAGCAGGTAGGCGGGGCCCATGGGCCAGCCGAACTCCTTCTCCATCACCTTGTCGACGGCGGCGAAGTCGGCGCCATCGGCAACCAGCTTGTTGAAGCCGAAGAAGTAGGGGAAGAGCACCCGGTTGACGAAGAAGCCCGGGCAGTCGTTGACCACCACAGGGGACTTGCCCATGGCGGCGGCGTAGGCCACCACGCGGTTGATGGTGTCGTCCGAGGTCTGCTCGCCGCGGATGATCTCCACCAGTGGCATGCGGTGCACCGGGTTGAAGAAGTGCATGCCGCAGAAATTCTCGGGGCGCTTCAGGCTCTTGGCCAGCAGGGAGATGGGGATGGTGGAGGTGTTGCTGGCGAGCACGGCGTCGTCGCCGATCACGCCTTCCACTTCACTCAGCACGGCCGCCTTCACTTTCGGGTTCTCGACCACGGCCTCGACCACCACGTCCACATGCTTGACGTTGTCATAGCTGAGGGTCGGGGTGATGGCGGAGAGCACCTGGCCCATCTTGATGCCGTCGATGCGGCCCTTTTCTAGCTGGCCGTTGAGCAGCTTGGTGGCCTCATTCATGCCCAGCGCCAGCGCCTTCTCGTTGATATCCTTCATCACCGCCGGAATGCCCTTGCTGGCGGACTGGTAGGCGATGCCGCCCCCCATGATGCCGGCACCCAGCACGGCGGCATGGCTGGTGGCCTTATTTGCCTGCTTGGCGGCCTTCTTGGCCAGTGCCTTGATGTGCTGATCATTGAGGAAGATGCCGACCAGCGCCTTGGCGACGTCGGTCTTGGCCAGCTTGATGAAACCTCGGGCCTCGACGACGAGGGCCTCGTCGCGGCTCATGCCGGCGGCGGCCTCGACGGCTTTGACTGCGGTCATGGGGGCTGGATAGTGCTTGCCCGCCACGGCGGCAACCATGCCGGCGGCGGTGCTGAAGCTCATCATTGCTTCCAGCTTGGAAAGACGCAGCGGGGCCTTCTTGGCGGCGCGACGACTCTGCCAGTCCAGCTTGCCAGCGATGGCATCTTTCATCATCTGCACGGCGGCGCTGTGCAATGCCTCTGGCGCGACCACGGCATCGACGGCACCTACTTTCAGGGCGTCATCGGCACGGTAATCCTTGCCTGTGGTAATCCACTCAAGCGCGTTGTCGGCGCCGATGAGGCGCGGCAGACGAACTGTGCCGCCAAAGCCCGGCATGATGCCGAGTTTGGTCTCGGGCAGGCCAATCTTGGCGCTGGTGTCGGCCAGACGAAAATCGGTGGCGAGTATGGTCTCGCAGCCGCCGCCCAGGGCATGGCCCTTGATGGCGGAGAGGGTCGGCACCGGCAGATCTTCGATGGCGCTGAAGATGTCGTTGGCCTTTTTCAGCCAGCCGAGCAAGTCTTCTTGCGGCAGATCAAACAGTTCCAGAAATTCGGTGATGTCGGCGCCGACGATGAAGGCGTCTTTGCCAGAGGTGAGGATCAGACCCTTCAAATCGGCTTGTTGCTTTAATGCGGCTATCGCTTCGCTCAGTGAGAGCAGGGTGGCGCGATCCAGCTTGTTGACTGAACCCGGGGCATCGAACCTCAGTTCGGCAATGCCGTGTTCGAGGTAGCTGACCGACAGGGTTTCGCCTTGGTAGATCATGAGAGTGTCTCCTTGTTCCCACGCGGTGGGGGGCTTGGCTCCTTTCTCCCCAGCAGG
The DNA here is from genome assembly GCF_051376105.1 of Aeromonas molluscorum. Classification (NCBI taxonomy): domain Bacteria; kingdom Pseudomonadati; phylum Pseudomonadota; class Gammaproteobacteria; order Aeromonadales; family Aeromonadaceae; genus Aeromonas; species Aeromonas molluscorum. The sequence goes on along the minus strand of NZ_JBPQCY010000003.1, from coordinate 208,530 downwards.
GGGCGAGGCTCACTATTGATCCAAAGAGTGACAATTTCAACACCTATTTAAAACATTTGTTTAACAGTCTTTGAGTAAAAGCTCTTGGCCGTGATCCGGCTCTAAGTTAGGCAAAAAAAGCGGCGCCATGAAGGCGCCGCTAGGGAGAAACCGGGCAGGAAGACCTGGCTAATCGGCCAATTTCGGTATGGACTCAGCCCCTTGTGCTTCTGGCTGAACAATGAATGCCGAGGCCACTAGCAGGCTAGCTCAGACCGGTTGCGATACTGATTCAAGACATCGGGATCGGCCAGGGCATGGGTGTTGTTGACGGGTCTGTTGTGCACCACTTCTCGCACAGCCAGTTCGACTATCTTACCGGACTTGGTACGGGGAATGGCATCGACCTGCAGGATGCGGGCGGGGACATGGCGGGCGGTGCAGTGCTGTCGCACCTGCTGGCGAATACGTTCGCACAGCGATTCGTCCAGTTTCACTCCTGCCTTTAGTTTGACGAAGAGCACTACCCGTTCGTCCTGCTGCCACTGCTGGCCGATGACGATGCTCTCCTCTATTTCATCGAGCTGTTCTACATAACGGTAGATCTCGCTGGTGCCGATACGCACGCCACCGGGGTTGAGGGTGGCATCGGAGCGGCCATAAAAGAGAATGCCACCAGTGTCGGTCAGTTCAATCCAGTCGCCATGGCACCAGATGTTGTCGAAGCGATCGAAATAGGCGGCGTGGTACTTGTCGCCATGCTCATCGCCCCAGAAACCGACAGGTTGGGCCGGGAAGGGCTTGGTGCAGACCAGCTCGCCCTTCTCCCCCTGCACCGGCTGGCCCGCGTCGTTGAATACCTGTACCGCCAGTCCCAGGCCGCGGCCCTGACTCTCACCACGATAGACGGGGCTGATGGGGTTGCCGATGACGAAGCAGGAGCAGATATCGGTGCCGCCGGAGATGGAGCTGAGTTGCACATCCTGTTTTATCTGTTGGTAGACGTAGTCGAATCCCTCAGGGGAGAGCACTGAGCCCGTGCTGCAAATCAGCCGCAGGTGGGGCAACTTGTGGGTATTGATCGGGGCATAGCCCTGCTTGTGCAAGGCATCCAGATATTTAGCCGAGGTACCAAAGAGTGAGACCTCCTCATCCCGGGCCAGATCCCACAGCACATTGCCATCAGGGTAGAAGGGCGAGCCATCATAGAGCACCAGGGTGGCCCCGGAAGCCAGCGCACTTGCCAGCCAGTTCCACATCATCCAGCCGCAGGTGGTGAAGTAGAACACCCGTTCCCCCGGTTTGATGTCGCAGTGCAGCTGGTGCTCCTTGAGATGCTGGAGCAGGGTGCCACCTATGCCGTGCACTATGCACTTGGGTTTGCCGGTGGTGCCGGATGAATAGAGGATATAAAGAGGATCGTTGAATGCCATGGGCTCAAAGCGCAGGCTGGCTCCCTCTTGGCTGGCGAGTAGCTGATGCCAGTCTTGACGGGGGAGGTTGTCGGCCCCGGCATGATTCGGCGTCAGACCGAGCAGCGGGATCAGGATGAGATGTTCCAGATGGTCGAGCTGACAGGCCACCTTGGCGACCTTGTCCTGGATATCGACCGCCTTGCCGTTATAGCGATAGCCATCGACTGCAAACAGCACCTTGGGCCGAGTCTGGCCGAAGCGTTCCACCACACTGGCTTCACCGAAGTCCGGGCTGGTGGAGGTCCAGATAGCCCCCAGACTGGTGGCGGCCAGCATGGCAACCAGCGCTTCCGGAATATTGGGCAGGTAGCCGGCAACCACGTCGCCCTTGCCAATGCCCTGACCACGCAGCCACTGAGCCAGACTGGCGACCTGCTGCCCCAGTTCACGCCAGCTAAGCGTGCGGCGCTGACTGCCTTCCAGGCTGGCGATGATGGCCGGACTCTCGTCCTGGCGACGCAGCAGGTTCTCGGCGAAGTTGAGTCGGCTGTCCGGAAACCAGCGTGCGTGCTGCATGGTCTGGCGATTTTCCGCCACTATGTTGCCAAGCTCCCCCTTGACGCCGCAGTGCTGCCACACCAGGGGCCAGAAGCGGGTGGTTTTCTCCACCGACCATTGATAGAGCTCGGCATAGGTTTGCAACTGCAAGCCATGGAAGCGATTGACCTCGCCCATGAACTGATGAAGGTTGGATTGGCTGATCCTGGCCTGGTCCGGTTGCCACAGGCGGCGGTTGTGCATTGAGTAGTCCCTGACTGCATGTGTCTATCGGCAGTGTATTGAATTGTTTTTTATTTGTTAATGCCGGGTTTGCTTTTAATAACAAATGCCCTGTCACTCATGCTTTACCTCACGAACCTGGGGGTTGACGGGTCGAGGCACCTCTAGCTTGATGTTATGCTGGGTTAACAACCATGTCGGAGCAGGATGCCATGAGCAGTTACAGCCAACTTTTCGCCCAGCACATCGAGACCTTGCAGCGCCGTACCCGCGACATATTGCAGCAGCAGGGGCTCAGCGGCCTGGCCATACATGCCGGCCAGACCCATCGCATCTTCCTCGATGATCAGGATTACCCCTTCAAGGTGAATCCCCACTTCAAGGCCTGGCTGCCTGTGCTGGACAACCCCCACTGCTGGCTGCTGGTGGATGGGGTAAGCAAGCCCATCTTGCTGTTCTATCGGCCGGTGGATTTCTGGCACAAGGTGGCGGATCTGCCCAGTGCCTTCTGGGTCGACTTCTTCGATATTCGTTTTCTGACCCGGCCGGAACAGGTGGCCGACCACCTGCCCGCCGACAAGCAGACATGGGCTTATCTGGGGGGGCATCTCGAGGTAGCGGAGCTGCTGGGGTTGACGCAACCCAATCCAGAGGCCGTGCTCAACTATCTGCACTATCACAGGGCTTACAAGACAGATTACGAACTGGAGTGCCTGCGCGAGGCGAATCGACTCGGAGTGCGTGGTCACATTGCCGCCAAGGAGTCCTTTATGGCGGGGGCGAGCGAGTTCGAGATCAATCTGACATATATGAAAGCCGTCGGACAGGGAGCCAATGAGGCGCCTTACGGCAACATAGTTGCCATCAACCGCAATGCCGCCATCTTGCACTATACCCAGCTCTCCCATCAGCGGGTGGCCGATGTCGATCGCCACTCCTTCCTGATCGACGCCGGAGTGGATTTCCACGGTTACGCCTCGGACATCACCCGCACCTGGGCCTGGCGTCGCGGTGAGTTTGCCGACCTGATCGCCGCCATGGACGAGCAACAGCAGGCCATCATCGACGAAGTCAAACCGGGACGCCGCTATACCGAGCTGCATCAGTTGATGCATCACAGGCTGGCGCGGTTGCTGCAATCGGTCGAGCTGGTCGATATGTCGGTGGATGAGATGATAGGCACCGGTGTTACCAATGCTTTCTTTCCCCATGGTCTTGGCCATTTCCTCGGCTTGCAGGTCCATGATGCGGGTGGCTTCATGCAGGATGAACGTGGCACCCATCTTTCTGCCCCCGAACAGTTCCCATACTTGCGTTGCACCAGGATGATGGAGCCAGGTCAGGTATTCACTATAGAACCCGGTCTCTACTTCATTGACAGCCTGCTCGAACCTCTGCAGAGCAGTGAGCAGGGCAAGCGGGTCAATTGGCACAAGGTAGAGGCATTGCGGCCGTTTGGCGGCATCCGTATCGAGGACAACATAGTGCTGCACAGCCATGGGGTGGAGAATCTCACCAGACAGGCCGGACTCTGATGGAGTCTGGTTATCCTGTACCCATGACCGGGGTCGAGGTGAGCGAGGAGATAAAGAAGAGTCGTTTCATTACCTTGCTTGCCCATGCGCCAACGGTCGCCGCAGCGAAAATCTGGATAGAGGAGGTGCGTCGGGCCCATCCGGCGGCGCGCCACCACTGCTGGGCCTTCGTGGCCGGGGCGCCCAAGGATAGCCAGGTCTATGGCTTTAGCGACGATGGCGAGCCCTCTGGCACCGCCGGCAAACCCATGCTGGCCCAGCTGATGGGATCCGGAGTTGGCGAGATAGCCGCCGTGGGGGTGCGCTACTATGGTGGCGTCCTGCTCGGTACCGGAGGTCTGGTCAAAGCCTATGGCGGCGGTGTGGGCACTGCACTCAAGGCGCTCACCACCCGGCACAAGGTGGCCCTGCGCGCCTCACTCATCGAGTGCGACTATAGCGACATGGGGGTGATTGATGCCCTGTTGCTGAGCCACCATGGGCAAGTATGCCAGTCGGATTATGGTCAGCGGGTGCGGCTTGAAGTCGACTGGGCCTGCACTGATTGGCAGCAGGTAAACCAGATGCTGACCGATAGAACGCACGGACGGGTATCTCTGCAGTCCATAGATGGCTAGAATCCATCGCTGTTTTATTGCCGAGACGGGGCCTGCATGCACATTCTGAGTATTATCCGCATCGTTGGCCTGCTGGTGGCGTTGTTCAGCTCCACCATGCTGCTGCCGGCCCTGGTCGCCTTCGGTTATCGGGATGGCGGCGGTTCCGAATTTGTCAGTGCATTCTTTATTGCCCTGCTGCTTGGTCTGCTGCTCTGGTTTCCCAATCGGCATCATAAGAAAGAGCTGAGGTCGAAAGAGGGGTTCCTCATCGTCGTGCTGTTCTGGACTGTGCTCGGCAGTGTTGGTGCGCTGCCCTTCATGTTGGGCGAAGTGCCGGACATGAGCGTGTCAGAGTCCTTCTTTGAATCTTTCTCCGGGCTCACCACCACGGGAGCGACTGTGCTCACCGGGCTCGATGAGCTGCCCAAGGCTTTCCTGTTCTATCGCCAACTGCTGCAGTGGCTTGGCGGTATGGGCATCATAGTACTGGCGGTCGCCATACTGCCCATCCTTGGTATAGGCGGTATGCAGCTCTATCGTGCCGAGATCCCGGGACCCGTCAAAGATAACAAGGTGACGCCGCGCATCGCTGAGACCGCCAAGGCGCTCTGGTATATCTACCTCTTTATCACCCTCAGTTGCGCCCTGTCCTACTGGATGGCAGGCATGACCATGTTCGATGCTATCTGCCACTCCTTCTCCACCGTGGCCATCGGTGGTTTCTCGACCCACGATGCCAGCATTGGCTACTTCAATAGCAGTGCCATCAACCTCATCACGGTACTGTTCCTCATGGTTGCCGGAGTGAACTTCACCCTGCACTTTGCGGCTTTCGCTCACAGACCCATGCGCCTCTATGTCTATCTGAAGGACCCCGAGGTGAAGGTGTTCATTGCCCTGCAACTGGGGCTGACCCTGATCTGCTTCCTGGTACTGATGCGCCATGTCAGTTATGACAGCTGGGGAGAGACGCTGGACCATGCGCTATTCCAGTCCGTTTCCATTGCGACCACGGCCGGATACAGCACCACAGGTTTCTCCGAATGGCCGCTGTTTCTGCCGATCTTGCTGATGCTCGCTTCCTTTGTGGGCGGTTGTGCCGGCAGTACTGGTGGCGGCATCAAGGTAGTACGATTGATGTTGCTGCATCTGCAAGGAATGAGAGAACTGAAGCGCCTCGTCCATCCCCGGGCCGTCTACCGGATAAAACTGGGTAATAAGGCGCTGTCCGAGCGGGTGATAGAGGCTGTCTGGGGATTCTTTGCCGCTTATGCCGCCATTTTCATCCTCTGCATGCTGGGCTTGATCGCAACGGGCATGGATGAGCTGACGGCGTTCTCCGCCGTGGTGGCCTCACTCAATAACTTGGGACCAGGACTGGGCGAGGTGGCTCCTCACTTTGCCAATACCACGGATGCAGCAAAATGGATCATGATCATCGCCATGTTGTTTGGTCGATTGGAAATTTTTACACTTCTGGTACTGTTAACCCCTGCATTCTGGCGTAGTTGAGGTAGGTATGGATAAGATTTTGGTGCTTTATTCCTCTAGGGATGGCCAAACCCGAAAAATCATTGATGTCATGCTGGAGGAAATGCCGGGATGTGAGGTTGTCATGCATGATCTGCACAGCTTGCCCATGTGCAACCTTAGCAAGTTCAAGAAGGTGTTGATCGGAGCGTCGATCCGTTATGGCCATTTCCACCCTAGCCTGCTCAGCTT
>NZ_JBPQCY010000003.1:57500-197500 GCF_051376105.1 Aeromonas molluscorum | reverse complement strand
GATGTTCTAACGCAGGGCCCTGAATCGGGCTCGCGGACAGTGCCTGGTGGGTAGTTTGACTGGGGCGGTCTCCTCCCAAAGAGTAACGGAGGAGCACGAAGGTTGGCTAATCCTGGTCGGACATCAGGAGGTTAGTGCAATGGCATAAGCCAGCTTAACTGCGAGACGGACAGGTCGAGCAGGTACGAAAGTAGGTCATAGTGATCCGGTGGTTCTGAATGGAAGGGCCATCGCTCAACGGATAAAAGGTACTCCGGGGATAACAGGCTGATACCGCCCAAGAGTTCATATCGACGGCGGTGTTTGGCACCTCGATGTCGGCTCATCACATCCTGGGGCTGAAGTCGGTCCCAAGGGTATGGCTGTTCGCCATTTAAAGTGGTACGCGAGCTGGGTTCAGAACGTCGTGAGACAGTTCGGTCCCTATCTGCCGTGGGCGTTGGATGATTGAAGGGAGTTGCTCCTAGTACGAGAGGACCGGAGTGAACGAACCTCTGGTGTTCGGGTTGTCACGCCAGTGGCACTGCCCGGTAGCTAAGTTCGGAATCGATAACCGCTGAAAGCATCTAAGCGGGAAGCGAGCCCTGAGATGAGTCATCCCTGACCCCTTGAGGGTCCTAAAGGGCCGTTGGAGACCACAACGTTGATAGGTGGGGTGTGTAAGCGCGGCGACGTGTTGAGCTAACCCATACTAATTACCCGTGAGGCTTAACCATACAACACCCAAGAAGTGTTTCTGGTGCTTGTAGCAAGTGCATGAACTACTTACAAATTCAGTGATAGTGACAAGCAACTAGCGAAGTCGTTATTCACGTCAGCTTTCCGAGATTGAAGTTTTTGCCTGGCGGCCATAGCGCCGTGGACCCACCTGATCCCATGCCGAACTCAGAAGTGAAACGCGGTAGCGCCGATGGTAGTGTGGCATTCGCCATGCGAGAGTAGGACACTGCCAGGCTCCTAATTACAGTCACAGCGATGTGATTGGCCAAAAGATGCGGATGCCTCTTATTGGTAGCAAGACCCTAAAAGCCCGCTCTCACGAGCGGGCTTTTTTCATACCTGCGATTTGGCACGATAGTGCCGCGGCGTAGCGGTTTGCGCGAAGTGGCAGGCGCTTGCCGCACCTTTCTGCTTGAGCCAGAATCCCATCGCCAGCGAACCGATAGTATCTAAACTGCTCCCTCTGACTCGCCGCACGGCAGCAGCATCTCCACCACCCCCTCTTCCAGCTGCATGTCGATGTGAAAACCGAGCCGTTTGGCTAGCTTGATCATGCCCAGGTTGATTGGCATCGTCATACCCGACAGCTGGCCTATTTGCGCCTCCTTGGCATAACGGATGATCTTCTCCATCAATAGGGTACCCAGCCCCAATCCTTTCAGGTCGGATCGTACCAGGATGGCAAACTCGGCATCTCGCTTGTCCGGGGTGGAGATGGCGCGAACTACTCCCAGGATCTGCTGATCGAAAACACCCTCTTGGCCCACCGCAACGAAGGCCATCTCCCGGTCGTAATCAATCTGAGTCATGCGGGCCAGCTCTTCGTGACCGAGCTCTCCCACGTCAGCGAAGAAGCGTTTGTATCTGTCCTCATCGGAGACTCGCAGCACGAACTGTTTATGGGCTGGTTCATCTTCGGGGCGGATCGGGCGCAGCAGTACATGACTGCGATCTTTTAGCCAGGCTCCTTCTTCAAGCTCCGTGGGGTAGGGGCGTATGGCGAGTGTGCTACCCGTTGCGCTCGGCTTGTCATTGAGGGTCAGGCTGGCATCGAGCACCACCATCTCGTCGCCGCAGGCCTGCAGCGGATGCAGATCCAGCTCCACAATTTCCGGGAAGGCGAGCAGCAGTTCGGAGAGTTGGCACAACACCTGGGCCAGGGCCATGATGTCGAGTCGCTCCGGGCTCGCTTGTTCCCTGATCTTGCGGCTCTTGAGGGCTTCGATGATTTGATAGCGGGCCAGAGCCTGATTGAGAGGGGGCAAGGCGGCCACCATCTCCCGGGGCTCGGCCCCGGACTCTCCCAGCAGTATCACGGGGCCAAATACCGGATCCTGCTGAATGCGGATCCTCAACTCCAGCCCCCCGCTCCGCCTGGCCATGCGTTGTACCAGCAACCCCTCGATCCTTGCGCCCGGATCATGCTGACGTACTCGGTCCAGGATGGCATCGGCGGCCTGGGCCACCTCGCTTGAGGTGCGCAGGTTGAGCATGACTCCGTGTACCGATGATTTGTGGGCTATGTCTTGGGATCTCAACTTGACCGCTACCGGGTAGCCAATCTGCTCGGCGGTCAGGGTGGCCTCTATGGCATCGGTGACTATCCAGGTGGGCAGGGTTGCCAGCCCGCTCGCTTGCAGCAGAGGCTGCACCAGGTGTGTATCCAACTTGAACTGGCTGCGGGTCAGCGCTTGCTGGATCAGCTTCTTGCAGAGCGCCAGATCCACCTTGTCTCCTTGCAGGGAGGCGGGTGTTTCCATCAATTGCTTCTGGTTACGACGATATTCCACCATGTGCATGAAAGCATTGATCGCACTCTCAGGAGTACGATAGGTGGGGATACCCGCCTCGTTGAACAGTCGTCTTCCCTCCTGAGCGGAAAATTCCCCAGCCCAGTTGGTCAGCAGATTGAAGCGCCTGGCTCTGGGATGTTGCTTGAGGTAATCGATGAGGTTGCGGGCCAGCTCCACGCCTCGAGCCGTCAGGGAAGGGGCATGGATCAGCAAGATGGCATCGGCCTCATCCCCCTGCAGCACGTTGTCGAGGGCATCCTGATAGGCCTGGATATCCGCATCGCTGCCTATGTCTAGAGGGAAGCCTGCCAGCTTTCCACCCCGTTCTTGCAGTACATCGGCTGCCATATTGGCCAGACCGCGGCCATTGGAGATGATGGCAAGCCGCTCTCCCTTGAGGTGCAACGAGTGGTTGAGTGTCTCCACTGCGGCGAACAGCTCGTGGGTATCCCGTACCCGCAGCATGCCAGCGCGACGGATGGCTGCATCATAGACGTTATCCAGGCCGTGACTCGGGTCGTGACGACCACTCTTGAGCACCAGGATCGGCTTGTTGCGCGAAGCCGCTCGCGCCGCGGAGAGAAAGTGGCGAGCATCGTGCAACTTGTCCATATAGAGCAAGATGGCGCGGGTTGTGCCGTCGCGGGATAGCTGATCGAGCAGCTGACCGAAGTCGATATCGCAGTGATCGCCAAGAGAGATGAAGGCGGAGAAACCGACCTCATGTTGTTTGGCCCAATCGAGAATAGTGGTGCTCACGGCCGCAGATTGGGAGAGAAAAGCGACCTGGCCGGGCTTGGCTGCGATGGGGGAGAAGCTGGCGTTGATACCCTGGCCTGGCAGCAGCATGCCCATGCTGTTGGGACCGAGCAGACGAATACCGTATTGGTGACGCAAGCGCTGCAACTCGGCACGCTCCTGGTCGCTGAAATCGCCGGCCAGTATGATGACGGCGCCGGCCCCCCGTTGGCCGAGGGCTTCGACCAGGGGTAGCACCCGTTCGCGGCGGGTGCAGATGATGGCAAGATCTGGGGCCAGCGGCAGGCTGGCTACATCCGGATAGGCCAGCACACCGGCAATGGCCTGGCTATCGGTGCTGACCGGTAGAATGGGTCCCCTGAACTGGCCTGCCAGCAGGTGGCGGATCACCACGTGCCCCGCCTTCTGGGGGTTGCTCGAGGCGCCTATTACGGCGATGGAGTGTGGGGTAAAGAGACGATCCAGGCCGCTGGGTTTCATAGGGGCATCCGTTACTGGGCACAGAGCCTCAGTCTAACCTGTATCAGGCGGGGGTTCTGTGACCAGATGCGGCATCAACGCTTGCCGAGTTCAGCTGCCTTCAGATAGAACCTCATCTCTCCCTGAATAAGGCGCACAGCCGCCAGATGGCGATCCTGCCGATAAATCTCCTGCTCCTGTTCCAGGCAGGCACGGGGCAAGCCCATGCTCTGAAGGTACTCTTCAAACAATACCGGGCTCCTGATTTCGACGAGATGATCCTTCATGATGACTCCTTGGGTCTCCTTGAGCTAGGGGAGCCTAGTGTAGTCAAAGGGGGGGACGGGGATAGCTGTCAGATCTGTCACTATTCTGGCCCGGTAGCGACTAGCCGTAGTTGTGCTGACCCTTGGCCGTATCCCAGAACGCCTTGACCAGGGGCTCATCCAGCCGCTTCTTGAGCACACCCATACCGACATCGAATGGTTTGAGCGCAGGCTTGGGGTCGACGATGCGGATCTTGTCGCCCATGGGGCTGTGGTCTATGACGGCGGCTGGGACCAGACCGACGCCGCAACCGAGCGCCACCATAGCGACTATCCCCTCGTTACCTGCTACCTCGGCGTAAATATTGGGGGCAATGCCCTTGTTGCGAAACCACTGATCGCAACGTTTACGGGCCAGACCCTGCTCAGAGAGAATGAGCGGCAGTCGCTCCCAGTCCGGCTCACCGTGATGAAACCACTGGCTCAACTGGGGCGCAGTACGGGGGGCGATGAACACCAGGGGGACTTGCTGCAGGCTGGCAAACTCCAGCTTGGCGGGCAGGGCATCGGGGCGGGCGGCGATGGCGATGTCGACCTCTTCGCTGAGGATCTTGTCGACTGCCAGGGCCGGATCGCCTGTTTCCAGCTTGATCTCGAGTTGAGGATAACGACGGCGGAAGCGTTCCAGCACATCGGGCAGCAGGAAGTAGCTGGCAGTCACCGAGCAGAATACCCGCAGCCGTCCCTGCAGCGGTTCGTCACTGCGTTTGAGATCCTGACGTAATCTGCGCCACTCCTGCACCAGATTGCCGCCGAACTCGCGCAGCTTCTCCCCGGACGGGGTGAGTCGCACGCTGCGATTGTCCCGCTCGAACAAGATACAACCGGTTTCCTGCTCCAGGCGCTGGATGGCACGGCTTAAGGTGGAGGGGCTGACCGCCATGGCATCGGCACTCTTGCCAAAATGGAGGCTGTCCGCCAGGTGGAGAAACAGCTCTAGATTACGAAGATCCATCTTTCAATTCCTGCATCGGCCTGTGGTGACGAATATATCGGCTCAGGCAATGGCTCCCTGGCAGGGAAACATGGCGTGAGATAGTGCAGTTTCACATTTCAATTTCTGCAACAGACTGTTTCGAATATATCAGTTCAGGCAATATCTGTCCCGCGCTATAGTGGTTTGGTCAAGGCCCTTAGCGGCACGGAATCTCGCCCATAGCGGCTTGGAATCAATCGAACGGAGCAATCACCATGGCTAACTATTTCAACACCTTGAACCTGCGTCAGCAGCTGGCTCAACTGGGCAAGTGTCGTTTCATGCAGCGCGCCGAATTCGCCGATGGCTGCGACGTGCTGAAGGGCAAGAAGGTGGTGATTGTGGGCTGTGGCGCCCAGGGCCTGAACCAGGGCCTGAACATGCGTGACTCCGGGCTGGATATCTCCTATGCCTTGCGCGGTGCGGCCATCACCGAGAAGCGCGCCTCCTGGCAGAAGGCCACCGACAACGGCTTCGTCGTGGGCACCTACGAAGATCTGATCCCGAGCGCCGATCTGGTGCTGAACCTGACCCCGGACAAGCAGCACTCCGACGTGGTGAAGACCGTCATGCCGCTGATGAAGCAGGGTGCGGCCCTGGGTTACTCCCACGGTTTCAACGTGGTGGAAGAGGGTCAGCAGATCCGCTCCGACATCACAGTCGTCATGGTGGCGCCCAAGTGCCCGGGTACCGAGGTGCGTGAAGAGTACAAGCGCGGTTTCGGCGTGCCGACCCTGATCGCCGTTCACCCGGAGAACGATCCTCAGGGTGAAGGCATGGCCATCGCCAAGGCGTGGGCCTCCGCCACCGGCGGCGACCGTGCCGGCGTACTGGAATCCTCTTTCGTCGCGGAAGTGAAATCCGACCTGATGGGCGAGCAGACCATTCTGTGCGGCATGCTGCAGGCCGGTTCCCTGCTCTGCTACGACAAGCTGGTTGCCGAGGGTACCGATCCTGCCTATGCCGGCAAGCTGATCCAGTTTGGCTGGGAAACCATCACCGAGGCCCTGAAGCAGGGCGGCATCAGCCTGATGATGGACCGTCTGTCCAACCCGGCCAAGCTGCGTGCCTTCGAGCTGTCCGAGCAATTGCGCACCCTGATGCGCCCGCTGTTCGAGAAGCACATGGATGATATCATCGCCGGCGAGTTCTCCCGCGGCATGATGGCCGACTGGGCCGAAGACGACGCCAAGCTGTTCGGCTGGCGCGAAGAGACCGGCAAGTCCGCCTTCGAAAATGCCCCCGTGTTTGAGGGCAAGATCGCCGAGCAGGAGTACTTCGACAACGGCGTGGTCATGGTGGCCATGGTCAAGGCGGGTGTGGAGCTGGCGTTCGAGACTATGGTGGCCTCCGGTATCTATGAAGAGTCCGCCTACTACGAATCCCTGCACGAGTTGCCGCTCATCGCCAACACCGTCGCCCGCAAGCGTCTGTACGAGATGAACGTAGTCATCTCCGACACCGCCGAGTACGGCAACTACCTGTTCGCCAACGCAGCCGTGCCCCTGCTGCGCGAACACTTCATGCCGACGCTGCAAGCTGGGGACCTGGGCAGTGCCCGTGCCGACAGCAATGGCGTTGACAATGCTGCCCTGATTGCCGCCAACGAGGCGACCCGCAGCCACCCGATCGAGCAGATTGGCCAGACCCTGCGCGGTTACATGAAAGACATGAAGCGTATCGCCGTCGGCGGCTAAGCTTCCTTGGGGTGGGGGTGACGATCCCCGTCTTCTGGCTGGCTTGGACACCTGGCCAGATCTCCACAGGAGGGCAACGCCGGCTCCCGGCAATAAAAAGCCCCGCTCGATGAGCGGGGCTTTTGCATTCAGAAAGACTTGGAAAATCAGGCTTTCCAGGCTTTCCAGGTGTTGATCAACCCATTGGTCGAGCTGTCGTGGCTGGTGACAGCCGCCTCTGTGTTGAGCTCCGGAAGGATCTGGTTGGCGAGCTGCTTGCCAAGTTCAACGCCCCACTGGTCGAAGCTGAAGATGTTCCAGATTGCGCCTTGCACGAAGATCTTGTGCTCGTACATGGCAATCAAGGCACCCAGCGTCTTGGGAGTCAGGCTCTTGAACAGAATGCTGTTGGTTGGACGGTTTCCTTCGAATACCTTGAAGGGGGCCAAGGCTTCCGCCTCTGCCTGGCTCTTGCCTGCGGCCAGCAGTTCGCCAAGCACCTGCTCCTGACTCTTGCCAAAGGCCAGGGCCTCGGTTTGCGCGAAGAAGTTGGCCAGCAGTTTGGGATGGTGGTCGCCTATCGGGTTGTGACTGATGGCCGGTGCCAGGAAGTCGCAGGGGATCAGCTTGGTGCCCTGGTGGATCAGCTGGTAGAAAGCGTGCTGGCCATTGGTGCCGGGCTCACCCCAGATGATGGGGCCTGTCTGGTAGTCCACCGGATTGCCGTCGCGGTCCACGTACTTGCCGTTGGACTCCATGTTGCCTTGCTGGAAGTAGGCAGGGAAGCGGTGCATGTACTGATCGTACGGCAGGATGGCTTCGGACTCGGCACCATGGAAGTTGTTGTACCAGAGGCCGATCAGCGCCAGCAGCACCGGTACGTTCTGCTCATAGGAGGCAGTGGCGAAGTGCATGTCCATCTCGAAGGCGCCTTGCAGCAGGGCTTCGAAGTGCTCGAAACCGACCGACAGGGCGATGGGCATACCGATGGCAGACCAGGAGGAGTAGCGGCCGCCGACCCAGTCCCAGAATTCGAACATGTTGTCGGTGTCGATGCCGAACTCGGCCACGGCCTTGCCGTTGGTGGAGAGTGCGGCGAAGTGCTTGGCAACGTGGGCCTTGTCACCGGCGATATTGATGAACCAGTCGCGGGCGGTCAGGGCGTTGGTCATGGTCTCCTGGGTGGTGAAAGTCTTGGAGGCCACCAGGAACAGGGTAGTTTCCGGATCGATCTGCTTGAGGGTCTCGGCGATGTGGGTACCATCGACGTTGGAGACAAAATGCATCTGCAGGTGATTCTTGAAGGGGCGCAGCGCCTCGGTGATCATGACGGGGCCGAGATCGGAGCCGCCGATACCGATGTTCACGACATGCTGGATTGCCTTGCCGGTATAGCCTTTCCACTCGCCGGAAATGATCTTCTCGCAGAAGCTTTTCATCTTGGCCAGCACGGCCTTCACTTCCGGCATGACATCCTTGCCGTCGCACTCAATCGGACGATCGGACCGGTTGCGCAGGGCGGTGTGCAGTACGGCGCGACCCTCGGTCTGGTTGATCTTGTCGCCGTTGAACATGGCGTCGATGGCACTGCGCAGGTCAGTCTCTTTGGCCAGGTCAATCAGCAGCTTGAGCGTCTGCTCCGTGATCAGGTTCTTGGAGTAGTCGATCAGGATGTCGCCACCAAAGGTGAGGGAAAACCTGTCAAAACGCTTGGCGTCCTTGGCGAACAGCTCCTTGAGCTGCATCTTGCCCTCTGCGGCGAAGTGAGCATCCAGTGCCTGCCAGGCCTGGGTCCGGGTTGGATTGATATTTTTCATAGGATTCCTGAGATTCCAAAATTGTATTTGAACCTTGCAGGCAAGGTTCCCGCCAAACCTTATTATTGTGGTTAGTATACCGAGCCGGTGGGTGGACTCATGTAACAGAGTGTCTCGCCCTGGCCGCCCCCAGTTTACATTCAAAACCCCCGAATTATGAGCCAGCCCTATGACAGTGGCATTGAGCCTGCTCATCTTTTATCCGGCTTGTGCTGCGGGTGTTCAGGCCAGGGTAGAGCCCGCTTGCATATTTCTTGTGCCAAATCAGCTTGAGCTTCCCCTTACAGTAAAGGTTAAGGTTGATTCATCGTGAGTCGTAGGAGGCTTGTCATGACCATATCCATCCAGGTGCCGATCCGTGGCATGAGTTGCGCCAGTTGTGCCAGCCGCATAGCAGAAGCGCTCAACCGGATCGACGGCGTCGAGGCCAGGGTCAATTTTGCCCTGGAGCAAGCGGCCGTGACGTTGAGCAGCGAGACATTGCTGCCCGAGGTGGTGGCGAGCATTCGCCAGCTAGGTTACGAGGTGCCAAGCGAGGGGGTCGATTTTCAGGTGAGCGGCATGAGCTGCGCCGCCTGTGCCAGTCGTATCGAAAACGCGCTCGCGGCTCTGCCTGGCATCGAGTCGGCGGAGGTCAACTTCGCCACCGAGCTGGCCCGGCTCAAGCTGCTGCCCGGCTTGCTGACTCCGGCTGCGGTGCGCGACCGTATCGTGGCGCTGGGGTTTGGTGCCGAACGGGTGCGCGGCAGTGTGACCTCCCGTCAGCAACAGTTGCAGGCTCGCGAGCAGCAGGAGCGCGCGGAGGCGAAGCAGGCGCTGCGCCAGGTGGTGATCGCAGCCCTGCTGACCCTGCCGCTGCTGGTAGGCATGTTTGCCATGGCGGGTGTGCTGAGCTGGCATCTGCCAGCCTGGGCCGAGTGGGCGCTGGCCACCCCGGTGCAGTTCTGGATAGGGGCGCGTTTCTATCGCGGTGCCTGGCTGGCGTTGAAGAACAAGGCCGCCAACATGGACGTACTGGTCGCCACCGGTACCAGCGCCGCTTACTTCTATAGTCTCTACCTCTGGCTGAGTCTGGGGGCAGAGGCGTCTGGCCACCTCTATTTCGAGGCGAGCGCCCTCATCATCACCCTCATCTCCCTTGGCAAGTTGCTCGAGACCCGCGCCCGGCGCAGCACCCAGTCGGCTATTCGCGAGCTGATGGCGCTGCGCCCCGATACCGCAACCCAGCTGCGGGGGGAAGAGTGGGTCAGCGTATCCGTGGACGAGGTGTTGCAAGGGGATACGTTGCGGGTGCTGGTTGGCGAGCGGGTACCGGTGGATGGCCGCATCACCCAGGGAAGCAGCGAGCTGGACGAATCCATTCTTACCGGTGAGAGCATGCCGGTGGTGCGGGGGGCTGGCGACTCTGTGCTGGGGGGGGCCATCAATGGTTCCGGGGTGTTGACCATCGAGGCCACCACTGTGGGCGAGGACTCCAGTCTCAGCAAGATCATCGCCCTGGTCGAGAGCGCCCAGATGGGCAAGGCGCCGCTGCAGCAGTTGGTCGATCGCGTCTCGGCTGTGTTCGTGCCCGTGGTGATGGTGATTGCCCTGCTCACCCTGCTGCTGTGGTGGATCCTGGTCGGCGACTTCGGTCAGGCCCTGTTGGCGGCGGTGGCCGTACTGGTCATTGCCTGCCCCTGCGCCTTGGGGCTGGCCACGCCAGCCGCCATCGTGACCGGAACCGGGGTGGCGGCGCGCCATGGCATACTGATCAAGGATGTGGATACCCTGCAGAAGGCTCATGCCATCAAGGCGCTCATCTTCGACAAGACGGGCACCCTGACCGAAGGCAGGCCTGTGCTGCAGCACTGGAGTGGAGATGCTGATTCCCTGCGTTTGGCTGCGGCTCTGCAGCAGGCGAGCGAACATCCTCTGGCCCGGGCCATGGTCGAGACGCAAGGCGAGCTGGCGCTGCCCGAGCCGCAAGAGGTCGAGGTGCGGATCGGCGCGGGCATCCAGGGCCTGGTCGAGGGACGAAAGGTGGCGATTGGCAATCATGAGTTGATGGCGACCCTGGGGTTGGTGGTCGAGACCCCAGAGAGCCGGGATGGGGCGACCCGGGTCTGGGTGGCCATAGATGACAAGCTGGCCGGGGTCGCCGCGCTGGCAGACAAACTTCGCCCAGAGAGCCAGCAGGCGATCGCCGAGCTGGCATCGCGGGGCATAGAGAGCTGGCTGGTGAGTGGCGATGCCGCGGCACCCGTGGCGCATATCGCCGCTAAGCTGGGGCTGGCCGGGGCCTTCGATTCCATCCTGCCGGATGGCAAGGTCGCCAAGGTCGAGGCGCTGCGGGCACAGGTCAAGGGGCTGGTGGCCATGGTGGGCGACGGGGTCAATGATGCTCCTGCGTTAGCCGCGGCCGATGTCGGCATTGCCATGGGGTCGGGGTCGGACGTGGCGATGGAGACGGCGTCCATCACCTTGATGCGAGCGGATCCGCGGCTGGTCGCCGATGCCATCGACATCTCGGCGGCGACCTGGCGCACCATACGTCAGAACCTGTTCTGGGCCTTCGCCTTCAACGTGATAGGCATTCCCCTGGCGGCCCTCGGTTATCTGAGCCCCGAATTGGCGGGGGGGGCCATGGCGCTCAGCAGCGTCACGGTATTGAGCAACTCGCTCTTGCTCAAGCGTTGGCAGCCCAAGGCCGGGCGGGCGTAGTGATCCTCGGGCGGGGCATGGTCCCGCCTATTGCTCGATGTTGAAATAGCACTCCGGCCGCCAGTGGCGCAGCCGGTATCAGGAGTCAGTCATGAATATCAGCAAGGCCGCTCAGGCCACAGGCCTCAGCGCCAAAACCATCCGCTATTACGAGAGCATCAACCTGATCACTGCCCCCCAGCGCAGTGATAACGGCTATCGCAGCTATGGGGAGGAGACGGTGCGCGAGCTGCATTTCGTCAAGCGGGCGCGGGAGACGGGTTTCAACCTGGAGGAGTGCCAGGAGCTGCTGGCCCTGTATCGCGACAAGCACCGGAGCAGTGCCCAGGTGAAGAAGCTGGCTCAGGAGAAGATCGTCGACCTGCGAGATCGCATCAAGGGGTTGCAGGCCATGCTGACCAGTCTGGAGGGCCTGGTGACCTGCTGCCATGGGGATGACAAACCCGATTGCCCCATCCTCGACGAGCTGGAGAAGGGGTGAGGCATCAATCTCAGTCAATATGTGCTTAATGTGTTGATTGTTATGTTCTTTTGTTGAGTTGTATCCAGGCTTTACCCCCTCTTGCCAGCGGCGCGGGCTGATTGAGTGGTTAATAACTGGCCGTTTGTTGTTGGCCGCAAGGGGCTGGGATAGACTATGCGGCCATCGCAAATGGAGTACCTCCCCCTTGAGCCAGAGTGTGACACGACAGGTTAGGCAAGCCATCATGGCTCAGCTCTATACCCATGCTTCGTTCAGTCTGCCCTGTCTGGCGCTGTTGGCCCTGGGGTGGGCGCTGCTGTTTCATGACTACCTGCCCGCCGTCGAGACATTGACCTGGCTTGGTCTGGTGTTATTGACGCTCTGTGGCCGTGGCTGGCACCTGCGTTGGCGTCAGAGTCGGCTCGATACTACCCCCTTGGCCCTGCTCGAGCGGGAGCTGTTCATCGGGGTGACCATCACCTCCATCATCTGGGCCCTCGGCGTACTGCTCTACATGGGCCGACTGCCAGACGCCTATCGTGCCGCCATGATGATGTTGACCAGCCTGATCCTGACCGGTGGCGCCATCATGCTGTTTGGGAGCCGACGCGCCTTCTATGGCGCCATGCTGCCCCTGGGACTCGCCATTCTGTTCGAGCTGGCGCAGGGCAATGAGCAGGAGCGGATCGTTGCCAGCATGCTCGCCGGCTATCTGTTTGTGTTCCTGCCGACGCTGCTGCGCCGCCTGCGCCGGGATCAGGCTGCTTCTCTTTATCACAGCTTTTCCAATGCCAACCTGGTCGCCGAGCTCAAGGTTGTCTCGGAACACCTCAAGCTCACCTCGCGGCGCGACGGTTTGACCGGAATCGCCAATCGTGCCCATCTGGATCACTGCCTTGCCAAGGCGTGGCGCCGCTGCCACCGGGCCCAGGCGCCGCTCTCCCTGGTGCTGTTGGATGTTGATTATTTCAAGCAATTCAACGATCACTACGGCCATCAGTCCGGTGATGAGTGCCTGCAACAGGTCGCGGCCCTGCTCGCCAAGGTGCCGCGGCGCGAAGATGATCTGGCCGCCCGTTACGGTGGGGAGGAGTTTGCCCTCTTGCTGCCCTGCACCAGCATGCAAGGCGCCTTGCAGGTGGCCGAGCAGGTGCGTGATGCCCTCAAGCAGATACAGATCCCTCATCCTAAGTCGCTGGTATCCAGCCAGGTGAGCTGCAGCTTCGGGGTGGCGACACTGGTGCCAGATAACCACTTCGATATTACGGATTTAGTGCAGAAAGCGGATGCGGCCCTCTATCAGGCCAAGCATAATGGCCGGGATCGGATCGAAGTCGCCTTGATGGGTAAGGTGGCTTGACTCATTACTGACATATTAAAGAGGTCGTCTATGCAATGTCATCGTATCGAAGAGCTGCTCGAGCTGCTGCAACCTGCCTGGGTGAAGGAGCAAGATCTCAGCCTGGTGCAATTCGTGGCCAAGCTGGCCGAGGAGGCGGGCTTCAAGGGGTCGCTGTCCGAGCTGACCGATGACATGCTCATCTACCACCTCAAGATGCGTGACGCCGACAAGCAGGCCATGATCCCGGGTCTGGCCAAGGACAGCGTACCGGACTTCAAGGAAGCCCTGCTCAAGGCGCGCGGCATCAAGTGATCCCGACTCGACCGGGGTGAGTGCAAGGGTTTCAAGAGAATCTTAGTGAAAGGCGCATGGTCAACTGGCAATGTGCCTTTTTTGTTGCTGAAAATTGCGACACTGCTCCAATATTCAACACATCAAACCCACACGGTTAGCAGGCTGTTTAAGATATAATCCGCGCCATAACAATTAACAGAGTGATGGGTAGCAATGGCCGACCAGGAGAAGATCGACATCAAGGATGTGACCGACACAGGCGTGACCGGGAGCTTCAACCCGAATGCCTTCAAGTCGAGCGAGGACAGGTTCAATCCGGGCAATCGTATCTATGTGCGAGCCCAGACTGGCCGTTGGCAGCGACTGCGCAAGCTGATGGGCTGGTTCTTCATGGTCCTCTTCGTCGCCCTGCCTTGGCTGCGTTATGACGGTCGTCAGGCCATCTTGTTCGATATCGGCAATCAGCAGTTCCATATCTTCGGCGCCACCATCTGGCCTCAGGATCTCACCCTGCTCGCCTGGGTGTTCATGATTGCCGCCTTCGCTCTCTTCTTCGTGACCACCTTTCTCGGTCGGGTCTGGTGTGGCTATCTGTGCCCGCAGACGGTGTGGACCTTCATGTTCATCTGGTTCGAGGAGAAGTTCGAGGGCTCGGCCAACAAGCGTCGCAAGCTGGACGCGTCCCCCTGGAATGTTGATAAGCTGCTGCGTAAAGGCGCCAAGCACCTGGCCTGGATCCTGCTCTCCCTGGGCACGGGGCTCACCTTCGTTGCCTACTTCCAGGATGCCACTGCGCTGATACCCGAGTTCTTTACCGCCTCGGCCTCCGGCTGGGTCACCTTCTGGGTCATCTTCTTCGCGGCCTGCACCTATGGCAACGCGGGCTGGATGCGCGCCATCATGTGCATCCACATGTGCCCCTACTCCCGTTTCCAGTCCGCCATGTTCGACAAGGACACCTTCATCGTCGGTTATGACACCAAGCGCGGCGAGAACCGGGGCCCCCGTCCCCGCAAGGTGGATCCCAAGACCCTTGGCCTGGGAGATTGCATCGACTGTGATCTCTGCGTGCAGGTCTGCCCGACCGGCATCGATATCCGTGACGGCCTGCAATACGAGTGCATCAACTGCGGCGCCTGCGTCGATGCCTGTGACAACACCATGGAACGCATGGGCTACGAGAAAGGGTTGATCAGCTACACCACGGAGCACAAGCTGGAGCACGACAGCACCCATGTGGCGCGACCCAAGCTGCTGGGCTATGGCCTGGTGATGGCGATCATGCTGGGCGTATTCGTGTATAACGCCATGTCCATCATGCCTATGGGGCTGGACATCATCCGGGATCGCAACCAGCTGTTCCGCGAGAACAGTGAGGGTCTGATAGAGAACACCTATACCCTCAAGATCCTCAACAAGACCCTGCATGCCCAGGTCTTCGAGCTGGATGTGGAGGGGCTGCCCGAGCACCAGTGGTTCGGTCCACGGGAAGTGACCCTGAAGTCGGGCGAGATCTATACCTTGCCCATCAGTCTGGCCGTGGATCCCTACAACCTGAAACGGCCGGCACTGGATATCCAGTTCGTGCTCAAACGGGCCGATGCGGCCCCTGATGATGACAAGGCCGAGCTGCGCCAGGCCAGCAAATTCATCAGCCGGTTGTGAGGGTGATATGACGCAAATGGCGGGCCAGTTTCGCCAACCATTTGCCGGGGTAATGATAGAATGGGGCGCATCGGCGCCCCTTTCTCATGGTGGATCTCATGCGTTTCAACTATTCCGACCTCAATCCCGATCTCATCCTGGATGCCCTCGACCTCAGTGGTCTGCGTGTCGATTCCGGCCTCATCGAGCTCAACAGTTACGAGAACCGGGTCTACCAGTTTCAGGATGAAGATCGTCGCCGCTATGTGGTGAAGTTCTACCGCCCCGGACGCTGGAGCCGGGCCCAGATCCTGGAGGAGCATGCCTTCGCCGCCGCCCTCAGCGAGGTCGAGATCCCGGTGGCGGCACCCATTCCCTTCGCGGGGGAGACGCTACTCGAGCATCAGGGCTACGGTTTCGCCATCTGGCATAGCGTCGGCGGGCGCCAGTTCGAGGTCGACAATCTGGATCAGCTGGAGTGGGTGGGACGCTACCTTGGTCGCATCCACAGCATAGGGGCCATTCGCCCGTTCCAGCACAGGGTTCGGCTCGATGTGGAGAGCATGCTCCATGAGCCGCGTGCCCTGCTGGCGGAGGGGGAGTGGCTGCCAAGTGGCCTGGCCAAGGAGTTCTTCGGCCTGCTCGACGAGCTGACCAAGCATGTGAGCGATGCGCTGCGCCTGGATGTGGCACAGATAGCCCTGCACGGCGACTGCCATCCGGGCAACATTCTCTGGCGCGATGGCCCCATGTTCGTCGATCTCGACGACAGCCGCACCGGCCCCGCCATCCAGGATCTCTGGATGCTGCTCTCGGGGGAGCGCAGCGAGCAGCTGATCCAGCTCGATACCCTGCTGGCCGGTTATGAGGAGTTCATGGATTTTGACCACCGTGAACTGGCGCTGATAGAGCCCCTGCGCGCCATGCGCATGGTGCACTACATGGGGTGGTTGGCCCGGCGCTGGGAAGATCCGGCCTTTCCCCGTCACTTCCCCTGGTTCAATACCGAGCACTACTGGCGCAGCCAGATCGCCAGCCTGCATGAGCAGCTGGCGGCCCTGAGTGCGCCTCCGCTCACCCTGACGCCGGGTTGGTGACGCCTGAGCCGTCGATTGCCATAGTGCCGCATCATGACAGGGCCTGCCCTGCGACCCCCTCCTTTGCCATTGACGCCGGGAGGGGGACGCAATAGGCTTGGTCTGCTTCGGTTCTCCGGGCGTGCCTCACTGCTTCCCCTTAACAGGAAACATCATGAAAAAAATACTGTGCTTTCTTGCTGCCATGCTGATGATACCCATGGTTCACGCCGCCCCTGAGTTCAAGGAAGGCGTCAACTATGAGGTAGTCAAACAGGCTGGCAGTGCCCAGCCCGAGGTCATGGAGTTCTTCTCCTACTTCTGCCCTCACTGCTTCAAGTTCGAGCCGATCGTGGACGATCTGCAGAAGAGCCTGCCGGAAGGGGTGACCCTGAAGAAGAACCCGGTCGCCTTCCTGGGCCGCGAGATGGGGCCCGAGTTGCAGCGCGCCTATGCGGTTGCCAACCTGCTCAAGGCTGAAGAGAAGCTGACCCCAGCCATCTTTGATGCCATCCACGTCAAGCGTCAGGTGCCCCAGAGCCGTAACGATGTGGAGAAAATCTTCGTCGACAACGGCGTACCGGCCGAAGAGTTCACCGGCGCCGTGGACAGCTTCGCCGTCTCCGGCATGGTGGCCCAGTTCGATCGCAACACCGAGACCTACAATGTGCGCGGCGTACCGGCCTTCCTGGTCAACGGCAAGTACATGGTGAAGATTGAATCCATCACCTCCCAGGAGCAGTTCAATCAGCTGGTGAAGTTCTTGCTCGCCAAGAAAGACTGATTAATGCCCTCTGATGAAACGCCCGTCGGTGCAAACCGGCGGGCGTTTTTTTATGGGACAAGGCACGCCATGGGCACGGCGGCGGCTGAGCTGAGTGTCAGACCTGACAGTCCCGTTGCTGACGCGAGATGCTGGGCAAGCGGGTACGGCGACTGAGCTCCTCTGCCAGCCAGACCAGCAGGAGTATGGCAAGCAGCAGGGTGGCGGCCTGATCGTAACGGAACAGGCTCAGGGAGACATAGAGCTGCTGTCCCAGGCCGCCGGCCCCGACCACACCGAGAATGGTGGCGGCGCGCAAGTTCATCTCGCCGCGATAGAGGCTGTAGGCCAGCCACTGCTGCCACACCATGGGTAGCAGGCCGTACCAGAAGCTGGCCAGGCGCCCGGCTCCGGCCAACTGCAGGGCACGGCGCGGCCCCTGATCCGTATTCTCCAGCGTTTCTACGAAGAGGCGGGCCAAGACGCCCGTGGTGTGCAGGGTCAGCGCCAGCACACCGGCGACCGGGCCCAGTCCCACGGCGATCACCAGCAGGCTGGCAAAGATCAGTTCGGGCACGGAACGCAGCAGGTTGAACAGCAGCCGCAGCGGCCAGAACTGGCGCGCCAGCACGGCCAGCCCCGTGGCCAGCAGGGCGCTGAGCAGAGTGCTGAGTAGCGCCATCTGCAGGGTATCGACCAGGCCTGCGGCCACCAGCTTGAGGAAGGGGGGAGACCAGTCCGGTTGCAGGAATTCCGCCAGGAAGCGCCCCATGCCGCCGAGTGAGAAGCTCAGGGTGCGCCAGTCGAGCAGGGTGAAGGCCCCCAGGCTGGCGAGCAGCAGCAGGGCACCGAGCAGCATGCCGGGGGCACGACTGTGGCGCAGCCAGGCACTCAGACCATCGGCCAGCACCACCAGCGCCACGAAGGCCAGCAGCAGGGTCGCCACCTCACCACCGGCAAACATGCGCAGGGAGAGTTCGAGCTGCTGACCCAGGCCTCCGGCCCCCACGAAGCCCATGATGACGGAGGCGCGCAGGGCACACTCCCAGCGATAGACGGTGTAGGAGAGCAGTTCCTGGCGCACCGCAGGCAGCACGCCGTAACAGAGTGCCTGCAAGCGCCCGGCACCGCCGAGCAGCAGGGCCCGGGCTGGCTGCAGGGCGCCACTCTCCATGATCTCGTTGTAGACCTTGGCCAGCATGCCGCCATAGCTGACCGAGATGGCCAGGATGGCGGCCATGGGGCCCAGCCCCGACAGGCGGACAAACAGCAGCGCCCAGATAAGCTCGGGCAGGCTGCGCAGCAGGATGGCGACCAGTCGACACAGGGCGCGCAGGCCGTTGCGCAGCGGAGCAGGCAGGGCGCCGATCCGCGACAGGGAGAGGGCGCGGGAGCCCAGCAGGGCGAAGGGTACCCCGAGCAGGAGGGCACCGAACAGCCCCAGGGTGGCCACGGCGAGGCTCTCCAGGGTGGCTCGCAGGGTGAGGGCGAGAAAGTCACCATCCAGGCGCGGTGGCCAGCTGTGGGCGGCGAAGTTGCCCATCTGCTGCCAGCTCTGTGGCTCGAACAGGGCGCGCCAGCTGGCGGCATCCTGCCAGAGACCATAGAGCGCCAGCAGCAGGAGCCATCCCCAGGGGCGGCGCAAGGCCTGGCCGGACGCTAGCACGGCTGCGCCTGCTCTGCGTCCAGGCTGCCCGGTTGCTCGTTGCCATAGAGCTCGGCGAGCATGGCGGGGCTGACCGCCTCGGCGGCGCAGTCGAACAGGATGCGGCCCTGACGCAGGCCTATGATGCGCGGGAAGTGGCGCAGGGCCAGATCCACCGCATGAAGATTGGTGATCAGCGTACTGCCGCGTGCGGCGGCTTGTTGTTGCAGGGTGAGTATGCTGGCTTCGGCCAGCACGGGATCCAGGGCCGAGACGGGCTCATCGGCCAGCATCAGATCCGGGTTCTGATAGAGCACCCGGGCAATGCCGACCCGTTGCAGTTGGCCACCGGAGAGGGTGGCGCAGGGCTGGTACAGCTTGTCGGCCAGGGAGAGGCGCGCCAGTGCGGTGCGGGCCCCCGCGGGGTCGCAGGGGCGCAGCAGGGAAAACAGGGCCTTGGGCAGGGACCATTGACCAAGCCGCCCGGCCAATACCGCCGTGATGACGGACTGGGAGGGGGGCAGGGGCGGCGCCTGCCACACCATGCCGATGCGGCTGCGCAGTCGCTGGCGTGCCCGGCTCGAGAGTTGCCAGGGATCCTGCTGCCACAGCAGCAGAGCCCCCGAATTATCGGCCCTGAGTTCGGTGGCGAGCAGGCGCAGCAGACTGGTCTTGCCCGCGCCGCTCGGCCCTATTACGGCGACCCGCTCACCGGCGCTGATCTGCAGGCTGATCTCTGCCAGCACGGGCAGATCAGCGAACCGCAGGCTGGCCTGACGCAGGTCGACGGCAATCACTTCAGCAAACCAGCCTGGACGGCGGCGGCTTCGATACCCTGATAGTTCTCGGGCTTGGTCTCGATGAAGCGGCTGGCCCGTTGTAGTTTCAGGATCTCGGCCTGGGCAGGTACCTTGGGATCCAGGTTGAGGAAGGCCTGCTTGAGCTTGGCTTGCAGCGCCGGGTCCAGGCCACCGCGTACCGTCCAGTTGTAGTCAAAATAGGTCGGCGTGGTCCAGATCACCTTCACCTTCTTGGTGTCTACCTTGCCCTCTTCCAGCAGCTTGTCCCACACCGACGCGTTGAGCGCACCCGCGGGCACCTTGCCGGAAGCGACCCAGGCAACGGTGGCATCATGGGCGCCGGAGAAGGCGACGTGGGCGAAATCTTGCTCGGGATTGATGCCCTCTTCGGCCAGGAAGTGGCGCGGCATCAGGTGACCCGAGGTGGAGGAGGGGGAGCCGAACGCGAAGTCCTTGCCTTTCAGATCGGCGAGGGTCTTGATGCCGCTGTCGGCGTTGGCGATGAACTTGGAGGTGAACTGGGCATCTTCGGCGCGTTGCACCAGGGGGATGACACCGTCGGCACGGCGATGAGCCTGCACATAGGTGAAACCGCCCAGCCAGGCCATGTCTATCTTGCCTGCGGCCAGGGCCTCGACCACGGCGGCGTAGTCATTGACCGGGACGAACACCACGTCACGACCGGTCTGCTCGGCCAGGTAGTCACCCAGAGGGGCGAACTTGCGTTGCAGCTCGGTCGGTGCCTCGTCGGGGATGGCGGAGACCCGCAGCGGCTCGGCGGCGCTGGCACCCAGGCTGACAAAGAGGGCGGTGAGGGGAAGTATCCATTTCTTCAACATGTGATTTTCCTTTCGTAGCTAGCGGTTGGGCGGCAAGGTAATAGACAAAGAGAAGGTCCGATGGAAGTCGGACCTTGGAATGGGCATATGGTATGCATCTTGGGGCCCGGATGCCAGTTCGGCCCCCATTTATCCAGCCCTTGGCGACGCGGTACCTAGCCTGAACGACGGGATGAGGGGCTTCAGGACTCAGCGGGGTAGGTGGAAGGCCTGCTTGAGGTGGCGCACGAAGTCGGCATCCCGGCACAGGGTCTTGCCCGGGCTGTCGGAGATCTTGGCGACCGGACCGCCATTGCACTCCATCAGCTTGAACACGATGTTCATCGGACTCACCCCCGGCAGATCGCAGGTGAGCTGGGTGCCGATGCCGAAGCTGGTGTTGATGCGGCCACGGAAGTGACGAAACAGCGCTACCGCCTTGTCGAGATTGAGGCCATCGGAGAAGACCAGGGTCTTGCTGGCGGGATTGATGCCGAGCCGTTGATAGTGGCTGATGGCCTTCTCGCCCCATACCACGGGATCGCCGGAGTCATGGCGCAGTCCTTGGTAACGACTGGCCAGCTCGAAGTCGAAGTCGTGCAGGAAGGCGTCCATGGTGATGCAGTCGGTCAGGGCGATGCCGAGGTGGCTGCTGAATTCATCCAGCCAGCTGGTGAGGGCTGCACGCTGGCTCTGGGCCAGGGGGAAACCGAGCTGCTGGTGGGCCTGGAACCATTCGTGGGCCTGGGTGCCGACTGCGGGCAACTGGTATTTCTGGGCCAGTTGATAGTTGCTGGTGCCGCGAAAACAGGGCAGGCGCTCCTTGAGACGACCGACCACGGCATCCTGTACCGCCTGGGAGAAGCGGCGGCGGGTGCCAAAGTCGATGAGATTGAAATCCTGCATCTCCTCCGGGCTCAATGTGTATTGGAGTTTGTCGATCTTCTGATCCAGCCGCGTCAGGGCCTGGCTCACCCCGAACTGGGGATAGCGGAAGCGGTTGCGCATCTCGCTGATGGTGGCGAGTACGGGTATCTCCCACAGGATGACATCCTGCCAGGGACCTTCGACCCGGACATTGATGCGACCATCCCGCTCGAAGACCCGTAGCAGAGAGGCGTCGAGGGGCTTGCGACGCAGGTGATCTAGGTAATCGGCGCTGAAGAAGGGGCGTTCGGCCAGGAACAGGCTCTCCGCCTTGCTCAGCCTCAGGGAACCGGCGAGACGCAGTTGTTCCTCAATCTGCCCCATCATGGGCAGCAGATCTTCCTCATTGCGGCTGTGGAACTCTGCCACTACCTCGGCGTCTGGATAGCGGTGATAGACCGCCTGCTGCATATGCAGCTTGTAAGCATCGGTGTCGAGCAGACTGGTAAGGATCGGCGGCATATCAGGCTCCCCGCAGACTGGTGGGCGCGGTGGCGCCCCCCTGCGGCATAGGTAGTTTGCAGACGCCGGTGTTGGCCAGGCTGGTGAAGATGGGTGAAGACATATCAGGCGTCCAGCAGGCGTTGCACATCGGTTAGGCTCCGGGCCAGTTCGGCCCCCGCCTCGATCATCAGGGTGTGGGCGCTGGCCACCGTCTCGGGGGCGATGCCACGGCAGGCATCGAGATGGACTATCACCCGAAAACCGGCCTGGCGCAGTTGCAACACGCTGGTCTTGACGCAGTAGTCGGTGGCCAGGCCCCCCGCCAGCACTGTGGTGACGTCCCGGCTGCGCAGAAACTCGATGAGACCGGTGCTGCGCCGTCCGGCCAGGTCGTGATAGCAGGCACCATAGGGGTGCAGGTCGGGCTCTATGCCCTTCCAGACGAAGAAGTCATAGTCGATGGGGGCGGGCAAGCCGTCGAGCAGCTCGAAGCCCGGGGTGCCGGGGACGCAGTGGCTCGGCCAGCTCAGATCCACATTGGCGTGGGAAAGGGGGACGAAGGGGCGGCCCGTCGCCCAGAGGGCCCCCTCGGGGTGGGCATCCTTGCTGCCGACACGCAAGCTGGCCAGGGCGGCCTGGGCGTTGAGGGCGGCGGCGATCTCGTCCCCGCCGGGCACGGGTAGCTCGCTGGGGCACAGGGGGGTAAATCCCTTCTGCGCATCGATATCCAGGCTGGCGATGATTCCCATGAATGGCTCCTGCACATATTATCTATGTGATATTATCTACCAAACATTAATGGAAGGCGAGCGAGACGATCGAAATGCCGAGCATGAGTCTGGATATGGTGGTGCTGCGTTTGAAGGAGGAGCGGCTCGAGTTGCTTCTCGAGCCGCGCCAAAGCCCGCCTTTTGCCCACAGCTGGCAACTGCCGGCCCGGCGTATCGACGAGCGCCGGGACAGGGATCTGGACGATGCCTTGCAGCGGTTGCTGGCCGAGTGGGGCCTTGGCGTCAGCTATAGCGAACAGGTCTGTACCCTGGGGGATCAGGAACGGGATCCTCGTGGCTGGTCCACTACCCTCGTCTATCTCTGCCTGGTCGGGCCCGACATGCAGCCGAGCCGTGGCCAATGGCGCCCGCTCGCCGAGCTGGACGGAGTGACCCTGGCCTTCGATCATGCCCGCCTCATTGGCAAAGGCCTGGAGCGGCTCATGATCAAGAGCCGCTACAGCACCTTGCCGGTGCAACTGCTCGGCACCGAATTCACTCTGTCCGAGTTGCAGCGTGCCTATGAGATCATCTTGCGCACGCCGATGAACACGGCGGCATTTCGCAAGCGGATCCATCGCGCCAATATCCTGGCCGACACCGGCCGCAAACGCACCGGCAAGCAGAGGCCCGCCAGCCTCTATCGGCTCGATGCCCCGCCCTGCATACTGTTCGATCAGCTGATGCACGGCGCCGAAGCCTGAGGCCACACAGGAGAGTCATGATGGATATGAGATTGTTCCATGCCAACCTGTTTGGGCAGTCGATGGGCCAGGTCGGTCAGCGCCGTCAACCCACCGCCAGCAAGCTGGGAGGTGAGGCATGACGGGATCGTCATCCACGCCCGCGAGAGTGCTGGTCAGCGCCTGTCTGCTTGGCCAGCCGGTACGCTATGACGGCCAGAGCAAGGGCATCATCAGCGACTGGTTGGCGAGTCTGGGGGCCGAGGGGCGCGTGCTGGCGTTCTGCCCCGAGGTAGCCGGCGGCCTGCCGACTCCGCGCCCTCCCGCCGAGCGTCAGGGGGAGCAAGTTCGTACCGGAAATGGTCTGGATGTGACCGCGGAGTTTGATCGTGGCGCCGAGCTGGCGCTGGCGCTTTGTCTGCGGGAAGGGATCCGCTTCGCCCTGCTCAAGGAGGGCAGTCCCTCCTGCGGCAGTGGCCGCATCTACAACGGCCATTTCGAGGGAGTCTCGGTGCCGGGCGAGGGCAAGACCACGGCTCTGCTGCGCCGCCATGGCATTCTGGTCTTTTCCGAGGAGCAGCTGGCCGCCTTGGCCCTTGCCCTCGTCTGAGGACGGGGGCTATCCCCGGTTGACCGCATGGCGCGGGGGCGCCTGCGCTTCATCGGCCTGCCAGCGGGCCAGTATCTCATCCTTCTCGGCCCAGCGCCGATTCAAGCGTTGCTGGAAACGACGCTTGGACTCTTTGTTGTGGAAGTAGTCGCCGATCAGACTCTCGTCGATGACGTGCTCAGTGGTGCGTACCTGAATGAGATCCAGGTGCCTCATCAGGAAGTCCTTGAAGGGGTGCCGCGGATTGTCCGGGTAGTTGAGGGTGATATCGATCAGTCCATCAAATTGGTCACCCATGGTAGCCAGGGTGAAGGCCAGGCCAGCGGCCTTGGGGGCCATCAGGTGACAATAGGGTGAGCGGCTCTGGGCCTGCTTCTGCGCCGTGACTCTGGTGCCTTCGACGAAGTTGATGATGGTGGTGGGAGTGTGGCGATGCATACGTTGCGGGCGGTCTCGATATCCTTGCCGCGCAGGTGTGGATTGCGCAGCAAAAACTCCCGGGAATAACGGCGCATAAAGGGCATGTCCAGCCCCCAGCAGGCGAGCCCCAGCAGGGGGATGTAAATAAGTTCATGTTTCATGAAGAACTTGGGCACCGGCAGCTGCTTACGAAACAGATGGCCCAATACCACGATATCGGTCCAGCTCTGGTGGTTGCTGACGATGAGGTTCCAGCCCTCTTTGCGCAGCTGGCTGCTGTCTTCTATCTGCCACTCCACTCGGGTCGTCCAGCGCATTACCAGGGCATTGCCGCTTAGCCAGATCCGCATCAAGCGGTTGTTAATCCGGCAGCAGGCCAGCGCCAGCGCAGGGACCGGGCAACAGGCTTAACAAGGTCGTGTCTCATCGTTCAGCAGCTGGCTCAGAGTCTGATCCTTGTCACGCCAGATCCCGTTCAGCCACTGCTGGAAGTCATGTTGAAAGACGGGGTCGTTGAAGTAATCCCCCACCAGATGCTGTGTGATAGGCAGGAAACGAACCCTGACCCGGATAGTGCCAACCCGGCCACACATGAAATCCCAAAAACTCGGTATCCCGCCCGGGTACCCTATGGTCACGTCAACCAGCTGATGCAGCCTGCCGTCCATGGCCGCCAGGGTAAAGGCGATGCCACCCGCTCTGGGATGGAGCAGATGGCGGTAGGGCGCCGCCTGCTTGTCATGCTTGTGGGCGGTGAAGCGGGTGCCCTCGACGAAGTTCATCACGCTCACCGGCATATGGTGAAATTTGGCACAGGCCTGCCGGGTCGTTTCTATGTCCTTTCCCTTCAGATATGGCTTCTTTTCCAGCAATTTCTTTGAA
Organism: Aeromonas molluscorum; assembly: GCF_051376105.1. NCBI lineage: Bacteria > Pseudomonadati > Pseudomonadota > Gammaproteobacteria > Aeromonadales > Aeromonadaceae > Aeromonas > Aeromonas molluscorum. Next base: position 172,690 of record NZ_JBPQCY010000003.1, on the reverse strand, counting down.
TATCGCCGCATGAAGGGAAAATCGAGCGCCCACCAGGCCAGCCCGAGAAAAGGTATCCAAATCAGTTCTTTCTTCAGGAAAAACTTCAGAAAGGGGATTTTTTGATTAAAAACCCGCTGTAGCACCAGTATGTCGACCCAGGACTGATGGTTGGCAACCACCATATACCACTGGTTCAGGCTGGCGTTGTCCAGTCCGACCACCTCGAATCGGGTCTTGAGCAGGGTTTGCTGGATCAGATTGCTGAAACCAATCCAGTAACCGGCACAGCCATCGAGCAGCCGATTGCAGCCGGTACGCCAGGCATTGAGGGGGACAAGCAGTTTGAGCAGGGCCAGCCCCAGCACGGGCATAAACCAGAACAGGGTATTGAAGAAATAGAGCAGGGCCGAGAGGCTGCCGCGCAGTCGCTCTATCAGCTTGTTTTGCATGGGGATGGATCCGTCTTGCTGGCTACAGGTCGATTAAGTGGTCAGATGTGTCGCCATAATATCAGCCGAGTATGGGCTAGACCAAGGGGGGTTGAGGCTACATCTGCCCGGGCAGCGCGGCAGTTTAGCCGCCGCGCAGCCTGCTCAGCAGTCTGTCCATGGCGCGATACCCCAGCGCCTCGACCAGATGCGCCTTCTCGATGTTGGTCTGGCCTGCGAGATCGGCCAGGGTACGGGACACCCGCAGTATGCGATGCCAGGCGCGAATGCTGAGGCCAAGTCGCTGGATTGCTGTCTCCAAAAACTCGGCATCCTGCGCTGACAAGCGGCAAACGTCTTCAATTTCCCGGCTATCTAGCAGATTATTCAACTTGCCACTGCGCGCCAGCATTCGCTCACGGGCAGCCAGCACCCGGTCGCGGATCCTGGCACTGGGCTCGCCGCGCTGGGCCTGGCCGGTCAGGCTGCCCTTGGGCAGGAGCGGCACCTCCACGGTGAGGTCGAAACGATCCAGGAAGGGGCCGGAGAGTCTGCCGAGATAGCGCAGGATCTGATCCGGACTTGCCCGGCTCAGGCCGTCACCAAAATGGCCGCAGGGGCTGGGGTTCATGGCGCCAATCAGCTGGAAACGGGCGGGGAAATCCACCTGACGGGCGGCCCGGCTGATGGTGATATGGCCCGTCTCCAGCGGCTCGCGCAGGGCATCGAGCACCTTGCGCTCGAACTCGGGCAACTCGTCAAGGAAGAGCACACCGTTGTGGGCCAGGGATATTTCACCGGGTCTGGGGTGGCTGCCGCCGCCGACCAGGGCCACCGCCGAGGCACTGTGATGGGGCGTGCGATAGGGTCTTTGGTGCCAAAGACCCTGCCTCGGGGTCAGACTGCCAATTGAATGAATGGCGGCGGTCTGCTGGGCCTCCTCTTCGCTGAGCGGCGGCAATATACCGGGCAGGCGACTGGCCAGCATGCTTTTTCCTGTGCCGGGGGGGCCTATAAACAGCAAGTTGTGGCAGCCTGCGGCGGCTATCTCCAGCGCGCGTTTGGCTTGGGATTGCCCTATGACATCTTGCAGATCTGCCACTTCAGGATCTTTGCTGTCTGGCTGAGGGATCGGCAGCGGCAACTCATATTGGCCTGCCAACCAAGCGGTCACTGCCAGCAGCTGATGGGCACAGCGTACCTTGGCATCCTGGATGAGGGCGGCCTCGATACCGTTGGCGGTGGGCACCAGCAGGGTGCGCCCCGCATCGCGGCAGGCGAGCACGGCGGGCAGCACGCCAAGCACGGGGCGGATCTCGCCGGTTAACGCCAATTCCCCTAAAAATTCATGATCTAGCAGGTATGTTGCCGGAATCTGCTTGGATGCTGCGAGAATGCCGAGGGCGATGGCTAGGTCGAAGCGCCCCCCCTCCTTGGGCAGATCGGCCGGAGCCAGATTGACGGTGATGCGCTTGGCTGGAAACTCGAAGTTGCCGTTGAGCAGGGCACTGCGCACCCTGTCCCGCGACTCCTTCACCGAGGTCTCGGGCAGGCCCACCATGTTGAAGGCGGGCAGGCCATTGGAGAGGTGAACTTCCACCGTCACTTGCGGTGCCTGGATCCCCAGGCTAGCACGGCTATAAACCACAGCTAATGACATAAACCCCATCCTTGAGTTGAGTTATGTTCTGACTAACTGCAATTTGTCAGTGTTTTATACCAGTCAAATTCGACGGATATAGTTAAAATTAGTGGCTTGTAATGTAATAAATGCTTGCCTGATAAATATCGTCATGCTAGTTCTAATAGCCATTCGCGGTAACAACCGCCCAGATTTCATCGGATTTTGTGGTAGTAACTATGAACATGGCTTCCCGTTTCGTCAGCATTATTGTGGTCCTAGTGGTGATTATTATCACACCGCTCGGGGCTCGTTTAGCTGCACGGAACAAGGGATAGACCCACTACCGGACAGAACGAAACAAGCGACCCCCGAGCCTCACGGCCCGGGGGTTTTTTTTCGACCAAGGAACAGGATTTTCCCCATGAACGGCGCGCACTATTTGGTACAGGCACTCAAACAGCAGGGGGTAACCCAGGTGTTCGGTTACCCGGGCGGTGCCATCATGCCGGTCTACGATGCGCTCTATGACGGTGGACTGGCCCACCAGCTCTGCCGTCACGAGCAAGGTGCCGCCATGGCGGCTGTGGGTTATGCCCGCGCCTCCGGTCAGGTGGGGGTCTGTATCGCCACCTCGGGCCCGGGGGCCACCAACCTGGTGACCGGCCTGGCCGAGGCGTTGCTCGACTCCGTGCCCCTGGTGGCGATCAGTGGCCAGGTGGCCTGCGCGGCGGTCGGCACCGATGCCTTTCAGGAAGTGGACGTGCTCGGCATGTCTCTCTCTTGCACCAAGCACTCCTTCATGGTCACGGATACCGCCGAGCTGGGCCAGGTCATCGCAGAGGCCTTTGCTATCGCCACCTCCGGGCGCCCCGGCCCTGTCCTCATCGATTTCCCCAAGGATGTGCAGCTAGCCGCCATGCTCCCGCAATATCCCCAGCTTGCGGTGGAGGAGCCCGAACTGCTCTGCCCGCGCGCGCTGGAGACGGCCCGCGCTTTGCTGGCGGCCGCCGAGCGGCCCATGCTTTATGTCGGTGGTGGCGTGGGCATGGCCAATGCCGAGGCCCAGCTGCGTGAGTTCGCCGCAGTCACGGGCATGCCGGCGGTCACCACCCTCAAGGGGATAGGGGCGCTGGATCCTGACAGTCCCGTCTATCTGGGCATGCTGGGTATGCATGGTACCAAGGCGGCCAATTACGGGGTGCAGCAGTGCGATCTGCTGCTGGTGGTGGGGGCGCGTTTCGATGATCGGGTGACCGGCAAGCTGGAGGAGTTCGCCCCTGGCGCCAAGGTGATCCATCTGGATGTGGACGCCGCCGAGTTTGGCAAGCGTCGTGCCGCCGATGTGGGCATCAGCACCGATCTGAGGCTGGTACTGCCCGCCTTGGCTATGGCGCTCAATATTGCGCCCTGGCGGGACCACTGTGCCGCCATGGCGCGGGAATATGCGTTTCGCTACGATCATCCGGGTCAGCCCATCTATGCCCCGGCCCTGCTCAAGCAGCTCTCTAATCTGCTGCCAGAGAGCAGCGTGGTAGCCTGCGATGTCGGTCAGCACCAGATGTGGGTGGCCCAGCACATGCGTTTTACCAGCCCGCGCAACCATCTCTCCAGTGCCGGGCTCGGCACCATGGGCTTTGGTCTGCCCGCCGCCATCGGTGCCAAGATGTCCCGCTCCGAGGATGAGGTGGTGCTGGTGAGCGGTGATGGCTCCTTCATGATGAATGTGCAAGAGCTTGGCACCATACGCCGCGCCCAGCTCAAGGTGAAGATGGTACTGATCGACAACCAGCGGCTCGGCATGGTGCGTCAGTGGCAGGAGCTGTTCTTCGACGGCCGCTACAGCGAAACCATCCTCTCCGACAACCCGGATTTCGTCGCCCTGGCGGCCGCCTTCGGCATCCCCGGTGAGACCATCACCCGCAAGGATGAGATCGACGGCGCCTTGGCGCGTCTATTGGGGAGCGAGAGCGCCTATCTGCTGCATGTCGCTATCTCAGAGGAAGAGAATGTCTGGCCCCTGGTACCACCGGGAGTCGCCAACCACAAGATGATGGAACAACGCCCATGAACCACGCCCCGCTTGCTAGCAACACGGCTCCCCTGAGCCAGGTCAACACCCTGGAGATCCACGCGAAATCCAGACCCGAAGTGATGGAACGAGTACTGCGAGTGGTGCGCCACCGCGGCTTCAATCTCAATGCCCTGCATATGGAGCAAGATTGCCAACAGCTGCGGATCACGGTTACTGTCGAGTCGACGCGTCCCATCGCGCAGCTGTGGAGTCAGCTGGTCAAGCTGGTGGACGTCTCCCGGGTCGATGCACTGGAACCGCAGCCCAGAATACACGCATAAGGAGCAGCAAGTATGTCACAGGCCACCCACCCCCAATTCATCTGGTTCAACGGCAATATGGTGCCCTGGCAAGATGCCCAGGTACACGTCATGAGTCATGCCTTGCACTACGGCTCCTCGGTGTTCGAGGGGGTGCGTGCCTACGACACCCCCAAGGGCACCTGCATCTTCCGCCTGCAGGAGCACAGTCGGCGCCTGTTCGATTCCGCCAGGATCTACTGGATGGACGTGCCCTTCAGCGAGGCCGAGGTGAACGAAGCCTGTCGCGCCGTGGTCCGTGCCAATGGCCTCAAGAGCGGCTACCTGCGCCCACTCGCCTTTATCGGCAACGTAGGACTGGGGCTGCATCCGCCGCTGGATGCCAAGGCGGATCTCATCGTTGCCGCCCTGCCCTGGGGCGCCTATCTGGGGGAAGAGGGGTTGAAAAACGGGGTGGACGTGTGCGTCACCTCCTGGAATCGACTCGCTCCCAACACCATACCGACCGGAGCCAAGGCCGGCGGCAACTACCTCTCGTCACAGCTCATCAGCCGGGAGGCCAAGCGCAACGGCTATGCCGAAGGGCTGGCGCTGGACGTGAACGGCTACCTGAGCGAGGGGGCGGGGGAGAACCTCTTCCTGGTGAAGAATGGGGTACTGTTCACACCGCCCGCCACCGCCGCCATCCTGCCCGGCATCACCCGCGACACCATAATGACGCTCGCACGAGACCTCGGATATGAGGTGCGCGAGCAGGCACTGCCCCGCGAGGCGCTCTATGTGGCCGACGAGATCTTCATGACCGGCACCGCCGCCGAGGTGACCCCGGTGCGTTCCGTGGATCGAATGCAGGTGGGGGCAGGCTGCCGTGGACCCATCACCGAGCAGTTGCAGAACGCCTTCTTCGGCCTGTTCAATGGCCAGACCGAGGATAAATGGAACTGGCTCACCCCGGTCGACGATTGATGGACAGCGCGGGCGACGTTGTCGCCCGCAGATAGCCAGGCCAGAAGAGAGAGCAAGTGCCGAGTCGGCTATGGCAAGGGCCATGTCCTTTGCCACAACCGATTCGAATTGACGGTTTCGCATCATTAATTTGCCCAGCAGGGCTCATGTATTCAGGGAGTAGAGACAATGCCGAAGTTGAGATCCGCCACCACCACCCACGGACGTAACATGGCCGGAGCCCGTGCCCTCTGGCGCGCCACCGGCATGACAGACGAGGACTTTGGCAAGCCCATCATCGCCGTGGTCAACTCCTTCACCCAGTTCGTGCCGGGTCACGTGCACCTCAAGGATCTGGGTCAGCTGGTGGCCAGGGAGATAGAGGCCGCGGGCGGAGTCGCCAAGGAGTTCAACACCATCGCCGTGGATGACGGCATCGCCATGGGCCACGGCGGCATGCTCTATTCGCTGCCGTCCCGGGAGCTCATCGCCGATTCCGTGGAGTACATGGTCAATGCCCACTGCGCCGATGCCATGGTCTGCATCTCCAACTGTGACAAGATCACCCCGGGGATGCTGATGGCGGCGCTGCGCATCAACATTCCGGTGATTTTCGTCTCCGGCGGCCCCATGGAGGCGGGCAAGACCAAACTCTCCGATCAGATAATCAAGCTGGATCTGGTGGACGCCATGATCCAGGGCGCCGACCCCAAGGTCTCCGACGCCCAGAGCGATCAGATAGAGCGCAGCGCCTGCCCCACCTGCGGCTCCTGCTCCGGCATGTTCACCGCCAACTCTATGAACTGCCTGACCGAAGCCCTGGGCCTCTCCCAGCCTGGCAACGGCTCCATGCTGGCGACCCACACCGATCGCGAGCAGCTGTTCAAGCTGGCTGGCCAGCGCATCGTCGCCCTGGCCAACCGTTACTACCAGCAGGATGACGAGAGCGCCCTGCCGCGCAACATCGCCACCAAGGCGGCGTTCGAGAATGCCATGGCACTCGACATCGCCATGGGCGGCTCGACCAATACGGTGCTGCACCTGTTGGCGGCGGCCCAGGAAGCGGGCGTCGACTTCACCATGGATGACATCGATCGCATGTCCCGCCGGGTGCCCCAGCTGTGCAAGGTCGCTCCCTCCACCCAGAAGTACCACATGGAAGATGTGCACCGCGCCGGTGGCGTGGTGGCTATCCTGGGTCAGCTGGAAAAAGCCGGTCTGGTCCATGGCGATACCCGCAACGTGCTTGGCACCAGCTTGCACAAGCTGCTGGAGCGCTATGATGTGAGCCGCACCCAGGATAAAGAGGTGCATGATTTTTACCGCGCCGGCCCGGCCGGGATCCGCACTACCAAAGCGTTCAGCCAAAGCTGCCGCTGGCCAGAGCTGGATCTGGACCGCGCCGAAGGCTGCATCCGCTCCCTGGATAATGCCTACAGCCTGGAGGGGGGGCTGGCCGTACTGTCCGGCAACATCGCCCTCAATGGCGCCATCGTCAAGACCGCCGGTGTCGATGAAGAGAACCTCTGCTTCCGTGGCCCGGCCCGGGTATTCGAGAGCCAGGACAGCGCGGTGGCGGGTATTCTGGATAGCACCGTCAAAGCCGGTGAAGTCGTCGTGATCCGCTACGAGGGCCCCAAAGGCGGCCCCGGCATGCAGGAGATGCTCTACCCCACCACCTATCTCAAGTCCATGGGATTGGGCAAAGCGTGCGCGCTCATCACCGACGGACGCTTCTCCGGCGGCACCTCGGGTCTCTCCATCGGTCACGTCTCCCCCGAGGCGGCTTCCGGCGGCACCATAGGGCTGGTGGAGGATGGCGACATCATCAACATCAACATCCCGGCCCGCACTATGGTGCTGGAGGTGGCTGACAGCGTGCTGGCGGCTCGCCGCGCCGCCGTCGATGCCCGGGGCTGGAAGCCGCTGGACAGGCAACGTCAGGTCTCCTATGCCCTGCGCGCCTACGCCATGCTCGCCACCAGTGCCGACAAGGGTGCGGTGCGCGATTTAAGCAAGCTGGAGGAGTGATGATGTCCCCTACGACAAGTTATCTGAACGACATGCAGCTCGCCTCATCCTGTGCCGACAAGGGCATGGTGTGGCGCGACCTCAGCAAGCTGGAGGAGTAAGCCATGGTCTCTGCGGCGGATTATCTACGCAAGATACTGCTCTCCCCCGTCTATGAGGCGGCGCGGGTCACCCCCTTGCAGACACTGAAAAGATTGTCCGAGCGGCTCGGCAACCATGTCGCTCTCAAGCGGGAAGATTTGCAGCCGGTGCACTCCTTCAAGCTGCGCGGCGCCTATCACAAGATTGCGACCTTGAGTGCCGAGCAGAAGGCTCATGGCGTGGTGGCGGCCTCGGCAGGCAACCATGCTCAGGGGGTCGCCCTGTCGGCGGCCAAGCTTGGCATCCATGCCATCATCGTCATGCCCAAGACCACGCCAGACATCAAGATAGATGCGGTGCGGGCCCAAGGCGGCAATGTGCTGCTGTTCGGCAACAGCTTCGATGAGGCCTATGCCGAGAGCCGCCGCCTGTCAGAAACCGAGGGTTACACCCTGATACCGCCCTTCGATGACGTCGAGGTGATCGCGGGCCAGGGTACCATCGGCAAGGAGTTGCTCGAGCAGGATACCCACCTCACCCATGTGTTCGTACCGGTGGGCGGCGGCGGCCTGGCCGCCGGGGTGGCGGTCTATATCAAGCAGCTGCTGCCAAATGTGAAGGTGATTGGGGTCGAGGCGGAGGGTTCAGCCTGTCTCAAGGCGGCGTTGGAGGCTGGCGAGCCGGTCAATCTGGATCGGGTCTCCCTGTTTGCGGACGGGGTGGCGGTCAAGCGCATCGGCACCGAAACCTTCCGGCTCTGCAACCAGTACCTCGATGAGGTGGTGACCGTCTCCAATGACCAGATCTGCGCGGCGCTGAAAGACATCTTCGACGACTGCCGCGCCATCGCCGAGCCGTCCGGGGCCTTGTCCCTGGCGGGGCTCAAGGCGTACAGCGAGCGGGAACAGGTCAAGGGCGGCCGGATGGCGGCCATACTGTCCGGCGCCAACGTCAACTTCCACAGCCTGCGTTACGTGTCGGAGCGCTGCGAGATCGGCGAGAAGCGCGAGGGCATGTTGGCGGTGACCATTCCCGAGCGCAAGGGGGCCTTCCTCGACTTTTGCCGCAACCTGGGCTCGCGGATGGTGACCGAGTTCAACTACCGTTATTCGGATGCCGAGCAGGCCTCGCTGTTTGTCTCGGTGCGGCTCACCGGTGGTGACGAAGAGTTGAGTCAGATAGAAGCCCATCTCAATGGCAACGGTTACCCCGTGGTCAATATGACGGACAACGAGCTGGCCAAAAATCATGTGCGTTACATGATTGGCGGCCGCCCTGCGCGGCCCCTTGGTGAGCGGCTCTACAGCTTCAAGTTTCCGGAGCAACCCGGCGCCCTGATGCGTTTTCTGGAGACCCTGGGCTGTCGCTGGAACATCAGCCTGTTCCACTATCGCAACCATGGCGCCGACTATGGTCGGGTGCTCTGCGCCTTCGAGCTGCCGGACGAGGACGTGGCCGCCTTCCACGACTACCTGCGCGAGCTGGGCTACGGCTGGAAAGAGGTGAGCGAGGATCCCGCCTACCGGCTGTTCCTGTCGAACTGAACGGGGTTAACCCCATGAGCAAGGGCGGGGGGCATAGGTCTCCCGCCCTTTTTTTAGCCGGACAGCCATCGTAGCGCCATGGGTTCATGTTTTGTTTGTCAGCCAGTTCACACTCTGGGATCTCTGGTCATTTGAGACCCGGTGCGAATGGGATAGGCTGGTGAAGGCGGCCCTGCACGGCGCCCGGCATCATGGCCTGGATTATTGCCATGTCGCCAGACCCCAAGACAGATGACTCAAGGAAGAGGCACTTAAGATGACAAGAACCCTGCTGGCGGCCCTGATAGGTGCGACATGCACGAGTGGATTAGCCCAGGCTCAGGCGCTGGACAACAGCTGGTATCTGGGGGGCAAGGCCGGCTGGTCCCACTATTTCGGAGCGGATTTCGAGCCTGACATCGATGAGGCATTCAAGCTGGTGGGTGCCGATGAACAGGGCGACGATCTCGGTCTGGGCCTGTTCGTCGGCTATCAGCTTAACCCCAATCTCGGCTTCGAGCTGGGGTACGACCACCTCGGCAAGTATCGGTTGAGCGGTCGGCGTAGCGAGGGAGGGAGCAGTGCCCGGTTGGCGGGGGAGGCCAGGAGTCAGATGATCCAGGCCAGCATGCGTATCGGTTTCCCCGCGACCCAGAGTCTGGATCTCTATGGCAGGCTCGGGGGCGCCTATGCCTGGACCGAGAGCGACCTGAGCGCAGCACTCACCACGAGTAGCCGCCAGTTCAACGAGTCGGCCAACGGCAACAAATACCATGGCGCCGCCTTCGTCGGCGCCCTCGGCGCCGAGTATGCCTTCAATTCCAGCTGGGCTCTGCGCCTCGAATACCAGTACAGCACCCCCCTTGGCAGTACCTCCCCGAGCGAGTCAGGCATAGAGCTGGATAACGGCCTGCTTGCCTTGGGGCTGGTCTATCGCTTCGGCCAGGGAGAAGAGGAGGTGGTTGCGGCCAGCCCGGCACCGGCCGCCGTCGTCCCCGCCACCGTCATCATGCAGCAGCGCTTCACCCTGAGTTCGGATGTGCTGTTCGAGTTCAACAAGGCGAACCTCAGGCCTGAGGCCAACCAGGCGCTGGATACCCTGTTCCAGCAGATCGTTGCGGCCAACCCTCAGGACGGCATAGCGACAGTGGTGGGCCACACGGACAGGTTGGGCTCGGATGACTATAACCAGAAGCTGTCTTCGCTGCGTGCCCGCTCCGTGGCCGATGCGCTGATCGGCCGTGGCTGGCCGGCAGAAAAGATGCAAGTGGAAGGCCGGGGCGAGCGGGAACCCGTCACCGCCAATCAGTGCAACAGTGGCAGCAAGCGTGAACTCATCGTCTGTCTGGCACCGGATCGGCGGGTCGAGGTCAAGTTGAACGGCGTCGGCGAGAGGTCGCCGCAATAGACGAGCCCTGGCCCCAGGATGACTATCTTACAGGCTGGTGCAGCCAGCCAGAGCTTGGGAAGAGACAAAACAGGGAGGCCAAGCCTCCCTGTTTTGCGTCGTACTTCAGTGTAAGGCCAGGGCGCGTCGCTGCCAGTGGCCGAGCCGACGGTAGCCTGCGGCAATCAATATCAGCAACAGGGCTCCGGGCAGCACAGTCTGCCAGAGGAAGGGCCAGGACTGGGCCGTGAGCAGCACCAGCAACGGATTGGCGCCAGCGGGGGGATGTATCAGCCCCAGGCCCTGCATCAGTGCGATGGCAAGGCCTACCCCGAGTGCCAGTTTGAGCTCCAGAGGCAGGGGCAGCAGCTGCACCAGCAGACCCACCCCGGCCGCCAGCAGATGACCCCCCAGCACGTTCTGCGGCCGAGCCAGCGGGCTCTCTGGCAGGGAGAACAGCAGCACGCAACTTGCGCCAAAAGGGGCCATCAGCAGGGTCAGCTGCCAATCCAGATCCAGCCAGCCAAGCAGGGCTATGGCCAGGCTGGCCCCTAGTCCTGCCAGCAGGGCAGCTTGCCATCGTCTTTTCTCCATCTCGCGTCTCCTTGTGTGGGTCCCTTGACCCAGGTTGAGACATTAGGTAGACAGATCGGTGTACTTCAAGGGGGAATTGCAATGAGCGAGAAACGGCAGCAACTGATGACGACCGCCTACCGGCTGTTCAACCGTCATGGTTTTCACGCCACCGGCATCGACAGGATCTGGGCTGAGGCGGGGAGCACCAAGCGTACCCTGTACCGCCACTTTCCTACCAAGGATGCCCTGATCGAGGCGGTGCTGATCGCCCGCGACGCCGAGTTCTTCGCCCTGCTCGATGTCTGGCTGGCAGGTGTTGAGGGGCCAAGGGCCAGGCTGCAGGCCCTGCTCGATGGCTTCGCCGACTGGTTTGGGCGCAGCGATTTCTATGGTTGCAACTTCATCAATGCCAGCGCCGAGTTTGGGGATCCTCGCCATCCGGTTCGCAAGCTGGTGGCGGCGCACAAGCGTGCTCTGCTGCTGTGGGTGAGCCATAACCTGGGTTGTGACGAGCAGACTGCCACCCGGCTGTGTCTGCTGTTGGAGGGGGCGGTCGTGATGACGCACAGCTATCAGCAGGCCGAGGCCCTGAGTCAGGTCAGGCCCCTGGCGCTGACCCTGCTTGGCCTGGCGCAGGCGGACGACATAACCGGGAATGCATGAGAGGATGGTAAACAAGATCAATGGCTTAACGACAAGGAGTCCAGGATGAGCAAGGTGGCACTGATCACGGGAGCGAGTCGCGGCATCGGCGCCGCCACGGCCCGGCTGTTGGCGCAGCAGGGGTATCGACTCTGCCTCAACTATCTGCGGGAAGCGGCCCGCGCCGAGGCGCTGGCCGAAGAGTTGAGCGCCCGGGGCGCCGAGATCCTCACGGTGCAAGCCGATCTCGCCGAAGAGTCGGAGGTGGTGAGGCTGTTTCAGACCCTGGATCGGCGCTTCGGATCCCTCGATGCCCTGGTCAACAATGCGGGCATCTTGCTGCCCCAGAGCCGGGTCGAGGATATGGATGCGGCCCGCATCAACCGCTTGTTGACCACCAATGTCACCAGCCAGTTTCTCTGCTGCCGGGAGGCTGTCCGCCGCATGTCCCACCGTCATGGCGGCCGGGGCGGGGCCATCGTCAATGTCTCCTCGGCGGCGGCCCGACTGGGATCGCCCCATGAGTACGTGGATTATGCCGCCAGCAAGGGCGCCATCGACACGCTTACCCGGGGATTGGCACTGGAGGTGGCCGGGGAGGGGATCCGGGTCAACTGCGTGCGTCCCGGCTTTATCCACACCGAGATGCACGGGGATGGCGGCGAGCCAGGCAGGGTGGCCCGTCTCGCCCCCCAGCTCCCCATGGGGCGCGGTGGGGAGCCGGTCGAGGTCGCCGCCGCCATCCGCTGGCTGCTCGGCGACGAGGCCTCCTATGTCACCGGCGCTTTTATCGATCTGGCTGGGGGCCGCTGAGGGGCGGCCTGCCCCCCATATGGGGTTGGTCAAACTGGCCAATGTGTAGTGAAAATGGCTTTCCCCTGCTTGGGTATAGGGCAGAACAAGAGAATTTTACATATAAATCATGTTGTTATGTTTTGGCATGGGGATTGCGATAAAGGGGGAAGGGTGAGGCCCATGGGGGCCCCTGGCAGCAAGGATGAACAAGATGAAACAGATAGTGGCCATGGTACTGGCATTGGGGTTGGCAGGGTGCAGCTGGCAGGACGATGAGGTCGTTCATGGCCAGGGAGCGTCTGTCATTACGCAGCGGCCCCTCGGGGACAAGGTGGACAGGATACTGGCCGTTGTGCCGGCGGATATCACCCTGGTACCCGGTACACAGCGCAGGATCCGGGTGGAGGGTCAGGAGAACCTCTTGCCCTACCTGACCTTCAGCGAGAGCGGTCGCAAGCTGGAGATAGAGGTCAAGGAGGGATACCAACTCAGCCCTGGTGAGCGGATCAGGGTCACCATCACCCTGCCTGTCCTGCGTGAGCTGGCCCTGGCAGGGGGCAGCCAGGGTGAGATAGGCGCCTTCGAGGGGGATGAGCTGACCCTCTCCCTGGCGGGATCCGGGGGCATACATACCGATCGGCTGGAGATGAAGCGCCTGGAGGGCAACATTGCCGGCTCTGGGGATCTTGCCCTCGGACAGGGCCATGCCGACAGCCTCACCTTCAACATCGCAGGATCCGGCGGCATCGCCGCCGGGGATCTGCTGGCCCGGGAGGTCGAGATCAACATTGCCGGCAGCGGCGATGTGGCGGTACGCGCCGAGCAGAGGCTGACTGCCACCATCGCGGGCTCCGGCAGCATAGACTACTGGGGGGATCCCGAGATAGAGAGCGAGATCCTGGGGGTGGGACAGCTGGTGCGCAGAGGGGGCTGAGCCCGGCGGCAGCTGACGAGATAAAAACGGGCCAATGGGCCCGTTTTCTTTGCTGTGCCTGCCCGCCAGGGGAGAGCGCGCCTTCTTGCTTGCGTCGTCTTCCCGCCCCTGCCTGCATGGTGGCTCAGGCGAGGGGAAGGTGCAGCCCTTGGTCGGCGTTGAGCCGCATCAGCAGCCACTGCATCCCGGCGAGGTGCTGGTGGTCATGGCTGACCAGCAGGCGCACCAGGCCATCCAGGGTGATCTCCCCATAGTTGCCATATTGGGCCCGTCGCCCCCAGACAGAGGGGGGCAGCCCCTGGAGCCAGCTGACTGTGTGAGTGCGGGCGGCGCGAAAGCGGGCCAGCTGCACGGCGGGATCCTGATGGGGATAGTCATTGTCCTGGGCCAGCTGATAGCCATCGAGGGAGGCCAGCTGGGGGAGCGCTTCATCCAGGGTACGCTGGATGCGCACCTGATAGCCTTGCGTCTCTATGTCCAGCAGGTGGCAGAGGTGGCCAAGGGCCGAGAAACGCTCCGAAGGGATGCCGGCCCAGTTGGCCGGCTCCCAGTTCAGGCAGTCACCGGGCACCTGAGCCAGCAGCTGTTCGAATCGATCCGGCATGGCTCGCAGCGTGGTAAAGATATTCATCCTTGAGTTCTGTTCCTTGCTCAAACGGGGTCGTCCTGGGCTATCCACAGGGAGTGTGGCTCCTGGACGAGCATTCAGGGCCGATGATCGGGCTGATCAGTCTCGCTCGAGCAGGTGCTCGGCGTGAAAACGCAGGTGCGCCTCGATGAAGCTCGCCACGAAGTAGTAGCTGTGGTCATAGCCAGCGTGGCGATGCAGTGCCAGGGGCCATCCCTTGGCCTCGGCCGCTTCGGCCAGGGCATCGATACCGAGCTGCTCATCGAGGAAGGGGTCGTCCAGGCCGACATCGACCCGGGTCGGCAGCGGCTGACAGTCGTGATGGCGCAACAGCTGGCAGCTGTCCCACTCCTGCCACAGCAGGGGGTTGTTGCCCAGATAGGCACCCAGTGCTTTTTGGCCCCAGGGGCTGCGGCTCGGGTGGCTGATGGGGCTGAAAGCCGATACCGAGCGGTAACGACCCGGCTCACGCAGGGCGGCGATGAGGGCACCATGGCCGCCCATGGAGTGACCGCTGATGGCGCGGCGGCTCGAGATGGGGAAGTGGGTCTCGATGAGGGCGGGCAGCTCCTTGGTGACATAGTCATACATCTGGTAGTGCTCACGCCAGGGCGACTGGGTGGCGTTGACGTAGAAGCCCGCGCCCTTGCCGAGGTCGTAACCGGCATCATCCGCCACCTGCTCGCCCCGGGGGCTGGTATCCGGCGCCACCAGGGCGATGCCCAGTTCGGCAGCGATGCGCTGGGCACCGGCTTTTTGCATGAAGTTTTCGTCGCTGCAGGTGAGGCCGGACAGCCAGTAGAGCACGGGTACCTTCTGGCCGGTCAGCGCCTGGGGCGGAAGATAGACGGCGAAGCGCATCTCGCAGCCGAGCACGCTTGACTCATGTCGGTACTGCTTGTGCCAGCCATCGAAGCTCTTGTTGCTGGCGATGATATCTAACGACATCTGGGGATCTCCTGCGCCAATGGGCGCCTGGGATGAAAAAAGAGGGGCGGGAATGCTCCCGCCCGGCCCGACTCAGTAGTGGATGACGGTGCGGATGCTCTTGCCTTCGTGCATCAGATCGAAGGCTTCGTTGATCTGCTCAAGCCCCATGGTGTGGGTGATGAAGTCGTCCAGCCGGAACTCACCCTGCATGTAGCGCTGCACATAGCTTGGCAGTTCGCTGCGACCCCGTACGCCGCCGAAGGCACTGCCGCGCCAGACACGACCAGTGACCAGCTGGAACGGACGGGTACTGATCTCCTGACCGGCCCCGGCCACGCCGATGATGACGGATTCACCCCAGCCCTTGTGGCAGCATTCGAGCGCCGCGCGCATCACCTTGACGTTGCCGATGCACTCGAACGAGAAGTCGACGCCGCCGTCGGTGAGCTCGACGATCACCTCCTGGATGGGCTTGTCGTAATCGTTCGGGTTGATGCAGTCGGTGGCACCCAGCTTGCGGGCCAGCTCGAACTTGCTCTCGTTGATGTCGATGGCGATGATGCGACCTGCCTTGGCCAGGCGCGCGCCGATCACGGCGGAGAGGCCGATGCCGCCCAGTCCGAAGATGGCGACGCTCTCACCCTCTTTCACCTTGGCGGTGTTCATCACGGCGCCTATGCCGGTGGTGACGCCGCAGCCGAGCAGGCACACCTCTTCCAGCGGAGCGGCCGGGTCCACCTTGGCGATGGAGATCTCGGGCAGTACCGTGTACTCGCTGAAGGTCGAGGTGCCCATGTAGTGGTAGATGGGTTGGCCATCTTTCGAGAAACGGGTGGTGCCATCCGGCATCAGTCCCTTGCCCTGGGTGGTGCGGATCTTCTGGCACAGATTGGTCTTGCCGGATTTGCAGAACTTGCACTCGCCGCACTCCGGGGTGTAGAGCGGGATCACGTGATCCCCCACCTTGACGCTGGTGACCCCTTCGCCGATGGACTCGACTATGCCGCCACCCTCATGGCCCAGGATGCAGGGGAAGACCCCTTCGGGGTCTTCGCCCGAGAGGGTGAAAGCGTCGGTGTGGCAGACGCCGGTGGCGACAATGCGCACCCGCACTTCACCGGCCTGGGGCGGCATCACCTCGATCTCTTCGATGGAGAGAGGCTGACCCGGGCCCCAGGCGATGGCGGCCTTGCACTTGATGCTCTGTACCTGTGCCATGAAAGGATCCTCTTGTTGTGCGCTGGAATGGGAAATTAAAAGGTCGATTTGAACCTGTCTGAGTGTAGTTTCCCATTCATTTGGTGATAATAGGGTCAAATATCAAATCACTTTTACTGACAGGTAATAATGTTCGGCTGGGAAGGGGTCTGTGAATTTGTCAGCGTGGCGGAGCAGGGGGGCTTTACCCCGGCGGCCCGCCAGCTGGGGGTGTCGGTGGCCCAGGTGAGCCGACAGGTGGCGCAACTGGAAGACAGGTTGCAGGCCAAGTTGCTGCTGCGCACCACCCGTCAGGTGCGACTCACCGAGCTTGGCGAGATCTACTACCGCCACTGTCGCCAGCTGCTCGACAACCTCTACGAGGCCGAACTGGCCCTGGGTCGCCATCAGGCCCAGCCCCAGGGCCTGCTGCGCATCACGGCCCCCGTCTCCTATGGCGAGAGTCGCATCGCCCCCCTGGTGAACGACTTCATGGTGCGCTATCCGGCCCTGGAGGTGACCCTCAACCTCACCAACCAGCTGCTGGATCTGGTGCATGACGGGTACGATCTGGCGATCCGGCTTGGTCACCTCAAGGATTCCAGCCTGGTGGCGCGGCGCCTGGCGGGGCGGGTGCCTTATGTGTGCGCCTCCCCGGCCTATACGGCGCGCCGGGGCATGCCCAACAGCCTCTCCGAGCTGGCTCGCCATACCTGCCTGCTGGGCAATGGCGACGAGTGGCACTTCACCCTGGATGCTCGCCCCTACAGCGTGCGGGTGCGCGGCCTGCTCAAGTGCAACAGCGGCCACGCCCTGGTGGACGCGGCCCTCAAGGGCATAGGCATAGTGCAGTTGCCCGATTACTACGTCAGCGATCATTTGGCCGCCGGTCGCCTCATCGAGCTGCTACCCGAGCTGCGTGCTCCCGAGGAGGGGATCTGGGCACTCTATCCACAAAATCGCCACCTCTCCCCCAAGGTGCGGCTTTTGGTGGACTATCTGGCCGAGCGGCTCGGCGAACCGGGTCAGGTCTCACTGGCGCCGCCCATCGGCTAAATCGCAGACAAGAAAAAGGGCCCATGGGGCCCTTTTTGCAGCTGTCGGTCGCGCTTATTCGCGCTCCTTCACATAAGGTGTGCCGAGTGCCTTGGGTGCCACCGCCTTGCCGATGAAACCGGCCAGCAGGAACACGGTCAGCACATAGGGCAGCGCCTCTATGGCCTGCACCGGGATGGGGAAGTCACCGATGCTGACCCCTTGCAGGCGGATGGCGACCGCATCGAGGAAGCCAAACAGCAGGCAGGCCGCCATGGCGCTCCAGGGGCGCCACTTGCCGAACACCAGAGCCGCCAGCGCCATGAAGCCCTTGCCCGCGCTCATGTTGGGGATGAACTGGGCGGTCTGGGCCACCGCCAGATAGGTGCCCCCTATCCCGGCCAGCAAGCCCCCTATGATGAGCGCCGTATAGCGCATTCGCACCACGGAAATACCAGCGGTATCGACCGCCGCCGGTGCCTCGCCCACGGCGCGCAGGCGCAGGCCGAAGCGGGTACGAAACAGCACCCACCAGGCCAGGGGAACCACGGCAAAGGCGGCATACTCCAGCAGGGAGTGACCGCTCAGCAGCTCGCTGTAGAGCTGGCCGATGACGGGCACGTCATGGAGCTCCCTGGCATAGGGCAGATCGATGGGGGCGAAGCGAGCGGCGCCGGAGAGCGCCGGGGTCTGGCCGCCCTGATCGAACCAGTAACGGCCGAGGGTGACGGTCAGGCCCGCCGCCAATATGTTGATGGCCATGCCGCTCACCACCTGATCGCCCCTGTGGGTGATGGTGGCAAAGCCATGAAGCAGGGCGAACAGGATGGAGACGCCCACCCCGGCGCCCAGGCCAACCCAGGCGGAGCCGGAGACGGCGGCCGCCGCGCCGCTGGCAAAGGCAGCGGCTAGCAGCTTGCCCTCCAGGGCGATGTTGACCACGCCGGAGCGTTCGCAAAACATGCCTGCCATGGCCGCTAGAATAAGCGGCGGCGCGGTACGCACCGTGGCATCCAGCATCAGTATCAGAGTTTCGAACATGATCAGACTCCTTTGACTTGCGTAGCCGGGCGATGGGCAAGCGCCAGATAGATCTGCTCGATGCGCGGACGCAGCATGTGCTCCAGGGCGCCGCAGAACAGGATCACCAGCCCTTGCAATACCACCACTATGTTGCGATCCACCCCGAACTCGAAGCTGAGCTCGGCGCCGCCCTGATAGAGGAAGCCGAACAGCAGGCTGGCGATGATGACGCCGACCGGGTGGTTGCGCCCCATCAGGGCGACCGCGATGCCGGTGAAGCCGAAGCCCTCCACGAAGTTGAGCTTGATCTGGTGCAGCTCACCCTGCAGCACGTTGAGGGCGAAGAAACCCGCCAGCATGCCGGAGATCACCATGGCCAGGATCACCACCTTGGGATAGGAGATGCCCGCATAGGCCGAGGCCGAGGCGCTGGCGCCCACGGCGCGGATCTCGTAGCCCCAGCGGCTATGCCAGATGAAGACCCATACCAGGGCCGCGCAGATCAGCGCCCAGAAGAAGCTGATATTGAGCGGGCTGTTGGGGATGCTCATGCCCAGCCCTGCTGCCAGTTCGCTCATCTTCGGCAGCCAGCTGTTCACCGCAAACACCTTGCTCTCGGTGGCCATGGAGCCTGCCGGCTTGAAGACATCGACCAGCAAGTAGGCCATCAGGGAGGCGGCGATGAAATTGAACATGATGGTGGTGATGACGATGTGGCTGCCACGCTTGGCTTGCAACCAGGCCGGGATGAAGGCCCAGGCCGCGCCAAACAGGCCACCGGCGATGATGGCGAGCGGCACCAGCAGCAGGGGCGGCAGCAGGTCGCCAAGCAGCAGGCAGACCAGTCCCACTCCCAGACCGCCGATATAGGCCTGACCCTCACCGCCAATGTTGAACAGACCGGCGTGGAAGGCGACCGCCACCGCCAGACCGGTGAAGATGAAGCCGGTGGCGTAGTAGAGGGTGAAACCTATCCCTTCACCCGTGCCAAAGGCGCCGTACCACATGATCTCGGCGGCCTCGAGGGGGTTGATGTCCAAGTAGTAGAACAGGATGGCGGAGACCAGGAAGGCCAGCCCAATGTTCATGACAGAGAGGACGCCGACCGATACCCAGGCCGGAACGCGTGGTTGACTCATTGCTGGGACTCCTTGCCACTCCCCTGAACGGGGATCTCATCGGGGACTATGTTCGCCATCATCAGGCCTATGGTGCGCTCGTCCGCCGTGGCGGCATCCAGCTCACCGACCAGGCGGCCATCGCTGATCACCAGAATGCGATCAGAGAGGGAGAGGATCTCGTCCAGCTCCACCGACACCAGCAGCACGGCCTTGCCCTGATCGCGCATGGCGATGATCTGCTGGTGGATATATTCGATGGCGCCTATGTCCACGCCCCGGGTCGGCTGGCCTATCAGCAGCACGTCCGGATCCTGTTCCACCTCCCGGGCTATCACCAACTTTTGCTGATTGCCGCCGGAGAAGTTGGCCGTCCTGTTGTCAGGGTTCGGCGGGCGTACGTCCCACTTGTCCATCTTGGCCTGGCAGTCCTGGCGGATGGCGCCTTTGTCCTGCAGCCAGCCGCTGTTGTACATGGGGCGCTTGTGGTAGCCGAGGATGAAGGCCTCCTGGGCCTCGAAGCGGTTGATGAGGCCCATCTTGTGTCTGTCTTCCGGCACATGGCCGAGACCGTAGTCGCGCACCTGCTCCGGGCTGGCCGGATGCTGGCCATCGATGCGATGCACGCTGCCCTTGCCGTGCAGGGTGAAGCCGCCCTGGCTTGGTTTGAGGATGCCGCCGAGCAGGCTGAGCAGCTCGGACTGGCCGTTGCCAGAGACGCCGGCCACGCCGACCACTTCCCCGGCCCGCACCGCAAAGCTGACCGACTTGAGCCGCTCGACCCCGTCGTCATCGCGATAGCTGAGGCTGTCTACCTGCAACTTGGGGGGGCCGGGCTGGGCCGGGCCCTTGTCGACCTTGAGTCGCACCTTGCGGCCCACCATGAGTTCGGCCAGCTGCTCCTTGTCGGTATCCTGGGTGGCGACGTGGGCCACCATCTCGCCCCGACGCATGATGGAGACCCGGTCCGTGATGGCCAGGATCTCGCGCAGCTTGTGGGTGATGAGCATGATGGTCGTGCCCTGATCCCGCAGCTTTTTCAGCACCTCGAACAGGTGATCCGCCTCTTGCGGGGTCAGCACTCCGGTCGGTTCGTCGAGGATCAGAATGCGGGCGCCGCGATAGAGCGCCTTGAGGATCTCGACCCGCTGCTGCAGGCCGACCGGCAAGTTCTCGATCTTCTCGTGCAGCGGTACGTCCAGACCATAGTCCCGGGCCAGCTCGCCGAGCAGCCTCTCGGCGGCGGCCAGGCTCTTGCCAAGGTGCCAACCGTTCTCGGCGCCGAGAATGACGTTTTCCAGCACGGTAAAATTGTTCACCAGCATGAAGTGCTGATGCACCATGCCCACGCCTGCGGCGATCGCATCTTGTGAGCCATGGGGTCTGAAGGGGTTGCCGTCGATGAACATCTCACCGCGATCGGCATGATAAAAACCGTAGATGATGCTCATGAGCGTCGATTTGCCGGCGCCATTTTCGCCGACGATGCCATGAATGCTGCCTTTTTGAACCTGCAGGTCGATCTGCTTGTTGGCGTAAACCTCGCCGAACCGCTTATCGATACCGCGCAATTCGATGGCGTAGCGATCTGTCTGGTCCATGATGCAGTCCTTGCTAATCATGAAGTGTCTCCGCCCGCGCCCGGCAGTGCGGCTATCCGTAGCCAGCCTGTGCCAGGGGGGGGAGACTCAAAAACCGGCCCGCGAACGGGCCGGTGGTGGGGTGTCGAGTAGCGAGGAACTATCAGTAGTTACAAGTGCTGTCGCTCATGTAGTCATGCACCTTGACCTTGCCGGCGATGATGTCGGCCTTGATGGCATCCGCCTTGGCTTTCATCTCGGGGGTGATCAGCGCCTCGTTGTCTTTATCCAGCGCCCAATCCACACCGCCCTCGGCCAGCCCCAGGGACTGAATACCCGGCTGCCAGGTGCCCTTGGCGCCATCTTCCCAGGTCTTGTAGGCGGCCAGGCCGACGGACTTGACCATGGAGGTCAGCATGGTGCCCGGCTGCAAGTGGTTCTGGTTGGAATCCACGCCGATGGCCAGCTTGCCTTCATCCTTGGCGGCCTGATAGACGCCGATACCAGTGCCACCGGCGGCGGCATACACCACGTCGGCGCCCTTGGCGAACTGGGACTTGGCGAGCTCGGCACCTTTGGCCGGGTCGGCAAAGGCCGACGGGGTGGAGCCGGTCATGTTCTGGAAGACATCGATCTTCGGATTGACGTACTTGGCACCTTGCTCATAACCGCACTGGAACTTGCGGATCAGCGGGATATCCATGCCGCCCACGAAGCCGACCTTGCCGGTTTTGGAGGCCATGGCTGCCAGGGCGCCGACCAGGAAGGAACCCTCATGCTCCTTGAAGACGATGGATTGCACGTTCGGCTTGTCGACCACCATGTCGATGATGGTGAACTGCACCTTCGGGAACTCGGTGGCGACCTTCTCGACCGCCGAGCCCATGTTGAAGCCGACGGCGACGATCGGGCTGTTGCCACGGCTGGCCAGGCGACGCAGACCCTGCTCGCGCTGGGCTTCGTTCTGGGGTTCGAACTCCTTGACCTTGACCCCTTTGTCCTTGTTGTAGACTTCGACGCCGTTGCGGAACACGGCCTCGTTGAACGACTTGTCAAATTTGCCTGCGGTGTCATAGATGACGGCGGGTTGGGAAGCTGCCTGGGCCGAGAGAGCGGCCAGGGTGAAGGCGGCCACGCTGGCCAGTTTGAGTACCTTAGTCACGATCTTATCCTTGATTGTTATTGAGGGTCCATGGCCTGCTGGTGCAGGCGCCAGTGCACGCAGGCTAACTGTAAGTGAGTGAGCATGGGGGTCAAGGCGTGCGTGACAGAAAAACGTTTGCGCTAACGAATTGAAACATAAGCAAACGGCTTTATAAGTGGTTGTTTATAAGCATTTTTATGGTTTTTTGTGCTGTAAAAGCCAAGCTCCAAATGACATTTTGATTACAAATCATAGGGTTGTGCGCAAGCGTTTTCCTCTGTTGGGCCGATAGCCGGTTTCTATTGATTCCCATTTGACCGATTTACGGTGTGTGAGGCTGCTTGGCCATCTTCTTCTCCCCGTGGCGCAAGCCAGTCGGCAAGAGAGGTCGCCGCTGAAGGGCAGGGGGGAGGGTGCGCCCCGGAAGAGGCGCTGAGGACATGGCCGGGGATCTTCTCTTTGGGCATAAACGCCGATTTGGCCTGAGCCCACTCTGCCCGTATAATCCCTGCCTGTATAAATAAACAGGAGTGGTGATGGACGTTTCAACCCTGCTCGACGGGCTCAACGACAAGCAAAGAGATGCCGTTGCGGCGCCCCGTAGCAATCTGCTGGTACTGGCTGGCGCCGGCTCGGGCAAGACCCGGGTGCTGGTGCACCGTATCGCCTGGCTGATGCAGGTGGAGCGTTGTTCACCCTTCTCCATCATTGCGGTGACCTTCACCAACAAGGCGGCGGCCGAGATGCGTGGCCGGGTGGAAAAGGTGCTGGGCGCGAGCCAGCGCGGCATGTGGATAGGCACCTTCCACGGCATCGCTCACCGCCTGCTGCGGGCCCACCATCTGGATGCGGGTCTGCCCCAGGATTTCCAGATCCTCGATTCAGACGACCAGTACCGTCTCATCCGCCGCGTCATCAAGGCGCTCAACCTCGACGAGAAGCACTGGGCACCGCGCGCCGTGATGGGCTACATCAACGGCAAGAAGGACGAGGGCTTGCGCCCCGGCGACATCGACCTCTACGGTGACCCCGTCACCCGCACCTATCAGCAGATCTACAAGACCTACCAGGAGACCTGCGATCGCTCCGGGCTGGTGGATTTTGCCGAGCTGCTGCTGCGTGCTCACGAGCTCTGGCTCAATCGCCCTCACGTGCTCGAACATTACCGGGATCGCTTCCAGAATATCCTGGTGGACGAGTTCCAGGATACCAACGGCATCCAGTATGCCTGGCTGCGGATGCTGGCAGGCGACACCGGGCGGGTGATGATCGTCGGCGATGATGACCAGTCTATCTACGGCTGGCGCGGCGCCAAGATAGAGAACATCCAGCGTTTTCTCACCGACTATCAGGGCGCCGAAACCATTCGTCTGGAGCAGAACTACCGCTCCACCGCCAACATTCTCAAGGCGGCCAACAGCGTCATCGCCAACAACTCGGAGCGGCTCGGCAAGGAGCTGTGGACCGAGGGGGCCGATGGCGAGCCCATCTCCCTCTATGGCGCCTTCAACGAAGTGGACGAGGCCCGCTTCGTGGTCGGCCGCCTCAAGGACTGGAAGGAGAAGGGGGGCCTCTTGGCCGACTGCGCCATTCTGTATCGCTCCAACGCCCAGTCCCGGGTGCTGGAAGAGGCGCTGATGCAGGACGCCATGCCCTATCGCATCTACGGCGGCCTGCGCTTCTTCGAGCGCCAGGAAATCAAAGACGCCATGGCCTACCTGCGCCTTATCAACAATAGAGGCGACGACGCCAGCTTCGAGCGGGTGGTCAACACCCCGACCCGTGGCATCGGCGATCGCACCCTGGAGATATTGCGCAACAATGCCCGGGATCAGGGGCAGAACCTCTGGCAATCGGCCAAGGGACTGCTCAACGACAAGGTGCTGACCGGCCGTGCGGGCAATGCTGTGCGTGGCTTTGTCGATCTGATCGACGCGCTGGAGAGCCAAGTCGGCATGCTGCCGCTGCACCAGCAGGCGGATATCGCCATCCAGAATTCCGGCCTCAAGGCCATGTATCTGGCGGAAAAAGGCGAGAAATCCCAGGCGCGGGTAGAGAACCTGGACGAACTGGTCACCGCCTGCCGCCAGTACCAGCGCCCGGATGAGCTGGAAGATATGAGCGATCTCTCCGCCTTCCTCGCCCATGCTGCGCTGGAGTCCGGCGAGAATCAGGCGGACGAATATGCCGATGCTGTGCAGCTGATGACGCTGCACAGCGCCAAGGGGCTGGAGTTCCCGCTGGTGCTGCTGGTCGGCGTAGAAGAAGGCATGTTCCCCAGCCAACAATCGACCGAGGAGTCGGGGCGGCTCGAGGAGGAGCGCCGCCTTTGTTATGTGGGCATGACCCGCGCCATGGAGAAGCTCTACATCTGTTATGCGGAGAGCCGCCGCATCTACGGCCGCGAGATGTTCCACAAGCCGAGCCGCTTTATCCGCGAGATGCCCGCCGAGTGCCTGGAAGAGATCCGGCTGCGCACCCAGGTCAGCAGACCCACCCAGTACGGCCGCTTCAGCCAGAACGAGGTGCAGCAGAGCTTCGACGCCAGCGGCATCAAGCTCGGCCAGCGGGTGCTCCATCCGAAATTCGGGGAAGGCATAGTGCTGAACTTCGAAGGGGTCGGCCCCCAGAGCCGGGTGCAGATCCAGTTCGACGACGTCGGCGCCAAGTGGTTGGTGACGGCGTATGCACGGCTTGAGGCGCTGTAATTTTTCCCGTCTTTTGAAATAACCAACCCGGCTTAGGCCGGGTTGGTGTTTTTATATTAGCAAGTCTAGTCACTTAACCAGCTTGCTCTCCATCACCCCTTGCTTGCCTTCCTCTTCACTGACCTGACTTAGCTTGGAGCGGGCCATCAGCAGGCCCATTTTGACCTCCTGCCAGACGTAGTAGTTTTTACCCGCCTCGGTGCTGAGGGTCAGGGTGGCATCATTCTCCGACTTGGAGGTGATGGTGTGACTGCCCGGCGTCACCTGCTTGAGGATATAGCTATGGGCCACCGTATCGCCTACGGCAAAGCCATCCACCAGCACCGGCATTTTGACGGCAGTGCCGAAGGTCTCGTTGCGATAGATATAGAGGTTGGCCGCATCTTTGGGGGCCACAAACTGCTTGGCCTGGGCGTCAGCGGTGGTATCGGCCATGGGTACGGATGCACAACCGGAAAGCAGCGCCGCCGACAGCAAAATCCGGGACACCCACCTTTCTGAGTAAGCCGTAGCCAGGCTGGTTATGGAGTGATGGATGGCTCGGGAGCCGGAGCGACAAGATGAAAATCCGGGGCACCCATCTTTCTGAGCAAGCCATAGCCTGGGTGAGACAATGCGGGGAAAAGCCTGGAAAAGCCTGGGACATCCACCTTTCTGGGTAAGCCGTAGTCAGGTCGTTGGTGGGGTGACGGATGGTGGCTCTGGGGCCGGATCGGGCGTAGCAAGATGACGGAGGAGTCTGGGACACCTACCTTTTTGGGTAAGTCGTTGCCAGGCTGGTTGTCGAGAAAATCCGGGGAAAATCCGGGACACCTATCTTTCTGAGCAAGCCATAGCCTGGGTGAGACAATGCGGGCATGGCATCTATATCTTGGTCAAATATGGCGTCGATATGGTTGAGTAAAATGTTGTAGTTGAGCATGGGTTCGGGTTTTTCAATATCAACCAACAGCCCTGGACGCCGCGCTACAGCTTGCTCATATAGCATATGGTTAAGACAGGATGGCAGGAAAAATGTTGAAAATATGCAGTGCCAACAGACATAGAAATGCTCCTGGTTCAGGAGCATAATTTCAACTTTCTATCTCACAGTTAAATTGATCAGGACAAATTTCATCTAAGAGGTGTCAAATAACCCACTCCACACTAAGGACCAATCCATAGCATGCCCCAATGCGGATGTTGACTTGCATAGCCCTATTTTAAACGCAGATCGTTTTTGACGGAGGTGACACCGTTGACGCCTTTGGCGGCAACCACAGCCTTGTTGATATTGGCGCTATCCTTAACAAAACCGCTCAGCTGTACGACGCCTTTGAAGGTTTCCACATTGATTTCAGTCGATTTCAGGTTTGGATCATTGAATATTGCTGCCATAACCTTGGTGGTAATGACAGAGTCATCGACATATTCTCCAGTCCCTTCCTTGGTTGTAGTGGATGCACAACCTACCGCAGTGATCAGAACGGCGATAGCCAGTGGAATTGAAAATATATTTCTAGTTTTCATTTTAGGTTTTACTCCAAGTAATGTTAAATGCTAAAAATTAAAATCTGAAATTCCCATTCAATGAAAAATATCGTTTCCGTGAATGCTGTCGACTCGCATGGAATTACTGAAAGTAATGACACTCACACACTTATCACATTAAGCTGCCAGTGCATTATGGATTGGCTTGCTACGTTCTAATCTACGGCTATGCAATATTGTTGTCTGTGCGCTAACGAACATGACTGTCAGTTATCTTGTGAGGAGTCTGGGACACCCACCTTTTTATGTAAGTCGTTGCCAGGCTGGTTGTCGATGCGGTGGTGGACAATGGGGCAGGGCTAGACGCAACAAGGTGACTGTTCTGGCACGAAAGCCTCCTTGTTCAGGCAGAACCATGCCCGGCATCGGATGACATGCCGGGGGGGACATGAAAAAATCCGGGACACCCATCTTTCTGAGCAAGCCGTAGCCTGGGCAAAGCCTGGGACATCCACCTTTCTGAGTAAGCCGTAGTCAGGTCGTTGGTGGGGTGGAAGAGTCTGGGACACCCACCTTTTTGGGTAAGCCGTTGCCAGGCTGGTTGTCGATGCGGTGGTGGATAATGGGGCAGGGCTAGAAGCAACAAGGTGACTGTTCTGGCACGAAAGCCTCCTTGTTCAGGCAGAACTATGCCTGGCATCGGATGACATGCCGGAGGGGCATGAAATGGAGGCTATCGATTCAAAGTTGCGGCTGGTGACATCGCCGCTGGCCGCAGTGTTGCGCGAACTGTTGGCAATGCGCTCTGTCGCCCACGGCTCTGATGCCTTGCCGTTTAAACAGCGCCACTTGTCGCAACCATTGCGTTGCATCAAGACCCAGCCGTTGCAGGATGGGCGCAAGGTTAGCCGGAATATGACCCCGTTTGTCTGCTCTAATGGCTCGCCCTGTCCCGTCGACCAGTGTTAGATAGTCGATGAAGGCATAGGGCAGGCAATCAGGCTCGCCTTTACTGGAAAACGGCAGCAACAGTGGTGGTGAAGACGGGGCGGATTGTTCGGCATCAAGACGCTGCTTGATGCTGGTGTAGTCGCTCTCTTCGGGCCGGTCGGCAATCGCTGCCCGTATCGGATTGAGGTCAACGTAGGCCATGCAGGCCAGCAGGGCTGATTCGGTAAGCAGGGCCTGACTTTTAAAGCGCCCCTCCCAGAAATGGCCCTTGCAGCCATCTTCCTGATTGGCCTGCCGGGCCAGGTTTTCATTGAGCAGCCGAACAAACCAACTGATGGAATGCAGGCGCTCGCGCCATTTCCCTATCAGCTGTTCTACCACCACCCGTTCCGGTTCAATCAGTAATTCTCCCTGATACCAACGCCTCACCAGCAGCGGCCACTGAAATAGTGCCACCCAGCGCTCGGCTACCTCCCGTTCACTCCATCGGTTAGCTGCATCCGGTTCAACCTTGAGCACCAGGTGGTAGTGGTTGTTCATCACCGCATAGGCGCAAACACCGATAGCAAACAGCCGTGACAATTGACTCAGTCTGTCGACCACCCATTGGCGCCTGTGCTCATAGCTCTGGCCGGAATGGGTATCTTCACCGCACAAGAAGGCTCGCCGCACGCAGCGACTGACCACATGGTAGTAAGGCGTATCTTGCAGACTGATTTGACGGGAACGGGCAATGGTCATCGCAACCTCCTGCTATCTCTCCTTGAGTCAAGAACAGAGGTGCGACGCTGTCAAAAAGGTGGGTGTCCCAAGATGCCCTGTCTGTGTGTTTGCGTACAGACGGTGCTTGTGGATAGGTCGCATTATCAGGCGTGTCGTTTATGCAGCCCGCATAGAACGTTTAGGAGAAAGAGATGACCATGGGAACCGTTCTACTGATCGTGCTGATCCTGCTATTGGTCGGCGTCATTCCACGCTGGCCGCACAGCCAGGGCTGGGGTTACGCGCCAAGCGGCGCCATTGGACTGGTATTGATCATACTGCTCATCCTGATCTTGCTCGGCAAGATCTAGGCAACTTCACTGCGGAGAAATAAACAGATGCGACATCGCAACATCGTCCTCATTGCCATCTCGCTGCTCTGCACGTTCGGGCTGAGCGGATGCGACAAGCCCGGGTCGGCCGAACAGGCCGGCAAAAACATTGATGAAGCGGCCAGCGAGACTGGCAAAAAGGTGGATGAAACCATCGACAAGTATGAAAGCAAGGTGAGCGAACAAGGTGCCGAGAGTGCCCAAGTCTGGGCTGACACCGAAGTCACCACCAAGGTAAAAGCCGGACTCCTCGGCGAGCCCGGGTTGAAGTCACTGCAGATCAGCGTCGATACCGTCGGAGGCGTCGTCACCCTGACGGGTAAGGCCGATTCGCAAGCCAACAGCGACAAGGCCGGTGCCATCGCGCTGGCGATCGATGGTGTCGAGCATGTCGTCAATCAGCTGACACTCACCGCGACCCAGTAAGAGTCATTCACCCAAGGGGAATATCATGGAAGCGTACGAAGCCTATAGAGAAAAAATGAGCGCCCAGCTCAAGGAGTGGGGCAGCCAGATCAGCCTGCTGGAAGCCAAGATGGATAATCTTTCAGCCGACATGAAAATCAAGCGGACTCACGAAATCCAGGCCTTGCGTGCCAAGCAACATGCCGCTTCCGATCAGATGGAAGTGCTCGGCAAGGAGAGCGGCGAGTCCTGGGAGCAAGTCAAACTGACCGCCGACAAAATATGGACTGACCTGAAGATCGGCCTGGCGGACGCACAGTCGAAATTCAAGTGAGCAGGGCGCTTTGCGCCGCAGGGTCACTCTGATCCAGCGGCGAACACAAGGCATCAACCCATAGTTCCCGCGCAAGCGTAAATCAGGAAGAAAATAGCGAGCCCTCTCGTCATGTCTGCCTCAATGAGGCGGTTATCCATACAGGAAGGGCGACGAACGGCGTGGCCCGATCTCTTGGGGCGTAATGGGCACGGCTGTGCCCATTACGCCGACATCTTTATCGAGGCAGCTTTTCGCCGGCTCGGAGACGCCATTCGGCAGCACATGGCAAATGCGCGCTGGCGGGGTTAGGCGGCTTATTCGTTACTGAGATCAGGCCCCCTGCCAGCGCTTGAATAGCACGCTGGCATTTACCCCGCCAAAGCCAAAGCCATTGGAGATGGCGTGCTGGATCTGCATGCTGCGGGCAGCCCCCCGCACTATGTCCACGCCGTTGGCGAGCGGGTCGGGTTGTTGCAAGTTGCGGGTTGCTGGCACTATCTGGTCGCGAATGGCCAGTGCGGTGAAGATGGCCTCAATGCCCCCTGCGGCCCCCAGCAGATGACCGGTGGCCGACTTGGTGGAGGTCACCGCAATCTGGTTGTCATCGCCAAAGACGCGTTTGATGGCGGCCAGTTCCCCCTTGTCACCCACAGGGGTTGAGGTGGCGTGGGCATTGAGGTGCTGGACATCCGCCGCCTGGATGCCAGCCTGATGCAGAGCCGCCGCCATGGCGCGGCGCGCCCCGTCGCCATCCTCGGGGCCTGCGGTCAGGTGATAGGCGTCGGCACTGGTGCCATATCCCACCAGTTCCACTATGGGGGTGGCGCCCCGGGCCAGGGCGTGTTCCAGGGATTCAATGACCAGGATCCCGGCCCCTTCGCCCATGACAAAACCATCGCGATCAACATCGAACGGGCGAGAGGCCGATGCGGGATCATCGGCATAGGCTGACGATAGGGCGCGGGCTGCGGTAAACCCGCCCAGACTGACACGATCTATGGTGGCCTCGGCCCCGCCACAGATGGCGATGTCGGCTTCACCGCAGCGAATGAGGCGGGCGGCATCGCCAATGGCCTGGACCCCTGCGGCGCAGGCCGTTACCGGCGCTCCGAGCGGACCTTTGAAACCGAAGTTGATGGAGACATGACCCGCCGCCATGTTGACCAGAAACGAGGGGATGGTGAAGGGGGACAACCGACGCGGTCCTCGCTCGTCCGTAGTACGCACGGCATCGACGATGGCCGGGAAGCCACCGATGCCCGAGGCGATAATGGTGGCGGTTCGCTCCTGTTCCGCCGCCGTTTTGGGGGCCCAGTTGGCTTGCAGCAGAGCCTCCTTCGCCGCGGCAATGGCAAACAGGATGAAGCGATCCATCTTCTTCTGCTCCTTGGTCGACACCACCGCATCGGGGTCAAACCCCGCCACGGGATCTTCTGCCAGGGAGGGCACCATGGCGCCCACTTTGGCGGCCAGCCCCTCCGTGAATGGCTCCGGCAGGCGGCGCAAGCCGGACTGGCCCGCCAGCAGTCGCTGCCACACCGTCTCCACCCCATATCCAAGCGGAGTCACCGCCCCCATTCCTGTCACAACGATGCGAGTTGAGCTCATGATTCTGATTCCTGTTTCGAAGGGTTGTCGCCGCTCATCGCGCCATGGGCATGGCGCAGACGCTGCTTCATGCCGTCGCTGGCGGTCGGGCCTGGCACCAGTACATGACGCGAGGGGGAAATTTTTTGACCCGTGCGGCCGTCTATCAGCAGGGGTTCGACCAGTTCGCCAGTCTGGGCATCCATCAACTGGATGCTTGCTCCCTCGGGAGCCAGGTGGTTATTGCCCCAGCTGAGCAGCGCGATCAGCACCGGGCTGAGCTCCTGGCCGCGGGGGGTGAGCACATATTGATAGCGAGGAGGGCGCTCGGAGTAGAGCTGCTTCTCCATCAGCCCCCCCTCGACCAGGGTAGTCAGGCGTCGGGTCAGTATATTGGGGGAGATACCAAGACTTTTTTGAAATTCATCGAAGCGCGACAGGCCATGCATGGCATCGCGGATAATCAATAGACTCCACCACTCCCCGACGTGATCCAGGGTACGGGCGATGGGACACTGCTGTTCACTCAGACTCTTCTTGCGCATGCTTGATCATCATGTGACTTTCATTATGAAAGTTACAATAAGGCCCTTACTTCCATTATGCAAGTTACTCGTTCCATCCGCTGACTGTTGATGGTGCTTAACATCTTGGGAGGAGGATTTCCGACAGGCTCATGGATGTGATGCCTAGTTCGATAGGAAGCTCCTGTCTGGCATGCTGCACCACACACGCTGTGGGGAGGCTGAGATGTTTCGATGGAAGGTGAGGGAGGATGCTGGGGGCGCCAGGCCATGTTGGCATTGCTTGCCAGCCTGTTGTTTACCCTCTCCTTTACCCTGTTTCAATACGCCTCCTGGTGGCCGGTGCTGACCGAGGATCCCACTCTGGCATGGGGTGGCGTCTTTCAGGGGCGTACCTTTGCCGAACTGGTCATGCCCATGCTGGCGTTCGGTGCCTTTTGGCCGCTGTTTCTGCTGACACCTCGCCTGCTATTGCCACCGCTCTTTGCCGTGCTCTGGTTGTGGCAGACCTATGAGACCGCCACAGCGTCGACCTGGCAGCCGCTGGAAATCCTTTATGCCTTTGTCCTGCCCCATGTTCATTGGTTGTTGGTGACCCTGGGTCCCACCCTGTGGTTGGCCTGGTCACTGGGCCGGTCGTTGCTTGTCCCCGCGGCAGACGGCCGATAGCTGTCTGGTATAACGACCCCACTCGACACTGGGACATTCCCCCCTTGCTGACCCTGCATGGCTTTCATGAGGCGGTTTGGACGAACCCGTATTGGTCATTGCCGGCCATGGATGATCCCAAGAGCATGGCGGAGCTGCGCGCCCTGAATCTGCCATGAGTGCAGGGCGGTTGAATCGGCACAGAGCCCGCCATGGCGGCAGGCTCGGCGCTGCGCTATTCGCTCGGGATCTCGGGTTCGACCAGGGCGGCGAGCTGGGTCAGGGACTCCTGCCAGCCGAGATAGCACATCTCGACCGGTATGGCGTCGGGGATCCCGCTCTGTTCGATGGCAAGCTCGGTGCCGCACAGCACCTGGCTGAGGGTGATGGTCACCGCCATCTCCCCCGGCAGATTGGGATCGTCGAAACGGTCCGTGTAGCGCAGGCGTTGGCCCGGCTCCAGCTCGAGATACTGGCCGCCAAAGCCATGGCTGTGGCCGGTGGCAAAGTTGCTGAACGCCATCCTGAAGGTGCCGCCGACGCGGGCCTCCAGACGCTCTACCCGGCAGGTGAAGCCATGGGGCGGCAGCCATTTGGCGAGCGCCTCCGCCTCAAGAAATGCCCGATAGACCCGCATCGGCGGGGCCTTGAGTACGCGGTGCAGCCGTACTGTTCCTGTTGTCATCATCTATGCCTCGTTGGGGGAGTCGCACCAAGAATAGCCGCCACATCCGGGCTTGCCGTCCAGTTTGGGGATTGGCTGGGCTAACACTGTGATTTTTCAGCAGATTGGCCAGGATTTGATCAAGGTTGCGGTTATTGCCAGCGTTCGCTCATATAATCGCCACCATGAAAATGATTCGGATGGATTCGACAATGCGGCTGATGGCGGCCCTGTGCGGCTTGCTCTGTTCCTGCCTGATCTGGGCGGAGTCCACCCCCTTTGTCCCCCGCCCAGGCGTGCCGTCAGAGGCAGCCCAGCCTCAGGCCAGTCTGGCACCCCTGCTTGACTGGTTTAGCGGCGATTTTGCCAATGCCGAGCAGGCTCGCGATGACGATCGCTTCGCCAGTGCCAGTTTGCGGTTGATGGAGATCTGGCCGGGCAGGCCTGGGGTGCGCTGGATCTACGCCGAGCAGAGCCTGGCCGAGCGCGCCCCGCGCCCCTTTCGCCAGCGTATCTACCGCTTCAGCGAAGCCTCTGGCGGGCGCATCCTGATGAGCGAGCTGACCATGCCGCGCGCCACGGACTTTGCCGGTGCCTGGCGTCAGCCTGAGCTGCTCGACTCCCTCACCCCGCAACAACTCTCCCTGCGCCAGGGCTGCGAGATCTGGTTGCACCGCCAGCCGTCCGGCGAGTATCAGGGGCACAGCGACATTGGCCGTTGCACTACCGACTTCGGCGGCGCCAGCACCCTGGTGCAATACCTCTGGATCGGCCCGGATCGGGTACGTCTGCTCGATCGTGCCTACGATGAGGGCGGCAAGCTGCGCTGGGGCAGCCCCGGCGAGGGCTATCTCTATCTGCGCAAGATGACTGAGCGGGGGGAGTGAGCCGACCGGTGCTGCATCACGCCGGGATGTCCAGCTCCTGGCGGTGATCGCTGAGGTAGTCGATCAGCAGCGGCATGGGCTCCCTGGCAGGATAGAGCATGTTGACCAGGCGCGGGGCAGGCAGGGCATCCGGCAGTATTTCCAGCAGGACGCCGCTGGCCAGCTCCTGAGTCAGCAGGGCCCTGGGTTGCAGCATTATGCCCGCATGGTTGATCGCGGCGACTGTCTGGTGTTTCGCTGGGTAGGCTTGCAGAGGTATGGCGAGCGTTTCGCCAGAGGTATCAACCGATTGTCGGCCGTTATGTTCACCGGCTTCGCAATCCTGCTGCTGATGAGGGCGCTGGGCTGAAGTAAAGGAGAGAGCTGTCGGTATGATACCCGCTCCGCGGTCATCAGGCCGGGACATAAGGAAAGGTATTTCAACGGGATGGCGCACTTGTGCGCCATCCCGTGCTTGCATCAGAGTTTGAACAACGGTCGCAGGCGGATGCCGATCAGGCTGCCGGCCAGGGCCATCAGCATCCAGACCCAGCCGTGCAGGCTGCCCGACGCCGTGCCATCGAAGAAGCCACCCAGGTTGCAGGCGCTGTACATG
Source organism: Aeromonas molluscorum (assembly GCF_051376105.1). Lineage (NCBI taxonomy): Bacteria > Pseudomonadati > Pseudomonadota > Gammaproteobacteria > Aeromonadales > Aeromonadaceae > Aeromonas > Aeromonas molluscorum. The sequence goes on along the minus strand of NZ_JBPQCY010000003.1, from coordinate 138,907 downwards.
GCGCCCATCCCCATCAGCAGGCCGCCGATGATGGATGCCAGGCTGTTGCCGAGCCGCATCGGGGCGAATTGGCCGCCACCGCTCAGGCAGCGTGCCAGCATGGCCCCCAGGATCCCCAGCCAGAACATGCCGACCATGGGGTTGATGAAGAGTGGCTGGGCCAGCTTGGGGTGCCCCTCGAACAGACCGAACAGGGAGGCGCCGCGCAGTGCCATGTCATAGACGGCACCGGTGATGGTCCAGGCCGAGCCGTACAGGGCGACCACGGCGGAGTTGAGCAGGGCGATGAGGATGCCGCCGGTCAGCACGGTGAAGCGGCCGTCGCGCCAGAACAGGTTGCCGCCGCCGAAGATGGGCTTGATCTCGCCGGTACGCTTCAGCTCGCTCTTGCGAAACAGCAGGAAGAGTACGGTGACCAGCGCCAGGTTGAGCAGCATGCCGCTCCAGAGATTGCCGGTCAAATCCTTGGCAAGCACCACCTGGCTGGAGAAGGTGGCCTCCAGCTCGGGGCGGAACTGGTTGCTGATGAGAGTGCCGATGCCGTAGCAGACCAGCACCAGCCAGAAGCGGGGTTGCCCCTCACCGCAGCAGTAGAGGGTACCGGTAGCGCAGACCCCCGCCAGCTGCATGCCGATACCGAACAGGAAGGCGCCGACGATGAAGGGGACGCCGATGGCCATGACGTTGCCCACCATGGCATCGCCAAACAGGGCGTGAGTAAAGGAGAGGAAGCAGGTGAACAGCAGAATTTCGATGGCGATGGTGAGCAGGTGAATCCGCACATAGTAGCTGTTGCGCTTGGTCAGCATCTCGCGCCAACCGAAGACGATGCCGAAGCGACTGAAAGAGAGGGTGAAGCCGAAGCCGAATCCTAACAGGGCCATCAGGGCCCATTTCATACCGAAGCTGTTGCCGAGCCAGAATAAAGCTCCCCCTGCGAGTGCCACTATGGGGAGCGACCATTGTCGAGTCATGCCGATACATCCGTAACGTTACTGTGGTTAAGGCGTGCATCCTAATCCCACAATGAGTCCGATGCCAGCCCGCTCGGCGGCGGGAGTGGCCTGCGTGCCAGACATAGGCACTCGCCTCGCGGGCCAGCTCCATCAGGATAGAGAAGGCTGGGCGGGTGATACCAAACAGCAGGCCGCTGCACTCGGCCGAGCAGATGCTGGGTCCGTTCTATGGCGGGAGCGGTTGGCATGACTTAGAGATAGGCACTCGCCTCGCGGGCCAGCTCCACCAGGATGGAGAGGCTGGGCGGGTGATACCAAATAGCAGGCCGCTGCACTCGGCCGAGCAGATGCTGGGTCCGTTCTATGGCGGGAGCGGTTGGCATGACTTAGAGATAGGCACTCGCCTCGCGGGCCAGCTCCACCAGGATGGAGAGGCTGGGCGGGTGATACCAAATAGCAGGCCGCTGCACTCGGCCGAGCAGATGCTGGGTCCGTTCTATGGCGGGAGCGGTTGGCATGAATTAGAGATAGGCACTCGCCTCGCGGGCCAGCTCCGCCAGGATGGAGAGGCTGGGCGGGTGATACCAAACAGCAGGCCGCTGCACTCGGCCGAGCAGATGCTGGGTCCGTTCTATGGCGGGAGCGGTTGGCATGACTTAGAGATAGGCACTCGCCTCGCGGGCCAGCTCCACCAGGATGGAGAGGCTGGGCGGGTGATACCAAATAGCAGGCCGCTGCACTCGGCCGAGCAGATGCTGGGTCCGCGCTATGGCGGGAGTGGTTGGCATGACTTAGAGATAGGCACTCGCCTCGCGGGCCAGCTCCACCAGGATGGAGAGGCTGACGGCGCCAAACAACAGGCCGGTGACCAGATTGAGCGGGCGCTGCACCCGGTCGAGCAGGCGCTGTGCGCGCGGAGTGGAGAGGCTCCAGGCCAGCAGGCCGAACCAGGCGAGGGAGAGCAGGAACAGCTCAATGACCAGCAGGCTGCGGGTCAGGCCGCTCACCTGGGGGGTGATCATGGCAGCCAGCAGACCGACGAAGAACAGCAGCGCCTTGGGATTGAGCAAGTTGGTGGCGAGCCCACGGCGAATGCCCTGGGCCAGGCCGCCATGCTCGTTCCCCGCCTGCAATCGCAGGGTGGCACTGCCCTGCCAGGCGGCCTTGAGTGCACCCCAGCCGAGCCAGCCAAGATAGAGGGCGCCCGTCAGTCGCACCAGGTTGAACAACCAGGGGTGTTTGGCAATCAGCAGACTGATGCCGGTCAGGCTAAAGGTGGCGTGCAGCAAGATGGCGAGCGCTATGCCAATGGCGGCACCGATGGCGGTGGGCCTGTGCAAGCTGGTGCGCAGGATAAGCGCAAAATCCGGGCCCGGGCTCGCCAGGGCGATGAGATGGAGGAGTCCTATGGTGACGAACAGGCTCTGCATGATGGTGCTTTCCTTACTGTGCTGCATTGAAGAGAGGGCAGCTTGCCAGCCTAGCGGTGCGGGTGGCTTGTAAAAGATTGCATCTGCTGGCGGTAATCGGCGGGGGTGAGCCCGAAGGCTTGGCGAAAACCATGGTGGAAGTGGCTCTGATCGAAGAAACCCACTGCCAACGCCACCTCGCTCACCGCCATGCCTCGGGCGAGCAGGGCCTTGCTGCGCTCAAGCCGTAGCCGCTTGAGCCAGGCGTAGGGGGTCATGCCGGTCTTTTTCTTGAACTGGCGCAGGAAGGCGAAGCGATCCAGCCCGAACAGGGCGGCAAGATCCTCCAGGCTGTGGCGCTCGTCGAGGCGATCCAGCAGGTGGCCGCGCAGAAACCTGAGCTGAGGGTCAGCCAGTCTGTGCTCACTTGGCGCTAGTTGCAGCAGCTCGCCGAGCAGGGCCAGCAGCGTGCTCTCGGCCAGCAGGCCATCGACCTTCGGCTCCTCGAGGTACATGTGCAGGCGGGCGAAGCCGGTGTAGAGATCCGGTCGCCGCTGCAGCCCTCTGTCGAAAAAGAGCTCGCCACCAGGCAGCCAATCGGCCAGCTGGTTCGGGTCTATGGAGAAGACCCGCACCTCGTACCCTTCCGGCAGCAGGCTCAGACCGTCGTGCATCTCGTCGGGGTTGACGGTGGAAAGCTCACCGCGCACCAGGGCATGGCTCTCTCCCTTGTGGATGAATTTCTGGCCACCGCGCTGCACCAGACCGATGTGATAGTCCAGGTGGACGTGACGGCCATAGCTGAACTCCCGGTGATGGGAGTGGGAGAGTTCCAGGCCCGGCAGATGGGGTGACTGCCAATAGTGAATGGGGTGCGCGTGCTTCATCCCTGATCAATACCTCAGATTGGCGCAGGGCGCTTGTAGATTATTGCGATCCGGCCCTGGCACCGGTTTGGCAGGCCGCCGCGGGTTGGCCGGGACGGGATGAAAAACACCCGGCAAGCGCCGGGTGTCGGTAGGTTTATTGCGCCGCCGACTGGGATCGTCGCCTGCTGCTGCGCAGGCCATCCAGGCTGAACAACACCAGGGCGCTCCAGATGCAGGCGAAGGTGATCAGCTTGTCGGTACGCAGCGCCTCGCCGTACAAGGTGACCGCCAGAATGAACATCAGGCTGGGGCCTATGTACTGGAAGAACCCCAGGGTGGAGAACTTGAGCCGGGTCGCGGCGGCGGTGAAGCAGAGCAGGGGAGCCGTGGTGACGGCCCCGGCGGCAATCAGCATCAGGTTGAGGTAGAGGCTGTTGTCCGCCATATGGCTGGTGGGGCTGTCGGCGATGCCCCACAAATAGATGGCGGCGGGCGGCAGCAGGATCAGCGTCTCCAGCAGCAGGCCGGTGAGGGCATCCAGGGCCAGCTTTTTGCGCACCAGGCCATAGAAGGCGAAGGAGCTGGCCAGCACCAGAGCAATCCAGGGCAGGGAACCAAAGGCGATCAGCTGCACGGCCACCCCTACCACGGCGAGCCCTACCGCCCACCACTGCAAGCGGCGCAGTTTCTCACCGAGGAACACCATGCCGAGCAGCACGTTGAACAGCGGGTTGATGTAGTAACCCAGGCTGGCGTCGAGCATGTGGCCATTGTTGATGGCCCAGATAAACAGTAGCCAGTTGCCGCCCACCACGGTAGAGGTCAGCGCCAGAGTCATCAATACCTTGGGCTTGCGCAGCACGGTCTGCACCTTGGACCACTGGCGCCCGAGCAGCACCAGCACTGCCAGCAGGGCACAGGACCAGATGATGCGGTGGGTGAGGATCTCGGCGGCGGGGACTTCGGCGATCAACTTGAAATAGATGGGAGCTATGCCCCAAAGGGTATAAGCACACAGGGCATAAATGATCCCCTGGCGCTGGATCTGTTGTGACATCTGACTAACCTTCGCAAAAGAGCGGATGTGACTGACACCGCCAAACGATCAGTTTAGCCATCCTTGCGATGGGAAAGAAGCGATTAAATAGTGATTAACAAGCGAGTGGCCGCCGGGTATGCGGCTATCTGGGCCCGCCTCGGCGGATCTTGTCGATATCCAGCAGCAGCCACAGCATGAGGACCAGGGCCGAGATCCAGGGGCCCCAGGTAACATAGGCCTCCCCTTGACCCAGCAGGAAAAACAGCAGTGGCAGCCCTATCACCAGCAGCAGCACGCTTCCCACGAGAAACAGCATTTTTTCTTAATATTTAATGGTTTGTGTAGCTGATTATTATATCAGTCTCGCGAGGTGAGGGAAGGGTAAACATGACAAAGGGGGCCTTGGCCCCCTGTTTATCGACAAAATGCATATTTTCAGGATTCGAGCTGGATCCAGGTGCTCTTGAGCTCGGTGTATTTTTCCAGCGCATGCAACGACTTGTCACGACCATTGCCAGATTGCTTGAAGCCGCCGAACGGCATCGTCATGTCACCGCCATCCCAGTTGTTGACGAACACGGTGCCGGCACGCAGGGCCCGGGAGCCCTTGATCGCCTTGTTGAGATCTGCGGTCCAGATGGCGGCTGCCAGGCCGTAGTCGGTGTCATTGCCCAGGGCGATCGCCTCCTCAAGGGTATCGAAGCCGGTGATGGCGAGCACGGGGCCGAAGATCTCCTCGCGGAAGATGCGCATCTGGGGGGTCACCTCATCGAAGATGGTGGGGGCTATGTAGAAGCCACCGCTCTCCTCCCGGGTGCGCTGGCCGCCGAGCAGCAGCTTGGCGCCCTCCTGCTTGCCTATCTCTATGTAGCGCAATACCTGCTCCATCTGGATGCCATCGACCATGGCGCCGATACGGGTGGCGGGATCCTGGGGATCTGCCGAGACCCACTCACGGGCATGGGCCAGCAGCCGCTCGATGAAGTCGCTCTTGATGCTGTTTTGCACCAGCAGGCGGGAGGCTGCGGTGCACACCTCCCCCTGGTTGTAGAAGATGGCGCCGGCTGCACTCTTGGCGGCAGCGTCCAGATCCGGAGCATCCGCCAGTATGATGTTGGGGCTCTTGCCACCGCACTCCATGAAGGCGCGTTTCAGGTTCGACTTGCCGGAACACTGCACCAGATGCTTGCCGACCTTGGTGGAGCCGGTGAAGGTGATGCAGTCCACGTCCATGTGCATGGCGAGCGCCTCGCCCACGGTATGACCAAAGCCCGGCAACACGTTGAATACGCCATCCGGAATGCCAGCTTCTTTGGCGATCCCGGCGATGCGCAGGGCGGTGAGGGGGGATTTTTCGGACGGTTTGAGGATGACGGAGTTGCCGGTGGCGAGCGCCGGGCCCAGCTTCCAGCATGCCATCACCAGGGGAAAGTTCCAGGGCACTATGGCGGCCACTACGCCCAACGGCTCGCGGGTCACCAGGGCCAGGGCGCCCTCTTCGACCGGGGCGACCTCGTCATACAACTTGTCGATGGCCTCGCCATTCCAGGCGATGCAGTTGGCGGCGGCGGGGGCATCGTAACCCATGGCGTCCGAGATGGGCTTGCCCATGTCCAGGGATTCCAGCAGAGCCAGCTCGACCCGGTGGAGCCTCATCAGTTCGGCGAAGCGCTGCAGTACCAGCTTGCGCTCCTTGGGGGACTGACCCGCCCAGCGCCTGTCATTGAAAGCGGCGCGGGCGGCGTTGACCGCCAGCTCCGCATCGGCGGCATCACAGGCGGCAACTTTTGCCAGCAACTGGCCATTGGCGGGGTTGATGCAATCAAAGGTGGCACCATCGACGGCATCTCTATAGTTGCCATCGATGAAAGCCTGGGTGGGGAGGGTCAACTGGGCCTGTCGGTACTGCCACTGGGCCAGGTTCATGTCACTCATGTTCGCTCCTTGAACGTGCAAAGGTTGTCCGCGTATCAATATGCTAAACATTTTGCCGTCTGTAAATCCAGGTTGTAACAATTCCTTAAACAGGGATGTTGACAGGTATCCGGCATAGCGGCCCACCCTGGCCCGAGATCGGGATCAGAAAGTGGCCGGGGTGTTGGCCGAAATCAGCACGCACTCCTGCTCATCGACGTTGCGAAAACGATGGGGGGTACGGCTGTCGAAGTAGTAACCATCACCGGCGCCGAGCAGGTGGATCTGTTCGCCTATGGTCACCTCGACCTGGCCCTTGATGATGATGCCGCACTCTTCGCCATCGTGACTGAGCATGTCGTCACCTGTGTCGGCGCCAGGGGGCAATATCTCTTGCAGCATGCCGATGGCGCGGTTGGCGCGACTGTGGCCGACCAGGCGGTAGCTGATGGGGTGGCTGCCAAGATCCGGCATGTCGGCGGCGCGAAATACCACCTCGGAATCCAGGGCCGTCTCGTCGGTGAAGAAGCTGGCCAGGGACATGGGAATGCCCGCCAGCACCTTGCGCAGGGAGGCGACCGAGGGGCTGACTTGATTCTTTTCTATCTGGGAGATAAAGCCATTGGTCACCCCCGAGCGTTTGGCGAGTTCACGCTGGGACAGGGCCGCCTTGGTGCGGACCGCCTTGAGGCGCTGACCTATATCCATCCTTCTGTTCTCCTCGAGTGTTTACTATTATTGAATTTGTGTTAAATATCTTATACCACCCTGGTCGGGGTGACACCATCACTGGGCAGCATAGCGCCCTTTTTTATGGATATAGGTGTTTAATTTAATAGGCGCTCGCCAAGAGTAGCTAAACACCTTAAGGATGAGGTGACCATGAAAGTTGTCAGTGACATCAATACGCCGGCGGACATGTCCGCGTTCTGGATGCCCTTCACCGCCAATCAGCAGTTCAAGGCGGCGCCACGCATCCTCAAGTCTGCCGAGGGCATGTATTATCGCGCAGAGGATGGCCGCAAGATACTGGACGGCACCGCTGGCCTCTGGTGTTGCAATGCGGGTCATGGTCGCCGTGAAATCGCCGAGGCGGTCTCCCAGCAGATCGCCCACCTCGATTTCGCCCCCACCTTCCAGATGGGGCATCCCCTGCCGTTCGAACTCGCCAACCAGCTGGTAGAGATAGCCCCCAAGGGCTTCGGCCATGTCTTCTTCACCAACTCGGGGTCCGAATCGGTGGATACGGCGCTGAAGATTGCGCTGGCCTGGCAACGGGCCCGGGGCCAGGGGACTCGCACCCGCCTGATTGGCCGTGAGCGCGGCTATCACGGGGTGGGTTTTGGCGGCATCTCGGTCGGCGGCATCCCCGGCAACCGCAAGTGGTTCGGTTCCCTGCTCGGCGGGGTGGACCATCTGCCCCACACCCTCGATATTGCCAAGAATGCCTTCACCAAGGGCCTGCCAGCAGAAAATCTGACCCTGGCCGACGAACTGGAAAAGATAGTCTTCCTTCATGATGCCAGCAATATAGCGGCGGTCATCGTCGAGCCCATCGCCGGTAGCACGGGGGTCATCATGCCGCCCAAGGGCTATCTCAAGCGGCTGCGGGAGATCTGCACCAAGCACGGCATACTGCTCATCTTCGACGAGGTGATCACCGGTTTCGGCCGCCTCGGCGCCCCCTTCGCCGCCCAGGAGTTCGATGTGTTGCCGGATATCATCACCTGCGCCAAGGGGCTCACCAATGGTGCCATCCCCATGGGTGCCGTGCTGGTACAAAGCCACATCCATGACGACATGATGAGTGCGGGCAAGGGAGCCATCGAGCTGTTTCACGGCTACACCTATTCGGGTCACCCGGTGGCCGCCGCTGCCGGGCTCGCCACCCTGGAAATCTACCGCAACGAGAACCTGCTGCACCGCGCCGCCGAGCTGGCCGATTACTGGCAGGAGGCCGCGCATTCGCTGAAGGGCTGCAAGCATGTCAAAGATGTGCGCAACTACGGTCTGGTGGCGGGTATAGAGCTGGAACCTATGGCGGGGGCACCTGGCAAGCGTGCCTATGAGGTGTTCGTGCGCTGCTTCGAGAAAGGGGCCCTGATCCGGGTCACTGGCGACATCATCGCCCTGTCGCCACCGCTGATCATCGAGCACAGCGAGATAGATGACCTATTTACCCTGCTGCAGGACGTCCTGCAGGCTCAGGAGTGATCAACAGATAGTACTGAATCCACTGCCCGCGCGTGGCGAGCAGTGGCCTGCGCTCCGACTAGGCCGGGCGCAGGGGAAGGTTATTAGCCATCACGGAGGATGCATGGAATACAGGGTCACCAACTTCATCAACGGCGAGCTCAAAGCCAGCCACAGCGAGCGCTTCGCCCCTATCTTCAACCCGGCCACCGGTCAGCAGCAGGGCCAAGTCGCGCTCGCCAGCGCCGCCGAGTGCAGCGAGGCCATAGCCATTGCCGAGACCGCCTTCGTCGCCTGGTCCCAGACCCCGCCGCTGGTGCGGGCCAGGGTGCTGTTTCGCTTCAAGGAGTTGATGGAGTTGCACAGAGACGAGCTGGCCGAGCTTATCAGCCGCGAGCACGGCAAGGTGTTCTCCGACGCCCAGGGGGAGCTGACCCGGGGGCTGGAGGTGGTGGAGTTTGCCTGCGGCATCCCTCACCTGCTCAAGGGGGAGCACTCCCTCAATGTGGGGCGCGGGGTGGACAGCTATTCCATGATGCAGCCGGTCGGGGTCTGCGCCGGGATCACGCCGTTCAACTTCCCGGCCATGGTGCCGCTGTGGATGTTCCCGGTGGCGCTGGCCTGCGGCAATAGCTTCATCCTCAAGCCGTCCGAGAAGGATCCCTCTCTTGCCCTGCGCATGGCCGAACTGCTCAAGCAGGCCGGACTGCCGGACGGGGTACTCAACGTGGTCAACGGTGACAAGGAGGTGGTCGATGTGCTGCTGACCGACCCGCGGGTGGCCGCCGTCTCCTTCGTGGGCTCCACCCCCATCGCCGAATACATCTATGCCACCGCCTCGGCCCATGGCAAGCGGGTGCAGGCCCTGGGCGGCGCCAAGAATCACATGGTGGTGATGCCGGATGCGGATCTCGAACAGGCGGTCTCCGCCCTGATGGGCGCCGCCTATGGCGCGGCGGGTGAGCGCTGCATGGCGATCTCGGTAGCCGTGGTGGTGGGAGAGACGACCGCCGATGCGTTGGTGGCCAAGCTGGCACCCCTCGTCGAGGCGCTGCGGGTGGGGCCCGGTCTGGGGGTGGTTCCGGAGAACGAGATGGGTCCCCTCATCAGTCGGGAACATCTGGCCAAGGTGCGTGGTTACGTGGATCAGGGGGTGGCCGAGGGTGCCCTGCTGCGGGTCGATGGCCGTGGCGTCAGCCAGGGGGAGGGCTACTTTATCGGCGGTAGCCTGTTCGATCGAGTCAATCCCGAGATGCGCATCTATCGGGAGGAGATATTCGGCCCCGTGCTCGCCATAGTGCGGGCGCCGGACTATGAAACGGCACTCCAGCTCATCAATGAGCATGAGTACGGCAACGGTACCGCAATCTTTACCGGCGACGGCGATACGGCGCGGGACTTCACCACGCGGGTTCAGGTCGGTATGGTAGGGGTGAATGTTCCCATCCCGGTGCCCATGGCGTTTCACAGCTTCGGTGGCTGGAAGCGATCCATCTTCGGGCCGCTCAATATGCATGGGCCGGATGGGGTACGTTTCTATACCAAGATGAAGACGGTGACCGCCCGTTGGCCTCAGAGCCTGCGGGCCGGTGCCGAGTTCGCCATGCCGACCATGAAGTAGGGCCTTGGGCCGCTTTGGGTCGGCCCGCCCTATGGACGTATAAAGGAGTAAAGGATGCGACTGGGAATTCTCGATTGTGATCGGCTGGATCCGGAGTTCGAAGCCCGTTTTGGCCGGGTCTATTCCGGGATGTTTATCGAGGGATTCAGGACCTTGGCACCGGATCTGGAATTTAGGGTCTGGTCGGCCCTGGATGGCGAGTTACCAGCGGATCTGGATGAGTGCGATGCCTGGCTCATCACGGGATCGCGCCATGACGCCCATGGGGATGCGCCTTGGGTGGAAGCATTGCGGGAGTGGGTGCGGCGGGCAGATGAGGCCCGGGCCAAGCTGGCCGGGGTCTGTTTCGGCCATCAGGTGATCGCCCAGGCGCTGGGCGGCGAAGTGGTCAAGTCCGACAAAGGCTGGGGACTGGGGGTCGCCACTAATGCCATGTTGGCGAGCGAGCCCTGGATGCAGCCCGCCCTCGATCAGATCCGTATCCTGGCGAGCCATCAGGATCAGGTGGCGCAGCTTCCCCCCGGTGGGCGCCGGCTGGCAGGCAATGGTTTTTGCCCGAACTTCATGTTTGGTCAGGGAGAGCACATCGTCGCCATCCAGGGTCACCCGGAGTTCCCGGTCGACTATGACAGGGCGCTGATCGAGAAGCGGCAGCAGCACCTGGCCCCCGAGCGTTACCAGGCCTGCCTCGATTCGCTGGAGCAGGAGGTGGATTCCACCATCATGATGGGTTGGTTGTTGCGATTTTTAGGGATACTGCCGAGTCGGCCCTGAGCGGCCCCGGCGGGATACAGGGATGAACGCAGGAGCATTGAGATGATCATTGGTATACCCAAGGAAATCAAAAACCACGAGTACCGGATTGGCATGACCCCCTCGGGGGTGCAGGAGCTGACGGCTCGGGGCCATACCGTACTGGTGCAGGTGCGGGGCGGCGAGGCCATCGGTCTGTCCGACGAAGAGTACGGCGCTGCCGGGGCCGAGCTGGTGGCCAGTGCCGCCGAGATCTTCGCTCGGGCAGAGATGGTCGTGAAGGTGAAGGAGCCGCAGCCGGAGGAGTGTGCGCTGCTGCGGCCGGGGCAATTGCTGTTCACCTATCTGCATCTGGCACCGGATCCGGTACAGACCCAGCTATTGGTTCACTCGGGAGCGGTGGCCATCGCCTACGAGACGGTTACCGATGATCGTGGTGGCCTGCCGCTGCTGGCGCCCATGTCCGAGGTGGCAGGGCGCATGGCGGTACAGGCCGGTGCGCACAGCCTTGAGAAGGCCCAGGGCGGCAATGGCACCCTGCTCGGCGGCGTTCCCGCGGTGGCCCCTGCCAAGGTGGTGGTGCTGGGCGGTGGCGTGGTCGGGGTCAACTCGGCGCGCATGGCCCTGGGTCTGGGGGCCGATGTCACCATCCTGGACAAGTCGCTGCCAAGGCTGCGGGAGCTCGATGGCCTCTATGGCCCGGCCCTCAAGACGCTCTATTCGACCAAGGCCAACATCGAGGCCTGCATTGCCCAGGCGGATCTGGTGATCGGTGCCGTGCTGATCCCGGGGGCGGCGGCGCCCAAGCTGCTGACTCGCGCCATGCTGGGGTTGATGCGCAAGGGCTCGGTGCTGGTGGATGTGGCCATCGATCAAGGGGGCTGTTTTGAGACCTCCAGGCCGACGACCCATGAAGATCCCACCTATGTGGTCGATGGCATCATCCACTACTGCGTGGCCAACATGCCGGGCGGTGTGGCGCGCACCTCCACCTTCGCGCTGACCAATGCCACCTTGCCATTCGTGCTGGCCCTGGCAGACAAGGGTTACCAGCGCGCCCTCAAGGAGGACAAGCATCTGCTGGCTGGACTCAATGTCTATAAGGGCAGCGTCACGCAGCAGGCGGTGGCCGAGGCGCTCGGTTATGACTACGTCAGCGCGGCCACTGTGTTGGGGTGACGGGGCTGCGATGAACCTCGAGCGGGTTCACATTCTCACCGTCAGGGAGGGCCGTCATGGCCCTTTCTCTTTATAATGAGCCCTCGCACTTCTCGAGGATCCGCCATGTCCCGCATTCTGCTGCTCGCCAATCTCAACTGTGACCATGTGCTGTCCCTCTCCGAACCCTTGGTCGCGGGAGCCCGGCTGCAGTACCTGGATCGGGGGCGGCGACTGGGGGGAGGCGCGGCCAACACCGGCATAGGGCTGGTGTGGGCGGGGCATGAGGTCGCCATCGCCTCGCGGATCGGCCTGGATGACACCGGAGACTGGCTGTTGGCCGAGGCGCGCAGTCATGGTCTGGATTGCAGCCATGTTGAGCGCTTCGGCGGTGAGACGGGGGAGCTGTTGATCCTGGTGGACTCCCTCGGTGAGCGCACCATATTGCGTCAGCCCCGCCGCCCTGATCTGCCCGGTAACCTGCCGAGTCAGGGAGTGGATTGCCTCTATGTGAACTACCCGGGGGGGGCGGTGGCGGACTACATGGGCCAGATGCAGGAGCACTGCATGGTCGTGGCCCAATATCCCAAGGGTGGCAAGCACTTGAGGCCCTGTCACCTGCTGGTGGCCTCGCGCTCTGATCTGGGTGAGATTGGGGATCCCTGGGCCCATGCCCAGGGGCTGGCCGGCGATCAGCTGCAGTGGCTGGTGCTGACCGAGGGCAAGGCCGGGGCCGTCGCCATCCATGGTGAGGAGCGGATCCGGGTGGCGGCGCGCCCCGTCTCGGTGGTGGACACGACGGGGGCCGGGGATGCCTTCGCCGCCGGACTCATTCATGGTCTGGCTCGGGGCATGGCCATTGAGGATGCGCTGCAGTGCGCTGTGGACTGGGGCGCCTTTGCCGTTGCCAGCCAGAGTTCAATCCCCTCACAGGCGCTCAAGTCCTGGCTGGAGCAGGGCCACTGATCACACACCATCCGCAGCATGGTGCGAGATGTCATTCAGGCTGTTTCGCACCCTTGGTATCCCCTGCCAGTTCGGGTTAAAACTGGCTAGAAGCGTGCTATAAGCCAGCAAGTTTGCGATCAATCAAAGAAAGTGTCGATTTATGTGCATCTTTATCGACACCCGTGAACGCTGCTCTTAACCTTGGCTCTCACCCTCAGGAACCCGGAGACTCTCCGTCGTTTCCCTTGGCTCTTGTTGTCCGATCCCGGCTGTAGTGAGAGGCAGTACCACCATGCAACTGACACGTTTTACCGACTATGCCCTGCGCGCTCTGACGTTTCTGGCGCTCCAGCCGACGGATCGGCTCTCGACCATCACCGAAGTGGCCGATACCTTTGCCATCTCTCGCAACCACGTGGTCAAGATAGTGCACCAGCTTGGCATCAAGGGTTACATCGAGACGGTGCGTGGCAAGCATGGCGGCATTCGCCTCGGCCGCTCCGCTGTCTCCATCAATCTGCGTGATGTGGTGATGGACATGGAGAACATCCTCTGTCCCGCCTATTGCAAGACGGACAACTGCCGCTTGGCTGGCGGCTGCCGTATTCAGGGCATATTGCGCAAGGCGATCAATGCCTTCCTCGAGGTACTGGGCGAGTACACCCTGGCCGACGTGGTCAACGATCCGGCCCGGCTCTGTCATCTGCTTGGCATGGATCAGGATCAATTGCTGGCCGTGAGTTGAACCCATGCATCCGGCATGAACAAGAAGGGGCCTGTAGGCCCCTTCTGCTATGTGCTGCCAGCGGTCAGGGTTGGCGTACCAGAGTGATGGCGCCATAGAGGCAGGCGAGACCGCAGGCGCCGCAGCCATCGCAGGCGGTCATGTTGACCGTGACCCCATCCGGGCTGGCCTTGATTGCCTGCTGGGGACAGGCATCTTCACAGAGCAGGCAGTAGAAACCCTGCCTGGCCTGACAGCTGGCCTCTATCTTGACCCGGGTCTGCACCTGGCGGCCGTAGCGCAGGTCGAGGGCACCGCTCGGGCAGGCTCTCGCACAGCTGCCGCAATAGCTGCACTGGCCACAGTCGAGATCCAGGACAGGGGTGCCGGCAATGGGGCTGTTCTGGTACTCGGGGCCCGTGGCCGGTTTGATAAGGCCGTTTGGACAGGCCTGGAAACAGTTGCCGCAGCGTTGGCAGAGGGCGAGGAATTGGGATTCCTCTATGGCCCAGGGAGGGCGGGCCTCGCGGCAGTTGATGGCGCCCGGTCGACGTCTGGCCCAGAGCCGCGTCAATCGTCGACAGAGGAAATGCGCCATGCTTGGCTCCTGATACCTACTAGGGGGTAATTCTATGAGGTTTGTGTCTCGCAAGCCAGCGGAACTGTCACGGCGGGATCGCAAGGCCACGCCCCCTTGTGTAAGCTAGGCGAGTCTTTTTTGCTGGGCTGACTCTATGTGGTTATTTCTGTGGCGGGCTTCCCTGCTCTATGTCTTCCCCCTGCTGATGTGGGGTTACTGCCGGTTCAAGGAGATCGACTTCGATGAACTGGACAGTGGCGTCAACAACCACAAGTGGGTGGTGCTGGCCGCCTATCTGCTCTATGTGGTGGTCTGGATCCTGATCAACCGCTATCTCTTGCTGTTCCTGCGTCAGCGGAGCCGGCGATGATGGAGCCGTTGCTGTGGCTCTGGCTGGCCGGGGCGGCTCTGCTGGCTCTTGGCCTCGGTTGGTTGTGGGGGCGCCAGGGGGCCCAGGCCCTGAGTCAGGCGCTGGCCTTGAGTCAGGAGCGCGCCAGTGCGTGGCAGGAACGGCTGACCGAGCTGCACGATGAGCAACTGCAGGCGCAGGATAAGCTGGAACAGCAGCAGAACTTCATCATCAAACTCACCGCCCGCCTCAAAGATGCCGAAGCCACCCTGCGCAGCGAGCGTCTCGCCAGTGCCGAGAAGCTGGAGCTGCAACAGCAGGCGGAGGCACGGCTCGGCCAGCAGTTCGAGAACCTTGCCAACCGTATCTTCGAGCAGAACTCGGGCAACTTCCGTGAGCTGAACCAGCACAGCCTGGATAACCTGCTGGTCCCGCTCAAGGAGCAGCTGGAGGGCTTTCGCCGCCAGGTGGGTGAGACCCATGCCCAGGAGACGGCCCAGCGCCACAGCCTCAAATTTGAATTGGAGCGCCTGGCCGGGCTCAACGCGCGCATGACGGAGGAGGCCGCGGCCCTGACCCGCGCCCTCAAAGGCGACAGCAAGCAACAGGGCAACTGGGGCGAGGTGGTGCTGGCGCGCATTCTTCATGAATGTGGCCTGCGCGAGGGGCACGAATACGACACCCAAGTGAGCCTTGAAACCGACAAAGGCAAGCGTTATCAGCCCGATGTCATCGTTCACCTGCCCCAGGAAAAAGACATCATCATCGACGCCAAGGTGTCGCTGACCGCCTATGAGCGTTGGTACAACGGCGAGGATGAACTGACCCGGGCCGTGGCGTTGAAAGAGCATGTCGCCTCGGTGCGCAATCATATCCGCGAGCTGGGCCGCAAGGATTATCAGCAGTTGCCAGGGGTACGCACCCTGGATTATGTGCTGATGTTCGTGGCGGTGGAGCCGGCCTTTCTGGCGGCGCTGGAGGCGGATCCCTCCCTGGTGCGCTATGGCCTGGATCACAATATCCTGCTGGTCAGTCCCACCAATCTGATGGTGGCGCTGCGCACCATAGAGAACCTGTGGCGTTACGAGCGCCAGAACCAGAACTCCCGTCAGATAGCCGAACGGGCCGGGCGCCTCTACGAGAAGCTGCGGCTGTTCGTGGAGGAGATGCAGCAGCTCGGTGGTAGCCTGAACAAGGCGCAGGAGAGTTATGACAAGGCCATGGGCAGACTCGCCAGCGGTCGCGGCAACCTGATAGCCCAGGCCGAGCGTTTTCGCGAGTTGGGGGTCGAAGTGACCAAGACGCTGCCAGAACCGCTGGTCAATCGGGCCCTGGAGCGGGAAGAGCCAGGGGACTGAGCCAGTATCAACGTCATGAGAAAGGGCAGCCATTGGCTGCCCTTTTTGCTATCTGGCGGCGGCTTACTGCTTCCAGAACGAGGGGAAGAAGATGACGGCCACGGTCAATATTTCAAGTCGGCCCAGCAGCATACCGAATGAGAGTATCCATTTGGCTGTATCCGGCAGGCTGGCAAAGTTGCTGCTTGGCCCTATCACGGGCCCCATGCCGGGACCCACGTTGGCCACCGCAGTGATGGACCCGGACAGGGCGGTAAGGGGATCCAGCCCTATCACCGCCAGCAGGGCGGCAATCAAGATGATGATGGCGACATAGGCCAGGACGAAGGCGATCAGGGAGCGCACTATCGCCTCATTGACCGGACGGCCATTGTACTTCTGGGGGAAGACCCCCGAGGGGTGCATCAGTTGGCGCATCTGCCTCCTGAACAGGGAAAAAGCCACCTGTACCCGAAAGATCTTGAGGCCACCGGCGGTAGAACCCGAGCAGGCCCCCAGCCCCAGCAGGAAGAGGAAGAGGATGCTGGTGAGCGGCCCCCAGGTGCCAAAATCCCCCAGCCCATAGCCGGTGGTGGTCAGTACCGAGACGATATTGAAGGCGCTGATCCGCAGCGCATCCATGAAGTCGAAGGTGCCGCGATGCCAGAGGTAGAAGGTCATGATCAGCGTGACCCAGACCACCAGCCAGAAGAAGCCGCGCACCTGGGCATCGCGCATCAGGCTGGTGTCGCGCCGGGTCAGACTCTGGACATAGAGCAGAAAGGGCAAGCCCCCCAGGAACATGAAGAGGGTGCCTATCCAGTGAGCCGCATGGGAGAAGTGGGACATGGATTGATCCGAGGTGGAGTAGCCCCCGGTACTGAGCGTGGTCATGGCATGGTTGATGGCTTCAAAGCTGCTCATGCCGCTTACCCAGTAGGCGAGGAAGCAGAGCATGGAGAGCACCAGATAGACCTGCACTATGTTGTTGGCCACCGTCTTGGCGCGGGGAGCACTCTTGTCTGACCAATCCGAGCTCTCGGTCTGAAACAGCTTCATGCCGCCCACGTTGAGGTAGGGCAGCACGGCCACCGCCATGACGATGAAGCCCACCCCCCCCAGCCACTGCAAGATGGAGCGCCACAACAGTATGCTGTGGGCCATGCCATCGAGCCCGGACAGCACGGTAGAGCCTGTGGTGGTGACCCCTGACATGGTCTCGAAATAGGCGTCGGCGAAGCCGATGTGGGTGATGAACACGAAAGGCAGGGCGCCAAACAGGCAGGCAACCGCCCACACCGAGGTGGTGAGCAGGAACATCTCCCGCACACCAAGGTGAAACTCGGCCTTGCGACCATAGTGCAGGCACCAGAAGGCGGCGAGGTGAGTGATCACCACGGATTGCAGAAATTCGACGAAACCCTCGGAGCCGGAAAGCAGTGCCAGCAGGGTCGGCAGCCACATGAAGAGGGCGAGCTTGGAGAGCACCAGACCCAGGGTGAAGACGATGGGACGCAGCTTGATCATGATGAATAGCCTGGTCGTTGATGAGCTGAACACCGGTCACCGCCAGGGGCAGCGAACCGGGTCTTGTCTGGCTGAAGCGTAAACATGGTCAGGTTACAGGAAGAAGGGGCTTGGTTGGAACAATCGCTCCACTTCCGGTATGTACTTCTTGTCGACCAGGAACATCACCACATGGTCATCTTGCTGGATCTGGGTGCGATCGTGAGCGATCAATACCTCATCCCCACGCACGACGGCGCCTATGGTGGTGCCGGGCGGCAGCTTGAGTTCACCGACGGTGCGACCGACCACCTTGGAGGTGTTCTCGTCACCATGGGCGATGGCTTCGATGGCCTCGGCTGCGCCACGGCGCAGGCTGTAGACGTTGGCGATGTCGGCCCGGCGCACATGGGTCAGCAGGGCCGAGATGGTCGCCTGCTGTGGCGAGATGGCGATGTCGATGGAACCGCCTTGCACCAGATCCACATAGGCACTGCGCTGGATCAGCACCATGGTCTTCTTGGCGCCCATCTTCTTGGCGAGCAGGGCCGACATGATGTTGGCTTCATCTTCGTTGGTGACCGAAATGAAGACGTCGATCTGGTCGATGTGCTCCTCGGCGAGCAGTTCCTGATCCGCAGCATCACCACAGAAGACGATGGTGTTTTCGAGTAACTCCGAGAGCTGTTCGGCCCGCTTCTGGTTACGCTCGATCAACTTGACGCTGTAACGCTTCTCCAGCTGACGGGCGAGCCCGGCACCTATATTGCCGCCACCGACGATCATGATGCGGCGATAGGGGCTCTCGAGCCGCTGCAACTCGGACATCACGGCGCGGATATGGCCGGCCGCCGCGACGAAGAACACCTCGTCATCGGCCTCTATGATAGTGGTGCCTTGCGGGCGGATGGAGCGGCCCTGGCGGAAGATAGCCGCCACCCGGGTCTCTATGTTGGGCATGTGCTCGCGCAGGGTGGAGAGTGCGTTGCCGACCAGGGGGCCGCCATAGTAGGCCTTGACCGCGACCAGACCCACTTTGCCACCGGCAAAATCCACCACTTGCAACGCACCCGGATACTCAATCAGTCGGCGAACATAGTCGGTCACCAGCTGCTCGGGGGCGATGAGGTGATCCACTGGTATCGCCTCGGGCAGAAAGAGCCGATCCCGCTCAGCCAGATAGGAGGGAGAGCGAATGCGTGCCACCTTGTTCGGGGTGTTGAACAGTGAGTAGGCGATCTGGCAGGCGATCATGTTGGTTTCATCACTGTTGGTGACGGCGACCAGCATGTCCGCATCCTGGGCTCCCGCCTCGCGCAGCACCTTGGGGTGGGCACCGTGGCCATTGACCACCCGCAGGTCAAATTTGTCCTGCAGCTCGCGCAGGCGTTCGCTGTCGGTATCGACCAGGGTGATGTCGTTGTTCTCCCCGGCAAGGTTCTCGGCCAGGGTGCCGCCAACCTGGCCGGCTCCCAGTATGATGATTTTCATAGGGAAGACGTACTCGCATCAGGGGGGAGGAGGGGGGCAGCAGGCTGACCCATGACCGCATTCATCAGGCTTCTTTCAACAGCTTGGCGTAGTAGAAACCATCCATGCCCGCATCGCCCGGCAAGAACTGGCGACCCGGAGCTGCCGGTGTGTCTTGCTCGTGGAGTGGTATCAGACGGGCGTCCTTGGTGGCGGCCAGGAAGGTATGCACCTGATCGCGGTTCTCTTCGGGCAGTACCGAGCAGGTGGCGTAGAGCAGGGTGCCACCTTTCTTGAGTCGTGGCCAGAGTGCCGCCAGGATGCGGCCCTGCAACTCGGCCAGTTCGCGAATATCTTGATCCCGGCGCAGCCACTTGATGTCGGGGTGGCGACGGATGACGCCGGTGGCGGAGCAGGGAGCATCGAGCAGGATGCGGTCGAACTGCCCCTCTGGCCACCACTGGTCGGGGGTACTGGCGTCGCCGTGGATCAGCCGGGCCATGAGGCCGATGCGATCCAGGTTCTCTTGCACCCGTTTGAGGCGGTTATCGTCGGCATCGACGGCGACGACACCGGCCAAGTCGGGTTGGCGTTCGAGCAGGTGTGCCGTCTTGCCGCCAGGGGCGGCGCAGGCATCCAGTATCCACTCGCCCGGTTGCGGGTCGAGCAACTGGGCGGCGAGCTGGGCGGCGCCATCTTGCACAGAGCAGTCCCCCTGCTCGAAGCCGGGCAGTTTGGTCACGTCACAGGGGCGCTCCAGCAAGATGCAGTCAGCGCCCTCGTCACCGGCCTGTGCATTGATGCCCACCTCGGCCATGCGCGCCAGCATCTGATCGCGGCTCTGGCGTTGGCCGTTGTTGCGGATCCACATGGGCGGGCGCTGGTTGTTGGCCTCCATGATGAACTCCCAATCTTCGGGATAGGCCTGGCGCAGACGTTTGGTGAGCCACTCCGGGTGACCGAGACGTATGCTGGGCACCCTGTCGATACGGGCCAGGATCACCTCGGCGCTGCGCTGGAAGTTGCGCAATACACCGTTGATCAGGCCTCGCAGTGAGCTGCCCTTGAGCAGCTTGACCGCATTGACGGTCTCGGCCACGGCGGCGTGGGCCGGAATGCGGGTGTAGATAAGTTGGTAGAGCCCGACCAGGATCAGATAGTGGAAGATGCGGCTCTTGTTCTTGAGGGGCTTGTCCATCATCTCGTTGACGGCGGCATCCAGGCGCGGCATCCAGCGCAGGGTGCCGTAGCAGAGTTCTTGCAGGAGGGCGCGATCGCGGGGGGCGACTTTCTCCTGGGCAGCAGGCAGAACGGCGGAAAGAGAGAGCCCCTGATCCAACACCTGTTGAATGACGAGAGCGGCCTGTGCACGTGTTTTCATAATGTTACCTTAGATGCTCAAGTCGGGGCTGGGGCCCCGCTTGGTTCAATTCAATCCAGCTCAATTCAGTCGGATGCCGGGGGCAAACCAGTCACGGCGCGAGTTGAGCAGGTCCGAAGCGGACATGGCTTTCTTGCCGGGAGGTTGCAGGGTCAGCAGGCGCAGGATGCCATGGCCGGTGGCGATGTCGATCCCCTGCTTGTCGGCCTTGAGCAGAGTGCCTGCATGCTGGCCATGTTCGGCCTCGAGCGCTTCTGCCTGCCAGACCTTGATGGTCTGGTCTGCCACTTCAAACCAGCTGATGGGCCAGGGATTGAAGGCGCGAATGCAGCGCTCTATGGCGACGGCGTCCATGGACCAGTCGATGCGGGCCTCCTCCTTGGAGAGTTTCTGGGCGTAATTGGCCTGGGCATCATCCTGCTGTTCGGCGGCGGCGTTGCCTGCGGCCATCGCATTGAGCGTCTCGACCAGTGCCTGGGGGCCCAGCTCGGCCAGCTTGTCATAGAGGCTGGCTGAGGTCTCGTCGGGGGCGATGGGGCAAGTGACCTTGCGGATCATGGCGCCGGTATCCAGGCCTACATCCATCTGCATGATGGTCACGCCGGTTTCGGCATCGCCCGCCCAGATGGAACGTTGGATGGGTGCCGCACCACGCCAGCGTGGCAGCAGAGAGCCGTGAACGTTGATGCAGCCCAGACGTGGGGCATCGAGTACCAGCTTGGGCAGGATCAGGCCATAGGCCACGACCACCATAAGGTCGGCGCCCAGCGCCTTGAGTTCGGTCTGGGCCTCTTCATTGCGCAGGGATGCGGGTTGGTAGACGGGCAACTGGTGCGCAAGCGCCAGCTCCTTCACCGGGCTGGCCATCAGCTTCTGGCCCCGGCCAGCAGGCTTGTCAGGCTGGGTGTAAACGGCAACGACCTCATGGTCGGAAGACAACAACGCCGCCAGATGACGGGCGGCGAAGTCGGGGGTACCGGCAAAAATCAGTTTCAATTTATTCAAAGGGGCAGATCCTTAACCGGCTTTACGGTCTTCGCGCGCCATTTTTTCCAGTTTCTGACGGATACGCTGGCGCTTGAGTGGGGACAAGTAATCCACAAACAGTTTGCCCACCAGATGATCCATCTCATGCTGGATGCAGATAGCGAGCAGATCGTCCGCTTCGAGCTCGAACGGTTTGCCGTTACGGTCCAGGGCGCGGATCTTGAGCCACTCGGCACGAGGCACCAGGGCGCGGCTGCCTGGCACTGAGAGGCAACCCTCTTCAATGCCGGTGCTGCCTGACTGGGCAATGACTTCCGGGTTGATCAGCACCAGGGGATCTTCTCGATCCTCAGAGACGTCGATAACTATGATGCGCTGATGTATGTCGACCTGGGTTGCGGCCAGGCCAATGCCTTCCTCCGCATACATGGTGTCGAACATATCATCTACAATGTGTTGTAACTCGGGTGTAATGGTCTCGACAGGGGCTGCAACGGTACGCAGACGTTCATCGGGGAAACGCAATACATCTAGAATGGCCATAGTCTTATCTTTAGTTTCGTATAATTGCAGTCAATATTGACGTAATTCTAGTCATTTACGCCGACAAAAAACAGCAACACTTTGCGCACAGAAATAACAGGGAGTGTTATGTATCTGAAGCAAACGACTTTTGCCTGTCTGCTGGCCCTGGCAAGCCAGGGCGCACAGGCCCAGACGCTGTCCCTCAAGAGCGGTTATCCCAGCAACTATGTGGTCCAGAAGGGCGACACCCTGTGGGATATTTCCGGTAAGTATCTCGATCAGCCTTGGCTTTGGCCCCAGCTCTGGAATATCAATGCGCAGATTGCCAATCCACACTGGATATACCCGGGGGATGTACTGCAACTGAGCTGGATCAATGGTCAGCCCCGCTTGGGGAAGGCGGTGCAGGGTGGGAAGCGGGTCATCACGCTCTCTCCCAAGAATCACTATGAGAGCAAAGCCAATCCCATCCCGACGCTGCCGCTCAGCGAAATCGGTCCCTTCATGCAGACCGATCATATCTTCGCGACGCGCCAGGAGAGCAAAGCCCTGCCCTATATCCTGGGGGAAAACGAAGGCCATATCGGCATGCTGGAGGGGACAACCCTTTATGTGCAGGGTGATCTGATCCCGGGTCAGGATTATGGCATCTATCGGCCAGGTACCATTTATAAAGACAAGAAGACCCGTGAGCTGCTGGGACAGGAGGCCATCTTCGTGGGGACGGCCCATGCGCAGGCACGGCTGGTCAAGGATCGTAGCCGTATCACTCTCACCAGCAATCAGCGAGAAGTCTATCAGGGGGATAAGCTGATGCCATTGCCAGCTCAGGAGAGTCTCTCTGCCCTGTTTACCCCCAGGGCTGCCCCGGTCACCGGCCCTGGCTATGTGGTCGAGTTGCCGAGCAAGGCTCGTGGTGGTGGCAAGTTTGATATTGTCCTGATCAACAAGGGGGCTCGCGATCAGATGGCGCCCGGCGATGTGCTGGATGTGCAGCGTCCGGGGATCCGTCTGACTGACAAGTATGGCAAGGTTTCCTATCGAGACTTCTCCTCACTGTATGACAAGGGATTTCACTCCGCCGGTCGGACTCCCCTGCCTGACGAGTCCATAGCCCGCATCATGTTGTTCAAGGTCTATGACAAGTTGAGCTACGGCATGATATTGCAGAGCCAGGACATGGTGAGTACCGGCTACAAGGTCAGTAATTTCTGAGCTCGGTCATCATGGATGAACTCAGAGCCTGGCTGATACTGGAAAGCGTACCCGGGATAGGGCCTGTCACCGCTTCGCGTCTGATGAGCGCCCTGGCCGAGAGCGCCGACGAAGAAGATCCAGAGGGTGACATAACTGCGCTGTTTGATTGCAGTGATGGTCATCTCCATGATTTGGGCCTGAGTCGTGAGCAAGTCAGGGCCCTGCGCCATCCCGGCATCGGGGTGGAGGAGGCGCTCAGGTGGGCTGACTACCCCGGCAACAGGCTCATCTGTCGTGACAGTCCCGAATATCCTCCCTTGCTGCGGGAGATCCCCGCAGCTCCCCTCTTGCTCTACTGTCGTGGTGAGCTCGACGTGCTATGTTTGCCGCAGATTGCCATGGTGGGCAGCCGTCATCCAAGCTATGCGGGCAAGGATAATGCCGCCAGGCTCGCTCGGGCATTGGCGGGTTCCGGATTGGCCATCACCTCGGGATTGGCCCTTGGCATAGATGGTGTCTGCCATCAGCAAGCGCTGGCCGTTGGCGGTATCACCCTTGCCGTGCTTGGCTCGGGGTTGGATCAGGTCTACCCCAAACGTCATCAACTCCTGGCTGAGCAGATCCTGATCAATGGTGGCCTGCTCATCTCCGAATTTTCGCCGGACAAGGGGCCATTGGCCGAGCACTTTCCTCGCCGTAACCGCATCATCAGTGGCCTCTCCCTTGGCACCCTGGTGGTCGAGGCGGCCGAGCAGAGTGGATCCCTCATCACGGCGCGTTACGCACTGGAACAAGGTCGTGAGGTATTTGCCGTGCCCGGTGCCCTGCAAAACGAGCGGGCATTGGGTTGCAACAGGCTGATCCAGCAGGGTGCCAAGCTGGTACTCAATGCCGAGGATGTGCTGGCTGAACTCAACTGGACACAGATCTGTATTCCACCAGGGGGGGCAGGTGCTGTCTCGAATGCCTACGCTGATGAAAATGCCGACGTCAATGCCGGTATTAATAGTGCATTGCCTTATGCCGATTTGTTGGATAACGTAGATTATGAGACCACGAGTGTGGATACCGTTGCCGAACGGACCGAGCTTCCTGTCGAGGTGGTACTGGGCAGATTAGTCGAGCTTGAGCTGGCAGGTGTTGTGATAGCGGTAGCCGGTGGATACGTCAGAGCGAGGAGGGCGAATCATGTTTGATGTACTGATGTACCTTTTCGAGACCTACATCCACAGTGATGCCGATGTAACGGTCGAACAAGATGAACTCACCGATGAGTTGACCCGTGCCGGTTTTGACCAGGACGAGATCAACAAGGCTCTCAACTGGCTGGAGCGGCTGGCCAATCTGCACGATAGCGAACGTGAAGTCTATGTCACTGCCAGTGCTCAGGGCTCGATGCGAATCTATGCCCCCGAGGAGCTGGTGCGACTGGGCACCGAATGCCGCGGTTTCATGCTGTTCTTGGAGCAAGCCCAGGTGCTCAATGCCGAGACCCGTGAGATCTGCATCGAGCGACTGCTCGAGCTCGACAAACCCGACATCGAACTCGATGACCTCAAGTGGGTCGTGATGATGGTGTTGTTCAATGTCCCCGGTAGCGAGACCGCTTACCACCAGATGGAAGAACTGGTGTTCGACGAGTCGGACGGCATACTGCACTGACAGCCAGGTGCCGCGCTGGTAGAATCCGGATCATCCGAATTCGAGGCGCGGCCCATGTCCAAGATCGACCATCAGCTCTTTTCTACCCACGAGCATGCGCTTGAGCGTGAGCCTTGCCCAGAGTGCGGGGCTGCGTTGGTGATCCGCCAGGGCAAGCACGGTCCCTTTCTCGGCTGTGCCAGTTACCCCGCTTGCGATTATATCCGCTCCCTGACTCCGTCCAGTCGCGATATCGAGAAGGTGCTGGAAGGCTCGGCTTGTCCCGATTGTGGTCAACCGCTGGCCATCAAGAAAGGGCGTTATGGTCTTTTCGTCGGCTGTACCCAATACCCCGCCTGTCAGCACATGGCCTCACTGCAGGAGAGTGACGATACCCAGATCCCCTGTCCTGACTGTGGCAAGGGCCATCTGCTCAGTCGCACCTCCCGCTATGGCAAGCAATTCTACAGCTGCAATGACTATCCCCACTGTAAATATGTGGTCAATGACAAGCCGGTGGCCGTACCTTGTTCCAAATGTGGCTGGGGTATCGTGGTCGAGAAGCGGGTGAGGGGCACATTAAGATTGATCTGCCCGCAAAAGAAATGCGGTCATCAAAACGAGCAGGTATAATCGCGCCGCCGCCGAGCGAGCGAAACGTTTGCGGTAACTTCAACCCCCCACTTGGAGTAAGGAAATTCCCACCATGAATAAACCGTTTGTTGCTGTACTGATGGGTTCTGATTCTGATTTTCCCGTGATGCAGACCACCTTGGAAGTACTGAAGTCCTTTGATATCACAGTGGAAGTGAAAGTCACCTCTGCGCACCGTACCCCGGCTGCGACCCACCAGTATGTCACCGATGCCGAAGCCCGTGGTTGCAAGGTCTTCATCTGTGCCGCCGGTTTGGCTGCGCACCTGGCCGGTGCCGTTGCTGGTATCACCACCCGTCCCGTGATCGGTGTCCCCATAGACGGTGGCCCGCTCAAGGGTCTGGATGCACTGCTCTCCACCGTGCAGATGCCAGGTGGCGTACCGGTCGCGACCGTTGCCATCGGCAAGGCGGGCGCCAAGAACGCAGGTTATCTGGCTGCCCAGATGCTGGCCGTGGCCGATGATGCTCTGGCCGCCAAGGTGCGTGCCGAGCGCCAGAAAAATGCTGAAGAAGTGATGGCCAAAGATGCCGCTCTTCAGGCTCAACTGCTGAAATAAGTCCCATGCGGCAGCTCGGCTGCCGCATTTTTTGATACAGAATCTCCTATGCAGAACGAATTCGAACAAGCCGTCGCCGCCCTTCGTGCTGGCGGCGTCATTGCCTATGCCACCGAGGCTGTGTTTGGCCTGGGGTGCGATCCTGATAACCAGGCCGCCGTGCAGCTGTTGCTTGCCATCAAGCAGCGACCGGTGGAGAAGGGGCTGATCCTGATTGCCGCCGATCTGGCCCAGTTGGAGGCCTATATCGATCTGGCCCAGTTGAGCGACGAGCAGCGCGCCCGGGTACTGGCCAGCTGGCCCGGCCCCTTCACCTGGATCATGCCGGCCAAGGCACATACCCCTGACTGGCTGACTGGCCGATTCGATACCCTGGCGGTACGGATCAGCGCCCATCCTCAGGTACAAGCCCTGTGTCGCGCCTTCGGCAAGCCGCTGGTATCGACCAGCGCCAATCTCACGGGTGAAGAGCCCGCCCGCAGCGTTGCCCAGATTGGGCATGAGCTGGCTGGGCAATTGGCCCATATACAGATTGGGGAGGTGGGCGGTCTATGTAACCCGTCCGAGATCAAAGATGCCCGCACTGGCGCCTTGATCCGTCCCTCCTGACATCGCGTTGGCCCCGTCGGCGACGTTGTGACAAGACTATAACGAGGCGGGACTTTGTGATCCCGTTGGCTGGAGAAGCAATGAGCAAACCTGATGTGGCCGCGGTCAAGGCCTTCCTGCTGGCGCTGCAAGACAGTATCTGCCAAGGACTGGAGCAGGCCGATGGCCTGGGCCGCTTCGTCGAGGATGCCTGGACGCGGGATGGCGGCGGCGGTGGCCGCACACGGGTGATGCGATCCGGCAAGGTGATAGAGCAGGGCGGCGTCAACTTCTCCCATGTCTATGGTGATGCCATGCCCGCTTCAGCCACTGCCCATAGACCCGAACTGGCCGGACGCCGCTTCGAGGCGATGGGGGTTTCGCTGGTGATTCATCCCCACAATCCCTATGTGCCGACCAGTCACGCCAATGTACGCTTCTTCATCGCAGAGAAAGAGGGTGAAGATCCCATCTGGTGGTTTGGTGGTGGCTTTGACTTGACCCCTTTCTATCCATTCGAACAGGACGTTCGGCACTGGCATCAGGTAGCCCATGGGCTGTGTCAGCCATTCGGCGAGGATATTTACCCCGAGTTTAAGTCCTGGTGCGATCGCTACTTCTATCTCAAGCACAGGGATGAGACTCGCGGTGTTGGCGGCCTCTTCTTTGACGATCTCAATCGTTGGCCATTCGAGCGATCATTCGCTTTCATGCAGGCGGTGGGCGAGGGCTACCTCGATGCGTACTTGCCTATCCTGGCTCGCCACAAGAACACGGCTTATGGTGAGAGGGAACGCCAGTTCCAGCTCTATCGTCGCGGTCGCTACGTCGAGTTCAATCTGGTCTATGACAGGGGAACCCTGTTTGGCCTGCAAACCGGCGGCCGTACCGAATCCATACTGATGTCCATGCCGCCCCTGGCGCGCTGGGAATATGATTGGCAGGCCGAGCCAGGTTCGGCGGAGGCCTTGCTCTACACGGATTACCTCAAGCCGCGGGAGTGGCTCTGATGGCAAGGGTCGCTACGGCGACCCTTTTTCATGGGGATTGAACTTGTTCCATACGGGGAAAAGCCGTTAAATCGGATCATTATCCTCAAGATGGAAACTCGTGATGGACAGGTATGCGGTATTCGGTCACCCGGTGCGACACAGCAAGTCGCCCTTCATTCACACCCTGTTTGCCCGGCAAACCCAGCAGCAGCTGGAGTATGGCCTGGCCGATCCTGAGCCGGACGAATTTGCCGCTGCGCTGCGCAGCTTCTTTGCCGAGGGGGGCAAGGGGTGCAATATTACCGTGCCTTTCAAGGAGCAGGCCTTCACTCTGGTCGACAGCCTGAGCCCGCGCGCCAAGCTGGCGGGGGCCATCAATACCATCAAACTGACCGATGATGGCCTGTTGCTCGGCGACAACACAGATGGAGCTGGCCTGGTTGCCGATCTCAAGGCTCAAGGCATTATCTTGGCCGAGAGCCGCATTCTGCTGCTCGGCGCGGGTGGAGCCGCTCGTGGAGCCCTGGCTCCCCTGTTGGCTGAAGGACCCAGAACCTTGGTGATCGCCAACCGTACCCATGACAAAGCGGCTCAGCTAGCCCAGCGTTTCACCAGCCTGGGACCTATAGTCGCGGCGCAATATGATGCGCTCACGGGGCCTTTCGATCTGGTGATCAATTCCACCTCTGCCAGCCTGCAGGGTACTCTTCCGGCTATTTCGCCCACACTCATCCATGATGACATTGCCGTGTACGACATGATGTATGGCGTCAATGACACGGCATTCAATGCCTGGGCCAGGGAGAGAGGGGCGCGAAAGATCATGGATGGTCTCGGCATGCTGGTGCAGCAAGCCGCCGAGGCCTTCACCATCTGGCGGGGCATACGCCCCGGCACCGCTCAGGTACTGCGGGAGCTGAAGCGTAACCTGGGGGCATGAACCAGAGCATGCAAGTCCCAGACTTGGTGCTATGGCAGGGGGCCAGCAGCGACTCTACTTTTCTGCTTAGTAGCTGGGGCTGCGCTCCCTTGTTACATCCGTCGTCATCGACTGGAGAAGCTGGCCAATCTCTCCTTACTGAGGGAAGAAGGCATGCTCAACGCCTTCGAAAGTCTGCGATTTTACAGAGAAGAACTTTTTGTAAAACTCGTTTAAAAACAAAATCTTGTCGATAACCTGGCGATCTATCTCTAGATCCTAAAAGTTTTTTTTCAGAAGACTGGAACTTTGTCATTATCGCGCTGACTAACTAGATAGTTGAGGAAGTGCTAGTTAGTCACCTTTATAACACCCCGGTATTCGTACTGGGGTTTTTTTTATCTTATTGAAAATAATAGGAAAAATCTATCTTGCATTGACGTGAAACTTTGTTACATAAATTACTTTCACTTTTTTGCCGGTTTGATGTACAGTTATTGACGTAGGGTACAGAGGTAAGATGTTCTATCTTTCAGACCTTTTATTTCACGTAATTGAATGTGGCTGAATAGCTGCCCCGATGAGTTATCGTCGGGGTGTTTTTTTATGTACATAATTTAGAGTAAAAGCTTTAAAAGTGGCAATTCCTTGATAAAATAGGAGGGTTTCTTGGGTAAACTCAGTTGTCATTTATTCTCAAGACCCATTTCTTCCCAATTTTGAACTGCTTCTTCAGGCCGGTTTCCCACCCAGGGAACTGGCCTCATTTTTAAGTCTGCTTCGCTCCTGTCGTGGTTTTACTTGGTAATTAAATTACATTTAGCTGTATAGAACTGTTTTTTATTGTCCGCGATCAGTGGGGAGCTGAAAACGTTATCATGTTGCCAGTTTGTTTATTCTTTAAGAGAATTAAATATTTTATCTATTTAAAATAATGAGTTGCGTCATAGCATGCGAATGGAGTTCATCGCGCAGGCAGGCAGGCAGGCAGGCAGGCAGGCAGGCAGGCAGGCAGGCAGGCAGGCAGGCAGGCAGGCAGGCAGGCAAGGTGTGCAGAAGAGAGGTAAAGGGGTTTCAATTAGCGGAGCCTGCTCCGCTAATTGAAAAATGGCGGTGTTAATCGGCGTCTTGTTCGGCGTCGATGGTTCCTTCAGCGGCTTCGCCCGCGAGGTACCAGCCAGTCAGGGTTTGAGCCAGCTTTTCCAGCCCGATCTGGTTGAGGGAGGAGAAGGCCTCTACCTGGATCTGAGGGCCCAAATTGGCGACCGCTTGACGCACCTTGATCACTTGGGTGTTACGTGGACCCGGACTCAGCTTGTCCGCCTTGGTCAGCAGCAGCATGACCGGCAGTTCGCGGTGGGAGCTCCACTCCAGCATGTTCATGTCGGTTTCCTTGAGCGGGTGGCGGATATCCATCAGGATCACCAGACCTTTCAAGGACTCACGGCGTTGCAAATATTCGGCCAGTGACTTTTGCCACTTTAGCTTCATTTCCAGTGGAACCTGGGCATAACCGTAACCCGGCAAGTCGACCAGACGCTTGCCTGGTTCTAGCTCAAACAGGTTGATCAATTGGGTCCGGCCGGGGGTTTTACTGGTCCGGGCCAGGTTCTTGTGCTTGGTTAAGGTGTTCAATGCTGATGACTTGCCTGCGTTGGAACGCCCGGCAAACGCAATCTCGACACCCCCATCATTTGGTAGGTGACGGATGTCGGGTGCGCTGGTCACAAAATGCACCTTATTGAAATTCAGAGTTTGTGTATCCAACGTAAATTCCCCATGGAGAGAGAGGGTTATAGAGTTACTTTTTTGTGAAATCGTGTAAAATGGCGTCGCTTAAACGCGTTTATTTTAACATGCCTTCAGCGGCATGGGATCGGAAGCCTAATAACGAGAAGTTGGAACGCCATGAAGAACCTAGTCATTACTCTTGCTCTGATGGTTGGCGTAACGGGGATGGCACAAGCCACAGGCGATGCCGCTGCGGGACAAACCAAGTCGGCGGTCTGCGCTGCATGTCATGGACCGGACGGAAACAGCCCTGCTGATATTTACCCCAAGCTCACTGGCCAGCACGCATCATATATTAAAAAACAATTAGTGGAACTGAAGGCTGCCGCTTCTGGTAACACTGGTCGCGCTTCTCCCATCATGGGAGCCATGGCTTTGCCCTTGTCAGAGCAGGATATGGATGACTTGGCCGCCTACTTCTCAAGCCAGCAAATTACGCCTGTAGCCGTTCCTGATGAGGTCGTTGCCGCGGGCAAGGCGCTCTATATGGGGGGTGACATGAGTCGTGGGCTGCCAGCTTGTGCTTCTTGCCATGGCCCCCGTGGTGCTGGCGTAGAGCAGGCCAAGTACCCAAGCCTGTCTGGTCAACACCCGGCTTACATCAAAGCCCAATTGGAAGGTTTCCGTGCCGCTACTCGCGACAATGATCCCAATGGCATGATGCGAGACATCGCCAAGAAGCTGACTGACCAGGACATAGAAATTTTGTCCAAATACGTGCCAGGTTTGCACTAACCACCGCGAATTACCGCACGCCTGAATATGTTGCTGTGATTGCATCAGCAGATCCAGACGGGGAGCCCAAGGGCTCCCCGTTTTGTTTTGCGTTGGCTTTGACCGTCCTCCCTGTGCGAGATCCACCATTTTGCTCGACGGCCTAGGCTGAAAAAGTTGTATTAAATAAAATAAAGTTATTATTTTTTAATTGGTTATTCACTTCCTATGCTGTCTGTCCTCCTACTTTAAGGCTGCAATCGGATTGAGCCGGTAACCGAACTTGATAGAGTGGTGACAAGGAAATGGCCCAAGGATTGGGTCAAGGCTTCACCAAGGGAGTGGTGAGGGCAAGGATGTCGGGAGTGGCTGGGAGCCAGGCAAAGGAGTGAAATACCAGGATGGTGACCTCTCGGGAAGGGAGGGCGATGCGGGAGGCAACCACCTTGACGTGTTACAGCCGAGTAGAGCGTCGAGTCAAGCAAGCACACGCACATTCAGGAACGATCAATAAGGTCAGGATGACCATATAAAGATATGAAGTGAGGCATCAGGGAAGGGCGATCTCGACAGGTATAGGACTCGCACAAGCATATCGGGGCAGCTTCGGCTGCCTTTTTTCTATTGGATGATTAACCCGGGCCGACATTTTGTGTCAAAATACCAGCAACATGCCCAGAGGATACCGATCCTGCGGTGTTCAGCTGCCTTGCGAGGCACAAATGATGCTGGATCCTGTGCTCGTCCTCATTATTCACTGTCAGCATCCTATCCCGCCAGACGCCCAAGGTGTCTCGTGACGGGTTTTATATATCCAGCAATGTCCCGGAGTCATTCATGTCGGCCAAACAACCCACTCGCAAACCCACCGGTAAGCGCAAAGAATCAGATACCAGCGCCCTGGAAGGCCGCGAGCGTAAACGTGCTGCCAAGCGCAAAGGCTTGAAGGCAGGGACTCGCCAGCAGGTTGCCGAGCCCAAAAACAATGGCAATAAACAAGTGCAGGATCCCCGTTTGGGCTCCCGCAAGCCGGTCGTCTTGATCGTCGATGACAAGCAGAGCAAGCCGAAGCCAGCCAAGGCCCCCAGAGAGAAAATCCTCACGCTGACTCCCGAACAGGAGCTGGCCGCCATCGAGAACGATGATCGCCTCAATGATTTCCTCGATCGTCTGGATGAGGGGGAGACCCTGAGTGCCGCCGATCAGGCTTGGGTTGATCAGCGCGTCGATCGCTATCAGGAGCTGATGGACGAACTCGGCATCATAGATGACGAGGATGAAGAGGAACCGGCGCTCATGGCTGATTTCGAAGAGACGCAGGCCCCGGCCACTGAAGAAGATCTGTGGGATCGTTTCAACAAGGCTGACTATCAGCCGCAACCTGTTGAGCCCAAGAAGAAGTGAGCACAACACTGATACTGGCTACCCTGGCGGGTAGCCTTATTTTACTGGGGCTGGCCATCTATGCAGGCATGCTGCTTGCACGGGTGCGTCGTCAGGGCGAGCTGCAGGCAAGGGCCATACGCGAGCGCAACGAACGTATCCTTGACAGCGTGCGACTCATCGCCCATGCGGTGCGTGATGGTCAGTGTGACTACTCGGAAGGGGCCATACGGCTGACCAACCTGCTCAATGCTTTGCAGATCAAAGAGGGGCGTGCTTTCGCCGCAGAGTTCCCCGGTTTGTACGATCTGTACGAGAAGGTAAAGGAGATGCCGACCCATGAGGCCCGCAAGGCGCTCAAGCGTAACGAGATCATGAAGATGGATCTGGAACGCAGTGGCTACGAGGTCGAATTGGAGGCGCAGATCCTCAAGGATGTCGCCCTGTTGAAGGATTTCCAGCTGGGTCACTGATCCCGGCCAATCGATGAGGAAACAAGTGTGCGAGTCGAACCCCTAGTGTGGGATCAGGCGCTGATCGAGAAATACAATCACAGCGGCCCCCGTTATACCTCCTATCCCACCGCCCTGGAGTTCAACGAAACATTCGGGTATCCGGACTTCGTGCACGCCGCCGGCCAGTATCCCGAGCGCAACCTCTCGCTCTACGTTCACATCCCCTTCTGTCACAAGCTCTGCTACTACTGCGGCTGCAACAAGGTGATCACCCGTCATCAGCACAAGGCCGATCAGTATCTCGATTATCTGGAGCGGGAAATTGCCGCCCAGGCCCCGCTGTTTGCCAACCGTACCGTGACCCAGCTGCATTGGGGTGGCGGCACGCCGACATATCTGGACGAGGCCCAGAGCCGGCGCCTGATGGGCATGTTGCGCGAGCATTTTCATTTCGCCGATGCGGGGGAGATCAGCATCGAAGTGGATCCGCGCGAGATTGAGCTGCATATGCTGGATGTGCTGCGTGAGCTGGGCTTTAGCCGCATCAGCTTAGGAGTGCAGGACTTCAACAAGCAGGTACAACAGGCGGTCAACCGCGAGCAGGACAACGATTTCATCCGAGCCATGCTGGAGCGAGCCCGTGAACTGGGTTTCCGTTCCACCAACCTCGATCTGATCTATGGTCTCCCGCATCAGGATCGTGACAGCTTCCATCACACTCTGGAGGAGGTGCTCAAGACGGATCCGGCTCGCCTTTCCATCTTCAACTACGCCCACCTACCGAGTCGCTTTGCCGCCCAGCACAAGCTGAAAGAGGCGGACATGCCAGCGCCTCGGGAAAAGCTGGCCATGCTGCAAGACACCATCTCCTTCCTGACCGGCCAGGGTTATCAGTTCATCGGCATGGATCACTTCGCCAAACCTGACGACGAGCTGGCGGTGGCCCAGCGGGCGGGCAAACTGCATCGCAACTTCCAGGGCTACACCACCCAGGGGGATTGCGACTTGCTGGGGCTGGGGGTTTCCTCGATCAGCATGATGGGAGATGCCTACTCCCAGAATCAGAAGGAGCTCAAGGCCTACTACGCCCAGGTGGAAGAGCTCGGCCATGCCCAGTGGAAAGGCTGCGCGCTCAAGCCCGATGATCTTATCCGCCGGGAGGTAATCAAGCGGCTCATCTGCGATTTCTCTCTGGAGTTTGCTGCCGTCGAGCAGGCCCATGGTCTGATCTTCAGGGAATACTTCGCCGCTGATCTCAAGTTGCTGCAGACCTTCGTCGATGACGGTCTGGTGCGACTGACCGACACCGGGCTGGAAGTGATAGGCACGGGCCAACTGCTCATTCGCAACATCTGCATGTGTTTCGATGTTTATCTGCGCAATATGGCGCGGGCTCAGCAGTTCTCCCGGGTGATCTGATCGCGACCTTGACCGTGTTGGCCAATCCATAAAAAAACCGCCATGCTGGCGGTTTTTTTATGGATGCCATATCGAGCCGCAGGCTTGCTGGCTCAGCGGGCGACAGCGCTGGCAGCCAGTTCGGCCTTCTCCTGCTTGCTCAGGAAGGCAAGCTTGAGGCCATTTTCCTGGGCGGTGCGTATCTGACTGGTGGTGAGACCTGCCGCCGGGGCGGCCACCTCGTATTCGTGGCGCAACTCTATGCCTTCCACCGCCGGATCGTCGGTATTGAGGCAGGCGAGCACACCATGGTCCAGGAATTGATGGATAGGGTGACTCTGCAGGCTCTCGACCGTGCTGGTTTGCAGATTGGAGGTGAGGCAGGACTCGATGCCGATGCCATGCTCGACCAGATAGTCCATCAACTGGGGATCCTGCACCGCTTTGACCCCGTGGCCGATGCGAGTCGCACCAAGATCGCGGATTGCCTGCCACATGCTCTGGGGCCCCGCCGCCTCGCCGGCATGGACTGTGACGTGCAGGCCGGCATTGTGTACCCGGCGAAAATGTTCGGTGAACAGCTCGCCCGGGAAGCCCAGCTCGTCACCGGCCAGATCGATGGCGACCAGCTGGTTGCTGTGCGCCAGACAGGCTTCCAATTCGCGGCGGCACTGTTCGGTGCCAAAGGTTCGACTCATGATACCGATGAGCTTGGCTTTGACGCCAAAGTCGCGGCAGCCCGCCTGGACGCCGTCTATCACCGCCTCGACCACCCCTTGCGGATCCAGCTTGTGGGCCATGGCCATGTAAGCGGGGCTGAAGCGCAGTTCGGCGTAGTCGATACCTGCGTGCAGCAGGTCTTCGGCATTTTCGTAAGCGACCCGGCGACAGGCGTCATAATCTGCCAGCACGGCCACGCCCCAATCTAGCTTCTTCAGAAACGCGACCAGGCTGGGTTCGTTTTCGACTATCTGCACATGGGGGCGCAGCGCCTCCAGCTCAAAGGCGGGCAGAGCGATGTTGTGCTGACGGCCGAGCTCGAGGATGGTCTGGGCCCGGATGTTGCCGTCCAGGTGACGATGGAGGTCGGTCAGGGGGAGGGATCTGTCAATCATGAGGGGTGCCTTCTTCGAGCCGATGAATGAGAAGCTAGTCATTTTAGGCAGGGATGACAAAAAAGATACCCTGTTTGAAATCAAAGGGGGTCGAATTGCCGCCGGGATGGTGAGGGCGTGATGGTAAGCGTTTTCTGGCAAGTCGGGAGGTGCCGGTAAATCGCCAGTTTTCTGGCTGCCAGTGAGGCCAGCGGCAGGCAACTTGCCAGCGGCACCGGAAGCATCATTCACAGCTCCTCGATATGTCGCCAAGAGCCAGTGTGGAGAGAGAAGAAAAACCCGGCCATCAGGGCCGGGGTTACTGTATGACAGTGAAAATCATCTGAGGAATGTAGTGATGCGACCTGAGGTGGGTTGAGCGGGTCGCAGGGGCTAACCCCGGTTCGGCGTGGTTTACCAGCGCCTTACAGCATGTCCGACATGCGCTCTTTCATCTCGGACTGCCACACATCGACTCGCATCTGACCGACATACGGTTGTTATTGCCGCATGTTAGCCAGATGCGAGGCAGCCATCTTCTTACAGCATGCCGGGGATGCTCTCTTTCATCTCGGACGACCAGACGCCGACTTGTACCTGACCAATATGCTCTTTTTGCAGGAGCAGCATGGCAAGGCGTGATTGTCCGATCCCGCCGCCTATGGTCTGTGGCATGCGATCCGCCAGCAGATCCTGGTGCCACTCATAGCGCAGGCGATCTTCATCCCCTGTGATGGCGAGCTGGCGGCGCAGCGCCTCTGCGTCCACCCGGATCCCCATGGAGGAGATCTCGAAGCTGTCTTCCAGTACCGGGTTCCACACCAGGATGTCGCCGTTCAGTCCGGCAAGTCCCTGACCGAGACAGTTTTCGCTACTCCAGTCGTCATAGTCCGGGGCGCGTACATCATGGCGCTCCCCGTGGGAGAGGGCGCCGCCTATGCCCATCAGGAAGACGGCTCCCAGCTCCTTGGCGATGGCGCGCTCACGCCCCTTGGCATCCAGATCCGGATAGCGGGCCAGCAGCTCTTCGCTGTGCAGGAACTGGATTTCGCTCGGCAGGAAGGGGGTCAGTGCGTGTTCGGCGCAGACCGCGCGCTCTGTGGCCTTGATGGCGGTCCAGATGCCGCGCACCGTTTCCTGCAAGTAAGCGAGATCCCGGCGCTCGCTGGGCATCACCTTCTCCCAGTCCCACTGATCCACATAGACGGAGTGGATGGGGCTGAGCCTGTCTTCGTCCGGGCGCAGGGCTTTCATGTGGGTGTAGATGCCTTCACCCGGCCCGAAGCTGAAGCGCCCCAGGGTCTGACGCTTCCATTTGGCGAGGGAGTGCACCACCTCATAGCTGTGTCCGGGTAGTGTCTTTACCTTGACCTGCACCGCATTCTCACAGCCGGAGAGGTTGTCCTGGGTGCCATCGCCGACCCGGCTCAGTATGGGGGCCTGCACCTCCATCAGGCCCAGTTGCTGGGCAAGCTGGCGGGAGAACATCTCTTTGACAAAGCTGATCTGCTGTTGGCTGCGAATGTAGTGCTGCTTCATTGTGGTTTCCTGTCTCTAACTGCCTCGATGTATGGCGATTCTTCAACAGAAGTAACCATTAATTCAATATTCGTTAATGAAAATACCATTTACCTATTTTTATCATCAAAATAAGTGCTAGTTTAATGAGATATCGACAATAAGAGAGCAAAAAAGTGCCAGAAAATTATCGGATCGATAATCTCGATCAAGCCATCCTCACCGCCCTGATGGAGAATGCCCGCATTCCCTACGCCGAGCTGGCCAAGCAGCTTGTCGTCAGCCCCGGCACCATACATGTGCGGGTAGAAAAGATGAAACAGGCGGGGATCATCGAGGGTACCCGGGTGCAGGTCAATGCCAAGCGGCTCGGCTATGACGTCTGCTGTTTCATCGGCATCAATCTCAAGAGTGCCAAGGACTATCCCTCGGCCCTGGCCAGATTGCAGGCCCTGGATGAGGTGGTTGAAGCCTATTACACCACCGGCAACTACAGCATTTTCATCAAGGTGATGACCCGCTCCATCGATGAGTTGCAGACGGTACTGATCCACAAGATCCAGACCATAGACGAGATCCAGTCCACTGAGACGCTCATTTCGCTGCAAAACCCGATCCTGCGAGATGTGAAGCCTTGAGTGGCGCACCAAGGGGCGGGCTGATGTAGCGGCTAATGCTCAGGGCTCGAGATAGGGAATGCCGTACTTGGCGAACAGTGCCTGGAGTCGGCCATCCTGCTTCATGTGCAGCAGTTCGGCATCATAGGCGGCCATCAGGGCCGGGGTCTGTCCATCGGCCCGTGCTTTGCACCAGACATGGTAGTAGGGGCTGCTCTTGAGTGGTTGAGGCAAGTAGTCGAGCTTCTCTTCCAGATGCTCTTCTCTTATCTGGCCGAAGGCGGTGACCAGTGACATGGGCACTAGATCGATCCGGCCGGCGACCAGTTTGCGCAACTGCAGCTGGTTGAGAGGGATCTCCTGAAAGCGGTAGCCAGGATCCTGCTCGGCCGCGCTGAGTTCGGGGGTATAGGCATAATCCTTGGTGATACCAATGCGCCAGGGTTTGAGATCGCTCAAGGCCTGATAGTGGATGCGCGCCTTATCCTGTTTGCGCACGAAGAAGTGCCAGCTGTGGCGGATGTGGGCCTGCTTGGGGTAGAGCAGATAGCTGTCTCGCTCCGCTTTGTAGGAGAGGCTCATTAAGAGATCATACTCACCCATCTTGGCGTTGCGGGTGAGCCGGGCCCCTGAATCGGTCAGCTCGATGCGAATGGGCACCTTGAGGGTGGTGAAGATCTCGGTCAGCAGCTCGACATCCATACCAGCCGGTGTTTGCCGTTCATCCAGATATTTGAGCGGTGGCTCCAGCATGCCGCCAATGATCAGCGTCTTGGCGGGCAGGGTGAACGACAGTAGTAGGCATAACAGAGGCAAGGTCCGCAATCTGCTTCTCCAGAAGCCATCTATGGCGGTGTATTGACCGCGGTTGTCCAACAGAAGATCGACCGTCCCTGGTCAATCCTGACATCAGGGGTTCTCCCTGCCTAGGTTTGCTGGCAGCCCTTGAGCTGCTGGTTGAGGGCCTGCATCACCTGACGGCGACTGATGATGCCGATCACCTTGCCCTGTTCAACCACAGGATAAATGCGTGGCTTGGCTCCCGTCATCTGGCGGGCGAGATCCAGGATGCTCTCATCCGGTCCTATGGACAGTGGCGTCTTGCTCATCATGTCCTGTACTTGAGTGCGGGTATCGCAATGGTAAGTGCCCGTCAACAGGCTGGGGATACAGTCCTGCTCGGACAAGAAACCAACCAGTTGCTGCTTGTCATCCAGCACCGGCAGGCCGCTCAGTCCCGAGGCGTGCAGACTGTCGAGGGCTGCGGCCAACCCTTGTTGTGGTTTCAGGGAATGGCTCAGGCGGCTCAGGTGATCGCGTACTTGTAACATATTGATTGCTCCACGGTTCTGGTTGGCTTCACTATGAGTGTGTCGCCACGATGACGCCAATGGGTGGTGTCGCAAGGATTGATAGACAATACCATTGACGATGAATGCAATATGCGATCGGTTGGGCAATTTTTTGACAAGTTCGACACAAGTCTGGCCTGTGTATGGGGGGAGAGATTATGCGTGCCTTGGTGACTGGCGTGGGCCGACGACTCGGCTTTTATCTGTGTGAACAGCTGGTGGCCGCCGGCTGGCAGGTGACGGGACAATATCGCTCGGCACGCCCCGAGCTGGAGAGATTACGTTCGCTCGGGGTCGAGCTGATCCAGGCCGATTTCACCCGGCCCAATGAGGTGGCAGCCCTGGCTGCCGGGCTGGTGGATTGCCTGGATCTGGGACTCATCATCCACAACGCCTCGGCGTTCGAGCCGTTGGCCGAAGACGTTGCCGCTCGGCTGGCCCAGTTCGATCGCTTCTATCAGGTGCACATGGCGGCACCTTTCGCGCTCAATCAGGCGCTGGCGCCCCGCTTGGCCGGCAACGACAACGCCAGCATCATCCAGATCACCGATATCTACATTCATGCGCCGCCCCCACAGTTTGCCAGCTATGTGGCGACCAAGGCGGGGGCTCACTCTCTGGCCATGAGCCTGGCCCGGGAGCTGGCGCCAGCGGTGCGGGTCAATACCATAGAGCCAGGCCCCATACTCTTTCTCGATGAACATGATGAGGCTTGGCGCGAGCAGGTACTGGCCAAGACACCCCTGGCACGGGAAGGCGGGCTGGAGCCTATCTGGCAGGCGGTGCAACTACTGCTGAGCAACACCTATATGACGGGGGCGAGCATCAAGGTGGATGGTGGCCGCTCCCTGGCCCGCCTCTGACTCCTGGCTGAGGTAGACGGGGCTCTGACCCAGGTGCAGACCCCAGGGGGTGAGCGCTACTTTTTGCACATTCACTGCCTGCTCGCCGTAGAGTTCCCCCAGCAGATCCTGGAGATAGGCATCGACTTCTGCAGTGTGGAAGTCGTCATCTTCACGTACCGCCAGTATGTCGATGTCGAGGGGCCTGTCATGCACTTTGCACAAGGGATCGTTGCGATCCCTGCCATGGGCCTGCTCCATGGCAACAAACTCCGTCTTCAGGCTCTGGGGAGTGGCGTCGCTCTCGATCACGAACAGGCAATTGAGGAAGTCATGGCATGAATGCATGCCCACGGGTTTGGTCTGGATCACCGAACTCAGCTGCAGGCGCCGAAAGCGTGCCAGCAGTTCACCGAGCGCTTGGCCGACATGGTGATCAGGCTCGAGATTGGATCCTATGCTACACAGATAGAACATGCCGCTATTCCTTGCGTTAGGGCTCATCTGAAAGGGTTACTTGGCTCACGTTAATCCCCTTAACTATGCATTAACATCGGCCAAGTATGTTGTGATCGGGCTCTGATTGAGCAACTAAGGAGGGGTTATGAGTATAGAAATGAAGTGGGCTCTGCTGACGGCGGCCGGTGCTCTGGCCATGGTGTTTGTCATCAGCACTATCGCTATCGTGTCCGCCTGAGCGGGTCAGAGACTGTCAAACCGGCCACTGGGCCGGTTTTGTTTTTTGCGCGACTGCGGATATGCTTGCCGACCCAATGCTGAGCTGAGAGTACAAGATGACACGGGTAAGACCGCGCTCACTGTTACAAGTCGTCCTGATGGGCTTTGTGCTGGTGCTGATGCCCCTTGGCGGCATGATCTGGCATGACAGCCGCGCCCTCGAGCATCTGAGCCAGCTCACCAGCGAGGAGATGGAGCGGGCGGTCCGCGATACCCGGCGTGCCACCTTGCTCAGCAACCTGGCGGTCGATCTCGAGCGCACCCTGCGCCGCTATGCCGTGCTGGGGGACAACCGCATTCTTGCCAGCTATCAGCAGCAACTGACCCACTACCGTGAGCTGCTTGCCGAACATCAAACATCTATCCCCAATGCCCCTGTCTATGGTCAGTTGGGAGATCTGCTCGGCTGGCTCGACAGTCTGCAGGATCTGACCAGGGCCAAGGTCGAGTCGACCAGCATTCGCTTCGAAGAGCTCGATCAGGCCAGCACTGAGCTGGAGATGGCGACCCGCAGCCAGGTGGATGAGCACCTGCTCAAGGTGCGGCTCGTCATCGATGAACTGATGAAGGAGATCTGGTGGGTCAGCGGCCTGGTTGCCGTATTGAGTCTTTTGTTGATCCTGCTGTTCACTTATCTGATCATTCACCCCGTACGTCAGATAGAGTCGCGCATTCTCAGCCTGGGTGCTGGCATAGAGCCGGATCAGAAGCCGGTGGACGGCCCGGCCGAGCTGGTGCTGCTG
This sequence comes from Aeromonas molluscorum, assembly GCF_051376105.1. Taxonomy (NCBI): domain Bacteria; kingdom Pseudomonadati; phylum Pseudomonadota; class Gammaproteobacteria; order Aeromonadales; family Aeromonadaceae; genus Aeromonas; species Aeromonas molluscorum. The sequence continues at coordinate 97,993 of NZ_JBPQCY010000003.1, read as the reverse complement.
GGGGAGCGCATCCTCTGGTTGCACGACAAGTTGAAGGAGCTTGAGCAGCAGAAATATCAGTTCCTGCGCCATGTTTCCCACGAACTCAAGACGCCGCTGGCGGTGCTGCGGGAGGGGGCGGACCTGCTCTCGGAACAGCTGGTGGGGCCGCTCAACCCGGATCAGCAGGAGATCTGCCTGATGCTGGAGCAGAACAGCCGCCGCCTGCAGACCCTGATCGAGCGACTGCTCGACTTTAACCGTTTGAGTCAGCAAGAGGAGTTTGAGCGGGTGCCGGTGGCGCTCAGGCCGCTGCTGACGGAGCTGTGTGCCGAGTACCGACTCGCGATCGAGTCGAAAGAGGTCAAGGTTCATCTGCCCGAGACAGATCTTGTCTTGCAGACTGATCCCTACCGGTTGCGGCTGATCGTCGATAATCTTTTCTCCAACGCGGTCAGCTATGGTGCCCAAGGGGGCCAGATCTGGATCCGCTATGGCCAAGGCGAACAAGAGAGCTGGCTGGAGATGGCCAATGAGGGCCACACCATTCCTCAGGACGAGCGTGAACGCATTTTCGAACCCTTCGAGCAGGGCAGCATCGCTCGGCAGGGATTGTTGAAAGGGTCTGGCATGGGGCTATCCATCGCCCGTGAGTCTGCCATCAGCCTCGGCGGCGAGCTGAGTCTGGTGGACGATGCCCAGGCCCCTGTCTGTTTCCGGTTGACGTTGAAGTGATACCTATGATCAAACCACTGATTTTTCCCGCCTTTCTGGCGACTATTTTGACAGGCTGCGGCCTGATACCGCATCAGGAGCCCTCTTCGGTGACTGACGTCGAGTTGGCGCAGCGGATGGAATTTGCCAATAAAGAGATGCAGGTGCGCTTGCAGTATTCTGACTGGCTATTGGCCAGTCAGCCCCAGCAACGGGAACAAGAGCGCGATCGTTTGCAGGGCCAACCCGACCTGGAGAGCCGGGTCAGCCTGGCCATGGTCAACAGCCACCCGGCCGAATCAGTGGCGAGCCGTCGTGGCGGGCTCGATGCCCTCAAGGCGTTGCAACCCGAACTTGGCCTGGATGCCCAGGCGTTCCTGCGCAGTTGGATAGCCCTGGGGGAGCAACTGCTGGAACGGGACGGCCGCCGCGATGACCAGAGTCAGGAAGTGCAGCGGCTCAAGCGCCAGATAGAGCAGTTATCCGCCATCGATGAACAGCTCAACAGACGCAAGTATCAAGAGACGGGCGGTACCCGGCCATGAGCCGTATCCTGCTGGTTGATGATGACATCAGCCTGCTCAAACTGATGAGTATGCGGTTGCGCAGCCAGGGCTATGAGGTGGATACCGCCGATAGCGCCGAGGCGGCTCTCAACCGGCTGCGCCAGCAACGGGCCGATCTGGTGCTGAGCGATCTGCGCATGGGGGGAATGGACGGTCTGGCGCTGTTCGAGAAGATCCAGGCCCAGTGGCTCGGCATGCCCGTTATCATCATGACGGCGCACGGCACCATCCCCGATGCCATCCAGGCGACTCGCTCCGGCGTTTTCAGTTTCCTCACCAAGCCCATCGACAAGGATGAGCTGCTGAGCACGATCGAACACGCATTGAGTCTGACCAGACCCAAGCAGAAGCGGGAGTGGCAATCCCAGATCCTGACCCGCAATCCGCAGATGGAGCAGATCCTGATCCAGGCCAGCACCATTGCCACCATGGAGGTGCCCGTCCTGATCCTGGGCCCCTCAGGTTCCGGCAAAGGGTTGATGGCGCAAACCCTGCACCAGGCCAGCGCCAGGCGCGATCAGCCGCTCTATGTCATCAACTGTGCGGCGCTCTCCTGGGAGGCGCTGGATCAGGAGTTGTTCGGGGAGGATGGCCGTAGCGGCATATTCGCCCAGGCCAAGGGAGCGACCCTGTTTCTCGACGAGATAGGCAATCTGTCGGCCTCGCTGCAGGCCAAGTTGCTGCAAGTGTTGCAGGAGTACGGCCAGGGAACGGCTGAGGTGCGGGTATTGAGTGCCAGCCATCAGGATCTGGTGGCGGCCATGGATGAGGGGCGGTTTCGGGAAGATCTCTTTTATCGCCTCAATGTGGCCAATATCACCTTGCCTCCCCTGTGCGCCCGCAGCGAAGACATCCCCCTGCTGGCCCGCCAGGCTCTGGATGGTTACAAGGCCCGCCACTCCGACTGTCTGGCGATGGGGTTCTCCCCCGAGGCGCTGGCCATGCTGGCGAGTGCGGCCTGGCCCGGCAACGTGCGTCAGCTCTCCAGTTTGGTGGAGCAGCTGGCGAGTCTGTGCAGCAGCCCGGTGATCGGTGTTGTCATGGTGGAGTCTGCCTTGAGCGGCAGCAGTGGCGGTATCCCCTCCTTCAACGAGGCGCGCGCCGAGTTCGAGAGGGAGTACCTGATCCGTCTGCTACGCACCACAGAGGGCAACGTCACCCTGGCCGCCAACATGGCGGGTCGCAACCGCACCGATTTTTACAAACTGCTCAATCGCCACGCCATAGAGGCGGCCAATTTCAAACCCAAGAGCTAGCGAGGCAAGGGGCCTTGACCCCCAGTGGCCGGCTCAATTGGCGGTGTTGAGCCGCTGGCAGAACCATTGGCCGAAGGGCTATTCAGCCAGCGGAGCATGGGATCAGGTTGAGGAGCTTATCTTGGCGCCAGCCTTTGCCACGGGGCGGCTGCGGGCCGAGAGCCAGAGGCCGCTCGCTTTCATCAGGTAACCAAAGAGGGCGCCGATGACGAGAGAGGGCAGGATCAGCCGCCACTCCCCCGCCGCACCAAAAGCGGCGCAGCAGCCTGCAAAAGTACCGGGAATATAAGAGAGCCAGTGCTGCTTGGCTTGCATGCACATCAGGGTGGCGACAACCCCTGTCATCAGATAGCCCGCCATGCCGGCGCCCCACCACGACTCCCCATGTATCAATAACAGGCCCCACAACATGCCGCTGGCATTGCAGAGCAGGGTCTGGCCCAGGGACCGCAGGCCCCCCTGGGAGGCAAAGTAGCTGGTACAGCCGAGAAAACCGACCCAGGATATCAAGCCCAGGGCCACGGCTAGCCAGCCCCAAAGAGCGGATAGGATGCCGGTGGTAAGGGCAATGGCGATCAGTGGAGACATGGCGACAGACCCCTGTATGGGTGGAAAGGGCGGGAGGATACCCCTGCGTAAAGATGCGGCAAGTTGGTGCTAAGGGCGATGTGATCGCCATCACATTATGTGGGGCGGGAATACGCTTGCGCTCGCGAAAAGTGCACTGGCCCCCTCGGGGAACTGCACCATAGTGATGGGCCCGGTCGCATCGGGGGAGTGCGCATCATGTCGCCCAGCATCCAGGTTCCCCTGCTGATTTTCATCATGCTGTTTCTGGTTGGCGCCCTGTGCAGGGCGTAGCCCGATGAGCAATAGAGCCGCGACCTGCTCCTCCAAATGGCATTTTTTGGCTGAAGATGAAATGGATCCTGACCCGGTGCGGTCTTATCGTTAACACCATATTCTGTGCGGGAGCCTTCCATGCTGATCAAGTCATCTTCTTCCCATCACCCGACCGAGAGTGACCTCACCCCCGAAGCCATTTACCAGGACAGGCGCCTGATCCTCAAGGGGCTGGGTTTGGGCGCCGCGGGGCTGGGAGCCAGTCTGGCGTTCCCGGCTCAGGCCAGTTTTCTCGATCTCTTCAAGGAGAAGACGCCTGCGCTGGCGGAAGGCAAGCCTCTCAACGTGACGCCGGCGGCGCGCCCAGAGGGTCTGGTATTGACGCCCTATGACAAGGCGACCACGCACAACAACTTCTATGAGCTGGGGACTGACAAGGGGGATCCTGCTCGCAATGCCCACTATCTCAAGCCGGAGCCCTGGACGCTCAAGGTCGGTGGTGAGGTAGATAAGCCTTTCACCCTGGATGTCTGGGACATGATCAACAAGGGGCCTCTTGAGGAGCGTATCTACCGGCTGCGCTGTGTCGAGGCCTGGTCCATGGTGCTGCCCTGGACCGGCATCTCTTTGGCCGACCTCATCAAGCAGGCAGCCCCCAACAGCCGCGCCAAGTTTGTTGCATTCGAGACGCTTTATGATCCCCAGCAGTTGCCGGGACAGGGCTCTTCGTTGGGGGGCGGCATAGATTATCCCTATGTGGAGGGGCTGCGCATCGATGAAGCCATGCACCCGCTCGCCTTTCTGGCGGTCGGTCTCTATGGCAAGACGCTGCCGGGTCAGAATGGCGCCCCCATTCGGCTGGTGGTGCCCTGGAAGTACGGCTTCAAGAGCATCAAGAGCATCGTCTCCATCAAGCTGGTGGAGGAGATGCCGCCGACAACCTGGAACCTGCTGGCCTCCAACGAATATGGCTTCTATGCCAACGTCAATCCTCAGGTCGATCACCCGCGCTGGAGTCAGGCCAGCGAACGTTTCATCGGTGAGGGCGGCATCTTCGGGGCCAAGCGCCAGCCGACGCTGATGTTCAACGGCTATGGGGAGGAGGTTGCCAGCCTCTATCAGGGCATGGATCTGCGCAAATGGTACTGAGCCTCATGCCCTCAAAGGCCTGCGGGCCAGGTTCTTTCCATGATGGAGGCTTATCCCTATGACCTTGAGGATCACCAATACCCAGGCAAACCGGCTGCGCTGGCTGGTACACATTATCGCGTTTGCCTTCCTGCTCTGGCTCGGTTATGCCGTACCCGCAGGCCTGCTCGGTGGCGATCCTGTGCAGGGGCTGACCCATTATCTTGGCAAGGGTGCCCTGCATCTGCTGCTGCTGACCCTGCTGGTGTCACCTTTGGCCAAGCGCTGCCGGCTGGGGCAGCTGATGCGGCTGCGCCGTCCCCTCGGCCTCTGGTGCTTCACTTGGGCGCTGTTGCATTTCATGGTCTGGTTGGGACTGGATCTTCAGTTCGACTGGCGACTGATAGGGGGCGAGCTGGTCAAGCGCAGTTACATAGTGGTGGGGGCCATCGCCCTGCTGCTGTTGCTGGCACTCAGCATCAGCTCCATCCCGCGACTGCTGCGCGCCATGGGGCCAGGTTGGCAGAAGTTGCACAACTGGATTTATGCGGTGGCTCTGCTGGTGCCCGTGCATTACTGGTGGTCGGTCAAGAGTGGCTGGGTCGAGCCCGCCATCTATCTCTTGGTGGCGCTGACACTGCTTTGGCCGAGACGAGACAAGCTGCTTAAACCCTGGCGGGCTCGCCGGGGCCTTGACGGCCGCGCAAAGGCGCGAGACAAGTTGAATGCAAAAGAGGCCTGATGGCCTCTTTTTTATGGTGCCACTTTCGCTTGTGGCGCCCGGTTGCTACTCCCGCTCCTGGCTGAGCAATTTGCCGCTATGGGCATCCACGACCAGATGTACCCGGTGTTGCTCCTTGTCCAGGGTATCGACCTCAAAACGGTCTGCATTGAGCTCCACTTCCCGGATATCGTGATACCCTTGCGCCACTAGCAGCCGTATGAGTTCGGCCATCTCGAGCCGTGTTTGCGCCGCCCCCGCCCCCGCCCAGAGCGGAGACAGGCTGGCCAGCAGGCCGCAGATAGGCAGAAAAGTGCGCGGGATCATATTCATTCCGGATTCATGGCTGGCAGACTATAACCGCAATTATGTTAGGTTTCTGGAGATGAATCACCCATGAATAGAGCCCTGGGTCTGTTTGCCCTGTTGCTGCCTCTGCTTGCCCATGGTGAGCCGAGCGAGGCACAGCTGCAGCAGGCGGTCAGCGAGGGACGGGTGAAACCCTTCCATGAAGTGATGGCCGTCGCGGCCCACTTGCCGGGGCGGGTATTGCGGGTCGATTTGACCGAGCAGGAGGGAGTCTGGCTCTACGAACTCAAGTTGATCGACCACGAAAATAGCGTCATCAAGGTCGGTTATCGCGCCGATAATCTGGAAATGGTGTGGCTCAAGGGCCATCATCTCGAACATCTCTTTATTCCACCGGCCCCAGAAGCCGAGTGATCTTGCCCTCTTTTATTGGACCCATTGATGCGCATTCTGATCGTTGAAGATGAAAAGACCCTGGCCAACCAATTGGCCGAGCAACTGCGACAGTCCGGCTTTGTGACCGACCTTTGCCACGATGGCAACGAGGCGGGCTTTCTTGGGGAAACTGAGCCCTATGACGCCATCATTCTGGATCTCGGTCTGCCGGGCCGTGATGGGCTGAGCATCCTCAAGGAGTGGCGCAGCAAGGAGGTGGTGACCCCGGTGCTGGTGCTGACCGCCCGCGGCCAGCTCCATGAGAAGATAGAAGGACTCAACGCCGGGGCCGATGACTACCTCACCAAGCCATTCCAGGTCGCCGAGCTGGTGGCCCGGGTGCATGCCCTGGTGCGCCGCGCCGCAGGCAATGCCAGTTCCATCCTGGAGATCGGTGGCGTGCGGCTGGACATGGCCGCTTCCCAAGTCTGGTATGAGGGCACGCCCATCAAGCTGACGGCCCATGAGTTCCGGGTGCTCGGTTACCTGATGCAGCATAAGGGCAAGGTGGTATCGCGCAGCGAACTGATCGATCACATCTATGCCCAGGACTTTGACCGCGACTCCAATACGGTCGAGGTCTTTATCGGCCGCATCCGCAAGAAGACTCATGCCGACTTGATTGAAACGGTGCGCGGACTCGGTTACCGGATCAACGAATGATGCCTGTGCAGGCACGGCCTTCATGGCTGAGTTCCTTCACCGGAAGGGGGAGGGCATGAGACTGGTACGTACTCTGCGAGGCCGGCTGGTGGTCATCGCCCTCATCTGGTGCGGGCTTTTCCTCTCTGCTACCGGCTTTAGCCTGCAGACCATGATGCGCAACTACTGGCAGGAAGCCGAAGCCGACAGCCTGAGGTTGCAACTCTACGATCTGCTGGGGAGGATTGAGGTGCAGCAAGGTGGCCTGCCTGCCGTCACCGAACCCATGGCGGATCCCCGCTACCGGCAGCCCTACTCGGGCTATTACTGGCAGTTGGAGCTGGGGGAGCAGATCGTCAGTCGTTCCCGCTCCCTTTGGGATGCCAACCTCAAGAGCCACCATCTCAAGTCTGCATTTGGCGATCCGGACCTCTTTCTCGGCAAGGGCCCCAATCAGGAGCCACTGCTGATCATGACCCGCAACGTGCTGCTGCCGGGCTCCGACAAGGTATTTACCCTGGTGATGGCCAAGGACAGCACAGCGTTGACCCAGACGTTGCACAAGACCCGAATAGGCCTCTTTCTCGGCCTGGGATTTGCCGCTGCCGGTTTGCTGCTCGGTTTTGCCTTCCAGATAGTTTATGGTTTGCGCCCGCTGCACTTGCTGCGCCGTGAGCTGGTGCGGGTGCATCAGGGTCACCAGGAGGGATTCAGGCAGCGTTACCCCCTGGAGATCCAGCCCCTGGTCGAAGACATCAACCGCTTGCTGCACCACTATGGCGAGCTGCTGCAGCGAGCCAGGGCCCATACTGGCAACCTGGCCCACGCCCTCAAGACGCCGCTCAGCATCATGCGCAACCAGCTCGCCCAGTTGCCTGCGGAAGAGCAGGCGGGTATTCAGGAGCAACTTGACCAGATCCAGCGCCATATCGACTATCACCTCGGCAAGGCGCGGGTGACCGGGGCTTCCAAGGTGCTGGGGGTCTCTACCCCGGTGCGTGCCCGGGTGGAATATATCTGCCGTGCCTTCTCTCGCCTCTACCCGGGGCGCACCCTGGATTTGCAGGTGCCTGCCAATTTGGCGGTGGGAGTAGAAGAGCAGGATTTCGATGAGATGGTCGGCAACCTGCTGGAGAACGCCTACAAGTGGTCGGCGGGGCAGTTGCGGGTTTCCAGCGCCGAGCTGGGAGGCTGGATCAGCCTGCGCATCGAGGACGATGGTCCCGGCATGACAGAGGATCAGATAACCCGCGCCGTGCTGCGCGGGGTGCGGCTGGACGAGAAGGTGCCCGGCTCCGGGCTCGGCCTCAATATAGTGTCCGACCTGGCAGAGGCCTATCGTGGCAGCCTCATCATGGGGCGTGCCGAGCTGGGAGGCCTGGCGGCTTCCCTCTCACTGCCCAAGGTGGCGCGAGTAGATGGCTAGCCGCGCCGCCATCTAGCACTTCACGGGTTTATCCCCATTATCCATGCCCGATACGGGCCCTGCTCGGTGGCGAGAGGGGCGGGTCGGGCTTACTATGTGGCATCCGTTGACGCCTGAGGAAGAGATTCATGACCGACGATCCATGGGCATTGTGCCATCTTGATGATTCGTTCGATGCCTCGTTGCTGGGCAGGAAGGGAGCCCAGATCCAGTGGTTTGAAGATAGGGAGCACCTGATAGAGTTCCTGCTGGAGGACTTTATCGACCTGCTGGCCGATGTGGGCGAGCTGGAGGAGGATCAGACCGAGAGCGCCCGTGAGCGCTTCACCTTGTTGGTGGAGCAGAACCCCGACAACCGGGGTCTGATAGATGCCATCAACGATCTGGCCAGCGGCCTGCGCCGCATCGCCTGGCTGGGCCCCCTCTCCGAGCTGGCCGAGATAAGCGACGAGTTCGCAAACGGGCTGCGTGCCTTCTTCTGGACCCAGTATGATGGCGACGAGGATGACCCCGAGGCCTGGGTGCAGGAAGAGCTCTGGCCCCAGCTGGTGGAATGCGCGGAAGAGTACATGGTCGAGGGGGACTTCTAAGTCCCATCTGGCCAAGTCTCTGGCCCCAACTGGTGGAGTGTGCGGAAGAGTATATGGTGGAAGGGGGCTTCTCAGTCCCATCTGGCCAAGTCTCTGGCCCCAGCTGGTGGAATGCGCAGAAGAGTGCATGGTGGAAGGGGGCTTCTCAGTCCTATCTGGCCAAGTCTCTGGCCCCATCTGGTGGAGTGTGCGGAAGAGTACATGGTGGAAAGGGGCTTCTAACTTCCTGTGCTATCGCAATGGAAAACGGCGCCTCGATGGCGCCGTTTTAGTGACTGAACCCAGGTCTCAGGCGTTGGTGGGCACGGCATGGGCCGTATTGGTCGGCGCCGCCCCCTTGAACTTCTCTATCTGCAACTGTGCCATGTGGCCGCAGTTGCCCTGGGCCAGGCTCGACGACCCTTCATCGAAGGTGAGGCAGTTGACGTTGCCATTCTTGCACAGGGCCCCGGCCTTGCCCGGCTCGGCGGGATCGAACCAGGCGCCTTCGCAGATGCGCACCACCCCGGGACGCACGTCCTTGGAGAGCAGGGCGCCCACCAATATCTGACCACGACCGTTGAAGGCGCGGACCAGATCCCCATCCGCTATGCCCCGGGCCTTGGCATCGTCCGGATGAATCATGATGGCTTCCCGATCGGCCACCGCGAATTTTTCGCGCAGGGGCGTGTTGTCGAGCTGGGAGTGCAGGCGTTGGGTCGGGTGCGAGGTGTTGAGTGACAGAGGATACTGGGTGGCCTCCACCCCTTGCTTCCACTCCTTGGGTTCGAACCACTTGGGATGACCCGCGCAGTCGGCATACCCCATCTTGTCGATGGTATTGGAGAAGATCTCTATTTTGCCTGACGGGGTTCCCAGGGGGTTGAGCAGCGGGTTCTCGCGAAAATCGGCATGACGGATCCACTGCTTGTTCGCCTCGGGCACGGGGAAGCGCACATAGTTGTTCGACTCCCAGAACATGGTGAACGGCGGCAATGCCACTTTGGCGCCCCGGGCCTGGGCGGCCATGGCGTCATACATCTGCTTGAGCCAGAGGATCTCGTCCTTGCCTTCGGTGTATGCCTCTTCCAATCCCAGCTTGGCGGCGACGGCACGGAAGATGTCAAAATCGTTGCGGGCCTCATGCTGGGGTGGGACGCACTGGTGCATGGGAAAGACATAGCGCTGGGAATAATCGCCCCCCATCTCCAGATCGTTGCGCTCGTAGCTGGTGGTGACCGGCAGCACTATGTCGGCGTGCTTGGCGGTCGCTGTCCAGTAAGGTTCGTGCACTATGACCGTCTGGGGCTTGCGCCAGGCCTGCAGCAGATTGTTGGTGTCCTGATGATGATGGAAGGGGTTGCCGCCCGCCACATAGACCAGCTTGACGTCAGGGTAGGTGACCTTGCGACCGTTGAAGTCGATGGTCTTGCCCGGATTGGCCAGGCAGTCGGCGATGCGGGCCACCGGGATGGGCGCCGGACTGTTTTTGGGGGCTTCTCCGGCGGAGATGCCGGACAGTATGCCGCCTTTGGCTGTCGGGCTACCCCCCGAGGAGTAGTGGTAGCTGAAACCATAGCCGCCGCCGGGCAGGCCAATCTGGCCCAGCATGGCGGCCAGGGTGACCAGCATCCAGTTCGGCTGCTCGCCGTGGTGTTGGCGCTGCATGCCCCAGCCCGCCATGATCATGGTGCGCTTGGATGCCATGTCCATGGCGAGCTGGGTGATCTGCTTGGCCTCGACCCCGCAAATCCCCGCCGCCCATTCGGCGCTCTTGGGTTGACCGTCTGTCTTGCCGAGCAGGTAGTCGAGGAACTTGTCAAAGCCACTGCTGTAGCGATCCAGGAAGGCCTGATCGTGCTTCTTGGCGCTGTAGAGGCTGTGAGCCACTCCCAGCATCATGGCCACATCGGTGTAGGCGTTGGGAGCCAGCCACTCGGCATCGAGCAGCTTGGCCGTCTCGTTGTAGACGGGGTCTATGCTGATGACCCGGGTGCCCTTCTCCTTGAGCGCCTTGAAGCCAGCCTGTCCCTCGTGATCCGGCATGTTCCAGCTGTTCTTGAGGGTGACCTGGGCATTGACGCCCCAGAGCACCACCAGTTCGGCATGTTCGACCACGTTGGGCCAGGCGGTCTGCTGTTCGTACACCTCGATGGATCCCATGACGTGGGACATGATCACCTGGGCCGCCCCCGTGGAGTAGTCGCCAGCATAGCCGGTGAAGCCGCCAGAGAGGTTCATCAGCCGGTGCAGCAGGGTGCGGCTGTTGTGGAACAGACCCACGCTCTTCCAGCCATAGGATCCGGCATGGATGGCCTGGGGGCCAAAGTCGCTCTGTACCCGCTTGATCTCGCCTGCCACCAGTTCGATGGCCTTGTCCCAGCTCACCTTGACCCACTCATCGGCGCCGCGCAGCTCGGGGCTGGCCCCTGGGCCGTGTTCGAGCCAGCTTTTGCGCACCATGGGGGATTTGATGCGGTTCTTGGCATGGACCTGATAGGGGGCCATGTCGATCAGCTCGTTGGGGGCTGGGTCATCGGCCACCGGCTGGACCCTTACCATGCGGCCATCTTCGACGATGGCTTCGAAAGCGCCCCAGTGGGCCCCGGTCAATATGCCTTTCTGGGCCGGCACCAGGGTAGTGAACTGCTCGAGCGCCGTGCTGATGGCGCTGGCCAGCGCGCTCTTGGGAAAGAGACCGCCGAGCAGAGGCAGGGCGGCGCAGGCCCCCAGGCCCTTGAGCAGGCGACGGCGGGACAGGTTCGCGGTTGTATCGTTGAAAAGAGTCATAACAATTCCTTAGTGTCCTGCCTTAGAGGGCCGAATTCATGTCACTGGCATGCTTTTGCACGTATTGGGTTAGCATACGTGCCTGCTCGGGAGTGAGGGAGGTCCGAGGTTCCATGCCTTTGATGACGCCGATCCACTGGTTCGCGTTGAAGTGATCCAGCGCGGTCAGACCGTGGCAGCCGGTGCAGTTGTTGGACATCAGGGTGGAGGCGTATTGCCACAATTTGTCCTGGTCGCCGATGAGCTGGCTCTGGTCGACCCAGGCGGTCAGCTTGACCTTGTGCCAGATGAGGTTGGTGCTGGCATCGGTTTCGCTCTCCCCGGTGACCAGTTTCTGCTTGGCCTCATCGCCGAGCAGTGCGCTCAGAATGCGCTTGCCGGGAGCTGCGTAGAAGACGTCGGCGACGCCATCTTGCTGCCAGCCGGCGATCTCGACCTGGGCACGCCCATTGTCATTAGCGAGGATCTGCACCTGGGTCGAGGGCATCAGGTTGCCCTGATTGGCGTCTGTCTTGGCATCCATGAACAGCGGCGTGGTGGCGATGGCGTAGCGGGTGGTGACGTTGCCCGGCGTCTTGGCGGCGGCCTGAGCCAGCTCGCTTGCCCCGGCGGCGGCCAGGCCGCTCATATCCGGCATGATGTGTGCCACGCCTCTGTGGCAGTCGATGCAGGTCTGCCCTTCCTTGATGGCGACCGGGTGTTCGGCACGGGCGTTGGGGCGCTGGGCCAGAATATCCATGGCCTCATAGCTGTGGCAGCTGCGGCAGGTCGCCGAATCGTTGGCTTTCAGATCGTCCCAGACGTGCTGGGCCATCAGCAACTTGCGTTCCTGATATTTCTCCGGGGTATCCAGAGTGCCGATCGCCTCGTGATAGATGTCTTTCACGGCGCGGATCTTGGTCCACAGGTAGGAGGTGGGATCCCCGGGGATGTGGCAGTCGGCGCACTCGGCGCGTATGCCCTTGGGATTCTGGAAGTGGATGCTGCCCTGGTACTCGGCCAGTGGCGTCTGCATCGAGTGGCAGGAGACGCAGAATTCGGTCGAGCTGGTCTTGTGCAAAATGGTGGCCGTGACGCCCAGTGCCGCGACGCCCAGCAAGGCCCCGAGCAGCAGGAGCCAGAACCAGGTTTTCTTGAGAAGAGATCCAAGCATGGTGGCAGTTCCTAGGTTAATAATACCCATATGGTAGTAGTTGGCGTCTAGTCAAAGCTTGACGCTCATCATTGCAAGATCCAAAAAGTCGTTATTATTCCGTTTCTTAATTCATAGCATAAAAGAATTGTGAATTTATTTCACGAATGAGTCCTGCTAGCTTTTCGCCTATCGGAACCCTGTTGCGAACAGGTGCCGAATGTTTGTGCAACAGTCGCTTGGGGCGCTGTATTGGTGAGCCGTAATCTCTAGCAGCCTAGTCCAGAGAGATGTGGATTTCTGCTGGAAGAGGGTGTTGAGGTCAGAACCGGCCGGACTTGGGCTTTGCCAGCTGGCTGGGTATACTGGCTACATATACAGTATTCAGGGTGTCAGCCATGCGACTCTTCATCGCGGAAAAACCCAGCTTGGGACGAGCCATCGCCGATGTGCTGCCCAAGCCCCATATCAAGGGTGATGGTTTCATCGAGACTGCTCAGGGGGATGTGGTGACCTGGTGCATTGGCCATCTGCTGGAACAGGCGGAACCCGATGCCTATGACGCCGCTTACAAGCAGTGGCGCATGGAGCCTCTGCCCATCATTCCCGAACAGTGGCAGCTGGTGGCCAAGCCCAAGACGCGCAGCCAGCTCACCGCTATCAAGGGTCTTATCAAGCGAGCCGACTGTGTGGTCAATGCCGGTGACCCGGACAGAGAAGGGCAATTGCTGGTAGACGAAGTCATTGCTCATCTTGGTTACCCCAAACACAAGCCGGTGCAGCGATGCCTCATCAGCGATCTCAACCCTCCAGCCGTGCGCCGCGCCCTGGACAATCTGCGCGATAACAAGGAGTTCGTGCCGCTGGCCGTCTCTGCCTTGGCGCGCAGCCGCGCCGACTGGCTCTATGGCATCAACATGACCCGAGCCTACACCCTGCTTGGTCGCAAGGCAGGCTGCAGCTCTCTGCTGTCGGTGGGCCGGGTGCAGACCCCCTTGCTGGGCCTGGTGGTGCGTCGGGATCTGGAGATAGATGCCTTCGTCCCCAGACCTTTCTTTGAGGTGCTAGCACATTTGATGACGCCGAGCCGTGACAGTTTCACTGCCAAGTGGCTTCCGTCCGAGGCGTGCCAGCCCTGGCAGGATGAAGAGGGCAGGGTATTGCAGCGCTCTTTGGCCGAAAACGTGGTGCGCCGCATCGCAGGTAAACCGGCTCTGGTCGAGGAGGTGGAAGAACAGGCCCGCAAGCAGGCGCCGCCGCTGCCTTACAATCTGTCCAGCCTGCAGATCGATGCCGCCAAGCGTTTTGGCATGGACGCCAAACGGGTGCTCGACATCTGTCAGAGTCTCTATGAGCGCCATAAGCTCATCACCTATCCCAGATCAGACAGTCGTCATCTGCCGACTGAGCACTACGGCAGGGCCAGCCGGGTGCGGGAGGCCATTGCCGCGACAGCGCCGACCCTGGCTGGCGCCGTCGCGGCGGCGAAGGGCAGTCTGCGCAGCAAGGCCTGGAATGATGCCAAGGTGGACGCCCACCACGCTATCATACCGACCGAGAAACAAGGCAACGCCAACACCCTGTCGGCGGATGAGAGCAAGATCTACATGCTGGTGGCCCGTCAGTATCTGCTGCAGTTCTATCCACCATTTGAATACAACGACAGTCGGGTGTTGCTGCGCATCGAAGGCGGTCTCTTTCAGGCCAAGGCCAGACGCATAGTGAAGGCGGGTTGGAAGGCGTTGCTCGGGGTGGAAGAGGATGATGAGGAAGAGGTCGGCACTCTGCCAGCCCTGCGCCAGGGGGAGACGCTGCACTGTGAGCGAGGCGAACTGCTGGAGAAGATGACCCAGGCGCCCAAGGCCTTCACCGATGCCAGCCTGCTGGCCGCTATGACCGGCATAGCCCGTTATGTGCAGGATCCCACCATTCGCAAGACCCTGCGGGATACCGATGGTCTGGGTACGGAAGCGACCCGGGCCGGCATCATAGATCTGCTGTTCAAGCGTCAGTTTCTGCATCGCCAGGGTAAAAGCATCAAGGCGACGCCGACTGGCCGGGCCCTGGTACAAGCGCTGCCGGATAGTGCGACCACTCCGGACATGACGGCGCTCTGGGAACAAAGTCTGAGTCAGATCGCCGAACGTCATGGCAGCTATCAGCAGTTCATGGACCCCCTGACCAGTCAGTTGCATCAGCTGATCGAAGGTGCTCGCCACAACACCGGAGCCGATTTCAGCGCCCTCCCTCAGGAGAGTGCGGGGCGTAATCCCTTCCCCCGTCGCAAGAGCGGCGCCGGACGAGGCAGCAAGTCTGCTGCCAAAACGGGGACGGCTGCCAAGTCAGCAAGTCGCAGCGGCGCTCGCAAGACCACCAAGGCGAAGGTGGCCTGAGGGTTCAGGTGGCGTGACACCTCATCAGCTGAAAGGGGCCCTTGGGCCCTTTTGTGATAATTGCACAGGATCGGGCGCATCAGCCGGTATGTACGTTCTCTTCCGGGTATTTGATGCGAGTCTCGCTCGGTCTGGCCAGCATGACGGCCAGGGTCAAGGGGCCCAAACGACCACAGATCATCACCAATACCAGGATAAGCTTGCCCGGCTCGCTGAGCTGGGCCGTGATCCCGGAGCTGAGTCCCACGGTGGCGAAGGCCGAGATGGTTTCGAACATGATGCGATCGAAGGGCAGATCTTCGGTGATCATCAGCAAAAACATGGCCAGCATCAGCACCATGGCGCTGACGATGATGATGGCCAGGGAGCGGGTTACCACCTGCGGCGCTATGGTGCGGCCGAAGGCGGTGACATGGGGGCGCTTGGTGAGAAAGGCGCGGGTGGCCAGTAGTACCACGGCAAAGGTTGTCACCTTGATGCCCCCCCCGGTAGAGGTGGTGCCAGCGCCGATGAACATCAGCATCATCATGAACAGCAGGGCAGCCGGGGTGAAGTGGCCCAGATCCAGGGTATTGAAGCCGGCGGTGCGGGCACTGGCGGACTGGAAGAAGGCTGCCAGCCACTGCTTGCCCAGACTGAGCTCGCCGAGGGTGGTCGGGTTGTTGCGTTCCAGCAGCCAGAACATCAGGGTGCCGATCAGCAGCAGGGTCGGAGTCATCACCAGCATCAATTTGCTGTGCAGCTTGAGTTTGCGCAACTTGCGGGTGCGCACCAGATCCATGATGACGGTAAAGCCGATGCCGCCCAGGATCAGCAAGGCACAGACGGTCAGGCTGATCAGAGGGTCGTCTCTATAGTCCATGAGGTTGTTGGCAAAGAGGGAGAAGCCGGCGTTGTTAAAGGCCGAGGCCGCATGGAAGAAACTGACATAGAGACCGTGGGCCCAGCCCATCTCCGGCACCCAGAGACATGCCATGATGGCGGTGCCAACCAGCTGGGCCAGGAAGGCGAACAGTATGATCCGTTTGACCAGACGCACTATGTTGATGGAGCCATCCTGACCGAGGGCCTCCTTGGCCAGCACCTGCTGACGCAGCCCGACCCGCTTGCTGAGCAGGGCCAGCAGCAGCACCGTCATGGTCATCTGGCCCAGACCCCCAATCTCCATCAACACCAGCAGGAAGAACTGACCCTGCAGGGTAAAGGTGCTGCCGGTATCGACCACCCCCAAGCCCGTCACGCTGATGGCCGAGGTGGCGGTGAACAGGGCATTGATGAAGCTCATCTCGCCATGGTGGCTGGAGGGTTGGGCCAGAAACAGGGTCCCCAGCAACAAGATGACCAGGAAGCTGCCGAGGATGAGCTTGGGTTCGTTCCAGCGAGACTCGGTATCCGGGCGTATGGCGAAGGTATAGGTGTCGCGCCAGAGGGAACTCATTGTTTATCCAGCCAGCGGTCGATGGCGTGCTTGTTGCCAGCCAGGATGAGGATGTCGCCGAGCGCCAGATCCATGGTGCCGGTCAGTACGTTATGGAGCACCTGACCGCGCTTGATGGCCAGCAGCTGGAATTCGGTCTGCTGCAGCAAATTGAGGTCGGCCAGGGTGCGGCTGTTGAGTTGCAGGCCGATCACGAACTCGGTCAACACCATGTCGTGGCCCAACTCCAGGTAGTCGACCAGCCGGGTATCGAACATGCTCTGGGCGACGCGGCGCCCCATGTCCCACTCGGGGTTGATCACCTTGTCGGCGCCCACCTTCTTGAGGATCTTGGCGTGGAACTTGTCGCGTGCCTTGACCCACACCTTCTTCACACCCGCCTCCTTCAGGACGAGGGTGGTCAGGATGCTGGTCTCCAGGCTGTCCCCTATGGCGACAAAGACGATATCGAAGTCGGCCAGCCCCAGCTCGGCGACGGTATTCTCGTCGGTGGCATCCGCCACTATCACATGGCTGCAGAAGGTGGCGACCTGGCGGGTCCGCAGTTCGTCGATGTCAATGGCCAGCACCTCGGCATCCTGACGCTCCAGCTCTTCACAGAGTGCCGTGCCAAACAGTCCCAGGCCGATCACGGCAAATTGGTTATTCATGAGTACTTCCTCAAGAGAGCGGGCTTTCTACTCTAAACCAGCCGAGTGAGTCCGCAAAGAGGGACATTGTGACCGCGGATCACGCTTGAGCATCCCAGTGACTCGCAGCGACCAACCCAGCTGGGCCGCGGCAGTGTCGTAGCGAGCTGGCAACTCGCGGAGCCCGCGCTGGGGTGTGCGGTATCGTCAGGGCGAAGCAGGCTCGCGGCGTCAATGAACAGACCAGAAGAAGGGGGCGAATGATCTGGGGTGGGCTGGTTTTGACTGCAAGGGTAGAGGCTGATGACGGCGAGGGGGATTTCTCGTCGCGCGCCGACTTGAGGTAGACTGGCGGCCTGTTAATGCCGGGATCTGCAGATGAAACTCACCGCCTACGCCGACTTGTCCGCCCTCAACACCTTCTCCCTCCAGGCTCACTGCCGCTGGCTGGCCGAGATCAACCAGGTGGATGAGCTGCCCTCCCTGGCCGCCGATCCCCAATTCCACGGGCTACCCCGTCTCATACTGGGAGGTGGCAGCAATCTATTGTTCACCTGCAACTTCGAGGGGGTGGTGGTACATAACCGCCTGCTTGGCATTCAGGTTGAGGATGGTGGCGATCACTGGCTGTTGCAGGTGGCCGCCGGTGAGTCCTGGCATCAGCTGGTGTGCCACACCCTGGCCAAGGGCATGCCTGGCTTGGAGAATCTGGCATTGATCCCGGGCACTGTGGGGGCGGCACCTGTGCAGAATATAGGCGCCTACGGTGTCGAGCTTGCCTCCTTCTGTCGCCATGTTGACACCTTTAACTGGCAGACCGGTCAGCAGGAGCGGATCCCGGCCGAGGCATGTCAGTTCGGCTATCGCGACAGCATCTTCAAGCATGACTATCAAGAGAGTCACCTGATCACCGCGGTGGGGCTGGCGCTTCCCAAGGCCTGGCTGCCAGTGCTCGGCTATGGCCCCCTGGGGGCGCTGGGTGAGGCGCCGAATGCACAAACCATCTTCGATGTGGTCTGCGCCACCCGCATGGCCAAACTGCCGGACCCGGCAGTGCTCGGCAATGCAGGCAGCTTCTTCAAGAACCCCATGGTGTCGGCGGCTCAGGCCGAAGAGCTCAAGGCGAAATGGCCAAACCTGCCTGTTTATCCGGCAGGAGAGGAGCAGTGCAAGCTGGCGGCCGGCTGGTTGATCGATCAGTGCGAGCTGAAAGGTTTTGCCATCGGCGGCGCCCAGGTTCATGCGCAGCAAGCCCTGGTGCTGGTCAATCGTGGCGGTGCGAGCGCCGTCGAACTGATCGCCCTGGCCGCTCATGTGCGTGATAGCGTGCAGCAGCGCTTCGATGTCCTGCTCGAGCATGAGGTGCGCTTTATAGGCGCCCATGGCGAGACTTGCCTCGACGAGGTGCTGGCATGAGCCTGACGCCCATTCGGCAAACCTTGATCGGCCTGCTCAGCGATGGCCAGTTCCATTCCGGCGAACAACTTGGTGAGCAGCTTGGCATCAGCCGCGCCGCAGTCAGCAAGCATATGGCGGCACTCAAGGGGTTGGGGTTGGACTTGTTCAGCCTGACGGGCAAGGGCTATCGGCTCGCCTTTCCCCTTGCCCTCTACGATCAGGAGAAGCTGCAGTCGGCGACGCCGTTGGCACCTGTCCATGTCTACAACGTCATCGACTCCACCAACCAGTACCTGCTGGATCGGGTTGCGAGTCTGAGATCCGGGGAGTGCTGCCTGGCCGAGTGCCAGACTGCGGGCAGAGGCCGACGCGGCAAGCCTTGGGTCTCCCCCTTTGGCTGCCAGCTGCTGCTCAGCATGTATTGGCGGCTCGAGCAGGGCCTGGCGGCGGCCATGGGGCTGAGTTTGGCGGTCGGGGTGGCTGTGGTCGAGGCGCTCGAATCCCTCGGCTATCACGGGGTCGAGCTGAAATGGCCGAATGATCTCTATTATCAAGGCCGCAAGCTGGCAGGCATCCTAGTGGAGATGAGCGGCAGCGCGGGCGCCAGCTGCAATCTGGTGATCGGCGTCGGTCTCAATCTGGCCATGCCGGAGCGAGAAGGGGAGAAGATAGATCAGGCCTGGGCCGAGCTGCGTCATATTCAACCGGAGCTGCTCGATCGAAACCTGCTGGCCGCCACGATAATCACCTCGCTGCAGCAGGCCATGGCAAGGTTTGAACAATCAGGACTCGGCGGCTTCGTGGCGGACTGGAACCGGCTCGATCACTTCGCCGGTCGGCCGGTGCGCCTCCTGATGGGGGAGCAGGAGATCCGTGGCATCGAACGCGGTATCGATGATCGCGGCGCCTTGCGACTGGAAACAGGCGAGGGGATCAAATTTTATCTGGGCGGGGAGTTGTCACTGCGCCGTGGGGATTGAGCTGGAAGCACGGCTACTACAGGCATGATGAGAGAGGGGGCTTGCGGCCCCCTCTCGCTATTTGCGCAGCTTGATCTGCTCGATAGCGTGCTCTGCACCTTTAGTGAGGATCAGGTTGGCCCGCTCTCGGGTGGGTAGTATGTTTTCTTCCAGATTCAGGTGGTTGATCTCCTGCCATATGTTGCTGGCGATCCGGGTTGCTTCGCTCTCGGCCAGCTGCGCATAATGGTGGAAGTAAGAGTCAGGATCAGAGAAAGCACCGCTGCGAAACTTGAGGAAACGCTCGATATACCAAGTGCGCAGCAGCTCGGCATCGGCGTCCACATAGATAGAGAAGTCGACGAAATCGGAGACGAATACCCGATGAGGCTCCTGGGGATAATCCATGCCGCTTTGCAACACATTCAGCCCTTCCAGGATCAAGATATCCGGTTGTTCCACCACCTTGGTCTCATCAGGAAGCACATCATAGATGAGGTGAGAGTAGACAGGTGCTTCGACCCGCTCATGACCGGCGCGAATGTTGGCAACAAACTCAACCAGACGGCGGATGTCATAGGATTCGGGAAAGCCTTTGCGTCGCATCAGACCACGCTCCTCCAACACCTTGTTGGGATAGAGAAAACCATCCGTGGTGACCAGCTCGACCCTGGGATGCTCGGGCCAGCGCTCCAGCAGAGCCTGCATGATGCGAGCCGTGGTGCTCTTGCCCCCTGCCACACTGCCCGCAATGCTGATCACGTAGGGCACCTTGCCCCTGGATTGGCCGAGAAACTGTTCCAGCACCCGACTGCGGCGCTGCTTGGCCTTGACGTAGAGATTGAGCAGGCGTGACAACGGCAGATAGATCTCCTCCACTTCCCGCAGCGACACCTTCTCGTTGATGCCTCTCAAGGTTTTGAGATCGATTTCTGTCAGGGTCAGGGGGACCGCATCGCGCAGCACAGCCCACTGTTCGCGGGTGAATTGCAGATAGGGGTTGTGCTCTGTCGTCATGGGTTCATCACTGTTTTTGGGGCAGGGCGACCATACACCAAGGGGGGAAGAGCGACAAGGGACGCGTCAGGATCGTGAGGGGCGAGCCATTTTTTTGCTGAGAACCAGGCAATAATCGCCATTTTGCCAACCACAACAGTTGCATCACTAAAAACCTTACAATAAAATGCGCGACGCTTAGATGTCTGTCGTCCATTTGCTAGGCAAGGGCGACAAAGCAACGGGTGCAAGCAGAATTACCGTTGTGACAATCGAGTACGGAGGGGTTCCCGAGTGGCCAAAGGGATCAGACTGTAAATCTGACGGCTCTGCCTTCGAAGGTTCGAATCCTTCTCCCTCCACCATATTTCTCTGCGGTTTGAGTGCTTTGGGTTAGAGAAATGCGGGCATCGTATAATGGCTATTACCTCAGCCTTCCAAGCTGATGATGCGGGTTCGATTCCCGCTGCCCGCTCCAAGATGCTGATATGGCTCAGGCAATGCCAGGAGCCATGCCTCGGGTGAGGTCGGCAGTTCAAATCGGCCTGTCAGTACCCGCCTCTCTTCCCCACCCAATTCAAATCCATCATATAAACTGTTCTGTGGTTAGCTTGCCACTGCGTACTCAGCGTTAGTTTAGAGGGTCGATCATGTCTAAAGAAAAATTTGAACGTAATAAACCGCACGTAAACGTGGGTACCATCGGCCACGTTGACCACGGTAAAACCACTCTGACCGCCGCCATCACCAACGTGCTGGCCAAGCACTACGGTGGTAAAGCCTTCGCCTTCGACCAGATCGACAAGGCGCCGGAAGAGCGTGAGCGTGGTATCACCATCAACACCTCCCACGTAGAATACGACACCCCGAACCGCCACTACGCTCACGTAGATTGCCCGGGTCACGCCGACTACGTTAAGAACATGATCACCGGTGCTGCCCAGATGGATGGCGCTATCCTGGTTGTTGCAGCGACTGACGGCCCGATGCCGCAGACTCGTGAGCACATCCTGCTGGGTCGCCAGGTTGGTATCCCGTACATGATCGTGTTCATGAACAAGTGCGACATGGTTGATGACGAAGAGCTGCTCGAACTGGTCGAGATGGAAGTTCGTGAACTGCTGACCGAGTATGACTTCCCGGGTGATGACCTGCCGGTGATCCGCGGTTCCGCGCTGAAAGCGCTGGAAGGCGACGCTGCATGGGAAGAGAAGATCATCGAGCTGGCTGGCTACCTGGATTCCTATATCCCTGAGCCGGAGCGCGCCATCGACATGCCGTTCCTGATGCCTATCGAAGACGTTTTCTCCATCGCTGGCCGTGGTACCGTAGTGACCGGTCGTGTTGAGCGCGGCATCGTGAAAGTGGGTGAGTCTGTAGAAATCGTCGGTATCAAAGATACCGTGACCACTACCTGTACCGGTGTTGAAATGTTCCGCAAACTGCTGGACGAAGGCCGTGCTGGTGAGAACGTAGGCGCGCTGCTGCGCGGTGTTAAGCGTGAAGACGTAGAGCGTGGTCAAGTGCTGGCCAAGCCGGGTTCCATCAAGCCGCACACCAAGTTTGAATCTGAAGTGTACGTGCTGTCCAAAGAAGAAGGTGGTCGTCATACCCCGTTCTTCAAAGGCTACCGTCCTCAGTTCTACTTCCGTACCACAGACGTGACCGGTACCATCGAACTGCCGGAAGGCGTTGAAATGGTAATGCCAGGCGACAACATCAAAATGGTTGTTACCCTGATTGCTCCGATCGCGATGGACGACGGTCTGCGTTTCGCCATCCGTGAAGGTGGCCGTACCGTAGGTGCTGGTGTTGTTGCAAGCGTGATCGCTTAATCTTGGCTTACATAAATAAAGCAAAGCCCCTATAATAGGGGCTTTCTTATGCAGGGGCGTAGTTCGAATTGGTAGAACAGCGGTCTCCAAAACCGATGGTTGGGGGTTCGAATCCCTCCGCCCCTGCCATGCACCTCGTCTCGTACGGGGCTTTTGTGTCTTTAGTAATGTCAGATACAGGTAGGTTGTATGAATGTGAGTTCTGAGAATCAGGGCGGAAGCAAGGATACCCTGCTTTGGGGCCTGGTTTTCATCATCCTGGCGGCCGCTGTAGTGGGTAATTACCTGCTGCACGATGTGCTCGCTGCCGTCCGCGCCTTGGGTGTGGTCGTTGTCATTGCTGCCGCTGGTGCGGTAGCCCTGCAAACCACCAAGGGTAAGGCAACACTGGCTTTTGCCCGTGAGTCTCGCCTGGAAGTCCGCAAGGTCGTATGGCCAACCCGTCAGGAAGCCATTCAGACAACGCTGATTGTGCTGGCGGTTACTGCCATCATGGGCTTGCTGTTGTTCCTTCTGGACGGCGCTTTGGTCTGGTTGGTCAACTTGATTACCGGTGTGTAAGGATTAGCCATGACTGAACAACGTGAACAACGTATGAGATGGTATGTCGTACAGGCATTCTCCGGCTATGAAGGCCGGGTTGCGAAATCCCTGCGCGAACATATCAAGATGCATGGCATGGAAGAGATGTTTGGCGAAGTGCTGGTGCCGACCGAGGAAGTGGTCGAGATGCGTGCCGGCCAGAAGCGTAAGAGTGAGCGCAAGTTCTTCCCGGGCTATGTGCTGGTTCAGATGCTGATGGATGAAACCACCTGGCACTTGGTACGTAACGTGCCGCGTGTAATGGGCTTCATCGGAGGCACCTCCGATCGCCCGGCACCGATTTCCGACAAAGAAGCGGATGCCATCCTCAATCGTCTGCAAGATTCCCACGACAAGCCGCGTCCCAAGACTCTGTTTGAACCAGGTGAAATGGTACGGGTTGCCGATGGTCCCTTCGCTGACTTCAACGGCACTGTCGAAGAAGTGGATTACGAAAAGAGCCGCGTGAAGGTTTCTGTTCTGATCTTCGGTCGTTCAACACCGGTAGAACTGGATTTTGGTCAGGTCGAAAAAGGCTGATTGAATTCTGTACGTTTAACGGTTGTCAGGGGCAGCGAATATCTCTATAATTCGCTGCCCCTTTATTAGCTGGGGAGCCGTTTGCAGGAGCATGTCTCCGAGGCGTTTGAACCCATTTTTGAGGTATTTTTCTAATGGCTAAGAAAGTCACAGCTTATATCAAGCTGCAAGTTAAAGCTGGCAGTGCCAACCCAAGCCCCCCCGTCGGTCCGGCCCTGGGTCAGCACGGCGTCAACATCATGGAATTCTGTAAAGCGTTCAACGCCCGCACAGAGAAGCTGGAAAAAGGTTCACCGACTCCGGTCGTGATCACCGTTTACAGTGACCGTTCCTTCACCTTCGAAACCAAGACTCCGCCTGCTGCCTTCTTGCTGAAGAAAGCTGCTGGTATCCAGTCTGGTTCCGCCAAGCCGAACAAAGACAAGGTTGGTAAGGTGACTGTTGCTCAGCTGCAAGAAATTGCCAAGACCAAAGATGCGGATATGACTGGTGCCGATCTGGATGCAAAAGTACGTTGCATCGCAGGCTCCGCTCGTTCCATGGGTCTGGTAGTGGAGGATTAAGACAATGGCTAAAATTTCCAAGCGTATGCGCGTTATTCGCGAAAAAGTTGACGGTACCAAAGAGTACGGCATCAACGAAGCCATTGCCCTGCTGAAAGAACTGGCTACTGCCAAGTTCGTTGAAAGTGTTGACGTTGCTGTCAACCTGGGTATCGACGCTCGTAAATCCGACCAAAACGTCCGTGGCGCCACTGTGCTGCCGCACGGTACCGGTCGTGACGTTCGCGTTGCCGTATTCACCCAGGGTGCCAACGCCGAAGCTGCTAAAGCTGCCGGTGCTGAACTGGTTGGTATGGACGACCTGGCTGAGCTGGTCAAAAAAGGCGAGATGAACTTCGACGTCGTGATCGCATCCCCGGATGCCATGCGCGTAGTTGGTCAACTCGGCCAGATCCTAGGCCCGCGTGGCCTGATGCCTAACCCGAAAGTGGGCACCGTGACCCCGAACGTTGCCGAGGCCGTCAAGAACGCCAAAGCCGGTCAGGTCCGCTACCGCAATGACAAGAATGGTATCATCCATACCACTCTGGGTAAGGTTTCTTTCAACGAAGTTCAGCTGAAAGAAAACTTGGAAGCGCTGCTGGTTGCCCTGAAAAAAGGCAAGCCCTCTTCCGCCAAAGGCATCTTCATCAAGAAAGTCAGCATCTCCACCACCATGGGTGCCGGTGTTGCTGTAGACCAAGCTTCTCTGGAAGCTCAGGGTTAATTGATGGATTTTACAAGGTGCAAAATTTAATCTATAATTTTGCGCCTTGATTGGTTGGGGGTTTCGACCTCCGTCCAAGACCGCAGGAGGCGGTAACGCCTTAATATTTCCTGCGTAGACGGTGCCGGAAACCCAGCGAGAAAATTTTCTCTTCTGGAATCCTGCCACCGCATCGTTTCCTCTGTTCACAGAGGGATGTATCAGTTCTGGGTCTCGGTGGCCCAGATTCAATCCAGGAGCTAAGCCAATGGCATTAGGACTCGAAGACAAAAAGGCAATTGTTGCTGAAGTCAACGAAGCTGCCAAAGGCGCACTGTCCGCAGTTGTTGCCGATTCTCGCGGCGTCACTGTAGACAAGATGACCGTCCTGCGTAAAACCGCTCGTGAAGCTGGTGTGTACATACGCGTTGTGCGTAACACCCTGCTGCGTCGCGCGGTAGAAGGTACCGAATACGAGTGCCTGAACGACGTATTGACTGGTCCGACCTTGATTGCTTTCTCTAACGAACACCCGGGCGCTGCTGCTCGTCTGTTCAAAGAGTTTGCCAAAGCGAACCAAAAGTTCGAAATCAAGGCTGGCGCTTTTAACGGTGAGTTTATCGCCGCAGCACAAATTGATCGTCTGGCTACACTGCCGACTTACGACGAAGCAATCTCGAAGTTGATGGCTACCATGAAGGAAGCCTCTGCTGGCAAGCTGGTTCGTACTATCGCTGCTGTCCGCGATCAGAAGCAAGCTGCTGCTTGATTCTTACCTATTTAGGTTGTTTGAGTTTATTCAACATCAGGAATTTTTGTCATGTCTATCACTAAAGACCAAATCATCGAAGCCGTTGCTTCCATGTCCGTAATGGAAGTTGTTGAGCTGATCGAAGCTATGGAAGAGAAGTTCGGTGTTTCTGCCGCTGTTGCTGTTGCTGCCGGTCCGGCTGCTGAAGCAGTAGAAGAGAAAACCGAATTCGACGTAGTTCTGACTGCTGTTGGCGCCAACAAAGTTGCCGTCATCAAAGCCGTTCGTGCTGCTACCGGCCTGGGCCTGAAAGAAGCCAAAGATCTGGTTGAAGCCGCTCCGGCCAACCTGAAAGAAGGCATCTCCAAAGACGAAGCTGAAGCTCTGAAGAAAGAGCTGGAAGCTGCCGGTGCTTCTGTTGAGGTCAAATAATCTGCATTCATGTAGATTAGCCTGATAAAACAGGCAAGGCTGGTGAATTTTATTCACCAGCCTTTTTGCGCTGTAGACTGAGAGCATTTTCACACCGTTTGCGACTCTCGGTGCACCAGCAACCCGGGCCGCATTATCGCCCCGGTCAATACAAAACGGTGTTGAGACAGAGCTGTCCTGCGGGACAGAGTGGGTCACTTATCAGCGAGCTGAGGAACCCTATGGTTTACTCTTATACCGAAAAAAAACGCATTCGTAAGGACTTCGGTAAGCGAGACCAGGTACTGGACACGCCTTATCTGTTGTCCATTCAGCTGGACTCCTTCAAGCAGTTCATCGAGGCTGACCCGGAAGGTGAATATGGCCTAGAGGCCGCTTTCCGTAGCGTTTTCCCGATCACCAGTTACTCCGGTAGTGCTGAGCTTCAGTATGTCAGCTATCGCCTGGGTGAGCCGGTATTTGACGTAAAAGAATGCCAGATCCGTGGAGTGACCTACTCCGCGCCGCTGCGTGTCAAGCTTCGTATGGTTCTGTACGACCGTGAAGCAGCTGCCGGCACCGTCAAAGATATCAAGGAACAAGAAGTTTACATGGGCGAAATTCCGCTCATGACCGAAAACGGTACTTTTGTTATCAATGGTACCGAGCGGGTCATTGTCTCCCAGCTGCACCGCAGCCCGGGCGTCTTCTTCGACCACGATAAAGGCAAAACTCATTCATCAGGTAAGGTGCTGTATAACGCTCGCGTTATCCCCTACCGTGGCTCCTGGCTGGACTTCGAGTTCGATGCAAAAGACAACCTGTTTGTCCGTATCGACCGTCGCCGTAAACTGCCAGCGTCCATTATTCTGCGCGCCCTGGACTTCAGTTCCGAAGAAATCCTGGCCACCTTCTTCGAGACCATCGGTTTCGAAGTGAAAGATGGCAAGTTGATGATGGATCTGGTGCCCGAGCGTCTGCGTGGCGAAACTGCGACCTTCGACATCATTGCTAATGGCACTGTAGTCGTCGAGACCGGTCGTCGTGTGACTGCACGTCATATCCGTCAGCTGGAAAAAGACGCCATCACCCAGATTGAGGTGCCGGTGGAGTACGTTGTTGGCAAAGTTGTCGCCAAGAACTACGCACATCCCCAGACTGGCGAAATGGTCGTCACTGCCAACCAGGCCCTGAGCCTGGAAGCGGTCGCCAACCTGTCCCAAGCCGGCTTCAAGCACTTCGAGGTTCTGTTCACCAATGAACTGGATCACGGTGCCTACATGTCCGAGACCCTGCGTATCGACAACAGCTCCAACCGCTTGGAAGCGCTGGTCGAAATCTATCGCATGATGCGTCCGGGCGAGCCGCCTACCCGCGAAGCGGCAGAGCAGCTGTTCGAGAACCTGTTCTTCTCTTCCGAGCGTTACGACCTGTCTACCGTAGGTCGGATGAAGTTCAACCGTCGTCTGTCCCGTGAAGATGAGACTGGCGCTGGTGTGCTGACCAAAGACGATATCGTCGAAGTCATGAAGCGCCTGATCGACATCCGTAACGGCAATGACGAGGTGGACGATATCGACCACCTGGGTAACCGTCGTATCCGTTCCGTCGGTGAGATGGCCGAGAACCAGTTCCGCGTCGGTCTGGTCCGTGTTGAGCGTGCGGTGAAAGAGCGTCTGTCCTTGGGCGACCTCGATACCCTGATGCCGCAGGATCTGATCAACGCCAAACCGATCTCCGCCGCCGTCAAAGAGTTCTTCGGTTCCAGCCAGTTGTCCCAGTTCATGGATCAGAACAACCCGCTGTCCGAAGTGACCCACAAGCGTCGTATCTCTGCGTTGGGCCCAGGTGGTCTGACTCGTGAGCGCGCCGGCTTTGAAGTTCGAGATGTGCACCCGACTCACTATGGTCGTCTGTGCCCCATCGAGACCCCTGAAGGTCCGAACATCGGTCTGATCAACTCGCTGTCAGTCTATTCACGTACCAACGAGTACGGTTTCCTCGAGACTCCGTACCGCAAGGTTATCGACGGTCTGATCACCGACGAAGTGGATTACCTGTCTGCCATCGAAGAAGGCAAATACGTCATCGCTCAGGCCAATGCGGCCGCGTCCGAAGATGGTCGCCTCAAAGATGAACTGATCCCATGCCGCCACAAAGGTGAATCCACCTTTATGAACGCCGATCAGATCCAGTATATGGATGTGAGCCCGCAGCAGATTGTTTCTGTGGCAGCGGCCCTGATCCCCTTCCTGGAACACGATGATGCTAACCGAGCCCTGATGGGTTCGAACATGCAACGTCAAGCCGTGCCGACCCTGCGTGCCGACAAGCCGCTGGTAGGTACAGGTATGGAACGCGCCGTAGCCGTTGACTCCGGTGTAACCGTCGTGGCCAAGCGTGGCGGCATGATCGACTATGTCGATGCCTCCCGTATCGTGCTGCGGGTCAATGAAGATGAGCTGCTGCCAGGCGAAGCCGGCATCGACATCTACAACCTGACCAAGTACACCCGTTCTAACCAGAACACCTGTATCAACCAGCGTCCTTGCGTGATGCTGGGTGAGCCGGTGATGGCCGGTGACGTCTTGGCCGATGGCCCGTCTACCGACTTGGGCGAACTGGCGCTGGGCCAAAACCTGCGCGTCGCCTTCATGCCGTGGAACGGTTACAACTTCGAAGATTCGATCTTGGTAAACGAGCGCGTGGTACAGGAAGATCGCCTGACCACCATCCATATCCAGGAACTGGCCTGTATCTCCCGTGACACCAAGCTGGGTCCGGAAGAGATCACTGCCGACATCCCGAACGTGGGTGAAGCCGCACTGTCCAAGCTGGATGAGTCCGGTATCGTCTACGTGGGTGCCGAAGTGAAGGGTGGCGACATTCTGGTTGGTAAGGTAACGCCGAAAGGTGAAACCCAGCTGACGCCGGAAGAGAAGCTGCTGCGCGCCATCTTCGGTGAGAAGGCGTCCGACGTGAAGGACTCCTCCCTGCGTGTGCCGAACGGTGTGTACGGTACCGTGGTTGACGTGCAAGTCTTTACCCGCGATGGCGTGGAAAAAGACAAGCGCGCCAAAGAAATCGAAGAGATGCAGCTGAAGGAAGCGAAGAAGGACTTGACCGAAGAGTTCAAGATCCTGGAAGACGGTGTGTTTGGCCGTACTCGCAACCTGCTGTTGGCTGCCGGTTACAGCGAAGATCGTCTGAACAAGCTGGATCGCACCAAGTGGTTTGAATTGGCCATCGAAGATGAAGCCAAGCAGATCGAACTGGAGCAGATTGCCGAACAGCACATCGAGCTGCGCGCCGACTTCGACAAGAAGTTCGAAAACAAACGTCGCAAGATTATCCAGGGTGATGATCTGGCGCCGGGCGTACTGAAAATCGTCAAGGTTTACCTGGCAGTCAAGCGTCGCATCCAACCGGGTGACAAGATGGCTGGTCGTCACGGTAACAAGGGTGTTATCTCCAAGATCTGCCCGGTCGAGGATATGCCCCATGACGAGTTCGGCCGTCCGGTCGACATCGTACTGAACCCGCTGGGTGTACCATCTCGTATGAACATCGGTCAGATCCTCGAAGTGCATTTGGGCCTCGCGGCCAAGGGCATCGGCGAGAAGATCGATCGCATGATCAAAGAGCAGCGCAAACTGCATGAGATGCGTGAATTCTTGCAACAGGTCTATGACCTGGGCGAGAAGGATACCAAGCAAGTTGACATCGCCGAGCTGTCTGACGACGACGTGCGTACCCTGGTTGGAAACCTGCGGAATGGTCTGCCAGTCGCCACGCCTGTATTTGATGGTGCCAAAGAGCACGAAATCAAGGCCTTGCTGAGACTGGCTGACCTGCCGGAATCCGGTCAGATCTCCCTGTTCGACGGCCGTACCGGTAACACCTTTGAGCGCAAGGTCACTGTGGGTTACATGTACATGCTGAAGCTGAACCACTTGGTAGACGACAAGATGCATGCGCGTTCTACCGGTTCCTACAGCCTGGTTACCCAGCAGCCGCTGGGTGGTAAGGCGCAGTTTGGTGGTCAGCGGTTCGGTGAGATGGAAGTGTGGGCCCTGGAGGCTTACGGTGCGGCATACACTCTGCAAGAGATGCTGACCGTCAAGTCTGACGATGTGAATGGCCGTACCAAGATGTACAAGAACATCGTGGATGGCGACCACCGTATGGAGCCGGGCATGCCCGAATCCTTCAACGTATTGTTGAAGGAAATCCGCTCTCTGGGTATCAACATCGAGCTGGACGAAGAGTAAGAGCTCGCTCTTATTGTTCGAAAATTGACGTGGGCGCCCCGCTGCTTTGGCAGCAGGGGCGCCGAGGTTAGACTCCTGACAGGGGAAACACGTGAAAGACTTACTCAAGTTTTTGAAGGCTCAGACTAAGACCGAAGAGTTTGACAGTATTAAGATCGGTCTGGCCTCTCCTGACATGATCCGCTCCTGGTCATTCGGTGAAGTCAAAAAGCCTGAGACCATCAACTACCGGACTTTTAAGCCGGAACGTGATGGTCTGTTCTGTGCCCGTATCTTCGGACCGGTGAAGGACTACGAGTGTCTGTGCGGCAAGTACAAGCGCCTGAAACACCGTGGTGTGATCTGCGAGAAGTGTGGCGTAGAAGTGACCCAGACCAAGGTCCGTCGTGAGCGCATGGGCCATATCGAGCTGGCCAGCCCGACTGCCCATATCTGGTTCCTGAAGTCCCTGCCGTCCCGTATCGGTCTGCTGCTGGACATGACCCTGCGTGACATCGAGCGCGTGCTGTATTTCGAATCCTATGTGGTTATCGAACCCGGCATGACCAACCTCGAGCGCAGCCAGATGTTGTCCGAAGAGAACTATCTGGACGCACTGGAAGAGTGGGGCGACGAATTTGACGCCAAGATGGGTGCCGAGGCAATCCTTGCATTGCTGCGTGCCATCGATCTGGAAGGCGAAGTCAAAACCATGCGCGAGGAGCTGGATCAAACCAACTCCGAGACCAAGCGCAAGAAGACCACCAAACGCTTGAAGCTGATGGAAGCCTTCCTGCAGTCCGGCAACAAGCCGGAGTGGATGATCATGACAGTGCTGCCTGTGCTGCCGCCGGACCTGCGTCCGCTGGTACCGCTGGACGGCGGCCGTTTCGCGACCTCAGATCTGAACGATCTGTACCGTCGTGTGATCAACCGTAACAATCGCCTGAAGCGTCTGCTGGACCTGGCCGCCCCGGACATCATTGTGCGCAACGAAAAGCGCATGCTGCAAGAGTCCGTGGATGCCCTGCTGGATAACGGCCGTCGTGGCCGTGCCATCACTGGTTCCAATAAGCGCCCGCTGAAATCCTTGGCCGACATGATCAAGGGTAAGCAAGGTCGTTTCCGTCAGAACTTGCTGGGCAAACGTGTCGACTACTCTGGTCGTTCCGTTATCACAGTAGGTCCGACCCTGCGCCTGCATCAGTGTGGCCTGCCGAAGAAGATGGCACTTGAGCTGTTCAAGCCCTTCATCTATGGCAAGCTCGAGACCCGCGGTCTGGCGACCACGATCAAGGCCGCCAAGAAGATGGTGGAGCGTGAAGAAGCTGTCGTTTGGGATATCCTGGACGAAGTGATCCGCGAACACCCGGTCTTGCTGAACCGTGCACCGACCCTGCACCGTCTGGGTATCCAGGCATTCGAACCGACCCTGATCGAAGGTAAAGCCATCCAGCTGCACCCGCTGGTCTGTGCCGCCTATAACGCCGACTTCGATGGCGACCAGATGGCGGTCCACGTACCGCTGACCCTGGAAGCCCAGCTGGAAGCCCGTGCCCTGATGATGTCTACCAACAACATCTTGTCACCTGCCTCCGGTGAGCCGATCATCGTGCCTTCCCAGGACGTGGTCTTGGGTCTGTACTACATGACCCGTGCCCGTATCAACGCCAAGGGCGAAGGTATGGTGCTGGCCGGCCCGAAAGAAGCCGAGAAGGTCTATCGCGCCGGTCTGGCCGATTTGCACGCTCGTGTCAAAGTGCGTATCACCGAATATCTGCGTCAAGCAGATGACTCGCTGGTTGAGCATACCGAGCTGAAGAACACCACCATTGGTCGTGCCATCCTGAGCCTGATCCTGCCCAAAGGCATGGAATACGCGCTGATCGACGAGCCGAAGGTGCTGACTGCTGCAGAGCAGGCCGATCTGGATGCCAATCCGCAGAACTGGATCAAGAGCGTTTCCAACAAGGCGTTGGGTAAAAAGCTCATCTCCCGTCTGCTGAACACCTGCTATCGCAAGCAGGGCCTGAAGGACACCGTCATCTTCGCTGACCAGCTGATGTATACCGGTTTCCATTATGCGGCCCTGTCAGGTGCTTCCGTTGGTATCGATGACATGGTCATCCCGGATGCCAAGAAAG
This sequence comes from Aeromonas molluscorum, assembly GCF_051376105.1. Lineage (NCBI taxonomy): Bacteria > Pseudomonadati > Pseudomonadota > Gammaproteobacteria > Aeromonadales > Aeromonadaceae > Aeromonas > Aeromonas molluscorum. The sequence continues at coordinate 65,909 of NZ_JBPQCY010000003.1, read as the reverse complement.
ACATCATCGCCGCTGCCGAAGCCGAAGTTGCCGAGATCCAGGACCAGTTCCTGTCCGGTCTGGTGACCGCGGGCGAGCGCTACAACAAGGTTATCGATATCTGGGCCAGCGCCAACGAGCGCGTCTCCAAGGCCATGATGGAGAACTTGTCCAAAGAGCGTGATGTCAACTCCTTGGGTGAAGAGGAAGAGCAGGCGTCGTTCAACAGCATCTTTATGATGGCCGATTCTGGTGCGCGGGGCTCCGCCGCCCAGATCCGTCAGCTGGCCGGTATGCGTGGCCTGATGGCCAAGCCGGATGGCTCCATCATCGAAACGCCGATCGTGGCGAACTTCCGTGAAGGTCTGAACGTACTCCAGTACTTCATCTCCACTCACGGTGCTCGTAAGGGTCTGGCGGATACCGCACTGAAGACGGCTAACTCCGGTTATCTGACGCGTCGTCTGGTTGACGTTGCCCAAGACATGGTCATCACCGAAGACGATTGCGGCACCATCGAAGGTCTGTGGATGACTCCGCTGATCGAAGGTGGCGACGTGGTCGAACCGTTGCGTGAGCGCGTGTTGGGTCGTGTGGTTGCTGATGATGTGATCAAGCCGGGTACAGAGGGCGAGATCCTGGTAGCGCGCAATACTCTGCTTGACGAGTATCTGTGTGATCTGCTGGAACGCAACTCCGTCGACCGCGTGAAGGTACGTTCTGCCATCACCTGTGAGACCGACTTCGGTAACTGTGCACACTGCTACGGTCGCGATCTGGCCCGTGGTCACCTGGTCAACAAGGGTGAGGCTGTCGGTGTTATCGCCGCCCAGTCCATCGGTGAACCGGGTACCCAGCTGACGATGCGTACCTTCCACATCGGTGGTGCCGCATCCCGAGCTGCTGCCGAGAGCAGCATCCAGGTCAAGAACACCGGTAGCATCAAGCTGCAGAACGCCAAGTTCGTTCTCAACAGTGCCGACAAGCTGGTTATCACCTCACGTTCTACTGAACTGACCATCATGGACGAGATGGGCCGTACCAAGGAAAGCCACAAGCTGCCTTACGGTTCCGTGTTGGAAGTGAAAGACGGCCAGGCAGTGACTGCCGGTGAAACCGTGGCTAACTGGGATCCGCATACCCACCCGATCATCACCGAAGTAGCAGGTCGTCTGGACTTCGAACACATGATCGATGGGGTGACCATCACCCGTCAAACCGACGAGCTGACCGGTCTCTCTTCCATCGTCGTACTGGATGTCAACGAGCGTCCGAGTGCCGGTAAAGAGATGCGTCCGACCGTGAAACTGGTCGACCTGAACGGTAAAGATGTCATGATCCCGGGTACCGATGTAGCCGCCCAGTACTTCCTGCCGGGCAAGGCGATCGTGAACCTGGAAGATGGTGCCAACGTGGGTGTGGGTGACGCGGTAGCGCGTATCCCGCAGGAATCCAGTGGTACCAAGGACATCACCGGTGGTCTGCCGCGCGTTGCGGATCTGTTCGAAGCACGTATTCCGAAGGAACCGGCTATCCTGGCCGAGATCTCCGGTACCATCTCCTTCGGGAAAGAGACCAAGGGCAAACGCCGTCTGGTTATCACCCCGACCGATGGTGGCGACGTCTACGAGGAGATGATTCCGAAGTGGCGTCACCTGAACGTGTTCGAAGGTGAAAAAGTTGAGAAGGGCGAAGTGCTGGCGGACGGTCCTGAGTCTGCTCACGATATCCTGCGCCTGCGCGGTATCAGCCCGGTCGCCAACTATATCGCCAACGAAGTGCAGGACGTTTACCGTCTGCAAGGCGTTAAGATCAACGACAAGCACATCGAAGTCATCGTTCGTCAGATGCTGCGTAAGTGCGAGATCCTGAGCGCTGGTGACACCGATCTTATCGAAGGCGAGCAGGTTGAAGTGGCCCGCGTCAAGATTGCCAACCGTAAGTTGGTTGCCGAGGGTAAGATCCCGGCCACCTTCCGTCATATTCTGATGGGTATTACCAAGGCATCCTTGAGCACCGAGTCCTTCATCTCCGCGGCTTCCTTCCAGGAAACCACCCGTGTTCTGACCGAAGCGGCCGTTGGCGGCAAGCGTGATGAACTGCGTGGCTTGAAAGAGAACGTGATCGTGGGTCGTCTGATCCCGGCTGGTACTGGCTTTGCCTACCACCACAGCCGGATCAACCAGCGTGCCGCCGCAGCTCGTGCTGTCGGTGTACCGCAGGTGACAGCCGATGAAGCTCAGCAAAACCTGGCGGATCTGCTCAATGCATCCGGTAGTTTTGACGAAGAGTAATCTTCAGCTGCAGTGATTAAAAAGGGCTCCTTCAGGGAGCCCTTTTTGTTAGCTATTCGTCGGCCAGCTTGCACCGGGCTGGGGCAGGGGATGATCCAGTGCAAGGTTATAGAGCAAAAAATCAAAAAAAGTTGACATTGCCAGTGCGCAATTGAAAACTCGGATCAGTTCACGTGATTACAGGGGTAAAAGATGACTGTCGGTATCGAGGATGTAATGCTTCCCGAAGAACAGCTGGTCAGCCGCACTTTTACAGACGAAGACAGGGAATTGTTGCGCTCCTATGAGGGGCTGATCGAGGGCTTGGCCGAGTTGTTCGGCAAGCACTGTGAGGTAGTCCTTCACTCCCTGGAGAATCTGCACGAGTCGGTGATCAAGATTGCGAATGGTTTCAACACGGGCCGCAACGAGGGGGCGCCGATCACGGATCTGGCCCTGCGTATGCTCAAGGACATAGAGAATGCCGGCCAGGAGTACACGCAAAGTTACTTTGCGCGTAGTCGTACCGGTGCGCTGATGAAATCGATCACCATTGCCATTCGCAACAGCGACAAGCAGGTGATCGGCCTTATCTGTATCAACCTGCATATCAATGCGCCTTTTCACGAGTTCGTGGCCGAGTTCTTCCCGACCCCGCAGCAGGTCGAGCGCCAGTCGCCAGAGACCTTCGCCAACAGCGTCGAGGAGCTGGTCGCCCAGACGGTGGATAACACCATCGACGAGATCAATCGCGATCCGACCGTGGCCAACAATGCCAAGAACCGTTTTATCGTGACCCAGCTGTTCGAGAAGGGCATATTCGATATCAAGGATTCGATCAATCTGGTCGCCGACAAACTTAATATTTCCAAACACACCGTCTATCTTTACATCCGTCAACGCAAGCAGGGTGAAGATGAGAGCGAGTAAGCGTCTAGAAGGGGACAGATGAATGGCTAAAGAAGTAATCGCAACCGAACAGGCTCCCGCCGCGATTGGCCCTTATGTACAGGGTACCAAGCTGGGTGAGCTGGTGTTCACCTCTGGCCAGATCCCGCTCGATCCGAGCACCATGGAGATTGTCAGTGGTGGCGTCGAGCAACAGGCAGAACAGGTGATGAAAAACCTGGTTGCCGTATTGAAGGCGGCTGGCTCCGATACCAGCAAGGTGCTGAAGACCACCTGTTTCCTGAGTGACATGAACAACTTCGTGGCCTTCAATCAGGTCTATGCCCGTTACTTCGGCGATTCGGCGCCTGCGCGATCCTGTGTGGAAGTGGCCCGTCTGCCGAAAGATGTGTTGGTTGAAGTGGAAGCGATAGCCCATCTCTGATCCGGCATCGCTGTGATGAGCCCCTCCCGGAGGGGCTTTTTTGTCTGTGGCTCTGCGATGGGCTACCTCTTGGGAATAATGGCTATGAGTCTGAGTTTTGCCCTGCTGGTGACGGGACCTGCCTATGGTAGCCAATCTGCCAGCACGGCCTACCGCTTCGCTCGCGCCTTGCTGGCAGAAGGTCACCAGTTGTCTCACCTGTTCTTTTATCAAGACGGGGTGAGTAACGGCAATCAACTGCATGCTCCCGCGTCCGACGAAGTGAATTTGGTGCCCCTGTGGGCCGAGCTGGCCATTGAGCAGGGGATCCGTATCGATGTCTGTGTGGCGGCGGCCATGCGCCGTGGCGTGCTGGACGAGACACAGGCATCCGAGGTGGGCAAAGCACACTTCAATCTGGGCGAACCCTTCTGTCTGAGTGGTCTTGGGCAGCTGGCAGAAGCGGCGTTGACCGCAGATCGCTTCGTGCAATTTTAGGAGGGGTATGAACAAGATCGCCTTTATCGGCAGGCGGGGACCCCATGGTTCGGCGGCGGGCAGAGAAGGACTCGATGCCCTGCTGGCCAGCTCCGCCTTGACCGAGTCACTCGCCCTGTTTCTTATCGAGGATGGGGTCTTGCAGTTGGTACGCGATCAACGACCGCAAACCATACTGCAGCGTCATTATGCCCCTACCTTCAAGCTGTTGGAGCTCTATGATGTGGAGGAGCTCTATGTCTGCGCTGACTCGCTCTCTGAGCGCGGCCTGCAGCCAGACGACCTCATCATCGAGGCCCGCTGTTTGCCCAGAGCAGAACTGACACGGATTTGGGCCAGTTATGCCATTCATCTGAGCTTCTGAGAGGGGTTATGATCCATTTGATAATGAGCTCGCCCTTCCTGACCCAGGATCTGGAGCAGGCGTTGCAATACCGAAACCAGGGGGATGCCCTGGTGTTGATGCAAGATGCGGTGGTGGCAGCCGTCAGCCCGCTCTGGCAGGCCAAATTGGCCGATGAGCGGCTCTATGTGATGAATGAGGATTTACTGGCCCGCGGTTTGGGGGAGGGATCCGGGTTATCCCTAACCATGACGGGATTGGTGGCTCTGATTGAGGCTGAAGGTTCGCCGCATTCATGGTCATGCTAGCGTCAACATTAATTGTTATAACTCAGTAGTTTGGCTCTACATCGCTGTCAGGAACTGTGTCCTTTTACGGCACGGATTGTATAAATCTTGACTCCCTCAGCGACAGGGCATAAAATTTCGCGTCCCCGTATCTGCGGGGAGGATTTTTCACATGTTTATGAAGTCATTATCAGGAGCCTTTTGATGGCAACTATTAACCAGTTGGTTCGCAAGCCACGCACTAAGCTCGTTGAAAAAAGCAACGTGCCTGCGCTGGAAGCGTGCCCTCAGAAGCGTGGCGTGTGCACTCGTGTATATACCACCACCCCAAAGAAGCCTAACTCTGCACTGCGTAAAGTGTGCCGTGTTCGTCTGACCAACGGCTTCGAAGTCACCTCCTATATCGGCGGTGAAGGTCACAACCTGCAGGAACACTCCGTTGTTCTGATCCGTGGCGGTCGTGTCAAGGATTTGCCAGGTGTTCGTTATCACACCGTTCGTGGTGCGTTGGACTGTGCCGGTGTTAAAGACCGTAAGCAATCTCGCTCCAAGTATGGCGTGAAGCGTCCGAAAGCTTAATGGTTCTCCGTTAAGTAAGGCCAAACGTTAATTCGTTTCTAGTTAGATAACTTTCTAGTTTTGGGTAACCCCTGAAGTTACGGAGAATTTGAAATGCCAAGACGTCGTGTTGTTGGTCAGCGTAAAATCCTGCCGGATCCTAAGTTCGGATCAGAGCTGCTGGCTAAATTTGTCAACGTAGTAATGGTTGACGGTAAGAAATCTGTTTCCGAAGCCATCGTATACGGTGCTCTGGACATCATTGCCACCAAATCTGGCAAAGATCACCTGGCCGTATTCGAAGAAGCCCTGGACAACATTCGTCCGTCCGTCGAGGTTAAATCTCGTCGTGTCGGTGGTGCAACCTATCAAGTGCCGGTAGAAGTTCGCCCGGTACGTCGCAATGCCCTGGCAATGCGTTGGTTGGTTGATGCCGCTCGTAAACGTGGTGAAAAATCAATGGCTCAGCGCCTGGCTGGCGAGCTGCTGGATGCCGCTGACAATAAGGGTTCGTCTGTCAAGAAACGTGAAGACGTTCACCGTATGGCTGAAGCGAACAAAGCCTTCGCTCACTTCCGCTGGTAATCCGCTTGCGCAGGGTCTGCTAAAGATCCTGCGCACCTTCAATTATCTAGGGACAAGCTCCTTAGTAAGAGGATGACAATGGCTCGTACAACCCCCATTGAGCGCTATCGTAATATCGGTATCTCCGCTCATATCGACGCCGGTAAGACTACTACTACCGAACGCGTACTGTTCTACACCGGTGTTAGCCATAAGATCGGCGAAGTGCATGATGGCGCCGCCACCATGGACTGGATGGAACAAGAACAAGAGCGTGGAATCACCATCACCTCTGCTGCGACTACCGCATTCTGGTCCGGCATGGGTAAACAGTATGAACCGCACCGTATCAACATCATCGATACCCCCGGCCACGTTGACTTTACTATCGAAGTAGAGCGTTCAATGCGTGTTCTGGATGGTGCCGTGATGGTGTACTGTGCCGTAGGTGGCGTACAGCCACAGTCTGAGACCGTATGGCGTCAGGCTAACAAGTACAAAGTTCCCCGTATCGCGTTCGTCAACAAGATGGACCGTACCGGTGCTAACTACTTGCGCTGCGTTGAGCACATCAGAACCCGTCTGAAAGGCGTCCCTGTTCCCCTGCAACTGAACATCGGTGCAGAAGAGAACTTCAAGGGCGTTATCGACCTGGTAAAGATGAAAGCCATCAACTGGAGCGAAGCAGATCAGGGCGTATCCTTCGATTACGAAGAGATCCCGGCCGAGCTGCTGGAGCAGGCGCAAGAAATGCGTCTGAACCTGGTTGAAGCTGCTGCTGAAGCCTCTGAAGAGCTGATGGAAAAATACTTGGGCGGCGAAGAGCTGACCGAGAAAGAGATCAAGACTGCTCTGCGTCTGCGCGTTCTGAACAACGAAATCATCCTGGTTACCTGTGGCTCCGCGTTCAAGAACAAGGGCGTACAGGCCATGCTGGATGCCGTTGTTGATTATCTGCCGGCACCGACCGACGTTGCTGCTATCGACGGCCTGAAGCTGGATGGCGTGACCAAAGACGAGCGTCATGCTTCTGATGACGAGCCGTTTGCTGCTCTGGCGTTCAAGATTGCTACCGATCCGTTCGTGGGCAACCTGACCTTCTTCCGCGTTTACTCCGGTGTGGTTAACTCCGGCGACTCCGTGATGAACTCCGTCAAAGAGAAGCGTGAGCGTTTTGGCCGTATCGTTCAGATGCATGCCAACAAGCGTGAAGAGATCAAAGAAGTTCGCGCAGGTGATATCGCTGCTGCCATCGGTCTGAAAGATGTGACCACTGGTGACACCCTGTGTGACGAAAAATCACCGATTATCCTTGAGCGTATGGAATTCCCGGAGCCGGTAATCTCCATCGCGGTTGAGCCGAAAACCAAGGCTGACCAAGAGAAGATGGGTCTGGCACTCGGCCGTCTGGCGCAGGAAGATCCGTCTTTCCGTGTTTGGACTGACGAAGAATCTGGTCAAACCATCATCGCCGGCATGGGTGAGTTGCACCTGGACATCATCGTTGACCGTATGCGTCGCGAGTTCAAGGTTGAAGCGAACGTTGGTAAACCGCAGGTTGCCTACCGTGAAACCATTCGTGAAACCGTCAAGGATATCGAAGGTAAGCACGCCAAGCAGTCTGGTGGTCGTGGTCAGTATGGTCACGTCATCATCGACATGTACCCGCTGGAAGCTGGCAAAACCTATGAATTCGTTAACGATATCAAAGGTGGCGTGATTCCTGGTGAATACATCCCAGGTGTTGATAAGGGTCTGCGTGAGCAGCTCAAATCCGGCCCGCTGGCAGGCTATCCAGTAATGGATATCGGCGTACGTCTGCATTACGGATCTTACCACGATGTCGACTCTTCCGAGCTGGCGTTCAAGATCGCAGCCTCCTTGGCCTTCAAAGCTGGTTACATGAAAGCCAAGCCGGTTCTGCTTGAGCCTGTTATGCAGGTCGAAGTTGAGACTCCGGAAGATTACATGGGCGACGTTATCGGTGACTTGAACCGTCGTCGTGGCCTGATCGAAGGTATGGAAGATGGCCCGTCCGGCAAGATCGTACGTGCTCTGGTGCCGCTGGCCGAGATGTTCGGTTATGCGACCGCGCTGCGTTCCGCTACCCAAGGTCGTGCTTCCTACGCTATGGAATTCGCTAAGTACTCCGACGCCCCGAACAACGTGGCTCAGGCAGTCATCGAAGAGCGCAAATCCAAGTAATTTAAGATTCCCCGCCTACGACGGTAGGCGGGTTTAACCTAGAAGGACTACGTCGTGTCTAAAGAAAAATTTGAACGTAACAAACCGCACGTAAACGTCGGCACCATCGGCCACGTTGACCACGGTAAAACCACTCTGACCGCCGCCATCACCAACGTGCTGGCCAAGCACTTCGGTGGTAAAGCTTTCGCCTTCGACCAGATCGACAAGGCGCCGGAAGAGCGTGAGCGTGGTATCACCATCAACACCTCCCACGTAGAATACGACACTGCTGCCCGTCACTACGCGCACGTAGATTGCCCGGGTCACGCCGACTACGTTAAGAACATGATCACCGGTGCTGCCCAGATGGATGGCGCTATCCTGGTTGTTGCAGCGACTGACGGCCCG
>NZ_JBPQCY010000003.1:0-52500 GCF_051376105.1 Aeromonas molluscorum | reverse complement strand
TCAGACAGCTAGGATGTTGGCTTAGAAGCAGCCATCATTTAAAGAAAGCGTAATAGCTCACTAGTCGAGTCGGCCTGCGCGGAAGATGTAACGGGGCTCAAACCAGGCACCGAAGCCGCGGATTCACACTTATGTGTGAGTGGTAGGGGAGCGTTCTGTAAGTCTGCGAAGGTGTATCGAGAGGTATGCTGGAGATATCAGAAGTGCGAATGCTGACGTAAGTAACGATAAAGGGGGTGAAAAGCCTCCTCGCCGGAAGACCAAGGGTTCCTGTCCAACGTTAATCGGGGCAGGGTGAGTCGACCCCTAAGGTGAGGCCGAAAGGCGTAATCGATGGGAAGCAGGTTAATATTCCTGCACGACTTGTAATTGCGATGGGGGGACGGAGAAGGCTAGGTGGGCCAGGCGACGGTTGTCCTGGTGAAAGTGCGTAGGCGGTATCTCTAGGCAAATCCGGAGATGCAACGCTGAGACACGAGACGAAGCCACTACGGTGGTGAAGCCATTGATGCCATGCTTCCAGGAAAAGCCTCTAAGCTTCAGATTACAAGTCATCGTACCCCAAACCGACACAGGTGGTCGGGTAGAGAATACCAAGGCGCTTGAGAGAACTCGGGTGAAGGAACTAGGCAAAATAGAACCGTAACTTCGGGAGAAGGTTCGCTCTTGACAGTGAAATCCCTTGCGGATGGAGCAGTTGGGAGTCGCAGTGACCAGATGGCTGGGACTGTTTATCAAAAACACAGCACTCTGCAAACACGAAAGTGGACGTATAGGGTGTGACACCTGCCCGGTGCCGGAAGGTTAATTGATGGGGTTAGCGCAAGCGAAGCTCTTGATCGAAGCCCCGGTAAACGGCGGCCGTAACTATAACGGTCCTAAGGTAGCGAAATTCCTTGTCGGGTAAGTTCCGACCTGCACGAATGGTGTAACCATGGCCATGCTGTCTCCACCCGAGACTCAGTGAAATCGAATTCGCCGTGAAGATGCGGTGTACCCGCGGCTAGACGGAAAGACCCCGTGAACCTTTACTACAGCTTGGCACTGAACATTGAACCTACATGTGTAGGATAGGTGGGAGGCTTTGAAGCGATGACGCCAGTTGTCGTGGAGCCGTCCTTGAAATACCACCCTTGTATGTTTGATGTTCTAACGCAGGGCCCTGAATCGGGCTCGCGGACAGTGCCTGGTGGGTAGTTTGACTGGGGCGGTCTCCTCCCAAAGAGTAACGGAGGAGCACGAAGGTTGGCTAATCCTGGTCGGACATCAGGAGGTTAGTGCAATGGCATAAGCCAGCTTAACTGCGAGACGGACAGGTCGAGCAGGTACGAAAGTAGGTCATAGTGATCCGGTGGTTCTGAATGGAAGGGCCATCGCTCAACGGATAAAAGGTACTCCGGGGATAACAGGCTGATACCGCCCAAGAGTTCATATCGACGGCGGTGTTTGGCACCTCGATGTCGGCTCATCACATCCTGGGGCTGAAGTCGGTCCCAAGGGTATGGCTGTTCGCCATTTAAAGTGGTACGCGAGCTGGGTTCAGAACGTCGTGAGACAGTTCGGTCCCTATCTGCCGTGGGCGTTGGATGATTGAAGGGAGTTGCTCCTAGTACGAGAGGACCGGAGTGAACGAACCTCTGGTGTTCGGGTTGTCACGCCAGTGGCACTGCCCGGTAGCTAAGTTCGGAATCGATAACCGCTGAAAGCATCTAAGCGGGAAGCGAGCCCTGAGATGAGTCATCCCTGACCCCTTGAGGGTCCTAAAGGGCCGTTGGAGACCACAACGTTGATAGGTGGGGTGTGTAAGCGCGGCGACGTGTTGAGCTAACCCATACTAATTACCCGTGAGGCTTAACCATACAACACCCAAGAAGTGTTCTGGGCCTTGTAGCAAGTGCATGAACTACTTACAAATTCAGTGGTAATGACAAGCAACTAGCGAAGTCGTTATTCACGTCAGCTTTCCGAGATTGAAGTTTTTGCCTGGCGGCCATAGCGCCGTGGACCCACCTGATCCCATGCCGAACTCAGAAGTGAAACGCGGTAGCGCCGATGGTAGTGTGGCATTCGCCATGCGAGAGTAGGACACTGCCAGGCTCCTAATTAGACAATGATGTGTCGTTCACATCATTGGCCGAGAGGATGACACCTCGATGAAACGGCAGAAGATTTAGCATAGCGCTAGCCAAATTGCGGAGCGGTAGTTCAGTTGGTTAGAATACCGGCCTGTCACGCCGGGGGTCGCGGGTTCGAGTCCCGTCCGCTCCGCCACTAAATAGAGAAGGCCTTCCCATTCGGGAAGGCCTTTTTGCTTTTTGCGCTCATAAGCCACGATGGGCAGTATCAGGGCAGTTCTACATAGTCTGCGTCCCGGTTTCTCTAGACACTTTTGAGCCGTTCGAAACATTGCTTTTCACACTCTACTGGCGATAGCCCGATGTTGAAACTGTGTCGGCGCTTGGGGTTGTAAAGCATTTCAATGTAATCGAACACATCCTGCCGGGCTTCCTCACGATCCACATAGGTTTTGCGATGGATACGCTCTGTTTTAGGGACCGTAAGGAACTCTCAGCCACCGCGTTATCATGGTAATTGCCGCGCCAGCTCATGTTGGTCTTGAGCCGGTGTTCCCGCAAAAAATCCTGCCAGTCATAGCTGCTAAACTGACTCCCTTGGTCAGAATGCACCAGCACTTCTTGTGCGGGCCGCAGTCGCCACACCGCCATCAGTAACGCACTGATGGCCAGCTCTCGGTCGAACCGTGGCCCCATTGACCAGCCAATGACGTGACGTGAGAACAAATCCAATACCGCAACCAGATAGAGCCATCCTTCATGGGGGCGAATATAGGTGATGTCAGTTACCCAGACCTTATTGGGCTCGGTCACATCGAACTGACGTTCCAAATGATTCGGGGCAACCACCGTAATGGCCTGGGCAGTGACGATAACAGGTTTGTGAACCTAAACCTTCATGACGCATTAATCGCGCCACCCGGTGTTTCCCACAGGTCTCGCCCATCTCTCGCAGGGCATCCCGGATCTTGCGATAACCATAGGCGCCCCGCTTTCTAGCCAGTATTGCTTGATCTGGCCCAGGAGGCGTTGGTCCTCCTGAACGCGGGTAGATAAAGGTTGTGGCTGCCAGGCGTGATAATCGCTCAGGTAGACAGGCAACATCCGGCACAGTCTGCGGATGGAACATGTGGACGCGTGCTCCCGGATGAAGGCGTACCTTACCCTGACAGCTGTACGCTACGGCCTTTTAAAATATCTCTCTCATCGGTGGCGCGGCGTATCTCGGCTTGCTGGCTGTGGACTCATGCTGCTGCACTTTGGGCTGGCTGTAGCGCCTGATCCAGACGTAAAGAGTGTGGCTTGAAACACCAAGTCGCTTGGCGACTTCTGCCACTGGGTTATTGCGTTCAGTCACCTGCTTGACGGCTGCTAGCTTGAATTCTTCCGTGTAACGTTGCTGCTTGCTCATACACCTTTTGAATGACCTCAGTTTGAGGCTTTTGGGGGGTCTAGGAAAGTAGAGGGCAACCGGGGCCAGGTGTTACATCCGAGATCCCAGGATCTTGTGGCCATTTACCCGGAGTCATGAAAAGGGAAATGTGGCGATCCAAGCTGTCGGTAGTGATTCTTTGAGCTATGCAGGCGCTACAGGAGGGGGGAGATGATGTTATGAAGCGCGCCAATATAAGAAAAGGGGACGGCTGAGCCGTCCCCTTAAGTCGTGTCGTCCAGTCCTTGAACTGCAAATGCTCCCTGCATTCCCTGACTGTATCCAAATCCGTTGGATTTCCCCTTCCCAATCCATTGGGGTGTCCATATGTCATCCTGACCCAGCAACCTATCCTGATTGCTGCACTGTCTCCATCCTGGAGGTGTCCATTACCACATCCTGTGGTGTTCCTGCGTCGTCCTGACAGATAACCATCCTGATTATCTCGCCTTCATCCTGAAGCTCGTCCTACCACATCCTGTGGTGATCCTAGGTCATCCAGACCAATAACCATCCGGGTTATGCATCTCCGTCCTGGAGGTGTCCATAACCACATCCTGTGGTGTTCCTGACCGTCCTGGCGGATAACCTCCTGGCTATCCAACCTCATCCTGAGGTGTCCTGTGGCTAGTCCTTTATTCTTGTGGGCATGCATCCTGTAGATGCCCGCGCCGTCCTTGTGAGATAGATAATAAGGGATAACGGCGAGGTCACAAGAGGGGCTGAGGGAGCAAGCGGAAGAAAACGATTTTACATTGTGGCTAAAATTAATTTTTATTGATAATAATCAGTATCTTATTTGGTTTCCCTTGTAATTGTCGGCAGTTGCTGACGGTCTAACCTACGGCATGAAACAGCCCGCTCTTACAGTGCCTATGGGCGATCTCTTACAAGGGGAAAATGGGGGCGTTTTGGTTTCAAGAGGAACTTAAAATATGCTGTCTAAAATCAAATAATATTGAATACTCGTGCTTAATATTTCATCGATTTTATTGTGTATATCTGGAAAAGCCGGGCTTAGCCCGGCTTTTCATTATCAGTTGGCCCGACTGGTTGGGTAGGCCTTGCGAAGGGATTCCGGTGCCAATACTTCCAGATTGCCTTCCATGTTGTTGAGCCAGTTGCGGAACTCCGGGGTGTCCTGTACTTCGGTCTCAACCACCACGCTGCGCTTGTCATAGCGGGTCATGCGCGGGTTGTGGCCCGGGATTTGACCATCAGTCAGTGTGGCACTGTTGGCATCTATGCGGCCAACGAAGCGGATAGGGCCACTGACATCTTGGTAAGCCTGCTCGCGGATCAGTTTCTGGACGTTGAAGTCCTTGGGCTGGGTCGCGCTGAAATTGGTCAGCTCCACATCCTTGATATGGTCGAACGGTATGCCATACACCTTGGGGTCAAGCTCGGACAGGGTGCAGAGCAGTGTCGGGCCATCGGCCTGGTTCAAGATACCGAGCGGATTGATGCGGTCATAGCAGAGCCACACGGTACGCTCTTTGATGACGCGCTGGATCTCGGCGCTGAACTTGCGGCCTCGCCAGAGGGCATCACGGATCAAGGTGCTGCGGCGTATTTCAGGGTTGCCGGCAAACGGACGCGGCGATTGATGCACACTCTCGAGCCAACGTTCGGCCAGTTCGCTCTGGCTGTCGCGGATCACCTGGCTGGCCTTGTCGACTAGCGGATTCAGTTCTGTCAACACGCTCGCGGGCAGCAGATGGCTGGCCTGATCGCTCCAAGTCTTGAGTGCGACGGCGAGGGAGAGTGGCATGATGTTGGCAAAGTCATTGAGGCCGTGGCGCTCGAAGCACCAGCCATGGGGTTTGCTGCGCTCGTCCGAGGTGAGGTCAAACAGCCCCATGCCAGACATCTCTTCCAGATCCCGTTGCACGGTCCGCAGACTGACGTGTATGCCTTCTTCTTCCAGCTTAACTTGCAGCTGGCTGGCGGTCAGTTTGTAAGGGCGGTGCGGGATGCAACGCGCCAAGGTCAGTTGTCGTAACAGCTTCTTGCTCATGGTGCTTGCCTTCACTGGATTAGCGTTGAGTGTATCCTAGCCAGTAGTTGCGACAGTCTATGTCGCAAGTTTTGCTGCGACAAGTGTCGCCATTTTCATACAGCTACAGTTAAGCTATTGATAAATAATGGCTATTGGATCTTAACTTGTTGTTGTTTCGCTAAAATTAGTTTGCTGAAGGAGAGCAAGGATTGCTCTTGGGAGGCGATTGCGCTTTGTGATTGCGGGACAGGGGAGCGGAATGACAAACAGGAGGGCTGAGTTGATGGGATATGAAAAGGGGAGGCAGCAGCCTCCCCTTGTAGGTCATGCGAACCAGGCCCAGGGGGATTTGCTGATGGCGACCCCTATGATGTAGTTGAACACCAACAGGGCAGCGATGCCCGCGATCACCTTCTGTTTGCGGTCGGGGCGTTTGAGCGCCATGGCACCCAGGCCGATATAGACCACCAGGGCGATGAGCTTGGCCAGCAGCCAGGGTTGTGAACCCGGGTTCATCTGCAGGGTGACGGCCAGCACCACGCCTGCGAGCAGCAGCAGGGTATCGTTGACGTGGGGCAGTATCTTGAGCCAGCGTTGCTGCAAGCGAGGGCTTCCGTTGATGGCCAGGGCCCAACGGTAGATAAACAGCAGGATACTGACGATGGCGAACGTCATGTGCAGGTGTTTGAGCAGAGGGTAATAGGCAATCATCTTGCTTCCTTGTCTTGGTTGGGGAGGCCGCTATCCCAGTTATGGGCATGAACATGGTCCGGTCCCAGCTGATCGTCTCGCAACAGATCAGAGAGTATGTCCCGGTACTGCAGGCTCTTGTTGATATAGGTGTGCTCGTCGTCCAGATAACTGATCTGCTCGCGCAGCAGCCAGTTGTCATGGCGCTTGAACATCTGCCCGGCACGCCAGGCATGATTGGCACGGAATCCCAGGTTGGTGAGGGCTTCCACGCCAAGATCCACCGCCGACCCTAGAGTTTCACGAAACACCCCGTCGACCCCGTGGCGCAATATGTTGTGGGCGTGTGGTCTGTCCTGGGCCCGCGCCAATATCTTAAGGTGCGGGAAGTGCTTCTTCACCATCTCGATGACAGTGAGTGAGGTGACAGGGTCATTGATGGAGAGCACCAGCAGTCTGGCCTTGTGCGCGCCGGCGGCGTGCAGCAGATCGATGCGGCTGGCATCGCCATAGAATACCTGATAACCGAACTTGCGCAGCGTCTCTATCTGGCTGGCATCCTGCTCCAAGATGGTGGTGCCTATGCCGTGACCGTGCAAAAGACGCCCCACTATCTGACCGAAGCGGCCAAAACCGGCGATGATGACGGGATTGTCCAGGGCCTGGGGTTGCTCGTGCTCAGGGGCTTCCGGCCGGCTGCGATAGTCAAACCAGGGCTGGATCACTCTGTCGTTGAGGATCAGCAGCAGGGGGGTCAACGCCATGGAGAGCGCTACCACTAGGGTCAACAGGGCGATCATCTCCTCGGGCAGGACCCGGTTTTGACTGGCGAAGGAGAAGAGCACGAAGGCAAACTCCCCGCCCTGGGCCAGGGCGAGGGAGAAGGTCCAGCGCTGGCTTGGCGACACTCGCAATACCAGGCCAATCGCCATCAACACCAGCCACTTGAGCGCCATCAGACCGATCACCAGGGCCGGGATCAGTATAGGGTGCTCGGCGAACAGGCCGAAGTTGATGCCGGCCCCCACCGACATGAAGAAGAGGCCGAGCAGCAGCCCCTTGAAGGGGTCTATGTCCGCTTCCAGTTCGTGGCGATACTCGCTGTCGGCCAGCACCACCCCGGCCAGAAAGGAGCCCAGGGCGGGGGAGAGCCCCACCGACTCCATCAAGACGGCGATGCCGATCACCAGCAACAGCGCCGCCGCGACGAAGATCTCCCGCATGTGTGACTGGGCGATGGCACGAAACACGGGGCGCATCAGGTAGCGACCGCCAAATATGATGCCCGCGATGGCGGCGGCAACCAGCAGGCCATGCTGCCAGCCCGCCAGCTCACTCTGATCGCTCTGGGCGACCGGGGCCATGGCCAGCAGGGGCAACAGCGCCAGTATGGGTATCACGGCGATGTCCTGGAACAGGAGCACGGCAAAGGCGGAGCGACCGCTCTCGCTCTGCATCTGTTTGCGCTCCTGCAGGCTCTGCAGCACGATGGCGGTGGAGGAGAGGGCCAGGATCAGCCCTATGGCCACCCCCTGTTGCCAGGGCAGACCGATGAGGACGGCGACCCCGGCCAGGGCGGCGGTCGACAGCGCCACCTGCAGGCCGCCTGTGCCCAGTATGGGTCCCTTGAGCTGCCAGAGCAGCGCCGGTTTTAGTTCGAGGCCGACCAGAAACAGCATCAGCACCACGCCGAATTCGGCGAAGTGCATCACGTCCTGACGTTCCCCGACCAGGCCGAGCAGGAAAGGCCCTATCACTATCCCCGCCAGCAGATAGCCGAGCACAGAACCCAACCCCCAGCGCTTGGCCAGGGGCACGGCGATGACCGCCGCCGAGAGGTAGATGAAGGCGTCGAACAAGATGCCGTGTCCCATCAGATAACCTCCAGCAGATCGCGCAGATAGGCGACCCCATCCAGCTGAGTCGGGCTGAGCCGTTCATCACGCAAGGCGAGCAGCAGCTGGCGATATTCATGACCACAGCGGCGCAGCGCCTCGGGATCATTGAGTTTGTGGAAAGAGTGCAGCACGAAGGGCGGCAGCCACTGCATGCCGCACAGTCGGGCCGTCTGGCTGAAGGGGCGCAGAAAGTCGAGCAGCGGGCTGTTGTTGTAACCAGCCTGGCAATAGGACTCGGGGGCTCCCCCCGTGGTGATGGCACTCAACCACTGTTTGCCTTCCAGACCATTGGCCTGGGGCCCATAGGCATAGCCGTACTCGAGCACCAGATCCAGCCACTCCTTCATGATGGCGGGGCAGGAGTACCAGTAGAGCGGATGCTGGAAGACGATGATGTCGTGCTCCCCGAGCAGGGCCTGTTCGCGTTTCACGTCGATAAACAAGTCGGGGTAGTGCTGATAGAGGTCGTGAATGGTCACCCCCTCCAGATCAGAGATGGCTTGCAGCAACTCACGGTTGGCCTTGGAGCGCTGCAGGGCGGGGTGAGAGAAGATCACCAGAATGCGTTTCATAGAGTCATGACCTGGGGCATGGAGTTAGGTGGAAACTTATCAAGAAGCGGGCCTTGCGGCCAGTTCGGGGATCAATGCGACCAGAGCTGGGCTCAGGGTCTGGCGTGCCGGATAGCAGAGCCCTATGCGGCGAAACATCCTCGGCCCGGCGAGGGGCACGCAGCGCAGGGCCGGTTCATCCTCAACCAACCCATCGGGCAGAAAACTGATGCCGACACCCGCCAGCACCAGGGCCATCACCAGCCCCTTGCTCTGCGCCTTGGCCACCAGATTGAGGGTGAGCCGGTCGCAGGCGAGCAGGCCCAGGGTCTGCTGATGGGCTTCGCAGGGGGGACACTCGATGAAATCCTGATCCTGCAGCTCATGGAGTTCGACCTGCTCGCGCCGGGCGAAGGGGTGAGCTGCGGGCACGCACAAGACATAGTCCTCCTCCCAGAGCGGCAGAAAGATCTCGTCTTCCCGGCGCAGCACATCCAGGGTCAAGCGGCAGTCGGCCGGTGTTTCATGGTCTGACAGGGTCAAATCCAGGGAGGGAAGATGCTGTTGTATCCGCTGCAACAGCGCGGCGAGGCGGCGCTTGCTCAGATCCGGCATCACGGCGAGGTTGAGGCGGGCCCGGCTCGCCTTCTGGCGAAACAGCTCGGGCAGGCGACGCGCTTCCTCGACCAGCTTGACCGCATGGGGATAGAGATAGTGGGCCGCAGGCAGAGCCTCTACCCCCTTCTTGCCGCGCAGGAACAGATTGTCCCCCAGGCTCTCTTCCAGCTGACGCAGACCGGCGGAGAGGGAAGGTTGGCTGACATGACAGCGTTCGGCAGCGGCCGTGATGTTCTTCTGTTCATAGATGGCGATGAAAAAGCGCAGCAGTCTCAAATCCAGCATGGCGTTACCATAGTTATTTCAGATGATAACCAGCGGAAATCTATATTTATCGCTGATAGATGGCGCGACTATAGTGAATGAACTTGGTGCTGACCAGCCCCTTTCATCCGCAATAAGGAACTCCCATGTCCAAACCCCTCGTCGTCGTGACCGGTGCCTCCGCAGGCATAGGTGCCGCCATTGCCCGCGCCTTCTCGGCGGCGGGTCACCCCCTGCTGCTGCTGGCTCGTCGGGTTGAACCCATGGTGGCACTCGGTTTGCCAGACAGCCTCTGTCTGCCCCTCGATGTGACCGATACCGCAGCGTTTCGGGCAGCCATCGACCAGGCCGAGGCGCGTTTCGGCCCGGTCGGTTGCCTGGTCAACAATGCCGGCGTCATGCTGCTTGGCCAAGCCGATGTGCAGGATCCCGCCGAGTGGCAGCAGATGCTCAACATCAACGTGATGGGGGTGCTCAACGGCGTGCATGCGGTGTTGGCGGGGATGAAGGCGCGGCGCAGCGGCACCATCATCAACATCAGCTCCATCGCCGGGCGCAAGACCTTCCCCAATCATGCCGCTTACTGTGCCACCAAGTTTGCGGTGCATGCCCTGACCGAGAACATCCGTGAAGAGGTGGCCGACCTCGGGGTGCGTCTGGTGACCATAGCGCCGGGGGCGGTGGAGACCGAGCTGCTCAGCCATACCACGGATGAACAGATCAAGGCCGGATATCATGGCTGGAAGGAGAGCATGGGGGGCGTCATCGCCCCCGAGGTAATCGCCGAGGCCGTGCTCTATGCCTGGCGCCAGCCAGCCAGCGTCTGCGTGCGCGAGATAGTGCTGGCCGCTACCCGTCAGCCAAGCTGAGTGGTGCCGAGGTGCGGGGATCTGCCGATGGTCCGGGTCAGACCCTGGTGGCGGGGTCATCGCTCGCATCCAGCGCTGATCGGCCGGCAAGCTGATCCGGATCAAGGGTTGCCCTGCAGGCACCCTTGACCTTACCCCTGGGGGGCAGGTTAGCATGGGCCATTATTTTCACAGAGCTGCCCCATGCTACTGACCCCTCGCCAATTAGACAATGCACGCCGCTGGCTGCCCCTCTGGGGTCTGCTGCTGGTGCTGATGTCGTTTGGCAGCCGGGCTGCGGCGGATCTCTGTACCCTGACGCCCCATTGCAGCGAAGCCGAGCGTACCCTGGAAAAGGCCATGCCCTGCGGCAGCTTCACCACAGTGCTGGCCATGAGCCTGGTCAGCAGCGACAGCCTGACCCTGGCCGAGCAGAGCCCGGCAGACCCTGAATTCATTGCTCCCTCCCTCTATGTGCCCCAGCCGCCGCTGGAGCGACTCGAGCGCCCGCCTCGCACCACGATCTGATGATAATGAACCCCTGCCGGGGTCCTTCGTATCAATGTCCATTGAAGCAATATCAGTCGAGGTAGTTATGTCTATACGCAAGATCCCAGCCCTGTGGCTGGCCCTGGTGGCGGGCGTCACCAGCCTGTCAGCTCTGGCCGCCGAGCCGATGACGGTCTACAAATCCCAGTATTGCGGCTGCTGCGAGCAGTGGATAAAGCACATGCAGGACAATGGGTTCGAGCTCAAGGTGGTCAACACCGAGCAGCTCGAACCCATCAAGCAGCAGCATGGCGTGACGCCGCAGCTGGCCTCCTGCCATACCGCCCTGGTGGGTGGTTATGTGGTGGAAGGCCATGTGCCCGCCGCCGACGTGCAGCGCATGCTGGATAAGAAACCGGCCATCCGCGGGTTGACTATCCCTGGTATGCCACAGAGTGCCCCCGGCATGGATATCCCGGGTCAGCCCTATCAGGTGTTGGCCATCGACGAGGCGGGTCAGACCGCGCTCTGGGCCAGCTACCCGGGCTAATGGGTCCGGGTGAGGACTTTCCCCATGTGAGGCACACCTGAGCGAATCTTGCCTCACCCAGGACCTGGATCAGGCCGTTCTCTTCACAGAACGGCCTTTTTCATGGGTGCCCCTTGCAACCGGGCGCCACAAGGGGCAGATTGATGACCGATTAAGGGGGCGTCAGTCCCCCGTGTTAACCCTTAAATCGCAAAGGATGCGACATGTTCAGCCTTTCTCGCTGCCTCCTGTTGCTGTCTGCGCTGGCCGCAGGCACAGCTTCATATGCCAATGATGAGTCCCCCATGCCGATGACAGACGTGCCGATGACAGATGCCGCCCCCCAGCCGCCGATGGCGGCCAAACACCCCAAGATCCTCAAGAAGCATGGGCAGAGCCGCACGGACAACTACTATTGGTTGCGCGATGATGAGCGCAAGGATCCGGCGGTGCTGGCCTATCTCAATGCCGAGAACGCCTACACGGCGGCGCGGCTAGCGCCAAGTACCCCACTGCGGGCCCAGCTCTACAAGGAGATGGTGGCGCGCATTCCCCAGCAGGATACCTCTGTCCCCTACGTCAAGAATGGCTATCGCTATCAGACTCGTTATGAGCCAGGCAAGGAGTATGGCATCTATGCTCGCCAGTCGGTTGAGCAGGGGGTGATGGTGACCCTGCTCGACAGCAACCAGCGGGCCGAGGGACATGACTTCTACGAGCTGGGTGCGCTGGAAGTGAGCCAGGACAATCGCTGGCTGGCGGTGGCGGAGGATTACCTCTCCCGTCGTCAGTATCAGGTGCAGTTTCTCGATTTGAACAATGGCCAGTGGGCCAGCGACAAGCTGGAAAACACCTCGGGCAACATCGTCTGGGCCGCGGACAACAAGACCCTGTTCTATGTGCGCAAGCACCCGCAGACCCTGCTGCCCTATCAGGTGTATCGCCATGTGCTCGGCTCGGATCCTGCCAAGGATCAGCTGGTCTATGAGGAGAAGGATGACACCTTCTATGTCAGCATAGGGGCCACCACCTCGGAAGATTTCATCGTCATCTCCCTCTCCAGCACCACCACGGACGAGGCCTGGCTCATCGATGCTGCCAATCCGCAGCAGGCGCCGCGCCTCTTCCTCAAGCGCCAGCCGGATCACGAATACAGCCTGGATCACTACCGGGGTCGCTTCTATGTGCGATCCAACAAGGACGGCAAGAACTTCGGCCTCTACGAGACCAAGGAGAGTCCGGTCGATCGCTGGCGCCCCGTGGTCGCGCCGCAAGCGGACGTACTGCTCGAAGGGTATGCCCTGTTCAAGCAGTGGTTGGTGGTCGAGGAGCGCAGCCAGGGGTTGACCCGGTTGCGTCAGATCAACTGGCAGAGCGGTGAGCAGCAGGAGATCAGCTTCGACGATCCCGCCTATGTCACCGGTCTCTCTTACAACCCTGAGCCGGACACCGAGCTGCTGCGCTACGGTTACAGCTCCATGACCACGCCGACCTCCACCTTTGAGCTCAACATGGCAAACGGCAAGCGTACCCTGCTCAAGCAGCAGGCGGTGGCGGGCTTCAAGGCCGAGCGTTACAAGAGTGAGCGGCTCTGGGTCACGGCCCGGGACGGGGTCAAGGTGCCTGTCTCTCTGGTCTATCGCAAGGATCTGTTCAAAGGGGGCAAGACCCCCTTGCTGGTCTACGGCTACGGCTCCTATGGCGCCAGCATGGATCCCGACTTCAGTTCGGCGCGGCTCTCTTTGCTGGATCGCGGCTTCGTCTACGCCATCGCCCACGTGCGCGGTGGCGAGGAGTTGGGTCGCCAGTGGTACGAGGATGGCAAGCTGCTCAACAAGCAGAACAGCTTCCACGACTTTATCGATGTCACCAAGGCGCTGGTGGAGCAGGGCTATGGTGCCAAGGATCAGGTCTACGCCATGGGGGGCAGTGCAGGCGGCCTGCTGATGGGGGCCGTCATCAACCAGGCCCCCGATCTCTATCATGGCGTCGTGGCCCAGGTGCCTTTCGTCGATGTGGTGACCACCATGCTCGATGAATCCATCCCGCTCACCACCGGGGAGTATGACGAGTGGGGCAATCCCAACAAGAAACGTTATTACGACTACATGCTCGACTACAGCCCCTACGATCAGGTCAAGGCCCAGGCCTATCCCAACCTGCTGGTTACCACGGGTCTGCACGACTCCCAGGTGCAGTACTGGGAGCCGGCCAAGTGGGTGGCCAAGTTGCGTGAGCTGAAGACGGATGACAACGAGTTGCTGCTCCACACCGACATGGAGGCGGGTCATGGTGGAAAATCCGGTCGCTTCAAGGCCTATGAGGACATAGCCCTGGAGTTTGCCTTCCTGCTGCAACTGTCTCAGCCGGAAACAGTCAAGCCGGGTTGACCGATAGCCAGTCGCGGCCTTATTTGGTCAGGCCGCGACAGTTGTTAATTTTTATGACTCATGGGAATCCCTTTGTCGCGACTGAGCGAGAGAATAGGATGACACATGTCATAAATTGCGCTATTTCTAGCGCCATTTTTGCACTCCTGTTTGATTTATGTTGACGGTGTGTGGTTAAAATCTGAGTGCGTTATTTTTGATTTGCTTGATAAAACAGGTAAATCGTCTTCGGTCGGCAGGATGCTGGCGTCTATTCGCAGGGTTGCGACAATCTTGGTGCTGCCATCTCTGGCAGGCGCCATTTCCTAATCGGGGTCGAGACGGACCAGCCTGGTGCTGAGGGCCGCTCCTTTGATTTCACCCGGGAGTCGGGTGATGTAAAAACCAATGAAAAAAGGATGGAAAACATGAAAGGATTATCCTTGGCGTGCGCCATGTCCGCAGTGCTGGCTGCCGCCTCTTTCGGTGGTGCCGTGCAGGCGCAAGAGCGTTTCGTGACCATAGGCACCGGCGGTCAGACCGGTGTCTACTATGTGGCGGGCCAGTCTATCTGCCGCTTCCTGAACCGCGGCGCCGCCGAGCACAACATCAAGTGCAACGCCCCGGCCAGCGGCGGCGGTGTCGCTAACGTCAACGGTATTCGCAGCGGTGAGTTCAACTTCGGCATCATGCAGTCTGATCACCAGTACAAGGCGATGAAAGGTCTGCCCCCCTTCCAGGCCGAAGGTGCCATGGATGACATCCGCGCCGTCTTCTCCCTGCAGAGCGAAGTGTTCACCATTCTCGCCCGTCGTGATGCCAAGATTGCCAGCTTCGACGATCTGAAAGGCAAGCGCGTCAACATCGGCAACCCGGGCTCTGGCCAGCGTGACACCATGGAAGAGATCATGGCCGTCAAGGGCTGGGACAAGTCTGCCTTCAGCCTGGTTTCCGAGCTGAAACCGGCCGAGCAAGCCTCTGCCCTCGGCGATAACAACATCGACGCCATGAGCTACTTCGTGGGCCACCCGAACGGTGCCATCCAGGAAGCGACCACCACGACCGATGCCGTGCTGGTGCCGGTGACCGGCGCAGAGATCGACAAGCTGTTGGCCGAGAAGAGCTACTACACCAAGGCCGAGATCCCCGGTGGTCTCTACAAGGGCAACGACAAGCCGACCCCGTCCATCGGTGGCAAGGCCGTGCTCTCTACCAGTGCCAAGGCCGATCCTGAAGTGGTCTACCAGCTGGTCAAGTCCGTGTTTGACAACCTGGATCGCTTCAAGCGCCTGCACCCGGCCTTTGCCGACCTGAACGAGAAGGACATGATCAAGGTTGGTCTGTCTGCCCCGCTGCATGAAGGCGCCGTTCGCTATTACAAAGAGCGTGGCTGGCTGTAATTGCGTTTGATTAGGGACCCTGCCGGGTCACTGTAGTTGTACATCGACACTCGTCAGCGCCTGGTTTGCCAGCGGGCTGACGAGTGTTGCTCTTGTTGTAACCCTTGGCAAAAACACACCCTATGCAAGAAAAACAACTCTCTACCGAAGAACTCATCGCCCAGGACGTAGGGGCTCGTCTGCCCATAGGTCCTATGGGTTGGCTTATCACTACCCTGGCCCTAGCCTGGTCGCTGTTCCAGCTCTGGATAGCGTCCCCACTGCCTTTTCTGGTTGGCTTCGGCGTCCTGAACGACACCGAGACCCGTGCCATCCACCTGACATTTGCACTGCTGCTGGCCTATCTGGTGTTCCCGGCTTTTCGCAGCTCGCCCAGAGACAATGTGCCGGTCGCCGACATCGTGCTTGGCATCATTGCCGCCTGCGCCGCCTCTTACCTGTTTGTGATGTATCAGGACTTGGCCCAGCGTCCCGGTAATCTCACCACGGCAGACCTGATCACCGCCTGTATCGGTATTCCGCTCTTGCTGGAAGCCGCGCGCCGCGCCCTGGGTCCGGCCCTGGCCGTGATTGCGCTGGTTTTCCTGATTTACAGCTTGGCCGGTCCCTATATGCCGGGCTTGCTTGCCCACCGCGGGGTCAGTTTCACCGCCCTGGCCAACCACCAGTGGATCACCACCGAGGGGGTGTTTGGTATCGCCCTGGGTGTCTCCACCAGTTTCGTCTTCCTGTTCGTGCTGTTCGGTGCCCTGCTCGAGCGGGCCGGCGCCGGTCACTACTTTATCCAGCTCGCCTTCAGCATGCTCGGCCACCTGCGCGGCGGCCCCGCCAAGGCGGCGGTTGTCGCCTCTGGCCTGACCGGGCTCATCTCCGGCTCTTCTATCGCCAACGTGGTTACCACGGGCACCTTCACTATTCCCATGATGAAGCGAGTCGGCTTCAGTGCGGAGAAGGCGGGGGCCGTGGAGGTCGCTTCCTCGGTCAATGGCCAGATCATGCCGCCCGTGATGGGGGCAGCGGCCTTCCTCATGGTCGAATATGTGGGCATTCCCTATGTGGAGATCATCAAGCATGCCTTTCTGCCGGCGGCCATCTCCTATATAGCGCTGCTCTACATTGTGCATCTGGAGGCGCTCAAGCTGGGCATGGAGCCCATAGGCGGCCAGCAGCCCAAGACCTGGTTGCGTCGTCTGACCGGTTTTGCCTTCGGCGCTTTCCTGATCAGCGGCCTCTCTCTGGCGGTTTACTATGGCTTGGGCTGGCTCAAACCTGCCTTGGGTGACTATGCCCTCGAGGGGGTCAGCCTGTTGCTGGCGCTGGTCTATGTGGGGCTGCTCAAAATTGCCGCCAGCAATGAACCTCTGCCAGCCGAAGATCCGGACAAACCACTGACCGAACTGCCCCAGACCCGCGCCGTGCTGCTCTCCGGGCTGCACTTCCTGCTGCCCGTGGTGGTGCTGGTGTGGTGTCTGATGATAGAGCGACTCTCTCCGGGTCTGTCCGCCTTCTGGGGCACCGTCATGCTGGTGATCATACTGCTCACCCAGCGGCCGCTGCTCAACTGGCTGCGCACCGATGGCAAGCATGATTACGGCACTCTCAATGATGGAGTCGTGGATCTGCGCGAAGGTCTGATCGCCGGTGCCCGCAACATGATTGGCATCGGCATCGCGACGGCGACGGCTGGCATCATAGTGGGTGCCGTCTCCCAGACCGGGGTTGGCCTGGTATTGGCGGATCTGGTGGAAGTGCTCTCCATGGGCAACCTGCTGCTGATGCTGATCCTGACCGCCGTGCTGAGTCTGATACTCGGCATGGGGCTGCCGACCACGGCCAACTACATCGTGGTCTCCAGCCTGCTGGCACCCGTGGTGGTGACCCTTGGTCAGCAGAACGGCCTGATAGTGCCGCTCATCGCGGTCCATCTGTTTGTGTTTTATTTCGGCATCATGGCAGACGTGACGCCGCCGGTGGGACTGGCTTCGTTTGCAGCGGCCGCCGTCTCCAAGGGCGATCCCATCAAGACCGGGATCACGGCGTTTTACTACAGCTTGCGCACCGCGGCGCTGCCCTTCCTGTTCATCTTCAACACGGATCTGCTGCTGATCGATGTCGACTTCGCCCATGGCGTCTTGATCTTCGTGGTGGCGACTATCGCCATGCTGATCTTCGCGGCGGCGACCCAGGGTTATTTCCTGGTCAGAAGCCGCTGGTATGAGAGCCTGGCGTTGTTGCTGGTGGCCTTCACCCTGTTCCGCCCCGGTTTCTGGATGGACATGGTGCATAACCCCTACCGCGACACGCCCCCGGCACAGCTGACCCAGACTCTGGGGGAAGTGGCGGCCGAGAGCACGTTGCGGCTGCGTATCGCCGGGGAAGATGCCGTCGGCAAACACAGAGAGTACAGCCTGCTGCTGGGAGTGCCGCAGGGCGCCACCGGCGCAGAGCGCCTGGAGGCCCTGGGGCTGAGCCTGTATGAGCAGGATGGCAAGACACTGATCGACAATGTGGCCTTCGGCAGTCCGGCGGCCGATGCCAATCTGCAGTTCGACCAGCAGATCGTTGCCGTCAGTGCCCCGACCGAAGGCTGGCGCAAGGAGCTGATGTGGCTGCCTGGTTTCCTGCTGTTTGGCCTGGTGGTGATGCTGCAGCGCAGACGGCAAAAGGCCGCCTGAGCAAGGCAGCAACTCCCGTCATGATAACGGCGCTTCGGCGCCGTTTTTTTATGGGGAAATGCGCCTGGCCTATTGCGGGAATGGGAGGGATGGCAAATAGGGGGCAGCCTGTACATTCATGGCTGCGGGCTATGTGGCAGGGAGAGCGTGATCTGTCGGCGTGAGCGAGAGGACGAGCAGGGGCATATCGGGTGAGGCGTCAAAAAAGAGAAGGCGCCCGCAGGCGCCTTATCGGATTCATGTTCCGGGCTCTCCAGGACAGGGCAGGAACATCAGTCCTGCAGCTCCCGGCTCTGCATTGAGCTCAGGGTCTGCTGCTCGGTCAGGGTCAGGCCGAGCTGCTCACAGGCTTGCTCGAAGCTGATGCCGAGGTGACACATCATGATATCGATGGCGGGCATGTAATTTTTCATTGGCTCTTCCATGGGGTTCCTCCAGAAACACCCTTATGCCCTATTGATGGGGGGAAGGGCAATTAGACTTTAGGCGTAGCCAGCTCATTCGCGTCTCACCCCTGCCCCCGAGAGCCGGAATTTGCTACCCTGACGCGGCACTGGGTCTTCACTTCGCCAGGCAAGCATCGTCATGGGGAAGGGGTATCCGGCATGTGGTTGAGTGTATTGATCATCGCGTCCGCCTGGTGGCATATCAAGGCTGCCTACGGCACTGATACCCGCC
The DNA here is from genome assembly GCF_051376105.1 of Aeromonas molluscorum. Lineage (NCBI taxonomy): Bacteria > Pseudomonadati > Pseudomonadota > Gammaproteobacteria > Aeromonadales > Aeromonadaceae > Aeromonas > Aeromonas molluscorum. Next base: position 33,985 of record NZ_JBPQCY010000003.1, on the reverse strand, counting down.
AGTTCTACCTGAGCAAGCCGTTGACCATGCTGCTGATCGTTGCTTTGGCGTTCGGTTATCACGGGGACGATCACAATGGTTCCCACGCCTGGATCCTGCTCGGGCTCTGTCTTTCCCTGCTTGGCGACATCATGCTGATGTTGCCGGTCGATCGTTTCTTGCAGGGACTGGCGGCATTTCTTGTCGCACACCTCTGTTATATCGTCGGGTTGGCCCAAGGACCGCTGGTGCTCAACCTGGTAGATGGCTTGCTGTTGATCCTGGTGGCCGGTGTCTACTTCGGCCTGCTGCGCCCTCACCTGGGGGCGATGCGCTGGCCTGTGCTCTGCTACACCCTGATGATGATAGGGCTGGTCTGGGTCGCCGCCGCCGCCTGGCGTGCCTCTCTCACCGCGGGCAGTGCCGCCGCCTTGGTCGGCGCGCTCTTGTTCCTCTGTTCCGATGCCTTGCTGGCCTTCAACCGCTTTCGTCGCCCCTTCCCCCATGCCAGTGCCTGGGTGATGAGCAGCTATTTTGCCGCGCAGTTTCTGATAGCCGCCTCTCTGGCGAGTTAAGTCAGCCATCCACGCATTATCACGGCGCATAGCGAAGGGGCCCCAGGGCCCCTTTGCCGTCAATGCGCTTCCAGCGGTTCGGCGTCGCTCGCCCTGGGGGCGGGGGATTTGAGGAAGAGGACGAGAGCGCTTGCGACCAGCAGGAAGATGCCCATCACGTAGAACACCTTGTTGTAGGCCATGATGGCGGCATCCCGCTCTATGGTGCCTGCCAGTCTGGCCTGGGCCTGCTGATAGGCGATGGCGGGATCGCTGCCCTGGGCCAGCATGCTGTTGGCCAGGTTCATCAGATAGGCTTGCCCCTCTATGCTGCTGGCGGCCAGGGTGCTGCTGATCTGGCTGACATGGACGCGGGTATCGTTGTCGAGCAGGGTGGCGATGATGGCGATCCCGAAGGCGCCTCCCAGATTGCGCAGCACATTGAGCAGGGTGGAAGAGGAGGGGATCTCGTCTTGCGTCAGGCTGGCGGTGGCGATCAGGGAGAGTGGCACCATGACGAACGGCTGGCCCAGGGCCCGCACTATCAAGGACTGGATCAGCTGGGGGCCGGCGTAGTCGGCGCTCATGTTGACGTTCATGAAGCAGCTCAGACCGAAGATGAGAAACCCAAAACTCACCAGATAACGCGGATCTATCTTCTGGATGAGCCTGGGCACCAGGGGCAGCACCAGTAGCTGGGGCAGTCCCATCCACATCAGCACCTCGCCAATCTCCAGGGCGTTGTAGTTGTGGATCTGGGCCATGTAGAGCGGCAGCACATAGATGGATCCCATCAGCGCCATGCCCAGCACCAGATACGCGAAACAGGCCAGGGCGAAGCGGGGGTTGTGCAACAGCCGCAGGTTGACCAGAGGATGGCGGCGCAGCAGCTGGCTGATGACGAAGAAGATCAGCGCGACCCCCGAGATCAGGGTGAGCTTGACGATGAAGCTGGAGCCGAACCAGTCCTCCCTGTTGCCCTCTTCCAGCACCACTTCCAGCAGGCCCAGCCCGACGGCCATGGTCACTATGCCCACCAGATCGACCTGGCGCATGATGGTCCAGTCGATGGGCTTCCTGTCCAGACCATGGGCCAGCATGGCCATCACCAGCAAACCGGGCGGCACGTTGAGGTAGAAGATGTAATGCCAGGAGAGCTGTTCGGTCAGCCAGCCGCCCAGGGTCGGGCCTATGGCGGGGGCGAAGGTGGCGCAGAGGCCAAACAGCGCCATGCCGGTGGCCCGCTTGTGCAGGGGGAGCAGACTGATGATCAGCGAGAAGGCCATGGGAATGAGGGCGCCGCCGGTGAAACCCTGCATGGCGCGAAACACTATCATGCTGGTCAGGTTCCAGCTGAACGAGCAGAGCACGGAGGAGAAGATGAAGGCCCCGGTGGTCCACAGCAGATAGCGGCGCACGCTCAGGCCACGGCTGAGCCAGCCACTGAGGGGGATGGCTATCATCTCCGCCACCAGATAGGAGGTGGAGATCCAGGAGCTCTCGCTCAGGGTGGCCGACAGTGCCCCCTGAATGTCCTTGAGGGAGGCATTGGTGATCTGGATATCGAGGATGGCCATGAAGGCGCCGATGAGCCCCCCCATGACGGCTATCCAGTTGCGACGTGGTACGGCTTCCATCAATGGGCGGCCAGCTGGGACTCGGTGTCACCGGTGCTGCGGGTATCCACTATCACCTCGGTGGAGAGACCAGGCAGCAGCTTGCCTGCCAAGGCACCCGGCGCCGGGATGCGGATCTTGACCGGCACCCGCTGCACTATCTTGGTGAAGTTACCCGTGGCGTTTTCCGGCGGCAGCAGGGCGAATTTGGCCCCGGTGGCCGGGGAGAGGCTGTCGATGATCCCCTCGACCGGCTGGTCCGGATAGGCATCGAGGATCAGTTCCACCTTCTGGCCAGGCACCATGTTGGCGAGCTGGGTCTCTTTGAAGTTGGCTTCTACCCAGACTCCGCTCAGGGGCACCAGGCTGGCTATCTGCATGCCGGACTGAACATAGAGCCCCTCGCGCAGACTGCGTTTGCCGATGACCCCATCGGCGGGTGCCTTGAGCTCGGTGTAACTCAGATTCAACTTGGCCTTGGCGAGCTGGGCCAGGCTGAGGTCGATCAGCGCCTGCCTCTGATCACGCTCGGAGGTGAGTACGGCCAGACGATCCCGTGCCGCTTGCACCCCGGCTTCGGCATCCTGCTGCTGGGCCTGGCTGACCTGCAAGTTGGCCCGCACTTCATCCAGATTGTCCTGGGAGCTGTAGTGAGCCGTGTTGAGCCGACCAATTCGGCTGACCTGTTGCCGGGCACGCACCACCTCGGCCCTGGACTCGCTTACCTTGGCTTCGGCCTGGCGGATCACGCTGTGCTGCTGGATGAGGTTGGCTTCCAGATTGGCGGCATCCGCCCGGTTCAGGGCGACATTGGCCTCGGCCTCGGCTAACTGGGCACGGTACTCCCTGTCATCGAGACGGGCGATCAACTGGCCCGCCTTGACGGTCTGGTTGTCGGTGACCAGGACCTTGCTGATGTAGCCGGGCAGCTTGGTGGCAATGCCCGTCATCTCGCTCTGCAGATAGGCGTTGTCGGTGCGCTCGAAGTGGCGGCCGTAACCGTACCAATAGAGGGCGAACAGCAGACCAAGGAGCAGCAGCACCATGGCGACCAGCAGGGGGATCTTCTTTTGTTGACTCATGAGGTGGATTCCTGAACTTAAGGTGAACAGGCTAACATCCCATCACTGTTTCGATTAGTATCGTTCCATGAGAAATACAGTTTCACTGGTGCAACAATGGACTTGAACGCAGCCCTCGTTTTGGTGCGGATCGTCGACAAGGGTTCCTTCACCGCGGCCGCTCAGGAGTTGGGGATGACCAAGGCGACCGTCAGTCGCCGCATAGCCGAACTGGAGCAGAGACTCGGAGTGCGATTGCTCTATCGTTCTACCCGTCAGCTTACCCTGACCGAGGCGGGGGAGGCTTATTACCAGCGCTGCAGCAAGGCGGTGAACGAGCTGGCCCAGGCCGAGCTGATGCTCAGTGCCAGCCAGCAGGCGGTGACCGGGGTACTCAAACTGGCGGTCCCCATCGAGACGGGTCAGATGGTGGTGGCGCGCATGGTCGCCCGCTTCCTGTTGGCGTATCCTGCGCTCAAGGTCGAACTGGAACTGACCAACCGGGTGGTGGATCCCATCAGCGAGGGGCTCGATGCCGTGGTGCGGGTCGGCGACATGATAGATTCCAATCTGGCGGCTCGCCGGCTGTGGGGCACGGAGCGGATCCTCTGTGCCAGCCCGGACTATCTGGCCAGTCATGGGGTCATTCTACGGCCCGAGGATCTGGCGAGCCATGAACGGATCAAGGTCAGCAGCGGCTTTCTCACCAACTATTGGAGCTTCGAGCGTGGGGAGGAAGAGGTGCTGGTGGATCCGCCCTCCCGTTTTGTGGTCAACAATATTACCTGTGCCAGAGAGGCGGCCAAGGCCGGGCTCGGTCTGGCTTCTCTGCCCGCCATGCTCTGTCACGACGAGCTGGCGGACGGCAAGCTGGTGTCGCTGCTGCCCGAGTGGCGCCAACCCAGAGTATCGCTCTACCTGCTGTTTCCTGAGCGTCAGTTGATGCCGCGCAAGTTGCGTGCCTTCATCGACTTCATGGTGCAACACGGGGAAGAATTCGGTATCGACAAGCTGTTATGAAGGAACAAGATGGATAACTGGTTCAATCTGTACCGTGCCTCCCACTCCCTGGAGGCCCATGCCCTCAAGGGGGCATTGGAGGTGGAAGGGATCCCGGTCAGGCTCAGCGGTGAGGGGCTGGCAGGGGCTATCGGCGAGTTGCCGGTGGATTTGTTGCAGGTGACCTTGCTGGTGCGCGAGCAGGATCGCAGCCGGGCCGGGGGGGTGATAGAGCGTTACCAGCAGCGCCAGGGCAATGGCTGGCTCTGCGGCCAGTGCGGGGAGGAGAACGAGGCCAACTTCGAGATCTGCTGGCGTTGCCGTCATGATCCCCACGATGCCTGATGCGGCATCAACCAACGACAGGGGCCCACTCAAGGGCCCCTGTCGTTGATGGCATCCGGCGCCGGGTTCAGCGGGCGCTGAAGTCTATCTCTTCCCCGGCCCTGGGATCCTGGTAGATCGCCAGATCCAGCTCCTCTTCCCGGCGGCCGATCAACACGGAGACCAGCAGGTCCCCCGAGACGTTGACCGTGGTGCGGGCCATGTCGAGGATGCGATCTATGCCGGCGATCAGCGCCACCCCCTCCAGGGGCAAGCCCACTGCTGTGAGGGTCAGGGTCAGCAGCATCAGGCCGGTGCCCGGGGTGCCGGCGGTACCTATGCTGGCCAAGGTGACGATGCTGATGATGATCAGGTAGTCGAACAGATGCAGGTCGACCCCGAACGCCTGGGCGACGAACAGGGCAGTGACCCCCTGATAGAGGGCTGTGCCATCCATGTTGATGGTGGCGCCTATGGGCAAGACCTTGGCGGCGATGCGGGGGGATACCCCCAGTCGGCGCTCGGCGCAGGTCTGGCTGATGGGCAGGGTGATCTCGCTCGAGCTGCTGGTAAAGGCCACCGCCTGGGCATCGATGATGCTCTTGAAGTAGTGCAGCGGGTTGAGCCGGGCCAGTAGCAGCAACAGACTGCTGTAGACCCCGAGTACGTGCAGCAGACAACCCAGGTAGACGGCGCCAATCACCTTCAAGAGGGGCAGCATGATGGCCCCGCCATACTTGCCCGTCATCCAGGCCATCAGGGCACAGACCCCGTAAGGGGCGAGGGACATCACCATCTGGGTCAGGGTGAACATGCCATCCGCCAGGGAGGTGAAGGCGCGGATGGCCGGCCGGCCACGGCGACCGCTGGCATTGAGTGCCAGGGCCAGAGCCACCGCGAACACGATGACCTGCAGTATCTTGCCATCGACGATGGCCTGGATGGGATTGCGTGGTACCAGCTGGGTCAGTGCCGTGGCCAGGGTCAGATCCTGGATCGCCTCTGGCCTCTGGTAGGGGCCCATATCGGCACCGACCCCGGGTTCGAGCAACCAGCCCATCATCAGGCCGATACAGATGGCCAGGGCGGTGGAGCAGAGGTAGTAGCCGATGGCGCGTATGCCTACGCGGTCGAGAGTCTGACCCTTGAGCAGGCCGGTGAGGCCGGCGATGATGGAGCAGAAAATGAGGGGCACCATCAGCATCTGTATGGTGTTGACGAACAGAGTACCTATGGGTTTGAGCAGCAGTGCTTGCTCACTCCAGCCCAGGCCGATGGCGACGCCAGTCAGCATGCCGATCAAGGTCTTCAGCCAGAGAGGGCGGCGGGTCCAGATCCGCCAGGGCTTGAAGGCCCGTCCATGGAACAGCATGACGCCAATGTCCTTATTTTCAGTCGTGGTGGCGAAAAGGGCGCCAGTGTAGCCGTCCCCTCATCCGGTTGCCACATTATCGACAAAGAGGCCATCGGGGCCAGCTTGGCGTGCCGTTAATTGTACATTTATTGGCATATATCAAGGAGTCCCCGCTTGGGGCAGGTTGTAATGGATGCTTATGAGGGTCATTTGGAGGTGAAAGATGTCCGAGTCTATCCATGGTCATGCCGTGATGGAGATGATGCTGTCCGAGGGAGGTCAGTTCAGCGAAGGGAGCCTCAAGCAGGCAATGGCCAGCCGCTTTGGTGTCGATGCCCGTTACCACACTTGCCGCATGAGCGACCTGGATGCCGATGGTCTCATCGCTTTCCTGCGCGAGCGAGGCAAGTTCATCGACAGTGAGCAGGGTTTTCAGACCAGTGCCGAGAAGATCTGTCGCCACGGTTAGCCACTCGCCACGGTGATTGCGTGACTGCGAGTCCGCTCATGGGCTCGCACAGACCCCCTCCCTTTGCTATATTCGCCCCTCTCTTCGCCCTCATTCCCCTGGAAGCGCTATGGATACTTTTTCCGCTGCCGTCATGCTGTTTCTGATCATGGATCCCCTCGGCAACCTGCCGGTGTTCCTCTCGATCCTGCGCCATATCGATCCCAAGCGGCGTCGCAAGGTGATGATGCGCGAGCTGTTGTTCTCGCTCGCCATCATGATGGGCTTCCTGTTTGCCGGTCAGCAGATCTTGAGCTTCCTCAATCTGCGTCAGGAGGCGGTGAGCATCGCCGGCGGCATCATCCTCTTCCTCATCGCTATCAAGATGATTTTCCCGACTCCCGGTGGCGTGACCGGGCTGGCCGCCGGGGAGGAGCCCTTCCTGGTGCCCATGGCGATCCCCATGATTGCGGGCCCTTCCATCCTTGCCTCTTTGTTGCTGCTTGCCAACCAGGCGCCGGGCCGCATGACCGACTGGTCACTGGCGCTCTTGATGGCCTGGGGGGCGAGCGCCGTCATCCTGATGTTCTACGAGGTATTCAACAAGCTGCTGGGTGAGCGAGGACTCACGGCGGTGGAGCGGCTGATGGGCATGTTGCTGGTGATGATCTCGGTGCAGATGCTGCTCGATGGGGTGCATCACTACCTGCAGGTGGTGGGCTGAACGTCACCCAATCGATGCCAGAAGGAGCCCGGCCCAGTGCCGGGCTCCTTGTTTGTGGCGGGGCTGGGGCGTCTTGCTCGTTACCAACCAACGCTCAGGCCGCCTCCTCTGCCAACCCGGCGAGGATGAGGTCGAACAGGGTTTCCCGCAGCCAGCGATGGCCCGGATCGGCCTCGTGACTCTGATGCCAGATCAGCAGATGGGAGATGCTGTCCAGGGCGATGGGCAGCGGCAACTGGGTCAGGGGGTAGACCTGAGTGGCGTGGCGGGCATAGAGGCGCGACAGGGTGACTATCATGTCCGAGTGCATGCTCATGCGCAGGGCCGCCTCGAAGGAGGGCACAGTCGCTTCTATGCGGCGCTGCAACGCCTGCTCCGCCAGCTTGTGATCCAGCATCCAGCGATCCCGCCCCTCGCAATAGGTTTGCACATGGGGATAGGTCAGGTAGCGGGCCAGATCCCAGTCGGGTTCGGCCAGTGCCTGGTGATCCAGGCGCACCAGGCAGGTGAGGTTGTCGATGGCGAGCAGGCGCTGGCAGATGGTGCCGGGCAGGGTGTCCTGGCGAAAGTCGGAGGTGAGGCAGTTCTCCCGTACCGTGATGGCGAGATCGACCTGACCCTGGCCCATTTCGGTCAGGCTGTGCTCCGTCCACTCCTCGTAGCGCAGCCGCACCCTGGGGGCGCGGCGCTTGAGCTCGCTCAGGTAGAGAGGCGCGAACAGGGTGAAGGCGCTGTCCATGCTGGCGATGACGAACTCGCGCTCCGAGCTTGAGGGATCGAACGCGGGCGGTTGCAGCAAGGTGTCCAGGCTGAGCAGTATTGGCTGCAACTGTTGCTGCAAGGCCAGGGCGCGTGGAGTGGGCTCAAGGCCATAGGCGGAGCGGATGAAGAGGGGATCGGCGAAGGCGTCCCGCAACCGGCCAAGGGCCTTGCTGACGGCAGATTGGCTGAGGTGAAGGCGACGGGCGGCGCGACTGCCGTTGCGCTCCTCCAGCAGCACTTGCAAGATGATGAGCAGGTTGAGATCGGTGCGGGCCAGCTGTTCCAGAAACATGGGTTATGAATCTCCTTCAATTCTAAGATGAATTTATACCATTTGTTTTCATATCTTCATCACCCTACTCTGAGTCCCGTCTCTGGCCAACGGCTAGCTGTCACAGGAGGTGGCGGTTGAGGGGACGAGTAGCACCAACTTGATACGGCGACCTTGGGTCGCCGTATTTTTTGGTGGTGTTGCCGCCTTATTTGGCTCACTCTTGATTTCGCCCAACAAGTGACACTCTCTCATTTGTTACAACTGATATCCCGATCCCTCGGGCTTGAAATCATCTTATTGAAGTAGGAGTGTCATCATGTCGGTAGAAGATAAAGTGCAAGAGACCTGTGACAGCTGCGGCTGTTTTGCCGAGATAGGCACCATCATTGGCGAAGGTGATGATGTGCTGGATCTGGTGATAGCGGCGCCGACCGAACAGGCGGCTCGTGCCAAGCTGGCCAGTTATGAGACCCTGGCCAAGCAGGTGAGCGAAGAAGCCAACGTGAGCTGCAGCCTGGACCAGGTCGCCGATGGGGTCGAACTCAAGGCGCGCCTGCAATTCACCTGCACCGCCGAGAAGCTGATCTTCGAGTTGCGGGCCCGCTCACTCTAAGGAGCCTCCTCTATCACGGCAGCAGGACGCTGCCGTGTCGGCCCATCAGCCCCGGGTCTCGTTCTATCGTTAATCATTGGAGCCATCCGGCATGCTCCGGTCAAGGAAGGCGAATAGATGCGGCTATGGTTATGGGCTCTGCTGGCCTGGTTATGCTCTCTCCCCCTGCTGGCGGCGGATCTCAAGCCGCACCTGCTTCCCCAGCCAGGGGATCTCGACAATATCTTGCAGCGCAAGGAGTTGAGGGCCCTGGTGGTCTATGAGCGCGGCTTCTTCTTCTTTGACAAGGGGTTGGAACGCGGCGTCCTGGTCAATCAGCTGCAAGGCTTCGAGCGCTGGCTCAATCAGACCTATCTGGCCAAGGATCCCATCAAGCTCAAGATCGTCTACGTGCCGGTACGCCAGGACAAGCTGCTCGATTATCTGGCCGAGGGGCGTGGCGACATGGTAGCCGCCAATCTCACCGTGACCCAGGCGCGCCTGGAACAGGTCAGCTTTACCCAGCCCGTGATAGCGCCCATCGAAGAGTGGGTGGTGAGCAAAAACAGCCTGCCCGCCTTCAATCGCATTACCCAGCTTTCCGGCCGGCGTATCTGGGTGCGGGAGAGTTCCAGCTATTACGAGAGCCTGCAACAACTCAATCGCCTGTTGCGCGAGCTGGGGTTGCCCCCCGTCTACATAGAGACAGTGCCTGAATACCTGCAGGATGGCGATCTGCTGGAGATGGTGGCCGCCGGTCTGGTGCCACTGACGGTAACCGACAGCTTCAAGGGACGGATCTGGCTCGATATGCTGCCCGGTCTCAAGGTGCACAAGTTGATCCCCCTGCGCGACAACGGCAAGAGTGCCTGGGCGCTGCCCAAACACAGCACCGGGCTGCTTGAGGCCGCCAACCGTTACCTGGCAAAGACAGATAGCCGTCGCCTCTACAGCGATCTCATGCTGCGGCGCCTGCTGAGTCAGAGTGATCCCATGAGTAACCTGCTGGCCACCGAACGACTGTCCCGTCTGACCCGCATTCGTACCGTGCTGGAGAAGTATGCACAGCAGTACCAGCTGGACTGGCTGATGCTGGCGGCCCTGGCCTATAAGGAGTCTGGCCTGGATCCCGGCGCCCGTTCGCCGGGGGGGGCCATCGGTCTGATGCAACTGCGACCCGTGGCGGGTGCCGAGGTGGGCATCAATGGCGCCAGGCTGAGCACTCTGGAGGGCAATGTGGAGGCGGCCTGCCGTTATCTGCGCTTCTTGCTCGACACCTATTTCCAGGATCCCAAGATAGATGTGCTCAACCGGCACCTGCTGGCGCTGGCCGCCTACAACGCCGGGCCCAACCGGTTGCAGAGCTTGCGAGACAAGGCTGCCAGCCAGGGACTGGATCCCGATATCTGGTTTGGCAACGTCGAGCAGCTGGTGGCCAAGGAGGTGGGCCAGGGCCCCATCAACTATGTGGGCACCATTTACAAATATTATGTTGCCTACCGTTTCAGCCTGCCTCAGATAGAAGGCAAGGCCGCCGCCATCGAGGCCACCACGGCTCAGCACTGATCGCTCTTCTCTCTTGGCCTTGCAGGCTCTGCGCTAAGGCAGTGTCAGCCTCATTGAGGCAATGACGGTCCTGCATGGATGCGGGTCTCCGGGGAGGATGGGCATACCGCGCATCGATCGGGATGGTGCAGAAACCAAGGCGGCAGTGACCATTCCGGTTGATGGCGGGGTGGATAAGATTGAGGGCGTGACGCCTGTTGACTGAGGTCCATGAGGGCTCCTTATGGCGGCCGGTTCTGTCACTATATGGACCAGCACCATGACAAGGCGATGACGAGGAGGCAGGGTGAAGGAAGGGGAGTTCGTGCTACTGGCCGAGCCAGCATTGGCCTTGGGACAGCGTCTGGCCTTGATCCGCGCCGCCCGCAGTCGCGTCCAGGCCCAGTATTACAGCTGGGCCGAGGATGCCAGTGGCAAACTGCTGCTGGCCGAGTTGCTGTGTGCCGCCCGGCGCGGCGTGCGAGTTCAACTGCTCATCGATGATCTCTACGCCGGGGACAATCGCTTCCTGGAGATGGTGGCCTGCGAGCCCGGCATTGAGGTGCGGCTGTTCAATCCGTTCTGGTTAAGGGGCTGGCGGCCACTGTCGCTCTTGCTGGAGGCCTGCTTCAGCTTTCGTCGTCTCAATCACCGCATGCACAACAAGCTGCTGCTGGTGGATGGCAATATCGGCATCCTGGGGGGGCGTAACATAGGGGATGCCTACTTCGGCCTGGGGGCAGGCCCCCACTTCCTCGATCTGGATATTGGCTGTCGCGGCCCCCTCTGTCAGTCACTTGAGCAGGGATTCGATCAATTCTGGGGCAGCCGCTGGAGTCAGCCCATCCGTCGTCTGCTGCACCGCAGACCTGGGCAGCTCGAGGCGAGGGCGGTCAATGACTTCCTGCTGACCCTGACCGATCCCGCCATCGCCGCCATCTATGATTTGCCCCCAGCTTTGTTTGAGGAGCCAGCGGTGCTGACCTGGCATCCGGGCCGGGCCGAAGTCTTGTTCGACAGACCCGGCAAGGGGCTGGTATCCCGTCCCGGTACTGCCCGTTACCTGTGGCGGCGTTTGGCCGAGAGCCAGGGATTGCTGCAACTGGTGAGCCCCTATCTGATCCTGACCCGGGGGCTGCGCCGCGAGCTGCAGCGCCTGCGCCGCCAGGGAATAGAGATCCGGCTATTCACCAACTCCCTGGGCAGTACGGATGTGCCCCTGGTGTATGGCGCCTACTATCGTCACCGCCCCTGGCTGCTGCGCCAGGGAGTGGTACTGGCCGAGCTGCCCGCCAGCTGCGGCCTCAGCCTGCACGCCAAGCTGATACTGCTGGGGGAGCGAGAGGCGCTGCTTGGCAGCTTCAATCTGGATCCGCGCTCCTTGCACCTCAACACCGAACTGATGCTGCGCCTGCACTGCGCTCCCCTGTGCGCCGAGCTGCAGGGGTGGCTGCATCATTGGCAGGAACGGGCTTGTGAGCCCGACCTCCTTTCCCCCTGGTGGCGGCGGCTGATTGCCCGCCTGAGCGACTGGCTGCCGCTGCGCCCCTGGCTGTAGCGCTTTCGCCCCTCCTGTGTGCGAGATCTCGCAAAGCCGTGTAAGCCATTTGGCGGGGTGGACAGGGATAACGCCATAGGATGAAACATAACCATATGTTTTTAAAATGAAATGTAAATGTAGTGTTAGGGTAACTGGCAATGTCCTGAGTTATATGATGTCGTGAAAACGTTTTTCCGATGGCGAACTGGGTAAGATTTCCAGTGCAAGGACAAACAGCCCGGTTCGCCGGGTTGTGGAACAAGAAGCATCAGTTCAACCCCGTGGGATCGCTCCTGTGGGCACGTGTTCGAGGGAGCGGAAACCCGAGAGTCAGGTGAGGAACTGATGGTTTGAATTCCAATATGGAACATGCTATTTGCGAGGGGGTGACATGCAGATGTCGCCCCATTTTTTATGGTATTTTTCCGCCGGTATGGCGCCTTTGGCTGGCCTGAACCTCTCGTCGATGACAGTGAATGACCAGGCTGCGCGACAGGTATCAATGCCATGAAAAAGAGCAGGCCCCGTGATGGGGCCTGCTCTTTTTTGCTGTCGGGTCCGTGGTTAGGCCAGGTTGGCCAACAGGCGATTCCAGTTGCGGCGACTGACCCGGAAGCCTCCCTTGAGGCTGCGGTATTCGAGCTGTAGCTTGAGGGCATCGTAGCGGGCCAGGGCCTTGCGTTTACGCTCTTCGAGCAGGCGCTTGCGGCTGGCGTAGTAGTGCTGCAACTGCTGGCTCAGCTTGTCGTACTCCTCCTGCAGCAGCGTTTGCCACATCTCCATATCGTCACGTTTTTGCAGCTTGGCATGGGCGCGTTTGAGCTGCATCTGCAGCCGTGCCTGCTCGATGCGCTCCTCCGGGCAAGTACGCAGATCCCTGGCCAGCCCCAGCCAGGCGGAACAGCGGATCAGCCACTTGGTCGGATCGTACTGCCACCAGTGAATGCCGTTGCGGTAGTCGTTCTCGAACAGGTGATGGTAGTTGTGATAGCCCTCACCGAAGGTGAAGAAGGCGAGGATACCGTTGTCACGGGCGCTGTTGCGATCCGTAAACGGCTGGCTGCCCCAGATGTGAGCCAGGGAGTTGATGAAGAAGGTGGTGTGGTGGGTCATCACCATGCGCAGCACCCCCGCCAGCAACAACATGCCGATCAGATCGCCATGGACAAGCCCAAGCAGCAGCGGGATGCCGATGTTGGTGGCCAGGGTCAGCGCCAGATAGTGTTTGTGTTGCCAGGCAACGACGGGGTTGTTCTGCAGATCGCGCACATTGCTGTAGTCGTGATAGCGATCCCCTTGGTATTCCCGCAGCATCCAGCCGATGTGGGAGTACCAGAAGCCGCGGCTGGCGGAGTAGGGATCCTGATGATCGTCGTCCACGTTGCGGTGATGGCGGCGGTGATCCGAGGACCAGTGCAGGGCCGAGTTCTGCAGGGCAAGGGCGCCACCGATGGCGAACAGCCACTGCAGCGCCGGGTGCGCCTTGTAGGTCTTGTGGGACCAGAGTCTGTGATAGCCTGCGGTGATTGAGATGCCGCAATAGCAAAACAGCACCAGGAAGCTGGCCCATTGCCAGGCATCGAAGCCTTGGGTTAGGCCGTACCAGGGCACGGCGATCAGGGCCGCTAGCCCGGTCAGGGCAAACAGCAGGGTGTTGGAGATGATAATTGGTGGGCGTTCCATCCTGGGTGTCCTTTTCAGCTAACAGCTGTTCGCTATTCTCTCCGTAGCCCGGCGGCGGGTCAATGGTAAAAAAGTGACAGCCCAGCCCACCTTCGGGTTATCATTTGGCCTCAATATGTGGAAGGTGACTGTTTTCGTGGGTATTCGCGCAGAACAAAAAGAAAAGACCCGGCGTACGCTGATCGACGCTGCGTTCAGCCAGCTGTGCGCCAATCGCAGCTTCTCCAACCTGAGTCTGCGAGAAGTCGCGCGGGAGGCAGGGATAGCGCCGACCTCCTTTTATCGTCACTTCCGTGACATGGAAGAGCTGGGGCTGACCCTGGTCGATGAGGGCGGGCTGACTCTGCGGCAATTGATGCGCCAGGCACGGCAGCGCATCGCCGGTGGTGGTGGCGTGATCATCACCTCTGTGTCGACCTTCATGGAATTTGTCGAAAACAATCCCAACATTTTTAGATTGCTGCTGCGCGAGCGCTCCGGCACCTCGGCCGCCTTTCGTCAGGCGGTCGCCCGGGAGATACAGCATTTCATCGCCGAGCTGACCGATTACCTGGAGGCCACTTCGGGGGCGCCACGGGAAGAGGCCTATATCCAGGCCGAGGCCATGGTGACCATCGTCTTCAGTGCCGGTGCCGATGCATTGGACATGAGCAGTGAAGAGTGCCGGGCCCTGGCCGATCGCACTGTGCGCCAGTTACGGATGATCGCCATGGGCGCCGAGCTGCAGAATCAGCGCCGTCGCGAGGCCATGTCGTGAGTCATAAGTCAGGAGTCAACAGGAGTTTCCCCATGCATGACGTCAACACCATTCCCAAACAACCCCTGCTGCTGGCCCTTCTGGTCGGCATTTGTGGTGACGCCAGCCTTGCGGTGCTGGTATCGGACCCCGTGCCCTTCTCCTTCTTTCCCATCATCGCCTTCCTGCTGGCGGCCCATCAGCTCTATCGCTGCTACGTGAGCGAGCCCATGGAAGGCAATACGCCAGTCTGCGTCTGGCTCTGCTTCTTTATCGGCGGCTTTGGTCATGCTGCGCTGCAGAAGGTGCAGTACCCCGAGCTTGGTAGCAACTTCTTCTCGCTGATCATGATGCTGCTCTTGCTGGCCGCGCTCTCCATCAAGCTGGGCATCAGCGTCGGCAAAAAAGAGAAGGCCTGACAAGCAGGCCTTCCAGACAAGATTGATAACCGGGGCAACCCGGTTTTTTATGGCTGCGGCTTGCTGCCTGCGTCCACAATGGCCTTGAGCCGGGCGCGGATATCGCGCATGCCGAAGACGCCGAAGATCAGCACCTGCACAAATTCACTATTGGTCACGAAGAAGTGGGGCTTGCAGGCGGCGCGGATCATGCTGGCCTGTACCCAGTGCATCAGCGCCACTATGACGCCGCAGATGGGCAAGAAGCTGCTCAGCTTGCCGGGCAGTGTCACCACCAGACTGACGATGACCCCAAACCAGAAGAAGAGGGTGAGGCCCATGGCCAACAGATTAAGCAGACGTCCCATTGTGTAACTCCCTTAAATAGCACCAATACCGAACAGACAGAGGTTTCCCGGTGGCTCAACTCGCGTCAGAGAAACCGATTAGGCAGACGCCGCAATGGCGCTCCTCATATAGAGCTGATAGCAAACCTGACCGGCCTGCTTGTCCTTGAGGCACTGCCAGTTACTGGGCAGCACCAGATCGTCGAACTCCTTCTCCCGCTCCAGATAAATGAGCGCATCCGGTGCCAGCCAACCGCGCTGCTCCAGCAGCTCACACACTTGAGGCAGCAGCTCACGGCGAAACGGCGGATCGAGAAACACGAGATTGAAGGGCGTCGCCGGGCCTTGCAGCCAGCTGATGGCATCGGACTGGATCACGACGCCCTGGCTGCTGCCAAGGGCGGCCAGGTTCTTCTTGAGCTGGTCGGCGGCACCCTTGTCCATCTCGACCAGCGTCACCTGCTCGGCGTAACGCGACAGCGCCTCCAGGCCCAGACCACCGCTGCCGGCAAACAAGTCGAGACAGCGGCTGCCGCGGACATGGGCGGCCAGCCAGTTGAATATGGTCTCCTTGACCCGGTCCGTCGTGGGTCTGAGTCCCTCCACGTCCTGCACCGGCAGTTTGCGACCACGCCATTGGCCACTGATGATACGGACAAAGCCGGATTTACCCTTGGCTGCCGGGCGCTGGGCCGGGCCGTTTTTACTGGATTTCACTCTGGGCATCGCGTTTCGTCGTCAGAAAATAAAGTGATAGTATAAGGCGGTTCATTTTTATGCCGACCCGCCGAGGGACGGCTATCTTAGCAGTCAGCCAACGAAGTGAGTATTTTTTAAAATGGCAAAAGGTTTGTTTTCCTGGCTGGGGTTCGGCCGCAAGAAAGAAGAGGCTGAGGCTGTCCAACCACAGACGCCCCAATCCGAGACTGTCAGCACCCAAGATGGCGCCAGCGCCACCCCTTCCCAACCGACCGACGTCATTACCCACGCCGCTGAGTCCGGCGAGGTTTCCCTGCCGCCCGCAGATCCCTTGACAGATCCTTTGGCTGAGGTGCTCAGCGCCACTCCTCTGGTGATCGAAGAGTGCGCCAGCTCCCTGGAGCCCGTCGTCGTCAACCCTGACCTGCTGAGCCCGGAAGAAGAGGCTGCCAATGTTGCCGCCGAGCAGGAGGTCGTCCGCGTTGCCGCCGAGCAGGAGGCCGTCCGGGTTGCCGCCGAGCAGGAGGCCATCCGGGTTGCCGCCGAGCAGGAGGCTGCCCGGGTTGCCGCCGAGCAGGAGGCCGTCCGTGTTGCCGCCGAGCAGGAGGCTGCTCGCGTTGCCGCCGAGCAGGAGGCCGCTCGCGTTGCCGCTGAGCAGGAGGCCGCCCGCGTTGCCGCCGAGCAGGAGGCTGCTCGCGTTGCCACCGAGCAGGAGGCTGTCCGGGTTGCCGCCGAGCAGGAGGCCGAACAGGCCCGACTGGCCGCCGCAGTAGAGGCTGCCGCCCTGGCCGCGCTCCCTCTGGCGAGGGATGTGGCCGATGACACTCAGGCCAAGCCGCAGCGAGAGGGCTTCTTTGCTCGTCTCAAGCGCAGTCTGGTGCGCACCAAGGAGAACATAGGCTCTGGTTTCTTCAGCCTGTTCAGTGGCAAGCAGATAGATGATGAGTTGTTCGAGGAGCTGGAGACCCAGTTGCTCACCGCGGATCTTGGGGTCGATACCACCACCCGCATCATCAATAGCCTGACCCAGCACGCCAGCCGCAAGCAGCTCAAGGATGGCGAAGCCCTCTACGGTCTGCTCAAGCAGGACATGGGCGAGATGCTGGCCAAAGTCGAGCAGCCTCTGGTGATCGATACCAGCAAGAAGCCTTATGTGATCCTCATGGTGGGCGTGAATGGGGTGGGCAAGACCACCACCATTGGCAAGCTTGCCAAGCAGCTGCAAGCCGAGGGCAAGAGCGTCATGCTGGCCGCCGGTGATACCTTCCGCGCCGCCGCCGTCGAGCAGTTGCAGGTATGGGGCCAGCGCAACAACCTGCCGGTCATCGCCCAGCACACCGGCGCCGACTCTGCCTCCGTCATCTATGATGCCATCGAGGCTGCCCGTTCCCGTGGTGCCGACGTGCTGATTGCGGATACCGCCGGCCGCCTGCAAAACAAGAGCAACCTGATGGAGGAGCTCAAGAAGGTGGTGCGGGTCATGAAGAAGCTCGATGAGGAGGCCCCTCACGAAATCATGCTGACCCTGGATGCGGGGACGGGCCAGAACGCCCTGAGCCAGGCCAAGCTGTTCAAAGAGGCCGTGGGTTTGACCGGTATCACCCTCACCAAGCTCGATGGTACCGCCAAGGGTGGCGTCATCTTCGCGGTGGCTGACAAGTTCCAGATCCCCATCCGTTTCATCGGGGTGGGTGAGGGGATAGACGATTTGCGTCCCTTCGTTGCCAATGACTTCATCGAGGCGCTGTTTAGCCGCGACGAATAAGCAAGTCGGGCCGCCACTGGGCGGCCCCTTGCTCTCTCCAGTGCCTCGCAGGTGGGGCCAGACAAGCTTCAGGGACCAGAGATGATTCGTTTTGATCAGGTCAGCAAGGTATATAGCGGTGGCCATCAGGCGCTGCAGAAGGTGAACTTTCACCTGCGCAAGGGGGAGATGGGCTTTCTGACCGGACACTCCGGGGCAGGCAAGAGCACCCTGCTCAAACTTATCAGCGTGATGGAGCGGCCCACAGATGGCCGCGTCTTCTTTCATGGGGAGGATGTGAGCCGGATCCAGCGGCGCCAGATCCCCTATGTACGCCGCCAGATAGGCATGATCTTCCAGGACCACCGGCTGTTGATGGACAGAACCGTGTTCGACAACGTGGCACTGCCCCTGGTCATTGACGGCTACAGCCATGGGGACATCAACAAGCGGGTGGCGGCAGCGCTGGACAAGGTGGGGCTGCTCGGCAAGGAGCGTTACCAGCCGCGCATGCTGTCCGGGGGGGAGCAGCAACGGGTCGGCATCGCCCGCGCCATCGTCAACAAGCCACCGCTGCTGCTGGCCGATGAACCGACCGGCAACCTGGATCCCCAGCTCTCCATGGACATCATGCGTCTGTTCGAGGAGTTCAACAGCTTCGGGGTTTCTGTGCTCATCGCCACCCATGATCTCGGGCTCATCGCCCGCATGCGCTATCGCACCTTTACGCTCAAGGCGGGACGGATGCACTCCCAGCAGGAGGATTACTGATGGCTATCGTGCGTCACAAGCAGCCACTGCTGCGTCGCTTCGTCATGTACTGGGTCGATCACCTGCGCCAGGCGTTCGCCAGCCTGGGCGAGCTGTGGCGTAACCCCCTTGCCTCCCTGATGACCCTGGCCGTACTCGGTGTGAGTCTGGCGCTGCCCTCCTGCTTTCATGTGCTGCTCAAGAATGCCGAGCTGGTGGAGGGCAACTGGCAGAACAGCTCGCAGATCTCCCTTTACCTGCGCAAAGAGTTGCCGGAGCAGAACATTCAAGAGCTAAAGCAACGCATCCTGCTCTACCCCGAGGTGGCGTCGGTGACCTACATGAATCGGGATGAGGCGCTCAAGGAGTTTCGCGAGATTTCGGGCTTCGGTGATGCTCTCGACTATCTGGACAGCAACCCGCTGCCGCCGGTCTTGAGCGTGATCCCGGATCCGCGCTGGCAGAATCCGGAAGGGGCTGCCGAGCTGCTTGCCAAGCTGGAGAATGAGCCAGGCATAGAACAGGGCAAGCTGGACTTGCAGTGGCTGACCCGTTTGCAAGGCATCATGAACCTGTTGCGTCACACCATCACCGGCATCGCCGTGCTGCTGCTCTCCGCTGTGCTGCTCATCGTCGGCAACACTTTGCGGCTGAATATCCTCAACCAGAGATCCGAGATTGAGGTACTCAAGCTGGTGGGGGCGACCGATGCCTTCATCCACAGACCCTTCCTCTATACCGGCATCTGGTATGGCGTCATCGGCGGTATGCTGGCCTGGTGGCTGACCGAGGTGATGGTGATCTGGAGCGAGGGGGTGGTCAAGGAGTTGGCCGGTCTCTACAACAGCCATTTCCGCCTGGTCGGCATGGGGGGGATTGATGGTATTAACCTGATACTGCTCGGGGCACTGCTTGGACTCATCGCCTCCTGGTTTTCGGTCCATCGCCATATTCGTGATATCGAGCCTTCCTGACCCATTTTTAGACAAAACTCGCTGGATTTTGCGAGCTGGATCAAGTAAAAAAGTGACCCTTTCTGGCACAGGACGCATTCAGATAGTAATCTGGACGTCAATGATCGCCAGGATCTGCTCAAGATCCATGGAACCTTATTGAAGTAGCGCAGTCTTAAAATCGAACTTATACGGGTGTGGCGTAAGACCCCCGCTCGTCAGACTTGGCAAGCATGTGAAGGTTGCGAGCTCCGCAACAATGGACTTAGCATGCTACTTTTCGGGGGTCCTTCACTGTGACCCCCTTTTTTTGACTGTTCATTTATGATTCATCCCCTAGCCCTAAGATGTGTCGGGTTCTGACTTGGTTCAGTACTTGATTCAGGCCGCAGAATAGTCGCCGTCTCCTAGACAGCCCCTGTGAGGGTGCTAGACTGGCGCGACTGAAGAGTAAAGAGGTAAAAGATGGGAACTTCATTGCAACGCACTATGGCCCTTATCCCCCAAGGCAGTCTGGAAGGTTATGTCCAGGCCGTTAACGCGATTCCCGTGCTCAGCGCGGAAGAGGAGCGTGAGCTGGCGATGCGGTTGCAGCAGGGTGGCGATCTCGAGGCTGCCCGTCAGCTGGTCATGTCGCATCTGCGCTTTGTTGTTCACGTTGCCAAGAGTTATGCCGGCTACGGTCTGCCTCAGGCTGACCTAGTACAGGAAGGCAACATTGGTCTGATGAAGGCGGTCAAGCGCTTCGACCCCAGCGTCGGCGTGCGTCTGGTCTCTTTCGCCGTGCATTGGATCAAGGCCGAAATTCACGAATACGTGCTGCGTAACTGGCGCATGGTCAAGGTGGCAACCACCAAGGCCCAGCGCAAGCTGTTCTTCAACCTGCGCAAATCCAAGAAGCGTCTGGGCTGGTTCAGCCATGATGAGGCACGGGTCGTGGCCGATGAGCTTGGTGTTTCGGTCAGCGATGTGACCGAGATGGAAGCACGGATGAGCAACTACGATCAGGCGTTTGACCTGGTCGGTGACGAGGATGACGAAGCTGGCTTCGCTCCCGTCCACTATCTGGAAGACAAGTCCTCCGACTTGGCCGCGACCATAGAGAACGACAACTGGGACAAACACGCCACCCGTCGTCTCAGTGCGGCCATGGCGACCCTGGATGAGCGTAGCCAGCACATCATTCGCGCTCGCTGGCTGGATGATGACAACAAGACCACGCTGCAGGAGCTGGCCGACAGCTATGGCGTGTCCGCCGAGCGGATCCGCCAACTTGAGAAGAATGCTCTCAAGAAGCTGAAAGATGCCATGGTGGCGTGATGCTGCATCGACAAAACAGGGCCTGATGGCCCTGTTTTTGTTTCGAGAGCATCTGGTCGGCCTTGCCTTGGTTACCCTTGTGTATGTTATGTTGCCGCCACTGCCACAGTAGGGAGAGCAGATAGTGAAACTGTTGAACGACCTGTTTACCAACAACCGCGAGTGGGCGGAGCGGATCAAGGCCGAGGATCCGAATTTCTTCGCTACCCTCTCCGCCCAGCAGGCCCCCGAATACCTCTGGATCGGTTGCTCCGACAGCCGGGTACCCGCCAACCAGCTGATGGGACTGCTGCCGGGAGACGTCTTCGTCCACCGCAACGTCGCCAACCTGGTGGTGCACACCGACTTCAACTGCCTCTCGGTGCTGCAATATGCGGTCGAGGTGCTCAAGGTGAAGCACATCATCATCTGCGGCCACTATGGCTGCGGTGGCGTCAAGGCGGCGATGCAGAACCAGGAGCTGGGGCTCATCGACAACTGGCTGCGCAACATCAAAGACGTCTACTTCAAGTACGGCGAAGAGCTCGAGGCCATCGAGGATGAGCATGAGCGGTTCGACTACCTGTGCGAGCTGAACGTGGCCGAGCAGGTCGCCAACGTCTGCTACACCACCATTATCCAGAACGCCTGGCGCAAGGGGCAGGAGCTGGCGGTGCACGGCTGGATCTACGGTATCAAGGATGGTCTGCTGCACGATCTCGATCTCTGCATCAGCGGGCCGGATCAGATCCCCGATGTCTATCGCGCTTGGCCGGACAAGCGTCCGCCCCATCCCCGCAGCTGAGGACGCGCCCTTGGCTCCCGCCCTCTATCTGCAGATCAAGCAGCACATTCTCGACGGCATTCGCTCACGGCACTATGAGGCGGGGGACAGGATCCCGACCGAGGCTGCCTTGTGCGAACAGTTCGGGGTGAGCAGGATGACGGTCAACAAGGCGCTGCGCGAACTGGTGGCCGATGGCTGGCTCAACCGCACCGCAGGCTCCGGCAGCTTCGTGGCGGACAGGCGGACCGAGTCGACCCTGCTTGCCATTCGCAATATCGCGGAGGAGATAGCGGAGCAGGGCGCCGACTACAGTGCCAGGGTGATCCGCCTTGAACGGCAGGCCGCCGATGAGAAGGTGGCAGTGCAACTTGGCCTGCGAGTCGGAGCCCCCATCTTCCACAGCCTGATCGTCCATCAGGCCGATGGGGAACCGCTACAGCTTGAAGAGCGTTTCGTCGATGCTAGGCAGCTGCCCGGCTACGGCGAGCAGGACTTCACCCGCCAGACTCCGAACCGTTACCTGATGGAAGTGTGCCCCCTCTCCGAGATGGAACATGTGGTCGAGGCGGTGTTGCCGAGTGCGGGGGAGGCGGGGCTTTTGCAGATCCGGGTCGATATTCCCTGTCTGCTGCTCCATAGACGTACCTGGTCGGAAGGGGCGCTGGTCTCCTACGCCCGGCTGCTGTCACCGGGATCCCGTTACAAGCTGAGATCCCAGACCCGTATGGCTTGAGCTAAATACGAAACAACAAAGGCCCCTGGTGGGCCTTTGTTGTTTCCGGACTGAGGATCTTGTCGGGATCCAACGGGGATCCCAATGTTTCAACCCTGTTAATTTTTTGTTTTGTCCTTCTCGACTAACTGGTGTAAATATGTATATACATTTAAGGTCGTCCACGCAGGCGACCACCAGCGTGAGTCAACACTGAGTCAAGACAACAGGGAGAGACAAGATGGAAAGGGAACAGGTCATGGCACCCAGCACGGGGGCCAGTGCGGCCCTCAAGCTGATCATCACCGCTATCATCGGCATTGGCAGCTTCTTCGTGCCCTTCGAACTGGGCGGCAAGAGCACCATATTGGTGGATCATTTGGCGAGTCAGCTAGTGGCGCAGCGCACCCTGGCGGTCAGTCTGGTGATGGCGCTCATCCTCTACGGCGCCTGTGCTCCGCTGATTGACGGTCGTTGGCGCGCTCGTCCCATCGACAAGGTGCTGACCATCTTCAAGCTGCTTGGATTGGGGCTGGCGGTTGTCTATCTGACCGGCGTGGGCCCGGCCTGGTTGATGACCCCGGATCGTCTGCCCTTCCTGTTCGACAAGCTGGCGATGACAGTCGGGCTGATCGTACCCATCGGCGCCCTGGCGCTCACCTTCCTGCTCGGTTTCGGCCTGCTGGAGCTGATTGGTGTGCTGATGCAGCCCATCATGCGCCCCCTCTGGCGCACTCCCGGTCATTCCGCCATCGATGCGGTCGCTTCCTTCGTGGGTAGCTACTCTGTCGGCCTGCTCATCACCAACCGGGTCTATCTGGCGGGCAAGTACAGCCTGCGCGAAGCCGCCATCATAGCGACCGGCTTCTCGACGGTGTCGGCGGCCTTCATGATCATCGTCGCCAAGACCCTCAACCTGATGCCTTACTGGAATTTCTATTTCTGGTCGACCCTGGTCATCACCTTCCTGATCACTGCCATCACGGCCCGCATTCCCCCCATCTCGCGCCTCGATGATGAAGGCAGCCAGGACGATCCCCTGCCCATCGGCATGAACCGCTGGCAGGCTGCCATCGCCGCGGGTCTGAACCAGTCCCGGCAGGCACCGGCCACCTGGCGGCAGTTGCTGGACAATCTGCGCGATGGTGTACAGATGGCGGCGGCCGTGGTGCCCTCCATTCTCTCGGTCGGCCTGATGGGGCTGTTGCTGGCGCAGCACACGCCGCTGTTTGATGTGATTGGCTGGATCTTCCTGCCCATCACCTGGCTGCTCGACATGAATGAGCCTATGGTGGCGGCGCGATCCCTGGCGGCTGGGCTGGCGGAGATGTTCCTGCCCGCCATCCTGCTCAAGGATGCGGATCTGCTGGTGCGATTCGTGGCGGCGGTGGTGTCGGTCAGCTCCGTGCTCTTTCTGTCCGCCTCCATCCCCTGCATCCTCGCCACCAAGATCCCGCTCGGGGTGGGCCAGTTGCTGGCGATCTGGCTGATCCGAACCTTGCTTGGTCTGTTGCTGGCCGGGGGGGTTGGCCATCTGGCCATCGCCATGGGTTGGCTTGCCTGATTTAATTGTATATACATATTTGTGTGACATCAGCCCACCCTTCGGTGGGTTTTTTCATGGCTATACTCAAGTAAATCCACTGTTACCAAGATGTGATCTCGTCGCTGTATTTTTGGTTAGAGATCGGCTATAACGTATTGTATATACATTTATGGGGTCGATATGAACAAGGAACTGTTGAACTGCGAGCGGGTCTGGCTCAACGTATTGCCAGCCACCATGCGGCCCGATCTGGTCGATTATGGCCTGCTGGAACCTCATGCCATCGGTGTACGGGATGGTGTCATCCAGGCGCTGGTACCCATGCATGAACTCAAGGGCAGCGTCCCTGCCCACTGGCAGGACATGAAGGGCAAGCTGGTGACCCCGGGTCTTATCGATTGCCATACCCACCTTGTGTTCGCCGGCAGCCGAGCCGAAGAGTTCGAGCAGCGCCTCAAAGGGGTACCCTATGCCGAGATCGCCAAGCGTGGCGGCGGCATACTCTCCACCGTCAAGGCGACCCGGGCCGCCAGCGAGGATCAGCTCTACGATCTCGCCCTGCCACGGGTGAAGGCGCTGATGCGTGAAGGGGTGACCACCGTCGAGATAAAGTCCGGTTATGGCCTGACCCTGGCTGATGAACTCAAGATGCTGCGGGTCGCCCGTCGCCTCGGTCAGTCTCTGCCTATCCGGGTCAAGACCACACTCCTGGCCGCCCATGCCGTACCCCCCGAATGCAAGGATGATCCTGACTCCTGGGTCGAGACCATCTGCCAGGAGATCATTCCGGCCGCAGCCGAGGCCGGACTGGCCGATGCGGTGGATGTCTTCTGCGAACACATCGGCTTTTCCCTGGCCCAGACCGAGCAGGTCTATCTCGCCGCCGCCCAGTATGGTCTGCCGGTGAAGGGGCACATGGATCAGCTCTCCAACCTGGGGGGCAGCACCCTCGCCGCCAACTTCGGCGCCCTGTCGGTGGATCATCTCGAATATCTGGATGCCGACGGCATTCATGCCCTGGCCCACCGTGGCGTGGTAGCCACCCTGCTGCCCACTGCTTTTTATTTCCTCAAGGAGACCAAGTTGCCACCGGTCGATGCGTTGCGCCGCGCCCATGTGCCCATGGCGGTCTCCTCCGACATCAACCCGGGCACGGCCCCCATCGTTTCCCTGCGGATGGCCATGAACATGGCTTGCACCCTGTTTGGCCTGACCCCGCCCGAAGCCCTGGCCGGGGTGACCCGTCATGCCGCCCACGCCTTGGGAGAGCAGGAGCGACTCGGTCAACTGCGGGTCGGCATGCTGGCGGACTTCGTGGTATGGAGCTGTGCCCATCCGGCCGAGCTCAGCTATCTGGTCGGTGTCGAGCAGCCGGTCTGCCGCGTGGTCAATGGTGAGGAGACTATCCATGGTTGATATGAGTGTCTGGCAAGGCCGCCAGGATCCGGAAGATGGCGAGCTGGCCCTGCGTTGGCACGACCGGGTCCAACCCTGGCAACCAGGAGTGGCCAAGGGCGTAGCCCTGCTCGGTTTTGCCTGCGACGAAGGGGTGCGCCGCAACAAGGGCCGCGTCGGCGCCGCCGAGGGCCCCCTGCAGATCCGCAAGGCCCTGGCCAATACCGCCTGGCATGGCCAGCGCCCGGCCTGGGATGCAGGTGATGTCGATTGCCTGGATGGCGATCTCGAGGCGGCCCATGACCAGCTGGCCGAACGGGTTGCCGCTTTGCTGGCCGACGGCCAGTTCCCGCTGGTATTGGGAGGAGGGCACGAGGTGGCGTTCGGCAGCTGGAGCGGCCTCAATCGTCATCTGGCTGGCCGTGGCCGCGTCGGCATCATCAATTTCGATGCGCACCTGGACTTGCGGCGCAAGGCGCCCCGGGCGAGCTCGGGGACCCCTTTCTTCCAGATTGCCGAACAGTGCCAGATCCAGGGCACGGCATTTCGCTATGCCTGCCTGGGGGTGGCCGAAACGGCCAACACCCAGGCGTTGTTCGCCCGCGCCGACGATTTGAATGTCTGGATCGTCAAGGACGAAGAGATGACGGAGCGCGAGCTACCGAGCCTGATGCGGGGTCTGAACGCCTTTATCGCCGAGGTGGATCACCTCTACCTCACCATTGATCTCGACGTGCTGCCCGCAGGCCAGATGCCCGGGGTCAGTGCCCCGGCCGCCCATGGGGTGGCCCTGAGTCTGATTGAACCCCTGATTGCCGAGATCCGCGCCAGTGGCAAGCTGCGTCTCGCCGATCTGGCTGAACTGAACCCGAGCCTGGATCGGGACGGCCTCAGTGCCCGCGTGGCCGCCCGTCTCGTCCATCAACTCATCAAGTAAGCGGGCCGAGCCCATAGTGAACAAGGAGAGTCAAATGTCTGAGCAGCAGAAACAGGAACAGGATCCCCGTCATGACCCGAGCCGGGTCATCCGCGCCGCCCGTGGCACTCAGTTGACCGCCAAGAGCTGGCTGACTGAAGCGCCGCTGCGGATGCTGATGAACAACCTGGATCCGGAAGTGGCCGAGCATCCCCAGTCCCTGGTGGTGTACGGCGGCATCGGTCGCGCCGCCCGCAACTGGGCGTGCTACGACAAGATTGTCGAAGTACTGACCCGGCTCGAGGAAGATCAAACTCTGCTGGTGCAATCCGGCAAGCCGGTCGGGGTGTTCCAGACCCACAAGGACGCGCCTCGGGTGCTGATCGCCAACTCCAATCTGGTGCCGCACTGGGCAAATTGGGAACACTTCAACGAGCTCGATAAGAAGGGGCTCATGATGTACGGCCAGATGACCGCCGGCTCCTGGATCTACATAGGTACCCAGGGGATAGTGCAGGGCACCTATGAGACCTTCTTCGCGGTGGCCAATCAGCACTTCAACGGCGAACCGAAAGGGCGCTGGATCCTGACCGGTGGTCTGGGCGGCATGGGCGGCGCCCAGCCCCTGGCCGCCACCATGGCCGGTTTCTCCATGATCGCCGTCGAGTGCGACGAGACCCGCATCGATTTCCGCTTGAAAACCCGCTATGTCGACAAGAAGGCCCATAGCCTGGACGAGGCGCTGGCCATGGTCGAGGAAGCAAAACGCAGCGGCAGCGCCGTCTCCATCGGTCTGCTCGGCAATGCCGCCGACGTCTTCGCCGAGCTGGTGGCCCGTGGCATCACCCCGGACGTGGTGACCGACCAGACTTCTGCCCATGACCCTGTTCACGGCTACCTGCCCCAGGGCTGGAGCTTGGCTAAGTGGCGCGAGCTGCAAAAATCCGCGCCCGAGGAAGTGAACCTGGCGGCCCGCCACTCCATGGCCCGTCAGGTGGAAGCCATGTTGACCCTGCAATCCCGTGGCGCAGCCACCCTCGATTATGGCAACAACATCCGCCAGGTGGCGCTGGATGAGGGGGTATCGAGCGCCTTCGACTTCCCCGGTTTCGTGCCGGCCTACATTCGCCCGCTGTTCTGCCAGGGCATAGGCCCCTTCCGCTGGGTGGCGCTGTCCGGGGATCCGGAAGACATCTACAAGACGGATCAAAAGGTCAAAGAGTTGATCCCGGACGATGCTCACCTGCACAACTGGCTCGACATGGCCCGCGAGCGCATCGCCTTCCAGGGCTTGCCGGCGCGGATCTGCTGGGTCGGGGTCAAGGATCGGGTACGCCTGGGCCTGGCTTTCAACGAGATGGTGAAAAATGGCGAGCTGAAGGCGCCGATCGTGATTGGCCGCGACCATCTGGACTCCGGCTCGGTGGCGAGCCCCAACCGCGAAACCGAGTCCATGATGGATGGCTCCGATGCCGTCTCCGACTGGCCGCTGCTCAACGCCCTGCTCAACACCGCCGGTGGCGCGACCTGGGTCTCCCTGCACCACGGTGGTGGCGTAGGCATGGGCTTCTCCCAACACTCCGGTGTGGTGATCGTCTGTGACGGTACCGATGATGCAGCCAAGCGGGTTGGCCGCGTGCTGCGCAACGACCCGGCCACCGGGGTGATGCGTCACGCCGATGCCGGCTACGAGATTGCCATTGATTGCGCTCAAGAGGCGAAACTGGATCTGCCCATGCTCGAGTCGCAGGGTTCCCACACTGGTGAGGCTAAATAAGATGTTTGCATTGACTGTGAAACCGGGCGAACTGGATCTCGCCACCCTGCGTCGTGTCAGCCGTGAGCCGGTGCGCCTCTCGTTGGCTGAGAGTGCCATTCCTGGCATTCGTGCTTCTGCCGAAGTGGTGACTCGGGTGATAGAGCAAAACCGCGTCGTCTACGGCATTAACACCGGCTTCGGCCTGCTCGCCAACACCCGCATTCCGGTGGAGCAGCTCGACGAGCTGCAACGCTCCATCGTGCTCTCCCATGCAGCCGGTATCGGCACCTACATGGATGACGCCACCGTGCGGCTGATGATGGTGCTCAAGGTGAACTCCCTGGCCCGTGGCTTCTCCGGCATTCGGCTGGAGGTGCTCAATGCCCTGATCACGCTGATCAATGCCGAAGTCTATCCGGTGGTGCCGAAGAAGGGCTCCGTCGGTGCCTCCGGCGATCTGGCGCCCCTGGCCCACATGAGCTGCCTGCTCATCGGGGAGGGCAAGGCCCGTCACAAGGGTGAGCTGATCGACGCCGCCACGGCGCTCAAGATTGCGGGCCTGGAGCCGATCTCCCTGGCACCGAAAGAGGGGCTGGCCCTGCTCAACGGCACCCAGGCCAGCACGGCCTTCGCGCTGGAGGGACTGTTCCATGCGGAGGACTTGTTCGCCGGTGCCATCACCATAGGCGCCATGAGCGTAGAAGCGGCGCTGGGCAGTCGTCGTCCGTTTGATGCCCGCATCCATGCGGTGCGCGGTCAGCGCGGCCAGATAGATGCAGCCAGCTGTTATCGCCAGCTGCTGGTGGATGGCAGCGAGATCGGCATGTCCCATCACAACTGCGAGAAGGTGCAGGATCCCTACTCCCTGCGCTGTCAGCCCCAGGTGATGGGTGCCTGCCTGACCCAGATCCGTCAGGCCGCCGAGGTGCTGGTGTGCGAGGCCAATGCGGTCTCCGACAACCCGCTGGTGTTCGCCGAGGATGAGGAGATCCTCTCCGGTGGCAACTTCCATGCAGAACCCGTGGCCTTCGCGGCCGACAACCTGGCGCTGGCCATCGCCGAGATAGGATCTCTGTCCGAGCGACGCATGGCGCTGCTGATCGACTCACGGATGTCGGGTCTGCCCGCCTTTCTGGTCAACAACGGCGGTGTCAACTCCGGCTTCATGATTGCCCAAGTCACCTCGGCGGCGCTCGCCTCCGAGAACAAGAGCCTGGCTCACCCGGCTTCGGTGGACAGCCTGCCCACCTCCGCCAACCAGGAGGATCACGTCTCCATGGCAACCTTCGCCGCCCGCCGCCTGGCGGACATGGCGGAGAATACCCGTGGCATACTGGCGGTCGAGCTGCTGGCCGCGGCCCAGGGGTTGGATTTTCGTGCCCCCCTGCGCAGCACCGAGCTCATCGAGCTGGCCAAGGGACGTCTGCGCAGCCAAGTCAGCTTCTACGACAAGGACAGATACTTCTCGCCGGACATCGAAGCCGCCGCCGCCCTGCTGGGCGCCGCCAGCTACAACGATCTGATCCCGGCTGGTGTCTTGCCGAGCTTGTAAGCCACTCTCTGCAAAAGAACGTCCATTAAAAAGAGCGCCACCAGGCGCTCTTTTTCTATCTGTGCGAAAGGGCGTTCATCATGAGGGCTCGAACATCAGGAACAGGTAGACCACGAACAGCACCAGATGGGTGGCGCCGTGCAACACATTGGTGCGGCCGCTGCTGAAGGTCACCTTGCACACCATGAGCGTGGTGGCGAGCAGCACCATGTTGGCGGCGTCGAGTCCGAGGCGCACCTCCTGCCCCATCAGTGAGCCAATAAACAGCACAGAGGGGACCGTCAGGGCTATGGTGGCCAGCACAGAGCCAAAATAGAGATTCATGGCACGTTGCAACTGGTTATTGAAGGCGGCCTTGATGGCGCCGACCGCCTCTGGCGCGAGCACGATACAGGCCACGATAAAGCCGCCCAGCGCCGCCGGGGCCTCCATCACATGGACCCCATAGTTGATAGGGATGGCCAGCGTCTTGGCCAGCAGGATCACCACCACCAGGTAGGCGAGCAGCAGCAGGGTGTGATAGACGTTGCTGCGCAGTATACCGTGGTGCTCCTCATGATCCTCGTGGTCGCTGTCGACGAAGAAATGGCTATGGCTGCGGGTCTGGATCAAGAGGAAGACGCCGTAGAGCAGGATGGAGATGATGATCAGCATCCAGGACATGGCGCTGGACATGCTGCCCAGGGTTCCGCCCCGGGTGAAGTTGGGCAGCACCAGACAGAGCAGCGCCAGCGGTATGATGGCAACCAGATAGGATTTCACCCCATCCAGATTGAAATTCTGAGTGTGATAACGCCAACCGCCAAACAGCAGGGTGAAGCCCACCAGGCCGTTGGTCACCAGCATCACCACGGCAAACATGGTATCGCGAGCCATGGTGGGGTTGGGGTCGCCGGTCAACATCACGGAGGATATCATCACCACTTCCAGGGAGATGACCGACAGGGTCAGGATCAGGGTGCCGAAAGGTTCACCCAGCTTGATGGCGAGAGCATCGGAGTGACGCACGACCGAGAAGATGGCCCAGGTAACGATGGCGAGCAGTGCTAGCGAGACAGGCAGATAGAGTGAAAGGGGGGTCGTTTCACTAAGCAGATCCGCCCCCATTGTCTTGAAGAAAACCAGGGTGAGCAGGCCAGCGGGCAGGGCAATCTCTTGCCGGATAAATGACTTCATAGGCGGTAATTCTCATCTCAGGGCGGCGTTTGCCGACGGGGACCCATCCACCATGGGCTATGGCGGATGGGTCAATGATAAAGGCTGGTGTCAGATTAGGGGAAAATCATTTGGCTGCTACCCGTCAGCGGAGAGATGGCACGTGACGGTGCGGGGAACCGTCACACAACCCTTAGTCAGCGTGGCGCTACGATGTGGGGGGAGGGGGCGAGAAAAGCAATCGGGTGATAACTAGATCTGTACACACCGAATCAGTTCACTGTTGCTTCTCTAACAAATATCTCTTTATCTCAGCTGCATTTTTATATTTAAATGTGACATTCTCTCCATCAACCAAGCCATCAAAACCGCTTAGATTAATATCGGAGTCAATCTTGGAATCCTTCTCAAATATCTGACCAGTCTTGATGTATGAATAAACCTTGTAGTATGTTGCCATTAAGTTTTCCGCCCTGTGGTTATTAAACCAAGAGACAAGTATTAAAACTTGAGGTTTGTGTTCTCTCTTAGAAAAAAATACTGATTCAATCTGAGGTCGTGCGCCTTCTTGACAATATTTGTCAACGACTGATTCAGTGTTTACCTTATCTATTGATAAGGTTAGAGGACAATTGCTATCATCACTAGAATATTTAATGGTGACATAGTTGTCATCCCCGGGAACCTTAAATGGGCCTTGAGCGATGGTTTCTTGAGCCGAATTGGCAAAGAATGATATAAAAAATAAAATTGAAAGATATCTCATTGCTTACTCCGTAGTTCAACTGATGCCCATGACTTCAGAAACTTTACTATATCTAAGAGCTCGATCTGCATAACCATTATCACCACCATTTACGATTCTTGTTATATCCATCACATTGCCTGTTTTGGCTTTGGCATGTAAATTTTGTTTGGTAAACCAATAGAAAAAGGCTGATTCAACAGCATAAGATAAATTTGTTGCGACATCGTCAGGATTTTCTAAGAAATTTTTAATATCAGAAGGTACTTTTTCATTATGCGTTTTTGTGAATAGTTCATATTGAACTTTCCCCGTTATCTGTATTAACCCTCTCCCTCTGTACTTATATCCATCTCCTGACGCTTCACTACCATTGCCATTCCTATTGGCATACACATAACTACCAAGCGATTTAGCATTTCTTGCATAAGTACTTTCTTCAGTCCAAAGCTTTTCTCGTAATCGACCCAAATTGCAATCATCTTGTAACTTGTTATATTCCTTCGGCCCTTTTATACAACCAAAAATCTGCCTCATTCTCGGTGCTGAGTAATTTAGATCCTCATCAACAGCTAGGAATTGGCTTTCATGCCCTATCTGTGACAAAAAATGGGCGATTGCTTTTCTATCATCTAGGCCATATGCATATGCATACTTGTTCATATATAAAAGTATTTCTCGGCAATGCCCTTCATTTTTTTGAAGGTTAGCTGCTAGTAGCATTTCGAGAGTTATTATCTCAGCTTTATTTTCACTTTTTTGGATAATAGACAACGGAGAAAAATGCCACAGATCCGGGCCCAACTTTAATTCTTTGGCACTCTGCATCCACTCCAGACTGTCGATACGCTGTTTTTCGTGTTCGACCAGCTTATTGAATTCCGGCAGACCGACTTCCGCCATCATTTTCTCCAGCCACTGGTAGCTGGGCGAGGTTGATGTCTCGTACCACTCGCTCGGATGTTTGACGATCAGCTTCCGGATAGTCTCCGCCTTGGCCTTGTCTTGCAGGATCTTATGGACATCGGCGCTGGTCAATTCTCCCTCGCGCTTGGGATCAATCGTCTTTGCCAGTTTCAGGAAAAAAGGGGAGGGGGCTTCAGGTGCAAGATGACCGTCCGATCCGCTGCCATCAACCTGCTGAAAGCCAATCTTGAGCCAGTCATGCTGACTCAGCATATCCACCTTGCTCTGTTGCACGAATAGCCCTGTCGTCACCTCTATCCAGTCGATATCGGCATTATCTTTTGCTTGCTTGGGGGAGTCGAGCAGAACTTCCTGACTCAGGGTCTCGGTCGGAGTGAAGCTGGCATTGTCTTTTCTCGCCAGTGGCAGGCCTGCGGGTACCTTGGCATAACTGGCGCCACCTTTGGTCTGGGCCTTGTTGGCGAGCACCTCGGCCAGCCTGGTATCCTGACTGAAGACTTCCAGATGAACCTGATGAATGCTCTTTTTCGCGTCTCTTTCCACCAGACTGGTCGGGGTTTCGACTAGCCCCAGATAGCCAATGGTATCGCCAGCTGCGATGGGCACCGGACTCGGCAGTGGATAGAGTTTCCCCAAGTTGCTGGCCGACTGGTTGAGGACCTTGATAAATGTATCCTCGACGCAGACCCAGGCCTGACCGCATTGCCCCGCCAGGCCCTCTTGGACTGGCATCTCGAAGGTACAGCGCGCCATCTTGCGTGGCTGACCGCCTATGAGTTGAAACTCGAGACGGTGAGCGTCAAACGTAATCCGGGTGCCGGCAGGCAGGGAGATGCTATGTGCTCCGGCTTTGGGAAGCTGGCCCGTTTCCCCCGGCACCGGGTCGGCGCGTCCGGCCATGGCCTGCGTCAGCTCTGCTGCAACCTGGTCATAGAGCCAGTTGGGTAGCTTGGGCATTATGGTCGTTACCGCCGCCTCCTCCATGGCGAGCCAGACTTCGCATCCTTGAGTGGCCAATACTCCGTCGCTCTGCTTGCCCGAGCTCAGTACCTTGACCAGGACAAAGTCGTAATCCGTCTTGCCCAGGGAGCCCCGCTTGAGAGGGACTCCCGCCACCCGATCGAATTCTGTACCTGCGGGCAGGGTCAGGGCGGGCAGCAGTTTGTCAGACGCAGCTTGTTCCGTGGTTGGATGCAGGTGAGGGACTGAGTTGCGGACATTGCGTCCTGTTTTGAGCACCAGCTTGTCCCTTTTTTGATAATGATCCCAGGGCAACAGATGCATATAGAGGGAGTAAAACGTAAATTCATTTTTCTCCTTTGTATCAGGGTTGGTTTCACAATAGGCGTGCTGGACCAGACAGAAACAGTTGGAAAACTTGAGCTTCTGCCCCTGGAAAGTAGAGCTGAGGTAGTCCGGCATCATGCGAAAGGCGACGACCTTGCCATCGGCGATGCAGCGTACCGGATGTTTGTCCTTGCACCAGGGCGCCGTCTGTTCACTGATGTGAATGCCGCCATGCCATTTGCTGTGGCCCCCCAGCAGATAGTGACCACCCGATTCACCCTTGAGCAGACCATTGAGCGCCTTGCTATCGGCAAACTCCTTGCCGTCTTGGGTCAGTATGGGAAATGCGTATTTCATGGGGGCGAGCTCCACTATTCAGAAAACAAGAAGAAAGCCTTGGGCTTAGGTGGAACCAGCTCCTGCTCCTTGAGCAGGGCTTCCATGCCAAGCTGACTGGGAGGCGGGGGCGCAAATTCGGCTTCCGCAGGTGCGGGAACAGCGGCAACCGGTTTGGGCGGCATGGGGGCCTTGCCCGCCCAGCCAGAACCTGATCCGGGACTGCCGCCAGCGTTGAGCTTGATGCCTGGGCCTGAGAGGGTGACGGCGCTGGGATCCACCTTGATGAAGCTGCCGCCTCCCTTGAGGGTGATTTCCGAGCCCGCCTCCAGCACCAGCTTGTCGCCGACCTTGATATGCACCTCGCTGCCCGCTTCCACCAGCAGGGAT
Source organism: Aeromonas molluscorum (assembly GCF_051376105.1). Lineage (NCBI taxonomy): Bacteria > Pseudomonadati > Pseudomonadota > Gammaproteobacteria > Aeromonadales > Aeromonadaceae > Aeromonas > Aeromonas molluscorum. Next base: position 97 of record NZ_JBPQCY010000003.1, on the reverse strand, counting down.
TGCCCCAGCTTCTGATGCATGGAGGCATCCACGGTGAGAGAATAATCCCCCTTGATCTGGTCCCGCTTCTCGCCATCGACGGTGAGATGGTCGTTGG
>NZ_JBPQCY010000002.1:675000-1869040 GCF_051376105.1 Aeromonas molluscorum | reverse complement strand
TTGGCCATGGTCATTTTTGAGGGCGAAGGCGTAGTCGGTAATGCCCGCCTCCTGCAGCAATATGCTGATGATCTCTTCGGGCTTCTGGGCCTGGAAGATGCGGGCGTTGCGGCGAAGGCCAAGGCGCCAGAGGGCGGGCCTCACCTCCATCTGGTAGCGAGTGCGACGAAAGCCGCTGTCTCCCTGGGCCGCGTCGCTGACCACACCGCTGATCCGGCGCTGCAGCTCACCGTTGTACCAGACCAGCAGCTCGCAGGCCTGGTCGAGCACGTCGGCGAAGGCAACATCGGCCTGATGGCTGGCCAGATCGAGCCGCAGGCTGAAGGGGCGACTCAGGCGCTCATCGAGGTTGAACTCGACCAGGGCGAAGGTGGATTCGGGCAAGGCCCCTACCTTGACGGTGAACTGTAATCCTGTGTTGTCTGCCATGGACGTCTCCTTATCCTGCCTGACCAGTGCCGCTGCCAATCACCACACCGCCACAGCCAATGGCCGTGCCGGTAACTGCGATGGGCTTGCCATTGACCAACACTGAGCCAACCCCGCCGGAGATACTGCGCGGATGAGGAGGATTGTTGGGTTTGTCGTGGGGCGCCAGGGGATCCCCCTGGCGTGCTACCGGTTTGCCGTCTAGCAGCACATTGGGACTGGCCGCGATGATGGGCGATGGCACGAAACCATCATGGTCGGTACCAAGATCTCCGAGCAGTGCAATAGTGGGGCACATATGATTCTCCTTGCATGGCGGCACCAGGCAGAGCCCGGCATCGCCTGATATTCAACCGGGTGGCAGGACGCCATCATCCTGGCGCTGGGCCAACTGCTGCAGCTGATAGAGGCGCACTGTCAGCGACTTGAGCTCGTCTTCCATGCTCTTGAGCTGAGCCGGAGGCACCTGTCCTCCCTCCCCCTCTACATCGCTCAACCGGGCTTCCAGCGGCACCTCGACCAGCAGATCTTTCTGGATCTCGTAGAGTCGAGACTTGAGATAGGAGATGGTCACCGTTTTGCGCTGACGCTCCAGCTCAAGCAGCGTGATCGAGCAGGGCATCCACCCCGGCGCGGGCATCCAGGTAGGTGGGCACGCTGATGACATCCCCCTGCTGACCGCCAAGCTGCGCCTGCCACTGCTTGTCCAGCGCCTTGACCGCCAGCGAGTCGAGATCAGCATCGAGAGCGAGTTGCGCAGCCCCTCGCCGTAGCGATACCAGTAGAGCGGCGACGTCTGCTCGAGCCGGGTCAACTGGTTCTGGTAACGGGCCGCCGAATCGCTCTCCATGTTCTGCAGGGTCTGCTCCCCCAGCACGATGCGCGCCTGGCGAATGTCGTCATAGCTGAGGGCTGCGGGCAACGTCGGCGGCCGGCTGCGCCAGACGCTGGGCCGCCACGGTTTTCTCCTGCTGATGTTGCTGCCAGCCGAGCCAGCCCATCACCGGCAGGGCGCAGCTGAGCAGCCCGCAGCCAAACCAGAACCAGCGGGACGCTGCCGGCGGTGTTGCTCTATCTTGAGCACGGTGGGCTTGACCTGCCCCTTCTCGCGCCCCACCAGAATGCTGCCCTGGGGCAGGTGCGGGGTCGATGCCGAAACCGTGCTGCCGTGCTCACTCTCCATATCGGACTTGAAGAACACCATGGGCGGGGATCTGCAAATCCTCCTTGAGGCCCGGCTCGTCGGAGACGATGACGATCTCGGTCTCATCGAACAGGTGGGTATACCCCTCGATGAAGTGCACCAGATTCTCGACCCGGGGAATGCGGCTCAGATCCGCGTTGTGCAGCTTCTCGCTGATGAGCTGCAGCGCCCGCTCGCAGCGATAGATGAGCCGCTTGTCCTCGTGGCTGATCTGGTACTGGCGAATGACGTCGCTGATGCGGGCGATGAACCAGTCGAGCATCTCGATGCGGGCCCGCTCCTGATGAACCGGCGGCCAGAAGCTCTCCACTGGGTGACGATGAGGTTGGCGAGAAACTCGCACCCTTCGGTAAAACCGCTGAGCCCCTGCAGGCGCGAACGGGCCAGGGTGAAATAGATGGCGGTCTGCAGATCCACCCCGTGTTTCTCGAAGATAAGGCTGGCGAGCTGATGGATCCGCTGCCAGTCCACCTCGGGCGCGGAAGCGTGGCTGAGCTTGTTGATCTCGGCCCGCAGCGCCTCGTACCTCCGGCAACGTCCTGGGGTCGCGCCCCACTTTCAGGGCCTGCTGACCTTGTTGATTCTGTGACATATGAACTTCCAACGCAGGAAGGGGGCACAGCGTGCCCCCGACACGAATGAATCGAGGGATTCGGGCAGTCTGAACTGGCTGAACAGGCCGCCGGTGAAGGGGTTTTGCGCGCTGTCGGTGTAGACGCGATAGGTCATGGCCCCCTGATCCACCGGGAAGCGCACATCGAAGGTAGCGTCATTGACCTGGGTCAGCTCCCCCTTGTCCATCAGGCGGAACATGGCCCAGGGGCCGACGAAGCCTTCGCTGCGCGGTGAGCGCTCGCGGGCGGCCGGCACCAGGGTTATCTTGCTCTCGGCTCCGTCGCGCATGGTGTTGGGCCACACCAACGGGATCTTGGTACGACGGCCATGGGCGTATTCCAGCAGCTGGCCGTCCAGGTTCGGCGCTGCGCCGCTTGTTGGCGGTGAGCTCGATGGGCTCGAGGGCGAACTGCACCTCCCAGGTTGCCCTGCTGGCTGAAGAAGAATGCTGGCGGATGCGGGCAGCACGGTCCAGCTGCTTGACCAGCTCGGCCTGGATGGGCGAGCTGAACTCCCCTTCCATCAGGCCGCTCTCCACCATGGGTTTGAGGTTGACCTGATAGAAGCTGTCCAGCAGGTGCCGCCCGGCGCAAAGAAGCGCTCCATCTCGGAGAGGGGCACGTCCTTGTTCGAAGACTGGATCAAACGGATAACGGCCCGCCAACTCGGTGTTGAAAGGGGTCACCACCCGGTCTTGCCACTCCTGATTGAGGGAGGACATGGCCAGGTCCACCACCAGGCGGGAACTCTCCTCGGCCAGCTGGCTCACCCAGCGATCCAGGGGCATCGGCAGGCCGCTGGCGTACTGCTGCAGGGCGAACACAGGATCGGCGTACTTGTTGGTCAGGCGCATCTGCACCGCCTTGAGCGCCGCCTGGCCCGGATCCGTGGCATTGACGATCAGATCAAGATAGTGCTGCAAGTCGGTGATCTTCTGGGTCACCTCGGAGATGAGCGGTCCCTGCTCGCCACGGCCGCTCAGCACGGCATTGGTGGCCAGGAAAGGACGGCCGATCCGGGCCGAGATGGCCTGGGCAGGATCCCCCTCCTTGTCCGACAGCTGGCGGATGCGTGTGTTGTCGTCCAGGGTCGAGATGACCCGCTGGAACGGCTGATCGTTGCCCGTGATCGCCGCCAGCACATCCAGGGCCTGCTGCGGGTTTTGCAGGGGTTGCACATCCAGATTGGTCAGCAGGTTCTGCCACTGGCCCACATAATTGGTGACATAGCGATCGTTGACCTGACGGGTGATCTCCCGCCGATCAGCCTCACTCAGTCGAGTGTTCTTGCGCTGACCCAGTACCCAGGCATCGGTCGCGGTCAAGTCGATAAGAGAAGCGTCCTGCTTGAGGAAGAAGGTGCTGAATCCCGGATAAGTGAGCAGTCGTGGCACCAAGCCCCGCTTCTCGTCCCGCAGCACGAAGACGCTGTCGAAGGTCGGACCCACCTCGTCACGGATATTGAGATCCGGCGCCAGGGTTTCGTCGGCCTTGAGCACCAGATTCTGGTAAACCCGCTGATAGAGCGGCAGCTTGCCGAGCTCACGCTGGGCGCCATAGACGCCCTGTTGGAAAGGGGCAAAGGCCGTGATGGCCGCCTGATCCCTCTTCACACGGCTGCCATACCAATCGGTATGATCCAGGGCATAATCCAGATGGCCCATCAACTGATCCTGAGCCCCCCCCTGACCCGGGAAGGCTTGTTGCCAGCGGCTCCCCATGAACTGCTCAACCTGATCCTTGTTGCGACCGGACGCATCGTCCAGCATCCGCATCACCCGCAGGATGGCAAGCTCTCTTCGCTGCCGGCAGGCGCCTGGTTGAGATCGGCCAGCAATCCCTGCATCTGGGCCGGCAGGAAGCGCAGGCTCAACAGTTGCAGGTAGGAGCCCTCCACATAAGGACCGATCTCGTCCCCCTGGTAGAGACCGAGGTCGGCCACCAGCGGCATCCGCTCGCGGTAGTTGCCAAAGGAGAGGGTCGCCTCGCGAATGAGGTTGAGGCGCGGCACCTCGCTCACCCCGAAGGCGTGGGCATCGGCCACCTCGTTGGTCTCCATGAAGGCCTGCGCCTTGGTCAGTACGTTGCGGCCCGCCTCCTCGTTGACCCGGTCGGTCGTGCCAGCCACCGATGAGGGCGGCCGAGGAAGAGCGACAGGCAGCTGAGGCCGATGGCCATGCGGCGGCGGCGATAGAGGGTGTGCAGCCGGTTTCACTGCCCAGATCGGCCTCCGGGAAGATGATGGAGGAGAAGAGCTGGCGCACGAAATAGGTGTTGGACTCCCCGCGCAGGGCCAGGTCGATGGGCTCTGGCAGGTTGTAGCGGCAGGGAGGCCACCTGGGCGAACGCATCGAACGGCACCCCTTGCTGATAGACGGAGCTGATGTAGACACCGCGCACCAGCAGCGGCTTGCTCTTCTATGGCAAGGGTCTCGTCGAGCAGGCTGGTGACGTAATCCTTGAGGCCCGCCAGCTGGCGCACGAAGGAGAAGAGCGCGCTGCGCTGGGCGGCATCGAGCCGGGCCAGCATCAACTCCGGCAGATTCTGGTTGAGGTTGTCCACCCACTGATCCCAGAACAGGCCAGATCCTGCTGCCAGTTGACCGTCACCGGGTTGGAAGGTCACCCCCAGCACGGCCTCGCGGGCCTCCTTGTCAAGCTGCTCATATACAACGTCGAAGCCGCGCAGCAGGTCGAGCTTGGTGAAGGTGACATAGAGCGGCAACCGGGTGTTCATGGTGGCCGACACCTCCTGCAGGCGCGAGCGCATCAGCTGGGCGTAGGCCTTGCGTTCGGCCACGCTGGCGTGGGAGAGCCAGGCCAGATCCACTGTCAGTACCAGGCCGTTGAGGGGCTGACGACGACGATGTTCGGACAGCCAGGTCAGCAGGTGCAGCCAGAGCCGCTCGTGCTTGCGCGCCTGCGGCTCCAGTTCGGCTTCGCTCTCGGGAGAGCAGCACCCCGGCGGGATCCAGCATCGCCGCCTGTTCCCCAACCAGCAATCCACAGCTGATCCTGCGCCACGTCGCGCAGCTCGGTATCGAGTCTCGGGTTGACTTTGTTGGCCGGGTTGGCGCGGTGAATGAGGCTGCTCTTGCCGCTGCCGGGCAGGCCCAGCACCAGATACCAGGGCATGGCGTAGAGCGCCCCCTTGCCCAGATGGGTATTCAACGCCTGCAGCCAGCGATCGAGGAACAGCGCCTGCCTGTCGATGAGCCCCTTGACCGGGTCCTGCTCCAGCACCACCTCGTGCTGACGCTCGGCCTTGAGCTGCTGCATCTTGCGCCACACCCGCCAGGAGACCACTCCCAGCAGCAACCAGAGCCAGAGCAGGGTGAACACCACCCGCCCCCACAGCGGCTCGAACGGCTTGGCGCCACGCACCTCGAGGCGAGGGCCCAGCCACCACACCAGGATGAGAGCCAGCACCCAGAGCACAGCACCGAGCAGGGGCCAGGAGGGTTTGGATTTCGGCAGCTGTTGCCGCAAAGTAAAAATGGTTTTGAACATAAAATGTGATCCAACTCCGACTCAATGACTCATTTCGGCACTCATTTCGACAACGGCGCCGCCAGGCTCTCCAGGCGGTTGACCAGCCCGGGCTCCCAGTGCGACAACCCGAGGCGACTGGCCTCTTGCCACAAGTGTTGATAGTGCTGGCGCGCAAGCGCCTCCATGCCTTCCTGCGCCAACAGCTCCGCCTGCACCAGCAAGGCGTGGAAGCAATCTCTTGGCTCTTTCAACTGCGCCATCCGCTCATCGAGCAGGGCGAGCGCCGCCGCGACTCCCTGCTCGCCGTAGCGCTGGGCCACCTCCTCGGCCAGCCCCGCCTCGCCACTGCCGCACTGCCGCCCTTGGCCGGTTGCAGGCCAGCGGCTCGCTGGGGGAGAGAAACGGCGAGCCGTCGCTGAAGGCGAGCTCCCGCAGGGCCGGCAGGCGCTGCAGAAAAGTCCCGAGCTCCTCGGCAATCGCCTGGGCCACCGCCCGAAAGCCGAGTTTCTGGGCCACCTCGGCCGAGAGCCTGTGCCCCTCGAACCAGTAAGGCGCCAGGGTCAGGCTCTGCTCGATGCGCTGCCAGAGCCCCTTATCAGGGGCTGTTCATGGCGGCGCGGTACTCATCCACCATGTCCGCCGACATGGGCGCCAGCGGGGTTTGTTGCCCGCCCCTGCTGATGGGGACCGCCGTGATCCCGGCCCAGACGGCATGACGGCGCAGTCGATGACCCACTGCCGCCTCCGGCTGGCGCTCGATCAGGAACTCCGCCACCTTCAGCTGGGTCTGACGCCAGGCGCGATCGTTGGAACTGTCGACGTCGACGCCGGCACTGCCGCCACCGCCGCTGAGCACCATGGCGCCGGCACCGCTGGCGGTCGATGCCACCGAGGCCGGGGAGCCTGCTGCCGCCGCAGCACCGCTGCTGGGGGCTGCCCGGCGGCATTGGCCTCGCGCCTGTGCCACCTGCTGGCGCTGGGCCCGCTTCAACCCCATCACCAGCGGGTCGAGCAGCTCCCCCTTGTCGGGACACTGCGCCAGCCAGACCCGCTCCAGCTGCTCGGCCTGGGCCAGCAACTGGGCCAGCTCGGCTGCCGAAGCGCTCTCGCACATGCGCGGCAGGGCCCCTTCGAAGCGCTTGACGATCTGCACCATCAGCCGTTGTTTCTGGCTGGCATTGCCGGGCCAGGCCAGCAGCCAGAAGCCTGGACCCGGCCTCCAGCAGGCTGATCGCCGCCCCCAGCGGGGTCGCCTTGGCCGGGTGCTGCAGACAGCGCAGCAGCTGGGCCAGCACCCGCATGTCTTTGGTGCGGCTCTCCAGCAAGCCGAGGCAGGCCTCGGCCACCGCATTCGAGATCGACCTGGCTGTGAGCGAGGGAGCCCAGCTTGACCAGCTCGGTCTCCACATAGTCCCAGCGCGGCTCATCGGCCAGCACCGCGCCTCTTATCTGTTCATCCGCAGGCTCGCGAGCAGGCGTGCACACCAGGGGTGTTGATAGCTCATCGCCCCTCCTACCAGCGGCACTGCTGACGCAGCGGTGCCAGCGCCTCTTCAGGCCGCTCAGGTCGACCCGCAAGAGGGCACCGTTGTCGGCCCGCACCTGCAGCTCGCGATGGCCCTGCCAGCGCTTGAGCTCCTCGATGGCGGGCAGGCCGCGGCCATATTCCAGCAACAGACCCTGATCCCGGATAAACCAGCTAGCTCCGGGAGCCGGCACTCGGCTGGCCATCCAGCTCGACCTGCACTTTCTCGCCGCTCCAGGGGGAATCCAGCCGCAGCCGGATATGGGTGATGCTGTCGACGCAGCCGATGGCCAGGGTCGCCCCGCGCAGTGCCGGGCGGGTCAGGGTTTCACTGCCACTGCCGGCGTCGCTCTGCAGCAGGAAGGGCGCGCTCGCTGGCGTGCGGGCCTGCTCCTGAGCCCAGATGGCCTGCCAGGCCGCCGACTGGGCGGCCCCTTCGGCGGCACTGACCGCGCCATTGCCGATGGCGTCGTAGCAGGCGAGCCGTACCAGCGGCGAGGGCTCCTGCCGACAGGCCTGCCAGCGCACCATGTCCAGCGGGACCTCGGCCGCACTGGTGGCCAGCAGCAGCGGTAACAAGCCGAGGATGCTCATCAGTTCACCTCCAGTTTCTGGCACTTGTGATCCAGGGTGCGCTTGCAATGTTGAGGCTTATCGGCCACCAGCATCCGATTGCCCTGGAAGTAGCGCAGCCGCGCCTCGATGACGGAGGCCTCGTACTGCTGCATGGCCCGGCGCAGATCGCGGATGTGGTTGTAGTCGTCCATGGTGCCGGGCAGCAGGGCGCTGACCCGCTCGCGCAGCTCCAGCGGCAGCGCCTCCAGCCCCACCTCCTCCCCGTGACGGGTATGGGCGCAGGCCACCTCCAGCAGGTTGCGCAGCTCGCGCACGTTGCCGGGGAAGTCATAGGTCTGCAGCTGTTTCAAGAACTTGCGCTGCAGCCCCAAGCGTCTTGCCATCCTGGGCGGCAAACTGGGCCATGAAGTGCTGGCAGAGCAGCGGCACGTCATCCATGTGTTCGCGCAGAGGGGCAATCAGCAGCAGGCACTGACAGAGGCGGTGATAGAGGTCGGCCCGAAACTGACCCTCCTCCACATGGCGGGTGAGCGGCTGATGGGTGGCGGCGATGAGGCGAAAATCGGAGTGATACTCCTGCTCGGCCCCGAGCGGCCGGTAACTGCGGGTTTCCAGCACCCGTAGCAGCTTGGCTTGCATGGCAGCGGGCATGTCGCCCACCTCGTCCAGAAACAGGGTGCCGCCGTTGGCCTGGGCCACCAGCCCGGTCTTGTTGGCAAGGGCGCCGGAAAAGGCCCCCTTCTGGTAACCAAACAGCTCGCTCTCGATGAGGTTCTCCGGGATGGCGGCGCAGTTGATGGCGACAAAGGGCTTGTGGGCGCGCTCGGAGCACTGGTGCACCAGCCTTGCCACCACCTCCTTGCCGCTGCCGGTCTCCCCCTGATCAGCACGGTCAGCTTGTGCTGGCCGGCCTGGTTGATCTGCTCGCGCAGCCCGCGGATCACCCGCAGACTGACCGACCAGCTGATCGCCGAGCAGTTTCTCGTGCTGACGCAGCCGCTCCCCCTCTCCTTTCATCTGACGCAGGGAGTCACGCAGTACCCCCTAATCCCGCCGACTGCGACCGAGATCGCGAATGAGGGTGAGCTGGTTGCAAAAGACCTGGGAGAGCTGGGCCAGCTCGGGGCCGTCGGCCCAGGCCCGCAGCACCTCCCCTTCATCCATCAGAGCCAGCACGGCAAACGGCTTGCCGTTGCCGTCCAGCAGCGGATACGCGTGCAGCCCGCACTGCTGACCAAGGTTGGCCAGCAGTGCGCGAAAACCGGCGTGCTCGATGCGGGCACCGCCGTAGAGGGAGTCCCAGGTGCGGGACTGGGCCTTGTGCAGTACATAGGCAAGCGGATTGGAAAATCGTCCACCGCCAGCCCCAGCGCCACTTCCTTCCCCTGACCCAGCCTTGGCACTCCAGCTGACGGCCGCTCACATCCAGCATGCCGAGCAGCAGCCCCCTGGGCTGGAAGCTGGCATGGACGGTCGAGCTCCACCAGTGGCACAGGTGCGGCTCATCGCGCTGGGCGGTGAGGGCCAGGGCAAAATGCGAGGGCTTGCTCCATACTCAAGCCCCCACCTCGGCCACAAACTGGTGATCGGCCACGGAAAAGTGGACGCGCTTGATGGGTTCACCGGCCGAGAGGCGCTGCAGCAGCTGCAGGGAGACCGGCGGCAGCAGGGCACCGTCGATGACGGATTCGAGCATGCCGGCACCGTTCGCTGCGATTGGCCCGCAGCAGGATTCCCTTCTCGGCCACTTCATCGTCCAGCACCACCTCTGCGCCGAAGCGCTCCTTGAGCAGCTTGACCAGCCGGTTGAGCTTGCCGCCCACGATCTGCAGACCAGCGTGTCGTGACCCAGCGGCAGAGGGGATCACCTCCATGCGCGCCAGCAGCGCCGGCTTGAAGAAGGCGGCGAGCTCCGGATAGAGGGCATCCAGCAGCACGTCGGGCTGCTCGGCGTGGTCGACGATGGTCTGGAAACCGAGGTTGGAAGTGAGGAAGAAGACCAGATCTTGCAGTCGATGATGCGCCCCTCCCCGTCCGCCAGCTCGCCCTTGTCGAACGCCTGATAGAAGAGGTTGAGCACATCCCCGGGTGGGCCTTCTCCACCTCGTCCAGCAGCACCACGGAGAAGGTTTCTGCCGATCGGCCTCGGTCAGCACCGCCCCCTCACCGAAGCCGACGTAGCCGGGCGGCGAGCCAATCAGGCGGGAGACGGTGTGCTTCTCCTGATACTCGGACATGTTGATGGTGGTCAGATACTGGCGGCCACCGAACATCAGCTCAGCAATCTGCAGCACGGTTTCGGTCTTGCCCCCCGCTCGGCCCCACCAGCAGGAAGGCACCGAGCGGCAGCCGGGACGACGCAGGTCCGCGCGCGCGGTCAGCAGGTGCTTGTGCAGGTGAGCCACCGCCACATCCTGCCCCTTGATGAGCTCGCCGAGGTACTCCGGCAGACGGGTCACCACGTCCAGCTCCCCTTGCGAGATGCGATTGAGGGCACCCCGGTCCACTCGGCGATGACGGCGGCAATCTGGGTCTTGTAGACGTGGGCGGAGACCAGCACTTCTCCTTGCTGCAGCTCGGCCAGCTCACGCTCGAGGGCGGCCAGCTGCTCGGCAGCGGCTTGCGGAATCGAGCGGCGCATCAGCCATCCAGCGCCTCTTGGCCAACATCTCATCCTGCTGATCGGCCAGCAGGGCTGCGCGCAGCTCGACAATCCGGTGTACCAGCCCCTGCTGTTGCTGCCACCGGGCCTCCTGCTCGGCCAGTTCTTCACGGCAAGCCTGCTGGGCCCCCTGCAACTCGGCCAGGCGCTCTGCGTTGTCACCGAGACCGATCAGGCTCTGGCGCTCCAGCTGGCGGATCTCCAGCTCGCGCTGGCGCAGCGCGTTTTGCAGGTGGCTGACCGCGCGCGGCGGGGTGGTCGAGGTTGATGGCCACCCGGCACAGGCGGTATCGAGCACGTCAATCGCCTTGTCCGGCAGCTGACGGCCGGAGATGTAACGGGCGGAGAGCTGGGCGGCGGCCTGCAGCGCCTCCTCGTCGATCAGCACCCCGTGGGCTTTCTCGTAGATGCTGCGCAGGCCGCGCAGGATCACGGTGGCCTCGTCGGCATCGGGGCTCACCCACTTTCACCAGCTGGAAGCGGCGCGACAGGGCCGCGTCTTTTTCCACGTATTTCTTGTACTCGCCCCAGGTGGTGGCGGCGATGGTGCGCAGTTCGCCCCGGGCCAGCGCCGGTTGATGAGGTTGGAAACATCCAGCCCGCCCGCCTGGTTGCCGGCCCGATCAGGGTGTGCGCCTCGTCGATGAACAGGATGACAGGTTGCACGGCGTGCCTGACCTCCTGCATCACCCCTTGAAGCGCTTTTCGAACTCCCCCTTGACCGAGGCCCCGGCCTGCATGGCGCCGAGATCCAGACTGAGCAGCTCGACCCCCCGCAATTTTTCCGGCACCTGACCCGCGATGATACGCAGCGCCAGGCCCTCGATGAGGGCGCTCTTGCCGACCCCGGCCTCCCCCACGACGATGGGGTTGTTCTTGCGGCGGCGGGAGAGGATGTCGATCATCAGATCGATCTCGTGATCCCGGCACAATACCGGATCCAGGCTGTTCTGGCGGGCCTGTTCGGTCACATTCTGGGTGAAGCGGGCCAGCAGACTGGCATCGGCAGGCAGGGCCCCCTGAGTCACGGCGCCGCCAGCGTTGACACTGACTTGCGTTTCGGCTGACTCCTTAACCCACTCATCGAATTGCTGGCGCAGTAATTCGCGATTGACCTGGGCCAGCAGGCGGCTGATAGCAGCGCTGAGATAACGCTGGGGGGTCATCAGGAGCACCAGCAACAAGACGCCGCTGCGCAGTCTGTCATGGCCAAATTCGGCGGAGGCCAGCAGCCAGCTGTCTTGCAGCCACTCGACCAGCAGCGGTGAAAAGGAGGGGTAACCCGGCTCAGCACTGGTATCCCCCGCCCGAGGCTGCAGCAGCCCAGCCAGCTCATCGACCGGAACCTCGGCCCGTTTGAGAATTTGGCGCACATCGCACAGGGGCGTCTCCAGCATCTTGAGCAGCAGATGCTCGATACGGATCTCGCTGCCCTGCTGGCTGACACACAAGGCGGCAGCCTCTTCCAACATGTGGCGACAGATGGGGTTGAGTCTTTCCACCAGTACTGGCAGTTCTATACGGATCAAGGCGTGCTCTCCTTAGTATTTATTTTAATAATTCGCCCAGTTGACGTAGCACGTCCTGGGTCTGGTTATCAAGTTGGTGATGGTAGAGACCGAAGATAAGGGCCAGCACCAGGGCGCTGCCGATACAGAGGCTGCGCAGGGACCACTGGCGGGGTAACTGATAGCGGGATGCTTGCTGACCCAGATCCAGATGAAAAACCCGAGGGGCCTCGGTCTGTGCCTCGCCCTTGAGCTGGCGATGGAGCTGGCTCACCACACGCTCGAACTCCCCCTTGCCCTGGGTCATCACCTTGTAACGCCCCTCAAACCCCAGACAGAGGCACAGATAGATGAACTCCAGAATGTCGCGATAACGCACCGGATCCTCTTGCAGACGAGCGAGCAGCACGAACACCTTCTCGCCGCCCCAGGTCTCATTATGGAAGCGGGTCAGCAGTGAGTGTTCCGACCACTCGCTCTGACTGCCCCAGTCGCGGCCCATCACGGCCTCATCGATGAAGGTGCAGAGGATGTAGCGAAACGACAAGACCACCCCGTTCTCATAGCCATGGGCCGTCAGCTCCTGCTCGATGGCCTGCACTTCGGTGACCACCCGTTGATAGAGCTCTGGCACCCGATCATGGCGGGTCAGTTGGCGCACCCGCTGCACCAAGCCCAGCAGCGGGGTCACCGCATCTATCATGGGGTTGATGCTCTGGCCCCGCAGGCGGAACCAGTAATCCGAGTCCATGTCCAGCTGCTCGGCATGGTCGAACAGCAGGTCCTGCATCTGGTCGCTGTGAATGATGTCCATGGTCATCTGTGATACTCCTCCCTTCGGGGGCTCATTGGCTGCGGATGGCCCAGAGCTGCATGTCGAGCTCCGGGAAATCCCCTGCGATGTGGAAGCCGATGGTGTTGCCCTTGATCAGCATCTGCCAGGCCGGGCTCTGCCGGTCGAGCTGGAAGTAGCTGTAACCGGCGTGATAAGGCAGCTGGCGCGGCGCCACCGGCAGGGGCAGCAGCGGGATCCCCGGCAACTGCAAGCTGATGAGTTCGCGGATCTTCTCGCTCGAAGCCACCTTGATCTGTTGCAGCAACTGCTTGCGCAGCTGCTCCTGGGGCATGCGGGCCCGCACCGCCAGCACGAAATCGGCACTGGCCATGAGTTCGCTCTCGCCCACCATGGCCACCATGACCCCGTATTGATGCTTGTGCAGCTGAATGGAGACGGCGCGCGGCGACAGCACTGTGCTGAGCGCCTGGCGCAGGGCCAGGATCACCGGCTCGAAGCTCTGTTGCTGATCGTCGTGACGATAGGCACCAAACAGGGGCGGCAGACGGGACTCATCGGTGAAGGTCATCAACTCGCCACACAGCTGTACCAGTGCCTCGAACAGCCGTTCGGGGTGCAGGGTGCCAAGCCGGGCCAGATGGGCGAGCTGGGGCTGGGCGCGGTTGAGCAGTTGCAGCATCATGAACTCGGCCACATCGGCCACCCCTTGCTGACCGGGGGCGGCGATACGCTGGGAGAGGCTGCGAGCCCGCTCCCCCACCAGGCCCGCTATCTCGCCCAGGAAGCGCTTGAGGCTGGGGATGGCGGAGACGCTGATGCTGCACGGCATGAAGTTGCTGTCCAGCACCAGGCTGCCATCCGGGCGCTTGTCCAGGATGCGGGCGATGGCGAGCGAGGCGTAGGCGCTGCGATCTTCCCGTTCGAGCATGAGCCGCAGGCTCACCTTGCCGATCTCCAGGGAGACCACGTCCCCCCCGTCGCTGTGCAGATCCCGCACATCATGGCGCTGGGCCTGCAACCGGGTGGCGATCCCCTGCTCGGGGTCACTCACCTCGTTGACCCCGCTCACCGACAACGGCAGCGCCAGATAGACCTTCTGGTTGGCCACCGAGGCGTCGGTGACTTCCAGCGGGGTCGGCAGCGCATCATCATTCGGGATGGAACGCGGTACTCCGGCAGGATCATCGTACCACCCGGGCGATGCGACCAAACCCAGGTAATCCTCGTTGATGGCGAGCGACTGCAAGCCATAGAAATAATCGGACAGCGCGCTCAGGCGAGCGTGCAGCGCATAATCCGAATGTCTTTGTTGTTGCTGGAAGTGCTGGGGCTTGATGAACAGCCCCTCACGCCAGATAACCCGATTTCGACTCGACATGGTTATTCTTCTTCTTTTTGCAGTTCCACTTCATCCAGGCGCAGGTGCACCAGGATTTGATAAGCCGTTCCCTTGCTCTTGATCTTGATGACCTTGCGCCGCTCGGCGCTGTCAGGGTCGGCGTAGCGTGCAATCACCCCGATGTAACGGGTCTTCTCGTCGAGCTTGATGGGGGCAGGTATTTGAACTGGCCCGGCAGCAGGGTGTAGTCCTGATGGTCCAGGTAGTTCTTGCCAAGGGCCTTCTCCACATCCGCCGTCACCTGGTCGTAGTCGGTGGCGAGCAGTTTGGAATCCTCCGCCAGCAGCACCACCTGAAACTCGATGGGCGCCGCCTCACCGCTCTCGTTGGGGTTGACGTCAGGCTCCGCCAGCAGGCTCAGCCCCAGGTCGTCGGTTGACTGTCATTGCTGCCCACCTGGATATCCGGGTTCATGGCCACGTCGGCCATCTTGCCCATGGTGGTACAACCTGCCGGGCCAGCAGCGCGGCGCCCAGCATCAGCGCACGTATCATCAAATCAGTCCCTGTTGCTGACGCACGGCCTGGTCATAGGCCTGGGCATACACCTGGTGGAACAGCTTGCTCGAACCCCTGCTGGCGGGCGGAGGTGAGCTCGCGGTAGTAGTGCTGATACATGTCCCAGGCCCAGCCTTCGTCGGCCGTGCCCGGCACCCGCTGCGGCGGTATTGCTCGAAGCGCCCCAGCAGGGCCTGCGGCGAAAACGCCTGCAAGATGCTGTCGAGGGCCGCGCCGATGGCCTGCTGGTTCGCCACGTGGTGAATGCGCACGTTGTGCAGGCTCTCGGCCACCGCCGCCGGTGCGCTCAGGTGGACCGGGCTCTTCTGCTCGGCAAACAGCACCGCCAGGGTCTCGTCATAATCAAGGCCCAGGCGCAGCGGGTTGTCCTCGATGGGACGCAGGTGCTTGTCCGCCAGCGCCGCCTGCTCGTTTTGCAGTTGCAGCAACCCCTCCACCATGGCTCGCACCGTCTTGCCCATCTCTTCGAGCATGTCGTGGGCCTGCTGGGTGTCCTGCAGTTGCAAGGGTTGACCCAGGCCGCGCATCAGCGGGGTCAGGGCCACGTAATGGACGCCGTCAAGCGACAGCTGATAATCGGGATGGTTCTCGATGGCGGGCATATCCAGAAATTCTTGGTTCATGGTGTTCTCGACAGCAAAAAGGGACGAGGGGGGACGTCCACATCCGGTTGTGAACGCAGTGAAGCCTGCAGGCGACCGTCCGCCAGCGGGCCATCCATGAACGGATTGGGCGCCCTGCGCTCCTGCTGCAATGCCAGCAAGGGATCGGCTGCCAGGGTACGCGGATCGTCAGCCGGTACGACGGGCTCATCGCTGGTCAGCCACTCGTCGAGCTGCTCGGTGGGGCGATTGCCCAGCACCTGTTGCAGGCTCTGCTCAGGGGGTGATGGCCCCCAGATAGGCGCGCAGCCGGAACGGACCGACCACGAGTTCGTCCCCCTGCTCCAGATGCACCTTGCGGGCCCGCCCGATGGGCGAAGTGGCACCGTTGATATAGGTCTGGCCGCTCGAAATCGCACAGGCAGAAGCGACCGTCGTTGAGCTCGATGCGGGCGTGGGCGGGCATGACGGCCCCCAGCCTGTCGCGCAGTTGCCAGTCATCCTGTTCGGAGGCCCCCAGGGTCCCCCCCATCTCGTCGAAGCGGTACTGCACCTGCTGGCTGCCGTCGAGCTGTTCGCTGTTGAGCACCACCAGGGAAAGTTGCTGGTTAAAATCGTCCACAGTTACTCCTGCACTGATTCCTGTAGTTAAATTTTCTGCGCTGTTGATGTCTGCACTCATTCCTGCACGCAGATGGTCACGAACGGATAGCTCGGCGGCTGGCCAAAGGTACTCCACCCCAAGCGGGCACTCTGCTCCTCCCCCAACCTCAGCCCCCTCGCCTGCTCCTCGCCGTCCAGGCGCAGATCCCAGGCCAGCTGATCGCGCAGGATGAAGGAGACAAAGGTCACCAGGGCATGGAAGTGCTCCCCGTTTGGCAAAAAGCCGAGAAACTGGCCAAAGCTGGGTTGTTGATCTTCAACAAGAACTTGCCGGCACAGTCGTTCACCTTGTCACCGATGACAAAATCGCTCCCAAGGTGGCGCAGGCGCCCCGAGGCGGTTTTGCTGGTCCTGATGAATAGGCACCTTGCGCCACTGCCAGGCACTCACCTGCACATCGGCCGAATCGAAGCAGTGGGCCACCAGACCGGCCACCACCTCGGGGGAGCGGCTGGGGCTGGCCAGCATGCCCGCATAGGAGAGCATCTTGGCCCGGTTGACCGGCAGGCTCTGGCAGACCGCCTCGTTGCCAAGCCCTACCAGGGCAAACATCAAACGGGAGAAGCCATCCTCGCCGTTGTCCTGAAACCGCACGTGGTAGCGATACTTGCGCCAGAATCCGGTGCAGCAGGGTCAGCAAACGGTGGTAAGAAGTCCAAAACAGGCCGAGCTTCTGCTCCCCCTGGGCGTACTCCCACACCAGCGAATCGAGGTAATAGCCGGGCATCGGCGACTGACTGCCGTGCAGCCGAGGAAGGCCACCTCCAGCTCGTGGCGCCCCTGCCCGTCCCGACCAATCTGCAGCACGTCGCTAGTGGGGAACCCCAAGGAAGCGGTCGCCTTGAAGCGGATGTTCTCGTCACCCGGCAGGTAGTCGAGCCCCCGCTCCCTGATCGGCGCCATCCAGCCGGTTGAGCAGCTCAACCAGCTGGAAGAAGTTGAAACGGGGCGCCTTTGCCCGGGCGGCGTTCGTCGGGGAGTGTTGACCGATCTGGACTGGCCCTGGTAGCGCTCCTTGTTGTCGAGATTGACCACCTCAAGCAGGTGGAAGGCGTTGACGCTGGCATACAGCGAGAAGAAGTGGGCCAGCACGGTACTGAACAGATAAAGCTCCCCTTCGCTGCCAAAAGCAGACTGGCGGATGGAGAGCACCGACTTGAGCCCCCGCACCGGCATGCCGCGCACCAGCCGGTCCACCGGCTTCGTTTCAATCTCTTCAATCCCTGCCAGCCGCTTGCGCGAGGCCTGCTCGGCCTGCTTGTCGTGCAGCGCCGGAAAATCGTAGGTGCGCAGCACCTGTACCAGGGCATCGCGGCGCAGCAGGGAGACATAGTTGAGCGACAGGTTGGAAATCAGCGTCCAGTGCAGACTGCCGTCCAGCGCCGGGCGCAGCGGCCGGGTAGGCCGATCAGGTTGCGGAAGGTGGCAAACGAGGGCGAGCTGCCGGTCGGTACGCAGACGGCTGCCCACCTTGAGACGGGCGGCGCGGGAGCGGTTGGTGCAGGTGAGCGTCACCGAGATGGATTCATCCAGTTCGACCGTAGTGGTTTCATCCCCTCGCACGACGAGAGGCTGTGTTCGAAACCATCCCCGCTCACCGCCTCCTTCGACCCGCACCCGGTAGTAGAGCGCCAGCCGCTGCTTGGCCCGCTCAATCTGGTGCTGGAAGCTCTCGAATGGCTGATAGATGCGCGGCGTACCGCGGGAGCGGCCGAGGTTCCCCTCGACCCAGCCCTCCACCTGATCCACCGAGAAGATCTCGAAGCTGTCGGCATGGCGATAGCTCGCCTTGAGGGGATACTCCGCCTGACGGCCATTGAGGTTGACCGGCTCGCTGTCGTGCTGGAACAGGTTGATGGCCGGCACGCAGTTGAGCATGAAGAGAGTCGGGACGGATCTTGAGCTTCGCCGGCAACGGCCGATCAAAGCAGAAGTCCACCTTGAATTCGCTCACCGGCAACGGCTGTTTGGGCCACTCGCCACCGGAGAGTTCGAAGAAGAGGAAGCTTTCCGGGAAGCAGAAGTATTCCTGCAGGATCCGGTAGCCGGAATAGACGTTGTTCGGATAGGGCAAGAGCGCGTCATCGCGCTCGAAGCCGACCGATTTGAGGGCCTTGGCCTCCTGGCGAAAGCGCTTGCCGTCGATCTCCAGCTCGATATGGGAGAGCTGGTTTGAGAGCCAGAAGTAGAGCTCATAGGCGGTGTAGCTGTCACCACCGAGGAAGAAGCGCAGCTTGTCCAGCTGCAGCTCACTGAGCGGCAGAGGGGCATGCAGGGCGATATCCAGCGAAATGGTGGAGAGATCGTTGCCGCTCTGGGCTGCGATATGACGGATATCGGCCGGATAGACCCAGGTATCATGACAGGTCTGGAAATGACAGGTCACCTCGTCCAGCGGCAGACTGTCGAGCTGGCAGCCTTGCCTGACCAGCGCCGGCTGGGCGATGGCCCCCGGAATGACCGAAAACTGCATGATGGTCATGCTGGGCACGGGACGCAGGTAGTTGGGCCAGAGCATGTTGAGCAGACCGTGGGTCAGCTCGGGAAACTCATCCTCAATCTTGGCGCGCAGGTTGCCCGTGAGGAAGGCGAACCCCTCCAGCAGGCGCTCCACGTCCGGATCGGTGTTCTGCTCCGACAGAAAGCGGGTGAGCTCGGGATAGGCGTCGGCAAATTCGCGCCCTTGCAGGCGCAAAAATGCCCAGTTCATCCCTGAAGTAATGTTCCAGCGACGCTGATCAGACCATGCGGTAGTGACGGTGACTGTCCATATGGACGTTGAACGAGGTAACTTGCTTGATATGCTCCAGCCGCACGTGGGCCGTCACCTGAAACGACATCTCAAGCGGACTCGCCTGATAGTCGGGTGAACGAACATCCACATGGATGATCCGTGGTTCATAACGACGGATGCATTGCCGGATCGCCTCCCCGGATCCGCCCCTTGATATCCGCACTGCCCTGAGTGGCATCATTGAGATCAATGACCCCAGATCGGGTGCACTGCGGCAATTGCCGGGACGGGTGTTGAGGATCTGGTCGAGCTGCCGTTTGACAGAGTCGACCAGTTCATCAACTTCCGAACGAGGAAGGCCCAAGCCCCTCCCGGATGCGATCAAACAGGCTGGCCGCATTTCCTCTATATCCCGGAAGAGAGATGCGGCATCGGGCCTTATTCCTTGTCCAGTCGACCTACCAGAGCTCGAAGCTGGCGCCCATGTACTTGAAGTGCGGGCGCACCGACATGGCAACCTGGTACCAACCCGGTTCCCCTTCCACGTCCAGCACCTTGATCTGGGCGGCACGCAGCGGGCGGCGGCTACGCACGTCTGCCGGCGGATTTTCCTGATCCGCCACGTACTGCTTGATCCAGCCGTTCAGCTCACGCTCCAGATCCTGACGCTCCTTCCAGGATCCAATCTGCTCGCGCTGCAGCACTTTGATGTAATGAGCCAGGCGGTTGATGATGAACATGTAAGGCAGCTGGGTGCCCAGCTTGTAGTTGGTCTCCGCTTCCTTGCCCTCTTTGGTATTCGGGAACACCTTGGGCTTTTGTACCGAGTTGGCAGAGAAGAAAGCCGCATTGTCGCTGTCTTTGCGCATGGTCAGGGTGATGAAACCTTCCTCGGCCAGCTCATACTCACGACGGTCGGTGATCAGCACCTCGGTCGGGATTTTGGCTTGCAGCTGACCCATGGCCTCGTAAACATGTACCGGCAGATCATGGATGGCGCCACCGCTCTGGGGACCTATGATGTTCGGGCACCAGCGATACTTGGCAAAGCTGTCGGTCAGGGAAGATCCCATCAGATAGGCGGTATTACCCCACAGGTAATGGTCGTGTGATCCGAGCTGATGTCTTCTTGATAGTTGAAGCCCTTGATGGGGTTTTCTGTCGGGTCATAGGGCAGACGCGCCAGGAAACGCGGAGCTGTCAGGCCCAGGTAACGTGCATCTTCGGACTCACGCAGTGAACGCCACTTGGTATAGGAAGGCCCTTCGAAGACCGACTTCATATCCTTGATCGACGGCAAGTCGGTGAAGCTGTCCACACCGAAGAAGGCGGGTGCAACCGAAGAGATAAAAGGAGCATGCGCCATGGCGCCGACCGCACTGACATACTGCATCAGCTTGATATCGGGAGAGCTGTGAGTGAAGGCATAGTCACCAATCACGGCGCCGATAGGTTGGCCACCGAACTGACCATAGCCTGTCGAATAGACATGCTTGTAAAGGCCGGACTGAGTTATTTCTGGTGAGAATTCAAAATCTTCCAGCAGCTCTTCCTTGGTGGCATGCAGCAGCTGGATTTTGATATTTTCACGAAAATCAGTGCGATCGACCAGAAGCTTCAGGGAGCGCCAGGAAGACTCCAGCGCCTGCAGTTCACCGGCATGCAATATGACATCCATCTGCTTGCTGAGCGTCTTGTCGAGTTCGACAATCATGCTGTCAACCAGTGCCTTGTTGACGGGCTCTGCCGATGAGCCATTGTCCAATATATTGGCAATGAGGGCGGCAACCCCTTGTTTTGCAACGCTATAACCTTCATCAACCGGGCTGATTCGAGCTTGCGCCATGATTTCGTCCAGCAAGGACCCAGAGCCGCTGCTGACCCCTGCTTGTACCTGTTCTTCGACCAAAGACATGTCTATTTCCCTTCTCGTCAATCAGTACCGCCGTGTTACTCGGCAGGCTTAATCACTTCCAGTTCCTTGAGCAGCTGCTCACGGGCTTCATCGCTGGACAGCAAGTCCTGCAGACGATTACGGAACGCCGGGATATTGCCGAGCGGTCCCTTGAGTGCTACCAGGGCTTCACGCAGCTCCAGCAACTTGCGCAGCTCGGGTACTTGCTGGGCAACGCGATCCGGGGTGAAGTCTTCCAGCGACTGGATCTGGATACTGACAGGTAGTTCATCCTGGCTGTCTGCTTCCAGGCGATTAGGCACGGAGAATTTCAGTTCCAGGCCGGATTCCTTCATGACGGAGGAGAAGTTGTTCTTATCGATGGAAACAGTCTGACGCTCTTCGATTGGCGTATCTTCAGTCCGTCCCTTCATATTACCAACAACCATCATAGTCAGCGGCAACTCTATTTCAGCCTGCTGACCGCCGGTTGCCGGGACATATTTAATATTGATTCGTTCTTTGGGCGCTACTGTGGCGCCGTCAATTCCCTTTCCCATGCTTTAAGTACCATCTTGAATCCACTCAGGTGCATTAGGGTGGCCTTGATATAGATGGATGACAACCTGTCAAAAATAACAGTTGACGCTTACTGTGACGAATCCCAGGTTTACTCCTCAAAAACAACCAACGCAAGAGATTGATTTTCAACTAAAAATAACCAATAAGAAAGATATCCAATTAATTAGATGATGCTAATCAACCAAAGCGTTAACGACACATTATTTATCAGACCTGTCAGATCTGACAGGTATTATTGGGCAATAAAATGGCTTATTTAAAATATCTACCACTCAGTAATTAATATTTTATTCACAAAAGCGGTGATTGTAGGTCAATTAATAACCTTGTTGCGGCAGATAGATATCGATACAGATCGCTGTGCGGACTAGATATTTCTGACTATCAATGTCAATAACAAACCAGAAGACGAGTCAGTCTCATCGGTCGATGATCATAACTATGATAAACAAGAAACAGGGGGATCAATCCTCGAGCACCAGCATCAGTTGCTTAGTGACCAGTAGATCACTGGTTAAAATCGGTTGGCGGCCCTCAATACCTGACCAGAGCCTCCCCCTTATGACGATCCCGACTCTACCCAGCCTAATCGGATCCTGGTGGTCATGCCTTGGCGAGCTACCAATTTATTCAATTTGAGTCCTTGTTCGCGGGTGTCAACGTTTATCCTTCCGGCTGTGAATATGCTCGCTCATTGCTCATCCCCTGAGATGGCATTCTGGGTAGATCACATGAGTGACGACGCGTGGTAGGTTTCCTCTTTTCCTTCCCCGACCCTATCTCGGTCGGCCAATCATCTATGATGGCTAGCCTTGATAAGACTAGCCGCATGATCAGCAAAACATTGCCTGGACCCGGCCTATGGTGAGCCCGGCTATGTCAGCTATCAGTGCGACAACGTGCCGGTTTCTGGGGGCGCCGCCCTACCAATGTTCACCATCGCACCGACGTCCGGCGGTGGCGTGGCCATCATTGCCTTGATAGAAGTCATTAACCCTGGTGTTGATAAGGAGCCTCAGATGCCTTCAACCCAGCTTGTTCTCGGTGAACTGTCTGTTTTGTTGATGGCCACATCGGCCAACGGACTCGACGGACCAGCCATGAATGGTGCCCGCATCTACTTCACTGGCACGAGCGAGCGAGGCACCACCCCCGCAAACACGCACGGCGGCATGATGCACGGTGATGGCCAGTGGCTGACCTGTGCATCTTGTCACGGCCCGCAAGGACGCGGCGGCAGTCACGTGATGCACATGTGGGCCATGACGGCACCGGACATCCGCTACGTCGCCTTGCGCAACATGTCAGAACTCAAGGGTCGTCAGCGGCCATACGACATTGATGATTTCCGTCAGCAGGTGGAGAAAGGACTGCACCCGGATGGCACTGAGGTGGCGGCACAGATACCACGCTGGCAGATGAGCGATGCGGACTTGACCAATCTATTCACCTATCTCAAGGCATTGTCGCAATGATGATGTCATCAGATGGCTAAAAACCGCTGAGAATGGACCCCCGTCTCTTCAAGGTAGCTTCGCGTCAGGCCAAGGTTCATATCCCACCCCCCTTGCTTCACGCAGGCAGCAGACTAGCTGAGCGAGCATGGCAAGGGACGCAAGTCGGTTTACTGGGCGCCAGCCAAGCAGAAACCAAGGAAGCAAGACGAATATTGATGTCTCCACATTCAGGCTCTGCCAGGGTGACGGGGTCGACCTCGGCCTCTGGGCCGCCCAGGTCAACCCCCTGTACAAGTCGAAGAAGGCCTACCACAAGAGACTGCGAAAATACGTCGAGCAGTTGAGTGACCAGCAGCGCTTGCTCTATGCATCGAACCGGCACGCCTTGCTGCTGGTGTTTCAGGCGATGGATACCGCAGGCAAAGATGGCGCTATTCGCCATGTGATGTCGGGCATCAACCCCCAGGGCTGCCAGGTCTTCAGCTTTCAACATCCAAGTGCGCGGGAACTGCAACATGACTTCCTCTGGCGTACGACTCGCGACCTGCCTGAGCGTGGCCGCATCGGTATCTTCAACCGCTCCTACTACGAGGAGGTGCTGATCGTGCGCGTGCACCGCAGCATATTGCACAGCGAAAGCCTTCCTGAATTGATTGACGATGAGTCGGTATGGCATGGCCGTTCGCTCCATTGTCGATTTGGAAAGGCACCTGCACGTCAACGGCACACGCATCATCAAGGTGTTTCTGCATCTGTCAAAAGAGGAGCAGCGCAAGCGCCTGCTGGCACGCATCGACAAACCCGACAAGAACTGGAAGTTCAGTGCAGCCGACATCTCCGAGCGCAAGTTATGGGATTCATACATGCGAGCCTATGGCCAGGCTATGGGCGCGACCAGCACGACGGACGCCCCCTGGTTTATCGTGCCTGCCGACGACAAGCACAATGCCAGACTGATCGTGTCGCAGATTGTGCTCAACGCACTGAAAGATCTGAAACTGAGCTACCCGGTGGTCAGCGATGCGCGCAGGCTGGAGCTGAAAACGATTCGAAAACAGCTGGCGAAGTGACCAGGGCAACCTCTGATGGATATGGCCGCGCAGGTGCTGGTTGATATCGCACGGCGGCCTTGCTGAACAAGCTGCCGTGATAGACAAGGGGGCCGCGTCAAGCCATCGCCCACCGGACCTATCCGAGCAGCCAAGGTTTGAGGCTATGAGGCGATCCACACCATATCCATACATACTGGATGACTTTTAATGCATCAATAACCACTCTTAATGCTGGTGCGACATTCCGGTGGGGATAATAGAGGTACTGTTCAGCCAAACGGTGACCATAGGGTTTTGAATCGCCCCCAGAGCCTCGATAAAGGAGCCGATGTAGTTCTTCTGGTTGCTGAGCTCTTTCGTTGCCCAGGATAGGGCCTTCTCTTTCAGATAGCGGTCACTCAAGACCGACAGGAGCGGAGCAACCGGTTTGGTCGCCGAAAGAGCAGGCTTGATGTGCGGCTGAGGTTGCGGGTTCTCTGGCTCGCTTGTGGGTTGCACGACTGGCTGAGCTCTGGAACGCACACAGGCAAGCAGTTTCGCAACAGCTGCACGGGCCGTCAGCTTGTCTCGGGTATGCAGAGATTTTTTGATCTCTTTACGACGACCACAGGGGAGCGTGGTGACTTTCCGGTAATACCAGATGCCGAGGGGACTGAGCCAGAGATTCATTGACGAGCTCCTCATCGTCCACATAAAGTGGATGACCAAGGGCTCTTGGAGGCTAACTTATTGAATTGCAGAAACAGGTGGTGGCCCCACCAGCCACATCCCGGCACTCGAGTCCCCCACCTTGGCTGCTTCCTTCCGGATCTGACCAGGTCGACGGGTTATCAATGCGAGAGGACCAATGGGACCACCGGCGCTGAGTCTATCAAAGCAGGGGGCCATTGCAATGGCTTTGTGCCCTATCAAGGTGCGTTCGCCTGCTTTTTCGGCAATACGACCAAAGAGTCGGCAATCTAGCTAAAAATCATGAATTTGGCCCCCACCAGCAGCAGCAGCAGGGCAAATCCCCTGCGTAACCGCTGGGGAGAGAGACGGTGAGCCAAACGGGCGCCGAGTCGGGCGAACTGGGTACTGGTCAGCACTATGCCGAGCCAGGCGGGTAAATAGATATAGCCCAGGCTCCACTCGGGCAGGTTGCCATGACCCCAACCGGTATAGAGATAACTGAGGCTACCCGCCAGGGCGATGGGAATACTGCCCGCCACCGAGACGGCCACCGCCTGCTTCATGGGCACGCTGTTCCAGGTGAGATAAGGCACGGTCAGGGAGCCGCCACCGATGCCGAACATCGCCGAGAGCCAGCCTATGCAGGTTCCTGCAATGCCGGTGCCGAGCGGACCCGGCAGATGACGTTCGGCCTTGGGCTTAAAGTTGAATCCCATCTGCAAGGCCATGGTCCAGGCGAAACAACCGATGATGGTGTTGAGGGTACTGGCGCTGAGCAGATTCACCGTCAGACCGCCGAGCCAGGCGCCCACCATCATGCCCCCCGCCAGGCGCCGGATCAGCGCCCAATCCACCACCCCCTTGGTGTAGTGAACCCGCAGGGAACTGAGCCCCGTGAAGATCATGGTGAGCATTGAGGTGCCAAGGGCGAGATGGGTCACTATGTCGGGGGCTATGCCCTGGGCATGAAAGCTCACCACCAGCACAGGTACTATGATGAGACCGCCTCCTATGCCAAACAATCCACCCAACACACCTGCGAAGGCTCCCAACAACAGATAACCCAGAAACAGCATCTTGCGTCCTTATCGTGAGCCCTTGGCACCAGTCTGCTGACTCTGCCTGCTCGATCATCACGGGCAAAAAAAGAGGTGACCCAGAGGCCACCTCGCTATTGTGCCGCTTAATTTAGGGGAATGGTACCGTCCACCACCTTGTAAAACGCCAGCACGGCGAAGCCGAGCAGGGCCGCCGTCATCCCCTGCTCTAGCCGATTGAGGCCGCGTAGGCCATGATGTTGGCGCGCCTTCCAGTAGATTAAGATGCCCGGGCTATAGAGCAGGGCCACCAGCAGCAGATACTCAACCCCAGCGGCATAGACCAGCCAGCAACCATAGAAGGTTGCCACCAGGGCCAGCAACAGATCCCGCTTGCGTTGATAAGGTTGCCCCTCATAGGTCTGGCCACTCAAGGCGAGCTTGAGGCCATAGGCGCCAGAGAAGACATAAGGCACCAGGGCCGCCGCCGTGGTGATGTTGACCAGGGCCAGGTAGGTACTGTTCTGGAAATAGATGATGATAAGGAAAGCCTGCACCAGACAGGTGGAGCACCAGAGCGAGACGCTCGGGGAGCCCCGTTTGTTCTCCCGGGCAAACCAGGCCGGGAACACCCCCGTCTTGCCGGCGATGAAGGGCACCTCGGCCGCCAGCACAGTCCAGCTGAGCAGTGCCCCCATCACCGAGATGACCAAGCCGATATTGATGAGCCAGGCGCCCCAGGGGCCGACCACGGCCTCGAGGATCATGGCGGTGGAGGGATTCTTCAAAGCCGCCAGCTCAGGCTGGCTCATGACGCCCAAGGAGAAAAGCGTCACCATCACATAGAGGGTCAGGGCACCGAGCAAGGCCAGCACAGTGGCGCGGCCCACATCCTTGCGATGGCGGGCCCGGGCCGAGACCACCACGGCCCCCTCGATACCGATGAAGACCCAGAGGGTCACCTTCATGGTGGATTTGATCTGATCCATCACGGAGCCCAGCTCACCATTGCCATGACCCCAGAAGTCCAGGGTGAAAGTCTTCAGGTTGAAGGCGAGCAGTACGGCGACGCAAAACACGATGAGCGGCACCATCTTGGCGATGGTGGTCACTATGTTGACCAGGGCCGCCACCTGTACCCCGCGCAGCACCAACGCATGCACAGACCAGATGAGCAGGGAAGCCAGCACAATGGCGGTGGGAGTATTGCCATCCCCGAAGATGACATTGTCCGGGGTATCGAAGAAGTAGCTCAGGGCGCTGAACACCACGACGGCGTAGGAGACGTTGGCCAGCAGCTGACAGATCCAGTAACCCCAGGCCGCATTGAAGCCGATGAAGTCACCAAACCCCGCCCTGGCATAGCTGAAGATGCCGCCATCGAGATCCGGGCGACGCAAGGAGAGACTCTGATAGACCAGGGCCAGACAGATCATGCCAAGCCCGGTAATGGTCCAGCCCAGAGCCACGGCCCCGGCGCTGGCATGGGCGGCGATATTTTGCGGCAAACTGAACACGCCGGCTCCAATCATGGAGCCAATCACCAGTGAGATGAGGGCACCCAGCCCGAGTTTCTTGTCCATCTCTATCCTGTTGCTTGTCTTGGCGGCGGTTGAGAGTCCCTGCTCAATTCGACTCGCATCATGATGGAGCGACTATCCCTGCCCCCTGAAAAAGGCGGCAACTATATTGCATGACTATACAGCTCGCAATCCTTCGCCATATCAATCGTTGACCACCTTGACCGGGCGCAATTTTACAGAAGTAACGGGCTCGGCCTGTGAGCTGGCTCAAACTCTACCGGATTGCCGCCAGTTTCTGGACATACCATGATCTGACCCCGGATCCTGTTGCCTTGCATAAGCACGCAGACCCTGGTTCATCTGGGGGAGTGACTCCTCGTTCGCGGTGCTGGCCAGGAGAGCCGATGACAAGGCGGGGCCTTCAGCCCACCTCACTGGTTTAATGACGCCGCCCCGCTACAAGCGCAGGCCACCATCGAGCTCTATCATGCGCCCGGAGAGATAATCATTGCCAAAAATGAAACGCACTGTATCGGCCAGCTGACTCGCCTGCCCCAGACAGGCTGCCGGGATGGCTTGCCGCATGCGATCCATGGCCTCGGGTTTCATGGCCGCCGTCATTTCGGTGGCAAAGACCCCGGGGGCAATGCCCATCACCCTGATGTCATGGCGCGACAGCTCTCGTGCCCAGGTGACCACCAGGGCAGCGACCCCCGCCTTGCTGGCGGCATAGTTGCTCTGCCCCACGTTGCCGGCCCTGGCAATGGAGGAGATGTTGATGATGACCCCTCCCTCGCCGTGGCGCGCCATCAGGGCGGCCCCCTCGCGGCCACACAGGAAGGTGCCCGTCAGGTTGACATCGATCACCGCCTGCCACTGGGCCAGGGATAGCTTGTCGATCAACTCCCCCTCTTTTATCTTGATGAGCAGGCCATCGCGCAAGATGCCGGCGCAGTTAACAAGCCCCGTAAGGAACCCAAGCTCCTGAATGGCCGCAAAACTGGCTTCCACTTCCGCCTCATCGGCCACGTTACAGACATGGAGTGAGCAGTGGCCACCCCGACTCTGCAGCTCGGCCTCGGTGATCTCAAGGTCGCTCCGATTGACATCGATGAGCGCCAATGTCGCGCCTTGCTCGGCCAACGCCAACGCAATGGCTCTGCCAAGGCCCCGTCCCGCCCCAGTCACGGCAATCAATTTATGATTCAGATCCATCGGCTCTCCCTTCTTTGCTGCGTGATATGTGCTCCCGCCCACTGGTTGGCTTATCTCTGCCACTTGCGGCACGCGGGGTCAGGTCATCTCCCGATAGAGGTTGATAATGCTGGAAAAGTCCCTCTCCCCCTCCCCTCGACTTGCATGCAGATTGAACAGATTACGCGCCAGCGCTCCCATGGGCACCGCACTGTGCGCATGTTCGGCCAACCCCATGGCCAGCCCCAGATCCTTGACCATGAGCCGGGTCATGAAGCCACCGCTGTAGCCACGGGATGCCGGCGCACTCTCCATCACCCCTGGCCAGGGGTTGTAACGCTCCAGGCTCCAGTTGTTGCCCGAACTCTTGGCCATGATGCCGGAGAGCACAGTTGCGTCCAGCCCCTCCTTGACACCCAGCGCCAACGCCTCGGCAGTGCCCGCCATGTGGATGGCGAGCAGCATGTTGTTGCACATCTTGGCGATTTGTCCCGCGCCAAGGGGACCGGCATGAAATAGATTCTGCCCCATGTGACCGAGCACGGGACGGGCTGATTCAAAATCAGCCGCCTCGCCACCGACGATGAAGGTGAGGCTGCCGGCCACGGCTCCGGCTACCCCGCCGGAAACGGGGGCATCGATGAACCTGTGGCCCAGAACACGAGCGGCTTGCCCCACTGCGCGGGCGGAGGCGACATCGATGGTGGAACAATCGATGATGAGGGTATTGGGGGCCAGGGCGGGGAGCAGACCACCATTTCCTGATCCGTCTCCGAGCCAAAGCCCCACCACATGCTCCCCGGCGGGCAGCATGCTGATCACCAGCTCGCAACCTGCGACCGCCTCGGCGGCACTGGCGGCGCAGTGGCAGCCCGCCTGCCGGGCGGCAATCAGATGATCGGGCAGCAGATCGAACACCTGCACCCGCAGCCCCGCCTTGGCCAGATTGGCTGCCATGGGGCCACCCATGTTGCCAAGGCCGATGAAACCTATCCCTGTCGTCATATGCTGTCATCTCCATTACCAGCGCACTCTCTGAGCTCGCGCCACAGGGGATTGTTAGCCCCCGCGCAGGCGGGCCAGCGATAAAAGTCTGCCAGATCGGTCTGCCCGACGCCTTGCCAGTGCGGCTGCTTGTCTTTGTCGATGAGCAGCGCCCTGACCCCTTCGATGAAATCCCCCCTGAGTACGCAGTTCACCGACAGGGTCAGCTCATCGGCGAACGCTTCGGCCAGGGATTGCTGGCGCCCCTGCCAGTATTGCCGCCACAACAAGGCGCGGCTCAAGGGACTGCCGCTGCGGCAACTGTCTCGCTGCTGTGCCAGCGTCCCCCCGAGAGGGGCATCGAATAGCCGATCGAGCACCCGCACCAGGCTGCGTCCGATCAAAAGAGCCTCAATCTGGGCAAGATGAGGCAGCAGCAGCGGTTCGGGCAGCGGCGCGGCGATCCCCAATGCGGCCAGCATCAACGCCAGACTGTCATCGAGCTCCTCTGCCGGTTGCCGCCAGTCGAGTTGCAACAACGCTTCAAGCAGTTGGGGGCGAGCGGCTCTGGCCAGTGCCCCGTCCGCCAGCCCCAATCCCAGCGCATCGGCGCCATTGATGCGCGCGCCGGTCAAACCGAGCCAGAGTCCGACACGCCCCGGCAATCTGCTCAAAAACCAGCTGGCCCCCACATCCGGGTACAGGCCTATGCTCACCTCCGGCATGGCCAGCAGGCTGAACTCCGTCACTAGCCGAAAACGGGCCCCGGCAAACAGCCCCATGCCGCCACCCATACAGATGCCGTCGGCGATGCAGATCAGCGGTTTGGGGTAGTGATGGATCAGCAGATCGAGTCGGTACTCCTGTTCGAAAAAATCGCGGGCGTAACCGGCCAGCTCAGCGTCCGTCATACGCTGGCGCTCATGGTAGAAGGCGCGGATATCGCCCCCGGCACAGAATGCTTTCTCCCCGGCCCCCTCCAACAGCACGGCGCACACGCTGCCATCTTGCAGCCAGCCACGTAACTGGCGTGTCAGGGCCTCTATCATCGGCAGGCTCAAGGCATTGAGGGACGCCGGACTGTCCAGGGTCAGCACCCCCAGCCATTGGCCATCCCGGGTTGGCAACAACTGTGTCTTTACCCCATCACTCATCTCGTGCTCCTCACTCAAGGCGGCTGTCTTTGCCCATCTTGCAGCCATCACTCTGTCTGCTTGCTTGGCTCGTGCTTGCCATTACCGCCGATGTCGTCACGCACACCGTAGTGCCAGCGCGGCGCCCGCTTCTCGAGAAAGGCCGCCACCCCCTCTTGCTGATTGGGATCCTGGAAGAGATCGAGGAAGAGCGTGCGTTCCATGGGCAGGGCTTGATCCCGGGGACGGCGACGCCCCTCGTTGATCAGTCGCTTGCAGGCGCGCAGGGCAGCCGGGCTTTGGCGCTCGGTATGGCTTGCCATCTGCCGAGCCGCCTCCCAGGCACAACCCGCCTTGACCACCTCCTCTACCAGACCTATCTCGTAGGCCAGGGTGGCATCGACCTTCTCGGCGCACAAAATAAGGCGCTTGGCCCAGCCCGGCCCCACCAGTTCGGTCAGGCGCTGGGTGCCACCGGCGCAGGGCAAGAGCCCCACCGAAGCCTCCGGCAGACCCATGATGGCTTGCTGCTCGGCGATGCGGATATCGCAGGCCAGCGCCACCTCCAGGCCGCCCCCCATCGCAAACCCCGTGATGGCGGCAATGCTGACGCCGTGAAAGCGGGCCAGGGCCTCGAACGCCTCGCCAAAGGCTGCGGCCACCTGCTCGGCATGCTGGCTGTCACCGTCGGCAAACATCTTGAGATCGGCACCGGCGCAGAAAAATCTGTCACCGGCGCCCCGGATAACCAGGGCCACTATCTCGGGTTTGCCGTCGAGTTCGGCCATCATCTGCACGAAGGCACGCAGGCTGGCCAGCGTCCAGGTATTGGCCGGTGGGTTGTCCAGGGTGATGTAGGCCACGTGGCCATGATATTCGAGCCTTATCCTTGTCATGGGATCTTCCTTGTATACGGGCAACCTGCCTCTATAACAAACGCATTGAGGGACTGGCCAGCAGGCGGCGAGCGACGATGAGTCGCATCACTTCGTTGGTTCCCTCCAGGATGCGATGTACCCGGGTATCGCGCAGATAGCGTTCGAGGGGATATTCGCGGATATAACCATAGCCGCCAAAGAGTTGCAGGGCCTCATCTGTGATCTGATAGCCGATGTCTGTGGCAAAACGCTTGGCCATGGCGCACCAGGCACTCTTGTCCGGACTGTTCTCGTCCAGCTTGGCAGCGGCCTGGCGCACCAGCAGGCGGGCTGCGGCAAGCTCGGTCGCCATGTCGGCCAGGCGAAACTGCACACTCTGGAACTCGCCAATGGGTCGGCCAAACTGCTGGCGCTCGGCCACGTAGGCCAGGGCATCATCCAGGGCCTGCTGGGCCGTGCCGAGGGAGCAGCTGGCGATATTGATGCGGCCGCCATCCAGGGACTGCATGGCAAACTTGAACCCCTCCCCCTCTTCCCCCAGTCGGTAATTGGCGGGGATACGCACCTGATTAAAAACCACTTCCCGGGTCGGCTGACTGTGCCAGCCGAGCTTCTCTTCGGCTTTGCCATAGCGCACCCCGGGGGTATCGGCGGGCACCATGAAGGCGGAGATCCCCCCGGCCCCCTCGCCACCGGTGCGGGCCATCACCACCAGTACGTCCGTGCTGCCGGCCCCCGAGATGAACACCTTGCTCCCCTCGATGAGGTAATCATCCCCAGCCCGCAGCGCCCGGCTCTTGAGGGCGGCGGCGTCCGATCCCGCCCCCGGTTCGGTGAGACAATAAGAGCCAAGCAGCTCGCCGCTGGCCAGGCGCGGTACCCACGCCTCTGCAACCTCGGCGGGCAGCCAGCGACCCAGCATCCAGCTCACCATGTTATGGATGGTGAGATAGGCGGTGGTGGAGGTACACCCCATGGAAAGGCGTTCGAAGATGAGGCTGGCATCGAGCCGGGCCAGCCCCAGGCCGCCATATTGCTCCTGGGTATAGAGGCCGCAAAAGCCCAGTGCCGCCGCCTGTTTGATCGTGGGGATGGGGAACTCATGCTCCCTGTCCCAGCGGGCGGCATGGGGCTTGAACGCTTCGTTGGCAAAAGCGGTGGCGGCATCGCAGTAAGCCTGCTGATCCTCTGTCAGATTGAAGTTCATGGGCTGGAGTCCTCGCTCAACGCAGGCTGATGGTCATGTTGGGGCCGGTGGGAATATCTTCGTCAAACCAGCGCTCGGTCACCGTCTTGGTCTCGGTATAGAAGCGCACCGCCTGTTTGCCGTAGGCATGCAGATCCCCATAGAAAGAGCCGCGCCAACCGGTGAAGGAGAAGAATGGCAGCGGCACCGGGATGGGCACATTGATGCCCACCTGGCCTACCGCCACCTCATGGCGGAAGGTGCGGGCCGCAGCGCCACAACTGGTGAAGATGGAGGTGCCGTTGCCATAAGGATTACGGTTGATGAGGGTCAAGGCCTCAGCCAGGCTGTCGACCTCCATGCAGCAGAGCACCGGGCCGAAGATCTCCTCCCGATAGAGCCCCATCTGCGCCGTGACTCCGCGAAACAAGGTTGGCCCTACCCAGTTGCCGACCGGGTAGCCCGTCACCTCGCACAGGGTGCCATCGAGCAGACATTCGGCACCTTCTTGCTTGCCCGCTTCGATCAGATTCTCCACCCGTACCCTGGCCTCCGGGCTGATGAGGGGACCATAGGCGGCTTGCGGATCGTCCCAGACCCCCGGACGCACAGCGGCGAATGCCTCGGCAAGTTCGGGGATCCAGTCGCGGGCACTGCCCACGAACACGGCCACGCTGATGGCCATGCAGCGCTGACCGGCGGCGCCGACCCCGGCCCCCACCAGGTTGCTCAGCACCTGCCCCTTATTGGCATCGGGCATGATCACCATGTGGTTCTTGGCCCCCACAAAACACTGGGCTCGTTTGAGGTGTTCGGTCGCGGTGCGATAGACATGAGCGCCAACCCGGGCCGAGCCGACAAAGCTGACCGCCTTCACGTCCGGGTGAATCAAGAGCGCATCCACCTGCTCGGCCCCGCCATGGATGACGGAGAGGATGCCCGCAGGTGCCCCCGCCTCGGTAAACAGCTCGGCCAGCCGCATGGGGGTGAGCGGATCCTGTTCCGACGGCTTGAGCACGAAGCCGTTGCCGCAGGCCACCGCCAGGGGAAACATCCACAGCGGTATCATGGCCGGGAAGTTGAACGGCGTGATACCTACGCAGACCCCGAGCGGCTGCACCCAGGAGTGACCGTCGACTCGACGTGCCACATTGCCCATGGTCTCCCCCATGGTCTGGCTGGCGATGCCGCAGGCCTGCTCAACCACTTCGATGCCGCGCCAGACATCCCCCTTGGCATCGGCAAAGTTCTTGCCCGTCTCCTGCGCCAGCAGGGTCGCCAGCTCGTCATGATGGACTTTAAGCAGATGCTGATAGTTGAACATGACCCTGGCCCGCTCCGGCGCAGGCACATCCCGCCACAGCAGATAGGCTTCATGGGCGGAACGCACCGCCAGCTCGACCTCCTCTGCCGTGGCCCTGGGGGCACGGGCCAGCAGACTCTGATCCGCCGGATTGGTCACCTCTATCCACTGCTCAGTGGTCGAGGCATGGGGCCCGCCGTTGATGTAGAGCGGCAGATCCCCGTACAGGGTGACATGGCTGGTCATGTTCCTCACTCCTTTGAGTCTTGTCAGACGACTGGGTTACACAAAATAACGCTGGCAACAGCGTGGCCAGTTCCCTTACCACAAGGGATTTTACCTTAGACTAACAATTGATTTACGTTTACGCTAACGTAAACTAACTCTGGTAATGGACTGACCAGTCAGGACGACCACAGGGCGTCAGTTGTTGCCTGCCCTGTCCCCTACCCGGAGCCCATCCACTCTCGTGACAGCAAGGAGATAGCTATGCCCCCATTGATGGATGAGACCCTGCAGGCTCTGACCGAACAGGTCGGCGCTTTCTGCCGACAAGTGATAGCGCCGCGCGCCGCCGAGATAGACAGCAGCAACCTCTTTCCCCGGGATCTCTGGCCGCTGATGGGAAGTCTCGGCCTGCATGGCATTACCGTCGGCGAGGAGTATGGCGGCGTGGGCCTGGGCTACCTGGCCCACGTGCTGGTGATGGAGCAGGTGAGCCGCGCCAGTGCCTCGGTCGGGCTCTCCTATGGTGCCCACTCCAATCTGTGCATCAACCAGATCCACCGCCACGGCACCCTTGATCAGAAGGCGCACTACCTGCCTGATCTGATCAGCGGTGCCAAGGTGGGTGCCCTGGCCATGAGCGAGCCTGGTGCCGGATCCGATGTGGTGAGCATGCGGCTGATGGCCGAGGCGAGCGGCGATCACTTCATCCTCAATGGCAACAAGATGTGGATCACCAATGGCCCCGATGCCGAGACTTTCGTCATCTACGCCAAGACGGATGCCAAGGCCGGGGCCAAGGGGATATCCGCCTTCATCGTCGAGGCGGGTACCCCGGGATTCAGCACAGCCCAGAAGCTCGACAAGCTGGGCATGCGTGGTTCCAGTACCTGCGAATTGGTGTTCGACAACTGCAAGGTTCCCAAAGAGAACCTGCTTGGTCCGCTTCACGGGGGCGCCAAGGTATTGATGAGCGGCCTCGACTATGAGCGCATCGTGCTGGCGGCCGGCCCCCTTGGCATCATGCAGGCCTGCATGGACGTGGTGCTGCCCTATGTGCGCGAACGCAAGCAGTTTGGCCAGGCCATAGGCGAGTTCCAGCTGGTGCAGGGCAAGCTGGCCGACATGTATACCCGCCTGGCCAGCAGCCGCGCCCTGGTCTACTCGGTGGCCAACGCCTGCGATCAGCAACAGACCAGCCGCAAGGATTGCGCCGCGGCCATCTTGCTTGCAGCGGAAAATGCCACCCAGATGGCGCTGGACGCCATCCAGTTGCTCGGCGGCAATGGCTACATCAACGAATACCCGACCGGCCGCCTGCTGCGGGACGCCAAGCTCTATGAGATAGGCGCCGGCACCTCGGAGATCCGCCGCTGGCTCATCGGCCGCGAACTGATGGGAGAGTCTGCATGAACCCGTTGCACGCCCAGTCAGCACACCATCGCACCGACCGCGCTGTGACTCACCGGGCAGACCTTTGCCCTCACACCTTTTTGGGAGAGCCCGTATGAGCCAGATCCACTCCCAGCTAGACACCCATAGCCCCGACTATGAGGCCAACAAGGCCGCCATGCGGGCCCTGGTCGAGGATCTGCACGATCGCCTGGATGAGATAAACCTGGGGGGCGGCGCCGTCAATCAGGCCCGCCACACCGGGCGTGGTAAGTTGCTGCCCCGCGAGCGCATCAATCGGCTGCTCGACCCCGGCTCCCCTTTCCTAGAGCTCTCTGCCCTGGCGGCCTGGGGCGTCTATGACGAAGCCGTCCCCGCCGCCGGCATCATCACCGGGCTTGGCCGCATCAGGGGCAGACTCTGCCTGCTGGTGGTCAACGATGCCACCGTCAAGGGGGGCACCTATTACCCCCTCACGGTGAAAAAACACCTGCGGGCCCAGGCCATCGCCGAGCGACTGCGCCTCCCCTGCCTCTATCTGGTGGATTCGGGCGGTGCCTTCTTGCCGATGCAGGACGAGGTGTTTCCCGACCGGGATCACTTCGGTCGCATCTTCTACAACCAGGCTCGCCTCTCGGGTCAGGGCATTCCCCAGCTCGCCGTGGTGATGGGACTCTGCACCGCAGGCGGCGCTTACGTGCCCGCCATGGCGGATGAATCCATCATGGTCAAGCAGCAGGCCACCATCTTCCTGGCCGGGCCGCCACTGGTCAAAGCCGCCACCGGCGAAGAGATCAGCGCCGAAGATCTGGGGGGTGCCCTGGTGCACTGCGCCCATTCAGGGGTCGCCGATCACCTGGCCCAAGATGACGATCATGCCTTGCAACTGACCCGCACCCTGGTCAGCAACCTGGGCGGCGACCAGCCAGCCGCCCCCCTCCTTTATCGGGAACCGGCCTACCCCATCGACGAGCTCTATGGTCTGATCGGTACCAGCTTGAAGCGACCCGTGGAGGCAAGGGAGATCATTGCTCGCCTGGTCGATGGTTCGGAATTTGATGAGTTCAAGGCGCTGTACGGCACCACCCTGGTTACTGGCTTTGCCCACATCTGCGGCATGCACGTGGGTATCCTCGCCAACAATGGCGTGCTGCACAGCGACAGCGCCCAGAAGGGGGCCCACTTCATTCAACTGTGCAACAGACGCGCCATTCCTCTGCTGTTCCTGCAAAACATCACGGGTTTCATGGTGGGCAGCCAGGCCGAGCGCGAAGGGATCGCCAAACATGGCGCCAAGCTAGTTACTGCGGTGGCCTGCAGCCGGGTGCCCAAGCTCACCCTGATCACCGGAGGCAGCTTTGGCGCCGGCAACTACGGCATGTGTGGCCGCGCCTTCGAGCCCGACTTCCTGTTCAGTTGGCCCAATAGCCGCATCTCCGTCATGGGGGGCGAACAGGCCGCCGGAGTCTTGGTGCAGGTACGCCGCGACAAACTGGCCGCCGAGGGTGAATCCCTCGGCGAGCAGGAGGCGCAGGCTATCCGCACTCCTGTGCTTGATCAATATGAACGCCAGGGCCACCCCTATTACGCCAGTGCCCGGCTTTGGGACGATGGCGTCATCGACCCGGCCCAGAGCCGCACCGTGCTCGCGTTGGCCCTGGCCGCCTGCCAGGGGGCGCTGGCCCGCTGCCAGGGCCCCCTGTCCACCCCAGAGCAGTACGGCATCTTCCGGATGTAAGGAGCCCTGATGAGCACCACAATGACCTCACTCCCTGGCTCCCCCGGTGCCGTGACCCCGGATGCCGGATATCGGCTGGAGCAGCGCGGCCCCCTGGTGGAGCTAGTGCTCTGTCGCCCGGCTCGCCATAACGCTTTTGGCAAGGCGCTGATCCAGGGACTGCTCGGTGCCTTGCGCGAGCTGGCAAGCCGGACCGGAGAGAACCGCCCCCGCGCCCTGCTGCTGCGCGCCGAGGGCAAGCACTTTTGCGCCGGCGCCGATCTCGACTGGATGCGGGATCTCTCCCATGCCGATGTTGAACACAACAGGGAGGATGCCAGGCAGCTAGCCCTCTTGCTGCAAACCCTGGACGAGCTACCCTTTCCCACGCTGGTCCTAGTGCAGGGCGCCGCCTACGGCGGAGCACTTGGCCTCATCTGCGCCTGTGACATCGCCCTGGCCAGCGATGATGCCCGCTTCTGCCTCTCCGAAGTGGGTCTGGGATTGGTGCCCGCGGTGATCAGCCCCTATGTGGTGCGTACCCTGGGGCTGCGCCAGGCACGGCGCTACATGCTCAGCGCCGAACCCTTCGATGCCATCACCGCCTGTCGGCTCAACCTCATTCATCAGCGCCACAGCGCCGATACCTTGCTGGAAGAGGGGCGCGCCCTGGCCCGTACATTGTGCCAGAACGGCCCGGCGGCCATGGGCGAAACCAAGCTGCTGCTCGACAAACTGGCCACTCTGCCCACCAGTCAACATCAAGCGCTGACGGTGGATACCATTGCCCGGGTACGGGTCGGCGCCGAGGCGCAGGAGGGGATGCAGGCTTTCTTCGACAAGCGCCAGCCCATCTGGCGTCCCGACCCCAAGGAGCAGCCATGACGCAGACAGCTCCCATCACACGGCCGCTGATCATCCATCCCGGGCAGGCTGCCGGGATGCGCATGCCACCATTTTTCACTCTCGCCACCTCGCGTCCGGAGCAGATGCCATGACAGAGATAGTCCCTATCAGACGGCTGTTGATCGCCAATCGCGGGGAGATTGCAGTTCGCATCATCAAGACGGCGCGCCGCCTCGGCATCCACACCATCGCCCTCTATTCGGATGCCGACAGCCAGGCCATGCCCGTGCGCGAGGCCGACGAGGCCTGGCACCTGGGACCGGCGCAGGCACGAGATAGTTACCTCGATGGTGCCAAGGTGCTCGCCATCGCCAAACAGGCCAGAGCCGACGCCATTCACCCGGGATATGGATTTCTGTCTGAAAGCAGTGACTTCGCCCATGCCTGCGAGCAGGCAGGGATCCGCTTCATCGGCCCGTCGGCTGCCGCCATCCTCGCCATGGGGGACAAGTCCGGCGCCAAAGCCTTGATGGAAGCGGCAGGCGTACCGGTGCTGCCCGGCTATCACGGCGCAGATCAGAGCCTGCTCGCGCTCAGAGTCCATGCCCAGAACGTGGGTTTCCCACTGCTTATCAAGGCTGCCAGTGGTGGCGGTGGCAAGGGGATGCGCCGGGTCGACGGGATCGTTGACTTCGATGACGCATTAGGAGCGGTTAAACGCGAAGCCCTGGCGGCGTTTGGCGATGACAATGTGCTGCTCGAACGCTACCTGGCCGGGGCCAGACACGTCGAAGTACAGGTGTTTGCCGACAACAGTGGCCACACCATCTCCCTCGGGGACAGAGATTGCTCACTGCAACGCCGTCATCAGAAGGTAATTGAAGAGGCGCCGGCACCGGATATCGCCCCCGCCTTGCGCCGCGCCATGAGCGAAGCAGCAGTGGCTGCCGCCATGGCCATCGACTATCGAGGAGCTGGCACCATAGAGTTCCTGCTCTGCGAAGGCGCCTTCTATTTCATGGAGATGAACACTCGCCTCCAGGTTGAACACCCGGTCACCGAGGCGGTCACCGGTCAGGATCTGGTGGCCTGGCAGCTCGCCGTCGCCGAAGGGCGACCGCTGCCGCTGACTCAGCATCAAGTGCAACTGCAAGGTCACGCGGTGGAGGCACGCCTCTACGCCGAGGACGTGGCCGCCGGTTTCCTGCCAGCCAGCGGCCCTATCCACTGGCTGCACTGGCCGACAGGAGTGCGCATCGATACCGGGGTGGCCGCGGGTGACGCAGTGAGCCCCTACTACGACCCCATGATCGCCAAGCTGACTGCTCATGGCGAGAACCGCGCCCAGGCTCTGGCCAGACTGAGCGAGGCTCTCACGGCCCTGGACCTAGGCCCGCTGACTCACAACGGCGCCCTGTTGGCACGCCTGTGCCAGGAGCCGGATGTGCTGGGGATGCGCCACCATACCCAGTGGCCGTTCCCGACCGCCCCTCAACCTCTGCCCGAGCTCGCCT
This sequence comes from Aeromonas molluscorum, assembly GCF_051376105.1. Taxonomy (NCBI): domain Bacteria; kingdom Pseudomonadati; phylum Pseudomonadota; class Gammaproteobacteria; order Aeromonadales; family Aeromonadaceae; genus Aeromonas; species Aeromonas molluscorum. The sequence continues at coordinate 1,829,729 of NZ_JBPQCY010000002.1, read as the reverse complement.
GGCCCCTGGCCACCCTCTGGCTCGCCCATCACACCGCAATTGGCGATCCTTGGCAGCAGGCCGCAGGATTTCGACTAGGGCGGCGCCAGACCTGGGCGGCAGCCGTTGATATGGCCGGACAACGCCGGCAGCTCACACTGCACTCCTCTGAGGGGCAGTTGAGCTGGCAGGGCCAGATGCTCCCCTACGCCATGGCCGAGGATCATGTCCGCCTGCAGTGGCAGGGGCGTTGGCAGCGCTACCCTGTCCGAACCTTGAACCAGAGGGATCAACGCCAACCAGGTTTCGTGCTGACCCTGGCTGAGCAGCAAATCCCCTTTGGCCCGGCCCGGGAGATGGTACCGCAGGATCACCCTGGGGATGAGGCGGGCGGCAGGCCCGTCACCCTGGCCCCCATGCATGGCCTGGTGGTTGCCCTGCTCATAGAGGCGGGACAAGTGGTGAGCCGGGGCCAGCCGCTGCTGGTGCTGGAGGCGATGAAGATGGAGCACCAGCTGCGTGCCCAGCAAGATGGCACCATCGCCGAACTGCTGTGCCGCGAGGGGGAGCAAGTCAGCCAGGGAGCCCCCCTGGTGCGCTTCTTGGAGAGTGCAGAGGCCGCCGGCTAGCCGCAAAAGGATGAAACTGCGCAGCTCACTCACCCCGGTCTTCATCGGGCACCGGAGCCACACCACCGCAGTCACAAAAGGGAACCAATATGACGCAGATAATGGAACAGGATGACAGGGTCAGCCTGGTCGAGATGGGGCCAAGGGATGGCCTGCAAAACGAAATGATCCCGCTCAGCTTGCCCCAGAAGCTGGAGCTTATCCGCCGACTCGGCGAGAGCGGCTTGCAGCGCATCGAGGTCGGCGCCTTTGTCTCCCCGAAGCGGGTGCCCCAGATGGCAGACTCCGCCGCCCTGCTGGCCGCCCTGCCCCGGGGCGCCATCGCAGGCAGACCGCCTGTTCGATATGGCGCCCTGGTGCCCAACCTGCAAGGCCTGCAGGGGGCCATAGCCGCGCGGGTCGATGAGATTGGCCTCTTCACCGCCTGTAGCGATGGCTTCACCCGGGCCAATATCGGTATCAGTGTGGAGGAGTCACTGGTGCGCTTCGCCCCCTTGGTGCAGGAGGCCCGCCACTTGGGCATTCGGGTGCGGGGTTATCTCTCCACCGTCATCGGCTGCCCCTTCGATGGCCCTACCTCCCCCAAGCGGGTAGCGGCCATGGCCGAACGGCTGTTCGATCTTGGCTGCCACGAAATATCCTTGGGGGATACCACTGGGATTGGCACCCCTGGCACCGTGGTGCCCATGCTTGATGCCGTGCTGCGCGAGATCCCGGCCGGACGCCTCGCGGTGCACTTTCATGATACCTATGGTCAGGCCCTGGCCAATCTGATGCCCGCCCTGGAGCGAGGCATTCGCACCATCGACAGCTCGGTGGCCGGGCTCGGTGGTTGCCCTTACGCTCCAGGCGCCTCCGGCAACCTGGCCAGCGAAGAGGTGGTCTATCTGTTGCGAGGGCTAGGCATGCAGACCGGGGTGGATCTCGACATCCTGGCAGCCACCGGCCAATGGGTGAGCGAGCAGCTCGGCCGCCCGAACGCCTCCCGGGTCGGGCAGGCCCTCGCCGCTCGGCGAGTGTCAGCCGTGATGGACAACCACAAGGGGCGCTGCCATGCCAGATAAGCACGCAGGCAAGGAGGTCACCTACAGCATCTCGGAGCTGGCTCAGGAGTTCGACATCACGGCCCGCACCATTCGCTACTATGAAGATGAAGGTCTCATCTCCCCGACCCGGGAGGGTCAAAATCGCATCTACAGCCACAAGGACAAGATCCGCCTCAAGCTGACCCTGCGCGGCAAGCGTCTCGGTTTCAGCCTGGCCGAGATCCGCGAACTCTTTGATATGTATGACACCGACAGATCCAGCCGTACCCAGCTGCTCTCCATGGTGCAACTCATCGAATCCAAGCGCGAGGCGCTGCGCCAGCAGGCAGAAGATATCCAGATGGTATTGGCCGAACTGGAAGCGGCAGAACGGCGCTGCGCCGGAGCCCTCGACAATCTCGGTGATCAGGGGGGATTGAGCCAGCTGGGATGATAGGCGCCAGGAGGCTGGCTTGCGAGTGTGACTCACACAGGTATGGGCCTGCCTGAAGTCACCTCTGCAAGGGTGAACAGTGGCAGGAGACAATTGACCCTGACTATGGCCCTTTCCCCCCAGGGCATGCTATAGCTAGCGCGTCTCGACCGCTCAGGAGAATTCGATGGCCCCGCCTTCCCGCCGCCTTGTGCTAAAGATCATCGCCGCGCTGCTACTGCTTCTCGTCGGGCTCATCGTGGTGTTGTGGCAAGCCCCCGCCCTGACGGTGCGCTATCTTCCCGGCTGGTTGAAACAGGAATATGGTCTCAACCTCACTCTGGGCAAGATCCAGGTAGATCTGGCGCAGCCCCTACTGACCCTGGGCCCCAGCGCGCTCACTGATGATGATGGCAAGCCCCTGCTCAGCCTGGCTGAGCTCAGCCTCAAGCCGGATCTCAAGGCAAGCTGGCATCAGCAGGGTCTGGTGCTGACCGAGGTGACGCTGACGGCCCCCACCCTGGATTTACAACGGCGAGTGCCCGATGCCAAACGGCCGGGGACGCCCCGCTTCAATCTGACTGATACCCTGAGCCAGCTGCTTGCCCCCTCGCCCAGGACCGCCGATGAGGCGCTCAGCCCTGCCCCCAAAATCACGATTGCCATGCTGTCGCTACAACAAGGCCGCCTGACTTACCGGGACACCCGCGCCACGCAGGCCGATGGCTGGTTGCCGCCGCAAACCTTGACGGGGCTGGCGTTAACCCTGACCAATATCAGCTCGCTTCCCGATCAGAACAGTCTCTATACCCTGGCGGCCACTCTGGGCAAGAGTCAGCTAAAGGCGGATGGCAGCGTCAGCTTGAGTGGCGCCAGCCAGGGCAAACTCAGTCTGGCCAAACTGCCCCTCAAACCCTTTGCCCCGCTCTGGGCTCCCTATCTGAGCCTGGATCTGCTCAAGGGCCAGGCCAGTGCCCAGGCCAGCTACCGTCTGATCCCGGGCAAGCAGGGGTTCGGCTGGCAACTGAGCAAGGGCAAGCTGACCCTGGATGGCTGGCAGCTGCACTACCCCAAGGGGGCGGAGTTTGCCCGCTTCACACAACTGGTGCTCGGCGACATCAGCCTGGATGGCCAGCAGCAGCTGCTCAAAATTGGCAAGCTCAACGTGCAACAACCCGTGCTGCACGCCAGCCTGGATAGCCAGCAAAACCTGGATGTAAGCAAAATATTGACGCCTCGCGTCTCGCCGGCCAGCACCAAGGCCACCATCGGCAAGGGCATCAATACCACCAGGAAAACCCAGCCACAGAACAAACCCTGGCGCTGGCAGCTCGGTCAGATAGCGCTGCGCAAAGGCAGTCTCAACTTGCTCGAATCGAGCAGCGGCAAGCCGCTGGCCCGCGAACTGACGGATCTCGAACTGACCCTGAGCGGGCTCGACAACCGGCTCAACAAGGCAAGCCCCCTCACCCTGAAAGCCCGCCTCAACCAGCAGGCCCAGCTCGCCTTCGAGGGCAAGCTGACCCCGGCCCCCTTCGCCCTCGAGGGGGATATCAGGCAGCAGGGTCTGCCGCTCACCTGGCTCCAGCCATATCTACAGGAGAGGGTCAGGGTCAGCGTCAAGCAAGGGGAGCTTTCTAGCCGCCTCAAACTCGCCATCGCCATCGATGGCAAAGGGGCGCTCAGCACCCTGAACCTGAGCGGTGCACTCGATATCGACAAGCTCGATGTACAGAGCGGCGCCGACAACCAGAGGTTGCTGCAAATCGCGAGGCTAGAGCTGACCGGGCTTCACTATGAGGGGATCAGCCAGCAGGTGAAGATAGATGACATCTTGCTGCGCCAGCCCTTCGGCCGCATCGAGATCAACGAGGATGGCACCACCAATGTGCAGCAGCTGATATTGCCCGCGCCACCGGCTTCGGCTGACAAGGGATCCGCGATTGTCCGCAAAGGCCCGGAGCCTCGCTTGGTTGTCGCTCAGGTGCGTATTCAACAGGGCAACCTGCGCTTTGCCGATCGCAGCCTGAGCCAGGAGTTCAGTGCCGATATCGCCGATCTGAACGGCCAGACCCTGCACATCAGCAATATACCGGGCCAGCGATCCGACATCGCCTTCAACGGCAAGGTGGACAAATATGCTCCCGTCACCATCAGGGGTGGCGCCAATTTGCTGATTGACGAACCCGAACTGGATCTGGCCGTTGACTTCAACAATCTGGAGATGACCAGTTTCAGCCCCTACTCGGGTACCTATGCCGGCTATGCCATCGACAAGGGCCAGCTCACCATGAAGCTCAACTATCACCTGGTCGGCAACCGCCTGGAGGGTGACAACGACATCATCATCAAGAAGCTGCAGCTAGGTGAAAAGATAGACAGCGACAAGGCCAAAGACCTGCCCCTCGGTTTGGCCGTTGCCCTGCTCAGCGATGCCAATGGCGTCATCAAGCTCAACCTCAAGGTGAAGGGCAATCTGGATCAACCCGATTTCAGCCTGGGCAGTGTTTTCTGGAATGTGCTGGGCAACACACTGCGCAAGGCCATCACCTCCCCCTTCTCCCTGCTCGCTTCCCTGACAGGAGGGGCGAAAGATCTCGATGAACTCTCCTTCCAACCCGGCGAATATGAGCTGACATCGGGCCAACAGGCCAAGCTGGCCAAGCTCGCTGGGGCGCTCAAGGCCAGACCCCAACTCAGCATGAATATCCGCGGCAAGGTGAATTTCAATCAGGAGCGCCCCCTCTTGCAGCGCCAGAAGCTGGAACGGGTGTTGGCCAGGATCACCGGCAGCCCGGTGGATTTGACCCAACTTGGCAAAGATGACGTCATGCAGGCGGCCCTGGCTCAGGCCTATCAGGAGCGCTTCAAGGAGGATCTTGTGGCCCTGGCTGACCGCCTCGGTCTGGCGGCGAACAGCATGGCGCTGCGCGATCAGGCCGTCATCTTGCTGCGTGATCAGCAGCTCATTACCGCCAAGTCGCTGCGTAACCTTGCCATGGCGCGGGCACGCAACACCAAGACTTATCTGGTGGACACTCAAGCCATCACCCAGGATCGCCTGTTCGTACTCGACAGTCAGGTAAAGGAAGCCGACAAGAGTGCCAAGGTGGTGCTCACCCTGGATAACTGATCTGCCCGAGCAAGACGTTGGCAAGCCCCTTGGTGATGGGCTTGCCTTTGTTCTTCACCCTTTGAGGCTGACCACCAGAGCACAAAAGCACCCGCGTTGCTTGCGCAATCGGATCGGCAGGCTGCCCCGTCTGCTTGAGAGCCCTGCTCCAGATCAGTCCCCCCTCTTGTGCAGGCCCCTGAGGCAAGCCGCGAAACTCACACCCATTGCACGGCTAACATATTCCCCTCGCCGCCAAGGTTCGCTGCCCTGATTCAGTCCCATAGCGGCCTGCGACAGCAGGCTTGCCACGGCAAGCTCATTCAATAGCCTGCTGGTGCGCAGAGTTGTGTCTATGCCGTCTCAGCTGCCGATGTCGTTGACGCCGTTTCCGGCAATGCCCTGCCAAACCAGGTTGCACAATGAAGCTGTCACATTGGGTCCCAAGCATTGTTGCAAAACCCTAGTTTGATGGCATATGCGATGATGTAACGCTCAATCACGTCACCTTTATTCAGCTAGCTGAAAGGTAACCCGGCAGGTTCCAGGGGGGAAGGTTATGATCGACACAGCACCGGCGCGCTATCCTGCCGGGTGGCTTGATGAGATTCAGCATGCCGAGAAAGATGATATCCATTTAAACCTATTCCACTGAAGCAAGGAGAAAGGAGAAAGGCTCTGCTGGCTTAGCGCCGAGCGTGACGTCAACGACGGATAAAGACGCCGCCCTCTTGCCCCTCCTCGGTGATAAGGCCCAATGGCATCCCGAGCGGTAATGAACACAAAAAAACAACCTGTCCCCTACCTTTCATTTACCAATTAACCACCGATTACCCACGATTGGGCCCGGCGCTGGTCTGAGTTGTAGTTTTTTTACTATTTAACAGCCCTTCCCTCTTGCGAGGGCATGGAGCCCTGCCTAAAATCCCGCGTCCTTTGATCAACCCCCACATATTTTTGGAGAACACCACGTGAGCGTGAGCGAAAAACTGGCCAACCCTGCCCCCCTCGGTCTGATGGGCTTCGGCATGACCACTGTCCTGCTGAACATCCACAATGCGGGTTTCTTCCCCATCAGCGCCATGATCCTGGCCATGGGGCTGTGCTATGGCGGTCTGGCCCAGATCATCGCCGGTATCATGGAATACAAGCGTGGTAACACCTTCGGCGTCACCGCCTTCATCTCCTACGGCACCTTCTGGTGGAGCTTGGTGCTGCTGATGGTCCTGCCGAAAATGGGTCTGGCCGAAGCCACTCCAGCCGCCTTCATGGGCTGGTACCTGCTGATGTGGGGCATGTTCACCCTCTTCATGATGATAGGGACTGTCAACTACCCGCGCGCCAAGCAGTTCGTGTTCGCCTCCCTGACCGTGCTGTTCTTCCTGCTGGCCGCTCACAACTTCACCGGTAGCGAGCTGATCGGCCACATCGCCGGTTTCGAAGGCATCATCTGTGGCGCCAGCGCCATCTACCTGGCCATGGCCACCGTGATCAACGAGCAGTTCGGCCGTACCATACTGCCGATTGGCGATCACAAGCAGGCTGCTGCCGTGCAGCTCAAAGCCGCCGCCTAAGCGCAGGGCCCGAAGAGTCAGCCTAAAGTTGACCCTAGCCAGGATGATTGAACAGAGGAAGGCACCCCCAGGGGTGCCTTCTTGCTATCTGTCTCTTGCCTGCCTCATGGCTGGAGTCATGTCGAGCTGGCTATCGGGAAGACGAGTCCAAATGCACCGCGTCAGCCTCCGGCTGCCGCAGCAAAGGCGCCTGGACATAGAAGCGGGTAAACAGGGTATAGACGGCCGGGAAGGCCTGATGCAATTGGCGGGGCTGGCTGAAGAACAGTTCGCTGCACACGGCGAAGAATTCGGCCGGATGGCTGGCAGCATAAGGGTCTATCAATGTCGTCTCGCCCCGCTCGCACTGGGCCTGCAGTTGGTCGAACGCCTGCTGGCAAGTCGCGGCCCACTCAGACCCCGCCAAGCCAGCCGGCAAAGGGGGCGCGCCGTCGGCCTCTCCTCCCAACATGTCGAGCTTGTGGGCCAGCTCATGGATGATGAGGTTATAACCATCCCAGTCACCGTCTTGCTGCAACTCGCTCCAGGCCAACACCAGCGGCCCCTGGGGCCATGCCTCCCCGGCATTTTCCTCCTCCCACTCACTCACCAGACCAAACTCGTCCTGCACCTGCTGGCGGCGAGAGACAGGCTCGGGGATGATGATGATCTCATGGAAGCCACGATACCAATCGAGACTGAGTGCCAGAATGGGCAGGGCACCTTGCAGAGCCAAGGCACGGCGCTGACGTTCAGTTAGTTCGACACCGAGCAGGGTCCAAGTCTTGCGCTCGAGCAGGCGGCGCGCCAAGGCGACCAAGTGAACCTGCTGGGCGTCACTCAGCCCATCAAGAATGGGGATGGCTGCAAACAACCCATGCCACTCCTCCCCCATGGGAATGCCCGACGATTGGGCATCTTCGACTGCCTTGCACTGACTCGGTGCACCGAACCAGGTGCAGAGCAAGCGACTTGCCCTGATAGCTGACCACAAGCTAGCCACTCAATACCTCGATGCTTTCATAGGGATTTCATTGTGATAGCAGGGATTTGACAAAACGCTTGGGCTTTTCCCGATAATCCTGCTGCTGATAGAAGTGATGGGCCCGTTCACGGTGCAGGCTGCTGGAGAGTTCAATTTGACCGCAACCAGCCTCTCGGGCCAGCCGTTCGGCTGCCGCCAGCAAGGCAACGCCCCTGCCCTGCCCCCGGACCGCTTCATCGACCACCAGCGCCGAGATCAACGCCCAGCCCGATGCCAGGTGCAAAGGCCGCAGCAGATGCAACACCAGTACCCCGGTCACTCCGTGCCGGTCGGCACTCACCAGTACCTGTCGCCCAGGCTCCCGCGCCGTCAGATCCACAGCCAGCCTGTCGGGATCATTGCGATAGCCAAGCTGGACAAAGAGCCGCGCGATCGCTGCCACATCAGGGGCTTCTGCCAAGCGTATTCCCTCAGCCAAAGAGGTGTCATTGATGTGCTCGCTCATGGTTGGCCTCAAAATTGCTTTATCACTGACAAGGTACTGTTTCAGGAGAAAATAACGCCATTTCACCAGCCTGATCAAGCCGTGGAAAGCGTGCCACCACATCAAGTTCACAAATTAGCAACACTAACGTAAATTTCACTGGGAAGCGCCGAAACAAGTCGATATGTTAAACGCCTCGGCCAATGCCGACAGCAGAAATGACTGAATAACAAAGATCGAGTGGGCAGAAGCCCGCCGGAAGTCTCACAACAAAGGAGTTGTTGTACATGAACGAAATCGTCAATGCCATCAATGGTGTGATTTGGAGCCCAGCGCTCATCTATCTGTGCCTCGGGGTAGGGTTCTATTTCTCCTGCCGCACCCGCTTCCTGCAACTGCGCCATATCAAAGAGATGGTGCGTTTGATGATGGATGGCAAGGCGACCGATGCCGGTGTTTCCTCCTTCCAGGCGCTGACCATGACCCTAGCGGGCCGGGTCGGTACCGGCAACATCGCCGGGGTAGCCACCGCCATCACCTTCGGTGGCCCCGGCGCCCTGTTCTGGATGTGGATGGTGGCCTTCCTGGGTGCCAGCTCCGCCTTTGTGGAGTCCACCCTGGGCCAGGTTTATAAAGAGAAGATCAACGGTGAATTCCGTGGCGGTCCCGCCTTCTACATAGAGAAGGGTCTGGGGATGAGCTGGTATGCCTGGATCTTCGCCATCGCGACCATCTTCGCCTGCGGTATCTTGCTGCCAGGCGTGCAAGCCAACTCCATTGGTTCCAGCCTGCAAACTGCCTTTGACATCAGCCCCAACGTGACTGCCGCCGTACTGGCGCTGCTGCTGGGCTTCATCATCTTCGGTGGCGTCAAGCGCATCGCCCACTTTGCCTCGACTGTGGTGCCCTTCATGGCACTGGCCTACATCATAGTGGCTTGCGTCATCATCGCCCTCAACATTGGTCAACTGCCGGGTGTGATCCTGCTTATCTGGAAGAGCGCCTTCGGTCTGGATGCCGGTTTCGGTGCCATCCTGGGTCTGGCCATCATGTGGGGTGTGAAACGCGGGGTCTATTCCAACGAAGCAGGTCAGGGTACTGGTCCTCATGCCTCTTCCGCCGCCGCCGTGAGCCACCCGGCCAAACAGGGTCTGGTACAGGCGTTCTCCGTCTACATCGATACCCTGTTTGTCTGCTCCGCCACGGGTTTCATGCTGCTCATCACCGGCCTCTATAACGTACAAGGTCCGGATGGCACAGCCCTTCACACGGGTATCGCCGGTATTGCCGCAGGTCCTGGCTATGTGCAGACCGCCATGGAGAGCATGATGCCCGGCTTTGGCAACATCTTCGTCGCCATCGCGCTCTTCTTCTTCGCCTTCACCACCATCGTCGCCTACTACTACATCGCCGAGACCAACATTGCCTTCATCAACCGCAAGATCAACCGCCCCTGGCTGACCTTCGTGCTGAAGATTGGTCTGATGGCTGCCACCGTTTACGGCACCGTCAAGACGGCCGATCTGGCCTGGGGCCTGGGTGATATTGGCGTCGGTCTGATGGCCTGGTTGAACATCATCGCCATCCTGCTGATGCAAAAAACCGCCTTCATCTGCCTGAAGGATTACGAAAGCCAGCAGGCTCAGGGCCTAGACCCCGTCTTCCACCCCGAGAAGCTTGGCATCAAAAACGCCGACTACTGGACGGGTCGCCGCTCCGAGCACAATCTGGAGCAAGAACATAGCGGCCATGAATTCGAGCCAGACAGCGAGCCAGGTGCTAGCAAGTAAGCCCGATATTCACTCATCAAAATGGCAGCCTTGGCTGCCATTTTTTATGTTGTCTGCCCCTCTTATCCCCTGTTGCAGGTCTGCGAGTGCCGGGCCTGTGCACCCCTCTCCCGGAACGGGGGATCCGCTCAGTTCAGATCACGGCGCGCACCAAAGCGCAATCGCCAACCAAACAATCCCTTGAGAGTGGCCCGCCACTGATTGGGGCGTCCCAGGATCTTTTGTTGCAAGCGCGTCTCTTCCTTGAGCATCGCCTCATCGCTGTGAGCCCAAGCCTGGCGGTAGAGCTGCTTGATCCCCGCCAGCGCATCCGGCGATTTGCCCAGCAGATCATTGGCAAAAGCACGGGCCTCGGCCAGCGGATCTTCGCAGACCCGGCTGACCAGACCCAGCGCCTTGGCCTCGGGGGCCAGCAACTCGCGTCCGCTCATGGCGAGCTCCATGGCGGTATCGACCCCCATGAGGTTGCGCAAGGTGACGCTGCCACTCATGTCGGGGATAATGCCCCACTTGATCTCCATCACCGAGAAACGGCAATCCGGCGTGCTGAAACGAAAGTCGGCCCCGAGTGCTATCTGCAAACCACCCCCAAAGCAGAGCCCCTGGGTCACCGCGATGACCGGCACCGGTAGCAGGTGCCAGCCATAGGCAACCCGCTGGGCAAGATTGGTCGCCTCGTCCGCTTCGCGCTTCAAGATGTCGAGGGCGGCCAGCGGCTGTTTGAGCATGGATTTCACATCCAATCCGGCACTGAAGGCACGTCCCTCCCCATGCAAGATCACGGCCCTCAGTCCGGGCAGCTGCCGCAGGCTCAGCAGCGTCTGTTCCAGGGCCCTGAACATGGGCAAGTCCAACGCATTGAGCTTTTCTGGCCGGCTCAGCATCACCTCGGCGATGCCCTGCTCAATCTTGCAGCTCACCCTCTGCTGGCTGATGGTCGGCGACTTGGCAGTGGTTATCTCCATGACACTTCCTTGCTGGTAACTGGTCAAACCACTACATTAAGCTTGCCCGCCACAGAGCACAAGCCGCTCAACGGGAGTCCAGCAACAGATCGACCAGCCGCGTCTGGGCATGGGTCTGGGCCAGCAGCAACAAGGCGCAGCCATAAGCATCTTCAAGGGCATGATGACGTGACAAGGCGGGCAACCGGTGGCGCGCCAGGCAGCGCGCCAGAGTCAGGCTGTCGTCGCTCACCGGGCTCCCGGTTCGCTGTAGACGGACCAGCTCAATCAGCATGGTATCGATGAACTGCATATTGCGCGCCCGCCCCAAGATCTGCTGGCAAGCCGCTTGTAAAAAGTCTCGCTCCAAGGCGCTGTTATGGGCCACCAGCAGGCAACCCTCTGCCGCCTCAAACAGGGCTTCAAGGGCATGAGCCAAAGAACAGGCTCCACTCAAATCCCGATCGTGTACTCCGTGGTAGATGGCACTCTGCCCCACGCTCACCGGCGTCTGAATGAGAAAGTGGCGTGCCTGCGCCAGTTTGATCTCCCGGTCCACTATGGGGACCCACCCCATACTGACGATGTGATCCCGGCTGGCATCGAGTCCGGTCAGCTCCAGATCGATAGCCAGACAGCGGCTCTCGGCCAGGGTCTGCCCCGTGCGTCTGGCCTCCCAGATCCCTTGCCAGCGAGCCAACCAGATGGGTCTTGTCATAGATGGCGACAGAAACGGTAGTCGAGCAGACGCTGCCCTTCATTGATCACGGCGAAACACTCCTTGAGCTGGTGACGCTGCAGCCCGGACAAGGTGCTGGGGTCGAGATGATTGTTGATGATCCCCTTGCTCGCCTCCCCCTGCTGACGAAGGTGGAGATCCCAACGTAGCTGCGCCAACAAATCGAAGGCATCTTGCAAGTTGCGGCATTGTCGCCGATCCATGGCGCCGCTCGCCTCAAGCTCACGCAGGCGCTGGCGGGTGCCAACGCAGGTCACCCCGGCTTCAAGGGCATAGACCCGCACCAAGTCGGTGATAAGACTCATCCCCCGGGTCTTGAGATCCAGACCCGGTTGCTGCTGGCCGTTCGCCTCCAGGATCAGGTTCTTGAACAGGCCCAGCGGGGCCCGGCGTTGCTGCGCTGTTTGTGCCAGGTGCATCAGGAACAGGGGGTGACTCGCCGCCTCAGTCACTACTGTCTCAACCAGGCCATCGAAGCTGGCCTGACAACCGGCAACCAGCCGTACATCAAAAAATACGGTGGCGCTGAGCAGCGCCTCGGGAGTCGGCGCCTGAAACCAGCGGCGAAAGCGGGCGAGCCAGCCCGGTTTATCCAGACAGAGATCCGGGTTGGTCGCCATGATATTGCCGCTGCAATAAGGCAGGCCACAACGGGCCAGACCATCGCACACCTGATGGGCCAGCTGGCTAAAATAGTGGCCCACCTCCCCCACGGGGGGCTCGGCCAGTAACAAGCCGTTGTCCTGATCCGCGTTCAATCCCTGATCCTGACGCGCGAAAGAGCCGAACACGAGCCAGCTGAATGCACAAGGCGCCGGTCCCAGCGTCATCATGCTCAGAGCAATCAGCCGCTCGGTCAGGGCATCCATGACGGTCGCCAATATATGTGCCGCCTCATGGGCCAACACCCCTTGCAGCCCCAGGATGTGCGTCAGTCTTGGGATCTGCTGACTGCAACGAACCAGTCCCTCAAGGTCGGACTGACGTTCAATGTCGGTCAACAGATAGACGGGATGCTCCTGCTGCGCCCGTATCAGATCCGTCACCGTCACCATGCCGATGACGCTCCCCTCGCCCAGCACAGGCAGATGGTGCACGCGCCAGCGCCCCATCTGCTGCAGGGCCTCGAAGAGATAGGCATCCCTGTCGATGGTCCTGGGATCCCGGGTCATCACCTGCCCCACCGCGGTATCGGCTGGCAGCCCCAACGCCAGCACCCGGCTGCGCAGATCCCTGTCCGTGATGATGCCAAGCAGTGCCCCCGTCTCTTCCACCAGCAAAGAGGAGACGCGCCGCTCGCTCATCAGCTGCGCTGCGGCCTGCACCGAACTCCCGGGGAGGATGGTTATCTTGTGAGGCTGCACCAGATCCCGCACCTTGAGCGTGAAATAGCCCTCGCCCCCCGGACTCGGCTGCTGGTGCAAGGTACATGCCGCAAGACGCAGGAAGAAGTTGTCCAGCAAGGGCCAGCGCTGCCGGGACTGGGCGAACACCTCGCCGTCGAGCCAGTAGACCAGGGCATCCTCTTCGCAGACCAGCCTGCCGCCTGGCTGCCCTGACAACTGGTAGCCGTCAAAATCTCCTTCTTGCAGCTTCTCCAGCAACTGCTGCCCGTCATAGCGGGCGAACAGGCCGGTGCGCACTATCATCAATCGCTGCGCCTGTGGCGGCACAGTCTCATTGGCCCGAAAATAGTAAACCGAGATGGCTCGCGCCAACTCGGTTTGGATCCCCTTCTCCAACAAGTTGAAGGGGGTAGTTCGGGCCAGAAATTGGTGTATCTCAACCAGTTCCATCATCACTCCCGATGGGAGGGGCCTGGCCCCTCCCTGCATTGATCAATGGTCGTGAGCCTCACCTGCCCCTTTCGGGAAGCGGATGCTCTCCACGATATTTTGCACCTCTTGCGGCACCGGCTTGGTGAACAGGCTCACCCCGTAGGCAACTACGAAGTTGATCACCATGCCCACAGAGCCTATCCCTTCCGGCGAGATGCCAAACAGCCAGTTCTCCGGCACGTTGGCCGCCATGGGGGTCATGACGATGCCCTTGAAGTAGACGATGTAGCCAATGGTGAAGATCATGCCCGCCAGCATGCCGCTGATGGCCCCTTCCTTGTTCATCTTCTTGTAGAAGATGCCCATGATGATGGCGGGGAAGAAGCTGGCGGCGGCGAGACCAAAGGCAAACGCCACGACCTCGGCCACGAAGCCCGGCGGGTTGATCCCAAGATAACCGGCCACCAGTATGGCCACGGCGGCGGCGCCACGGGCATAACGCAGCTCCTGCTTGTCGGTGATGTTGGGCATCAGATTGCGTTTGAGCAGATCATGGGAGATAGAGGTCGAGATGACCAGCAGCAGACCCGCCGCCGTAGAGAGCGCCGCAGCGATACCCCCCGCAGCCACCAGGGCGATGACCCAGTTAGGCAGCTTGGCAATCTCGGGGTTGGCCAGCACTATGATGTCGCGATCCACTTTCATCTCGTTGCGATCGTCGTTGGAGTAGAACATGCGACCATCGCCGTTCTTGTCTTCGTGGGAGATGAGACCGGTCTTCTCCCAGTTCTTGATCCACTCGGGGGCATGAGCATATTCGGTGCCCTTGCCATCGCTGCCATTGATGGTGTCAACCATGTTGACCCGGGCAAAGGCAGCCACTGCTGGCGCTGTGGTATAGAGGAAGGAGATGAACAGCAGGGCCCAACCGGCGGAGATGCGCGCATCACGTACCTTGGGCACGGTGAAGAAGCGCACGATCACATGAGGCAGACCGGCCGTCCCGACCATGAGGGCGCAGGTGATGGCCATCACGTCAATCTTGGACTTGACCCCGTCCGTGTAGTCGGCAAAGCCGAGATCCCGCGATATGGTGTCAAGCTTGTCGAGCAGGTAGGTGTTGGAACCGTCCACCAGGGTGGCGCCGAACCCGGTCTGGGGCAGCACGTGACCCGTCATCATGATAGAGATGAAGAAGGCCGGCACCATGTAGGCGAAGATCAGCACGCAATACTGGGCGACCTGGGTATAGGTGATGCCCTTCATGCCGCCGAGTACCGCATAGAAGAAGACTACGGCCATGCCGATCACCACCCCGGTGGTGATGTCCACCTCAAGGAAACGGGAGAAGACCACCCCCACACCGCGCATCTGGCCTGCGACATAGGTAAAGGAGACCAGGATGGCACAGACAACGGCAACGGTACGGGCAGTCTGCGAGTAGTAACGATCGCCGATGAAATCGGGCACGGTGAACTTGCCGAATTTGCGCAGGTAAGGAGCCAGGCACAGTGCCAGCAGCACATAGCCACCGGTCCAGCCCAGCAGGTAGACGGCGCCATCGTATCCCATGAAGGAGATGAGGCCTGCCATGGAGATGAAGGAGGCAGCCGACATCCAGTCAGCGGCCGTTGCCATGCCGTTGGCAATGGGATGCACCCCGCCCCCTGCCACGTAAAACTCCTTGGTTGAACCGGCGCGGGCCCAGACTGCAATGCCGATATAGAGCGCAAAAGTCAGGCCGACCACTATGTATGTCAGTGTTTTTAAATCCATTTCACACCTCAGTCTTCATGAACATCATATTTGCGATCCAGCTTGTTCATCTGGTGAACGTAAACGAAGATCAGAATGACAAACACATAAATGGCTCCCTGCTGAGCAAACCAGAAGCCCAGCTTGAAGCCAAACAGGTGGAACTGGTTGAGCCAGTCTGCCAATATAATTCCAGCGCCATAAGAGACCGCAAACCACACCAAGAGCAGCTTGAGCATCAGGGAGAGATTCTCCCGCCAATAGGCTTTGGCCTTGTCTTCACTTTCAAATGCCATTTCCCAACTCCATTTGTTAATGAAATGTTTCACCCCCAATCTAGCAGCTGTTGCTGAACAGGAAATCACGACTTTAGTCTTAACTGACCCAATCGATACTCATGGCCGTGTATTTTCCCTATCCCTTTCCCCCCTGTGGATGAGACGCTCATGTGGTTCGGATCACACTTCTTGCTAAAGTTTTCTCTCGAGCTGTGCCATAATGCGCGCCATTTGGCAGACAACCCGGGACACATCCTTTGTTAAGCAGCAACAACATCATCGTGTAAGCTGAAACCGCCCGAAAGGCGCACCATACCTGTGATTTAACTGCTTTTTCACAACACGTATTAAGGTCAATCCCCCCCCATTTCCCCGTATTTTCCCTCTCGTTTTGCCCCAAAAATGCCCCAAGAATTTCCCTCAGGATCTCGTATCACGCAGGCATAGAAAAGCCCGCACATTGGCGGGCCAATCCGAATCCTTCCGCATCACGCTGACACGGTGGCTTCATCGCGTAGTTTTTCCAGAATGCGCGCGAATCTATCTTCCTCCTGAGGCGTCAAATCCAATGTCTCGATAAACTCTTCTAGTTCTACCAATGATGGTGCCATCCAATGTCTCCCTTTCTCTCTCAGCCTCTCGGCTGTGAAGCACTGTATATGCATACAGTTCATTTCTTGAATTTATCATTTTCGGACTGATTTGGGTATTAAAAATGGGGCCGTAGCCCCATCAGTATCATTCAGCCAGGTCAGGCATCATGCTCTGGATCCTGTCAACAAGCGCCATGCGATCCTGAGGACAGAGGTCGATAACCTCCAATTCCCCCAGCAGGGCATTCAACTCAACCTGCAGTTGGGCGGCGCTCATTGCACACCGCCTACACTGAACTGCTGAGCCAACTTGGTAAGCCCCTTCGGGGTGATGCGAACCTGCTCACAAAGGCGCTCACCGCCATCAGCCAGGGGAACCATCGTCACCTTGTGCTCAATCAACCCCTGCTGCACCTTGTCCTGGTAGCCGAGCCACTGCTTGCCACCGGCACGTTTGTAGATCCAGCGCTGACTGCAAAGGTGCTGGTTGAACTTCTTCGGCTGCTGCTGCAACGCCTTGGCGGCCTCCGTCAGATTCAGGGAGCCTTCGGCCACAGCGATCCGCTCCAGCGCCTCCACCTTGGGTTTGGCCGCCTCAACCTGCAATTCCAACTCGTGATTGGCGGCCTCCAGGCGTAACCGTTCCTGCTCTGACTGCATGGCGATCTGCAGGATCTCGATAGTGGAGAGCTGCGGTGTGACCGGGGCCAGCTTGCCGGTGCGGTAATCCAGAAACACCTGATTGACCTGGAGCTGGAAGGCTGGACTGATCCAGCCGGCGTAGGAGATAGCCAGTAGCTCGTGTGCGAAAGTGCCAGGGGCTGCGCCGCCGTTGATAACATTGAGTACTTCATGACCAGACTGCGAATTTGCAGTCTGGTTAGTAAGCTCGGAAATCAGCTCTTTAGCCTGCTTGGACCGCAGCCATTGATTAGGCGCTTTATGGTTACCGGTACCACTTGCACAATGAAGAGCGTTCAGGTTGAACCGCCCTACATCATCAGTAGTGATCTCCACCCCGGCGATCACTGGCGTGGAATTCTGCGGCCCTGTCAAAACTTTGGTTTGCTGATACTGTTGTTGTATAGTCATACCGTAATCCTTACTTGGTCGTTGGGTTTACATTCCTCGGCCTTGGCGGCTGCAACCGCTGGGGCCGAACACTTTCCGGCATTAGGCCAACTCTCTCTCATTCTTACTTCCCTCTTCTTCATGCCTCATTGCGCTATATAGGATGTTCAGTACCTCCTTGGTTAGACTGACACCATTGTCTACAGCCCGATGGCCAACCCAACGCTTCAGATCCTCAGGTATCCTTATTGAGGTTGGCGGTATCTGCATGCCCATCTTCTAACTCCCATCGCGGTGTTGCATCCGCAAGATAGAATCTAAATGAGTCAGAGTCAATTAGAATCTTTGAGTGATGAGTCATTTTGATTCACATAGCAGTTATGTGTTATTTTTCACTAAATTATCTATCCACATATTGCTTTCACTCATCAGCTTTTCTAAAGAGGCCCTAAGAAATTGAGCCAACAGCCAAAACCATATCCTCTCCGTATGTCTGAAGAAATGAGGGAGCAGTTACAAGCACATGCTGAGGCCGGTGGACGCTCACTTAACGCTGAAATCGTCCGCAGATTGCAGCAATCGTTAAACGAACGCGTAGTGCACGAAGCTACATTCGCTGCCAAAGTGCCACCCCCAAAGGCAGTCATAGTAGGTGATGCGTATAAAAAGATGGTTGAGGACTTTACCAATGAGGTGGTAACGCACCTCATCAGCTCGCCTCGATTCAAAATAATCCCGCTCGATCCATCAAAGCCGAGTGACGATGAATATGTCGAGGAAGATCAGCCAAAACCTTAAAACTCCTTCATCACACTGCCTTTTGAACCCATCTTTGATATTAAAAAAGGGGCCTAAGCCCCTTCATGAACAGTGTCGCTTACAAAGCTGTGAGCCAAATTTCACCAGATACTAATGAGAACGTTCAACGCAAACCCTATCAAGACAGCGAAGAAACTGAACGCCATGAAGGTGTCCAGGTCATCGCGACTGGACTTACTGAAGCACCAGTACCCGGCAGCAAAAGGTATCAGTGCCAGGGTGAAACTGATGCTGAACGCTTTAAGCGCCACTACCATCATTATCAGTGCAAACAGTATCCACATGGTCAGGGGCCTCACTGGTCAGTGGGCCAGCTTACCCTCTGTGGTCCGGGGCAAGCCAGGGCCGCGCAACGGAATTGGACATCCCACAGGTTGTCGCTTTACCATTTATGGTAAAGTCTCACCATGCGACATCAAGAGGTAGCCACAGCATGAAAGACAACTCCGTCAGCAACAAGTATGGATTGCCACAAGTGCAGAATCGGCCGCAAATCAAGGCTGAAAAGAACCTGTGCCTGAACGGTGAAGAGGGCCGCCAGATCATCAAGTCTGAGACCAAGCTGACACTGAAGACCCACGAGAAGACCTTCACCCGTTTGGCTGATATGTAATGGATATCATCCAGTTTCCTCCCGCTCGGGTGCTGGAGATTAACCACTACATCCTAGGTGCGTCGCCTGGTCATCAGGGCCCTGCCAGCATCGCGTTATTGGAGGGGGCGCTTGGCCGCATCGACAATGCCATCGCCTACAGCGGGCTAAACGATGTGTTTCTCATCGCAGCAAAGTACGCAATGGCCATCGGTACCGCTCACGCCTTTTCCGATGCCAATAAGCGCACCGGACTCGCAGTGTGCCTTGAATATCTCTCCCTCAACGAATTCGAGATTGAGAGAGATAACGAGAAGCTGGCAGATGCAATGGTTGACCTTGTGTTGGGCGTTCTGCCAGAAAGTCAGTTTGCTGACATCCTCTACGCACTCTGGCTAGAAGAGCAAACAGCCTCGTGACTTGGCGGCCTATTGCGGCCGCAATTCCCCCTTACTCCCAGTTCGCCTTGTTCTTGTTGACTGTCTGATACACCAGGTCGTTACGGCGGGCCAGCATCTCATCAATGCGCCGGCGCTTCTCTTCTGCGGCCAGTGTGCGGTCGCGCTGGATCAGCTCGATCTTGTTGCGCACCACCCGGACCTGCTGCTGAGTGCGGCTCAGGCTGCGACGCGACTTCAAGATCCCGCCCTGTTCATCCAGCAGCTCGCGGGCCTTGTCCGTGATACCCTCGCTGCGGTACTGGTCAACGGTGCGCTTGAGCTGGTTCACCTCGTTCAGCATCCGGTAGAACTCCTCCATGTGCTGAGTGGACTTTGCAGGGCCAGTGCCGCGGTACACCGCTTTCACAAGCGGGATCTCGTCGGCGCGCCAGCTTGCTGACTCGCCAGGCCTGGCTGCCCGGATCAGACCGTCAGCGGCAGCCATCACATAGCTGCCCATGGTGCCGGTGTAACCAATGACGAGGTGCTCAAGCTGCTTTGGCGAGAAGCCAGTGAGCTCCCCCAGCTCGCGCATCAGCAAGCTGGTCTGCTCGTTATAGCGGGCCTCAGCTCTGACGTTCAGGTCCTGTGGGCCGTCGATGGGGCCACCTCGGAAGAAGTCATAGTTCACCGTTGTCTCCACCACCGGCTTTGCGATCTGGGGGATCGGATTGAGGGCGAAGGTGTCACCTATCGCCCTGGCCACCGCCTTCCCGAACTGGGCCCCAGTATCCTTGTCTCCCAGGGCGCGGACCATGCGCTCAGGGATGGTACCGAACAACACGCCAATCTCGAACGGCTTGGGGATCCGCCAATGGTGCTCACCAAGCCAGAAGTGCCAGTTGGCATCCTTGTCCCAATCCGGCAGCTCTTCGTATCGCTCATCGTCCCAGTTGGCGGCCAGCAGAGCCAGGCTCGCAGCCGTGATCATGCCTGCACGTTTGGCGATGGCTCTCGGGTTGTCTCGCAGTTCGCGGGTCAGCTTGCCTAGACCTTGCACCCGGGCATTGAAGAACGGCAGCAGTTGGGTCATGACCTGCATGGTGCGTGAGGCACCCAGCATGGAGAAATCCATCAGGTCCTTCGACTCGAACGCCGCCTGGGCGTGGCTCTTGCCAGCCTTGATGGCTGCGGCATAGACCGCCTCGCGGTTGGCATTCTCGAAAGCCTCGCCATAGCGGTTGTACTTCTCCCACACATTGGCAACCACGCCCTTTGCCTGAGCGGCGTTGCGGATAATGCTCTTTTCGTAGCGGGCGATTTGCTCGGGCGTCATCCCCTTGCGTCGCAGCGACTTACGCACGGTATCGGCCATCGCCTCTGGGTCATTGCCATTCACGTAGCCGCCCAGGAAGGAGGCTCCGCTGAACATCACATCAATGGTACTGCCGTCCATCGCCAGGGTCTTTTTCACCCCCTTGATGGAGTCGATCACCGGCCTGAAGCCGTCTTTGCTGATCGCCCAGCTGGAGAGTGAGTCGCGCAGGAAGTTGCGCAGCATGAATTCGGGAGATGCAGTGACCCCAGCAGTAAGCAGGCGCTTGGCCTTGGCCGCCACATTGACCATGGCGCTGAACGGCTTGCGGTCGAAGAAGGTCATAGCGCGATAGAGGTCCGGATCCTCAACCCGGATCATGTAGTCCTCCCCCTCCAGCTTGACCATGATCCTGTCTTTGCCATTGGCAAGGGCCTGGTAATCCATCTTGTTTGGCTTCGGAATGACCTCGATGATGCCGGTATCCGCCAGGTTCCAAACCGTCTTCTGGGCCGCCATGTTCTTCATGGAGGCGTCGATCAGCTTGGAGGTGGATGTGAAGATGTTCTCGAGCAGGTCGTTGGTGTTGGCCTCCCCGCCCTTGAGCTTCTTGATGCCGGCGTTCTGGTTGGCAATGCCCTTCGTCTTGAAGGGGGCGATCACGTCGCCGTCATCTGATTCACGGAAGAACGGAATGTACCATTCGCTTTCAAACTCGGCCCGTGCCTCCGGGGTGAAGAGCCCAGCTTCTTGTGCCAGGTCCAAGGTGGCAGCATTGAGCCGATTCCATCGGGCTTTGGCATCAAGGAATTTGGCCTCCTTGCCCTTGCCTTGCCCCTTGAGCGCCGCAATGTCATTGGCATCGAGCAGGTTCTCTCTGCCCTGCGCCATCAGCAGTTCCGCCCGGTGACCAGCCATCCAGCCAAGCCAGTTGTGCAGATCAGCTCCCAGGTCGGCAAAGATGCCCAGCAGCGCGTCTTTCTCGCCGGTACCCGCCTTGCGCTGGATCACCCCGTCATTCCACTCCGGCAGACCATAGAGCATGGTCGCCTGCATGGTGGAGGCGGCCCCCGTCGCCATCCGTGCCGCCACATAACCGGAGTCTGCGACATCAGTAATGCCGGCAGCCTCCTCGGCGTATTTGATGGGGGCCAGCGCGTCGAGCACCTCGGTGTTGGCCTTCTTGATAAAGCGGTCTACCCAGGATTTCACCACGCCGCGCTCAACCTTGCGCAACTTATCCAGGTTGGCCTTGGTTTTGTCGATGATGTCAGGCTTTGGCCCCAGGTTGAGCTTTTCCATGGCCTTGTCCGCAGCGGTGTCCACCTGGCTCATTCTGGTGCCGCCCATCCTGGTTGGCTGCGCCTCTTGGCTGAACTTCTTACCGCCGTCCGGGCCGCTGTCATCCGGGCCGGTGCGCCTGAGCTTCTTGCCCAGCCCCTCGATCAGGCTGCGGGTCTCGGCGGCGGTAATGCCATCCGGCACAAAGCCGACCGCCCGTAGCGCCCTGGTGATCATGGCAACCACCCGATCCCAGCCGCGGCCCCAGGCGCCCTGCTCCAGCTCCGCCAGGTGGGCCACCACCTCCTCGGCCTGAACCCCGATATCCTCGTCAGCGTAATGGGTGTTCACCCAGTCCCACACCGGCTTCATGCTGGGGTCCTTCTGCGACTGGATAAGGCGGCTCATCAGCTTGGTGTACTCCCCGTCGCCCAGCACATTGGCCAGACCGTAGTGGGCTAGCACCTCATGGCGCAGGATTTCGCGCATCCGCTTGGGGTTGGCAATGGTGTCGGCGGCCACATGCAGGGTGCCTGAGTCGTCATCGAACGCGGCCCGACGGATCAGCCCGTCTTTGGCAGCCAGCCCCAGCGCCTTCTCAAGCTCCGCCTGGGTGGCGTGGATCTTCACCTCAATTCCGCTCGCCCCCTGGTACTGCCTGAACCACCCCTGGGTGACCAGTTCAGCCTCTTTGCGGGTCAGGTGCTTGGCTGGCTTCTCGCCCTGGGCCATGGCCTGCTTGGAGAAGGCGATAGTGCGCTCAGGCTCCTTCGCTGGCTTTTCTTTCTGCGTCTTGCTCTGCTCTGACTCCTGAGCGGCGGCAGCATCAGCAACCGGCTTGGCGGTATCCCCTTCTTTCAACCAGCGCTTGAACTCATCAACCGGCATAGCCTTGATAGTGCCAAGCCCCTTCCAACCCTTTTCGTAGTTGGCCAGGTACCCGGCTCGGGCTGATGACTCGTCAGCAAAGCCCATCATCACTTTATGCTCGTCAAACTTGCCGGTCTTGGGGTCTACCTGATCCACCACATAGACCGTTTCGCTATCCGGCTGGTCACCGATGAACACATCGACGTGATCGCCGTCCGCCCCCAGGGTGCGTTTGATGTAGCCGTAGTCATGGGCCATGGTTGATTGCCACGCCTTGCCATCCTGATCCGTGCCGGAGCGGGTAGACCCCTTCGGGTTCTCGAGCGCAATATCCAGCCCTTGCAGCGTGAGGTGGCCCTTCTTGTAGTTGCCCGCCTCCTTCTGTGCCTCGGTAGGTTCCGGCGCAACCTCGGCGCGAGCTGCTTCGATCTGCTGCACTGGCTCACTGGCGGTGGGCGCCACATACTCCCGCACCTTGGCAGCCGACGACTTGGCCACCACCAATCCGCCTTTGCCCGGGATCGCCTTCACCCCGTTATCCTTGGCCCACTGCCTGATGGTCGGGATCTCGCCTTTGAGCGTGATGGTGCCGTCAGCATTGTTGATGGACTCAGCCCAAGGCAGTGGAGCGGTATCGACAGGCTCAGAAACAACAACCCCGGCATCAGTGGTCGGGGTTGTCAGTGCTTGGTCATTCTGCTGCTGTCCATCAGGTACAGATGCAGGCGCAGCGAGATCTGCCCGATCTCCGGTTCCAGCTCCATCGGAGAGTCCGGCAATGGCTGCTCCAGGGCCTGCTGCAACCGGTTCGCCTGCCCCAAGCTGATCACCTTGTCCTTCACTGCCGACTGCAAGTAACTGGGGAGCCTGCTCATTGGAAACCTCGGCTTGTGGTTGGTTGCTGGGGATCACCTCGCGGTAGCCGGTATCGATTGCTGGTGCGAGTGACTGCGCTTGGCTGGCCTCGGCTTGTGCCAGTGCCGTAGTCGCTTCTCCTATTACACTTTGCGCAGGAAAATCAGATGGTTGGCTCAAGTCGGCGACATTGGTGTCGTCGAGTTGTTGAGCGCTTGACTGCTCAACATCGGCAATATTGGCAATACCAAAACCGCCGCCATCAAGGGGAACCGGTGTTTCATCCTGACGACTGGCCAACGCCGCCTCTTTCTCGCTGGAGAACGGGAGCCCGCGACGGGTCAGGCGCAGGCTGTTATATGGGGTAGAGGTGGCGGCAGGTCGTGCCTGTTCAATGTGAGCCGCAGTCGGTGCTGGCAACTCAGTACCAACCTCATTCGCCACACCATCAATGGTGGCGCCTGGCAGCAAACCGCCCTGCGGAGCTGGAAGGGCGCCATCATTCATGAGCTCGCCACTGAGACTCAGATCCTCAATGGCTGGTGCCACACCGGCAGGCTGTGCGTGGCGCTCAGTAAGTCCGATGACCGATCCTCCCTCATTGAATACAGCATCTGCACCTGGATCCATCAGCTCACCTTCAAGCGGCACGATGGGCTTGCCACGGAAGTCATGGCCACCACGAACAAATCCCTGTCGCTGGAAGGCCGGCACATCACGAACCGGATCGAACTTGCCAGATCCCAATGGATTGTTGGC
The DNA here is from genome assembly GCF_051376105.1 of Aeromonas molluscorum. Taxonomy (NCBI): domain Bacteria; kingdom Pseudomonadati; phylum Pseudomonadota; class Gammaproteobacteria; order Aeromonadales; family Aeromonadaceae; genus Aeromonas; species Aeromonas molluscorum. The sequence continues at coordinate 1,805,710 of NZ_JBPQCY010000002.1, read as the reverse complement.
ACCGGTAAACATGCTATCGATCTCGCTGCTGATGTCTGCCCCGCGCTCTGCCTGCCGCTGGTCGAGGCCGTGGATCATGTCATCCATCTGCTCATCGCCAGTCACCACCCGGCGCTCAACTCGCACAACTGGCTTGGTCATATCAGGAGCCTGCGGGCCATGCACAGCACCCACTACACCGCCGAATGCGCCGCCAAGCGTACCCTCGTTCAGTGCGGCAGACAGCACGCCCGCCATCGGATCCCGGGTTTCATCGGCCCACTCCTGCACTGCCTGGTTCACAGCTCGCTGGGTTTCACCGCCCTGCCACGCCTCAGTGGCGCCCTCACCGGCAAATCCCCGCGCCGCAGTGCCCGCCCGGGTACTACCTACCTTGCCGAGCAGGCCACCGACACCGCCCCCGGCCCCGGTCAGCACCCCGGACAGGAAATCCGCCGTCAGCGCACGGGGATCCGACCACGCATCTGTGGCCGCCTTCTCTGCCACGCTGTCTATAGCCGCCCGGCGAATGTCACCGATGCTAGCCCCCTGCATCTCACCATCAGCCAGCCCCCAGTACGCTTGCTGATAGATTGGATTGGCGTTGAGTTCATCATTGCCAAGGCCGTTGAGAAACCCGCGAGCCTCCTGCTCTGCCTGCTGGGCCCGCATCCCCGATGCCATGGCCCCGGCATGGGCGCCATAGCCAATAGAGGTCAAGCGTCCAAGCGCCTTATCCAGCACTGCACGCTTTGCAGCCTCGCCAGGGGCAGCCAGATAGGCCGCCTTGACCGAATCAAGCGCCCCCGCCTGGATGGCATCCTTCACCGTGGCTTTGGCCACCAGTTCTCGGGCTTGCCCTTCCACCAAATCCTTTGCCAACAACTTGCCAGCGCCACGCAGGGCAGGCTTGGCGATAAGCCCGGCCCCCTTGGTTCCGCCAACCAGACCGACAAACTGGCCCAGTACGGTAGAGAAATTGCCCGCCCACGCGCGCGGATCTGCCCAAGCGTCCCCCGCCTCGATGGCGCCTGTTTCCGCATTCTCCTGAAAGAACTGCTTGCCCATGGCCTCGCGCATGGGAGTAGACGCCTGCTCCAGCTGCCCATCAGCCCAGGCGCTTACCCCGCGCCCGGCATCCTTGACGCCCTGCGAACCCGTCAGCTGGCCAACCGTTTCCAGATCGCCCCCCAGGGTCTGGCCCAGACCTCGCTGGAACATGTCCACGGTATCGCCAAGGATGCCTTGCTCGTTGGTATCAGCAGGCGCTTGCTGTTGGGTTGAGTAGCGCGCCCTGGCGGCAGCGATAAAGTCATCCCGGGTTGGCTTGGCCATGTAGTCGTTCTCCGCAGGCAATAAAAAAGCCGGCCCCTGTTAAGGGTCCGGCCATGATGGGGAAATTTTGTGCCACTACTGCTTAAATGGCAAGCGCGGCGCCCTCCCCGTTATGTTCTGGCATCATCCGTTCTATACGCGCCGTGATCTTTGCTCGCTCAACGCGCGTCATATCGAGACCTTCCAGATCATCAATCAAGGCGGTCAGCTCTACCATCAGTTGGGCGGCGATCATGCTGCACCCTTGAACAAAGGAAATGAAAAACAAGAAAGGTTGATGTGATCGCGATCACTTAATGATGGCTTCATGCGGTACATAATTGCACTTTCGCTAATAGAAAAGGAGAGTCTTGATGCGTCTGACCACTATTGCTGTCTTGTTACTGATATCCGGATCAGCCAATGCTGGCTGTATCGGATCCGGCAGCCTGAAAAACTGCTATGACGATGATGGCAATGCCTACACCGTCCAGAAGTTCGGTAATTCCACCTATGTCAATGGTTCCAACTCCCGCACCGGGTCACGTTGGAATCAGGATAGCCAGCGGATCGGCAACAGCACCTACACCAATGGTCGTGATGCCGATGGCAACTCCTGGAACAGCACGGCTACCAAAGTGGGCAATTCCACCTTTATCAATGGCAGAGATAGCAACGGTAAATCGTTCTCTAAAATATGCAATGAATATGGGTGTTATTGATGTTAATTAGAAAAATATCTTCGGCTGCGCTTCTTGCATTTTCAGCAAACATATATGCCGGGTATTTAGACGGCAATATGCTTTATGAAAGGTGCGCAACGAAAGAGGAAGAACAGAATTATTATGTTAATGTATCTGATTGTCGCGGGTATATAACCGGGGTAGCTGACATACTTGATGGAATTTCTTTTTGCATACCCCATCAAGTAACTAGGGGGCAGAACGCTGATATAGTAACAAAATATCTAAACGAGCACCCTGAGGATAGACACAAAGATGCAGGGCCGTTAACTGCTTACGCCCTAGCTCTAGCATTCCCATGCCCCCCAAAAAAATAAACGCTGCGAAATAGCCCGCCATTCGGCGGGCTTTTGCTATTTGTACATCGCCTTATATGCTTCTGCCGCTGCTGGTGATTTGGTGTTATTGGTCATTGCAGCTGCCGGAGCGGAGCGACGGAGCTGATCAAACAGCGAACGCTCCGCCTCACGACCATCCCAGAATGATCCTGCCGAGGCTTTTTGCTGAATACTGCCAATCACACCACCAGTACCAGGGCCTGACGCGGCGGCCTGATTCCCTTCTTTGCGTGGAGGTGGACTTGCCGGACTCTGTGTGGCGTGGCTGGCTGGCGCGCTGTCTTTGGCTGCTGGTTGTGGGGCCAAGGATAACCAGTAACTGGCATAGCCACCGCCACCAAACTCACCAAGCAGTTGCTGTGCACCGGGATCTGCTGCCAACGTGTAGCCAAGGGCGTCAATCTCACCAAGCGCCACGGCGCGCTGATCATCGGTCAGCTTGTCGTCCTTCATTAGCTCTGTCTTGCGCTTGGCGAGCTGATCCATGGTGCCCATGATGTTCTTGGCGTGAGACTCGCGGGCCCGCGCACCGGCATTCGCGACAGCAGCCTGTGTTTCGGCAGCATACTTCCGCTCCCACAGGGCCAAGTCATGCTCCCGCTGCTTGGCGTTCTCACTGGACTGCGCCGCAAGGCGAGTTTCGGTGTCAGCTTTGCCGGCATCAATATTCCTCTGAAGCCGAGTCTCTGCCGCCGACAGCTCAGTGGACACCTCCTCCTTACGTTGCGCAGCCTCACGTTGGCGCTGCTGTTCTGCAAATCCGGCGCGCGCGTTGTTTACGGTACCGGCCCCAAATCCCTTGGCCAATGCTGCGAGCAGGCTCATGCTGCACCCCCTTGTTGTTCGGCTTCATCCATCTTCTGTACGATGGCCTGCAATATCTGACTGGCTTCGGCCAGGATCTGGTCGTCGATCACATCGTTCTCGGCGTCCATCTCTTTGAGTTTGTCCATGGCGCGAAACAGGGCGTCAATCTTGCTGTCTGGGTCGGCCACCTTGCCAGATTCCAGCATCTCCCGGCAGCCGACATAGACCGCCTTGACGATCTGTTGTGCCGGTACCTGGCGCCCTGCCTCCCTGGCCTGCTTGAGGATGGTGAAGATGCCGCCCGCGACCGCATCGGCCACCCCCTGGATCTTGTCTTCGCCAGCCCCCAGCCGGCCAGCCACGGCCTGACCACCGTCCCCCAGCAGCGCCGCCTCCAGCATCTGCATCATGCTGGCATGAAGTCCGTCCTCCCCACTGGCCTGTGGCTGCGCTTGCGGTTGACCTGGCGCGGATTGCTGTTGTGCTGCTGCGCCGGGTGCGCCGCCCTGCTGCATGCTCTGAATAAGGCCCATCAGTACCCTCTCTTGCCTGTGGTCACGTTAAAGCGACTCGGATCGTAATAATTGCTATCAAAGGTCAAATCACCAGCTTGATTGTTACTGGTTGGAGTCTGGCGCGGCGGTGGTGTGTAACCTCGGTCGCTGCCTTGGCTCGTGTCATCTCGGCTGATGGTATTGCCAAGTCGCGCGTTGATGTCATTGAGTAGGTTGCCAAGACCAGGGGCCCCTACTGTCAAGCCGCTGCTGATGCCACTGGTAATCAGACTGCCGCCAGGAATGGCTGCACCCAGCAGACTGACTCCGCCCTTCACGGCCGAGTCCCCCACCCCACCATCCCCTAGTTCACCGCGCTGGCCAATCAGTCGCCCTTTATCGAGCTGCTCCATAGCCGCCTTGCGGGTCATACCAGCCAGGTAGTCACCAGGAACATTCATCGCGGCGTTGGTTGCCTGCTGTGCGGCCCATTGCCCCGGTTTCCCCGCAATAGCACTACCAAGCACCCCTGCGCCACGCAAGTTGTTATAGTCGCGAGTTGCGGCATCCATGGATGAACGGTCATCTTCGGATGCCGTTCTCCGCAGAGCCTTCTCCTGAAGGTTGCCGATCACCCCGTTGAAGTTGTCAGTGCCGATGCTCTTGTTGAAGTCATCCTCTGACATGCCATAGCTGGCAGCGCTCCCCATCGAGCTTGGCCCTCCGCCAGAGACGGGGCCCGCCAGCTGGTTGCGCTGCGCATTGAGCGTATCGCCATAGCCTGGGCGCGCATAGGCGGGGGCGCTGGGTGCAGTGGACTGCTTGTAGGTGCCCAGCGTCTTGCTGACGGAGGGCAGCCGATCGCTGACCTTGCTGCCGCCATTCTTGTTGGAGTTATCCTTGGTCATGGCATTGCGCACCGACTCGCCGCCATACATCGAGCCGCCACCGATCGGGCCGATACCGCCCCGACTGCTGGCGGTGCTGGCCGTGTCGTTCTTGCCCTTGTTGCTGCCGCTCTTGCTGGAACTGCTCTTGCTGCCGGATCCGCCGCTATCGTTCCGGCCGCCTCCCTTGCCGCCGCTGGACGAACCGCCGCTACCCCTGCCGGTGTTTCCACTCATCCCGCCGCCGTTGCCGTTGCGCTCCGGGCCTGCGCCGCTCTCCCTGGACATCAGTTGCCCCCCTTCTTGTTCTTCTGGATGTTGGCCAACAGGCCGTTGGTCAGGCTGCCACCCATGGTCATTCCGTCTCCCGCAAGCCCGGGCGTGACCTGGTACTCGATGGGGGTCAGCTGTGGCACGCCATTCTCATCGCGGATCCGGTCTTCACGCGCCCATTCATCGTCGCGCATTCGCTTCTGCGTTTTCTGGGTCTCCCGGTTCTCCATATAGGACCCGCCAGCCACCAGGGCAGAGCCCAGCAGTGTGGCCGCTCCCGGGTTGCTCTGCATCCATGACCCAGCACTGGACAACCCACCAAGCACAGAGCTCACCGCGTTGTCTGCCGCATCCAGAGCGCCAGAGAGCATTCCACCAAAATCAAACATGGCCACCTCCTTAGGTGATCTTCACGCCAGGTAACTGCGTGGTTGGGAACTTGGACCAATCCGGCCGGATGGTGCTGATGTTCGAATAGAGCTGCTGATACATGCCTAGGGTAGAGTTGAGCTCTTTCTTCATGTTGGCTGCCAGGGTTTGCTTGTCGGCCGCTTTCATTGAGCTGTCAGCCATGATGGCCGCATAGCGCTCGTTGTAGCTGCTCATGGCGCTGTCGATGGCCCCCATATACATGCCATGGGTATTCGCCACCACCTGCTGGGCCATCTGCGCAGTTTCCTGCCCGAACTGCTTTTCCAGCACCGTCAGCTGTTGCTGGCGATCCTTCTGCGCCTCAGCGCTGTTCCACTGATTTTGCTGGTTATTGAGGGAGGTCTGATTCTTGAGTTGGACGTCGAGTTGTTTCAGTTCGAGCTGACCCTGCTTATCCAGCGTGCCAATCTGCTGCTGGTAAAGCAGGTCGTCTCTTTGCTTTTGCAGTGATGCGTTCAGGTTCGCCATGTTCTTATCTTGGCCAAACTGATTGGACTGCATGTTCAGTTGCTGCTGTCGATCCAGGGAATTTTGATTACCCTGCCAACCCTGCTGCTTATCCAACATGGTGATCTGCTGTTGTTGGTCAGACCCCTGCATCACACGTTGATGCGTCTGCTGGGCATTTTGCTGGGCAATCGGCAACGCCGCATCCACCATGGCCCGCTGTGCGGCATCGATCCCAATGGTGGAATTGCCCAGGCCGCGCTGGGAAGCCAGCCCCTGCCCCTTGCTCTGGGCAACCCGCATCAGCAACCCTCCCTGATTGAGCGTGGATGACAGCTGATCATTAACGTTGGTGGCATCAAACTTGGGTGGCGTAGGCGTGCCTTGTCGGGCCTGGGTGATGCCCAGTCCTGCCAGATTCTGTACTTCCATTGGGGTTACCTCGGGTTCAGGCCGGGCGGCCGTCGTTCCAGATGCGGGTTTGTTCTTCGCCTGCAAGTCGGCAGGCTGCTTTAAGTTGCTGGATGGTTACCACCACAATGCTGTTATCGTGCAGGGTCCACTCAGTTGTTTCTGTCAGTGAGTCAGCGGCAGTCACTGCGCGCGCAATTCTTCCCTGGCTGAGTTCATCGCCATCAAATACGAGTCCATCAATAGTGACAGTAATGCCATCCACCTTGACTTGCCGGTCGGATTTCCATATTTGATAATCCAGTTTTTCCTGCTCGGCGGCCTGCTGCTGAGCAGTAATAACTTGCCCCCAATCGATCATGACTCCACCTCATATTCAGGAATAGGCACCTCTCCATCCAGCACCTGACAATACTGTTCGAAATGCAGAGGGTAACGAGTCTCCTGGGGGGCATTTGCACCATGAGGGATGAATATGGATAAGTGAACCTCCCCATTAATGCGAGTTATGCCAGATGCAATCCATTCAGAATTCACTGCGAAAGCAGGCAGGGTACCGCCATCCGTCAGCGGGGAAAAATCAAGAGATACCCCATTGAGGATGAGTACGTCCCCATTAACGAAGGCTCTCAAGTGGTCATCCTTTCGAATCGGGATAAATTTTAGTTTCATGGCCACTCCTATTTAGTACCAACGACCAATAGCGATATAGTGCAACCGCGCAGATAAGCCGCTCCATGTGCTTGTAGCCATGTAATAGCACTCTGGGATTTCTGTCGCAGATGGCGTGTCTAATGCACCCTCTGTCACTCCAAGCAGCCCAATGTAAGACGCCCCCCCAGACACCCCATTTCTTGCTGTCAAACCATTAAAAACTGGGGGGGCGACAAATGCGGCAGGATATGCTCGACTAAAAGCGTTTGGGGAGCGGAACAAAGCTCCTTGCGCTATAGGTGGGCCTGCGGATACGGTGATGCTGTGCCGGCAGATCATTGTTCCATCAGCAAACTTTATGTACTCACCGTTGGCATTACTACCTCGCTCAAAAATTGCCCCGGTTAGAACTCCACCGCTCTGCGATACGGCACCAACCGCATTGCCTTTACTGTACGCACCGAGTGTTGCAATGGCGGTCGCTGCATCTTGGTCATCAAGCAGCGTCCTTGCAAACGGAGTGAGCGGAGTGAGTAAAGCTGAATTAACCCCGGTGTAGTACGGGAGCTTATTTTCTGCTGGAGTCAGCCCCTCCAGCGCTGAAACTCCGCCAATTTTGAATGCAGACAGACTCCAGGCGGATTCCAACAATGAACGGCCAATCCTCGATATCAAACGCCCCATATCCACATTATTGGCATCATCACTGGAGTGAAGCGCAAGCTCGTCATGGTAAATACTTGCGCCTACTCCACCAATTGCGTGATGCACTAATACGGAGTAGGTCGCAGTGCTAACCAATGTAGCTGGGAAGTTAATGAACTGACTCCCAGTACCGAACAAGAGATATGATCCAGAGGGCAATGCAGCCCAATCAGCTGCATTGAGATCCCCATAGGTAGTGATCGACAGTAGCGTAGCCTTACCAATAGCAGCCTGTAATTGCCCAAGGCTGACCGCCTCATCACCATTGAGCGCGTCACCCACCCGGACAGGACCATCAAAGCCCTGGCCACCAATATGCGGAGTGGGTAGCTTACCGAATGCTTGGGCGATAGCATCGAATTCCGCCTCCATCGCCAAGCCATCGGCGAGGTCGCCAGGGTTCATTTCAGATAGACGCTCGTAGTAATCGTTAGCCACGTTTGTATCTCCTGGGAATGTACTCAACCGTCATGCCGGCGATGTTGAAACTTGTCTCAAAACTGGATCGACCTGACAGAGCTAAGCTCAACGCAGTGCCAGTGCCGTCCAGAGAAAACACGCGGCTGGACATCTCCGTTTCACTCATCCAATAGAAGTTGTTCCAGCTGGAGTAATTCCATATTCCACTACCACTGACATCAGTGTGCAGGTCCTGCTTGTCGGATGTAATGCCTGGGCGGTAGTCTAGGGACCACGCTAGGCGCGCAGAAAAGCGACCCTGTACCGAGTGCTCAAACTCCACCCCACGCCATGACTTGCGCACCTGTGGCGATCCGAAATGCGAGTACGCCAGTCGCAGCAGCCAGTTGATATCACGCCCGTCGAAGCTAGTCGCGTCGTCATCCAGCTCGAACACATAGCCCTCGGCGTTGGCCAGGGTGAAGAACTGACGCTCAATTAGCTCGTCATAGCGCCACACGTCCAGCACGGGAGAGCCGTAGGATACTTCGGTCGCCTCGATACTACCGTCGGCGTTTATCTTGATGGCCAGATTACGACCGGCGCTGGAATAGAGGCGGTACTGATTGGCGGCGGCGACCTGGGAAGACCCCACCCAGTTGAACTGGCCGATAACGGGCTGGATCTTCTCGCTCGGGTCGAGCAGATTCAGACTAAAGTCGCCGTACTCCTGCACCCGATCCAGTCGCACCAGCCCGCGCTCAGACAGCCCGACGGGGATGAAGGTCGATTGCAGAGTGCCGGCTATCACCCCCACCGACTCGGAGATCACCTTCTGCTGCCAGTCGGTCGGAGATGCCCCGTACAGGGCGACCGTCCTGTTTCGGCAGGTCACCAGCAGCACACCGCCCGCCGTGGTGGTGATGCCGGTTATCTCGTCACCCACGGCGAACTGTTCCGCCCCCAGCAGACCAGACCACGACAGCGGATTGCTGGGACCGGAGTGGATGTAGAAACCGCCCTTGTAGGCGAGGAACAGATGATCGGCGTGCGCCTCCACCAGGCTTGGCTTGTCGTCCGCATCATCGCCGTTGGCAATAAGTGGCACCATGCGCCCATCTTCCCGCAACTCGATAGCCCGCTGCACGCCCGAGGCCAGATAGGCGCGGCGCATCGACGGGTCACCAAAGAAGTTGAACACACAGGTGTCGTACTTCCCTTCTGCCTTGAGCGTCATGTCAGACACTGCCTGCACCTCGGCGAAGGCTGCCAGCTTGTACAGAGTGACCGAGGTGTTGCCGGGCACGGCCTTGCTGTGGGGGTTGCTCAGGATCAGGGTGTGGATGGTTCCAGTCTTGAGCAGGTAACTGACCACCTTGAACCAGGTTGTGCCTACCAACGCATACCATCCAGCCGCATCCGCTGCCGCGATGGTGCCGCCACCGAGTTGGTTGGTGGCAGTGTCAGCCGTAGGAGTTGCCCCGTTGGTCAGGGCAACTGAAAGCGTCACTGCGTTGGTGGAAGCAGGGGGGGTGTGCAGGATGTCGCCAAACGCCACTGTCTGGCCGTTCGGCACTGTACAGGTACCCACATCCCCTGCCGCCACCAACTGGGCAACCACATCTACCACAGTGCCGCTGGAGTGCTTGATCAGCTGCATGTCACCATCATCCAGCCCGTATCCGTCACGGATCAGGAATTGCTTACCCATGGCGCCGACTGCCTGCCAGCCGGTACCCGTGGCTTTGAACAGGGCCGCCTCGCTCACACTCTGGTCACGAATGGCAAACACCGCATCGCTCAAGGCCACCACACAGCGCACCGGGCCTATACCTGGAACTGCACCTATAAAGGTGCGGCGCCAGTCGGCAGCCTTGGCAGATGCAATAATGGCGTCACTCTGTTGTCGAGCCGCACGCGATGGGCCGTGCGTCAGGGTGAAAGCCTGCCCAGCAATGGTGAAGGTGGCTCCCATCACCAGTGACGGGTCAGACAAGGACCCGATGAAGGCATCCCCGCCGCTGGTGTGCAGCAGGACACCAGATCCCCCAATCCAGGTGACTGCCGGGAACCCGTCAGAAGACGGGAGTGCGACACTGCCATCCGTGCGGAACAGATAGTACCCCTTGGTCTGCGACGGTTGCGGATGACCGTCAAAGCGATCGTATCCCAAGGTGCGCCGGTAGCCCTGGGTTACACCCGGCTCAACGTTGATCGCTGAAATGGCAAATCCTGGATTGCGGGCAATGGGCGGGGTGGCGAAATCCAGCCCGCCGCCCAGCATCACGGTGGCAAACTTTCGCTCAGGTAAGATCACAGGGAGCCCCCAGCGCAGAAGCTCAGGCTCTGCGAGATGTACTTCTTGCAGAGGATTCCGTGCCACGTTGCAAACTCGTCTTCACCGCGAGCAATCAGCTCTTGGGCCAGTTCGGTGATCGCCATCTTGCGCAGGGCGTTCCAGACGATCACGACGTGGTACGCCTCATCGATGAACGGAGTATCGCTGTCGTTGGTCAGCACCTGCAGAGAGGTTGGTGTGTCACTGGTCAGCCAGTCCCAATCTGCCCGGGAGGTCTGGAGCTTGATCCAGGACTCCCTGATCGCCTCGACATAGCGCAGGTTGCGGCCGGTCTGCCCTGTGACGGTTTCCGGACCACTACCGAGATCCTGGCACTCGGCTCGCAGCCGCTGGCACAACTCGAGGAAGGTCATGATTAGCCGACCAGGCTGACCGGGTAGGACTGCACGGTGCGAGGGATGAGGGAGCCGTCGTCGTGCTGCTCGTAGCGCATCTCGGTAGCCTGCATCAGCACCTGGTAAACGGGCTCCGGCACCTCGGCCACGGTTTCACGCTTGATGATGTAGGCGACACCATTGACGGAGGCGTACACATCATCATTGCCGCGACTTTGGGGATCACGGGAAATCCGAATCTTGACGCGCTTGGTTGCGTTGATTTCGCGCTGCTCAGTGGTGGGGGCACCGGTAATCGCTTCCGCGCTCGGGGCGGTACTTGCGTCGCGGTTGACGCCATTCGCCCGCTCCTGCTCGATGATCTCGGCAACCAGCTTGTCACGGCTGGTATTGGCAGCCTTGTCGATGCCGAAGTTCTCGGACAGGTATTTGCGCAAGTCGGCAGGTGCGGCGTTGTTGAGGTCGATCAATTCCATGGTGCTTTTCTCCAGAAAAAGAAAAGGCCCGCACTTGGCGGGCCTATGGTTGGTTGCGGATTAGAGGGCGGTAACCGCGACCTCGATACGGGTCAGCCACAGCTCGTTGAGGCGAACCGCGGCAAACCAGCTTTTCCAGGAGGCGGAGCCACGCTGACCGAGCGGGTCACCACCACGCGGGGTGTTGGGGTTCAAGATCATCGGCACGATGGAACCCGGGCCGCCATTACCCTTGAGCGGGACGATGCCAAAGCTGTTCTGACTCAACACCACCATGGGGTACACGTCAGCACTGGTACCGCCAGTGGACACCATAGTGCCTTTGGCGCCACCTGCATCCGGCAGAGAGGTCAGCACCGGGGAGAGCACAAAGCGGAACTCCTCCACGGACCCGATCTCTTCCGGGCACAGCGGCTGACGGGTGCCATACTCGGCAACCGACTTGAAGCCAGCCAGGCCGCGAATGTCAGAGTCGCAGTCGGTGTGCGCAACCACCACAAAGGCAGCCTCGACCGGCTTGGTGTTCACGCTGACGGATGGGGCCAAGATCTTGGTGATCTTCTTGGCTCGCTGCTTCTTGAGCGAACGAGAGGCCAGGCGCAGCTTGTTGAGGCTGATCGCTGTGTTCACGCCATTACGGGCGGTGCCGTTGGCGTAGATCACGCTGGTGCCGCCAGAGATAACACCCCAGGTCAGCACTTCGAACGTCTCTGCGGCCTGCTCGCCCAGCAGCATTTGCACATCCTGCAGCACAGGGTCTTCGTGGGTGTCGGCGATCACATCGGTGATCTCGGTCCACGCGCCGTATTGCGCCATGCCGACAGTCACATCTTGGTAGGCCATCTTTTGGCTGGACGGGGTAACACCCTCGGCCAGCGGAGTGGTGGCCGCAGCGAACGGCACCGGGCGGCGGAACTTGACGGTTTGACCCTTATTCTTGGGCTGCGGCTTGGGGTCACCAAACTTTTGCAACACAAGGATCGGCTCGGCGTGCTCGAGCATCTTCACTTCGGCGATAATGCCAACACGCGGGGAGATATCCCCGTAGGTAGTAGTAGCCATGTCTTATCTCTCCTGAATCAGTATTTGCGCTGCGCCAGTCGCTTATCCGCATCGGCTGCGGCACGGCTGAATGCAGAGGACTCATCCCCTGTATCCACCGTGGCGCGGCCCTGGCTGCCGCCGAGCGGAGCCATGTCTGCCAATTTGCGCTGGCGCTGCGCGTTGCGTTGGGCTTGAGCTTGGAGCTGGGTGGACTTATAGAGGGTCAGCACCACATCGGCATCTGCTGCACTGTCAGAGTTGGCGATACCCTGCAAAGAGACTGGCTGCTGGGCGATCCAGGCTTGAAACTCCTGACTCACCACAACCTTTTCAGCATCGGGGTGCCGACGCATCAGCTCGTCAGTCTCAATGGTGATCAGCTCTTCGTGCTGACGGGCCTTTGCCTGCTCACGCAGTTGGGCAACCGGCTCCTTTACTTGCGAGATTTCGCTGCGCAGCCCATCGCGCAGAGCATCAGCAACACCTTGCATATGGTCAGCAATGTCGGGGTAATCCTCGCGCATCGCTGCGATACGGCTTTCCAGGGCGTCGAGTTGGCGGGTGGCGTCCTTACCATCCCCCTGCTTGTCAGCCTGCTGGATGCTGTTGATCTGCTCATTGAACTGGCGCTCTTTCTCGGCAAGTTGCCGCTGTGTAGCGGCATAGCGACCGTTGGCGGAGCGAGCGGCCTGAGCCTCCCGATCCCGGTCAGCTAACAGCGATTGCAGATAGGCGCGCTGCTCGGGGGATGCATCAGAAAACAGGTCACCTTCGGATGCGGCTTGCTGCTCAGCAGCAGAGGCGGCCTCCTGTTGATGCTGCTCATCGTCGCCAGTGGTGGCGCCAGTCTGATTGTCTCCGTGCTGCTCGTCGTTTTGCGGCTCGCTGGTTGCGGGCTCACCACGCAAACGCGCGTCAGCGGCACCAGCAGCCTGTGCGAACACGTCCAGATCGCGGCCAGCGGCGGCGTCCTGGTGGGCTTCTGTTGCGGCTTGGTCGTTCAGGTGATCCATGTAAAATCTCCAAAAAAAAGCCCGCACAAGGCGGGCTAAAGTGGCTTGCCGGAATTACTCGGCTGGTGTGAAATCGTTGATGAGCTTGTCGAGCAAACGGATCTGGGCTCGGGTGGCCTGGGTCTGCTCGTGCTCCATGTCCTGCTCCAGGTCAGAGCGCAGCTGCTTGAGCCGGCCCTGCAGGTGCAGCAAGACGGTATTGGTGTCCTGGCTACGGGTGAGCATGGTGGTCTCAGCTCACCACGGATGGGTTATCAGGGCGCGGAGTGCCGTTCAGATCAGCCAAGGCATCAGCCTCCGTCAGTACGGGCTTGGACAACTCACACTTGAGGCGCCACCCTTCCAGTTTCCACAACTCGGCGCGAGCCTTGGATTCGGCATCGCGGATCGCATACTTGGCGCCAAACTCAGCATTGAAATTGGCAGGATCGGCGCAGGCCGTCATGCCTATCGCCAGAGTAAAGCCATTGGCTGCGATGGCGGTTGCCACTGTGGTCGTGGTACCCGGGATTACCTGGGTGTGATAAGTCACACCAGCCATCAGACCATCGATCTGCTCTGGGGTGATGCACGGTGCAGTCAGGTGCAGCGCCTCGATATCGCGCTCCATCTCAACGTCCAGTTGCTTGGTCATGCCTGCTCCAATAAAAAACCCGGCACATGGCCGGGTTGAATGCTGTGGGCGCCAGAAACGCAAAACCCCGCACGAAGCGGGGCAAATGAGACTCTGGCAGTCTTGGGTCTATTTTGTGCCACCCGCTGGAAAAGTCAACTACTCCAACCCGTAATTCCCGTTAGGCGGCAGGAACTGCTTCATCTTCACCTCGGCCATGAACTTCTGTGTGTCGTGAGCCTGCTGCTTGTCCAGCTTCTCAAGCTCTATCATCAATTGCGCCTGGCTCATCTGCTTGGCCTGGGCCAGCTTCATCAGTTCGATGCGCTCGCGGCGCTGGCTGTCCTCATGCTGCAACTGCATAGTGGCAAGCTTGTACTGGCTGGAGAACTCCAGCTCCATTTGCTTGAGTGATGCCTGCATCTGTGCCGCCTGCAGGGCGCTGGCACTCTTCATCTGGGCAAGCTGGGTCTCATGGTCAAACTTGGCCTGGGCCAGCTGCTGCTCCATCTGCAACTTAATGAGCGCCGGGTCTTGCTGGCCGGCATCTTGCTGCTGCTTGATGGCAGCGTCGTACTCTTCCTGGCTGCGCAGCACCTTGGCATTGTCGATGTGCATGGACTGAAACAGGGTCTTCATCGCCTCATACGGCTTGAACATCGGTGCAAAGGTCGGGTTCTGGGTGTACTTGTCCAGGATTTGGGTCAGTTGGGCGGTCTGGATCTCCTTGACCAGCAGCGCACTGGTGCCCCTGGCCTGCACCTCGAAATCGCCCTTGATGGCTGCGTCTTCGCCGAACTGCATATTCCAGTTGTAGAAGCGCCGGATCATGGGTTTGGTGATGTTGTCGTCATACTCCTTCACCTGCTGGCGGCGCACGGCGTTGGCGGCGTTCATCAGCATGCTCATGCCACCCAAGGTCGGCGTAACCTGCCCCTGCTCACCCTGGCTTATCATCGGCACCCCAGCCTCGCGGTCGAGCAGGGAGAGCGCCAGTTGCAGGATGTTGGCCATGTCACTCTGCCGGCTTTCGAAGTGGAACACCCCGAATGCCTTTTGCACCTCTGCCCACTGCACGTTGGAATCCATTTCCCACACTTTGAATGGCGTGGCCTCCCAACTGCCATCAACCGGGCTGATCAGGCGCTTGTTCACCACCACCTGCGGCCCCACCGTTTTGGCGGCATTGTCCAGCATGGCGCGCCAAGCGCTGTTGATGATGCGCTGCGGGTGGCGCATCAGGTACGGCATGGACAGGCCGAAGATGCTGCCCTCGTCCGGTTCGCAGACATAGACTGAGTAAGGCCACTCCATGGTGTCCATTGGGTTGATGGTCACCTTCAGGATCACGTCACCGGAGAAAATGGCAACGCCATCAAACTCGCGCCCCTCCATCCCGGTGATGTCCACCCCGGCAACCAGCAGCACCTCAGCGGGGATCGGGCCGTGATAGGTCCAGACCTCAAACCGGGAGTCTTGGTTGGTTGGATTGAGCCCACACAGGTAACGGATCTGGTCAACGAATTCTGCGTAACGGGTGCGGGTCGAAGAGGGGTCTTGCGCCAGAAGCTTTTCAACCTGATCCGAGATGAAACCCATAGACTCCAGATTGAGCAGCCTGCGCAGCTCCTTCTTGGTCATATACTCCCGCTCGTAGACGAACTCGCAATCGTCCCAACGGGTAGCCCCCATATCCGGCACGAAGTCCCAGGGCAGCACGCAGCGAGCCCCTGGCTTGAGATCTTTCACAATCTCAACCGACCATGAGCCATCCTGGCCGGGCAGCCATGCCTGCTTGATGGCACTCTCCACGATGGGGCCTTTGATGATCCCGGTACCTATCTTGGCGGCGTAGTGCAGCATCCGGCGCGATTCGGCGTTGTAGTCGCAGGCGATCAGCTGGTCATCGATCGTCTTTTCCATTGCTGTCGCGGCGGCCTGGGCAGCGGCCAGCATATCCGCAGCCTGCTGAGCCTCGGTCGTTGGCTGTTGCTGCCCATCCATGCCCTGCTGCACACCTTTGGCCAGCATGGAAAGCTTCGGATCCGGTGATGGAGCGATCCCGTAGTTCTTGTCATCGACCGGGAACAGCATATCCCCCATCTGGGCAGCCCATGCGTCGGTCTTCTCGCGGGTGATGTTGACGAAGGCCTGCGACTTCTTGGCCTCCTCCAGCTCCTTGATAAAACTAGACTCGTACTCCCCGCGATACTGACGCAGGTCATCAAGCCAGCGCTGCTCAACAAGGCTGCGCTGCTGCAGCTGATGCTCGATATCGCGAAAGCGACTGGCACCAAACAGATCGAGGGGCGAGAGCTGTTCCACCATCTCAGAGGATAGTGTGATTTCAGTCGGGTTTTGCATGGTGTCAGTATCCTGTTACAGAGTCGGCGGCGCGCTGCGCTGCCCTGGTGGCATTGCTATCGATGGTTTTCTTGCGGTCACGTTCCGGCATGGCACCCAGGCACAGGTACTGGGTGGCGTCTGCCGGATGGGAATACTGGTTCTTGTCTGGCTGGTCGGTGTACTTGGTAGCTCCCGACACGTTGAGCTGCTTATACTGGTAGCCAGTCTCGAAGGCCTTGATGATGACTCGGCAGTGCGGACTGATGATGAGCGCCGGCTGCCCCTTGCCGACAAGGCGAGATAGCCACCACCTGACCCCCTCAAGGCGAGCCATCAGGTTGTTGGTGTGCGCAGGCTCTGCGTTCATCCCCTTGTTGCCAAGCACCTCGAAGCAGGTGGTTTCGTCTGCCTGACTGCGGCCCACACCTGCTGGGTCCCCCCAGATAGTGAACTCCATGTTGGCGTAGCGGCTGGCCAGTAGCGGAGACAGTTGCTCATCTATGAATCGTTCGATCCCCATGCCGGTGGCCACCACCTCATCCAGGATCCGCAACTGCCCGAAGGCGGTGATCTGGCCGATGAGGGCAGCCGGGGTTAGGCCGAAGTCCATGCCGATGATGATGGGCAGCGACTTGATGGGGCCCAGCTTGTCCTTGGCGACATGCAGATCTCGATTGAAGTGGTCGATGAATACCGGCTTGCCGGTGGCCACCGTGGCAAAGCGGTTGCAAATGCGCGACCTCACCCAGTTGAGCGTCTTACCGCCGAGCTGGTCGAACCAAGCGTCGAAACCTTTCTTGTTGTTCTTCACGTTCTCAGCGTTGGGGTTGGCGACGAACCGGCGACCCAGGTAGTCACGGAAATAGCCGGCATCAATCAGTGCTTGCAGGTCTGGCGACATCGGCGCACCGGGTGATACCTCGACCAAGGCTCCCGGCTGCTCGTAGAAACTCCAACCGACCGGCTTGAGCGGGTTGCCGTCATCGTCCTGGCCGTGCTCGAACTCATGCCACCAGTGGTCTTCATCCGGTGAGTTGGTGTCCATGATGAGCCCGCACCACGTTGGGCCGCCGTCCTTACCGGATGGGTAACGGGCCTGCACCGCCCGGGATGCCGCCTCGTTCACGATGTTCAGGTCGAGGAACTGAGCCTCATTTATCCAGACACCGGTCATCTCAAGGGACAGCATTTTGCGAATGTCCTTGGGCCTGTCCATCGATAGGAAGAAGAACTCTGCCTCAATGACGGTCTTGCCGTCCGGGTGCGGTATGCGCATAAAGCCCACGATCGGGGCATCAAACTTGATGGGGCACACCTCTTCCGGGATCCAGTCCTGGAAGGTCTTGATGACCGTGGCCTTGAGTTCCCCGTAAGTGTTCCTAATGCACACCCAGCGCGTCTTGCGCACACCGTCGGCGTTGGGCTCCTGGTTGATGGACACATCCAGCATGAACATCACGCAGCCCACCGACTTGCCAGAGCCGACCGGCCCACGAACGGCGGCGATCATGGGCCGATCCCGGTGGATTTCCTCGAATGTCGGGCTCGGTGAATATGTGATGGTTCTAACCTCCATCGCCACCGCCCTGATTCATAAAGCCCAGATTCCACATCACCTGGACACCGCTGCTCTTGCCCTTGCGCAGGATCTCGTACTCGACCTTGGCCTTGGCAGTGAGCGCGCGGTCTTTCTCCATCAGCACGGTCTTGTGCTTGGTGCTCTCGACGATATAGGGGATCTCGACGATGGTTTTCTCGAGCTGCATGATGCGGCCAAGCACGCTATCCATGGCGCTCGTCGTTCTGGTGTAGAGCTTGTAGAGGTCCATGCGCTGCTCTATGTCCAGCTCATCCTCTGGCAACTCCAAATCCTTGGCGATGCGCCCCAGGGTAATGACCCCGTTCCGGAAGCCGCAACGCATGGCAAGCAGCTCGTCGGACAGGTTGGCTCGCACCGCATCTTCGATCACCTCATCGGGAAAGAACTTGGCATACACACCGTGCCGCTGGGCAGGCTGGGCCACTTTACTGGTGCGAGGCTTGGGGGTTTTCTTGCGGTGGTCGCGGTCTGGATTGAGCGCGTCATTCACCGTGCCAGCAGTGCGACGCGGCGACCGCTTCGCTGGCGGCTTCTTGTCTGATTTCTCGGTCATGGTTATCTGGTACAGCGCTCCAGTGCGTCGATGTAATCGAGCAGGCGAGCCGTGGACTCACCAGAAAGAGAAACCCCGCCATCAGCGGCGGGGTTCCATTCCAGACGTGGGGCTGGCGGTGGGCAATTAGGGTTTATGCTCGTCGTCGCGCACCCGGTCAGAAGCAGCGCCAAAGCGATCGGCAAAGCGCCCTTGCGGGTCAGCGTGATTCGCATCGTGATCCTCCTGTATCTCTCTGGCCCGTTGCAGGCGGAGCGCCCGCATCAACTCGTCAGCGAACAGCTCCAGCAACTTGAGGATGGCGTTCACTGCCTTCGCGCCTTGTCTGCTGGCAGGTTCAGCGCCACCTTGTCCAGGATCTTGGCGAGCCCAGCCAGGAAGGCTTGCACCTTGCCGATGATCTCATCGTCCCGAGTGGACGGGGTAATGGCCGCTATCTGGGCCAACCCCTGCACAATCATCGACGCCGCACCGACGACAGCCAGCAGGATCAGCAGCCAATTCATCGCTATTTCGATAATGTTTTCCATTCCTACCTCACAGGTTACAAATCCGGCTCAGCCAGCCGTAGGCATTGGCCTCCTGCGACTCCTGACGTTCAGCCAGGGTGATGCAGTGGGCAATTCGAAGGGAGTTCACTGCCTCGGCCAGCAGCCGCTTGCCGCCAGCACCGCGTGCCTTGAGGTAACTCTCCAGCGCAGAAAGAGAACGGGGCCCGATGGCCCCGTCTACTTTCATATCTGGATAGAGTTTCTGTCGATCGTTCAGCACATTCAGCAGGCGCTGGAAGTCTGTGGCCGCTCGACCAGGGCCTGAGTTGACCCCGTAATCAAACAGGTAAGTGGCCAGGTCGGCATCGAACACCTCGATGATGGAGAGGCGTAACTGGTTCCAGAAGGAGGTGTAGACCTTGATCGCCTCGCTCTTGGGGTAGTCACGCATGTGACCGGAGTAACCGAACTGGCGCGCAGTGGCCTGGGTCACACCCCAGCGAGTGGGGCCGCCGCGATCCTCTGCTCGGTCGGTGAACTTCTCCCCGCCCTCACGCTCAATAACCTCGTCAATAACTTGCAAACGGATGCTCATCACACGCCCCCTTTATCAGAAAAACCAAACCGACGCCGGAGGAATAGCTCGATCATGAACAACCCACGCCCCCCCATGTGCCCAGTAATGCCGGTGGCGACCGCCGTCATGTACCAGCTCATCTGCATTTCAGTGCATAGATACGCCATCAGCAGCCCAGCAAAACCAGATATAGCCAGTTCGCCCACCCACTCAGCCAGCGAGAAGGTCAACGCCTTGTTCGACTTCAATCGGCCAATGTAGCTTGCCGTGCCTCCCCATAGGGCCAGCACGACCATCCAGATATAACCACCCCCGGGACCGGCGAGGCTGGATAGCCAGCTGGCCCCTTCTCGTCCCCCGCCGTTCATGTCCATTCGATTCCCCAATAAAAAAGCCCGCACGAAGGCGGGCCAGACACGAAAAAGCCGGGCTCAATAAGAGTCCGGCTATGATGGGGAGATTTTGTGCCACACGTCAGCAAATAGCAAGCAATCGCAGATATTGGCTGGCGTCGGATTATTGACGGCTGGAGTTTTTGAGCATCAGCCCCATGCCGGTGTAAGCGGCAATTCTCACATCACTGCGTGCGCTTTGAGTCCCATTCTCTAGCGCTGCAACGAGTAGCCCTTCATCAATAATTCCGCTCTCACCAATGGCAAGTAGTGAGGCAATCTTTACATCAGCGCGCGCATCTTTCACACCAACCAGTAAGGCATTAATCAGCTTCTCTTCGTTTGTCATTGCACACTCCCGTGTTTACTTTATTTTCCGGTACCGCTCCACCTGCTGGAGGAAGTAGGCCTGCATCTCACCCTTGTAGTTGCTGGCCTCACTCTCCGCAGGTGTCTTGATCTCCGGGTTCCTTTCCTTCCAGACCGCATAGGCGGCCGCCTTTTCCACCTCCACCCGCTCTTGTTGCTCGGGTGTCAAACTGCAAAGGTTGTGGCTCATAGTGCCCTCCCGCTGCCGATGATACCCCACGCAGCGGAGAGGAAAAGAAAAAGGCGCCACATGGGCGCCTAATCTGGGATGCCGGTCACCGGTACGTGTTCGCGTTTCTACCGTGCCTTACCTATCTGCGGCCGTAGTGGGCGAATTGGGCCTCCCTCCACACACATACAGGTCGTCATTCGTGCGGTGTGCCACTATCACTGTCGGGCAGCCTGCCTGTGCCAGCATCCACCCTCAGCCCAGTAACCACGGGGCCCTCAGCTTATCAGCTGGCGTCTAACTGTACTATTAATAGGCGATCGCACAATCCGACGAGTATTCAGTCTTGTCCCTACTGTCGAATGATCGGAGAATGGCGAAATTGAAAGCAGGACACTAGCGAAACCAAGTCAAACACAGGAGATACCTATGACTGAAAGATTCTACCCAACGCCCATGGAGGGCATATATGGAAAAAAAGCAGATAAACCAGAAAGAGGTGCAACGCAGTTCGGCGAAAGCCGGAAAGACAAAGGCCTCACAGTTCATAACTGCAAGGCCTCTTAAGTTCATCGAAAAACTGCTATCAACAGTTGAATCGTTTGAACAACTCCTAAAGCTAGCCAACCGAATCGCCAAACTCTACCGGCTAGTGAACGATGCAATCGATCAAATCAAGGATGTTTTTCTGTAACCAAGGCCCTTCGGGGCCTTTTTACTTCTTGGGATTAGGCGTAACTGTGTGTTGCGCTTATCCATGGGCTGAATATTGCCCATTACTGCCCATACCGTCAATTAATAGCGCAGTATTATTTTCAAAAAATTCCCTCTCAAGCAGCCTTTGCCTTATCCAGGTACTGGTGAAACGCCCGAACCGCGTCACTGTAGCAATAGTGCAGTTCCTGAGCTGCGCTGCGCTCTGCATCGGTGGCCAGTGCCGGGGCGGAGATGTATCCGGCGTGGCAGTGCGGGCAGGCGTGCGGCTTTGGCTTGGTGAGTTCCCCGGTGCCGGAGCAGGCTGGGCAGCGACCGCCCTGGGTATCCCGCTCACAGCGAGAGAGGATGAGGGCCCGCACGCGAGCAGCGTTATTGTGGTCCCCCAGCAGCTCCAGCTCCCGGGCTCGCTTTGCTTCACGGCGGCCATATGGGTGGTGGCGCTTGTAGAGGCGCAGCAGTCGCTCGCTGTCGCCGTTCAGTTCAGCAACGCTCATCACCGCGCTGACCGGGTAACTGGTAACCAGTTGGCGCAGGGCGATGCCGTCACTCAGGTGGCGGGCACGCAGCACCGCCACCCCGACCGGGTGCAGACGCTCGGCATGCGCCAGGGCGGCCAACACCTCCTCCCGGCCCATCCCATCCGCAGAGCGACCAGCGCGCTGTGACTCTGCTTCGATGGATACCGCCTTGGGGGCGTGCAGTTTGATAAGAAGCTCGATACTCATGGGTTGGTCCTCTGGTCTTGGTCCTGATTGAAAGCGGCAAGCAGCCAGGCGCGAAGCTGGCCAGATTTGATGTGCTCGGGGGTGGCCTCGATGACAGTCCACCCAAGCAGGGCAGCCTCGTTCATCTTGGCGCGGTCCTCTACGAACCCCCTCCCCCTGGTGTGCCGGCCGCCGGAGTGGATACCACCGTGGATCTCGACGGCGATCATGTGGGTGGGCCACGCGAAATCGAGGCGCCACTTGCGGCGCGGGTGGAATACCAGTTCTGTGGTTGGTTCTGGGAAGCCGACGAGCTGGGCCAATACTCGCTGGTGCAGGGTGTCCACCTGCTGCGCTTTCTTGGCCTGTTCCACGACTCTCTTGGCTTTCGGGTGCTTGCTGAGTAGGCGGCCGGCCTCAATAGCGGATAGGTGGATCATTCGAGGTAGGTCTCCATGAAGCTGACCTTGGCATCCTCAAGCTGCCCAAGCAGGGTGAAAGGCTGATGCCCGTTGGCCACTGCCCTGGTGCAGGATCCATCACCGTTTACGGTAACGATAAGGCAGTTGACCACCTCACCGCGCCTGGCGCTATCCAGCATGCCCTCAAGGGTGGAGATCACGTTCACCCCTGATTCCTTCTTGATCTCGCTCAGGTTGACCACTTTTCCGCTCATGCCGCCCTCCCGATGGTGTTCTTGCGCAGTGCAGCCACTTCCCGGGCTACCTGCTCCAGCAGATCCTCCTCGCTACCGTGCTCGGCCTGCCAGCTCTTTGGTGCTGCGTGGAAGCCGGTGGGGTAACAGGCGCGGTGGTGCCGGGGGCAGAGCGGCAGCACTCTGGTGTGCTCGGCGCGCTGGGCCATGCCAGACCCAGAGCGCACATGATGGATTTCAGCGGGAGTGGCGCCGTAACCCGCATTGCGGCAGGCAACGCACCCCAGAGAGGCGACGTCGGAGAGATGCTGCTTGTCAGCCTTGGTTTTGCTCATCGCGCGCTCCTTTCATCGTGTGAGCCTGTAGCGATTGCAAGTCCAGCAAGGTGAATGCTCCGCCTTTTTGCGGGCGCCAACCTGCCGTATCGATATGGATCACGTTACCAAGCACCACCGGGCTGCTCATTGGGGTGTGACCAACAACGAGGGCATGCACATCAGGTACGCCGCTTTCATCTCCGAGCTCCACACGCCGACGTGACCACATGCAGGCGTTCTTAATGGAGCGCAGCAATCCAAGGTTCCCCTCTGCACCGTCCTCAAGTTTTTCAATCAGGTAGCGCCAGGACGGGAATGGGCAATCCGCATGGATCAGGCCAATCAACCCATTCGGCGTATCCACTTCGATGGCGATCGGCAGCTCACGGAACTGGGCTGCATACTCGCCACGCTCCACATCAAGCAGGGACATGAACCAAGCCCCTCCGTTCTGCAACCAGTTTCCTGTGTCGCAGGTGTCGTGACGGCACACATAGTCGTCGTGGTTGCCGCGTACCGGGTGGAACCATGGCTTACTCAGCCACTCCAGCACCAGCTCACACTCTGGCCCCCGATCTACCAGATCGCCAACAGAGAACAGGCGATCGCACGCTGGATCGAACCCCACCCTGTCGAGCGCCCGTTGCAGCAGGGTGAAGTGACCGTGGATGTCGCCGACCGCGAAGTCTCGCCCCGCGGTATTCGCTGAAAATTTCTTTACCAGTGAGCTCATGCTGCAGCCCTCCCGTATGCCGCCACCCAGTCGAAGCCACGGCGGGATTCATCCCCGAACCGCACGCCCTGCTGGGCACCGAAAGACTGGGCCAGCTCGATGAGATCGCGCATCTCGCGCACTGTCATCTTGGAGGTGGACTTACCCAGCACCACGAAGCCGTTGCCGTCGATATTCGGCACAGCGTCCTGCTGGTACAGGGCGGCAGACAGGACGTGCTTCCAGTCCTCCTTGGAGAGCTTGCGACCGTGCCAGTCCACCTGTTCGGCGATGTCGGTCATGACAGCCCAAAACAGGGCGTTCTGGGCCAGCGAGCGGGTCATCTCCTTGATTTCGATGACCAGCGGCTTGTCCTGGTCAACCGGCAAGCCGGCAACCAGCTGGCAGGCGCGGGACCGGATATCAGGGCTGCGGAGGAAATACTTGGGATAGGAGTTCATACCACACCCCCAACCAGCACGGCTGGCACCTTCACGAAGCCACCAAACTTGGCGGACACGATAGCGCGGCAGAGGGCGATGAGTGCGGTTTCCCCGCGAGAACCATCAAGGTCGCGGCTAGGCACATATGCGTAGGGAATGCCATCTGGCACTCCAGGCTCAATGCCAACGTCATAATTGTCCCGCAGCGGTCCGCCCTGCGCCCAGTCAGTGGAGAACTTCGGGAGCGGTGCATTGGTCTTCCCATCAAGCACCCAAAACTCACCTTTGAACGGGTATGGCATCAGGCCGTCAGCCTCAGCCACAGCCCAGTCAAGCGCCCTACCAGACAGGTCATTGATGCGCACTTCGACAGATTCAATCATGCTCACCCCCGCTTGGCTTTGTTGCGGCGACGGCGGGCGGCGCGCTTGGCAGCGGCAGCGTGGTCATTGCGCGGATTGGGGATGCAGAAGCCGTGACCAGGAATGAAGTCGTTCGGATTGATGCGAGCTGGCTGCCCTGTAGCTGCGAAAAGCACAGCCGCGATAGCGTGGGTGATTCTCATGCTGCCACCGCCTTAGCCGCAACGGCTTCCGCAGTGGGGAACGGGGTCAGGTGGTAATGCCAAACCTGCTTGCCGTTGATGTTCTTGTTGTTGGCGTGTTTTTCCCAGCCGTGGCAGCACACTTCTCGCAGGCGGGCGCTGATGGCGGCTTGGGTATCGGCTTGGCCGTAGCGGCTCCAGTACTCGCGCTCGATGTCGCGCAGGGTGCGGGGCTTGCCGTCGCTCATGATGGCGATGACGCGGCCCAGTTGGGTCGCAACGGATAGATCTCGGGTATTCGATTTTGCGGTCATGGTCGGGTCCTTTTGGTCAACGGCCGGGTGGTCTAGGTCCGGCTTGAAACATGTTACGGCGCGATATACCGATTGTCACGGGTTGGCAAGCGCCTCCTTTCCAGAGTTATCCACAGCTCCATTTGCAACACCACCTCTCAACACCAGCACTGGCGCGGCTCTCAGCCGTGTGGCCTCCTCCGCCACTCGCTCCGGCGTCGTGCTCTGCACCAGCCAATGTCCTGCGCCACGCTGCTGGTCGGTGTGTCCCAGTGCGTCGCTCTCGTCGGCCACCTCCAGCAGTACCCGCTCCCCGCACCAGCCCCGCACGGCGGGGTAGATCACAACTCGGCAGAACTTTGCCTCGCGCACGGCGGCGATCACGTCTTGGTTGAACATTCCTAAATCCTCCCTGTGATGGTGTAACCACGCTGACGGCGTTCGTTGAGAATCCTCTCCAGCTCGACCTGAACAGCCCCGTCCGTCACCACGCCATCACGCTGCAGCACGGTAACGGTCGCCTCCATCTCGCACGCCCGAATGGATATCGCCAGCCTGGGTGACGCGACCGGCACTGCGGCCGCAGGCAGTCGGCGCAGTATCTCTGCCCTAACCTCTGCCGGGCGGGGCGCAAACTGGCGCTCAACGTCGGCCGCCATGTCCTGCACCACCTCCCGGATCTGGGCTGGCGTGAACCCACGCAACACGCCACCCCATGCCAGCGCCACGCCACGGGCATTGGCATCCAGCTGGTTGGCACTGGCTGGCCAGCACCCGGCCATCAGCGGCAGCAGCTCCTCGGCGATGAACGCGGCCATGCGATCGCTTATCTGCGGCGCATCTTGGGTGGCAGGCAGGGCTGTCACGTTAGAGGGGAGTGTTGTCGTCATAGCTGACAGCTCCCGATTCGAGTAGGGCTTTCGCCTGTTTCTGGGCTGCGGCAATGTTGGACATCGGCTTGCGCTTACCCTCGAAGCCCTCCCATTCGCCGTTCACGCAGCGCGGGCGACCGATCTGCTCCC
This sequence comes from Aeromonas molluscorum, assembly GCF_051376105.1. Lineage (NCBI taxonomy): Bacteria > Pseudomonadati > Pseudomonadota > Gammaproteobacteria > Aeromonadales > Aeromonadaceae > Aeromonas > Aeromonas molluscorum. The sequence goes on along the minus strand of NZ_JBPQCY010000002.1, from coordinate 1,780,083 downwards.
AGCGCTGGGCGCCGGCCAGGTATCCAGCAAACTTCTGCGGCGCAAACAGGGTCATTGGTCGCAGGTACTCGGCCATTTTGAGGTTTGCAGACCAGTGCTCGCGCTTGAAGTCGGTCACAAGTTGCAGATCGGCCACGGAGTAGCCCTCCGCCAATCTCGCGTTGATGTTCTGCAGGGTGGTGGGTTTGGCCTGATAGCGGCGATTGCATGCGGCGTTGAGGTGGTTTAGCACAGCCAGAGAATCGGCTGATGGCTCTGCCGTTTTTTTAGTCGGTTTTGTTTCGTCAGAAACAGAACAAGAGATCTGTTTATTACCTTCAGAGTTTATATTGTTATTAATGATAAGATCTTCGGCATGATACTCCGCACCTAACTCCGCGCCGCTGAGTTGGTGATCTGTCTCCGACTCCATATCTGGCGCACTCTCAAACTCCGCGCCATACTCCGCGCTAAAGTGTTGCGAAACTCCGCGCTGATACGCATCGAAATTCAGCAGGCTGATGATGGTGTAACCACTCTTGCCCTGCTTTGTCGCCCTGCCGATCGCCCCTTCCGCCTCGAAATAATCCAGTGCCCGGCGAGCTTGATCTTCAGACACCCCACACGCTTTACCGAGCGAACGCGCAGAGCAAGCCAGCTGACCGCGGTGGATGGTGAGGCGATTGCCATTGAAGGTAACTTCACGGCTCTCGTATGCCGCATCCAGCAGCAAATGCAGCCACACCGACTTCTTGGCTACGTCCTTGTACCAGGGGGCATTCAGCATCGACGAATAAGCGAGACGGAAGCCATTGCGGGCATTTTCGCTCACGCTGCTACCTCTGCTGATAGGTTTGGAAATGGGGGGGACCGTCCCCGGGAATTGGATAACGGCGCTCATGCGGCCACCTCCTGCTCGATGTACTTGCAAGCGGGGCGCTCATTGACGGTATCGTCAGTACCGGCACGCAGCTCGCTGCCGCACAGTGGGCAGTGATCCAGATCGGCACAAAGGGGGCGGCCCAGGGGGGCCGTTGGGTTCATGGTCATTTTGAGGTCCTGATTAAGCCCGGTGGTGAGGCGGGCGATAGATGTGGGCTATGCGCTGTGTTGTTGCTCCGCGCGCTCGATCTTGCGAGCCTGCAGCTCGCGTGACAGCCTGGTCGCAGTGCGATCAGTGCCTGCGGCATGCGCAATGGTGATCACGGATGCGTCTTCCAGATGCAGGGCCAACTCGTGCATCACGGCCTTGAGAACGACATTATCCCGCTCGCTGACGTGCTGGGGTGCTGGCCGGGGTTTTTGATTGCGAAACATGGTGGCTATCTCCCTAAAACGAAATTGATAAGGCCAATGAGCTTTTCCACCGGCTTCTTTGGGCGCTCCTCGTCATAGACGGCCTCGTCTTGCGGCGAGAACGTCAGTAGGCCGCGCTCGGGCAGGCCATCCCCTTTCAGGATCTCATCGACCGTGACCGGCGGATAACCCTGCTCAATCAGGCTCCGGTTGGCTCGTTTGACGGCTCTCGCCAAGATCAGGGGCTCATGCTTTGATATGGAATTGAGCAGCATCAGCAGCGAGGTGCGGGCAAATGCGGTTTCAGTCATGCCGACTTCGGCGCCAACTTCCTGCCACACTTGGCGGTGGCCAGGGGTGCCGCGCACTCGCAGCGGGGAGCGGGTGCTCATATTTTCATGATCGGGGAGCGTTATTCTTCCCATGGGGTTGGTCCTCTGTATTGGGTGGTTGAGCTGACCGCTGGTCAGGCGGCCGACTCGTTATCGATGAGGGTCTTGCCGATTTCGGCCAGCTCCTCGTAGCAATTGAGATTGAAGGAGCAAACGGCCGCGCCGCTGATGAGGCATTGCTGAGCAATCATCGCCTCACGGATCCGCAGCAGGCGCTCAAGGAGCTCGGCATCCTGCGGGTTGGCACTATTCAAGAGACCAGGCTCTTTGGTGATGGTGTCGATTTCACTCCGAACAGCCTCGGCAACGGCATTGATCTCGTGAAGGAGGCGATCGGCGTGAGAAGTCATAGCGGTCATGTGTTGGTCCCCTGTTGGTTAGGCTGCGCTGTTGTCGTTGGTCAGCGCCTTCTCGGCCTGGTACTTGCCCCATTCACCCGCGATCCACTGCACACCCTTGGCGGTGAACTTGGTCGCAACGAAGGCATGCTGGTTGTGCTCGGCGGTGCCCGTCTTGACCTCAAAGCGGCCCGCATCGATATGCTGGGCGTAAGCGGTCAGCACGCCACCCAGCCGATACATGTACCCCCTGCTGAACAGGAAGGCGCGAAACGCGTTCTCATTGGCCTTGAGCAGCTTGGCGACGGCGCGAAAGCTGAGGGCGCCACCGCTGTAGGCGTAGTTGTCGAAAAACTCGCTCTTATGGGCATTGGCCGCAATGGTCTGCTGGGCGGCAGCCAGCTCCTGGCTCTTACGGTCGATCACCGACTGCGCCACCATCAGCGCCTTGGCCATGATCAGCTCCGGCGCATCCTGCTCCTGACCGGCAAGATAGCCGCCGTGCTTGCGGATGCTGGGCAACACCTCGAAGGTGACCCAGCGCTTGAACAGTTTGGCCTCCGGCTTGCGGCTGCGCAGGATGGCAGAGTAGAGGCCGGACTCGTTGATGGTTATCAGCTCTTGGCTTCCACCAAGGGTCTGCACAATAGACAGACCCTTTTCATCGTCATCAAGGTGGCGAGTCATGGCGGAAGCTTCGGTGTATTCCAGCACCTTGGCGATATCAGCAGCCACGAACCAGGGCTCACCCTGCTGGTCGGTAATGATGCGAATGTTGTGCCCTTCAAAGGCCTTGCTAATCAGATTGGTCATGGTCTTGGGTCCTGTTGGTGGTTGGGCCGCTGGTTAGGCGGCCTGCTGAGTAGAATGGTCTTGCTCCTTGAGCAGGGGGTAATCCTCCAGTCCCAGCCGCAGCTCGCCATTGCTGGCAATGACAAAACTGACCGCGTGCTGGGCCGGGACAATGCCCCTGTTCAGCTTCTTCCACTTGGTGAAATTGGATTGGCTTGTGCCGATGGCGTCGCACGCCCTGGCGGCATTGCCAAAGAACTTGGTGACATCTTCAATACGCATAGTTGGTCCTCGTCTGGGTGGCTCTCACACAATTTATTTCTAAACGGAAATTTTTGCAACTCAATCCGCTCCCATTGGAAATTTCCTCCTTGATAGACTGGCTTTACGAAATGCAATAGGTGAAACGATGAAAAACTTTGCGGAACGATTGCAGGCAAGGATGAAAGAATTACATGTGAGCGCCGCCGAACTGAGCCGCAAAACAGGTATATCTCCACCTGTGATCAGTCGATTACTCTCTGAACCGGGTCGAGAGGTCAGAGCCAGCAGCCTCATGTCTATTGCCAAGCAATTGAAGGTTGATCCCGTCTGGTTGTTTCTGGGGCGCTCGGCTGACAGCTTGATTCACGACATCGAAGCTGGCCCAGGCATGGTGCCGGTATGGACTATGGCTGGATTGCATGCTGACCCAGTTATAGACGCTTGGCCCCATGCAGATACAGGCCGCAAGCTGGCTACAGAGAGAGACGGCCACCTGATAGCCGTGGTAGCTGACAATGATCAACTGGCTGATGCAGGTATTACCCATGGAGCCTTATGCTTGGTTGATCTCAGTGATAACAAGCTAGAGCACAACAAGATCATGCTGGCCAAGGTGGACGAACAGTTCATGTTTCTGCGCGCGATCCAGGGCCTACCAGACTGGCGCTATGGCGTGGATGACCCTCGTGCAGGCTCTCTCACCGATAAACAAGTACTCCCCATAGGCAAAGTTATCGAGATCCGCCTCCCCACTTGAGCCGCCTTCTACTGCATATTGATAGCCCGCCACTCGGCGGGCTTTTTGTTGCTTTTAAAAATTAATAAAATTTCTTCTTGGAACGCCATTGACCTGCCGTTTCTATTTGGCAATAATCAGATCATTCCAAAACAGCAACAACCGATTCAAATTGGAAAGGGTTGGGGTGGAATATCCCAAGACCGATAGCAACAAGGGGCAGCGTGGAAGGAGGCCAATCGTGGTGAAGGTCTTGGGTAATGCCACACGAACGGTGAGAGCCCGGGCCGAAGACGTAACCGGCAAACCTCCGGATCTGGCGGAGTAAGCCAGCAAAGAATTGAGTACCACCCGGCAATCAGGGCCCAGCCCATAACCAGGGCAGAAGTGAAGAAGGCGCCTGACCAGCGCGTAACAACGACAAAGCCCGCACAAGGCGGGCTTCGAAGGACCAGGGTACCACCCCCAATCAGACAGCCGGGGGACCAACCCCGGCAATCAGGACCCCGACCAGCCAAAGCCAGCGGGAATTAGCGAGGACCAACTCGCCAACAGGAGTGAATGTACCATGACCATACGCCTTTTTTCCAGAGCCGCGAAACGCGCCGACCAGATCGTTGCCGCCATCGCCGACCGGCTGAACGGTAATGCCGCCCGTCGCCGCGCCATCAAGCAGCGCTTGCACCTGGCCATGCTGGCCACCGAGCAGCACCAGATAGTCGCCGCCCGCGCTGCCCAGCTGCGCACAACCGGCTTCACCAAGCACAGCGCCCTCCTCCACTGGCGCGCTGAGTTCCACCGCCACTCAGTCTGATATCCCGGGTCTGGCGCTTCCCTTATAGCGCCGTAGCCAAAGCCTCTTTCACAAGCGCCGCAAGGATGCTTTGGCTTCGCTCACGCCAAATTCGGCTGAGCCTGCTCTTTAACAACTTGGAACCGGCTCACAACCACGAATCCCGATGCCGGTAAGGATGCGCCGATACCCCGTTCAATCCGGAAGGCGGTGCGTGAACGTGAACGGATCCCGGCTTGCGAGCCGGTATCCCAAGGCGGCTCCGGTGGAGCTGGTAACACCATAGCGTCGAAGCTGTGGCCGCCTTCGGATAACCACTGAAGGAAATCCCCATGAATACAAAAAAGTTTGAACAGTTGGCGGCGAACTGGACGCGCTTGCGCAATCTGCCATCGCCAATGGATTTTGAAGGCGACTACCAGTACGTGAAGCGATCAGCAAATGACGCGCCATATCGAGGGGCAGAGAAAACGCCCGACAACCCAAGCAGGAAAGCGGTTCTGCGGGTAAGCAACCCCCTGCCAGTACCGAGCTCATGCAATATCTGCGGGGAGTTGGCAGTGAGAGTTGGTACTCACGGCGAGGTCTACGGCCGCGAATACAGCGACTGGCCTTACGTTTACCTGTGCGAGTGCTGCGGCTCCTACGTTGGCCTCCATCCTTTCACTGCGATACCCCTTGGAACACTGGCTGACCGCAAAACAAGAGAGGCGAGAAAGTCCTGCAAAGAGCCTTTTGAGAGGCTGCATCGAACCGGGGTGATGTCACGCGAGCAGGCTTACGCATGGTTAGCCAAGGCGATGGGGATACCCACGGGAGAATGTCACTTTGGGTGGTTTACCGCCGAGCAGTGTACCGCCGCCAAGGATCTGTGCCTCGGCCGGTTAAGCCACAAAAGATAACCAACCACCACAGGACCCAGACCATGAAGCCACTGACCGAGGCCCAGTTGATGGGCTTTCGCGGCGCGATGGTGCCACCCACCCGCCGCAAGTACCACGTAGACGCCGCCCCATCCGCCGAACAGGCGCGGATGGCCCGCAACAAAGCCTCCACCCGCCGCGCCATCGAGGTGCATCAAGAGCAGCGCGCCTTGCGGCTTGAAATGGAGATGTAGCCATGACCAATGAAAACGCCATCTTGGCTCTGCTTGAAAGCAAGGAGGCCGAGGCCAACGCCGAAGCTGAGTGGATCGCCGAGTGGGTTGAGGCAAATCAGCACCCGCTGCTGGCCGGCATGCTCGATACCGATGCCGCCACCCTGCTGGGCGAGATCAATGCCGACCAGGCCGCCCAGCTCAACCAAGCCATCTACCTGCTCATGGTTACCGGCGACAAGTTCTCACTCATGGGTCTGCTCCAGCAGTTGATGGACAAGGGCCTGGCCGAGCTTGCCCAGACCGCCTGGAACGACCACGTTGCCCAGCTGCACGACGCCATGAGCGACGAGCAATGGGAGCAATACCAACAGAGGGCAGCAGCATGAACGCCGCAGTCGATACCAGCCAGACTGCTCCTCACGGCCTGGTACTTGGTCTCACCAATGAGCAGTATCACTCAGGTGATGGCGTCAGCAAATCCCAGCTGGATGACGTGGCTGAGAGCGGAGCCACCTACATCTGGCGCAAAAGCGCGCCAGTTGATGAGGAAAAGCTCAAGCCGCTGGATATGGGTACCGCCCTGCACTGCCTGCTGTTGGAGCCGGGGGAGTTCAAAGATCGCTTTATCATCGCGCCGGCGTTCAACCGCCGCACCAACGCAGGCAAGGAGGAAGAGAAGGAGTTCATGGCCAACTGCGCCGAGTTGGGCAAGACCATCATGGCTGCCGAGGAGGGGCGCAAGCTGCAGCTGATGCGCGAGAGCGTATTTGCCCACCCAGACGCCCGCTGGCTTCTGGAGCAGGACGGCATCTGCGAGGGCTCCCTCTACTGGACCGACAGGGAGATAGGGGAACTGTGTCGCTGTCGCCCAGACAAGATGCTCAACAGCTTCCCCATCCTCGCCGACGTGAAGAAGGTGGATGACATGGCCCGCTTCGAGCGCCACGTTGAGGAGTTCCGCTACCACGTTCAGGACGCCATGTATTCCGATGGCTATCGGGAAATCTACGGCGAGATGCCGGACTTCATTTTCCTGGCTGTCAGCTCATCCATTGAGTGCGGCCGGTATCCGGTTCGAGTTCGCCCCCTGTCGCCAGAATGGCGATCTGAGGGGCATGAACTCTACCGTCGAGACCTTCACAAATTCCATCAGTGCCGGGTCAACAACGACTGGCACGACCTGCAACCACTTATTCAGCCCGCATGGGCAAGGAGACGAGCGTGAGCAATATCACCAGTATCAAGCAGCAGGCGGTCGAGAACTTCGCCGCCCAGTTCCCCATTCTCGTCCAGCGCGGCATAGACGAGCCGACTTGGAACGCCCTGTGCAACACCATTTACCCGGGCGCCAACCCCGATTCGGTAGTCATGGCCATCGACTACTGCAAGGCTCGCGGCCTGGACATCCTGCTCAAACCCGTCCACCTAGTTCCCATGCAGGTCACCGATGCCCGCTCCAAGGAGAAGGTCTGGCGGGATGTACCGATGCCCGGGATCGGTATGTACCGGATCCAGGCCGATCGCTCTGGCAACTACGCTGGCGCCGACGAGCCTGAGTTCGGGCCGGATGTGGCCGAGGAGTTCCAAGACCCCTACAACCAGAGCGCCAAGATCAAGGTCACCTATCCGCAGTGGTGCAAGTACACAGTCTATAAGGTGGTGAATGGGCAGCGGGTTGCCTTCCACGCCTTGGAACGCTGGAAGGAGAACTACGCCACCCAGAGCGGAAAGACTGAGTGCCCCAATGCCATGTGGCGCAAGCGGCCCTATGCCCAACTCGCCAAGTGCACTGAGGCGCAATCCCTGCGCAAGGCATGGCCAGAGATCGGCAGTGAGCCCACAGCAGAGGAGATGGAGGGCAAGGAAATCATCATCAACGAAATCCCCGGCAGCCAACCGCAGCAGAGCGTCCCGGCGAAAAGTCGCGCTCTGGATGCCATTCGCGGCCAGAACTCCGCACCGGTCACACTGGACCACGAGCAGGTCGAGCATGAAGCGTCCGCCCAGGTTAACCACGCCAACACCTACGCCGACCACTGCGCGGCTATTGAAGTCGTGGATACGATGGAAGAGTGGCACAAGGTTTACGCAACAGCCTGGCAATGGGCCAGCGAAACTGGCGATCAAGCTATCGCAGAGGGTATCAAACAGGTAGCAGGTGAACGTAGAGCCCAGCTCAACAAAGCCAAGTAACCCCACCTAACCAGCCCGCCAACCAGCGGGCCTTATTATTCAAGGACCCACCATGACCGAACAAGCTAAGACAGAGACCGTCCAGACCCAACTGGTTGTCATTGACCCCACCACCGCAGTTGCCTTATTCACCGAAGGCAAGGGTGTTGCTGAACTGCTCACCGATATCCGCCAGAAAGCAACCAGCCTGGTACCCGATATCACCACAGCCAAAGGGCGTAAGGAAATCGCCAGCATCGCCTACGCCGTGGCCAAGACTAAGACCTACCTGGACGGGCTCGGCAAGGAGCAGACGGACAAATTCAAGGAGATCCCCAAGCGCATCGACGCCAACCGCAAAACCCTACGGGACACCCTGGACGCCCTGAAAGACGAAGTGCGAGCCCCACTCACCCATTTTGAAGCAGCAGAGGCCGCCCGAGTTGCAGCACTGCAAGACCGACTCACAATACTGAAAGATCTTGGCGCTTCAGGCGGCCACGAGTTCACCGCCGCCGATTTGCAAACAATGCTACTGGAGGTCGAGCAGACCGCCCTGGACGATAGCTGGCAGGAGCTGCTGCCACAGGCTACCGTGGCCAAAGAACTGGCTGCCAAGCGCCTTGGTGAGACGCTGACCACCCGGCTGAAATACGAAGCCGAGCAGGCCGAGCTGGAAGAGTTGCGCAAGAAGCAGGCCGAACAGGAACGCATCGATCGCGAACGCCGGATAGCAGAACAGGCTGCAGAGCAGGCTCGCCTACTGGAAGAAAATCGCCAGCGCCTGGAACGTGAAGCCGCCCAGCATCGCGAACAGGAAGCACAGCGCCAAACCCAAGCCGCGCTGGAACGCGAAGAGCAAGCCCGGCGAAATGCCGAAGCCTCTGAACTGGCCCGCCAGCGGGCCGAAGCGAATGCGGCACATCAGGCAGAAGAAGCTGCCGCACGCGCCGCGGAGCAGGAACGCCAGCGCATTGCCAACGAGCAGCGCATCAAGGATGAAGAGGATGTCCGCCGCCTTGCTGACCGTGATCACCGCGGCCGGATCAACAACGCTATCTTGATGGACCTGATGGGCCTGGGGATTGAGGAGGGGAAAGCCATCAACCTCATCAAGCACATCGCCAGCAACAAGATCGATCACCTGACCATCAACTACTGAGCTAAATCACACCACCTAGCAGGTTTATTGGTAACGCTAGAACCCACTCTGTAATGGGTGCCATAATGCTCCTGCACAATATTAAGGGGAGGTAAAATGAAGAGAATTAGGTTCAGTATCTGGACTGCAATGCTTGGACTATCGCTAAGCGCAGCTGTCTCTGCAACACCGCCTCAAGCCAATGTAGATGATCTTATTAAGTTGGCTGAGCAAGGAGACTCTGGGGCGCAATACAGCCTCGGTGTTCTGTATGTCAATGGTGACGGGGTGGGACAAGACCTTGAACATGCCATTTCCTTGTTCCGCAAGTCCGCAGAACAAGGTGACGCTAGGGGTCAAAACAGCATCGGTGTGATGTATGCCACTGGTAGATTAGGGTCTGCAGATGATGAAAAAGCCGCAGCTTGGTACCTCAAGGCAGCCAAGCAAGGGCTTGCAAAAGCGCAGAACAATCTTGCCATTTTATATGCCAGCGGCAGAGGCGTTCCACAAGATTACAAGCAAGCTATCGCCTGGTACTACGAAGCGGCTAAACAAGGGTACTCTGATGCGCAGTTCAACCTTGGCAATATGATTTACAACGGTCATGGCATCCCTAAAGATGACATCCAAGCATACGCTTGGTTCTCCTTGGCGAAATCTAATGGTGCAAATGAAGCCTCTGATGCCCTGAATGACATTTCAAGAGACCTCACCATTGGTCAGTTAACTGAAGCCAAAGAACTGGCAGCTCAATTCATCGCGGAATATCCATCTAAAGAGAATTGACCACCAACTCTACCAGCCCAACCCCAGCCCTCATGCTGGGGTTTTTGTTTTTGACCACCGGAAGGACCCCACCATGACCACACTGAACACCAGCGAGGCCGCCAGACAGCAGCCTGAACAACACCAGGAGGCGGCATGAGCGACTACCGTGGATCAACGACTCCCGCCAGCACACGGGATATGACACAAACTCCACTCTATCTGTTCCGTGCGCTCGATCGGGAATTCCACTTTAGCCTCGATGCAGCAGCGTTGCCGGAGACGGCCCTATGCCAGAAGTACCTGACACCTGACATCGACGCCCTGATAGTGGACTGGGGTGACTTTATCAGCCCGTCGGTACGCTCGCCGTGGGTCTGGCTGAACCCGCCCTACTCCCATATCGGCCCCTGGGTGGATAAAGCCATCGAGCAGCAAGGGTGTGGGATAGGCACCGTCATGTTGGTACCGCAGGACACCAGCACTGAGTGGTATCCAGGTGAGCGGGCCAGCGAGGTACGCCACATCACCGGTTACCATGACAAGCACGGCAAATGGCGCAACGGTCGAGTTAACTTCATCAACAAGGCCACCGGTGAGGAGATGAAGGGTAACCCAAAGGGTTCTATGTTCCTCATCTTCGCACCGAACTGGCGGGGCGAGTGCAGGATCCGGGACATCAGCAAACTGACCCTGCTACTTGCCGGAGCAGAGCCCATAAGCGCTGCAGCCTGATACCCCCAAACAATCCACCGATGGCCACACAGAAACGGTGGATAACTCATAGGACTCCCATGCAAAAGACAGAAAGCCCCTACTGCGGTGCAGTAGTTATTGGGTTTGGCGTCGTCATGCCTCATCCCAAGCAGCCCGACATGTTCGTCCTCCCAGGAGGCACGACCTGCAATCGGCAAACCGCCGAAGCAGCAGCACGCAAGATCCACGACTTGCAGACACAGAGCCAGCGCAGGCTTCGGAGGTGAGCCATGCGCTACAGAAAGCCCATCATCCAACCTGGATTGACCCGAGAAGAAGCTACTGATGTGCGGGAGCGATATATGCGCATCAACCCCGGAGCCAAAGTCACTATCGACAGCCAGCCAGATAACCCCCAGCTAAAGATCCTGATTGCCCATCTCCCTGTCCTACCATTTCGGCAAGTGCGGGATCCTGGTTTTATCGGGTACCGAGGCTGGAGGGCATAGTTAGAGAACCAGCTTTAAGCTCCCAAATATCCAGGAGCTCAAATTACGGCCCTTCCTTCAATCCAATTGGCGCCCCATCCTCTGGGACTGGAGGGCCACGCCATGCAACAACTTCAACTGATCATCGACCAGGACAGTCAACTGCTTAACGACCTGGTCAGCGCCGTCCGATCCCCCACCCTTTCCAGATCAGCCAAGCTCGCCGAGATCGGCCGCATCCTGGCTCACTTCGATCTACCTATCGAAGCGCCCCGGGTAACCGGCAAGCTATGGAGCGCAACCGAACTGGGCAAAGAGTTGGGGGTCAGCGCCCAAGCGATTGGCAGGCTCGCTAACCGGCATAACCTGAAAACCCCGCAGTTTGGGGAGTACCGCCTTGACCAAGCAGCGCACTCTCTCAAGCGAGTTGAAACCTTCTACTACAACACCAGCGGGCTTCACCGGCTCTCTGAGATTCTAAAATCGAGGACCACATGCAACGTAACTACATCTATCCCTGTGCAAGATGGGTAAGACCACGCCTATTTGAAGCCCTTACAGGCATGACCGAAAAAGCGGCCGAAGGACGACGCCTCAAAGGCGAATGGTCGGAAGGAGTAATCTGGAAATATGGCCCTGATGGGCAGATACGCTACAGCATTGAGGAGTACGACAAGTGGGTCGAGTCAACGCAATAGATAACCTCTCAACCCTCGTTGCAGGAATGACCGGGATTGAGGTACATGGCAGCAAATTACGACTCTGCTTCAGTTATAAAGGTCACCGCTGCCGGGAAGTACTTGATGTTCCCCTCAGCAAAGCAAACGTCAAATTTGCTGCTAATAAACTTGCCGCGATAAAACACGAGATTGCACTAGGCAATTTCGACTACTCCAAGCACTTTCCCAACTCCAAAGCACTCGTACGCCTGGGCATGAACAAGGCGACTAGGATGAGTCTGGCCGAAGCTGTCAGCGTATTTACTGAGAGCGTCGGTCCGAATGTGGGCATCTCTACCATGAGGTCCTACCTCAGCGCCTTCCGCCGCATGACCCTGTTCCTGGGTCCGGAGATGCCCATAGCTGATCTATTGCCGATGCATATAGAGAGACTACGTAACGATTTGCTCAGCGATTGCCAACCCAGATCAGTGAAAACCTATCTGGGTCATGTTGGTAACTTACTCAGCTGGGCCGCGAGAAATGAACTCATCGAAAGACAGTTTGATATCCGCGTTCATGCAGCAAAGTTGAACACAGGAAAGAGTGCGGACCCTTTTGAACACTGGGAGTTTCAAAAGTTGCTGGAGGTCACTTCAAACGAGCAGTTCAAGAACATGCTGCTGGTGTTGGCCTATACCGGCATCCGCCCCGGTGAGCTACGAGCCCTTAGTTGGGGGGATGTTGATGTGGAGAAGCGGGTGATCCACATCCAACGCAACATCACTCAACACAAGATGCAATTCAAGCTCCCCAAGACAAACCGCACCAGGATCGTACATCTGATGCCCCCAGCACTGGCCGCGTTACAGGAGCAATTTAAGATAACTGGGGCACTTTCGGACGCAAAGGTTGACATGCACTTGCCAGGTGGCATGATCGTGCGCCAAACATTGCGTCCAGTATTCCGTCCAACCAGGCTAGTGCCTGGTAGACCACCTTTTTACTCCGCAGTATTCCTTGTCGCACCATGGCGAGCAGCAATCAAAAAGTCTGGGGTTCGTTATCGCCGGGCGTATCAACTTCGGCATACTTTTGCCAGTTGGAATATAACTGCTCACGGAAATCTTGCATTCATTGCCGAGCAAATGGGTCATAACTCAGCAAAAATGTTGCAAGAAGTTTATGGAAAATGGATCGAGTCTTCGAGCCGCAGTGAGGCCGATTCGATCTGGAGTGCAATGCAGAAAAATGGGCATTTGCCCCAATAGCGCCCCCGAATTTTCAACCAGTGCAATAATGCACTGATAATTAAGGATTTATTTTAAATCATATGCTAAGCAGCAACAACATCACCATGCAGTTCGGCGCCAAGCCGTTGTTCGAGAACATCAACGTCAAGTTTGGCGGCGGCAACCGCTACGGCCTTATCGGCGCCAACGGCTGTGGCAAGTCCACCTTTATGAAGATCCTCGGCGGCGATCTTGAGCCCACTGGCGGTAATGTGAGCCTGGATATCAACGAGCGGATCGGTAAGCTTCGCCAGGATCAGTTCGCTTACGAAGAGATGCGCGTACTCGAGGTGGTCATGATGGGCCATGCCGAGTTGTGGGCCGCCATCGCCGAGCGTGATGCCATCTACGCCAACCTCGACGCCACCGACGACGACTACATGAAGGCCGCCGAGCTGGAAGGCTTGGTTGCCGAGTACGACGGTTACACCGCCGAGGCCCGTGCCGGTGAGCTGCTGCTCGGTGCCGGTATCCCCATCGAGTTGCACAACGGCCCCATGAGCGAAGTGGCCCCGGGCTGGAAACTGCGAGTGCTGCTGGCACAGGCGCTGTTCTCCAACCCCGACATACTGCTGCTGGACGAACCGACCAACAACCTGGACATCAACACTATTCGTTGGCTGGAGCAGGTGCTCAACGATCGTGAAAGCACCATGATCATCATCTCTCACGACCGTCACTTCCTGAATTCGGTCTGTACCCACATGGCGGATCTGGACTACGGCGAGCTGCGCGTCTACCCAGGCAACTACGACGACTACATGACGGCGGCCACCCAGGCCCGCGAGCGTCTGATCTCCGACAATGCCAAGAAGAAGGCCCAGATTGCCGACTTGCAATCCTTCGTGTCGCGTTTCAGCGCCAACGCCTCCAAGTCCAGCCAGGCCACTTCCCGTCTCAAGCAGATCGACAAGATCAAGATTGAGGAAGTGAAGGTCTCCAGCCGTCAGAACCCCTTCATCCGCTTCGAGCAGGAGAAGAAGCTGTACCGCAACATCCTGGAAGTGGAAGGGGTATCCAAAGGCTATGGTGAGGCGCCCCTGTTCAAGGGCCTGAGCATGATGCTGGAAGTGGGCGAGAAGGTCGCCATCCTGGGGACCAACGGCATTGGTAAATCCACCCTGATCAAGACCCTCATGGGCGAACTGGAACCGGACAGCGGCACCATCAAATGGTCCGAGAACGCCCAGATAGGTTACTACGCCCAGGATCACGCCGAAGACTTCGACACCGATCTCAATGTGTTCGACTGGATGGCCCAGTGGAAACAGGCCAACGAAGATGAGCAGGCAGTGCGCTCCATTCTGGGTCGTCTGCTGTTCACCCAGGACGACATCAAAAAGCCGGTCAAGGTACTCTCCGGTGGCGAGCAGGGCCGCATGCTGTTTGGCAAGCTGATGATGCAGCGCCCCAACATCCTCATCATGGATGAGCCGACCAACCACCTGGACATGGAATCTATCGAATCCTTGAACATGGCGTTGGAAATGTATCAAGGCACCCTGATCTTCGTCTCTCACGACCGCGAGTTTGTCTCCTCCCTGGCGACCCGCATCATGGAACTGACCGAAAACGGCATCCGCGACTTCGGCGGCACCTACGAGGATTACCTGCGCACCCAAGGCGTGGTGTAACCTCACCCAGCTTTGCGATACACAAAATCCGGCGCCCAGTGCGCCGGATTTTTTATGGCCCGGTGTCGGCGTGCAGCGCACCTTGCCTCTCTCCTATCCTCCTATTTGTCACCCCCAACAACCGGCCTCTGCAAGCTCTTTAGCAGGGGATCGCCCCCTGCTGGCCGTCCGCGTCTTCATCCCGAATGCTCGCTTGGCGGCCTCTTTGTTTCCCGGGGCCGCTTTCGCCAGACTCATCAGAACAGGGACAGCGTCGGGCCTGACCCAAGCGAGCGACAAAGGCAACAGGTCCGCTTCTGGCAGCCAGCAAGAATGGACAAGGTGGTTGTCATATGTAACCTGCCAACACTCGGCTATACTGGGTCTTCGCGCGGCAGCCCATGATGACAACCAACAGAAATCACCTCTTTAGGGGGATCCTGAAAAACGCCTGGAAAGTGGGGAAGAAGCACGCTGCACAGCAAGACTCAACCGAAGTGTAATTTTATAACCTGACTAAAATCATTTAGTTATAAAAATATCATTTATATATCAGCTGAAACTACCAAACCGGCAGTGGATGCCAGGGAAGCCATAAAAACTGTAGTAAAATTACATTCACAATCAGTCAATCTTGATCGGCATCAATTTTGGGGTTCCCCCCCTTTGTTATGATTTCCACAGGCAAAATTGCAGGACAATGACAATTGAAAGCAGAATCTCCCTTTGACTGTCTCAAGCCCGAAGCCATAGCTGCACTGGCTGAAGACATCACCTATGCCAAGGCCACCAAGCCCGCATACAAGGTCATTCCCCTCGCCATCACCGCTGGCGCCTTCATCGCTCTCGCATTCATTTTCTACATCACTGTCACCACGGGTGCAGGTGACATGGCCTGGGGCATGGGCAAGCTGATTGGCGGCCTCTGCTTCTCCATGGGACTCATCCTCTGCGTCTTGCTTGGCGCCGAACTCTTCACCTCCACCACCCTGACGCTGGTAGCGAAAGCGGCCGGGCGCATCAGCTGGGCTCAACTGTTCAAAAACTGGGGCCTGGTCTACTTTGGCAACCTGATTGGCGGTCTGCTCATGGTGGCGCTCATCGTCATCTCGGCGCAGTACACGGCAGACAATGGCCAGTGGGGGCTCAATGCCCTGAATGTGGCGCAGCACAAGCTCCATCACAGCTTCTTCGAGGCCGTGGCGCTCGGCATCCTTTGCAACTTGATGGTATGTCTGGCGGTATGGATGTCGTTCGGCGCCCGCAGCGCCACCGACAAGGTGATGGTGATGCTGCTCCCCGTGGCCATGTTCGTCGCCTCAGGGTTTGAGCACAGTATCGCAAACATGTTTATGATCCCGGTTGGCATTGCTATCCATGCCCTCGCCAGCCCGGAGTTTTGGCAGGCCATCGGCCAGAACCCGGCGCAATATGCCGACCTGACCGTTTCGAACTTCGTCTTTCACAATCTGATCCCCGTGACCATAGGCAACATCATTGGTGGCGGAGTCATGGTTGGTCTGACTTACTGGTTTATCTTCCGTCGCCATCATTAAGGATGATGACGGGGTACTACATCAATACCGTGTGAGGTAATGAAAATGGCAGAACGTAACGAGCAGTTCCAAGCAGCATGGGAAGGCTTCGCTCCTGGTGAGTGGCAGAACAGTGTCAACACCCGCGACTTCATCCAGAAGAACTACACCCCTTATGAAGGTGATGAGTCCTTCCTGGCTGGCGCAACTGAAGCGACCTCCAAGCTGTGGGACAAGGTCATGGAAGGCATCAAAATCGAAAACCGCACCCATGCGCCGGTCGATTTTGATACTGACCTGCCCTCCACCATTACCGCTCACGATGCCGGTTATATCGACCAGGGCCTGGAGCAGATTGTTGGCCTGCAGACCGACAAACCGCTCAAGCGCGCCATCATCGCCAATGGCGGTATCAAGATGGTTGAAACGTCTTGCAAGGTGTACGGCCGCGAGCTGGACCCCATGGTCAAGAAGATCTTCACCGAGTACCGCAAGACTCACAACCAGGGCGTGTTTGATGTCTACACCAAGGACATCCTGAACTGCCGTAAATCCGGCGTCATCACCGGTCTGCCCGATGCCTACGGCCGGGGTCGTATCATCGGTGACTACCGTCGTGTCGCTCTATACGGTATCGACTTCCTGATGGCCGACAAGCTGGCCCAGTTCAAGTCCCTGCAAGACGACCTGGAAAACGGCGTCAACCTGGAAGCCACTATCCGTCTGCGCGAAGAGATCTCCGATCAATACCGCGCACTGGATCAGATGAAAGAGATGGCTGCCAAGTATGGCTGCGACATCTCTGTACCGGCCAAAAATGCCAAAGAAGCCGTGCAGTGGACCTACTTCGCCTACCTGGCGGCGGTCAAGTCCCAGAACGGTGCCGCCATGTCCTTCGGTCGTACCTCCAGCTTCCTGGATGTCTACATCGAGCGTGATCTCAAGAAAGGGATCATCACCGAGCAAGAAGCCCAGGAACTGATGGACCACATGGTCATGAAGCTGCGCATGGTTCGCTTCCTGCGTACCCCTGAGTATGATTCACTCTTCTCCGGCGACCCGATGTGGGCGACCGAGACCCTGGCGGGCATGGGCGTGGATGGCCGCACCCTGGTCACCAAGAACAGCTTCCGTATGCTAAACACCCTGTACACCATGGGCCCCTCCCCTGAGCCGAACCTGACCATACTCTGGTCCGAGAAGCTGCCGGTGGCGTTCAAGAAGTACTGTGCCAAGGTCTCCATCGAGACGTCTTCCGTCCAGTACGAGAACGAC
This sequence comes from Aeromonas molluscorum, assembly GCF_051376105.1. Lineage (NCBI taxonomy): Bacteria > Pseudomonadati > Pseudomonadota > Gammaproteobacteria > Aeromonadales > Aeromonadaceae > Aeromonas > Aeromonas molluscorum. The sequence continues at coordinate 1,762,755 of NZ_JBPQCY010000002.1, read as the reverse complement.
GACCTGATGCGTGCCGACTTTGACAACGATGACTATGCCATCGCCTGCTGCGTCTCCCCGATGATCGTCGGCAAGCAGATGCAGTTCTTCGGTGCCCGTGCCAACTTGGCCAAAACCATGCTGTATGCAATCAACGGCGGCATGGACGAGAAACTCAAGATCCAGATCGGCCCCAAAACCGACATGGTGACCTCAGAGTACCTCGACTACAACGACGTGATGGACCGACTGGATCACTTCATGGACTGGCTGGCCAAGCAGTATGTCGCCGCCCTGAACATCATTCACTACATGCACGACAAATACAGCTACGAAGCCTCGCTGATGGCGCTGCACGACCGTGACGTCTATCGCACCATGGCTTGCGGCATCGCCGGTCTGTCTGTTGCGGCCGACTCCCTGTCTGCCATCAAGTACGCCAAGGTCAAGCCGGTGCGTGACGAAGATGGCGTGGCCATCGACTTCGAAATCGACGGTGAATATCCGCAGTTCGGTAACAACGACGCTCGCGTCGATGACATCGCCTGTGACCTGGTCGAGCGCTTCATGAAGAAGATCCAGAAGCTCAACACCTATCGTAATGCCGTGGCAACCCAGTCCGTACTGACCATCACCTCCAACGTGGTGTATGGCAAGAAGACAGGTAACACCCCGGATGGCCGTCGTGCCGGTGCACCGTTTGGCCCAGGTGCCAACCCGATGCATGGTCGCGATCAGAAAGGCGCCGTCGCCTCCCTGACTTCCGTTGCCAAGCTGCCGTTCGCTTACGCCAAAGATGGTATCTCCTACACCTTCTCCATCGTGCCGAACGCACTGGGGAAAGACATGGAATCCCAGAAGTCCAACCTGGCAGGCCTGATGGATGGTTACTTCCACCACGAGGCCAACCTCGAGGGCGGTCAGCACCTCAACGTCAACGTGATGAACCGCGAAATGTTGCTGGACGCCATGGAAAACCCGGAGAAATATCCGCAGTTGACCATCCGTGTATCCGGTTATGCCGTGCGCTTCAACTCCCTGACCAAAGAGCAGCAGCAAGACGTCATCACTCGTACCTTCACCGCCTCCCTGTAAGAGAGTCGATGTGAACAAAAACCGGCGCCAAGGCGCCGGTTTTTTTATCTGTCGCTATCCAGTCGTCGTACCCTCCCGTCTTTGACGTCCCAGTGCCTGCGCCCTGTTCACCCACCAGCCCCCATCCTTGCCATGACGTGGCTCGACCATTACGAGGCCAAGACCCTGGCTGATCCCGCTAGCATTGCCCCGTCACAGGCTGAAAACAGAATGAACAAAATAGCCACAAGAGCCTAAATAGCCATTTCGGTCACAATCTTTTCCAATACGCCACCCGACATTAACCTTCCTGCAACAATCACAAGGAGAGCACCATGTTGCAAGGAACCTTCAAACGCACCCTGATCGGTAGCCTGCTCGCACTGAGCTTCGGCGCCCATGCCCAGATAGACGAAATTCACTTCCTGATCCCGGGTGGCGCAGGGGGCGGCTGGGATACCACGGCCCGCGGCACCGGTGAAGTGCTGACCAAGTCAGGCCTTATCCACACTGTCTCTTATCAGAACATGTCTGCCGGTGGCGGCGCCAAGGCGATTGCCCACCTGATCGAGACCTCGTCCCAGTCCGAAAAGACCTTGATGGTCAACTCCACCCCCATCATCGTCAAGTCCCTCTCCAAGGAGCTGCCGCAGTCATTCCGGGATCTGACCCCGGTCGCCGCCATCATCGCCGACTATCAGGCGCTGGCGGTCAAGGCTGACTCTCCCTATCAGAACTGGGCCCAGCTGCTGGCCGCTTATGAAGCCAACCCATCCAAAGTGAAGATCGCCGGTGGCTCTGCCCGTGGCAGCCTGGATCATCTGGTGGCGGCATTGACCTTCAAGAACGCCGGCGCCGATGCCAGCAAGCTGCGCTACGTGGCCTATGATGCCGGCGGCAGTGCCATGGCCGCCGTGCTGGCCGGGGAAACCCAGGCCATCTCCACCGGATTCGGTGAAGCGATGGAAGCGGTCAAATCCGGCCAGATGCGCATCCTGGGGGTCACCTCGGACAAGCGTCTGCCCGGTGCCGACCAGGTGCCGACGTTCAGCGAGCAGGGCAACCCCACCGTCTTTGCCAACTGGCGTGGCTTCTTTGCCTCCCCCAGCATCACCCCGGAAAAATCGGCCGAGTTCGCCGTCCTGCTCAAGCAGATGTATGACAAACCGGAGTGGGAGACGGTTCGCGCCCGCAACAGCTGGACCAACCTCTATAAATCAGGTCCTGAATTTACCGCCTTCCTCGAGGGCCAGGAGAAGCAGATCGGCGGCCTGATGACAGAGCTCGGTTTCATCAAATAATCCTCGTTGTCACATAACAGGCGGGCCCAGCGCCCGCCGTCCATGTTGGAGAGCACATCATGAATATCACCAAGGAGCGATTCGGAGGCCTGCTGTTTTTGCTGCTCTCCATCGTCTATGGCTACTACGCCACCGAGATCCCCGGCTACCCCGGCGACGAATACGAACCCTTCACCGCCAGCACCCTGCCCTATGCCTTGGCCGGGCTTGGGGTGCTGCTTTCTCTGCTGCTGATGGTCTCCCCGGGGGGCGAGCACCTGCGCAAGGAGCCGGGTGACTGGCGCCGGGTCTTCATCCTGCTCGGGCTCATGGTCATCTATGGCCTGGGTCTGACCTGGTTTGGTTTTGTGCTCTCTACCATCGCCTTCCTGACCGTGGGCATACGCGTACTGGGCGAGCCCAGCCTGCGCTACGGCCTGATGATCAGCGTTCCCTTCTCCATCGGTTTCTGGGCACTGCTCACCAAGGGGCTCAACGTCTATCTGGAGCCGGGTCGTCTGTTCACCCTGCTCGGGTTTTAAGGAGTCATCATGTTAGACGGAATCTTGCAAGGACTCGGCACAGCACTGCTGCCAGTCAACCTGATGATGGTGGTGCTCGGCTGCTTCGTCGGCACCTTCATCGGCATGCTGCCGGGCCTGGGTCCGGTCACCGCCATCGCCCTGATGATCCCCATCACCTATGGCCTGGATCCCTCCTCCGGCATCATCTTGATGGCCGGGGTCTATTACGGCGCCATCTTCGGGGGATCTACCTCGTCCATCCTGATCAACGCCCCCGGTTGCTCGGCAACCGTGGTGACCGCCTTTGACGGCTACCCCCTGGCCTGCAAGGGCCAGGCGGGCAAGGCCCTGGCCATCGCCGCCTACGCCTCCTTCACCGGCGGCACCCTGTCCGCCATCATGCTGATGGTGGCGGCCCCGCTGCTCGCCAGGGTCTCCCTCTCCTTCCAGTCGGCGGACTACTTTGCGCTCATGGTACTGGGCCTCTCGGCCGTGGCGGCGTTCGCCGGCAAGGGTCAGGTGCTCAAGGCCCTCATCATGGCGCTGTTTGGCATCATGATCTCCACCATCGGCATAGACCGCAGCGTCGGGGTGGACCGCTTCACCTTCGGGCTGCCGGACTTGCGCGACGGTTTCTCCTTCCTGCTGCTGGCCATGGCCACCTTCGCCCTGGCGGAGATCCTGATGTCGGTGCTGCGCCCCGGCAAGGACAACAGCGAGGAGGAGGCCAAGCAGATGAAGCAGCTCGGCAGCCTCAAGTTGAGCCGGGAAGAGGTGCGCGAAATCGCCCCCCCCATCATGCGTTCGTCCGTGCTGGGCTTTCTCATCGGCGTCTTGCCGGGGGCTGGCGCCACCATCGCCGCCTTCATGGCCTATGGCGCAGAGCGCAACATCGCTGGCAAGAAGCATCAGGACCAGTTCGGCAAGGGAAGCCTGCGCGGCCTGGCCGCCCCGGAAGCGGCCAACAATGCCGCCTCCACCGGCTCCTTCGTGCCCTTGTTGACCCTGGGGATCCCGGGCTCGGGCACCACGGCCCTGATCCTGGGTGCCCTAGTCGCCTATGGAATCCAGCCGGGTCCGCGTCTGTTCATGGAGCATCCGGACGTGTTCTGGTCGGTGATCATCTCCATGTATCTGGGCAATGTGGTGCTCTTGATCCTCAACCTGCCACTCATTCCTTACCTGGCCAGGATACTGGCAGTACCACGTCCGGTATTGATCCCCATGGTGCTGCTCTTCTCCCTGACCGGGGTCTATCTGGTGTCGTTCAACACCATGGACATCCATGTGATGACGTTAGTTGCGCTGATCGCCATCGGCCTGCGCCTGCTCAATTTCCCCATGGCCCCCATGCTGCTCGGCTTCATCCTGGGAGGCATGCTGGAAGACAACCTGCGCCGCGCCCTGGTGATCAACGATGGCTCCATGAGCTTTATGTGGGAACGCCCCATCACCCTCGGCTTTACGATCATCACCATCACTATGCTGATGATCCCGCTCTGGCAATGGTGGCAGGCTCGCAAGGAACCCAAGGGTGAACCTGTGACTCATTCCTGAATCGATGGCACTCTGCCGCCTCAGTACCCTACCCATAATGAGCAGAGACCTTGATAAACCAGAGTGATAACAAGCAGTAATAAAAAGAGCGCCATCAAGGCGCTCTTTCTTTGTCCGTAGCATCTGTGCTCAGCGGCGGCGATAGCGGCGCTCGGGACGTCCGACGGTACCATATTCGAGCTCAGGGGATGCCAGCTGCTGGCCCACCAGAAACTCCAGGTAACGGCGCGCCGTGGTGCGGCTCACCCCGACCCTGGCACCAATCTCTTCCGCGCTCGCCCCCTCGCCCGCCAGGGCGCTCAGGATCCGCTCCAGAGTCAGGGCATCGATGCCTTTGGGCAGCGTGAGCGGGTTGGCACTGCCGGCAGTGCTACCAAACAGGGCGTCCACGTCCTGCTGGCTGATATCGGCCAGGCTGGCCAGGGCCTGGCTGCTCTGCCGATATTTCTCCAGGGTGCCCTTGAGCCGCTCGAACACTACGGGCTTCAAGATGAAGTCCACGACCCCGAGGCGCATCGCCTCCTGCAAGGTAGCCGCTTCCCGCGCCGCAGTGAGCAGGATAACATCCACCTCGGCCCCCTCCTGGCGCAGCTGCTTGAGCAGCCCCAGCCCCTCGCCATCGGGCAACCAGACATCGAGCAACACCAGATCGGGTTTGAGCACGGTGATCTGCTCGCGGGCATCGCTTAAGGTGAGTGCCAGACCGCACAGGACGAAGCCCGGCAGCCGCTCGACGAAGCGGCGGTGGATATCGGCGATGGCCGGGTCATCCTCCACTATCAATACCTTGATCATTCACACATCCTTGGGAATGTAACAGACAAAACAACTGCCCTGTTCGGTCGCTTCTATGACGATGTCACCCTTCAGCGCATCCAGGGTCTTGCGCACCAGTGCCAGGCCGATGCCATGACCTCGCTCGGTCTTGCTGCTGACGCCGGGCTCAAATAGCCGATCCTGCAACGTGGGGGCCACACCGCCAGCCCCATCCTCGACCTCCAGGATCAGATCCTGACCAAGGTCCGTCATCGAGACCCGGATCGGGGCATAGGGAGCCCCCTGGCGACGGGTCGCCTCGAAGGCGTTGTCGATGAGATTGCCAAGCAGGGTCACCAGCTGGGAACCTGACACTCTGGCGGGAATATCATGCAGGCGTGAATCGGGCTCGACGACAAGCTCGAGCCCCAGCTCATGGGCCCTGTGATACTTGCCAAGCAGCAGCCCTGCCACTTTGGGCTTGGCGATCGCCGTCATCAGGAAGCTGAGCAGGGTCTGCTCCGTGCCGGCCTCACGGCCGATGAAGGCGAGCGCCTCCTCATGGGCACCGAGTTCGATAAGCCCGGCAATGGTACCCAGCTGATTATTGTGTTCGTGGGTCTGCACCCGCAGCAGATCGCTGTAGGCCTGTACCTGGCTGAGCTGGGCACTCAGCTCGGCCAGCTCATCCTTGCGCCTGAAGCTCGATACGGCCCCGATGAGTTCGCCATCGCGCACCAAGGGCAGACGGTTGACGATCAGGTGCTGGCCGTTGAGCCAGATCTCCTCGTCATATTGCGGCTTGGGATCATGAATGAGCGACAACATGCGAGTCTCAGGCAGCAGATCATTGATGGGACGGCCTATGGCTCCCCTGGCCTGCTGCTCATCGAGGTGCAGCAACTTGATGCCATTGGGGTTGATGGAGGTGAGCCGCCCCTCGCCATCGATGGTGAGTATCCCCTCGCGCACGGTGCGCAGGGTACAGTCGAGCTCGGCATAGAGACGGCCTATCTGTTCGGGCTCAAAACCGAAGATCGCTTTTTTATAGCGCCGCGCCAGCCAACCTGCCGCCAGGCTGTTGAGCAGCACGATGAGCAGGGTGATGAAGAGGCCAAAGCGCAGAAAACCGCGTAGATCCGCGTCTATGTCGCGCACCAGATAACCGACCGACACCACGCCGATGATCTGACCCAGCTCGTCATGGATTGGTGTCTTGCCGCGCACCGACACCCCCAGGGAACCCTTGGCATGGGAGATATAGGACTCCCCATTGACCAGCGCCCGGGTCGGATCGTCCCCCACCATCGGCTTGCCGATACGATCCGATTGCGGATGTACCAACCGCAAGGCGTTGCGATCGCCGATGACGATGAAACTGGCTCCCACATCGCTGCGGATCTTCTCCACCAGCAGGTTGAGGCGAGCCGTGTCAGCCCGGCGCACCCCGGTTATCACGGCGCTATCCCGCGCCACCAGCTGGGCCACGTCCAGCGCCTGCTCCCCCACCTCGCGATAACGCTGCTCGGAGACATAGTAATAGCTGGCGGTGCTGAGCAAGATAAGCTGCAACAGGCTGATACAACACAGAATAAGGAGAAAGCGTCCCTGCAGTCCCAGTTTCATGAAAGGTGCCCTGCTCCATCCCCTGCGGCCATCATCTTCAGCATCATGACTCGTTGCCACCGCCCCGCAGCAGGTCCAGCAACAGGCTGCCATCGCGCAGCGCCTTGTGTACCTGCACCGAGGTCGGTTTGGTGGGATCTTCGTAGAAGTGGGTCGACTCTATTTGCAGTCGCACCAGATAATCGGCCGGCAGCTGGCTCGCCAGGGCCTGATGCAGCATGGGGAACAACAGGCGATCGGCGCGGGTGATCTCACCACCCAGCAGCAGCTTGCCCGGATTGAGCAGGCAGATGAGATTGGAGAGCACCCGGGCGAGACGGCCCGCCGCCTGATGCAATATGTCCTGACACAGGCTATTGCCCGCCAATGCCAGCTCGCACAGCTCGCGAATGGTGACGCTCTCGGGAAGATCGGAGTCCGTACCACCTATCCGCCCACGCAGCTCACGGTACTGGGCCTCCAGCGCCTGATTGGTGACTAGGGTGCAGGCACAGCCAAAACCGCCGCAATAACAGCGCTGGCCATAGGGCTCGAGCTGCAGGTGACTGAGATCCCCCAACATGGCGGATTCGCTCTCCATCAGCTGGCCATTGACCACCATGCCCACCCCGATGTCGTTGTGAACGAACACCAGCACGGCATCTGCGCAATTCTTGGCAGCCCCCCACTCGCGCTCAGCCTGTATCCAGGTACGCACATCGCCGCTGACCAGCACGGGCACCGCGAATGCCTGCTGCAGGGTCGGCCCCAGAGGCCAGTTGCGCAGATCATAGAAGGGGAAGTGACGTACCATGCCGGAATGGCGCTCCACCTGACCCGGCAGGCAGAGGGCGATGCAGGCCAGACGCAGGGCCCGCTTGGGCAAGAAACTCTCTATCGCCTTGATGAGGCTGGCCAGCAGATCGCCCCGTTCTGCTTCGCTGAATTGGTGACGATGGCGGGCCAGAGAGCGGCCCGCCAGATCGAACAGGGCCATGTCCACATAGCCGCGGCCCAGGCGCATGGAGAGAAACTGGAAGCGACGCTCATTGATGCGCAGCAGGATCTGGCGCCGACCCCGACCGACAGAACTTTCGCCACAGGTCACCACCAGGCCGCCATCGAGCAGCTCCCGGGTGATCTTGGTGATGCTGGCAGGGGAGAGGCCAGTCAGGCGGGAGAGATCGGTGCGTGACAGCTCCTTGTGCTCCTCCAGACTGGCGTAGACCAGCCCATAGTTGAGCTGCCGGATCAAATCGATACTGCCTTTCACGATCTCATTCATAGGGTCTTTTAACGAAACGGCGAACAATGGTTAATTGTTCCATATTCTCGGCCAATCCCCAAACTGCACTGTCAGATCCCCGGCCCCGATCACTGATTATGCTGCGGTACTGGTCTGTGGCCCCCTCGCTTGGCTACAATCCCCGCACATTTGATTCAGATACGGCCTATACCATGACCCCTTGCCCTTGCGGTTCCACCCTCTCCTACCAGACCTGCTGCGCCCCCCTCCATCAGGGCCAAGCCGCCGCGAGCTGCGAACAGCTGATGCGCTCGCGCTACAGCGCCTTCGTGTTGGGGCTGGGTGACTATCTGGTGCAGAGCTGGCACCCGGACTTTCTGGGGGACCTGACCGCGACCGAGCTTGGCCGCCAGGAGACCCGCTGGGTCGGGCTCGAGATAGTCAACACCCAAGATGGCACCCCGGGTGATGAAGAGGGCGAGGTCGAGTTCAAAGCCTGGTTCCTCGATGCAGGGCAGCGCCACTGTCTGCATGAACGCTCCCGCTTCACGCGCCTGGCAAGGCGCTGGGTCTATACCGAGGGCGTCCAGTTTCCCCATGACGCGTGCCCTCTGCCCGGGCGCAACGACCCCTGCCCCTGTGGCAGCGGCAAGAAACACAAGAAGTGCTGTGGCTGAGGACAGGGCAGCGGTTGCCCACCAGTCCGAAATGACAAGGCCGCCCGAGGGCGGCCTTGTTGCATCAAGGGTGATCGACGATGAGGTGCTGGTTATCGATGAGCGAGGTGAGTATCTCGCTCTGACTGCCCCCTCCCATATTGAGGCTGGAGAGATCCACACTCTTGACATCGATGGACTGGGTTATCTGCCCATCCCCGGCGGGAGAGATATCCAGATGCAAGTCACTCACCCCGTTGGCCCCTGCCGTCACCGACACCTGGATATGGGAGAGCAGGCTGTTGATGTCGCTGCCGCTGACTCCGCCCAGCATGTCGCTGAGATCCAGCCTGTCCCCTTGTTGCAGGTTGAAGTCGGTGATGGTATCGACCGCAGGCTGGCTGGCCGAACCCGCATCCGGCAAGGTCCAGGCAAAGGTATCGCTGCCCAGCCCCCCGGTGAGAATGTCACTGCCGGCACCGCCATAGAGGATGTCATCACCCTGGCTGCCGACCAGATGGTCATCCCCGCCGCTGCCATGGAGTTCGTTGCCCGCCACAGTGTGAACTTCCAGAGTGTCCGGGGTTGAGCTGATGACACTGCCCCCCGAACTGGACTCGGCCTGTACCGAAACGTTGTGGCTGCCCACACCAAAGCCATCCAGGAACAGCGGCAAGTTGCTGTCTCCTGGCAGCAACCAGTCGCCATTACCCAGATCCTGCCCCACCTGCCGACCATCTTGATCCAGCACCTGAGCGCCATCCAGACCACTCAGCCTGATGCTTAACTCACCCGGTTCAGGGTTGGCAACCCAGGCACTCAGGCTGAGGGGAACCCAGCCACCGACCAGGGCTGTCACCCCATGACTGTCCAGCTGCAAATTGGGCATATCGGCCTGGGCGGCCACATTGATGCCGAGCTGGCCGCTATCCTCCAGAGCGCCGCCGGAGCCCGTGCTGCCGAGATCCGAGATAACCAGACTCAGGTTGTCATCCCCCCAGTAGTCCGGACTCGGCTGATAGTGGACTGCGCCAGCCAGGAAGGCGTTGAGGGCATCCTGAGCACCGGTCAGGATCAGGCTATTGCTGTTGCTGCCAAGCACTGTGACTCCGGCACCAGCGGCTGCGACCAGGAGACCATGTTCAACCTTGAGGGTCACCTGCATCGGTGCCGTACCGGCATCCACATCCTTGACGCTGATGCCGCTCAGTATGATGTCGCCATCCTCACCCAGGCTCAAGCCGCTGCCAGGCAAGGTCAGCTCAGGCGCGTCGTTGACCGGTTGCACGGCGATGTCCAGGGTACTGCTGACATCCTGACCGCCACCGCTGCCAGTGTTGCCCAGATCGTTGGTTACCATGGTCAGCTGATCGCTGCCATTGAAGTTGGCATCCCCCAGATAGTGGATGCCGCGCCCCAACAGAGCATTGATCGCATCCTGGGAACCGAGCAGCGTCACACTGCCACTGCCATCCCCCGTCACGCTGACGCCTGCGCTATCAACCACTGTCAGACTGCCGTTGCCCACGCTCAGGGTGACGCGGATATCCTTGCCCTCGGCGTCCACATCCTGCACCTGCAAGCCCTGGATAAGATGGATGCTCTCCTCCTGAGCCACCTGGGCCGGGGGCAGAATATTGACGGGGTCATCGTTGACCGGCTGTATCTCTATGGGCAGCACATCGGTATCGCTCAGGGCCCCGCCACTGCCGGTGTTGCCAAGGTCATTGGTCACCATGGTCAGGGCATCGCTGCCATTGAAATTGCTGTTGCCCAGATAGTCGATGCCGCCACTGAGCAAGGCATTGATCTGCACCAGGGAACCGCTGAGCAGCAGGCTGCCTGTGCCATCGCCCGTCACTGTGACCCCGGCTGCATTGAGCACCGTCAGGGAGCCATGCGCCACCGAGAGGCGCACCTCGATGTTGCCACTGCCTGCATCCACATCCTTGACCTGCAGACCCTGAATGGTGAAGGGTTTGTCCTCCTGCGCCACCTGGGGGTCCACGGGCAGCAGGTTGACGGGGGCATCGTTGACGGCGCTCACGTCCACCTGAATATTGCCATTGACCTCGGGGCCCAGGGCACCATTGTCCAGGCTCTGGGCCGTCACCTTGAGATCCAGCATGCCGTTGGCATCATGGGTCACCAGCTCGACGGCATCGAGCTTGCCGCCATCCGTGGTGACCTGCCAGCGGCCGCCCCCCAGATCCACCACAGTGCCGGTCACCCCGCTCGGCAGACGGATCTCGGCGCCATCGGGCACGCCGTCGATGGTGACCCTCAACTGCTCGGGGCCCTGCTCATGCACATTGGCCGCACTGCCGCCGGTCGCCTGGGTATCCCGGGTCTCCAGCCCCAGACTCAAGGTGATCACATCCCCTTCGGTGCCACTAGCCTGGCCCTGGATGTCGGCAATGATGACATCGCCGACCGGATTGATGGTGACGGTGAAACCGGCACTGGTCTCAAGGGGAATGGTGAGCCCCTTGTCCAGCGTGAAGGCGCTGAAGGTGAGATCCAGGCTGCCGCTGAAGTCGGCTGGCGGTATCAGCTTGAGGTTGGCCATATTGGTACCGACCGGCACCTGCCATACCCCATTGCCATTGTTGGAGGCGGGCGCCGACAGGGTGAAGCCATCCGGCACCCCCTTGATCTGCAGCGCCACTATCTTCTCGGAGCCATCGGTATCGACCAGTTGAGCCGAGAGACCACCCAGGCCGACCTTGCCATCCTCATCCCCCGTCATGGTCTGCACCGTCAAGGTGGCCGGGTCATTGACCGGCTTGACCTCGAAGGCCAGATTAGCCTGCCAGTCGGCTGTCGCAGTCCCTGTGCTCGCCTCATCCTGGATATGCAGGGTGACGGCAACGGGGACAGTGCCGCTGAAGTTCTCTTTGGGTGCGAACACCAGATCCTTGAGCGCCGCCGGATCAGTGACCGTCAAGGTGTTGACCGGGTTGCCTGCCCCATCGAGGAAATGGCCGAAGCGAGGATCGACCGTGACGGTGGCAGATTGCACCCTTTCAAGCCCGCCCCCCGCCACGCTTGGGCTGATGTCGGCCAGCTTGACGTCCATATTGAGGTGGATCCGGGTATCTTCCAGATTGTCCGGCTGGCCATCACCGTTGATGTCCTTGATGCTGAGGGACAGGGTCGGCTGGCCATCGGCACCGCCATTGACATCGACTTCGGGCAGTATTTCCAGGCTGACGGTCTGCTCGACAAGCTGGTTGTCACCACTGGTGACATCCGTGTTGACCACCCGCACATCGAGCGTCAGCTTGCCGGCGAAATCGGTCGGCAACCCCAGGGTCAGATTCTCCAGACCATTGAGACTGGTCGGCAGCTTGATCAGATATTGGCCGTTGACGAAGTCATAGTTGAGCCCCTGCAGGCTGACGCCGGCGGGCAACCCGCTGATGACGATGCTTACCTCGTCGTTGGCACTGTCCTGGCTTGCGATGGTTATCTGCGATTTGAGCTGGCTGCCAAGGTCGACTCGATGATCCTCAACCCCGGTGACAGGCACCGGATTGAAGGTGATCAGGGCCGCCTTGTCCGTGGTGGCCACAGTGTCGAGGAAGATGGCCGTCACCGACAGGGTCTGCTCAACCGGCACACTAGGATCCCCATCATCACTGTGATCCACAATGCGGGCACTGACGTTGAACTCGACCAGACCGGTGAAGTTGTCGGGTGCCTTGAGGGCATAGGCTCCCATATTGGCGGCGGGCACCGTCCAGTTGCCCTTGCCGTCATTGATGCCGCCGACCACGGAGAAACCGTCAGGCAAGCCGCTGATGACCACATAATCGATGGCTTCTACCGAGCTCGGGTCCAGGTCCTGGAAGCTGAACGCCTGGCTCAGGTCTATGTCCTGATCATCAAAGCCCAGCAAGAAAGGATCGTCTATCTGCAACTTGCCATCCGGCTCGACCACCGCCTGGATATCCACATTCAGGGTACCGTCGATCACCTTGACATCGATGGCACTCGAGTCCACATCCTGCTGAGTGATGGTCACCTTGCTATGGATGACGGTGTCCCTGTCGGAGTCTTCCGGTGCCTTGACCAGCAGCTGACCGCCATTTAACAGGCTTTGCAGGTCGGTATCGCTCAGGCTGACCGACCCTGCGTTTGGGATGAGCTGGTGAGTACCACTGCTATCTTTGACCCAGATCTCGTAACCCGGCTCAATCCCGGTCAGGGTCAGGGCCGTGACTTTCTCGGCCCCATCGCTCAAGTGAGGCTGCCAGTCGAGGACGGTGAACTCATCTTCCAGCCCATGGCTGGTACGACTGTAATCTCCCGCATCCACCAGGGGTTCGACCCGGATATGCAGCGGCGTCTCAAAGGTTTTACTCTCCCCGTCATTCTCGGTCACCACCACCCGGCCGATCAGGTTGATGTCTTGGGTGCTGTTGAGGGGCGGCTTGATCTGGATATTGCCCAAACTGCCAATGTCCACCTGATAGATGGGCTGGCCGCTGACATCGAGCCCGGCATAAGTCAGGCTGAGCGGGTTGCCCTGGCCGTCTAGCACCAGAGCCCCGTCCGGCAGGCCATAGAGCACCAGATTGAGGGTCTCTGAGGTATCAGTCGGCGCATTGGGGATCTCCCCCGATATGAGCTTGAAGTCCAGGGGCGCGGTACCGTCTTCCTTGATGGTGATCTGGAAACCCTGATCGCTTGCGGGCTGCCACTGGCTGGTATTGAGATCCAGCAGGGGCGTATCGACCACACCGACCAGATCCACATGCAAGGTCTGGCTCGCCGTGACCGTCTCGCTGACCACTGAGCTGACATTGCCATTGGCATCGGTCAGGCTGGCGGTATCTTTCACCACCCCGGTGATGACGAGATTGAAATCGACGTTGCTCTCTGGCGCAGGTTGCAGCTTGAGGTTGGCTATCTGGTCATAGGGCACCTCGTAGTAACCCTTGGCATCCTGAGCCACCACCACGCCGCCGAGCAGCAGGGTGGCACCGGCGGGCAAGCCTTCGATACGCACGAACAGCAGCTCGGAGCCATCGCTGTTGTCGGCCAGTCCCGCCAGGCTTATCTTGCCGCCCAGGTCGAGCAGGGTGTCTTCCTTGCCCTGGATATCGCGGATGGTGAGCTTGGCATCATCGGCCAGGGGATTGACGTTGATCACCAGTTCGATGGGGTCGCCAACCGCCTTGTCCTGACCCGTCACCACAGGCGCCTTCTCGGTACTGATCGGGGTAATGGTCAGTTTGATGTCACCGCTGTAGTCCTTGCCGGGCACCACAGTCACCTTGTTGATGTCACCCGCCGCCACCGTGTAGAGACCGCTGCCATCTGGCTGAAGCAGTTTGCCGTTCAGGGTCAGACTGCCCAAGCCAGACTCCCACTTGAGCTGATAGCTCAGGGTCTCGGAGCCATCGGTATCGGTGAGGCTGGCTTGTACATTGAGCGCAATGCCGCTGGCATCTTCATTGAGGCTGTAGTGCTGATCGGTATTGCCAGCGATCCACACCGGCTTATCGGCTATGCCCTCCACCGTGATGGCGAGGTTGCCCGTCAGGAGTGGCGGCTTGCTGCCGCCATCTGTGACCCCTACCTGCAACTGCACCGGGAAGGAGAGCGGCTTGCCCGCATCCGTGTAGCTCGAATAATCATGGGCAGGCACAAAGGTGAGCCCCTGGGTCTGATAATGCTCGTTGTCGCTGCTCACCATGGCAGCAGGCGGCACCTGATACCAGGTCTTGCCACCCAGGGTGAGGGTGGTCAGCGCCACCCCGTTGAAATAGAAGGTGCCATGGGCATTGGCCGGCGCCTGGATCAGCAAAGTCTCTACATGCTCGCCCCGATCAAAGTCGCCGACATCCAGGGTCATGGTGATGGGGATCCCCAGGCCTGGATCTGTCGCACCAGCATCTTCTTTCCCCGGCACGGCTTCGACGACGAGTTTACCCGCCTCATCCCTTATAGTCAGGGTCAACACGCCATCATCGGTATCGCCATCCCCGTCCACCAGGTGGAAGTCGACCTTCTGCACCAGCGTCGTGTTGCTGTGATCTATATCCGCCCGGGCGGTGAAGCTGTAATTCCCCTCGGCGTTGATCACCAGGGTGCCTATGGTCTGCCCGCTGCTGTCTGTCACGGCCAGGGAGCTATTGCCGGTGGCCGCAATCGGGTGCTCGACGCCATTGATGGTCACCGATTTTATCACCGCATCGTCGGCACCCTCGCTGGCGGTGGCCAGCAGATCGCCGCTCACTTTCGCCCCCTGGTTCAGGACCTTGCCGGCATCGACCGCGACGGGCACATCGTCCTGCACGCTGACGTGACCTATCACCTCGGCGCTGAGATCGCCATCATGGTCCAGGGCCTGCAACGGCAGCTGGATATCCAGCAGGTCCTTGCCCTGGGCACTGTGATCCAGGTTGCCGGTCAGCTCGAAGATATATCGCCCGGAAGCTTCCAGGGTCAACTTGAAGATGAGCTTGCCCCCGCTGTCCTTGCCAAGATAGACCCCCGGCTGGCTGTCGGCGCTGACGCTCACCACTTTTCCCCCGGAGCTGAGCTGGTTGAGGGCGTTGAAGCGGGCCACATCCAGTTGCAGGGCCACCACCTTGTCGCTACCCGCATCGATGACCACCTGCCCTGTGGCTTTCTCCCCTGTACCCGCAGGGCTGGTGCCCCCGTGCTGGCCAGTGCCGCCATCGAGATCCGACTCCTTGACGGTGACACTCCCGATGGAGCTGATCACGGGGTCGGCGGCGTCGGTGATCACCGCCGTGGTGTTGCCGGTGATCACAGAGCCATCGCTGTCGGTCACCTGGACCGGCAGGGTCAGGTTGAGCTTGTCGTCGGCGCCGTGATCCAGGTTGGTATGCACCGTCACCTGGTAATCCAGGGTAGCCGAGCTGTGGGCCGCTATGCTGCCTGGCACGTTCGGCAGGGTCACGCTCAGCACCAGGGTGCCGCTCGCGGTCAGGGCCTGGAAGGAATGGCCGTTGCTGCCCGGCACCTCCTGCCAGGTCAGGGTCTCGCCATTGTGGGTGATGGCCTTGCCGCTCGCATCCACAACCTGACCGGAGAGGGTCAGGCGCACGTCCACCACGGGGTCGGAATCCGCGGTGATGGTCAGGGTGCCGGTGGCCTGCTGGTCGTCCGCCGTCTGGTTGCTGCCAGCCCCATCGAAGCGCCCTTCATTCAGGGTCACCCCGGTGAGGCTGAGGGTCGGTTTGTCCCCTTCCGCAACGCTAATGTTGAGGGTGCCCGAGGTGGTGTCGTTGTTGCCAGCCCCCTTGTCGCTGTCGACGACGTTGACCTTGAACGGCAGCTCTGTGCTGCTGCCATTGCTCTGGTGTACTCCCTCAAACAGGGTCACCTTGTAGTCAAAATCGTTGCTGGCGGCGTTGTCGAGCTTGCCGCTGATCTCCACCTGCAGCACCTCGACCCGCACCCCGTTCACTTCCACATAGCCCTTGAGGATCTGGTTACCCGGGATGCTGGCATCGCCATCCACCAGTTCGTATTTCACGCTCTGGCCCAGGGCGGTCAGGGCCGGCTGCTCCGCGATATCGGCGAACGATACCTCGCTCACCCGATCCGAGCCTGCGTCCACGGTGAAGTGACCCGTGCCGGTCAGGGGGCTGCTGCCATCGAGGTTGCCCTCGTCCAGGCTCACCCCGCTGCCCGCCACGAAGCCCGGCGCATTGCCGTCCTTGATGGTCAGCGGCAACTGGGTCGAGACCCTGTCCCCGTCTTTGTCCGTGAGGGTGATGGCCAGGGGCAGGTCGAGGGACTCGCTGCCCTGGTGATCCAGCTCGCCGCTCAAGGTCACCTTGGCGGTGACGCTCCAGTTGCCGTTGTTGTCCACCAGATCCAGCTCGGCGCGCAGCACCTCGCGGCCGTCCGCGCTGGTGCCCACCAGATCCCCATTAACGTCCAGGGTAAAGGTCACCGGGCTGCCGTGGCTGCTGTATTTACCGTCCAGGCTCTGCTGGATGGCGTTGATATCGAACCTGAGGCTGTCGGGGGCCAGGGCATCAGCACCGTGGTTCACGGTGAAGCTCATATTGCCCACCACGGCGCCATCGCCCTGGTTGGCCTCGGTCAGGCTGGTGCCGGTCACGGCGCTGATCACCGGATTGGCCCCATCGCCGATGGCGACGCTCAAGGTGGAGGAGACGGTGTCACCATCACTGTCTGTGAGGGTGAAGCCCGCCTTGAGCAGGCGGTCCGCACTGCCCTGATCCAGCGGCTGGTTCAGGGTGAAGACGTAGTGACCTCTCTGATCTAGCGTGAGGGTAAAGACATTCTGGCCGTTGACGGCGCCACTGATGCTGTTGCCGCTGATGCTGATGACCACAGGCGCACCACCGCTGGTGAGCCCCTGCAGGCCCGGCTGGCTGGCATCGAAGCTGATACTGGCAAGGGGATCGCTGCCGGCGGTGATATTCAGATCACCGGACAGGGTCTGAGCCGCGCTCCAGTCGCTGTCTTCCACCAGGGTCAGGGAGACGGCGTCCACGCTCGGCAGGGCGCCATCGGTGATGGCGATATTGAGGGTGCCAAGGTTGCTCTGGTCGCCGTCAAAGTCGGTGCCCTGCACCTGCAGCCCCAGGTTGACGCTGTTGCTGTTGACCGGTTGATCCAGCACGCTATCGAGCATCACATGGTACTTGCCGTCCAGCCCCAGGGTCACGGTCAGAATGGTCTTGCCGCTGGCATCCAGCAGGGTGATGACGTTGCCGTTGACCTGATAGCTGGTCGGCTTGCCGCCACTGGTCAGATTATCCAGGGCGGGCTGGCTTGCCTCGAAGTTCAGGGAGACCAGGCGATCGCTGCCCACATTCACCGGCAACTGGCCGTCCAGGGTCTGGCCCGAGGCCCCTTCCTGAAGGCTGATGCCGGTGTCGATGCCAAGCTGGGGATCGGCGGCATCGGTGACATGAATGACGGTATCACCTTTGCTGACGGTGCCATCGCTGTCCGTCACCTGCATGCCGACACGGATGTCGAGCCTGTCGTTCGCACCGTGGTCCAGATTGGTGTGAGTCACCACCTGATAATCGAAATCCACCTTGGTGTGCGCCGCGACGCTATCGGGCACATTGGGCAGGGTCACGCTCAGCACCAGGGTGCCGCTCGCGGTCAGGGCCTGGAAGGAATGGCCGTTGCTACCCGGCACGGCTTGCCAGGTGAGGGCCTCGCCATTGTGAGTGACGGGATTGCCGTTGACGTCCATGACCTGACCGCTCAAGACCAGGCGTACATCGACGATGGGGTCCGAGTAGGCCTGTACCGTCACCTTGCCCGAGATGAGCTGATCGTCGGCGGTCGCGCCACTGGCTGCGCCATCGAAACGTCCCTCCCCCAAGGTCACGCTGTCGACGGTCACCCCGTTGACAATGGGCCTGACCCCCTCGCTGATGGTGATGTCCAGGGTGCCAGTGGTGCTGTCGTTGTTGCCACCCCCCTTGTCACTGTCGATGATGTCGAGCTTGAGGGGCAGGCTGGTCGAGCCGTCACCGCCGCTCTGGTGCACCCCTTCGAACAGGGTCACCTTGTAGTCAAACCTGTTGCTGGCGGTGTTGTCGAGCGAGCCAACCAGCTCCACCTGGAGCACTTCGATGCGCTGGCCACCCACCTCCACATAGCCCTTGAGGATCTGGCTGCCCGGGATGGCGGGATCCCCGTCCACCAGTTCGTATTGCACCTGCTGACCCAGGGCCAACAAGGGGGGCTGGGAAGCCGGATCGGCGAACGAGACCTGGCTCACCCGATCCGACCCCGCCTCCAGGGTAAAGTGTCCCGTTTCCGTCAGACTGTTGCTGCCATCGAGGCTGCTCTCGTTCAAGTCTACCCCGCTGCCCGCTACGAAGCCCGGCGCATTGCCGTCCTTGATGGTGAGCGGCAACTGGGTCGAGACCCTGTCCCCGTCTTTGTCCGTGAGGGTGATGGCCAGGGGCAGGTCGAGGGACTCGCTGCCCTGATGATCCAGCTCACCGCCCAAGGTTACCTTGGTAGTGACGCTCCAGTTACCGTTGTTGTCCACCAGATCCAGCTCGGCGCGCAGCACCTCGCGGCCGTCCGCGCTGGTGCCCACCAGATCCCCATTAACGTCCAGGGTAAAGGTCACCGGGCTGCCGTGGCTGCTGTATTTACCGTCCAGGCTCTGCTGGATGGCGTTGATATCGAACCTGAGGCTGTCGGGGGCCAGGGCATCAGCACCGTGGTTCACGGTGAAGCTCATATTGCCCACCACGGCGGCGCCGCCCTGGTTGGCCTCGGTCAGGCTGGTGCCGGTCACGGCGCTGATCACCGGGTTGGCCCCATCGCCGATGGCAACGCTCAGGGTGGAGGAGACGGTGTCACCATCCGAATCAGTCAAGGTGAAGCCCGCCTTGAGCAGGCGGTCCGCACTGCCCTGATCCAGCGGCTGGTTCAGGGTGAAGACGTAGTGACCCTGCTGCCCTGTTTGATCCGAAACAAGGGTCAACGTGAACACATTCTGGCCGTTGACGGCGCCGCTGATGCTGTTGCCGCTGATGCTGATGACAACGGGCTGGCCGCCGCTGGTAAGCCCCTGCAGGCCCGGCTGGCTGGCATCGAAGCTGATACTGGCAAGGGGATCGCTGCCGGCGGTGATATTGAGATCACCGGAGAGAGTCTGGGCCGCGCTCCAGTCGCTGTCCTCCATCAGGGTCAGGGAGACGGGGTCGACCTGGGGCAGCACGCCGTCGGTGATCTGGATATTGAGGGTGCCAAGGTTGCTCTGATCGCCGTCAAAATCGCTGCCCTGCACCTGCAGCCCCAGGTTGACGCTGTTGGTGCCCACAGGTTGATCCAGTACGCCATCGAGCGTCACATGGTACTTGCCGTCCAGGTCCAGGGTCACGGTCAGCACCGTCTTGCCGCCGGCATCCAGCAGGGTGATGACATTGCCGTTGACCTGATAGCTGGTCGGCTTGCCGCCACTGGTGAGACCATCCAGGGCGGGCTGGTTTGCCTCGAAGTTGAGAGAGACCAGGCGATCGCTGCCCACATTGACCGGCAGCTGGCCATCCAGGCTCTGGCCAGAGACCCCTTCCTGCAGGCTGATGCCGGTGTCGATGCCAAGGGCCGGATCCCGACCATCCTGAATGGTGATCTGCAGCTCTGCGGGCGAGGTGGCATCGCCATCAATCTCGACGGCGCCGACCTTCAGCCCCAGGGTCAGGGCATCCGAGCCCTGGTGATCGAGCGGGCCAGTCAGACTGACGCTGACCTCCCCTTTGACGTCATCACCGTTCTGGCTGGCGCTGAGCTTGGCTTGCAGCACCTCGACCCGCTGACCATTGCCGTCCAGGTAGTAGCCACTCAGGGTCAAGTCATCGACAAACTCAAAGGTCAGAGGATGGCCATCGCTGCTGTATTGGCCTTGCAGGCCAGCCAGCACTCCGGTTTGTTCGACGAAGGTCAGCGTATTGGCGAGTATGGGGTCAGCACCATGCTTGACCTCGAACTGGGCGATGCCCACCACGGCACTCGCCTCCTGGAAGGCGTCTTCGGTCAGGGTGAGGGCGGGTACCTGGAAATCGGGAGGGGTGCTATCGAGCAGCGCTATGTGCAGCGGAGCCTCAACCAGATCGCCATCGCTGTCGCGATATTCCAGTGCAAAGGGCAATACCAGCTTGTCCTGGCCATGGTCGAGGCTCTGCTGCCAGATCAGGGTATAGGTGCCATTGTTGTTGACCGCCAGGGTGAACACCGGCTGACCATTGGCGCTGGCCACCAGCCCCTGGCTGCCCAGCTGATAGGTCAACAAGGCGCCATGGCTGGTGAGATGAAGGGATTCGAGGGCGGATTGATCTGCCGCCAGCGTCACCTTGAGGCCGCCATCGACCCCCGCGCCGGTGTTGAGCTGACCGATCTGGCTGATGGGTCCATTGGCGAGATCTGCTTCAAAGAGCACCAAAGTGTCACTCTGGCCGACCAGCGGCACACCATCACTCACCAGATTGCCAGCCAAGTCCGTCACTGTGGCCTTGATGGCGATGGGGCCCTTGAAACCGGAAAGATCCAGGCCGTCTACCTGCCAGCGGCCATCGGCCCCGACCGTCGCTTGCACATTGAACACCGGCTGACCGGCGCCGTTCAGGCTGATAGAGACGATCTGACCCGGCTCGACCTGCGTCACAGTGCCGCTGAGGGTTGCGTTATTGCTACCCCAGAGCTGACCGGCATCCAGATCGTCGATGTCGATGCCAGCCTGGGTGTCGACGGTGACCGTCAGGGTATCGCTCGCCTTGTTACCGGCGATATCGACCGAATCGACCTTGAAGTCATAACTGCCGTCGGCCAGGGTCTGGGGAATAGGGAACTGCCAGTTGCCGGCGCCATCGACGGTGAGTACCGCCAGCACCTGATTGCCCAGGGTCAGCGTGACGGTGGCGCCCGGCTCACCCTTGCCTTGCAGCAAGGGGCGGGTGTCGTGGGTCAGATCGTCCGTCTGGCTGGCACCCGAGTCGCTCTCATCGGCCAAGTCGAGCGTGATGGTGGTAATGGTATCGAGCAGGGTCAAGCCATCGTCGACCGCCTCGTTGCCAAACAGATCGACGGTATGGGCATGAATGGTGAGGGGACCATCGACCAGCTTGCCGGTCACATCGCCAAAATCGGCGGCCCACTGATTGCCGGGCAACACCACCGTGATCACCGTCAGGCTGTTGCCTGCACTGTCGGTCAGGGTGACGGTGACGGGTTGCCCCACCTCCACGTCCTCGACCTGGCCACGGATGATGAGCTGTGTCACCTCGTCGGCATTGATGATGTTGTCGCGGGTCTGGGGTTCGAAGACGGTGATGGCGGCATAGGTATCGACATAGTCGCCACCCAGGGGGCCACGGGGCTGAGCGAGGGCAGCCTGGTGGCCAGTGTCAAACCCGGCCTCGGCCAAGGTGGCGTCATTGGTACGGTCTACGACGATGAAACCAGCGGCGCTCGAACCGGCGCCGACCACGCCGCCCCCTGCCGTTGCGGCAGGACCTGCGGCGGTTTCGGCAAAGACGGCGGTCGGGTCGGCCCCGGCGCGGATGGCTTGTTGCAGCGCCTCGAGATCCAGGTTGGTCGGCTCTTTGTCAGGCTTGCCATTGAGGGCCAGGGTATGCGGGCTCGACACCCAGCTGCCCTGCTCATCGCTGCAGGTGGCACAATCTGGCCCCACCTGCACAGCCTGACCATCGGCGCCTATCACGGCCTGGCCATTGCGGCCGGTCAGCATGACCTGACCGGCGGCTATCTGCCCCTCGGGCGGCATCTGGGAGACAGAACCATCCTGATCGATAATGAACACCTCTCCTTGAACCTGCTTGACCTGAGTCGGAGTATCCATTCGATTACCTTCCATACTGTCCCCTCACTTATTTGCCAGTTCTGCCCGATACAGCGCCAGAACGCGCACCCAACTCTCATTGAGTCAAGCACCTCTTCATGTAGTCTCACCATGATAAATCAATGCCATTGCCATGGATACCTTGTGACCGCCCCCTCAAATTGCGCATTCCCCACGCCGAAACTTTCGAAAACGAACATTAATTTGGTCTAAATCAAACATTTTCACGCTAATCCACACCACACTGTTCCCATTCGACAGAGGATGAGAGTCAGCAAGATGAACAGAGTCACGACCAGGGTGGTCATCATTGGAGGGGGGGCAACCGGCGCCGGCATCATGCGCGATTGTGCCTTGCGCGGCATAGATTGCATCCTGCTTGAGCGCGACGACATTGCCGCCGGCACCACGGGACGCAACCATGGCTTGCTCCATTCCGGTGCCCGTTATGCCCTGACGGATCCCGAATCTGCCCGGGAGTGTATTCAGGAGAATCGCATCCTCAAGCGTATCGCCAGCCACTGTGTCGATGACACCGGCGGCCTCTTCGTGACGCTGCCCGAGGACGACATCGGCTTCCAGGATCCCTTCATGCAAGCCTGTGCCCTTGCGGGTATCCCGACCCACCAGCTCGAGCCCAGAGAGGCGCTGCGCCTCGAACCCAATGTCAATCCAGCCTTGATTGGTGCCATACAAGTACCGGATGGCACCATAGATCCCTTCCGCCTCGCCACCGCCAACGTGCTCGATGCCAAGGAGCATGGGGCCCGGATATTTACCCACTGCAAAGTCGTGGGGCTGTTGCGCCAGCAAGACCGAGTGCATGGGGTCAGGGCCATCAACCTGCGCACCGGCGAAGGGTTCGAGATAGAAGCCGAGCAGGTGATCAACGCCGCTGGCATCTGGGGCCAGCAGATCTGTGAATATGCCGAGCTTGGCATCCGCATGTTTCCGGCCAAGGGCTCGCTACTCATCATGGATTACCGCCTCAACCAGCTGGTGCTCAATCGTGCTCGCAAGCCGGCGGACGCAGACATTCTGGTGCCCGGGGATACCATCTCCCTCATTGGCACCACCTCCAGTCGCATCGACTATGACAAGATTGACCAGCTTCGCGTCGAACCCGAGGAGGTCGAGGTGCTGCTGCGTGAGGGCATCAAACTGGCCCCCGCCATGGCCCAGACCCGCTTGCTGCGTGCCTATGCGGGCGTGCGCCCCCTGGTCGCGGTGGATGGCGACGAGTCGGGCCGCAACATCAGCCGCGGCATAGTGCTGCTCGATCATGCCAGCCGGGATGGTCTGGAAGGGTTCATCACCATCACCGGCGGCAAACTGATGACCTACCGGCTGATGGCTGAAATGGCCACGGATCTGGTTGCCAGCAAGCTTGGCAACGACAAGGGCTGTCGTACGGCCCTGCAAGCCCTGCCAGGCTCCCGGGATCCCGTGCCCACTCAGACCTTTGGTCTGTCGGCGCCAGCGCAAGGATCCGCCGAGTCACGCCACGGGGAACGGGTCATCGCCTTCTTTCGAGACAACCCCAAGGCCAACGCCCTCATCTGCGAGTGCGAGATGGTGACCGCCGGTGAGATTGAATATGCCCTGCGCGAGCTGGACGTGGACAACCTGGTGGATCTGCGCCGCCGCACCCGGCTCGGCATGGGCCCCTGCCAGGGTGAGCTGTGTGCCTATCGCGCCGCCGGTCTGATGCACGAATATGGCAAGGCCGATGGCCGCGAGGCCTGCGCCATGCTGCGCGACTTCCTGGAGGAGCGCTACAAGGGGGTACGCCCCGTGCTGTGGGGGGATGCCCTGCGCGAAACCGAATTCACCCACTGGATCTATGAGGGGTTGTTCGGTCTTGGCAATTTGACTGGCCCCACCGACATCACAGCGCCGCAGGATCCAGAGGATTCCCCCACCCCCCTGCGCCATGAAGGAGTATCCCCATGAGATTCGATACCATCATCATTGGCGGCGGCATGGCCGGTCTGTGCGCCGGGCTGCGCCTCGCCGAGGCGGGCCAGAAAACGCTGATCATGGCCTCGGGCCAGAGCGCCCTGCATTTCTCCTCCGGCTCGGTGGACTTGCTCGATTGCCAGGGCGATCCCTTCGCCGCCCTGCCCGCCTTCCTGGTCACCCACCCGCGCCACCCTTATCAAAAGGTCGGGCTCACTCATATTGCGGCTAGCCTGGCCGATCTGCAGCGCCACTGCGCCGAGCAGGGATTGCCGCTGTTCCATGAGTCGCACAACCACCTGAGGCTCACCCCCATCGGCACCCTCAAGCCGACCTGGCTCTCGCCTAGCAACAGCGCCTGCCTGGGAGAAGCACCAGCTCCGGCCACCATGCTGCTGGCCACCCTGGCAGGATTTCGCGACTTTCAACCGGCGCTGGCGGCGGCCAATCTGGCCCAGCATCCACGTCTGGCCCAGAGCCGTATCCTGACGGGCGAGATTAACCTGCCCCAACTCGCGACCTTTAACCGTAATCCTCATGAGTTTCGCTCGGCGGACATCGCCCGCCTGTTCGACAAGCAAGGTCAGGAGGGACAAGCTCTGCTGAGCGCGCTTGCCGAGGAGATCCGCCGCCTGCTGCGCGAGAGCGACGCCCCCGACTGTCGTCATCTGGTGCTGCCTGCCTGCCTCTCACTGGGGCTGGTGGGGCCTCGACTCGCCGAGCTGGAGCAGCTCACCCAGTGCACCCTTCGCGAAGTCGCCACCATGCCCCCCTCCCTCATCGGCATGCGGATGCAAGATGCGCTCAGGCGCCGCTTCCAGGCCCTTGGCGGCACCTTCCTCATCAGTGAGCGGGTATTGGGCGCCACCCTGGACGGCAACAAGGTCACTGGGGTATATAGCCAGAACGGCGCCGATCAACTCTTTGAGGCCGACGATTTCGTGCTCGCCAGTGGCAGCTTCTTCAGTCGCGGCCTGGTCTCGCGTCTGGGGGGGATCAGTGAGCCCATCTTCGATGCCGACGTGCTCAGCCTGGCCGAGCGCGATGACTGGGCCGGTCGCCGCCTGTTCGACCACCACCCCTTCATGGGCTTCGGGGTCAAGACGGATGAACAGCTGCGAGTACTGCGCGGCGGCAAGGCGCTTACCAACCTCTATGGTGCCGGCAGCGTACTGGCACACTATGACCCTGTTGCGGAAGGCTCAGGTTCAGGGGTGGCGGTCGCCACCGGCTGGCAAGCCGCCAGTCACATACTCACCAAGGCCGCAGCCCGGGACTCGATGACCGGCGCCCCCTCCACCCCATCACTCGCCCGGGAGGCCTAATCATGCCTTTGGACCATGCCAATCAGACTTTCGATCAGTGCATCAAATGCACCGTCTGCACCGCCTACTGCCCGGTAGCCAAGGCCAATCCCGCCTATCCGGGCCCCAAACAAGCAGGGCCCGATGGTGAACGGCTGCGCATCAAGAGCCCCGCCCTCTATGACGAGGCGCTCAAATATTGCACCAATTGCAAACGTTGCGAAGTGGCCTGCCCGAGCGGCGTACGTATCGGCGACATCATCGCCAAGGCCAAGCACCAGTACAGCGGATTCAAACCGGGGGTGCGCGAGTTCGTGCTATCCCACACGGATCTGATGGGCAGCATGTCGACCCTGATGGCCCCCATCGTCAACTTCACCACAGGACTCAAACCGGTGAAGCAAGTGCTGGACAAGGCGCTCGGGGTCTCCTCCCACCGCGACCTGCCCAAGTATTCTCAAGGCACCTTTCGCGGCTGGTTCAAGAAGCAGCAAGCCGTGCAGGCCAGCTATAACCGGCAAATCGCCTATTTCCACGGCTGTTACGTCAACTACAACCACCCCCAGCTCGGCAAGGAGCTGGTGCAAGTGCTCAATGCCATGAACATAGGGGTGCAGTTGCTGGCGCGGGAGAAATGCTGCGGCGTGCCACTCATCGCCAACGGCTTCATGGCCAAAGCCAAGCAACAAGCCGCCTTCAACATCCAGCAGCTCGAAAACACCCTGCTCGGCAACGAGATGCCGCTGCTGGCCACCTCCTCCACCTGCGGGTTCACCTTGAGGGACGAATACCCGCACCTGCTCGGTCAGGACAATCGCAAGGTGCGAGATCGCATCTCACTGGTGACCCGCTTCCTGTGGAACGAGTTCTACCGGGGCAACAAGCCTGCCATGAAGCCCCTCAACCTGCATATTGCCTATCACACCCCCTGCCATCTGGAGAAGATGGGGGGGGTCATCTACACCCTGGAGCTGCTGCGCGCCATTCCCGGGGTAAAAGTCACTGTGCTCGACTCCCAGTGCTGTGGCATCGCCGGTACCTACGGCTTCAAGTCGGAGAACTACCAGACCAGCCAGACCATAGGTGAGGGGTTGTTTGAGCAGATCGACCGTCTCAAGCCGGATCTGGTCATCACCGACTGCGAAACCTGTAAATGGCAGATTGAGATGAGCACCGCATATCGCTGTGAACATCCCGTGCATCTGCTGGCCCAGGCGCTGGCATGAGTCCGGCGTAGCGCAATCAAGAGGGGCGACCCAAGGGTTCGCCCCTCCTTCAAGTGCACCAAACCTTGTCCTTTCGCCCAAAAAGGGGAGCACCAACCGTGGGGGGATCGCTGAGCCTCGCCCCTTGCCCGAGTAGCCATCCATCCGTCAAAAGCAGCTCCATATAGAGCTCAATCTACCTGTCAGCCGCCACTACGGAGCACCGTTTATCATTCGTTGGCACCATCTGAGGCAGGATCATAAAGAGCCTCAAAAAGACCTCACCAATGACTTTATCAACAGAAGGGGTATCAATAGACACTCACACATTGCCGGACCACCATAAAATCTTATCAGTTCAAGGTGATGGGGATTGCGGCGCGTCAGAACCCGACATATAACTGAGAGGTTGATTTCGGTTTTTTCACGCGGTAGAGACCACCACTATGATACGTCCCCTTGCCAGCTTGCTGTTCGGTGCCTTGCTCCTTCCCGTCAGCCTGGGAGCCCTGGCCGCTCCGTTTCTCAATGCTCCCGCCCCCAGCATGCTCGAACGACGCAGTGACCCCACCTTGAGTTCGGCCGCATTCGTGGTCGCCAATCCGCGAACCGGCGAGATCCTCTCGGAGCGCAATGCCAATAGAGTCATGCCCATTGCCTCCATCACCAAGCTGATGACAGCCCTGGTGGTACTCGATGCCAATCCGCGCCTGAACGAGATGATCACGGTGAGCAATGCCGATATAGATCGCATCAAGGGCACCGGCTCGCGTCTGGCCATAGGCTCGCGACTGAGCCGGGTCGAGATGCTGCACATAGCACTGATGGCTTCCGAAAACCGTGCGGCCTCTTCCCTCGCCCGTTACTACCCGGGCGGCCAGCGCGCTTTTGTCTCCGCCATGAATGCCAAGGCCCGCATGCTGGGCATGTGGAACACCAAGTTCTCGGACAGTACGGGCCTCAATCCCCGTAACGTCTCCACCGCCCATGACTTGGCCAAGCTAGTCGCGGCGGCCTCCGCCTATCCACTCATTAGACAGTTCACCTCGGCCCAGCAACACTATGTCCGCACCGGCAAGCGCCAGCTGCACTACCGCAACTCCAACCGCCTGGTCCACGATGCCGATTGGCAGGTGCTCATCTCCAAGACCGGCTACATACGCGAGGCAGGCCGCTGCCTGGTGATGGAGGCCAACATCAACCGTGAGCCCATGATAGTGGTGCTGCTCAATGCCGATACCACTGGGGCCAGGGTAGCCGATGCCAAGCGGATCAAAACCTGGCTTGAGAGTGGTAACCGCAATGCGCTGGCACGCACCACCGCCTTCAACGGCCAGTAATCAATCCGTCATCAAAAAGAGCCCCTCCCGGGGCTTTTTTTATGCTCCGCCACAACCGAATGCTCAACGCAATCGGCTCCATGAACTCCTCCCCCCACATGGCCTGCATCAGTCTCTTTTGTACAGGGATAGACTTCACACACACCACAGCAGCGCGATATGTCAGCATTATTTATTTATGCAGTTCAATTAGCTGGTAAAAAATACAAAAGCAGCTTAATGTTATATTTTTGTGATGACATATTTGCCGATTTCGCTGCCAATGTTAACGTGATGCCTGCCGGTACCCATCAAGGCTAGATCGGCTCAATTTGCCAGAGGGGCCAATCTGGGGCACCTGGGCTCTAGCATTAACAAACGCAGTTAAAACAAGGATGTAGCAATGAACATTGTGGTTCTGGGTGGGGGTGTTATCGGGGTTGCCAGCGCCTGGTATCTGGCCAAGGCGGGTCACAAGGTGACCCTGCTCGAACGGCGCAGTCATGTGGCCCTCGAAACCAGCCATGGCAACGCGGGGCAGATCTCCCCGGGTTATGCGGCGCCTTGGGCCGCCCCTGGCATTCCGCTCAAGGCGGCCAAATGGTTGCTGCAAAAACATGCCCCCTTCACGGTGCGTCCCACCTCTGATCCCTTCCAGTTGCGCTGGATGCTCAAGATGTTTGCCAACTGCACCCCGGCCGCATACGCCACCAACAAGGGGCGTATGGTCCGTCTGGCGGAATACAGCCGTGACTGCATGAAGGGCTTGCGTGACGAGCTTGATCTGGATTACGAAGGACGTCAGCTTGGCACCTTGCAGCTGTTTCGAAGCCAGGCCCAACTCGAGGCGAGCAAACGCGACATCGCCGTGCTGGCAGAGTATGGCGTGCCCTATCAATCCCTGGATACACAGGGCTGTGAAGAGGCTGAGCCAGCCCTGGCCCGGGTGCGCGGCAAGGTGGTGGGTGGCCTGCGCCTGCCAGGGGATGAGACTGGCGACTGCTTCCGCTTCACCCAGGCCCTGGCGGCCGAAGCGCAGCAACTGGGGGTTGAGTTCGTGTTTGACTGCCCCCTCGATGAAATCGAGATGAAAAACGGACGCGCCGTGGCCGTTCGCGCCGGGGAGCAGCGCTGGCAGGCCGATGCCATCGTCTGTGCGCTGGGCAGTTATTCCACCGGCCTGCTGCGCCCGCTCGGCATCGCCTTGCCCGTCTACCCGGTCAAGGGCTACTCCCTTACCCTGCCGATGAGCAATGCGGAGGCCGCGCCGCGCAGCACAGTGCTCGATGAAACCTATAAAGTCGCCATTACCCGCTTCGACGAGCGGATCCGGGTCGGTGGCATGGCCGAGCTCAGCGGTTTCAATCTGGCACTCAATCCCAAACGCCACGACACCCTCGCCATGGTGGTCAGGGATCTCTTCCCGGAGGGCGGCGATCTCGCCCAGGCCGAGTTCTGGACCGGGCTACGCCCCATGACACCGGACGGCACGCCGCTAGTGGGTCCGAGCCCGATACCGGGACTCTGGCTCAATACCGGCCACGGCACCCTGGGCTGGACCATGGCAGCGGGCTCAGGCCAACTGCTGGCAGATCTCATCAGCGGTACCCAGCCCGCCATCAGCGACGAAGGCCTGACCCTGGCCCGCTATGGCTAAGTCCCCGGCCAGCGGCCATTTTGATGGTCACAAGCCTCATGCAAGAGGGAGTGCCTGGCACTCCCTCTTGTCATCTTTGCTGCCTGGATCACCCCGAACCTGTCGTCAGCATTTGCATTCTGGCCCATGACTGCATCCCCGACTGGCATAGCGCCCGGCTGCGCCAAGGGCGCCATCACTATCGAGTTCATCAGCGCTACGAATATAAAAAGGAGCGGCCAGGGCCACTCCTTTTCTATTCGTATAATGCGCGGCCGAGCCTGATGAGATTGCGACCTGGTGCAGAACACCATAGGCTGGGTTATCCCTCTAGGAAAAGGAGTGCCTATGCCGTTCATCCCCTCCCGCGAGCGCTGGCGCTTCCTGGTCAACCGCCTTCGCGAGCGACTTTGGGTGAAACCCCTCGCCATCTGCCTGCTCTCCATCCTGGGCGCCCTCGCCGCCCGCCTGGCCGATAGCAGCGACCTTGGCGACTACCTGCCCACCATCACCAACGAGGCACTGCTCTCCCTGCTATCCGTCATGTCCGCCAGCATGCTGGGGGTTGCCACCTTTGCCGTCGCCTCCATGGTGGCAGCCTACGCCTCGGCCAGCAACGCGGCCACTCCGCGTAGCGTCACGCTGGTGATCGCCGATGACGTCTCACAAAATGCCCTGTCGACCTTTATCGGTGCCTTCATCTTCAGCGTGGTCTCGCTGATCGGGGTCAAAAACGACTATTTCGCCCTGGCCGGTCGCTTCACCCTGTTTCTGCTCACCCTGGTCGTGCTGGCTCTCGTCATTCTGATGTTCGTCCACTGGGTGGATCGCATTGCCCGCCTGGGACGCCTTGGCACTACGGTCAAGCGGGTCGAACAGGCGACAAATGCCGCCCTGCAACGGCGGCGCCTCACCCCCACCCTGGGCGCCAGTCCCGTCCATGAGGGGCTCACCGGTGGCCTGCTGATAAGCAGTCCCGAGATTGGCTACGTACAGCAGATTGATATAGCGCACCTCAACACCCTGGCCGAGGAGATGGACACCCATATACAGATCCTGGCGCTGCCCGGCACTTTCGTGACGCCAGACCAGGGGCTTGCCCTGGCCCACGGCTGCCCTGAGCCTGCCAGGCTCGACATGGCCCGTCTCGCCAGCGCTTTCACGGTAGGATCGGAGCGACTGTTCGATGAAGATCCCCGCTTTGGCCTGATTGTACTGGCCGAGATAGCCGGGCGAGCCCTCTCCCCCGCGGTCAACGATCCAGGGACTGCCATCGGCATACTGGGTACGCTGGTGCGCCTGTTCGTGCTGTGGGATGAGCCGCTCTCCGGCGAAGATCAGGCCAACCACCAGGCCTCACCCTACGAGCGGATCAGCGCATCGCCACTGGCCGTCATGGATATGTTCGATGATGCTTTTACCGCCATCGCCCGGGATGGCGCGGGGACGCTAGAGGTGGCCCTGCGACTGCAAAAAGCCTTGCTGGCATTGACCCACGGCAGCCAGACCATGGCCGACGCGGCCCGCCGTCACGGCCGGTTGGCGCTGGCCCGCAGTGAACTGGCCATGAACCTGGAGGAAGATAAAGCACAAGTCAGGGCCTTGGCCCGCAGGTTGCTCGGCGATGATTGACCAAGGGCGAGGCACCACGGCCTCGCTGTAGCGCCTCTCCAAGCGGCCTCCCCCTGGTTGCGCCTGGCCTCGTCTTTACTCTGCCTTGTCCGCAACCGGGCGCAGTGCCAGATTGAACAGGGCCGCCACCATATCCGACTGAGTCAAGATACCGACCAGTTGCTCCCCCTCCACCACCGGCATATGGTGCAGACCACCATCGGAGAAGAACTCCACCAGATCGTAGAGCGGCTGATAACGGCGCGCCGTACGCACCTCCCGGGTCATCAGATCCGCCACCTGCTTCTGTTCGAGGCTGGCTGCCTCCCTCGGTAGCTGGCGCTGCCTGTCGATCATCAGATCGTGCAGGGTCAGGATGCCGACCAGCCGCTGCGCGTCATCGACCACAGGCAACGCCTTGATGTGATGCTGGGAGAGTCGATGCCAGGCCACCATGGCCGACTCCTCTGGCGCAACGACGATCAGATCCCGCGACATCACATCCTGACAGAGTACTGTCCCGACCCGCTCGCGCAGCGCATGCAGTTGCGCCTCTTGCAGCAATGCCTGCAGATCCTGACGGCTGATGTCGAGCAGCTCGCCGTGCTTTTCCAGGGCAAAATCGATGTCGGTGGCATGGGTTGCGATGCGCTTGCTCGGCTCGGGATCCGCCGTCTGGTGACGGTTGGGGGCCGCCTTGCCACCATTGGGATAACGGCGACCGAGCGCCCGGTTGTAGAGGAGGCCCATGGCCAGGAGGAGCAGGGAGTTGATGAACACCGGCAGCAACACATACCAGAAGCCAAGTTGGGTGATGCTCTCGCCACCTATCACGGCGGTCAGAGCCACGGCCCCCCCTGGCGGGTGCAGGCTGCGGGTCATGAACATGGCGGCGATGGCCAGCATCACTGCCACAGCGGAGGCCAGTGCCAGATCCGGGATCCAGCTTGCACTGATCACTCCCATCAAGGCCGAGACACTGTTGCCCACCAGGATGCACCAGGGCTGGGCCAGCGGACTGGCCGGGGCGGCAAAGAGCAGCACGGCTGAGGCGCCCATGGGGGCAATGAGCCAGTGGGGGCTGACGCCAAGCCACCATTGGCAGAGCAATTCGGTCATCAACAGACCGATGAGCGCACCTAGAGCGCCATAACAGCTCTCCTTGAGGCTGGTATTGGTCGATACCGGGTAAAAGTCGCTGAGCTGCATCTTGTTCCTGTGCATGATAAGGGTCATTCAAAATGCGCAATTCTACCGGCATCTCTTCCATCAATGCCAGCGTCGCCATGGCCCAGTAATGGCTCCCGTTGCAGCTGACAACGAAAAGGGGAAGGCTTGCGCCCTCCCCTTATTCGTCAGTGACACCTCCTTGGCTAGCTGCCTGGCGGTTTACGCCAGCTCGGCGCGCAGCACCTTGGTGGCATCGACCATCACCTTGAGCGCCGCTTCCGTCTCTTCCCAGCCGCGGGTCTTGAGGCCGCAATCCGGGTTGACCCAGAGCCGCTCGGCCGGGATCTGCTGGGCCGCCTTGCGCAGCAAGCCCTCAATCCAGCTCTGGCTCGGTACGTTCGGCGAGTGGATGTCATAGACGCCCGGGCCGATTTCGTTGGGGTAGTTGAAGCGCTCGAACGCTTCAAGCAGCTGCATCTGGCTACGGCTGGTCTCTATGGTGATCACATCCGCGTCCAGCGCCGCCACCGCCTCTATGATGAGGTTGAAATCGCTGTAACACATGTGGGTGTGGATCTGGGTGCTGTCCACCACCGGGCTCGCACTCAGGCGGAAGGCCCGCACCGCCCAGTCCAGATAGGCCTGATGATCCTGTTTACGCAGGGGCAAGCCTTCGCGGATGGCTGGCTCATCAATCTGGATAATCTTGATGCCGGCAGCTTCGAGGCTCGCCACTTCGTCGCGAATGGCCAGGCCAATCTGCAGGGCAGATTGCTCGCGGCTCACATCTTCCCGGGGGAAGGACCAGCAGAGGATGGTCACGGGCCCGGTCAGCATCCCCTTGACCGGCTTGTCGGTCAGGCTCTGGGCAAACTGGGTCCACTCGAGCGTCATCGGGGTCGGACGGTCGATGTCCCGGGTGATCACCGGCGGCTTGACGCAGCGCGAACCATAGCTCTGCACCCAGCCGAAACGGGTGATGGCAAAGCCGTCCAGCAGCTCACCGAAATACTCCACCATGTCGTTGCGCTCGGCCTCGCCGTGTACCAGCACGTCCAGCCCGATAGCCTCCTGACGCGCGATGGCATCTTTGATCTGGGCCTGAATACCCGCCTCGTAAGCGCCGTCGTCGATACGACCGGCACGCCAATCCTGACGCAGCACCCGGATTTCCGCCGTCTGCGGGAAAGAGCCGATGGTGGTGGTCGGCAACAGGGGCAGCTTGAGATCCCTGCGCTGGGCCAGGGCCCGCTGCTCGTAAGCGCTGTGGCGATTGAACTCGGATTCGGTCAGCTGGGCCAGACGAGACTGCACCCCTTGCTTGTGGACCCGGCTGTCGGACTCCCGATCGATGATGGGTTGGCTGTAGGCCGCAATCTTGGTCAAGTCACCGCCACCCAGCGCACTGTCGCTCAAGTAGTCGGCCAGCAGGCCCAGCTCGTAGCACTTTTGCAGGGCGAAGGCGAACCAGCTGCGGGTCTGGGGGTCGAGTTCATGCTCCAGGGTGAGATCCACCGGGCTGTGCAGCAGGGAGCAGGATGAGGCGACCCAGAGTCGCTCGCCGAGCTTCTCTTTCAATGCATTGAGCGTCGGTGCCAGCTTGGCCAGGTTGGCACGCCAGACGTTGCGACCATTGATCACCCCGGCGGAGATGACCCACTGGGCCGGCAAGTGCGGGACCAGGGTGTCGAGCTGTTCGGGGGCGGCGACCAGATCCAGGTGCAAACCATCGACTTTCAGGCTGGTGATGATGTCGCGCTGATGGGCCACGGATCCGAAATAGGTGGTGAGCAGCAGTTTGCAGGGGCCGCTCAGACGCTCATAGGCATTCAGATAGGCCAGGCGCCACTCGTCCGGCAGATCCAGCGCCAGGGCGGGCTCGTCGATCTGCACCCACTCCACCCCTTGCGCCGCCAGCTTGGCCAGGATCTCCTGATAGACGATCAGCAGACGGTCGAGCAGTTCGAGGCGCGAGAAGCCACTCTCTTTCTCCTTGCCGAGCCACAGATAAGAGACGGGCCCCAGCAGCACCGCCTTGACCGGCAGCCCCAGGGCCTTGGCCTCTTCCACCTCTTCAAAGAGTTGACTCCAGCCCAGCTTGAAGCGCTGGTCACGGCTGAACTCGGGCACCAGATAGTGATAGTTGGTGTTGAACCACTTGGTCATCTCGGCGGCGGCGGCAGCCGGGCCGGTCGGCGCACGGCCACGGGCCACCCGGAACAGGGTGTCGAGATCGGTGTCGCCATCACGGTGGCGCTCGGGGATGGCATCCACCAGCAGGCTGGTGCCAAGCACCTGATCGTACCAGGCAAAATCCCCTACCGGCAGCAGGTTGACCCCGGCGGTGCGCTGGGCTTGCCAGTGACGCTGACGCAGGCTCTTGCCTACGGCAACCAGTTCGGCCTGGGTGGTCTCACCACGCCAGTAGGATTCGAGGGCAAATTTCAGTTCACGCTTGGCGCCGATGCGGGGGAATCCCAGGGTATGTGCTTGTGTCATGGCCGTCTTTCCTTAATCTCATCTCTGTCCTATGGGGAACTGGATGATTTAGCCATCCAGATGTTTACACATCTAGAATGTCGAGATAAGGTGCTCTTGGCTATTGAATCCTCTTCAACTGGCTCTCAAGAAATCCTCAACGATGCACAAGGGAGTCTGTAACGCATATGGAAGGAGCCAGCCCCAGTGATCAAAGCGTGTCTTCAACTGATACAGCAAGGAGTGGTGCCATGGGTGTGCCCAGCAAGTCGACCAGTAATTTGAGCATTGATATCAAGCATCTGAAGACAATGTCTGCCCTGGCCGAGCAGGGTTCTCTGGCGGGGGCCGCGCTCACGCTCAACCTCACCCAATCTGCCCTATCCCATCAACTCAAGGAGCTGGAGACCCGCCTTGGCATGGAGCTTTACTTGCGCAAAAGCCGGCCCCTGGTATTGACGGCGGCGGGGCAGCATTTGCTGGCTCTGGCCCGCCAGGTGCTGCCCGCCCTGGCGCAGACCGAGAAGCAGTTGCAGGCCCTGCACAGCGGCGACGCGGGCCGATTGCACCTGGCACTGGATTGCCACAGCTGCATCCAGTGGCTATTGCCGCTCTTGCCGGACTTTCGCCGCCAGTGGCCAGGAGTGGATCTGGAGGTGGAGTCAGTGCCCGGTTTCGACACCCTGAGTGCCCTGCTCGGCGGCCAGCTCGACTTGCTGCTCACCTCGGATGTACTGGCCCGCGGCGATCTGCACTTCGAACCACTGTTCTCCTTCGAGCTCAGCCTGGTGATGGCGCCGGAGAGCACCCTCTGCCATCAGACCCAGATAGCCCCAATCGATCTGCAACAAGAGGTGCTGCTGGTCTACCCAGTGGAGCGCGCTCGCATGGATGTGTTCAGCCGCTTCTTGCAACCGGCGGGGATCGAGCCCAAGCGTTGCAAGCTGGTGGACAACACCTCCGTCATGCTGCAGATGGCCGCCGCCGGGCTTGGCGTCGCCGCCCTGCCCAACTGGGCCAGCGAGGAATTTGTCCGCCAGGGGCTGCTCGAGGCCCGGCCCCTGGGAAGCGGTGTGCGCCGCCACATGTATGGTGCCGTGCGCGCCGCCGACAAGGATCAAGCCTGCCTGCAGAGCCTGTTCGAACGCATTCGCGCCAAGATGGGCGCCTGACTCAGGTCGTAAAGAAAAGGCCGCCCCATGGGCGGCCCGTACCACTCGTCAACCATCTGGTTCACTCTTCTGCTCCGCTCCGTCACCGCAGCGAGCCTGACCCGCTTGTCGCCGTGGACAGTTCTCGCACAGCGAACCATCGCGGCGCTTGTAGTGCAGGCAGCAGCGCTGGCGGATATAGCCAGGTGAGGCGCTCGCCACGCCTGACGCCTCCCGCCACCCCGCCAGATGCTCGGCGGGCAAACCGCAGGCCGCCAGCCAGAGCGGCGCATGGGCGGCGACCCGCTCGACGCTCACCTCGGTGAAGAAATCCGGCACCCTGACCAGCGCCGCCAGCAGATCGTCCGCCAACAGCGGGCGCACGAAGCCGGGCCGCAACCGCATCTCACCGGCAAACATCTCGAAGAGCCGCTGCCAATGGCGACGCAACCGCCTGCCTGCCGCCTCGATCAACACCAACTGCTCCCCCCTGATCAACGGCGAGGCCGGCAAGGTGAAACCGGATACCAGACCAGCGCTATACGCCAACCCCAGTTTGTCCAATGCGGGCACCGCACCGACCCGGTAGACGGCCACCATGGCGAGGTAGATGGACTGCCAGCAGAGCATGCCCCAGCTGCGGGTCAACCAGTAGGCGGGACCCGCCTCCGGATGCGCCAGCCGCCAGTGATCATGCAGCGCCAACGCCACCGCGGCCGGGGCCATGGCACGCTCTGCGCCGATCAGCAGCGGTCTCTCCTGCGCCACCCACTCGCCCTTGAGGGAGGGGATCAGCTCCCTCGCAGCCAAAAACAGGGGGGCGTGAGCAAGCAGGCCAGCTGCCCGCTCCTGTGCGGCAATGGCACCTGGCTCCGTCTCAGCGAGAGGGCCAGTGGCGGATGGGATGTCATGGAACGAGGCGCCCTGATAAAAGGGCCCCGGCGTCCGGCCGGGGCGCAGGCTTAGAATACGTATTTGAGTCTGGCCTCCACATTGCGCTCGGCACCGAACCAGCAGTTGCTCTGGTCGTAGCAGGAGTAATAGGTGGTATCGAACAGGTTGCTGGCACTGACGGAGGCCTCCACCCCTTTCAGGCGCGGGCTCAGTTGGGCCAGATCATAGGAGGCAGACATGTCCATCAACAGATAATCAGGCACCTTGTCGGTGTTGGCGGCAT
Organism: Aeromonas molluscorum; assembly: GCF_051376105.1. NCBI lineage: Bacteria > Pseudomonadati > Pseudomonadota > Gammaproteobacteria > Aeromonadales > Aeromonadaceae > Aeromonas > Aeromonas molluscorum. Next base: position 1,725,714 of record NZ_JBPQCY010000002.1, on the reverse strand, counting down.
CCATCTCGGCCTCACCAACGTACCGCAGACCGGTCCCCAGACGCAGACCGGCGGCAGGCCCTTGACCGAGTCGGTAGTTAGCCCACAGAGAGGCCGTCTGATCCGGCACCCAGACCGGGGTCTTGCCTTGCAAACTGGTGGTGTCACGGCTGATCACCATGTCGAGCAGGGTATAGGTGGCACTCAGGTCCAGGTTGCTGGTGATATCGATGCGCCCCTCCAGCTCCAATCCCTTGGAGACCATCTCGCCGGTTTGCAACTTGGGGCCGTACAGGTTGTCCGGATCCGTCACCAGGGCATGCTTCTTGGTGATCCGGAACGCCGACAGGGTCAGGGCCTTGCTCATGTCCTCGGACAGGTACTTGATCCCCCCCTCCCACTGATGACCAGTGGCGGGATCGAACGCATTGCCGTTCTTGTCGCTGCCCGCCACCGGCTCGAAACTGTCGGCATAACTCACATAGGGCGAGATACCGTAGTCGAGCTCATAGAGGGCCCCCAGGCGGAAGGAGAGATTGTCCTGGTCAATCTTGGCCAAGGTGTGGCTGGCAGCCCCGCTGTAGAGGCTGTCGCTGTCGGTATCCATCCGGTAGCTGTCATAGCGCAGGCCACCTATGGCTACCAGCCTGTCGAGGCGCAGCTGATCCTGCAGATAGACCCCCGTCTGGTACTGCTTGATCTGCTTGCGATCCTGATAGATGAAATTGAGGCTATCGGGGTTAATCTGGCGGTGATCCGGGTTAAAAATGTCGATACTGGGCGCCGAATAGTCGAGGGTATCCCGATAGAGCACCTGGGCATCCAGATATTGGTAATCGACCCCGAGCAACAGATTGTGCTGCACGGAGCCGGTCGCCAGCTTGCCAGCCAGCTGGTTGTCGATGACGAATCCCTTGGACTCCTCATTGGTCAGGTAGGCATTGCGCGCCAGGGTGCGATCATCCGCCCCCAGGGCCGCGTTATAGGTATTGTGCTGCTTGGCTGACGCATCCATGTAGCGGGCATTTTGCAGGAACTGCCAGTTGGCATTGAAATCGTGGCTGAGCTTGTAGCCAAACAGCGCCACCTCCCGGTTGTACTGGTTCCAGTTCTCGTCACCGAGGAAGGCATCGCTATCCAGCTTGCCGAGGGGATTGTCCTTGGCCGACCCTTTGGCGGGCACTGTGGTGTAGATGCCGGCGGCCGGATCCTTCTGGTAATAAACATTGAGGTTGAGCAGGGTACGTTCACCGAGCCGCCAGTCGAGGGAGGGAGCCAGCACGTAGCGCTCCTCTTGTGAGGTCACCGCCTGGCCATCCTTGTGGCGGGCCAAACCAACCAGACGGTAGGCAAAGGTGTCATTGATGGGGCCGGTCGTGTCCAGGGTCACCTCGCGCAGATCCCCGCTGCCACCCGCGACGCTGACGCTGTGCCTGGCCTCGCGCTGTGGCCGCTTGGCAATCAGGTTGATCATGCCGCCCGGTGGCATGCTGCCGTAAAGCACCGAAGTCGGCCCCTTGAACACTTCCAACTGCTCGATGGCGACAGGATCTATCTGCGGTTGCAGGTTCCAATCGTTATATTGCAGCAGCAAACCGTCATAGAAATTCTGATAGTTGTCAAAGCCGCGAATGTTGAACAGATCCAGTCGATTGACCGAGCCCCCCCGCAGTTCGGTGTTGACGCCTGGCACATAACGCAGTGCCTCGCTCACCGAACTGGCGCCCCGTTGCTCCAACGTCTGGCTATCCACCACGGAAATAGCCTGCGGTGTTTCGACAGGGTCGAGCTTGGTCTTGGTCGCCGTGTTGCGATAGGTCTCGCCAAGGACCGTCATGGTCTCGGTGCCAGGCGCTGCCGGATCGGTTTGCGCGGCCAGGACACTGCCCGCAAACAGAGTGGAGAGGGTCGCCGCGACCAGGGTCAATGGGGGGTGAAGTGCGTACATCTGATCCTCGAATGCCAATGATTGAATAGTAACAAATATCATTTGCATTTTAATCAGCTATTTTTCGCCACACTTAACATTTTGGGGCATCTTGACCAGGAACGGCTCCACAATCAGCCTCTTACGAGGCTTTTTATATCGAACCGGGCAGAATATAGGAAACATGATGGCAGTCAGGACGCCACCTGCTGAGAGGAGAAAATAGAAAGCACGGGGGAGAGATGAGACTGGGTGCAAGGAGGTGCCAGAACCAGCAAGGGGATATAGGGCAAGAGGGTCTGCCCGCCCCCTGTGGCGAGATCTTGGTCTGACTCGCCACAGGGTCCCAAGTCTGGCGCCCTGGCTGCTTGCTAGTGCGAGGGGCGGGAGCTGGGTAGCTTCCCTGGGCTATGGCAAGGGGGCTATGGGTAACCAGTAGCTCATGGAAGCATCTTGCGCCTTGCCCTGATAGTTGGCGGGATAGGCTTCCAGTTCCAGACCATCCAGGCCACGATAGCCAGAGTGAGGCAACCACTGCTCGATAAACCAGCTCAAGGTTTGCGGCAACAGGGCGATGGGCCCCTGGTGGGTGACCACGCCGTAGGTCTGGCTTGGCACCTGCAATGTCTCGGCGCCCGTCAAGGTGAGGGGCATTTCCTCTGGCTGCTCACTTGGCGCAATCCCCGCCCAGTAAGGGAAACGGTGCGCCTCATCCTGATGGGCCCGCAGATCGCTCACCCCGAGCAGGGGCAAGCCGTTCAGCTGCACTCCCCCCGGCAGTGCCTGCACCCTTTGCCAGATGGCGGGTACTTGCTGCTGAAAATCGGGCTGCTCGGCAAAGAGGCCGCGGATCTCCCCCCGCACACCCAGCAAGTGGAAGGCAGACCTCGTCTCGACCCGCACTTGCAGCCACTTGCCCTCCCCCAGGCCCCGCGGCCCCAGTTGACTGATGGGCTGGCGCAGCCCGACCCGCAAGCCACGTTTGCGATAAGCCAGCGGCGAGCAGCCAAATTGCTGTTTGAAAGCGCGGCTAAAACTCACCTCTGAGTCGTAACCGTGGCGCAGAGCCAGATCCAGGATCCGCTCCCGGCCACCCAGCAAGGCGACGGCGGCGCGACTGAGCTTGAGTTCACGCACATAAGCCGCCACCGTCAGACCCGTCTCACTCTGGAACACCCGCTGCAACTGCCAGCGTGACCAGCAGCTGAGCGCGGCAAGATCGGCGACTAAAAGCGGCTCATCCAGGTGTTGATGGATATGGCTCAGCACCCTCCCTATCCGGGTAAAATGCGCCGGCTCCGTGGGAGCCTGACCGTCCAGGAGGGGGGAGCAAACGGGATCTGACATAGGGTCGGCCCTGATCAAAAGGGCAGTCAGTGTGGCATATTCCCCAAGGGCGGGTATAGGCTCATCAGCTGTTGCGCTGCGAGGCCCACCCATATCATTTGTACTGAGTGCCGCCAGCCAGCCCATGGAGAGAGGGCTTCTCTGGCAGGCCCATGAAAGGTCGCGTAAACGTCAGAAATGCAAAAAGCCCGACCTGAGTCGGGCTTTTCAATATGGCGGTGAGGGAGGGATTCGAACCCTCGATACGTTGCCGTATACACACTTTCCAGGCGTGCTCCTTCAGCCACTCGGACACCTCACCAAATTTTTTACTGCTTTGAAGTGGCTTTCGGAGCACGGGTTGCGCACTTCTATTCCGACTTCGTCGGTGGGCAGCCATTCGGACACCGCACCAAAACTTTACTCATCATTTAATGTGCTTGAGTACCACATTTGTTGGCGGTCAATGCCGCGACAACGAGGCGTAATGTAAGGGATGGGCCTGAGCGGGTCAACGCAATTTATTGTTCTTCACGGCCGTTTGCTCAAGATCTGCACCAATTGGCGAAAATCATGACAAAACGCATCCCATCACCTCACCACGCGCTATCAAGCAGGGGTAACCTCTCCCACCAAGGCCTCCTCCAGGGTGCTGTAAAACTCCAGCTTGCCTGCCACCGGCACCACTTTGGCGCGCGCCAGCGTCTTGAGGGGTTGAAACTGCAACTCGGCAATGCGCAGGTTCACCCCGGCCTTGGCCATCTGCTGCTTGAAATGGAGAAAAGCCGACAGGCCTCCCGCATCCAGGATGGAGACGGCATCCATCTGCAACACCAGCAGTCTGTGATCCTGCACCTGCTCGGTCAATTCGCCAAATACCCGATCGGCAGCGGCAAAGAAGAGCGGGCCGTTGATGCGGTAGAGCAGACCCAGTTCGGGCACCTGATGTTGATGGCGCTTGTGCTGCCCCAAGTCCTGCAACAGGGTCATTCTGGCAATCTCGCGCATAAAGAGCAGTGAGGCCAGGATCACCCCGAAGGTGATGGCAATCACCATGTCGAAAATGACGGTGAGCGACAGGCAGACCAGCAACACCAGCACATCCGAACCGGGAGCACGGCGGATGAGTTCCACCGCCTTGTGCGCCTCGCTCATGTTCCAGGCGACCATCAGGAGCAGAGCCGCCATGGCAGAAAGCGGCAGCCAGGAGAGCCAGGGAGCCAGCACCAGCACCGCGGCCAATACCACCAGAGCATGGATAACAGCCGAGATGGGTGAGGTGGCGCCGGCCCGCACGTTGGCAGCGGAGCGCGCAATGGCGGCAGTGGCCGTGATCCCCCCAAAGAAGGGAGCCACGATATTACCCAGCCCCTGCCCCACCAGCTCGGTGTTGGAGCTGTGTTTGCGTCCGGTCATGCCATCGAGCACCACGGCGCAGAGCAGGGATTCGATAGCCCCCAGCATCGCCATGGAAAATGCCGCTGGCAGCAGTTGCTGAATGGCGGCCAGATCCCAGTTCACCGGCTGGCCATCGGGCCCGGGCAGGGACCATGGCATCAGCAGAGTGGGGGCCAGAGGGGGAATGCCCGCCCCCTGACCGCCACCCGGCAACAGATAGTGGAACTGGCTGCCGATGGTGGCAACCTCGATACCTGAACCGTGCAGGGCGACACCCAACCCTGCCCCCACCAGTACGGCGGGCAGATGGCCCGGCACCGGCAGCTTGAGCCTGGGCCAGAGCAGCAGGACGGCCAGCGTGGTCACACCGATGAGGGTATCTCCCCACTGCCAGCTCGGCAGGGCATGGATCAGCGCCTCCACCTTGCCCAGATAGGTTTCCGGCATCTCGACCACCTGCAGGCCGAAGAAGTCCTTGAGCTGCAAGGTCGCAATCACGATGGCAATACCCCCGGTAAAGCCGAGTGTGACCGAGGGCGGTATGTACTCGATGAGACGGCCGAGGCGGGCCAGTCCCATGGCGACCAGGAAGAAACCCGAGATCAGGGTCGCCACCAGCAGTCCGCCGACGCCAAACTGCTGGGCAACCGGATAGAGGATCACCACAAACGCAGCGGTAGGGCCAGAGACGGAGTAGCGCGAGCCACCGGTCAGGGCGATGACGATACCGGCAATGATGGCGGTATAGAGCCCATGCTGGGGGGGCACGCCGCTGGCGATGGCCAGGGCCATGGCCAGCGGGATGGCGATGATGCCGACCGTAATACCGGCCACCAGATCGCGACCCAGGCGGGTCAGTGTATATGGCTCATCCAGGCAGGATTGGCGTAATGCCACGGCGAGCCTCACGGGAAGTGGTGCTTTTTTAGTATGCATTGATGTCGTAATACCAGAACAGAGAGACAAAGGCCGATGGAATCGGCACCCGATCATCATCAAGGGCCGGCAGGAGTGTCGACGCGGCGATGGTATCTCATGCAACCTTAACCGATAGCCCCCGCTATTTCGATGGGCAGGATCAATTAAAGGGTAACTCTTCGGCAAATAACCAAGATAGCCGCCATATTGCCGACTTTTGCCTCATTAGGCGGATTTTGGGTTGACTCAGCACCCAATGAGCCTTAGTTTCTGCGCCGATGTTTTTGGCCGGAGTCGGTGACTGCGCGACGGGATCCCATCCCCTCCCCTGTCACCCCGATAAGAAGCAGTATTGCCCCTCGACATCACCTTGCCGGGCACTCTTTTTTAGTATGCCGGCCAAGGCCGGTCCCGATAAAAGGACCCTATGCGCATGTCCGAACCGACTGCCCTGAGTCTCATCCCCCCCATCGTCGTGCTGGTACTGGCCATCTGGCTGCGCCGCCCCATTCTCTCCCTCATCATAGGGACGGTTGCGGGCCTGCTGCTGCTAAGCGCCAACCCCTTCGATGCCCTAGATACCTTCGCCGAGGTTTCGCTGCGCACCATGCAGGACGAGACCATTGGCTGGCTGATCCTGGTATGTGGCAGCTTTGGCTCCCTTATCGCCCTGCTGGTGCGTACCGGCGGCGCCATGGCTTTCGGCCAGCAGGCGCTCAAGCTGGCCAAGGGACCGAAATCCTCGCTGTTCATGACCTTCGTGCTGGGCCTGGTCATCTTCATCGATGACTACCTCAACGCCCTCACCGTGGGCGAGACCATGAAGAGAGTCACGGATCGCTTCAAGGTCTCCCGAGAAATGCTGGCCTATGTGGTGGACTCCACCGCGGCCCCGGTCTGCGTACTGGTGCCCCTCTCCACCTGGGCTGTCTTCTTCGGCGGTCTGCTGGAAAATAACGGCGTGGCGGCCACCGGCGAAGGGATCAACGTCTACTTCCAGGCTATCCCCTACATGCTCTATGCCTGGCTGGCCGTGCTGATGGTGCTGCTGGTGATCCTGGGCGTGGTGCCCGCCATAGGCCCCATGAAGCGGGCCGAACAACGTGCCCAGCATGGCAGCGTTGGCGCCATGCGGGTCAGCGATGCCGAGCTCACTCAAGACGCCGGACTCACCCCGGATAGTTATGCGATCAAGTCCATCGAGGAGGAGTTCGCCCAGGCCGATCGCGGTGGCAAGCTGCACAACTTCCTGGTCCCCATGGCCATGCTGGTGGGTTTTACCGTCTATTTCGACATCGACATCTGGAAGGGACTGCTGGTTACCTTGCTGCTGACCATTCCCTACTACCTGGCCCAGCGGCTGATGCCCCTTGCCGAGATGATGGAGCAGATGATCGACGGCTTCAAAACCATGTTGCCCGCCATCGGCACCGTGATCGCCGCCTTCGTCTTCAAGGATGTCTGTGATCAGCTGCAGCTGCCGCAATACGTGATCAACAGCCTGACCCCCTACATGACGCCGCAACTGCTGCCCGCGGTGGTATTCGTCTCCATGGCGGTGCTGGCGTTTGCCACCGGCTCCTCCTGGGGGATCTTCGCGGTCACCATCCCCATCGTCATGCCCCTGGCTCACTCGGTCGGCGCCGATATCCCGCTGGTGATAGGCGCCCTGTTGTCTGCGTCATCATTTGGGAGCCAGGCCTGCTTCTATAGCGACTCAACCGTGCTGGCGGCCCAGGGCTCAGGCTGCGATCTGGTTGGTCATGCGGTGACTCAGTTGCCCTATGCCCTGCTGACCGCTGCCATTGCATTTGTCGGCTTCATTATTATCGCCTGATTGCAGGCGGGTCAGTAACCCGCCTGCTCAGGTATTTGATAATTGAGGAGTATTCACTGGCAAGTCGCTGAATGTGCTGAAAATGTCCCATAACGGCCAAGTTTTCGGCAAACAGCATCAAAAGTAATATTTGTAGCCGAGTGCCGACTTGACACCCGGCGCCCGGCTCTTTAATATGCGCTTCGTCTCAACGAGACAGGCTATTCCTCCTTAGTTCAGTCGGTAGAACGGCGGACTGTTAATCCGTATGTCGCTGGTTCAAGTCCAGCAGGAGGAGCCAATTCCCTCGTAGTTCAGTCGGTAGAACGGCGGACTGTTAATCCGTATGTCACAGGTTCAAGTCCTGTCGAGGGAGCCACATTTCAGTCCGATTGCTCTTCGGACGACAAAAAACCCGCATCGCCTTGCGCCATGCGGTTTTTTTGTTGCCTTCCAGCTTCTCATGTCACTCTCCATGGGCCCTGCCCCGCCATCTCTTTGGTCTGCTGTCTTGGCTCAGGCAGTACTGCACTGGCCTTGTGCCAATACCCCATTCACAGCGGCGTGGCGCATTTGCGGTACTCGGTCGGGCTGACCCCCACCCGTTTCTTGAATACCCGCGAGAAATAGAGCTGATCGTCATACCCCACCTGCTGCCCGATCACCGCCACCGACATGGGGGTGGTTTGCAGCAAGAGCTTGGCCCGGATGATCCGCTGATCTTCGCGCCAGCGCACTATGCTCACCCCCACCTGCTCGCGAAAGAGATGAGCCAGCCGCGATGGCGAGAGGAAAACCTTCTCGGCCAGCGCCTCGACGGAGATCTCCGAAGAGAGCGACTCGCTCAAGATCTGGCACGCCTCGTGGACCCGGTGATCCACCGTGGGGTAGTCAGTCAGGGAGGAGGCCTCGTAGCAGCGGATGAGCAAGCGCTCCAGCAGGTTCATCGCCAGCTGTTCGGACATGGGGCGGATCTGCTTGTGAGTCTCTTCGATATCGAGAAAAAGCCGGTCAAACTCCAGGAGCAACTGGCTATCCGCCAGATTCAAGCGCCCCACGTTCTCCACTCGCCGCGGCCATTTGAGCCAATCCGCCCAATAGGCTCTGGGCCGGAAATAGACCCAGCGGTGATACCACTCCTTTGCATCCGGCGCGCGGCAGTAATGGTGTACGGCAGCTGGTGGGAAGAGCAGCAGATCGCCAGGTTCGACCGTAAACGCCTGCTCCCCCCCGAAGATCTGGCCCTTGCCCTTGATGGTCAGGTTGACGATGAACCCCTTCATGCCAAGGGGTCTGTCGATGATGAAGTCCAGCGCACTCCCCTGCTCGATGGGCGTCATGCCGGACACCAGAAACACATCGAATGCGTAACCGGGTAGCAGGGGGTTGAGCTGTTTTGGCTTGTCTTTTTGCATCGAGGACATGGCAGAAAAAAGTTTTTCGGTAAAGAAATCAGCATGGTCCATTGTAGGGATTCATCCTTCGAACACGCTATCTGCTCGCCAACAGGGTGTGAAATTATTGAACTGGCTCACAATCACGCCCCTGACCAGGGTGGTGAACCGTCGGGAACAAGGCCAGCGGAGCGCTGGCCTGGGATCACGCCGACCATGGACCTCAGACTCGCGCCTTGCGCACCTGCTTGTAGCGGTCAAACAAGACGGCCGCGAGCAGGATCAGGCCGCGCACCACGTACTGGGCAAAGGGCGAGATATTGAGCAGGTTCATCGCATTCTCCATCAAGCCCAGGATCAGCACCCCGGCGATGATGTAGGAGATCTTGCCGATGCCCCCCTTCATGGAGACCCCGCCCAGCACGCAGGCGGAGATGACCACCAGCTCGAAACCGATGGAGGTCATGGGCTGGCCGGAGGTCATGCGCGACGCCAGTATGATGCCCGCGATGGAGGCAATCAGTCCGGTCATGGTGAAGATGATGATCTTGGTGCGCACCACGTTGACCCCGGCCAGGCGCGCAGCCTCTTCATTGCCCCCCATGGCCAGGGTATTGCGGCCAAAGGTGGTCTTGTTGAGCAGCAGGCCAAACAGCACGAAGCAGATGGCCGTCAGCCAGACCGGCGTCGGCACCCCCAGCCAGGCCGAATTGCCCAGCTCGAAGAAACCCTCTTCCACTATGCCCACCGCCTTGCCGTCCGAGATGATGTAACCCACCCCGCGCGCCATCTGCATGGTGGCCAGCGTGGTGATGAGGGCGTTGATCTTGAATTTGGCCACGACTATGCCGTTGATGAGGCCAAACAACACCCCCACCGACATGCCGGCCAGGATGCCGACCGTGATGCTCTCGGTGGCGTTGATGCCGACCGCGCAGGCGACCCCGGAGCAGGCCACCACGGAGCCGACCGACATGTCGAACTCGCCGGAGGCGAGGCAGAACAGCATGCCGCAGGCCACCATGCCGGACATGGAGACGGCCAGTCCCAGGCCGCGCATGTTGATCAGGCTGGCAAAGTTGGGGATGAACAGACAGGCCAGCAGAAACAGGATGGCGAAGATCACCAGCATGCCGTATTGATCCCAGATGCGGGTCAATTGCTGCCGGGAGTGGCTTGCGGGAGAGATAGCCGCACTCTGTTGCGCAGAGGTAGTTGTAACCATGATTAAGTCCTCGTTATGTCACATCACTATCAGGCAGCACTAACGTGCCGGCATGGCCAGATTGAGCGCCTTGATTTCATCGGCGTCATCGTGGGAGAGCTCCCCGGCGATCACCCCTTCCCGCATGACCATGATCCGATCCGCAATGCCCAGCACCTCCGGCAGCTCGCTCGATACCACCACCACGGCGATACCCACCCTGGCCAGATCGTAAATCACGTTGTAAATCTCGTTTTTTGCCCCGACATCGATGCCCCGGGTCGGCTCGTCGAGCAAAATCACCTTCATCTCTTCGGAGAGCCAGCGGCCCAGAATGGCCTTCTGCTGGTTGCCACCAGAGAGGTGCATGATGGCCTGCGACGCGGACGGGGTCTTGACTCGCATATCGCGGATCCGCAGCCGCGCGTTCTCGTCTTCCCATTTCTGATTGATCCAGAAGCCCCCCCACGCCTTGTGGCGCCGGGCGCTGATGTTGATGTTCTCCTGCACCGAATGGATGGGAATGATGCCGAGCGCCTTTCTGTCTTCGGTGCAGAGCATGATGCCGCTGCGAATGGCATCGATGGGGTTGCGAATGGGCACCTGTTTGCCAAACACCGCGATCTCGCCGGAGACCATCTTGTCGGCGCCAAAGATGAGTTTCATCAGCTCGCTGCGACCGGCGCCCACCAGGCCGAAGATGCCGAGGATCTCGCCGCGCTTCACCTCAAGCGAGACTGGTGCCTTCAACCCGGGTCCCATCAGATTGTGCACCCGCAAGCCCACCTCCCCCATAGGGCGGGGACTGTAGCCATAGATATCGGTCAGCTCGCGCCCCACCATGGTCTTGACCAATAGATCGCGGCTCACCTCGGCGATGTCGTCAAAGGTGCGCACGAACTGGCCATCCTTGAAGACGGTGATGGCGTCGCACAGGGCGAAGATCTCGTCCATCCGGTGAGAGACGTACAAAATGACCTTGCCCTCGTCGCGCAGCTGACGAATGACCCGAAACAGCTGCTCTATCTCGCGGGACGAGAGGCTGCTGGTCGGCTCGTCGAAGGCGATGATGCGGGCATCCCGGGTCAGGGCCTTGGCGATTTCCACCATCTGCCACTGGCCCAGCGACAGATACTTGAGCGGCGTCTCCGGCGGTATGTCCATCCCCAGCCTGGCCAGCTGCCTGGCCGCATCCTGATAGAGTTTCTCCCGATCGATGACTCCGCGGCGGGTGGGCAGCTGACCCAGGTAGATGTTCTCGGCCAGGGTCATCTCGGGGATCAGATGCAACTCCTGATAGATGATGGCGATGCCGCTCTCCAGGGCATCGACCGTGCTGTCGAAGACGCGCGCCTGGCCATCGAGCTTGACGGTGCCCGCCGTGGGCGCCTGAAAACCGCTCAGGATCTTGAGCAGGGTGGATTTGCCCGCCCCGTTTTCGCCCATCAAGGCGTGTATGCTGCCCCGATGGCAGGAGAAGGAGACATTTTGCAGCGCCTTGACGCCAGGGAACTCCTTGCTGATGCTGCAAAACTCCAGATAAGGAACTGACTGATTCATGTGTTCACTCCAACCAACCTGCATGACGTAACGGTGCCATGCAGGTATCGATGTCACGGTTCAAACTGCGCCTATCACAAACCTTTCTTTTGCAGCTCGGCCTTGAAGTTGTCACGGGTGATCAGCACCACGTCGGTCACTTCGGTGAACTTGGCGGGCTCGACACCGTTCACTACCCAGTCATGGAGCATCTGGATGCTCTTGTAGCCATGCACATCCGGGCTTGGCAGCAAGGAACCCAGAAAGCCGGTCGCACTGGACTTGGAGAGCTCGTTCACCGCATCCACCCCATTGATGCCGATACCGATGACGTTGTCAGCCTTGAAGCCCTGCCCTTCGGTGGCACGCACGCCGCCGAGCACCGTATTGTCATTCATGCCGACGATGAGCCAGTTCTTCACCTCGGGGTGCTGCACCAGCATGGAGTTGGCGGCATCCAGGGCCCCCGGAATATCGTTGGCCTTGGTCGGAGAGCGGTAGATCTGGCCTTCGGGGAAACCGGCGGCCTTGAGCGCACTCAAGGAACCCTCGACCCGGCGACGGGCGGTATCCAGTTCGTCAGCCGTGATGGCCAGCACCCCGGTACTCTTCACATCCCACTGGCGTTTTTGCATCTCCTTGTAGAGCTCCTGACCCTGGCGCTCACCAATCTTGCTGGCGGCCATCATCACCAGCGGCACTTGTTCCATGGGCTGGCCCTTGGCGTTGACGAACTGATCGTCCACTGTGATGACCTTCAGATCCAGGCTCCTGGCCTTGGCCATGATGGCCGAGCCCAGCTTGGGATCCGGGGTACAGATGACGAAGCCCTTGGCGCCGTTGGCCGCCAGGCTGTCGATGGCATTGAGGGTCTTCTCGCCATCGGGTACCGCTATCTTGATGACGTCAAAACCGAGATCCTTGCCCGCCTTGTCGGCGAAGTTCCACTCGGTCTGGAACCAGGGCTCCTCCGGCTGCTTGACCAGGTAACCCAGCTTCAACTCCTCGGCTGAAAAAGCAGTATTTGCTATACCAAGAGCCAAACCAACCGCGACCAGACTTTTAACTATTTTGTTCATGCCTTTGTCTCCAATGTTCCATCAATCCATGCTTCAAGGAGGCGCTACGTCTTTAACCTCTCAAGGCGTAGACACATAAAAACTTGTTCAAACATGTAGTTATTGTTTTGTCCAAATGAGCGACACAAGTTGTAAACGTTTTCCCAATAAAAAATGGAGAGCAAGATCACGTCATGAAACTGTAGCTATTTTGTCTATGTTTTTAGCAAAATAGTTACATATACCTTTTTTGAGGGGCATCACCCTCTGGCATTGACAGCTTAAATATCCATATTTCTAGCAGTCAATTGCTAACCGCCCCTTCCTCTCATCTCCTATGGTTCCTCCCCAGTCCCCTCTCATTGATGGTCAGGAGCACCTATGTCTGAGCACCCTGGATCTGAACAGATCGTCATCGGCCTCGATTTTGGCAGTGACTCGGTCAGAGCCCTCGCCGTGCGTTGTCACGATGGCGCGGAACTCGCAACCCATGTCGTCTACTACCCCCGCTGGCAGGCGGGCCAATATTGCCAGCCGGTCCATAACCAGTTTCGTCATCACCCCCTCGACTACATGGAGTCCATGGAGCAGGCCGTGGTGAACGTGGTTGGCCAGCTCTCCCCTGCCCAGCGCGCCGCGGTGCGCGCCATCGGGGTGGACAGTACCGGCTCGACCCCGGCGCCCATCGACGAAACCGGTCGGGTGCTGGCCCTGCGCCCGGAATTTGCCGACAACCCCAATGCCATGTTCGTGCTGTGGAAGGATCACACCGCCATCGAAGAGGCGGAGGCCATCACGGCGCTCTGCCACGGCGGCCAGTTCCCCGACTACAGCTGCTATATCGGCGGCACCTACTCCTCCGAGTGGTTCTGGGCCAAGATCCTGCACGTTTCACGAGCTGACGCGGCGGTGCGCGCCGCCGCCTGCAACTGGGTCGAGCTGTGCGATTGGGTGCCCGCCATCCTGAGCGGCACCCAGGCCCCGGCCGACATCAAACGCGGGCGCTGCGCCGCCGGGCACAAATCCTTGTGGCACCCGAGCTGGGGCGGCCTGCCCTCTGCCGATTTCCTCAATGCCCTGGATCCCTTGCTGACCCAGGATCTCGACTCCCCACTCTTTAGCGACAGCTGGACCGCCGATCTGCCGGTCGGCACCCTGACCCCGGAGTGGGCCGAGCGTCTGCATCTGAGCTGCGAAGTAGTCATTGCAGGGGGGGCGTTTGATTGCCACATGGGCGCGGTAGGCGCCGGGGCAGGCAAGAATGCCCTGGTGAAGGTGATAGGCACCTCCACCTGCGACATCCTGATCGCCGACGAGGCCACCATAGACGAGCGCGCGATCAAAGGGATCTGCGGCCAGGTCGACGGCAGCGTGGTGCCGGGAATGGTGGGGCTGGAGGCGGGCCAATCGGCCTTTGGCGACATCTATGCCTGGTATCAGCGTCAACTGAGCTGGCCGCTGGATCAGCTTGCCACCCAGTATCCCGAGCTGCGCACCGCCATCGAGACCCAGAAACAGCAGCTGTTGCCCAGCCTGGCCGCCACCTGGGAGCAGCAGCGCGATCTGGCCCATCTGCCGGTGGTGATCGACTGGTTCAATGGCCGGCGCACCCCCTACGCCAACCAGCGCCTGCAAGGCACCATCACGGGACTCAATCTGGGGACGGATGCCCCCGACCTGTTCGGCGCGCTGGTGGCCGCCACCGCCTTTGGTGCCCGCAGCATCATGGAGTGCATGACCCGCCAGCAGGTGCCGGTGGAACAGGTGATTGCCCTTGGCGGCATTGCCCGCAAATCCGCCACCGTGATGCAGACCTGCGCCGACGTGATGAACCGCCCCATCCAGGTGGTGGGCTCGGATCAGTGCTGCGCCCTCGGCGCCGCCATCTTTGCCGCCGTCGCGGCCGGGATCCATGCCGATGTGGCGAAGGCCCAGCAGCACATGGCGAGCGCCATCGAGCGCACCCACCAGCCGGATCCGGTACGGGTCGCCGAATATGAGCGGCTCTATCAGCGCTATCTCGCCTGGGGCGCCGCCGCCGAGCCGCTCTACAACCGGGGGGCCGTCGCATGAACCTCAACACCCTCAAGGAACAAGTACTGACCGCCAACCTGGACTTGCCGCGCCACGGTTTGGTGACCTTCACCTGGGGCAACGTGAGCGGTATCGACCGGGAGCGGGGTCTGGTGGTCATCAAGCCCAGCGGCGTCAGCTACGACAAGATGTGCGTGCAAGACATGGTGGTGCTGGATCTCGCGGGCAAGCAGGTCGAGGGGACCCTGCGACCCTCCTCCGACACAGCCACCCATCTGGTGCTCTATCGCACTTACCCTGAGCTCGGCGGCGTGGTGCATACCCACTCCACCCACGCCACCGCCTGGGCCCAGGCGTGCCGCCCCATCCCGATTTTTGGCACCACCCAGGCCGACTACTTCAATGGCGAGATCCCCTGCTCGCGCCTGCTCACCTCAAGGGAGGTCGAAGAGGATTACGAGGGGCTGACCGGTCATCTCATCGTCGAGACGCTCAAGCAGACCCCTATTCTCACCATGCCGGGGGTGCTGGTGGCCAACCACGGGCCCTTCAGTTGGGGCAAGAGCGCCGAGGATGCGGTGCACAACGCCGTGGTGCTGGAAGAGGTGGCGCGCATGGCGTGGCTCACCGGCCAGATAAACCCCCAGGCTCAGCCCCTGCCCGACTACCTGCTGGAAAAACACTACCAGCGCAAACATGGCAAACACGCCTATTACGGCCAGACAAAGGTCTAAACAGAGGACACCAAGATGGAATTCATGAAACAGCTGGAAGTGTGGTTCCTGGTCGGCAGCCAGCACCTGTATGGCGCCACCACCCTGAAGCAGGTGGCCGATCACGCCCACACCATCACCAGCCAGCTCAACGAGGGGGCCGGGCTGCCCATCAAGATAGTGCTCAAGCCCACCGGCACCACCCTCGATGAAATAAGCAGCGTCGCTCGCGATGCCAACCACAGCGAGCAGTGCGTCGGGCTCATGGTGTGGATGCACACCTTCTCCCCCGCCAAGATGTGGATCCCGGCCCTCAGTCAGCTGCAAAAGCCCCTGCTGCAATTTCACACCCAGTTCAACCGCGATCTGCCCTGGAGCGAGATCGACATGGACTTCATGAACCTGAACCAGACCGCCCACGGCGGGCGCGAGTTCGGTTTCATGGGGGCCCGCCTGCGGCTGCCACGCACCATAGTGGTCGGCCACTGGCAAGATGAAGAGGCCAGGAGCAAGATCGGCAACTGGATGCGCATCGCCGCCGCCATTCACGACAGCCGCCACCTCAAGATCGCCCGCTTTGGCGACAACATGCGCAACGTGGCCGTCACCGAAGGCGACAAGATTGAAGCCCAGATCCAGTTCGGTTATCAGGTGAACTACCACCCGGTCGGCGATCTGGTCAAAGTGATCGACGCCGTGCCCGCCGCCGACATCGAGGCGCTGCTGGTCGAGTATGAACAGACCTATACCCTGAGCGAGGCGGTACAGGTGGGCGGCCCGCAGCGGGGATCCCTCTATGAAGCGGCGCGCCAGGAGCTGGGGATGAAGAAATTCCTCACCGACGGCGGCTTTGGCGCCTTCACCACCACCTTCGAGGATCTCCACGGCCTGCACCAACTGCCGGGGCTGGCCTCTCAGCGCCTGATGCAACAGGGCTTCGGCTTTGGGGCGGAGGGAGACTGGAAGACGGCGGCCCTGCTGCGCACCCTCAAGGTGATGGGGGCAGGCCTGCCGGGGGGGGCCTCCTTCATGGAGGACTACACCTACCACCTGGAGGCGGGCAACAACCTGGTACTGGGATCCCACATGCTGGAGGTGTGCCCCTCCATCGCCGCCGAGAAGCCACTGCTCGATGTCCAGCACCTGGGGATAGGCAAGAAGGCCGCACCGGCCCGCCTGCTGTTTGCAGCCCCTGCCGGCAAGGCGGTCAATGCCAGCCTCATCGATCTCGGCAATCGCTTCCGGCTGGTGGTCAATGAGTTGAACGTGGTGGACTTGCCGCAGGCCATGCCCAAGCTGCCGGTCGCCAGTGCCCTCTGGACCCCTCTGCCGAGCCTGCAGATCAGTGCCGAGGCCTGGATCCTGGCGGGCGCAGCCCACCACTCGGTGTTCACCCAGGCGGTAGATATCGAGCAACTGCGCACCTTCGCCGACATCATGGGCATCGAATGCGTGGTGATTGACGCAGCCACCCAGATCCCGGCCCTCAAACAGGCGCTGCAGTGGAACGAGGTCTACTACAAGCTCTGCCGCTAAGGCCATCCGCCCCCGCTCGCGGGGGCTTCTTTCATCCCATGGTCAGTCAACCCACGCGCGCCAGCCCCCACTCCCTTGCCCCGTTCGAACAGGCCACCGCCACCGGGCAACGGCCCTACTCCCCTGCCCGCGCAACCAGGGCAACCATTCGAGGCGAATGCGACACGCAAACCTGCTGCGCAGCATGTTGTATCACAGCCATTTGAGTCATAATCCCTCTCCCTGTCTTAGCCAAGGAGTGTCCATGGGTCGCTTCAATCTATTGCTTACCAGCAGCCGTCTCATGATGCTGCCTTTCTATATTTGCATGTTGCTCAGCGTATTGCTGTTGATGGTCAAATTTGCCATCAAGCTCTACGAGCTGGGCCGCGATATTTTTACCATCCATTATCTGGATCTGGTGACCGGGGTGCTGACCCTGGTGGATTTTGTGCTGGTGGCCCAGATGTTGATCCTGGTTGCCCTGTGCGGCTATGTGCAATTCATCAAAACCCCGGAGCAGCGCGCCGCCCTTGGCGATAACTGGCTTTACAAGATCAATTTTGCCTCGCTGAAGCTCATCGTCATCAACTCCCTGGTCACCATCGCCGGGATAGAGGTCCTCAAGGCCTTCCTCGAAGATGGGGTCGGCAACGAGACCGAGATGAAGTGGTCGGTCATCGTGTTCCTCGCCTTCTCCACCGCCGCGCTTATCTACGCCATCACGGAGCGGCTGGCGGATCATGACCACAAGCCTGCCAAACCCTGAGCATAACCCCCAGACGCCGCGCTGTTGGCGCCTTCACCAGAGGGGCATTACAGTTGACGAGTCAACCCAACCAAGAGTGATTAGCATATGAAAAGAGTGATCATCACGGCGGCTGGCTTGCTGCTCCTGGCCGCCCCCGCAGCCTACGGGATCAGCACCAAATATCGCCAGCAGCTCGAACAATCCGGTTGTACCCAGATGTCGGAAGCCGAGGGCTGCGACATCAACAAGAGCAAGGCGGAAAATGCCAAGGCTGGCTTCAGTAACCCGGCGGCAGAGAGTGCCCCTGCCAGCCAGAGCCCCCCCTACGCCGGACAGTGGGTGGCCAAGAGCAGCGACGGCAACACAGTGGCGACCATTCGCATCGATGGTAGCGAACACGTCTGGGTCAATGGCAAGAAAGTCAGTGCCAAGCGCAGTGATGGCGCCCTGGAATTTAAGCAAGGCATGATCGTTTACCGTATCCAGGGGGACCGAAACCTGAAGGGCCAGGATACCTGGCACGACACGGACGCCGGCACCAAAGGGCCGATCCAACCCGAATAGCCCATGCATAGAGAGACAGGGCCCGCAAATCCCGTGGCCCTGTCGCTATTTTTCCAGTCATTATTGCAATCTCTCTTCTACTTGCCCTGTCCCTTCCTTCGCAAGTACGGCCTCACTCCGCGTTGCCACGAATGCCAGGAGAGAAGCGCAACGACCTGTATGCTCCAGGCGAGTGCCGTGGTTTTATTCAGCTTCTATTCATTGATTAACGAATTGATAATTCTTTTCATTGCCCTTACCCCATTGTAGACTTGCTGCGCCTGGGGTCATTCCCCGGCAGTGGAGCCGTTATGACCAGTCTTTTCCTCTCACCACGACACCTCTGGCAATGGTTGGCCTATCACCATCAGGCCGCCGAGGGCAGCCTCTATCTGATGTTCTTCTCCGGCCTGCTGTTGTGGGAACCGCTGACCCCTGTCTGGTCGCTGGCGCGCTGGAACCTGTTTCTGCATGTGCTGCTCTCCCTCTCCCTGTTCCCGCTGCTGTTTGGTGCCTTCTGGCTCTCCCATCGCAGCCTGCTGAACAAGAGCCGCAAGCCCTTCTTGCGCACCACTGGCCGCATCATCGAGGGCTTGCTGCTGCTCTGTCTCGGCAGTGGCCTGCTGTTGCTATTGCATGGCACACCGGGCGATCGCCTGGGCTCACTGGCAAGCTGGGCCCATTGGCTTAGCGCTCTGCTTCTCACTCCCCTGGTGCTGCGCCACGCCTGGCGCTGGACCCTGCTCAGATGGCGTTCCTGATCCCATGTTGAAGTGGCTGTTATCTTGCCTGCTCGCGGCGACCTGGCTGATGGGCGCCTCAGGCGCTCATGCCCAGCAGATGGGCAGCGCCCTGACAGCCTATGAAGAGGGGGGGGCCCCCCGCCTCGTCACGGCCAACCTCAGTGGCGGCTCCGTCACCCTGCTCGCACGGGATAGCGGTGAGCGGCTTGAAGAGGTGCACTTTGGCGGGGATCTTCGTCAAGTTGCAAGAGCCGACAACGGTAACCTGCTGGTCACCGACTACAGCGGCGATCGCCTGCTGCTGCTCAATGAGGATCTCCGTCTTGAAAAGGTGATCCCCACCGGTCATCGCCCCTACGGCGTCATCTTCGATCCCAAGCGTCGCTGGTTCTGGGTCACCCTGTTCGAGGCGGGCAGGCTGCAGGCGTATGACAGTGCAGGCAAGCGTCAGCTAGATCTGGACGCTGGCGACACCCCGCGCGGGCTGGCACTCACCGACGATGACCGCTTGCTCCTCACCCGCGCCATGACAGGCCAGCTGGCCATCTACAACCTGGCCAGCCTCAGGACAACCGCCGCAGAGGCCGACTTGGCCAATCCCCACATCATTACCCTGGCCGAGACCCACAGCGACACGCCGAGCGACTCTCAGGGCCTGCCGCGCCTGCTGGACGGCATCAGCCTCTCCCCCGATGGCAGCGAGGCCTGGCTGCCCCACGTGCTCTGGAGTTTCGACCACCCCTTCCAGTTCCAGAGCACCGTCTTCCCGGCGGTCTCCATCATAGATCTCGATGAGGAGAAGGAGCGGGTCGATGAGCGAAAGCAGCTGTTTTTGCAGATCAATTTGCCCAATGTCGGCAACCGCAGCCAGATTGTCTCCAACCCCTTCGCCGCCCGCTTCGCCGCCGATGGCAAGCGGGTCTACTTGACGCTTGCGGGATCCGAAGACCTGCTGGTGTTTGACTTGTCGCGCAGCGGCAAGCAGAACAGCAACCGCCACAGACGCAAGAAGTTCCAGGGGGGCGCCAAGGCGACCCAGTTGCTGCGCCATCTGCCGGGTCAGAACCCCAGAGACCTGCTGGTCGAGGGCGACCATATTCTGGTCCAAAACGCCATGAGCCAGGATCTCACCCGGCTCAATAGCGGCGGTCCCGGCCCCTTCGCCCGCGTCACCGTCGATAATCCCCGTTTCGCCACACTGGTCGAAGCAGATCCACGCCCGACGGCTCTCAAGCGGGGGGAGCGCTTGTTCAACCTGGGCAACACCTTCAGCAACGACGGCGCCAGTCGCCGCTTCCCCATGGCAGGAGACAACTGGATGAGTTGCAACTCCTGTCATCTGGACGGTTTCAACTTCACCAACCGCGCCCTGATGCAGGCCCATCGCCAACATAGCCGTGATAACGCCATCAACGGCCACGCCAATCTTACCAACATGGTGGCGGGGGACTTCATCGGTGAATACCTGCGCATGACCCAGCAGACCCAAGGCGGCATGGGTCATGACAGCCGCGACGGCGCGCAACTTGTCGATCCGGCCAATCCGCCGCCCGAGGTAAAGGCCATGATGGAAGATTTGCACGCCTTCGTGACCTCGGATGGCAACCTGCCCTACCTCGCCAGCTGGCTGCGACTCGATGCGCCGCGCAGGGATCCTGCCAGGGCGCCGACCACCCATCCCAAGGAGTGGCTCAACTCCGCCTCCTGTCAGAACTGCCACCAACAGGCCTTCGCAGACTGGAGCGACAGCAATCACCGGCTGATGGGCAACTCCCACCCCTACTACAAGGTGGTGCAGCAACTGGCCCGGGAAACAGAAGGAGAAGCTTTCGGCCAATGGTGCCAGAGCTGCCACATGCCCCAGCAGGTGATGACCGGCCAGACCGCACTGCCCAAGGGCTCCCACATGTTCGAGCGAGGTGGTGCTTCCCTTGTCAAGGCGCACCAAGCGGGAGAGCCAGTGGTGGAAGAGGGGACCAGCTGTCTGTTCTGTCATCGCATCACCCGGTTGGAAGACGCTGGCGGCAATGGCGCCGTCACGGTGAATCTCAAAGACAGGGAGAGCTATGTGTTCGAAGATGCCCCCGGTGGTAGCGTCCGTCACTGGCTGGCCGAGCGGCAGATCAATGCCCGTCCGGCGATGCACAAGGCCTCCTATCAGAAAGACTTCTATCAGGATGCTGCCCTGTGCAAATCCTGCCACAACGAGTTTGCCCCGGGCACCGGCGCCAACATCGTCAACACCTGGGATGAGTGGCAACAATCGAGCTTTGCCACGGCCAAAGACCCGGCCAAGCGTCGTACCTGCATCGACTGCCACATGAATCCGGATCCTGGCAACGGCGGCGCCCCTGTGGCGGGCCAGTCAACTGAAAACGGCACAGTGAAAGAGCGGCTCTATCGCCACAATTTTACCGGCGCCCAGCACCAGCTGGTGGGGCTGCGCAATGCCGAGCTTGAACAGGAGAGCCTGGCGCTGTTGCGATCCAGCGCGACGCTCTCTGCCCGTATCGAACAGGCTGCCGATGGGCAGCAACTGGTGGTGCGGGTCGCCAATACCGGCGCAGGCCACGCCCTGCCCACCGGGGTCGCCGATTTTCGTGAACTCTGGCTGGAGCTGACCGTCACCGATGCCAGTGGCAAGCTGGTGCTCGCAAGCGGCCAGCCGGTGGATGGCAGCGTCCCCGAGGATGCCAGGCTGTTCAGGAAGGTATTCGGCGATGCCGACGGCAAGCCGGTGGGGCTCAAGTTCTGGCGCTACGCCAAGCTGCTCGAGGATACCCGCATCCCGGCCGATGGCTGGCGCGATGAGCGCTGGATGCTGCCTGCCGGGGCCCAGGGCCCCTTGCGCGCCGACATCAAACTCAATTTCCGCACCTACCCCAAGTGGGTCAACGACGCTGTGCGCGCCACCGAGCCGCAATTGCCCGAGCCCCCAATAGTGCTACTCAACCGGCTACAACTGACCCAGTTGCAGCCCACTCAACTCTCCTCTGTCATGGAGCCTGAACGCTGATGTTTGCAAGTTTTCTCATTACCCTGCGCGAGGGGCTGGAAGCCTTCCTGCTGGTCGGCATCTGCCTCTCCTACCTCGCCAAGCTGGGGGCCAGCCGTTACAACAAGTTCATCTATCTGGGGGTGGGGCTGGGTCTCGTCGCCTCACTGATGGTGGCGTTTCTGTTCCAGGTGGTGGTCAGCCAGTTCGAGAGCGAACGCTACAACCACTTGCTGATGGCCGGGATCCTGATCTTCGCCACCCTGGTGCTGACCTACATGGCGGTATGGATGCAAAAGCAGGCCAAATCCCAGGTGGGGGCCATGACGGCGCGCATCGATGCGGCGATCGATGGTGGCAATCTGCTTGGCCTAGTGCTGCTCGCTTTTCTGGCGGTAATGCGCGAGGGGTTCGAAACCGTGCTGTTCTTCTCGGCCCTGGTCTATTCGGGCCAGGGGGTGGATCTCCATCAAGGGCTGATGGGCGCCCTGGCCGGGCTTGCGCTCTCGGTCATGCTGGTGTGGGGATTGCTGCGATCCACCCGCAAGGTGGCACTCGCCCCCTTCTTCCGTTGGACGGGCCTGCTCATCATCATCATCGCCGCCGGCCTGCTGTCGTCTGCCGTCAACATGCTGCAGGCGGCGGGGGTCATCACCTTCTGGACGACCCCGGTGTTCAACATCAGCCATATCCTCGACGATCAGGGGGTGTTCGGCACCTTCTTGCGCGCACTGTTTGGCTACAATGCCTCACCGGCGGGCTTGCAGTTACTGACGTGGGTCACCTATCTGGTCATCTTCGTCACCCTCTGGCAACGCAGTTACAAGCAGGTCGAAGCGAGCAAGGCATAACCTCTCGTCGTCTGCAACGGGGCCTGCGGGCCCCCTGTTCTCTTTTTCGGATAGGTATTGATGGGCGATAACAGCATTCAAAAAGTTGCCGTACTGGGCGCAGGCCCCGCCGGATTGATGGCCGCCTGGCGCCTGCACCAGGCCGGTTTTGCGGTCACCCTGTTCGAGCAGGAGAGCGACGTGGGTGGCATGTGTGCCACCCAGACCTTCAAGGGGCGCGACGGGGAGTACCGCTTCGATTACGGCGGACACCGCTTCATCACCAAGAACCCCGAGCTGCTCGCCTTCATCGACGAACTGATGGGAGAGGATCTGCTCCACGCCGATCGCAAGAGCGTGATCCGCTTTGGCGGGCGCACCTATGACTACCCCCTGAACCTGACCAACCTGCTCAAAACGGCGCCCCTGCCCCTGATGGCCGGGGCGGTGAAGGATCTGCTGCTGTTGCCCTTCGCCAAGAAGCCGGCGGACTTTGCCAGCGCAAGCTTCGCCGACTGGATCATGAGCCACTTCGGCCGCACCCTCTATCGCCAGTTCTTTGAGGGCTACACCGGCAAACTGTGGGGCATCAACCCGGACCGGCTCTCCGCCGACTGGGCTGGCCAGCGCATCAGCCTCATCGACTTGAAGGACGTGGCGCGCCGCCTGCTGCCAAGGCGCAAGGGCAGCCATTCGGTACGCACCTACGCCCGCAAGTATCGCTATCCCAAGTATGGCTTTGGCCAGATCTTCACCACCCTGGGAGAGCGGCTGGTGGCGGCAGGCGTGGAGCTCAAGACCGGCGCCACCATTACCCGGCTGACTCAAGCCGCTGACCGGATCGATCGGGTTCATTGGCAACAGGATGGCGTTGAACGGAGCGAGTCCTTTGATCAGGTGATCTCCACCCTGCCGCTGCCACTCACCTGCCAGCATCTGGGCTTGCCGTGCGATCTGCACTACCGCGCCCTGCGCTTCATCAACATGCCCCTCAATCAGGAGAACCTGTCGGATAACACCTGGCAGTACCTCTCCGACCCCCATATCCTGGCCACCCGTTTGCAGGAGCCGCGCCGGCGCAGCCCCTTTATGGCGCCGGTAGGCAAGACATCCGTGATGCTGGAAGTGCCCTGTACTCCGGGAGATGAAACCTGGCAGGCCCCGCTTGCCGATCTGCGCGGCCGGATCAGCCAGGATCTGGAGAGTCTCGGGGTAGATACCCGCAAACTGGGGGATGAGACGTTCGAGGCGCGCAGTGAATATGCCTATCCGCTGATGGATCTTGGCTATCAGGGGCGGCGCGATGCCGCCATCCAGGCATTGATGCCGATTGGCAACCTCATCATGAGCGGTCGCCAGGGGACGTTTCGCTACATCTTCACCGACACCGCCATGGAGATGGGGCTGATGGCCGCCGACATGGTGATAGATGGTGTGGACAGACGTCACGCCATCTTCAATCATCGCAACGAGAACACCGTCATCGAGACCCAGAGCGTGGCGTGAGTGGTCCCCTGGGAATGGAGTGAAAGACAATGTGGACGGACGCCTTGTCACCTTCAATCATCGCAACGAGAATACCGTCCTCGGGACCTTGGGTCTGGCCTGAGCGACTCATCGGAACCGCATATTGAACACTAGGTATCGAACCAAGGAGCATAGGATGACCATCCGCCACGGCTTTATCGCCATCTTGTTACTTGCCACTGCGGGGCAGACCCAGGCTTACTCCTACGCGGCGGCAGGCAAGGAGCCCCTGATCGATGCCCGCGAGCAGCTGCTGAGTGCCGCGAGCGAGGGCCTGGATGGCAGCGCCATCTTGGCCGGACTGAGCGAAGAGCTCAGCTATCTGGAGCAGCATCACAAGGTGGTGCTGCAAGCACCCCTCGCCGCCGCCATCGCGGCCAAGGATGCCCAGGGCACGGCCGCCCTGCTCAACCGAGCCTACAAGGCCGAGATTGAACGCCGCCTGGAAGGCGCCAGGCAGAATCTGGGGGATTACCAAACCGCCAAGGTACTGGTCGTCAAGAGCAAACGCTTCCTGGATCTGATCCTGCCCTCCCTGAGTGAGGAGGATCGCACCGCAGCCGATCAGGCGCTGACCCAGGTCCTCGCCGCCATCGGCAACCCTGGGGTGTTCGGGGTCGGCGCCAAGGCTGCCGACAGTCAAGCCTTTGACAGCGCCGAACAGGCATTGATGGAAGTGCTGGCGCCGCTCTGATTGCAGCCATTGACACGATCTCTGTCACCACATCCCCACCCCCTCTCTTGCCGGAGGCGTTGGGGGCACGGAGCCAGCCGCCAGGTTTGGCTGCTGGCCCTGTTGCAAGTGGTTTGGATGGGGTGGCTCCTGGGCTTCCCTGTGGCGCTCGATTCTGACGATGCCCTCAATTTTGCCCACGGGGTGACGCGTTTTAGCGTGCTCGAGTTCGCCCCCCACTTTCCAGGCTACCCCGTCTTCATCTGGCTGGCCCGGCTGCTCAATCTGGGTCTGGCAGACTCCCTTGCAGCCGTGCACTATGCCAGCCTGCTCGGAACTGTTCCTATCCCTCCCCTGCTCGCCTGGCTGGTGGTGCGTCGCTGGCAGGCCCCTGGCTTGCTCGCGCCTTTCTGGTTGCTTGGCCTTGGCCTGCCACTGGTGCCTGCCTTGGGGCTGGCAGGCCTGTCCGATGGCCCGGCGCTGGCCGCTTGGCTTGGCGCCCTGCTCGCGCTGACCCCACGCACCCATGCCACAGCGAGCGCACGCAGGTTGATGCTGGCCGGGGCGCTCATCGGCATCATGCTGGGCCTTCGGCCTTCCTACTTCGTATTGGCCCTGCTGCCACTGCTGCTCGGCTGGCAAGGAGGGCGCACCCGGTGTTTGCTGCTGCCCATCCTGTTGGTGGGCCTGCTCTGCCTGGCCTTTGTCTGGCAGGGAGATGGCTGGGCCTATTTTAGCGAGGGACGCCGTTTCACCAGCGGCCACTTCACCCTGTGGGGCAATACGGCGGCGGCCCATGGGGACCGCCTGCTGAGCTGGTATCAGGCGCTCAATACCCAGTTCAGTCCGCTCTGGCCGCTGGCCTTGCCCCTCCTCTGGCTCGGCATCCGCAACATGGCGACAGCGGGCGGGCGGGCACTGGCCAGCCGCTATGGCCTGAGCTGGCTTGCCCTGCTGCTCTGGACGCTGCTTGCCCAAAATCCGGATAACCCCCGCCATCTCGCCCCCCTGTTGCTGCTCAGCCTGCTGCTGGCTGCCGGCGCCCTGGTCACTCCCGGCGAGACGGACAAAGGATGGTGGCGCCTGCTCGCCTCCCCGCACAGCTCCCCCACTCGCCATGAGACCCTGTCCACGGCCCTGCTCTGTCTGCCCGGTCTCTTGCTGCTCTGCACCACCCTGACCCCGGCCCGGCCACCGGCCCTGCACGCGGCCAGAGTGCTGGCCGAGCAGCAGTGCCCGGCCCTCGTCACCCAATGGGGGGTTCGACTGCTGAGGGAACAGAGCACCTTGGCCATCACGGATGCCTGGTATGAGGGAGATGCCCGTCTGGCGCTCGCCCAGGGGGCCTGCCGGCTAAGCCGTCGCCCCTTGCCCGAGTTCACTCCCCCTGGTCACCCTCTTGTCCCTGTCTGGTTCGCGCCGCGCTTTCGGGCAGAGCCCGGGCTCTGGCTCGGGATAGCGCCCCCTTAACCTGATCTAGGCAACCGGTACGCGCCTGCTCAGGCAAGGCGTCAACTACACTCAGCCCGCATCCCCCCACTACAAGGTCATGCTGGATGAAATATCGCCTTTACCTGGTTCCCCTCACCCTGCTCATGGCGACGGGCGCCCTGCTGATGCCTATCTGGTTGCAGGGGGGATCTCAGGGCCATGATCTCTTCCACCATCTGCTCTCCGGTCACTATTTTGCGGCGCAGCTCTGGCAGGGAGAGATCTATCCTCGCTGGTTGATGGCCATGAATGGCGGCTTTGGCAGCCCGACCTTCTTCTTTTATCCCCCCCTGCCCTACTATGTCAGCGCGATCTTTGCGGGCCCCGCACTTCCACCCCATCAGGCCATCTATCCTCTGCTGGCCAGTGCGACCCTGGCGCTGTTTCTCTCCGGGCTCTTCGCCTATCTCTGGCTATGCCGCTTGACCTCTTGTGGGCGGGCCCTGGCCGTTAGCCTGCTCTACCTCGCCCTGCCCTATCATCTGGCCATCGATCTCTATGCCCGCTTCGCCCTTGCCGAATTCTGGGCCTTCGTCTGGGCACCCTTGCTGCTGCTGGGTCAGGAACTCATCAGCCGCAGCAGGCCCTGGGGGCCACTCTTGCTGGCCCTGGCCGTCGCGCTCCTGGCGCTTTCCCACCTGCCCAGCCTGCTGCTGACCCTGGGGCTAGTCAGCCTGCTGGCGCTGCTGCATGCCCGGCAGACCAAGGCGCTCGGTTCTCTGTGGCAATCCCTGGCGGCTCAGGGGTTGGGGCTGGCCATGGCGGCCATGCTGCTGTTTCCTGCCTTGCTGGATCAAGGGGCCATCTCCATGGAGCTGATGCGCGGTGGCATCTTCGATTTTCGCCGCAACTTCCTCGACCGATTACCCACGGGATGGCATGACTGGTATTTTCGCGGCCACCTGGCCTGGCTGACGCTGTTGACCCTGGGGCTACTGCTGCTCGCCTGGGCCGGAGCGGCAGATCCCGGGCAGGCGAGCTTGCAGCGCTGGGGCGTGCTGGGGGTGCTGGCCTTCCTCATGATGCTGCCATTGAGTCAACCCCTCTGGTGGCTACTGCCGCCACTGCAACAGGTACAGTTTCCCTGGCGCTGCAATCTGATCCTGACCCTGGCCACCCTGGCCGTGGTGGCATCGGCGACACCGGCGCCTGGCCTCTGGCGCTATGGCTGGTGGGGCCTGCTGCTGCTCACCCTGACGTCATCCATCGCCTATGTGCAGCATGCCCCCCTCACCCAGGCTCCCAGCAAGGCGGTGCTGGATGCCGAGTTCGACAGCAAGCGCAGCGCCCGGGAGTACAGACCCCGCCAGGTGCCCAAAGGGGAGTTCACCCCCACAAGGCTTGCCTGGAAGGAGGAGTTTCAGCCCCCCGTCGTCACACAGCAAGCTGATGTCCAATGGCAAATCAGACACTGGCAGGCCCGCCACCTCGAACTCGACGTGACGGCCAAGGCCCCGGCTCGATTGCTGCTGCACCAATATGACTATCCCGGCTGGCAAGCCTGGCTCGATGACCAGATACCTTTGGAGGTGAGTGCCAATCACCAGGGCCTGCTCCAGGTCTGGGTGCCGGCCGGCCATCACACCCTGACCTTGCGTCTGACGGCGCGCTGGCCCGAGCTGGCTGGCTATGGTGTCTCCTTGCTAGCCTGGCTGCTCTGGCTTTACTGGGGCTATCGCCCCCTGTTTCGTGCCTCTTCTTCATCTGAACAGGCCTAGGCCACCCGCAATGAACCGCCATCACCCGGCCTGGATATGGCTGCTGCCCGGGCAAAGCTGCTAGACTCACCCCTTTGCCACGCCGTCATCCCAACCTCGGACTCCCTATGCCACAGACGCCCCTCTCGCCACGCTTCCTGTTTATCCTGCTCGGTGCCCTGGCGGGCCTGACGCCGCTGGCGGTAGACATGTATCTACCCGCCATCCCCAACATCGCCCATGACTTGGGCACCAGCATCGATGGTGCCCAGCTCACCATCAGCGCCTTCCTCGGTGGTTTTGCCATAGGCCAGCTCTTTTATGGCCCCCTGGCCGACAGCTTTGGCCGCAAGCCGGTGATACTGGCGGGTCTGGTGATGTTCTCCATCGCCTCGGTCGGCTGCGCCCTGGCCGATAGCCTGCCCGAGCTGCTGGCGTTTCGCATGCTGCAGGCCGCGGGCGGCGCGGCGGGCTCAGTGGTGGTCAATGCCCTGCTGCGGGACATGTTCGAGAAGGATGCGTTCTCGCGCGCCATGTCGTTCGTGATCCTGGTGATGACGCTGGCCCCCCTGGTGGCCCCCATCATTGGTGGCTATATCAGCGCCCATGCCAGCTGGCGCCTCATCTTCTGGCTGCTGGTCGCCATCAGCCTGCTGATCTGCATGGTGATGCAGTGGAAGATCCAGGAGACCCTCAAGCCCGAGCTGCGCCAACCCCTGCGTCTGGGCCAGATCTTGCGTAACTACTGGGGCGTGCTGAGCCACCGCCGCGCCATGGGCTATGTGCTGTGCGGCGCCCTGTCGAGCTCGGGCATGTTCGCCTTCCTCAGTGGCTCTCCTTATGTCTATATCGAGTATTTCCATGTGCCGACCCAGCACTATGGCTGGCTGTTCGGCCTCAACATCTTGCTGATGATGCTGGTGACCTTTGCCAACAGCCGACTGGTGAAGGGGCTGGGCTCCGAGCGCATGCTGCAATACGGCCTTACTGTGCTGCCCCTGGCCGGTCTCTTGCTGGTCTATAACGCCTGGAGTGAGAGCGGTGGCCTCTGGGGCATCGTCATACCGATAGTGCTCTTCGTCGGCCACATCAGTCTGGTCGGTGCCAATGCCATGACGGGCCTGCTCGGTCACTTTCAGCAGGCCGCGGGGACCGCCTCCGCCCTGGCGGGCACATTGCGATTCGGAATAGGCGCCCTGGTCGGCATCCTGGTCAACCTCGATCCGCCGCAATCTCCCCTGCCCATGGCCATCGCCATCGCCGGATGCGGCCTGGGCGCAACCCTCTGCTACTGGTTGCTGGCAGGCAGGCGCCCCGCCGTGAGCTGAGGCTGATCTCTCCCATGAAAAAGCCCTGTCTGTTCAGACAGGGCTTTTTTGCATCTTGTTTGGCCACCTCTTGGTACTCACAGGCCACATCGGCCAATCCGGCTGCGGGCAGGCGCCCGGCTCAGGTCTCTGCTGTTGCATCCGGCTCAGCGGCCAGCCCGCTGCGCGCCACTATCTCGCTGTCAAACCCGTCCAGGCTGCGCTGGTTCTTCTTGCGCCAATAGGCTTCAATCCCTTGCGTCCCCTGACGCTCGGACCAGTTGGCCAGATCCATCCTGTCGCCCTGATAGCCATACAGCGGCACCGACATGCCGCAAGAGGACTGCACCTGATCGATGTCGAGCAAGAAGATCTGCCGGGCCGCCACGCTGGGAGGAAACAGCGCCATCGCCTCATCCCAGCCCAGGTCGCCACGATGGAGCACCCGCGCCTGACCATAGGCCCGCAGGATCAGGGGTGGCCCCTCGAAGGCGCAGAACATCACCGTCATGCGCGGGTTGCGCAGCACATGGGCCGCCGACTCGTTGCCACTGCCAGTCAGATTGAGCCAGGCCAGGGTGTGAGCATCAATGACCCGCAATGAGTCGCCCCCCTTGGGCGAGAGGTTGACGGTGCCTTGCTCCGCCGCCGTGCCGACAAAATAGATTTTCTGCGCCTCGATAAAGGCAAGATGACGCGGTAAGAGCGCCTCGAATAACTGTCCCATCTGCTTGTTCCCTCAACTTTACCCGGCGATAGCGCAGCGCCCCTTGCGACCAGCCATCCCTCTAAGAGCACTTTTCCTGGCTGGGAGCATATCAAAACAGGGCGCTATTGAGCCACAGATGCGCCCCTATGCTGACCAGATAGCCGAGCAGTATGGCGGGCAACCATTTGAGGTGACCAAAGAAGGTATACATGCCGTGGGCTTGCCCCATCAGCGCCACCCCGGCAGCCGAACCGATGGAGAGCAGACTCCCCCCCACCCCGGCAGTCAGCGTCACCAGCAGCCACTGCCCCAAAGACATGTCCGGATCCATCGACAGCACGGCGAACATCACGGGGATGTTGTCGACGATGGAGGAGAGCAGACCGATGGCGATATTGGCGCTGGTCTGGTTACCCCCCTCGTAGAGGAAGTGGGAGACCAGCTCCAGATAGCCCATGAAGCCGAGCCCGCCGACACACATCACCACCCCGTAGAAGAACAGCAAGGTGTCCCACTCGGCCTTGGCTATCTTGTTGAACACGTCGAATGGCACGACTGAGCCCAGGCGCCGCAAGCGTTCGCTGTCACCGGAGCGCTCATAGCGGGCGCGCTGACGCGCCAGGGATCCGGGCAGCGTTTTGCGCAAATAGAAACCGAAGAATTGCAGATAACCCAGCCCCATCATCATGCCCAGCACCGGGGGCAGGAGCAGGAAGTTATAACAGAGGACGGCGGTCACTATGGTCAGGATAAAGAGCAGCACTATGGTGATGGCCCCCCGCTTGAGCTCCACCACCTCGTTGAGGGCACTGGGTGCATGGCGCGGTACCATCACACTCATCAGCAGGGCGGGCACCAGGAAATTGAGCACCGAGGGGATGAAGAGCGCCAAAAACTGGCCGAACTGCACCTTGCCTGCCTGCCACACCATCAGAGTCGTGATATCGCCAAAGGGGCTGAATGCCCCGCCCGCATTGGCCGCCACCACTATGTTGATGCAGGCCAGATTGATGAAACGGCGATCGCCATTGCCCACCTTGAGCACCACGGCGCACATCAATAGTGCCGTGGTCATGTTGTCCGCCACCGGCGAAATAAGGAAGGCCAGGACTCCCGTGAGCCAGAACAGGGTGCGTAGCCCGAAGCCCGAGCGCACCAGCCAGGCACGCAAGGCATCGAACAGCAGCCGATCCTCCATGGCATTGATATAGGTCATCGCCACCAGCAGGAAGAGCATCAACTCGGCATATTCCAGCAGATTGTGGCGAAACGCATCATGGACCAGGGAACTGAGCCCCTGCTCGGCGTAGACGATGCCAATCAGTATCCAGATGATACCGGCCGCGATCAGCACCGGCTTGGATTTGCGCAGTTGCAGGTACTCTTCGGCCATGACCAGGGCATAGGCAAACACGAAGATGGCCACGGCAAACCAGCCGATGCCGGTATGGGTCAGGGGAATACCGCCACTGTTGGCGACGCTGGTGCAGGAAAACAGACTGAGCCCAAGCAGGGCCATGAGACGTACAAAACCAGACATAACTGCTCTTCCGTTGAGAACTGTCTGGCATTGATGCTAGCAGCCGATACAAAAATAAATTGTATCTATATCAATCTTTTCAGCATTAGCGACCGAAAAAAGCGTCCCCTCTCATGCAAGGAAAAAACCGACAACCAGGCTCCAACGAAGCCCGGCATCATGGCTATTTTTTACCGAAACCGGACTGTTTCAGAGTATGGCCGCTGCTGTTGTGCCAGGCATCCAGACCACTGCGATTATTGCCTGCCACCAGACTGGCAGCCAGACTCGGGCTATTGAACAGCTGGTCCTGGGTGAAGAGGAAACCCTGCTCCTGTGGGGCAAGCACCCCCTTGGCGAGCAGCTCTTCACGCAGCTCGATCACCGCCTCGCGCAGGGAGGCCGCATCCACGCCATTGGCCGTGGAGCCCGCCAATACCAGGAAACCCGGATTTTGCCGCTTGCCGACCGGGTAACCATGCGCTTGTGCCCCCTTGCCGCTGAAATGATAGATTTCCCGCTCGCCCGGCTTGGTATCTGCCAGGGCTTTTTGCAGTGTCATCAACTCGTTATAGATGTCGATGGGCACCACAGCCGCTTGCTTGTTGCCCTTGCCATCGACGATAAAATTGACCTGCTTATGTAACATCCTTGCCATCCTCTAAGCCACGATGCCCTATTCTAACCAGCTCTGCCGGATAGGATCCAGACAGGATCCTGTTCCGTTTTGCTGCCCGGATCACGCCTTGCTCAAGACGAGCGCCACCCCCTTGGCCTATAGTGGCCCCAGACTCGGATAAAGAGCCGCCGAGTCAGCGGGTCCGAGCAGAGTAACACGCCAGGGCTCACGCAGACCCACCCGCAACGAGAGCTAAGGAGGCCAGCCTGTTAAGACTTGTTAAGGTCCACAAAGGGTTCGATGGCGAGGAAGGACGACAACCCCTGCTGCACGGCCTGGATTTTTGTCTGATGCCGGGGGAGATCTGTCTGCTGCTCGGCCAGAGTGGCTGCGGCAAATCGACCCTGCTCAACCTGCTCGCCGGCCTTATCGCGCCAGATAGCGGCGAGATCTGGCTCGGCGATACCCGGCTCGATCGGCTGCCCCCCAGCGAGCTGGCGCGACTGCGAGGCCGCGAATTTGGCATCGTCTATCAGGATTTCAACCTGCTGCCGACCCTGACCGTGGCCGAAAACCTGCGTCTACCCAAGGAGATCAACGGTCAGCCCCAGGATGAGGCGGCGCTGACGCTGTTGCTCGACGAGCTGGGCCTTGGCGCCAAACGCCATGCCTGGCCCGAGCAACTCTCCGGCGGCCAGCGACAGCGGGTGGCGCTGGGCCGGGCACTGATCCACCATCCCTCCTGGTTACTGGCCGATGAACCCACCGGCAGTCTGGATGAGGAGAACGCCGAGCAGATGATGACGCTCATGGTCACGGCGGTACGCGAACGCGGCACCGGGCTGCTGCTGGTGAGCCACAATCCCGCCTACGCGGCCCTCGCCGACCGGGTGCTGCGCCTGAGCGCGGGCCGTTTGCAACCCTTCGAGCGCCAGCAACCCCAACCTGCATCGCCATGCTGAATCTTGTCTCTTCACGGCCGCATAGCCTCCGCCATTCCTGGCTGCTGCGGATAAACTTCAGCGACCCGTTACCCACAGGCGCCTGGCCATGGCGAGAGAAGAAGCCATGCTGATCCTGCTCTCTTTGCTGCGGCTTTATCGCCGCCACCCCTGGCTGCTGTTGATGAGCCTGTGTGGCCTGCTGCTCGGCAGCGCCCTTGTGGTCGCCATCGACCTGCTCAACCAGAGCGCGCGCAGCAACTTCCTCGCAGCCCGCAGCCAGCTCGCGGGCGAGGCCAATTACCGGGTCTCTTCCCCGCCCGGCGCCCTGCTCGATGAGGCCCTCTACGTCAAACTGGTGCGCAGTCTCTCCGGGCTCGACGCCATGCCCCAAACCCGCGACTGGCTCAAGGATGAGCAAGGTCGCAGCCTGCAACTGCTCGGCATGGACTTGTTCAATCCGGGGCCGCTGCGCGCCCTCTTCTCGCCCCAGGGCCAGGCTCAGCCGCAGCCCGACTTCTCCCTAACCCATCAAGGGGAGAACAGCGTCTGGCTGGCCAGCACCGAGGCCAGCCGCCTGGGCTGGCAGATCGGCGAGACGCGCCGTTTTGACCCCTTTGACGAGGGGAAACCGCCACTGCCCCTCACCCTGGCAGGCACCTTTGCCCCCGGCGCACTCCCCATGGAGCAGCTGCTCATCACCGACATCGGCATCGCCCAGCAGCTGACCGGCAAGGGGGGCCACCTCGACGCCATCTTGTTCAAACTCGACGCCTCCCAAGCCGCCGCCGTGCGGGCGTTGCTGCCGGATCCCCTCTGGCTTGCTCCCATCAGCCCCGCCCTGGATGCCAGTCAGCTTGGCGATGCCCTTGGCCTCAATCTCAGCGCCCTCTCCCTGCTCGCCATGGCGGTGGGGCTCTTTCTGGTCTTCAACGCCATGAGCTTCGTGCAGAGCGTGCGCCGCCCGCAACTGGCCCAGTTGCTGATGCTGGGGGCGACCCCCTATCGGCTGCTGCGACTGCTTGCCCTTGAGCTGCTGCTGATAGCATTGGTCGGCACCGGCCTTGGCATAGGGCTGGGCATACTCCTGGCCGACGCACTGATGGGGCAGGTCTCCCGGAGCCTGGCCAGCCTCTACGGCCCCAACCCCATCGAGCTGCTGCGTCTCTCTCCCTGGGTGCCCCTCAAGGCGGCGGGCATCGGTATGGGTGGCGCCCTGCTCGCCGCCCTCCCTGGCTGGTGGCAACTGCTGCGCCAGCCAGCGCTGACCTTGCGCGACAGCCCCCCGCAACCCGCTCGCCATACTCGCTGGCGCCGCACCACGGCCTCGGGGTTACTGTTGCTGTGCGGGCTCTGCGCCGTCTGGCCTGCAACGGGCCTTCTCGGCGCGCTGTTGATGGCGGCGGCCTGGTTGCTGGCCATGGCCCTCTGGCTGCCCGAGGGGCTGCGCTGGCTGCTTGCGCTCATCAGCCATCGCGCCAACCATCGCTCCCCCCCCTGGCCTCTTGCCCTACGTCTGGCCCTGGCCGAGACCCGCTATCACCTGAACCGCACCGCCATCGCCCTGATGGCCCTGCAACTGGCCATTGCCGCCGCCAT
Source organism: Aeromonas molluscorum (assembly GCF_051376105.1). Lineage (NCBI taxonomy): Bacteria > Pseudomonadati > Pseudomonadota > Gammaproteobacteria > Aeromonadales > Aeromonadaceae > Aeromonas > Aeromonas molluscorum. The sequence continues at coordinate 1,690,949 of NZ_JBPQCY010000002.1, read as the reverse complement.
CGGCATCGGGGTCATGGTGTCGAGCTTTCGCACCAGCGTGGAGCTCTGGCTCGGCCAGCGGCTGGTGGCGGATCTCTATGTCAGTCCCCCCGCCCGGGGCCCGGGAGAGCGCGGCTGGTTTGATGCAGATGAACTGGCCCGCATTCAGGCCCTGCCCGAGCTGGCTCAGTTATCCCGGCGCAGCACCAACCAGGCCCACATCGGCAGCCAGGCTATCGAGTGGGTGGAGATGGACCTGATCCCTCCCATCAGGCAAGCCTATCCCCTGCTGGCGGGCAGCTGGCCCACAAAGGCACATCAGGTACTGGCCAGCGAGCCCTTCGCCAACCACTTTGCCGCCAGCCTCGGCGAGCGGTTGCGAGTCGACACCCCAAGCGGGCCCAGGATGGTGCAGATAAGCGGCATCTATCGCGACTACAGCAGTGACAAGGGCCAACTGCTGCTCCCCTTCGAGCAGGGCCAGGTGCAATCCCTGGCGCTGTTCAGCGCCCAGCCTGATGCCCTTAGCCAGCAGCTGCGCATCCTGGCCCCCGGCGCCAACCTGGTGGCCGCTCCCGCCATTCACCGGGCCGCGCTCAAGGTGTTTGATCAGACCTTTGTGGTGACCGAACTGCTCAAGTTGCTGATCCTGGGGATCGCCTTTATTGGTATCGCCTCTGCCCTCATGGTGTTGGGGCTGGCGCGCGCTCGCGAGTTCCACACCCTGCAAAGCCTGGGTTTCACCGCCGCCCGCTGCCGCCGTTTGCTCATCTTGCAAGGGGCGGGCCTTGGCCTGCTCACCGCCCTGCTGGCGCTGCCGGTGGGCTATGGCCTGGCCTGGATCTTGATTGAGGTGGTCAACCCCCGCGCCTTTGGCTGGACCTTGCGCTTCGAGCCCGCCCCCCTGCACGCCGCCACCGCCCTGCTGATGGCACCGCTTACCTCAGCCCTGGCCGCCTGGCTGGCAGCAAGGAAGGCCATATGAACAACTCCCTCGGCGCAGGCCGACTCATCGCGGGTGGCAAAGAAGGCCATATGAACAACTCCCTCGGCGCAGGCCGACTCATCGCGGGCGGCAAGGAAGGCCATATGAACAACTCCCTCGGCGCAGGCCGACTCATCGCGGGTGGCAAGGAAGACCATATGAACAAGTCCCTCGGTGCAGGCCGACTCATCGCGGGTGGCAAGGAAGGCCATATGAACCAGCCTCTACTCATCGCACTCACAGACGGCAGGAGAGCCCTATGAATCAGCCCCGCAGGCTAATGACACCCGCTGGCGGCGAGAAGAGCCAACTGCCCAAGACCCGCCAGGCACAGCCGCTGGCAGGGCTCATAAAATCGGTGAGCAAGCGGCTTGGCTCAGCCCTGATGGCGCTCTGGCTGGGGTCATTGGCCCCAAGCCCCGTCCGGGCCGATCCGTTAAGGGAGGTGCTCGGCGCACAAGAGGATGGCGCGCTCAAAGTCAAACCGGGGGATAGCGTGCAACTGCCCCGGGATCACGGCGCCCACCCCGACTACCGCTCCGAGTGGTGGTATCTCACCGGCCACCTCAAAGATGAACAGGGGCGCGAATATGGCCTGCAATGGACGCTGTTTCGCCGCGGCATCTCGCGCCAAACCATGTCAGTCAACAGCGGGGGGGCCAGCAGCAACCCCTGGCTCAGCCCCCAACTCTGGCTCGCGCAGTTTGCCATTACGGATCTGGCCACTGGCCGCCATCGGCAAGATGAGCGCAGCAGCCGTCAGGGGCCGGGGCTCGCGGGCGCCAGCAAGGGGGAGTATTGGCTCAGGGAGTGGTCGCTGCGCTCCCCCGCGGCCACCCGAGGGGCCGATCTCTTTCCGGCAACCCTCAGGGTCGATAGCAAGATTGGCCAGCTCGCATTGCAGGTCAGCGCCTTCAAACCCCTGGTATTGCAGGGCAAAGAGGGCTACAGCGAAAAAAGCCCGGGCAACGCCTCCCTCTACTACTCCTACCCCCGACTGGCGCTGACCGGCACCCTGACCCTCGATGGAGAGGCTCGCATCGTGACGGGGCAAGGCTGGTTTGATCACGAATGGAGCAGCTCGGTATTGGCCCAGTGGCAATCGGGCTGGGACTGGTTCTCGCTGCAACTTGCCGATGGTCGCGAGCTGATGCTGTTTCGCCTGCGCACCAAAGCGGGCCGCCCCGAGCCCGAGAACCGCTATGGCATACTGATTGAGCGGGACGGCAGCAGCCGGGTGCTCTCCCCCGAATCCATCGTCCTCACCCCCGGTAAAACCTGGCGAGGCCCCAAGGGGCATGACTACCCCGTCGAGTGGCAACTTAAGGCCGCCGATCTGAACCTCGTTATCAAGGCGCGCCAACCCAATCAGGCCATGACCGGCCGCTTTGACTACTGGGAGGGGGCTGTCACTGTGGGGGGAGATGCCAAGGGGCTGGGCTATCTGGAGATGACGGGGTATTGAGACCTTGAAATCTGATCGGCTTCAAAGAATCATTTAAATTCTATACCTTGGGTTAAATTTCACTCAACAGGCTGACGAGTACTTGATACCATTTCCAACTGGGCCCTTTATAGCTTTATTAAATCTTATTTTTGCCATTGGCTTGCAAAAATTAGGAAAAGTTTGCGCAAGCCCGACTGCGTTTCACTCATCGAATCTACTGGGCTCAGCTTTATATGAGGTTCTGGGGTTTTAAATATATAAACAACCTAATGCAATATGCCTTACTCTCCACTTTTAATATTTTACCATGTGAGAATATATGATTGACTTAGATAAGGTTTACTTTAATAGCAAAGCAGTAGGTAAGTTATCTTCTCAAAACCTGATTGAATTAAAAGATATATTGCATAACATAGACAAAGAGAAAAGTAAGTTACAAGAAAGCTTTTTCGATATAACCAGAAAGATTGAGAGCATAGAATCCAGTCTAGTATGGATTGATTGGTTTCCAGCTAGGCTTTTCTTTAAAAGAAACATGTCATCAAAAAAAGAAGCCTTATTTACTCTAAGAGAAAAATCAAAGAAATTAGATTGCGAAATTAAAAATCACCAACTGAGACTTGAAATAAAAATATCAGATAAGCTTGAAAGCATATTTGGTTCACTAGGTTATCAGTTCAATAACTTAGCATCTATAGATAAAGCGTGGGATGTCACAACGTCTAGAAGGACTGATCGAGTCGTTGAAAGAACGGCAGCCGATAATGTTATAGAGAGAAAGGAAGTGAGGTTAACTCTATCAGATAGCTCAAAAATACTCTGTGACTATCAGGCGCTTAACTTCGGAAATGCCAATGGTGATGACTTACATATCTATCCACAATTTATACTTATGGAAAGCAGCCATGATATTGCTCTAATTGACATACAACATGTGACTATCGATTTCTCATTTGTAAATTTCATTGAGAGTGAAAAAGTGCCTCTAGATTCAAATATAGTTGATTATGCATGGGAAAAATCTAATAAAGATGGAAGCAGAGATAAGCGTTTCACTGACAACTATCAAATCCCTATTGTTCGTTATGGTGAACTTCACCTTAAATCTAAATCAGGTTTGAATGAGGTATACATGTTCAGTAAACCTGAATCTGCCATGACCTTCAAGAAACTATTCGATGAGTATAAATCAGCCTTAATGAAAGATGATGTTTAAGGTTTAGGTGCAGAGCTGTAGATGATAATAACGAAGCGTATTCTGGCGATCATGGATTTAATAATCAAACCATCATCTCCCCGTTAGGCTCCGCAGCCATCTGACTGGACAAAAACGCCAACGACTGGCGGTTAAAGTGCTCCGGCTGCTCCACGTTGCAGACATGGCCGCAGGCTTCAATGATCTCGAGTTGGCTGTAGGGGTCGCGGGCCACCTGCTCGCGCACCGGGGCGAGGAACATGTGATCCTCCTCCCCCATCAGGTAGAGGGTCGGGATCGCCAGGGCGCGCTCGCGAAAATAACGCATAAGAGGGTTCACCTCGGCGGCGAGGCGGAACCAGCGTTTGAACTCCTTCTGGCACAGCTTGCGCGCCTCGCGCACGAACAGGTTGCGGGACTCCTGATGGTGCTGGCGCGGCATGATGATGAAGGCGAACAAGCGGTAGAGCCACATGTAGGGCAGGATGTGCTGGCCGACCCGGCCGAGCTGCACCAGCACCCGGGAGCGAATGTCGAGGCGCAGTATGGCGCCGCCGAGCACCATGCTCTTGACCCGCTCGGGGCCGATCTCCGCCAGATGGCGAATGAGGATGGTGCCAAGGGAGATGCCGACAAAGTGGGCGGAGGGAATGCGCAGGTGATCGAGCAGGCGCAGTATGTCTTCGGTCACGGCTCTAAAGCTGTATTGACCCTTTACCACTTGCTGCAACTGGTGGGATTGGCCATGGCCGCGCAGGTCAAGCAGCAGCACATTGAAGTGCGCCCGATACGCTTTGAGCTGCTTGAACCAGATATTGGAGCTGCCACCGGCGCCGTGCACGAATACGACCCAGTCATGTTCGGGGCCCAGTTCAAAGGTCTTGTGATACAACATCTGACGTGGCCTCTCGCGCTGGTTATACTGGCGCGCATCTTATCAGATCTGCTCGCGCGGGGAAGCCTCACCCCGCGCAGGCCTCACCGGAGCCCGATATGAATCTGACCACCCTGAGAGACTTCCTGCTGAGCCTGCCCGGCACTCAGGAGGACACCCCCTTCGGCCCGGAGATCCTGGTCTATCGTATCGCGGGCAAGATGTATGCCCTGGTCAACTGGCAGGCCGAACCTCTCTCCATCAACTTGAAATGCGCGCCTGAGCTCGCGCTCTTGCTGCGCGAGATCCACCCGCAAGTCAAACCCGGCTGGCACATGAACAAGCAGCACTGGAATACGGTGACCCTGGACAGTCAGCTGGACGAGGCGCTCTGGCAGGGCTGGATCCTGCACTCCTATGAGCGGGTCATCGCCGGGCTGCCCAAGGCCAAGCGGCCCCAGGCGGTGAAACCATGACGGCATCGCAACCATCATCAGGCAGCCAAGAGGCAGATATCCTGCACTGCGTGCCACTTTGCACCGCCCACATCCCGCGCCTCGCAGCGCTGTTCGAGCGCACTGTGCGCGAGCTTGGCCCCGAGCACTACAGCCCGGAGCAGGTTGAGCAGTGGGCGCGGGGGGGACAGCATCCGGGCTTTGCCGACCAGTTGCAGATGCATTACGGCTGGGTGCTGGCGCAGGGTGACGCGCTGCTTGGCTTCATTACCTTGAGCCCGGATGGCCATCTCGGCCTGCTCTATGTGGCGCCTGAGCTGAGCAGGCAGGGGCTGGCCAGCCTGCTCATCCGCCGCCTGGTACAAGAGGCCAGGGCCTTGGGTCTGACCTGGATCGACACCGAGGCGAGCCTGTTCAGCTACCCGCTGTTCCTGCGCCACGGTTTTGAGCTGGACGGATTGGAGCAGGTAAGCCGGGGCGGCGTCAGCTTCACCCGCCATCGCCTGCACTTGAACTTACAGTGATGAACTTGCGCGGACGAGCTTGCCAAGCTGAGCCTGACCACTAAAATACGCCCTGATTTTTTCGATGAGGTAGAGACCCCATGGTGGTTGAGAGTGATGGTTATATAGCGCTGATTGAGTATTTAGTTGAACGGCTCAACCTGTTCGAGAGCCACCAGCAGGGGCATGGGAGCCTGACCATAGAGGATCTGGTCAGCGAGCGAGTCGCCAGCAGCCTGATGGCGCTGTGCGAGCAGAACCCCCAGCTCGATGCCGAATTGCGGTTCGTGATGATGCAGGAGGCCGATGCCGTGGTCGCCGATCTGGAAGAGGTGCTCTCTGCCGTCTGGTTGCAGGCCCCGACCGAGCCGCAACTTGCTTTCTTGAACGAATTTATTGATCTCATCAAGAACCTGTTCGACAGCGCCATCAACTGACCCCGACGCGCTGAGGGGGTCACATGTCAGGGAATCTCTCATCTCCCTTCGCCCCTTACCCAAGGAGGCTTGACCGATACATGCTTCACAAGACATTGATTGATCAGCAGAAATGAGAAGGGCCGCCCCTGGAGGGCGGCCCTGCTTGCTATCATGGTTGGGAGGCTCATCATGTGTCTGGCATCGCGGCCATCCTTGGCTGCTATCTAGTTAGTCCACTGCCCTGCTCGCAAGTTCCTTCTTTTCTGCACTTTATTTCAACTTTTTTGCAACCCCTGACAACAAGTTCCGAAAGGAAACAATCGGCTCGTTAGCGCGCCAAGCTTGGCGGCAGGCAGACACCTATGCCACCGAGGCCGCAATAGCCTTCCGGATTTTTATGCAGATATTGCTGATGATAATCCTCGGCATAGTAGTAAGGGGCCAGGGGCACTATCTGGGTGGTGATGGTGCGCGTATCACCGCTTGCCACCATGGCATCCTGATAGGCGGACAGGCTCGCCTCGGCCAGAGCCTTTTGCTGCTCATCGGCATAGAAGATGACGGATCTATACTGGCTGCCCACATCCCCGCCCTGGCGCATGCCCTGGGCCGGATCATGATGCTCCCAGAACAGACGCAGCAGATCCTGATAGCTTATCTGCGCCGGATCGAACACCAGTTGCACCGTCTCGGCATGACCGGTCTGGCCGCTGCACACCTCTTTGTAGGTCGGGTTGGGGGTATGCCCCCCCTGATAGCCGGCCGTGCTCGAATAAATGCCTGGCTGCTGCCAAAACAGACGCTCGACACCCCAAAAGCAACCCATGCCAAACCAGGCCTGCGCCAGACCCTGGGGCCAGGGGCCTTGGGTCGGGTGACCATTGACCGCGTGCACCTGACCAATCACCATGGCTTCATCGCGGCCCGGCAGGGCCTGATCGGCTGACAACATCTGTTCCATCTGTTCATCCTTAAATAGCGAGGCAGGCCCGCGCCGCTGGCACGTCGCCCGTCCCTGACATCGGCAAGAGCTGTGAAGATAAGGAGTTTGCCCGTTTGGATCAACCGCCCTCGCCTCCATGGCCACTCTCCTTGGCGCCCATCCTGCTCCTCTCATCTCATGTCCCCAGACTCGGCCCCGCCCCTGTACGGGCAATAAATCGCGCCAAATCAATATTTAGTCTTGATTTGTGAATTTATTTTCATATATTGGGCCCATTACTGTTTTTTTATGGATGTATCTCGAGTGCGCGAACGTGAACCCAGCCTGGTCCATGCCTTTCGGCAATCCACCCCCTATGTCAACGTACACAGGGGTGCCACCTTTGTGCTCATGATGGGCGGCGAGTCGGTCGCTCATCCCAACTTTGCCAACATTGTCAGTGACATCGCCCTGTTGCAGACCCTCGGGATCCGCCTCGTGCTGGTATTCGGTGCCCGCCCCCAGAATGATGAGGCCCTGGCCCGCGCCAACATAGAGGCCCAGTACCACAAGCGGATCAGGGTCACGGACGATCAGAGCTTCGCCCTCATCAAGCAAGTCAGTGGCGGTATGCAGTTCGACATCACCGCCAAACTCTCCATGGGCTTGGCCAACACCCCCATGCAGGGCGCCCGGATAAGCGTGGTGAGTGGCAACTTCGTCACGGCCCAGCCGCTGGGGGTCGATGACGGGGTCGACTACTGCCACAGTGGCCGGGTGCGCCGCATCGATGTGGAGGGGATCGTTCGCCAACTCGATCAACAGAACCTGGTACTCATCTCCCCCATCGGCTGTTCGGTCACCGGCGAGAGCTTCAATCTCACCTCCGAAGAGGTGGCCCGCCGCATCGCCGTGGATCTCAAAGCCGACAAGCTGATCTGTTTCAGCTCAAGCCAGGGGGTCATGGACCGCCATGGCCAAGCGGTCTCCGAGCTCTTCCCCGAGCAGGCTGAGGAGTACCTGATTGAGCTGGAGCAGGCGGGTGAGGAGATGTCCGGCACGGCTCGCTATCTGAGAGCGGCCATCGCCTCCTGTCGCGGCGGAGTGCCCCGCTCTCACCTGGTCAGCTACCAGGAAGATGGCGCCATGCTGCAGGAGCTGTTCAGTCGCGAGGGTCTTGGCACCCAGATAGTTCGCGAGAGCGCCGAGCAGGCCCGCGCCGCCACCATAGAGGACATTGGCGGCATTCTGGACCTCATACGCCCGCTGGAAGAGGACGGGATCCTGGTGCGTCGCTCCCGCGAGCAGCTGGAGATGGAGATCGACAAGTTCACCATCATAGAGCGTGACGGCCTCATCATCGGCTGCGCCGCCCTCTACTGCTTCATGGAAGAGGCCATGGCCGAGATGGCCTGTGTGGCCATTCATCCCGAGTATCGCAACTCCAACCGGGGGGATCAGCTGGTCGCCAAGGTGGCTGAACGTGCCAAGCGCCTCGGCATCCGCCAGCTGTTCGTGCTGACCACCCGCTCCATCCACTGGTTTCGGGAGCGCGGTTTCGAGCCTCTGGAGGTCGAGGCCCTGCCGGTGGAGCGTCAGCGGCTCTACAACTGGCAGCGTCGTTCCAAGGTTTTGTCGAAGACTATTTTTTAAGCTGTTGATTTTGTGCTGCCTTCGACAGGAGATTGAACTTTTTTCGAAACTCGATTGACAGTGCAATCCAACGCGGGTTATTTCTAATTGCACTCCATCCCCAGCGGATGGAGCCAGAAGAGGAGCGTTGCCCAGGTAGATCGGAGCAGGACACCAGCGTCCTATGATGCCGATTGAGGGGGAGCAGCGCCGAGATGGTGCAGGAGACTGGTCTCCTCATCATCGGCTACGGGGGCTGAATCCCCCGGGTTGTCATCGGTAGTGTCTATCCAATACCCGCGCCAGACTCTGGTCGGGTACTGGATGGGTTCTACAGGTGGAGCGCTTCTGGCCGGGATCCTTTGCTATTCCTGCCATTTTCTGCCCTCCCCTGTCTATTTCCCCCACGGATCCGGATTTTTGATATTTAGACAGGAGCATGCAATGAACCCTTTCAATGTCGCCAAGTTTGGCGGAACCAGCGTCGCCAATGCCGCCGCCATGAACAACTGCGCCAACATAGTGCTGGCCAACCCGGCAACCCGCTTGGTGGTGCTGAGTGCCAGCTCTGGCGTGACCAACCTGCTGGTCGCCCTGGCCCAGGGCGAGCTCGATGAAGGGGAGCGCGAGGCGCAACTCGGCAAATTGGCCGACATTCAGCAGAGCATATTGCAAGACCTCGGCCAGCCGAGCGAAGCCTCTGCCATCATCCATGGCCTGCTCGGCGACATTCGCAAGATGGCGCTGCAAGCCACCCAGCAGACAGATGCAGAATTGGCCGATCGTCTCATCGCCTGCGGCGAACTCATGTCAACCCGCCTCTTTACCGAGCTATTGTGCCAGCGCGGCGTCAAGGCCCAGTGGCAGGATGCACGCCAACTGCTGCGCACCGACAGCCGCTTTGGCAAGGCAAGCGTTGATCTTGGCGCGAGTCGCGTTCTGTGCCAGCAAGCGCTGGCGCCCCTGCTCGGCGACACCCTGATCATCACCCAGGGCTTTATCGGCGCCGACGGCGATGGCCGCACCACCACCCTCGGCCGGGGCGGCTCGGACTACAGCGCAGCCCTCTTTGCCGAGGCCCTGGACGCCGCCACCATCGAGATCTGGACCGATGTACCCGGCATCTACACCACGGATCCGCGTCTGGTGACCCGCGCTCGTCCCATTCCCGAGATAAGCTTCTCGGAGGCGGCCGAGATGGCGACCTTCGGCGCCAAGGTACTGCACCCCTCCACCCTGCAGCCTGCGGTGCGCCAGGACATTCCGGTGTTTGTCGGCTCGAGCAAGGATCCCCAGGCCGGTGGCACCTGGATCCGCGCCAGCACCCAGAGCAGCCCGCTGTTTCGCGCCGTGGCCCTGCGCCGCCAGCAGGTGCTGGTGACCCTGCACAGCCTCAACATGTTCCACGCCTACGGCTTCCTGGCCGAGGTGTTCGGCATACTCGCCCGTCACCGCATCTCGGTGGATCTCATCACCACCTCGGAGGTGAGCGTGTCGCTCACCCTGGATCACACCGGCAGCCAGAGCAACGGCGAGCCTGTGCTCGGCGACAAGGTATTGGCCGAGCTAGGTCAGCTGTGCAAGGTGAAGGTAGAGACGGGACTCGCCCTGGTGGCCCTCATCGGCAATCGGATGAGCGAGGCAACCGGGGTCGGCAGCCGGGTGTTCGACGCCATGCGCGATCACAATATTCGCATGATCTGTTACGGCGCCAGTGCCCATAACCTCTGCTTCCTGGTCAACGAGGGCGAGGCAAACCAGATAGTGAATCGCCTGCACCAGGAGCTGCTCGACTGAGCCACCTAGGCTTGACGACAACAAGGGCGCCATCAGGCGCCCTTGTTGTTTGTGGCCAGCGCCTCAGATGGGCGGTGTCACGCTGTGACTCACACCCGCTCAGGGGCGAGCTGCCAGCCCTTGGCCTGCTCGCGCTGGCTCGCCAGCAGGGCGAGCAGCTCACTCTGGCTCTGGCTGACCTGAGTGCCCCCGGCAAGCAGCTCCTCATAACAGTGGCCCAGAGCATGCTCCAGCCAATCGAGGCGCTTGAGGGTCAGCAGGGTACAGCTCTGGCCACTGAGGTCGTCTTGGACGTCCAGCCAATGACTGCGGTACATGTCCTTGAGCCAGTTGGCCGCCAGCCCCTCCTCGCTCGCCAGGGCGATGCGCCACTCCTCGCCAAGGGCAGCCAGTCGCGCGAGCACCGCCTCGCAAGCCCCCTCCCGGCCAAGGCGGGCCAACTCCTGTTCGGCCCAGGCCAGAGTCAGGCCGCGCCAGTAGGCAAATTGCGGCAACGGATTGGCGACCCCGAGCCAGAGCCCTGACAGGGTACGGGTCTCGAGCCGCTCCACCACATGAAACTGCGCGTCGCACAGGCCATTGGAGTTGAACTCGAAACGGGGGTCGAAGGGCCACATATAGCCGAAATCGAACACGCTGATCTGCTGGCCGTCATCGAGCAGGTTGCCCGGGCTCGGATCCCAGTCAAACCAGCCCCAGCGCGCCAGTTCGCCCTGCACCGCCAGCATCTGGGCCAGATTGCGTTCATTGAGCTGCTGCACCGGCTCGCCGCGCAACCAGGGGGAGAGCAGTATGCCGGCCCGGGCCGAGCCAAAGCTGGTACAGACCACATTGGCCAAGAGAGTGGGGTGCTGTTCGCGCAGGGCTTCTATCTCCCGTCTGCGCTCCAGCTCGGTGAGAAAGGCGGTCTGACCATCTATGTTGGCCACTCGCGACTCGGGAAGACGGCGCTTGAGGCACCAGTGATGCCCCTCGACCTTGAGGTGGAGTACCTGGGCGGTGAGGCCGCTGTTATGGACCTCGAGTACGGCAGGGTGCCCCTCGTGCAGACTTTGCAACTGCGCGAGGGTCAGAGGGCAATCGCGCTCACGACCGATCTGGATCTCTTCATCACGCTGCAACATCTGCAGCAGTCTCGCCTGACGTCCAACAACCTTAGGATTCATTGCAGCCTCTCCCATCGTTATTGAGAGAGTAGACAGCTCTGTGCTCGGCTCGCCAGCCCCTTGCACTCATGATGCCGCTTTCATCACAGAAAGAGCTGTCGCCAGCGGACCCCGATCACACAAGCGCCATCCAGGCTTCAGCATTAATTCATTTATCTGTCATTAAATTGACAAGCTGGAACAAGCCCAGCACCATCGGGTCAAAATTAACACAAGCCAAGTCTGCCTCGCCACGCTCAAAGGATGAGCCCTTATGTCTTTGTCTCCCCCCGGCCGCCATTCGCCACGGGTTTCCCTGCTGCCAGCCCTGACGCTGGCACTGCTGTTTGTGCTGCTGCTGTTTACCCTGTTGCTGCCAAAGTTAGGTCCGGCCAATCTGCTGAGCCCGGCCGCGCCCTTGATTCTGGGCCCGGCCGACAACCCCATCGCCACCCTGGTGCGCCACTCCCTGCTCTACAAGAGTGATAATCGCGGACTCTATCTGGTGGTGCACAGCCAGTGGCAGCTGAGAAAGCCGCTGCAAGCCGGTGACCGGGTACTGGTCGAGCTGCTCGGCGAGCAGGGGCAGCGCATCGACCAACTGAGCCAGCGGGCCGACAAGAGACAAAAGTGTGGCAAGCAGGGCTGTACTCTCGATATCAACAGCACGCTCAGGGCGCCGGACGATGCCTTGTCTAATCACTATCAGCTGAGGGTCGGCCTGTTGCTGGCGGACAGGGAGGATAGCGGTGAGTTTCGCCAGATCTTGCAACCCCTGCCGGAGCAGGGCTTCAATCTCAGCTACCTGCTGATAAGCCTGGGGCTGGTGCTGCTGATCTGCGCCGCCATCTTGCGCATCTGCCTGCCCTTGCTGCGCAAGAACCTGACATGGCGCCTGCTCGGCTGCCTGCTGCTCGGCAACCTCACCTTCGTGTTGCTCCATGGCTTCGTGGTGTTCCGGGTTGGCGAGTTCCTGCTCTGGTCCGGCTTCAGGCCGGAGCACTATTACCTGGCATGGGGCAGCATGGTATTTGGCTGGGGACTCTGCGCCCTGGCCGGTTTCAATCTCTATATGGGACTGATTTTCACCCTGCTGTGCGCCGTGGGACTGCTCGCCAATTTCATGAAAATTGCCATCTATGGCGTCCCCCTTGGCGGTGACGACCTTGGCAATCTGCTGGCCCTTGCCCGGATCCTGACCGAGCAACACCCTGTGCTGCCCTGGGCGATAGGCCTGGTCCTGATTGGGCTCTGCTGGTATTTCGCCCTGTCGCGTTGGGTGCTGCGCGCCCTGGCCGCCACCGTCGCCTTCTTCGCCCTGTGCGTGTTCGCAACCCAGGCGGGCAACCTGCTGCTCGGTGCCAACATCCGCTACGTGGACAGGGCGGTCAACTATCACAGGGACATCATCCGCTCGGGCCCCGGCCTCTACCTCTTCAATCTGGTCAACGAGATGCTGCAAAGCGGCAATATCTTCCGCTATCCGTTGCAGGCCAATGATCTCACCCCGCAGCTCAGCAAGCTGCCCAATCCAACAGCGCCACGCTGGGATCTGGTGATAGTGCTGCAATACGAATCGCTCTGGCTCGACTGGCAGGCCAACATCTGTGCCCCTGCCCCCACCCTGAACCTGCCCGCCAGCGTGCAGCAGTGGCACAAGACCATCCGCTCCCCCACCACAGGCGGCATGACGGTACTGGCGGAGTTCGAAATGAATACCGGCTTGCCGGTCGGCCTGCTCAAGCAGGGCATAGTGCCTTACTACTACATGCGTGACAGCGTGCCGGGCCTGGCCCAGACCGCCAAAGCGAGCGGCTATCGCACCCTGTTCGCCCACCCCTATACCGAGAAGTTCTGGGGGCGGGAGAAGGCCATTCCTGCGCTTGGCTATGAGGAGCGCTGGTTTGTCGATCGTTTCACCAGCCTGGAGCACAAGGGGCTCTATGTCTCGGACCATGCCCTGGTCAATCATTTGCTCACACGCAGCGAACAAGACAGCCAGCCGCTGTTTGCCTATGCGGTCACCATGCAGGGTCATGGCCCCTTCGATGCGGCCCGCTATCTGGCCCAGGAGCTCGACAAAGCCTGCCCGGACATGAGCCCGGCCCAGCGCCAGCTGCTCAATACCTACTACACCGGGGTGGTCGATGCCATGGCTTCCCTCGAATACCTGCTCAAGGCGCTCGATGGGAGTGACAAGCGTTATCTGGTGCTCGCCTTTGGCGATCATCAGCCCTTCCTGATGTCGGCGAGCAAGGGTATTCATGGCAAGCAAGCCCCCCGGGATGCCAACTACCAGATCCCCATGATGGCCTTCACCCGCAACGATGGCAGCATCGCTCTCGAGCAGCAGTTTGGCGCCGTGCGTCAGCTCTATCAAATGGGTCAGGCGACCCGGTCCCTGCTGGCCGGGGATCTCACGCCGCTGGCCGACAAGCCGCTGCTCCACCCGGTATTGGGGGAAGAGAAGGGGTTCAAGGCCGCCCCCCTGGTGCCGCAGATCCGCGAGAGCTTCCGCCCGGACAGCCTGCCCTGACGACCGGCGCCGTTGCCAAGAGCGAACTCTCACTGCGCGAGTGTGGTTGGGCGCGCCCTCAAACAAGAGGCCGCCCTGTCAGGCGGCCTCTTCATAGGATAAAACGTGCTCAACACCACCAGGGCTCAAGCAGGCGCAACTGCTGGCGGTCAAGGTCCAGCTCGGCCTGAACGCCCAGAGGCAGCGTCAGCATGGGGTGGGTATGGGCACAGTCAAACTCCGCCAAGATGGGGAAGCTCGGCTCGCCAATCACCTCCAGCAGAATGTCGAGGGGGCCCTTGCCGCTCCCCTGATCGTTGAAACCCTCGTGTTTGCCAAGCAATAAAGCGCCAATCCGATTGAAGATGCCGCACAGCTTGAGGTGGGCGAAACTACGCTCCACCGTCTCGGCAGATTTGAGGCTGTCCTCGAGCAACAAGATGTCCCCCTCCTCGATGGCAGGCATATAGGGGGAGCCCCAAATGCCCGCCATGGTATTGAGATTGCCCCCTATCAGCCGACCACGTACCCGACCAGTACCCACCGAGATCAGCTGGTTGGGCCGGCACTGCTTGGCACGGTGCTGGTTTTCCCAATCGAGTCGCTCTTCGCTCCAGAGGGCCGGGGTTGGCAGTAGATAGGGCAAGGAGGAAGTTTGCGCACCGCAGATCGCCAGAAACGCCGCCAGCGTCTCGTCCACCAGCGGGGGCAACTCGCCAAAGGAGGCGACCAGGGCCGGGCCATAGAAGGTGACCAGCCCTGTCCTGGCCTGAATACCGAGCAGCAGCGCCGTCACATCCGAGTAACCGATGATTATCTTGGGATCCCGGCGCAGCGCCTCGTAATCGAGATAGGGCAGCAGAGAATTGGAGTTGCTGCCGCCGATGACCGACATGATTGCGCGCACCTGCGGGTCGCGGATCAGCGCATTGAGCTCATCGGCTCTCGCCGCTATGGTGCCGGCGCGCCAGTGATCCCGCTGGCCGGTGAGCGAGCCCGCCTTGAGCAAAAAGCCCTGCCCCTCAAGATACTCCCTGGCACGGGCGAAGCGGGTCGGCGCCCAGACGGTTGCCGCGCTCGAGGGTGAAAAGAAGCCGATGCAGTCGCCACGCTTGAGTCTGGGAGGGAAAATGGGGCTCATCAGATCACGACAGCGGTGCCGCTGACGCTCACCATCAACATGCTGCCGTTCTGACCGACCACTTCATAGTCGAGATCGATGCCGACCACCGCATTGGCGCCAAGGGCGGCGGCGCGCTCCTTGAGCTCGTCGAAGGCGATCTCCCGGGCCCGGGCCAGCTCTTTTTCATAGGCGCCGGAACGTCCGCCTATGATGTCGCGTATGCCGGCAAACAAGTCCTTGAACACGTTGGCGCCGAGGATCGCCTCACCGACGACGATGCCGCGATACTCGCGAATGACCTTGCCTTCCAGGGTAGGGGTAGTTGAGAGGATCATGACGTCTCCTTGTTGAGCTGATTGAGTGGGTGGAATGCGCGCGGCATGAATGCCGCTACAGCCTAACAGGCAATGGTTGACGAGGTAACCCTGTGCCCCCCGAATGAGCGGCAAGAGGGTTATCCAGGTCACACAAAAGCAACCACTTGATTACCCTGTCAAATCTCTATCTATAATCATGCGGCGCCATTGATTGGCCTTCATTCAGATCCTGTCTGCCCGGGTCGCTGGTTCGCGACGCCCCGGCTGGCTTTGTTTCAGAAGGGACATACATGAAACAACATACATTGCTGCTGCCCCTGTGCCTGCTGGTGACCATCCCCTGCCAGGCCGGTGGCCTCTATTTGTACGAAACGGGCACGGACGATCTCGGTCTGGCCTCCGCCGGCATGGCGGCGAGGGCTCAGGATGCGGCAGTACAGTTCATGAATCCGGCAGGATTGAGCCATCTCAAGGGACGCCACCTGACGGTCGCCGGTCAGTTGCTCTATGGGGATGCACCTTACGATCTCGATGACCCGACGCAAGAGGATGTGGATACGGTGATCGGCTGGTTTCCTGCCGCGTCTTTCTATTACAGTCAGCAGATAGATGATCGCTGGTCCTTGGGCTTTGCCACCTACGGCAACTTCGGGCTGGGGCTGGATTTTGGTGACTGGGCAGGCAAGCAGCTGGTCAAGGAGGCCACGTTGATTGCCCTGACCCTGCAACCGTCAGTGGCCTACCGCGTCGATGAACACTGGTCGCTCGGCGCCGCCCTTGGCATCAACTATGGCCTGTTTTCCCTCAAGCGCGATACGCCCCAGGGCGGGAGCAAGCTCGATGACAGCGATTGGGCCCTCAATGCCAAACTGGGGCTCTTGTATGAGTTTGACCAAGGTACCCGTGTTGGCCTTGGCTATAGCAGTCCGGTCAAGTATCACTTCGACATCAATACCCAGACGACCATCAACAGGCCCAGCCTGCCCGCCATCACGGTCGACCTGCCCCTCTCCGGCCTGGTCAACAGTCCCCAGCAGTTGATGGTCAGCGGCTATCATCAGCTCGCCCCTGACTGGGCCATCATGGCCAACCTCGGCTGGCAGGATTGGAGCGACTACAACAACCAGGTCGCGGTCTTTAATCAGGCCAACGCCTCGAAAAACCTTTATCAGGATACCTACCACCTGGCCCTCGGGCTCCAGCACAACCTGAGTCCCCAACTGACCTTGAACGGGGGTCTCGCCTTCGACTCCAGTGCCTACAGGGATCAGGACAATACATCGCTCATGCTGCCAAGCGGCAACACCCTCAGGGTGGGAACAGGCTTCAAATACGCTCTTAACGAGCAAGATGCCATCGGGGCGGGTTTTGAATATGCCCGTATTGACAGCGCCCGCGTGCAGGAGGATCACCTCTCCGGTCGCTATGACTCTCCCGCGCTCTATTTCTTTGCGGTCAACTACAGCAAGCGTTTCTGATCCGGGCAGGGATGCAGATCGCACAATGAAAAAGGGAGAGGCCTCGGCCTCTCCCTTTCGTCATCGAGTTCCGACGGGACTCAGTGCAACTTCAAGGTCGGTCTCAGTACCCGGTTGATGCGACCCACCAGCATGATGAGGCCGGTCTTGATGTAACCGTGCAGGGCGACCTGGTGCATCCGGTACAAGGAGATGTAAACCAGACGGGCGATATAGCCCTCCACCATCATGGAGCCGCGCATCAGGTTGCCCATCAGGCTGCCCACGGTGGAGAAGCGGCTCAAGGAGACCAGAGAGCCATGGTCGTGGTAGAGATAGGGCTTCAGCTCGCCACCTGCCAGCTTGGCCAGGATGTTCTTGTAAGCCTGGGTCGCCATCTGGTGGGCAGACTGGGCGCGAGGTGGCACAAACTTGCCATCGGGCTGCGGGCAAGCCGCACAGTCCCCGATCACGAAGATGTTTTCGTCACGGGTGGTCTGCAGGGTCTGATGCACCACCAGCTGGTTGATGCGGTTGGTCTCAAGCCCGGCGATATCCTTCATGAAGTCCGGCGCCTTGATGCCCGCGGCCCATACCATCAGATCCGCTTCGATAAGTTCGCCATCCTTGGTGTGCAACCCCTCGCTGGTCGCTTCGGTGATCATGGTGCCGGTGCGCACATCCACCCCCAGCTTGGCCAGCTCCTGATGGGCGGCGCCGCTGATACGCTCTGGCAGGGCAGGCAGAATGCGCGGACCCGCTTCGACCAGGCTCACCTTCAGGCTGTCGGTGGTGAGATTCTTGAAGCCATAGGCATAGAGCTGTTCGACCGCGTTGTAGAGCTCGGCGGAGAGCTCAACCCCGGTGGCACCGCCGCCGACGATGGCAATCTTGACCTTGTCCCCTTCCTTGTATTCAGTCGCGAACTGCAAGAAGCGGTTCATCATCTGATCGTGGAAGCGGTGTGCCTGGGAGGGGCTGTCCAGGAAGATGCAGTGCTCCCGGATCCCCTTGGTGTTGAAGTCGTTGGAAACTGAACCTATTGCCATGACCAGGATGTCGTAGGAGAGCTCGCGCTCGTGCACCACCAGCTCGCCATCCTCATCGTGGATAGGGGACAGCACGATGCGCTTCTCATCACGGTTGATGGCGGTCAGGCTGCCGAGCTGAAAGTCAAAGCCGTGGTTTTTGGCATGGGACTGGTAGCTCAGGGCATCGATGCCCGCATCCATGGAGCCGGTGGCCACTTCGTGCAACAGAGGCTTCCACAGGTGGGTGCGATTGCGGTCCACCAGAGTTACTTGCGCCTTGTTCTTCTTGCCCAGCTTGCGGCCCAGACTGGTAGCCAGCTCCAGTCCGCCAGCCCCGCCGCCGACGACAACGATATTGGTCATGGTGAATTTCCTCAGTCTTATTTAAAGCTAAGGGAGCCGGCGGCTCCCTTGAAGTTGAATCCATGACGTGACTGTTTCAGGCCTCTTTGAAGGCCTTCATCCGCTGCAGGTGGTGAGAGATGTTCTTGAACTTGTGACTCTCTTTCTCATCCCACACGATGTCGTAATAATTCTTCAATTCACGCTCAATGTCCGCATTATTACGCACTTCATCCTGGACGGAAAGGATGCACAGGCAATTTCCTGAGTTTTTATTACGAAATTCTGACACACATTTGGTGCCTATATCCTGATACTCCTCGGGTCGGTCGATGCGCCCTTCCATGTTGATTTCGGGGTGCAAGTTAGGGTTGAAGATGACCTGCTTGATGCCGCACAGGAAACCGATCCGCTCGCTCCAGTACCCCCCGAGGCCAACGCCACAGATGAGGGGTTTGGGATCCGAACTCATGTCGAGCTGTTTCTTCACCTCTTTGAGCAGGTGACTCATGTCGTGACGGGGATGAACGGTGCTGTAATGAACGAAGCGCACATCATCATCGATATACTGCAACTGCAGCACTTTCTCATGATTGCCAAGGCTAGTGGCATCAAAGCCATGCAGATAGATGATCATGGTAAGACCTCAGACTCTGTGTCGGTTCTATCGAAACTACCGCAGCAGACGGGCCCCACGCCACCAAAACATGCAGCTTTCTTGCTTTGGATCACGTCGCTCATCGTCGTCTGCGTCCGGCCTTGCCGTCATAAGTTGCTATTCTTCAAACACAAAAAACCACGGACGGGGTCGGCGTGAACGCCATTGCTCTGAGTTATCTGCTACTGGCGGCCCAGATGGGACTGTATGGGATCCTCTGGTCTCTGACCGCCTGGTTGGTGCGCAGCGAACGGCTTACCGGCCTGCTCGGCGCAGCCTACTCCCTCTGCTGGGCGGGTGCCCTGGCACTGTTTGCCCAGCGCGGCACCCTGCCCCCCTGGCTCAGTTACACGGGCGCCGATGTATTGGTGCTCTGTGGCTTCACCCTGTTGTGGGGCCGGGCCTACTGCTTTGATCAGGGTCGTTTTCCCCTGCGGCGCTGGTCACTGGTGACCCTGCTTGGTGTCTTGCTGCTCATCTGGGCAGGACCTGCGCCAGAGCGCATGGGCCTGCGTCTGCTGCTGCTCGCCCTCTTCTCCGGGGTCAGCAGCTTCCTGATGATCTGCTACTCGGCCCGCTCCTTGCGCCAACAGGTGGGTACGCCGCTGAGCTGGCTGATCTGCATGCTGGGGCTGGCCGCCATGCTGGCCTGGGGGGAGCGGCTCCTGATGGCGCAAAGTCTGCCGATCCCGACCCAGGATTTCGTCTACCAATCGAGCCACAACATAGCGGCACTGCTGGTGATCTGGCTCATCACCATCGCCCTGCAGCTGGGGCAGTTCTTCATGGTGGTATTGCGCAACACCCGCAAGCTCAACGAGCTATCGGTGCGCGACACCCTGACCCAACTCCTCAACCGGCGCGGGTTCGAAGCCCGATGGCAGGAGCTCACCACGCTGCCACGCTCGCTGCTGCTCATCGACGTGGATCACTTCAAGCAGGTCAACGATCGCCACGGCCACGACGTGGGCGACAGGGTGCTATGCCACCTGGCACAGATCTTTCGCAACCACCTGGGCGCACAGGCCTGTCTGGCCCGCGTCGGGGGGGAGGAGTTTGCCATCTTGCTGCCGGGGGAGGACTTGGCCAATGCCCATGGCCGCGCCGAGTACCTGCGCAGCCAGATAGCCGCCACGCCACTGCACAGCGAACAGGGGCCGCTGCATGTCACCGTCAGCATAGGGGTGGCCGCCTGCCAGGGGAGATCTCTCTCCGACCTGCTCAAGCAGGCCGATCTTGCCCTCTATCTCGCCAAGCGGCGTGGTCGCAACCGCGTCGCCTGCCAGCAGGAGCTGGCGGTGCAGATGAGCTGAGCGCCCACGGTCAGCTCACCTTCATGATGACCTTGTCACGTCAGTTGCAGATTCGGCGTGCCACTGGCTCACGTCGGCAAAACGGTCCACCGCCTCCTCGACCCTGTCCAGGCTCTGCTGCCAGAAAGCGGAGGTGCGAATATCCAGCCCCAGATGTTTTGTCACCAGCGCCTCGGCGCTCATGCGCCCCGTGTCGCGCAGCAGGGCGCGATAGGCCTGGGCCACCCCGATCTCCCCTGCCCCCTTGCGCGCCATCAGCTGGCCATAGACCCCCAGGCTGAACAGGTAGCCAAACAGATAGGGGTAGTTGTAAAACCCGAGCCCCGGGATGGCGAAGTGACCCTTGGCGGCCCAGAACAGTGGGAAATACTCCTCCAGGCTCTGCTCGTACCAGCGCCCCCAAGCGTCATCCATCAAGGCCTTGAGTCGGACACTGCCGACATAACCCTGAGCCCGCTCTCGCACCAAAGCCTGTTCGAAGTCGAAGCGAGCCGGAATATTGAGCAGGAAGGTGGCGGCGCTGTCGGCCTCCATCCAGGCAATGGCCTCGCGATCCCCCTCCTCGGCACGCTCGAACAGGGCGCTGCGCACCAGGGTCTCGGCGAAGATGGAGGCCGTCTCCGCCAATGTCATGGGATAGGCGCGCTGGCTCATGGGCAAATCCCGCAGCAACCAGTTGTGCCAGGCGTGGCCCAGCTCATGGGCCAGGGTCACCAGATTTCTCATGCTGCCTTCGTAGGTGAGAAAGACCCTCGGCTCCACGGGATCGGCAAATTTGGTGCAGTAGGCACCGCTCTGGCGATGCGGGCTCGGCGCCGCATCTATCCAGCCGCGCTCGGCCATCATGCGGGCAAAATCCCCCATCTCGGGGTCGAAGCTGGCAAAGGCTTCGGCTATCCAGTCGATGGCCTGGGCAAAGGGGATGCCCTGCCCCGGGCGCGCCACAGCGGGGGCGGCCAGATCCGCGACGCTCATCCGTTTGATGCCAAGCCGACGCCCCATCATGCCCAGCGCGCGCTGGCCCAGCTCGCGTCGCTCATAGCTGGCGTTCATCATGGCGTCCAGGGTGACGCGCTCGATGCGGCTCTGGTGGCAGGAGAGACTCAAGGCATCCAGGGGACGGCCGGACTGGGCACCTCGCTGGCGAGCCAGTTCCAGACGCCAGCCATTGATGGCATTGAGGATGGCGACCACCGTCTCCTGCTCCCCCTCCCAGGCATGGCTGATGGCGCTCTGGGCTTGCTGGCGCAGAGCGCGATCCCCGCTGCTAAGCAGGTTGCTGGCCTGAGCCAGCCCCAGCTCGCGACCTTCGACGCGCAGTCGCAATCGGCCCGCCAATTCGTTATAGAGGTTGCCCCAGGCGTGCAAACCATCGCTGCTAAGACCAATGACCAATTGCTCCGCCACAACGGGCAGCCGTCGATCGGCCAGCCGCCGCTCGTGGCGCAACCGAAATGCCTCTTCACCGAGCAGGGCATCTGCCATCAGGGCGTCGAAGTCGGCGTCCGGCAGGGTGAGCAGCAACTGCTCCATGGGAGCCAGCGTCTTGAACAAATCGGCATTAAGGGCGCGGGCACGGGAAGCCTGGGTTTTTGCCAGAGGATCCTGGGCATTCTGGCTGGCGGCACTGGCGGCCAGCACGGCAATGTTCCAGCCGATGTTGCGAATGCCCTGGGCGCGCTGGCGCACCTTGCGCAGAAATGCCAGGCGCGCCCTGGGTTCCTCACAAGCCGTCGTCAACTCGCCCATGAAATCGGCCAGCTCACCGAGCCGGCGGCGTGCCAGGGCCAAGTCAGCCTCCAGCTCCAGGCTGTCGAGACCGGGATAGATGTGTTGATTGTCCCAGCATTGGGGATAGACGCTCTCTTGGTTCATCTTTTCTCTCTGTGCAGAGTGGGCTCTTTTGACACACATTGTTAGGGAAAGGCTATCCGCAGCAGGGCCGCCGCCGGGCACGGCCCCTCATCAATTGGCAAGGGATTGCGAAGTCAGATCAAGCGCTCGAAGCGCACGATCGCCTCCTCCACGTAATTCAGGCTCTCATGCCAGAAGTCGGGCTCCCGGATGTCCGCCCCCAGGTGCTTGGCAATGAGATCTTCGGCGCTCATCCTGCCCGTGTCGGTGAGCAGGGCGCGATAGGTCTCGGCGAAGCCGCTCCCTTCCCGCACCTTCTGGGCATAGAGACTGAGGGCAAACAGGTAGCCGAACAGATAGGGGTAGTTGTAAAAGCCCACCTCAGAAATGGAAAAATGACCCTTGCTGGCCCAGAACAGATCGTCATGACGGCTGAGGCTGTCACCATACCACTGCTCCATGGCCGATTTCATCAGGCTCCTTAGCTGACTGGCCCCGACATAGCCTTCGCGGCGGGCCGCCACCAGGGAGAGCTCAAAATCAAAGCGCGCGGGGACATCGACCAGCAGCGCCGCGGCACTGTCGGCGTCCATCGAGGCGATGATGCGCCGCTCGCTCACCCCCTGGCTGCGCTCAAACAGGGCGTCGCGCACCAGGGTTTCGGCAAACAGCGAGGCGGTTTCCGCCAGGGTCATGGGGTAGTCCCGCTGCTCCAGAGGCAGGTCACGCAACAACCAGCTGTGCCAGGCGTGGCCCAGCTCATGGGCCAGGGTCGTCAGATTATCCACAGTCCCCTCATAGGTGATGAAGACCCTGGGTTCGGCGGGATTGACGTATTCGGTGCTGTAAGCCCCGGTGCGTCTGTGCTGGCTGGGGGCCGCGTCTATCCAGCCCCGCTCGGCCATCATCAACACGAAGGCCCCCATCTCGGGGTCAAACTCGGCGAAGATCTCCGCAATCAGGGCGATGGCCTGCTCAAAGCCAATCGGCTTGGGTTCACTCACCGGCGCCGGAGCATGGAGATCCCAGGGGCCGTAATCGCGCAACCCCAATGCCAGCGCCTTCGCCTTGAGGGCGCGTCGGCCGAGGCTGCGGCGCTCCCGCGTCACTCTCAAGAGGGTATCCAGGGTCTGGCGACTGATCTGACTCTGGTGACAGGAGAGATCCAGGGCATCGAGCCGGCGCTGCCCTCCCCGCTGGCGAGCGAGCTCCAGGCGCCAGCCATTAATGGCATTGAGGATGGCGGCCACCGTCTCCTGTTCCGCCTCCCAGGCGGCGCGAATGGCAAACCAGGCGGCCTTGCGCCGTGCCTGCTGCGGATGGCTGAGCAGGTTGGTGGCCTGAGCCAACCCCATGCACTCCCCTGCTATCTGTGGCATCAGCTTGGCAACCAGGGTGTCGTAGAGCTCGCCCCAGGCCTGCAGGCCATCAACCGCCAGCCCCTCCAGCAATTGCTCGCAGGCCAGACCCAGCTGCTGATCTTGCAGTTGACGCTGATGGCGCACCTGATGGGCCAGCTCGAACAGTGCCGGATCTTGCAGCAAGGCCTCGACCAACGCGGCATCGGCCTGCAACCAGAACAGAGTCACGGGCTTGGTGACTTGTGCCAGGCGCGACGAGAGCCGGCTGCTACGGGATAGCAAACGCTTGGCTGGCTCGTCGTGACCGTTGCGGCTGAGTCGGTTATAGCCATAGACGCCGCTATTGCGGGCGAGGTCAGTCAGCCCTCTCGTCTGGGCTCGAATGGTGCGCAGCAGCGCACGCAGGGCGGCAGGCTCATGGCAATGGGCCAGCTCGGCTATCAGGCATTCCAGACGGTAGAGGGCGGGCTCGGCATCGGCAAATTGCTGATCCATGGCCGGGCAATCGGGGGCGGCGAAGATGTGATCATCACGCCAGATCATGCGGTTCATAAGGCTCCTTGGTTGTTTCTCTTTGTCTGCATCCATGACACACCTCTTCTAATGAGCGGCTGGTCAGCATGCTAAGAGAAGCCCAGCCCCCTGACCAGCCCCCATATATGAGTGCCACTTGTCACCAAGAAACGCCAGCAAACAGTGCGCCCCGACCAGCGGGGCGCACAGACAGCTTATTGATTAGGGGTTGCTGAGCATGAGGACGCGCAAGAGAAGCAAGCAGCAGTCCGCCTCTCTTTTGGACGGCGCTATTTGGCGGGCTTGAGTCGGCTCACCATGCTCATCAGAACGACCAGGACCAGACCGACCAGGACGCCTATCAAGGCATTGAGCAGTGTCGGTAGCAGGGCACCCAATATGCTGCCCAGGGTTGGCAGGGTCTGCACGCTCGCCGCCGCGCCCTCGACCAGGTGATGGACGAAGGGCCAGCCATGGACCAGGATGCCGCCACCGACCATGAACATGGCAATGGTGCCCACCAGCGCCAACAGGCGCATCAACTTGGGGGCCACCGCCAGCAAACCGCGCCCCACCCCCTGACGCAACAGACTGCCACCCGGTTTCTTCAACAGGTGCAAGCCGATGTCATCGAGCTTGACGATGAGGCCCACCAGGCCATAGACACCGACCGTCATCAGCACGGCGATGCCTGCCACCACGGCGATCTGCAACGCCAGGCTGGTGCCCTGCACTGTGCCAAGGGCAATGACGATGATTTCGGCAGAGAGGATGAAGTCAGTGCGAATGGCTCCCTGCACCTTCTGCTGCTCATAGGCGACCAGATCTTCGATATGAAGATCTGCTGCGGCGTCTCCTTGCGCATCCTCACCCGCCCCATCCCCATGGGGTAAAAACTTGTGCACCAGCTTCTCTGCGCCCTCGAAGCAGAGATAGGCTCCCCCCAGCATCAACAGCGGAGTTATGAGCCAGGGGATCAAGGCGCTGATGGCGATGGCGGCGGGCACCAGGATCAGCTTGTTGCGAAACGACCCCTTGGCCACGGCCCAGACCACGGGCAACTCGCGCTCGGCGCGTACTCCGGAGACTTGCTCGGCATTGAGAGCCAGATCGTCCCCCAGCACGCCCGCGGTCTTCTTGGCGGCCACCTTGGTCATCAGGGCGACATCATCGAGTACGGTCGCAATATCATCTAACAAGGCCAACAGGCTGGTTCCGGCCATATCAGCAACTCCTCATGTCAGTGGCTACGTGGCCCTTGGGCTCACGGCAGCATTTCTTGGCCATCATCTTGCTCATCTGGGCGACATCATCGAGTACGGTCGCAATATCATCTAGCAAGGCCAACAGACTGGTTCCGGCCATATCAGCGACTCCTCATGTCAGTGGCGGGATAAGCCGTCGGTGTACAGGCGCTGTTCTTCACCATCTCCTTGGTCATCTGTACCGCATCGTCGAGCCGTGCCAACAAACTGATCCCGGGCATCATGGAAGCTTCCTCATTTCGGACAAAAGATGGCACAGTGTAACGAGAAGCCGCCGATTCGGCAGCAATCCTGTGTCATTCAGGCCTTGTGTCAGTCTGATTCAAACAACCCCCTCCCAAGGAGTTTCCATGCAACCCTGGCAACCTCTGCTCGATTTCTGGTTTGGCGATGATAGCGATGATGCCAGTCGCGCCAAACGGCAAGCCTCGCTCTGGTGGGGTAAAAACAGCGATACCGATCTCCTGATCCGCCAGCGCTTCGGCGCCCTGGCCGAGGCCGCGAGCACAGCCATGCTGGACCATTGGACCGAGGTGCCCACCGGGCGGCTGGCGTTGATCCTGCTGCTGGATCAGTTGCCGCGCAATATAGCGCGCGGTTTGCCGGAGGCCTTTGCTCAGGATCCCAAAGCCCTGGCCCTCAGCCTGGAGGGCTTGTCGCTGGGGGCAGACAAGGCGCTCTCCCCCCTGGCACGGGTCTTCTTCTACCTGCCCCTTGAGCACTCGGAGCAACCTGAACATCAGGCTCGCAGCGTCGCCCTGTTCGACGCCCTGGCCGCCGAGCAGCCCGGCCCGACCTTCGCAGGCTACCTCGATTTTGCCCGCCGCCATCAGGCGATAGTGGACAGGTTCGGTCGCTTTCCCCATCGCAACGCCCTGCTGGGGCGCCCCAGCACAGCCGAGGAGGCCACCTTTCTCAGCCAGCCGGGCTCGGGCTTCTGACAACGGCACTTCTCACCACAATAGAAAAACGGGCCAAGGGCCCGTTTTTAGTATGCATTGGATTGAACCTCGTTCAGGCCGCCTCGGGCAACGCCTCCTTCTTCTGGTAGGCCGCAGGGCTCAACCCCAGCAGCTCCTGCACGGTGGACGCCACCGTGATGGAGGAGAGGGTGCCGGTCAGAATACCCGCGAACAATGTGAAGGCGAAGCCGTGCAGGGCGTCGCCCCCAAACAGCAGCAGCGCCCCCACGGTAAAGAGCGTGGTGCCTGAGGTGATCATGGTGCGACTGAAGGTCGCCTTGATGGCAATATCGCTGCACTCATGCATCCCCAACCGGGTGCGGGAACTCAAAATGTCCCTCAATCTGTCCGAGATAACGATGCTGTCATTGAGGGAATAACCGATCACGGCCATGAGACCGGCGATCACGTTGAGATCGAACTCGATATGGAACAGGGCAAGCAGCCCCAGCGCCACCACGGCGTCATGCAGCACCGACAGCAAGATGCCGACCGCCTGGCGCCATTCAAAGCGAAACGCCAGATAGACGGAGATGGCGATAGAGGCCACCAGCACCGCCATCATCCCCTGCTGGAACAACTCGGCGCCCACCTGGGGGCCCACTATGGTGGTGCGCAGCAGTTCGACCGGCAGGCCAAGCTGAGTCGCCAGCCGATCGGCCAGCTCCTGGACAGGCATGGTCAGCCCCTCGGGGGGGAGCTTGATCAGCCACTCACCGGGAACGCCGGCCGGTTGCAGACTCACCAGCGCACGCAGAGGTTCCCCGAGCAGGGCATTGATCTCATGGGCATCCTTGAGGGTCTGGATCTTGAACTCCAGCAAGATGCCACCGGTGAAATCCAGTCCCAGTTGCAGGCCGTTGATGGCCAGCAGCCCTAGGCTGGCGAGGGTGAGCAGCACGGAGAGGCCCAGCCCCAGATAACGCCAGCGGGTCAGGCTCATGGAAAAGAAACGATGAAACATGATTAAACCCTCTGCAGCCGTTGGCTGCTCTTGCCCCAGATGGGATTGATAATGGCGCGCGTGCCCCAGATGCCGGTGATCATGCTGGAAACCAGACCCAGGATCAGGGTGATGGAGAAGCCTTGCAGCGGACCTGAGCCGATGGCGTAGAGCACCACGGCACTGATCAGGGTGGTGATGTTGGCATCGAAGATGGTGCTGAAGGCCGAGCGGTAACCAAAGTCAATGGCGCCAGCCAAACTGGCTCCCTCCCGCAACCTGTCCTTGACCCGTTCGAAGATGAGCACATGGGTATCGACCGCCATGCCGACCGTGAGCACCAGACCGGCGATGCCGGGCAAGGTCAATACGGCGCCGGGCAATACCGCCAGCATGCCCACCTGCATCAACAGGTTGGCGATGAGGGCCGAAATGGCGACCCAGCCAAACTTGCGATACCAGCACAGCATGAAGAGCATCATGCCGACCATGCCAAACACCAGGGCGCTAAAGCCCGCCTCTATGTTCTGCATCCCTAGCGTGGGGCCTATGCTGCGCTCCTCCAGGATCTTGAGCGGCGCGGTCAGGGCCCCGGCGCGCAGCAGCATGGCGAGCTCCTGAGCCTCCGGCATGCTGCCAAGCCCGGTGATGCGGAACTGGTTGCCGAGCGCCGTCTGTATGGTGGCCACGTTGATCACCTGACTCTGAGCCCGCAACTTGCCGCTGCTGGCCGTCTTGTACTCGGTGAATACGGTCGCCATGGGGCTGCCCACATGCTGGCGGCTGAACTGGCTCATCTTGCTGCCCCCCAGGGCATCGAGCACTATGCCAACCTGAGGCTGCCCCATCTCTCCCATGCTGGCGCGGGCATCGACGATGTGATCGCCGGTCAACACCGGTTTGCGATCCAGCCCGACGCTGCGTCCCTCCTTGTCGGTCATGACAAAGCGGCTGTCCGGCCTGGCCTGATAGAAGGCCAGCGACGCCGTGGCACCAATGACCTCCTTGGCTTGACGGGGGTTGTGTACCCCGGGCAGCTCGATGCGGATGCCATCCTGGCCCTGACGCTGTACCGAGGCCTCGACGATGCCGAGCTCGTTGATCCGCTTCTTGAGGATCGACAGGTTCTGGGTAACGGCATTGTTGGCGAGCAGGGTCCGCTCGGCCTCGCTCATCTTGAGGGTCAGCTGCTGGTCCGATCGGGTCAGCAGCCACTGCCCCTGGCGCACACCGCCACTCTCCTTGACGAGGCTGAGCCAGGGGGCCTGCTCTGCGCCTTCAGGCAGCACTATGCGCACCTCCCCGGTCGCTACCCGGCTCACACTGCCACCGCGCAAATGGGCTTCCCGCAGGCCGGTACGCAGGTTATCGACCAGATTCTTGGTCTGATTCTCCAGTACAAAATCGAGATCGACCCCGATCAGAAGCTGCGAGCCACCCCGCAAATCCAGCCCCAGCTTGATGGGGGTGGCGCCGAGCTGACTTATCCAGGTCGGCGCCTTGGCATGAAACTCCAGGGTCAGGGCGGCACTGTCATGGCCCTGCTGTTCGAGCAGCTGCTTGGCTCTTTGTTGATCCGCCTGACTGGCAAATACCAGCTCCAGCTTGTCCGCCGAGGCAATGGACTGTTGCAACACTATGTCCTCGCTGGCCAACAGCTTGGCATCGGCGCTGCTCAGGCTCGACTGGCCGTGCAGGCCGAGGGAGGGCTGCTCACCGAAGAAGGTGGGCAGGGAATAGAAACCGAAGGTCAATAACATCAGCAGTAACAAGGCGTACTGCCAGGCGCTGGTGCGGTTGTGCAGCAGGCGCGGTTTTTTTCTCACACTGTTCATGGCAAGGATCCAGATCGAAACAGGCATGGCGATCGCCGCGATACTCGCAGCAGACGCAGAAAATCAATCGAAATGGGGGCTGACGTCCAATGGACGAGCCCGTCGGTCAGCGAGGGCAACTGCCCTGACGTGACCGAAGATCAGCCGTGAACGGCGCTCTGGGAGAAGCGGTATTGCAGGTGTCGGCGGGAGAGCCAGCGGCGATGTATGCCCCTGAACTTGTCTCTGAAGCTGTGTTTTTGATAGAGCAACGGGAGGCAGAGCAACAGCCCCCCCAGCAGTAGCTGGGAGACGACTGCGGACCAATCCTTGATGAGCTGATAGTCGCGATCTTGCCTGTCGCCATTGTTGCGCAGGGAGTGTTCCAGTCGCTGAAGGTGACTCTGGTGGGTCCCGATAAACTTGACGGCCCCCTCCTCGGGCGCACTCACGCCATGGAAGACGCTCTGCGAGAGGGAGTGACTCTGGGGAGCGCCCACGGCATGTCCATCCACTCGAAGAGCAGAAAACAGCAGCATGAAGGCGATGAGCAGGCTCATCACTATCCATTTCACTGTGTTTGGACGATGGGACGACATAAGGCTCCGAAAAAAGTGTGAGCTGGCGCCCACTGCTGGCAAGCTATCACAGGGGCCCGCCAACGGCAAGGGGGACAAGTTCAGGCCCCTTGCGTATGCATCACAAACCAGGCTACTGACCCCGGGTCATCTTCTCAAAGTCGCCTACATAGCCTTTGAGCAAGCTGTAGAGGTGGGCCCGCTGCTTGATGTCGAGGGACTGGCTCAGCTCGCTCAGCCAGTTGACGGTGCGTTGGCGCGACTGTTCGGTGTAGCCGGTGAAGCGGCCATCCATCAGGCCATCTCCCTGGGCCAGCAGCTTGGTGAGCCGCTGCTCGAAGTCGGGGCTGGCACGCTCCCTGAGCAGCTGATCCAGCTCGCCGATCCAGACCCTTTGGTACTCTATCCAGGGAGGCATCATCTCGTATTGCCACTCGACCCAACGTGCCACCAGGGGCGCCTGGGCCGGCTTGACCTCTCCGATCCAGAACACCAGTCGCTTGTTCATCTTCTCGGTCGACTCGCGCAGCACCTTCTCTTTGGGATCCTTGGCAAAATCGTCCTCTCGCTCCTGTTGCCGCGCCAGCCGGTCTTTCATGAAGGTGTTGACCTGGGCATCGGTCAGGGTGCGAGCCAGCCGCACCGCCCGCGGTATGGTGTTTGCCAGGGTACGGGTCAGGCTCTGCTGGGTGGCCGCCAGATGTCGGGAGACCTGCGCGGGCGTCATGGGGCTTGCCACCGCCTTGGCCAGGGCGTCGAGATCCTTGGCATAGCGCGGCAGCTCTTGCTGGCGATGCCAGCTCATCAGCCCCTTCACCTCGTTATCAAGCAGCTTCTTCTGGCTACTGCTCAGGGAGAAATAGTCGTCGAGCTGCCAGACGATAGCCACATCGAGCCAGTAGTAGATGACCCGGGTCGAGCAACCGACCAGCAGCAGACAGGCCAGCCCCGCCAGCCAGAGTCGTGTTTTCTTGCGCCAAGGGTGTGTCATCAAGATGGGTTACTCCAATCGTTGCCGATGATGGGCGACCAGGTCCGCATAGGCCGCATCGGGTGTCTGTTCGGCCATAAGCTGCGCCCACAACAGGGCGATGTAATCGACCCAGGGCAGGAAGGCCGCCCCCTGAAAATCCAGGGGACCTGACGCCCGGCCCTGGCCAAGCCGTTCAATTTCTTCAAGATAGCAGGCTTCAAGCGCTGCCATCTCCTCCAGACCCCAACCATGGGTGCGCACTATGCTGGCCAGCTCGAAACCGGGGTGACCGGCGGCGCCATATTCCCAGTCGATGACCCAGGGTTGTTCCCCCAACAAGTTAGCCGGATTGAGATCGTGATGGCAAGGGAGCCAACAGCCGTCCGGCTCCCGACTGGCGAGCAGGGGCGCCTCCAGCTTGTCGAGCCAGCCAGGGGGAGCCTTGAGCCTCTCGCGATAGCCCCGGGCATGGGCGCGCACCGCCATCCTGACTGTCGGCAGCGGCAGTTGATGAAGCCGAGCCAGCAACCGAGCCAGGGCGGGCAATGCCAGGCTTGGCGGGAGGGGGGCCTGCGCCCAGCTCGGCGCCTCGCACCAGTCGAGCAGCAGTATGCCCCGTTCGGGATCCCCATAATGGCAAGGCAGCGCGAGTCCGGCGGCCATGGCGCCCCGATAGAGCTGCCACTCGGTCGCCCTGTCGATGCCAAGGCGTACCGGATCCGGGTGACCCAGACGCAAAAAGTAACTGCGCCCCGAGGGGAGGCGCAGTCGATAGTTGCAATTGGTCAGCCCTAGCCCCAGTGGCTCGAGCCGCCCTCCTCGCCAGGGAGTGGGCAGGCTCGCCAACAGGCGCTGCTGTTCATCACCAGCCAAAGGTCGATGTCTTCGCCTGTTTGCGGATCTCTTTCTGATCGGCCCACTGCAGCTCGCCGCTCTCCAGATCCATCAGGTTCATGGTCATCTGGTAGTAGACATCCTTCACCTTGCCGTTGTCCTTGACGATGCTGCTGAGGTTGCCATAGACCATGTAGCGGGCGCCGGTCTGCTTGCCCAGCCGTACCATGGCGACGGGATCCACCATGCCGCTGCTCTGCTGATATTCGAGCTGCTGCTTGACCGCGGTCACCTTGCTCATGTCAACGAAACGGAACTTGCCCGAGCGCAGCAACTTGGTGCGCATGGTGTCGGTGATGGCCTCGGTGTCGATATGCTCCGAGGTCTTGTTGCGGATGGAATCCATGAACATCACCGGACGACCGCCTGCGGTGATCTCACTGGTGGCCGGCGAGCTCAGCATGGAGTCCGCCATCTTGTCGGCGATGGCCTGCAGATCGCTCGAGCCATAATCCACCGTGACCGTCTCTGTGGCCGTGGCATCGCCGTAGCTGACCGTGGTGCTGGAACAGCCGCCCAGCAGCAGGCCAGCGGCCAGGATAAGCAAGGCATGATTCATCTTCATCGATTCGTTTCCTCAATCACTAAGTACATGCAAGGTGCCTGCACGCTTGGGCCGACACCTGAGCCACCGCCGACCGACGGCGGGGCTCGTCAGTTCGATTCTTCAATCACTTCACGGACGGAGAGCCGATAACCCTTCACATCCATGGTCGGCGCCAGGGCCGACAGAGTACGCGTCTGCTGACCATGGAGCATGAGCGGCGTCCAGCCGCGCCCGTCAGACGCCACCTCCTGGCCGCTGGCATCATACCAGTAGAACAGGTATTGCAGATGGTTGTCGCCACTGCGCTGATTGGTCAGCTCCACATTGATCTGCATCAGGCCATTTTGCTGGCGCCTGGTCAGCTCGCGCAGGGCCAGATCCAGGCTGCTGTTGTCCACTTGCACCTTGGCCACGCCACCACTTGGCGCCGACAGGGCAACACCGCTGGTGTTGGTGGCACACGCCGACAGCAGCAGGGCGAGGCCGCAAGCCAGAACGATTCGTTTCATCTTCTACTCCTCACATGAATACCTCATCGACCGCCAGAAAACCGGCCGAGTCGGTGCTTTAGAGCGTCATCACTCGCGTATTGAGATTGGCACCGAGCCGGTTGACCCACACCAGGGTGGTGTGGCCGGCGCGCACCTCGATGGGCAAGGTCTTGCTCACGCTGCCCGCTCCCAGATCCAGGCTCTGCCGACCCGCAGGCAGGCTGGTTTCCCAACCAGAGGCCTGGGCTGGCAGGGTCAACCAGCTGCGGGTATCGGCCCGCTCAGACAAGGTGTTGAAGATGCCGACCAGCAGATTGCCCACATCGCCCCCCTCCTTGGCAGCGCTGCGGCGCAGCTGCTCCTTGGCGGCCAGACGCAGCGCCTGACGGCTCAACATGGCGGGCAGCCGCTCCTGCAGATCCTTGGCGGCCAGGGCCTCGAGTCGTACCAGGGGCACCGTGCTGCCCCGGTGATTGCCCACGCCGACCTTGAGGGGCCCCACCTCGGCGCCGCGATTATCGTAGTAGGGAATGGCGACCGTAAAGGTGCGAAAATCCCCGCTTGAGGTAAAAAGTGGCAGCGGCAGAAAGAGTTCGCGCCGAGCCGGGATCAAGCCATCCTCGAACAGCACGACCACCCGGCCCTCCCCCCGCTCCAGGGGAGGTGCCTTGCGGCCGACACGCTGCTCGGTGGCCGCCAGCTCCTGAGGTGAGCCGCGCAGCCGTGCCAGACGCAGCATGGCTTCCTGCAGAGCGGGGTTGTCCGGGGCAATCTCCAGGCCGCGGCCATAATCGACCCAGGCATCGTTGAGATCCCCGCTCGCCTCATAGAGCACCCCGGACAGATAGAAGGTGTAGGCATTCTGGAAGCCATTCTTGACCTGGCCTGTGAGACGGTCGAGATCCGGCGCCCGCGACAGCGCCTGACGCGCATTGGCCTCTTGCTTCGCCTTGGCGACCTCAGCACCCCGCTCGCGCAGCGCCCGCTCCTGCACCTGATTGGCGCGGCGCACCTCAACCAATGCCCCCTCCAGATCCCCGCGCTGCAAATAATCCAGCGCCAGATAGTGGTGCAGCATGGTGCGTTCATAATCCGGCGTCTGATAGCCCAGAGTCTGATCGTTGGTCAGCAGGCTGCCAGCCTGGGCCAGTCCCTGACTCACCCGAAAGCGTGCCTGCTCATCTTCGGCCTGGAGGGCCAGGTCCGCCGCCTCCCAGGCCTTGCGGCTTTGCGGCTCCTGATTGGCGAGCAACGCGATGCGTCCCAGCTCCAGCCGACTGAGCACATAGCCGTCATCGCCGGGCTCCAGTTCACGCACCTCCTCGATGGCATCGAGTGCCTTGCCTTGCAGCAAGGCGTTGCGTACTGGGGTCATCTGTACCGAGTAGGAGACGAACAGGTCTTGCCAGCTGGCGCAGCCACCCAGCCCCAAGACGGCGCAGAGCAGCATGGGCCGCAGCCCGGTTAACCCCATCCTCACAGCGTGAGCAAGGGGCCCAGGGGCTGGCCGCCGACCAGATGCATGTGGATGTGGTACACCTCCTGCCCACCATGGCGGTTGCAGTTCATGATCAGGCGATAGCCATCCTCGGCAATGCCCGCATCAAAGGCCAGCTTGCGGGCCACGGTGAACATGCGACCAAGGGCCAGCTCGTGCTCGGCCTCGACGTCATTTACCGTCGGGATCAGCACATTGGGGATGATGAGGATATGGGTCGGTGCCTTGGGGAAGATGTCGCGAAAAGCGGTGACCAGATCATCCTGATAGAGGATCTCTGCCGGGATCTCCTTGCGGATGATTTTGCTGAAAATGGTTTCATCGGCCATGGATAACTCCTTGCGTTAAAAAGAAAAATTTAGAATGAGACTCCAAGGAACCCCTTTCATCTCACCGGGCTTCGCCAAGTGTGACACAGGGCGATTTTTGCGACAGCCATTGTCACAAAGCCTTCAGTTATTGTTAAAAATACCGATAGCGAGAACGGTAAGGATCCCCCCTCTCCATCACGAAGTCCGTAGGGTAACAAAAGGACGGGGGATTCAGGCAAGGGACTTTTGCATCACAGCGGGACAATAATGAAACTAAGTATGTCTGACCTCTCCATTTTGCAGCGGGTCTATCTCGGGTTTGCCATCCTGGTAGCCGTGATGATAGCCAGTTCTGCCTTCACCTTTCACAGCCAGCGGGCTCTCGGCCAGGCTCTGCATCAGGTCACCCAGCAATCCATGCCCTTGGTGCAGGCCAGCAGCCAGACCCAGATCAGCCTGCTCAGCGCCAACAAACGGCTCAACGATGTGCTGACCGAGCAGGATGCCAAGGCGCTACCCGAGGAGATAAGCGCCCTGGACGCCGCCCAGACCGAAGTCGAAGGGCGCCTCCAGGCCCTGGTCGGCCAGGCCGGTGAAGAACCCCAGCTGCAAGCGCCACTGCGCGCCCTCAAGGAACAGGTCGCCAGCTATCAGGCGTTGACCCAGACCCTGCCCGCCGAACACCAGGCCCTGCTCAGCCAGTTGCACAAGGTCAATCAGGCCAAGGGGCAGTTCCAGGTCACCCTGCCCCAGTTCAAGAAGAACTTGAACGACATGATGGCGGGGCAAGAGGACAGCTTCATCAAGATGCTCTCCGAGAAGCTGACGACCCAGCTCTCCACCATAGAACTCTCCACCATGGATGCCCTCAACCAGTCCATGACAGGCCCCATCGAATCGGCGCTCAAGCGCAACAAGATGCAGATCGGCGGCTTCAACGCCACCATCGCGGATCTGGAAAAAGAGCTGCCCAGCTTCGACAATGACGTCGGTCACAACGTGCGCGCTTTCGTGCGTGACACCACCGCCGGCGACGGTTTGCTCGGCCAGTATCAGGCCCTGATGAAGCAGCAAGCCACCCTGCAGGAGAAGAGCAAGCAGGCCAGCCAGCTCATCATCGCCATCCAGGAACAGCTCGAGGCCATCACCGCCCAGAGCCAGCAGCTGATGAATGCCAGCATTGCCGCATCAGAACAGGTACAGCAGCGCAGCACCCTCTCTCAGGGGGTCAGCATAGTGCTCGCCATCCTGGTCGCCATCCTGGTCGCCCTCACCCTGGGTCGGGCCATCCGCCGCCCGCTCAAGGAGCTGTTGCGGGTGCTGACCCAGGTCACCCAGGGGGACATGACCTTGCGCATCGGCTTCAAGAGCCGCAACGAATTCGGCCAGCTCGGCACCCAGGTCAACCTGCTGATCGCCCAGATGAGCGAGGTCCTCACCCAGCTCTCCCAGGCCTCTACCCAGCTCAATGACGCCGCCCACGGCAACCGCCACACCACAGAGTCGGTGCGCGCGGATCTGGAGACCCAGCGCCAGGAGACCGCCTCGGTCGCCGCCGCCATGACCGAGATGGAGGCCTCGGTACGGGAGGTCGCCCAGGCGGCCAACCAGACCCTGGAGCGGGTGATCGATGTGGAGAAAGCCTCAGAGACCGGGCGCCAGGTTATGGCGGGCAATATCAGCACTACCCACCAGCTGGCGGGCAAGTTGCAGCAGACGGGTGCGGTCATCGCCGACGTCAGCATCATGAGCGGCCAGATTGGCAACATACTCGATGTCATTCGCGGCATCGCCGATCAGACCAATCTGCTGGCGCTCAATGCCGCCATCGAGGCGGCCCGAGCCGGTGAGCAGGGCCGTGGCTTCGCCGTGGTGGCCGACGAGGTGCGCAGCCTGGCAGGGCGCACCTCCCAATCCACCAGCGAGATCCAGACCATGATAGAGAACCTGCAGCAAGGGGTCGCCAAGGCGGTGACTGTCATGCAGGAGTGCTCCAATGAGATGGACAGTTGCATGAGTCAGAGCTCCCAGGCCAACACCGCAATGGAGGAGGTGCAGGGCATAGTGGTGCTGATCAGCGACATGTCGAGCCAGATAGCCTCGGCCGCCGAGCAGCAGCAGGCCACCAGCGCCGACATCGCCACCAATCTCAACCGCATCTCGGACATCTCGGATCTCAACTATCAGGGCATCGCCCGGGTGGCCGAGACCAGTCAGCAGCTCGATGCCCTGGCCGAACAGCAGGAGAGTCTGGTCAAGCGCTTCCGACTCAGCGCCTGAGACCTGGGCCTTGCTATTGAATTGAGGATGGATGAGGGGCCCCTTGGCCCCTCATCCATTGGCATTCCCCGCTGTCGAAGCGGGAAGGCAACATGGAACAGGGAGCCCCTGGGGCTCCCTTTTTGCTGTCTCATCCCTGATGGCAAGCCTGTTGCCCTGTGGGTATCAGGCGTAGGCGATGGCGCCCTTGCCCACCCCTTCATAGGCCACGACTTTCACCAACTTGTCACCCAGCTGCCGTTTCACTTCACGGGCAATATAGTGGGCAAGCAGCTCTATGGTGGTGTCGGTGTCTATCATCTCCACCTCGGCCTTGACCATGGCGAGCTGGAACAGCCCCTGAGGGGCCCTATACTTGAAGCCGATGTGCTGCCCGCCAAGCAGTGGCGCGGCGACGGCGCTCAGGGCAAGCTCGGCCAGGGGAACTTCGTCCTCGGCGGTGCCGAGATAGATGTCGGCCCAACGCTCGGCCCAGTTTTGCTCCAGCTCTTCATCACGCACCCCTTCCACCTCTATCTCGATGGGAGAACGGTGGCCATGGGCGATGCGTTGGCAATTGCCATCATGCTTCTTGAGCCCATGGCTGTAGTGATAGAAGGCGCCAGCAATGGCTTCGTGGCGCAGAGTCAGCGACAGATCCTTGATGTTGCCGGGCAGCTCCTTGGCCAGCACAGCCAGCAGATAGCGGGTGACCGACTCCTTGTCGACCTGAGCTGCGGGAATAAACGCAAAGGCCTCCTCCGGACAGCGCAGGTGGATGGAGCGATCCGGGCGCAGCAAGTCGACGCACTGTTCTCCCCCGGCCAGACTCTCGATGCGCACCAGGGCGCTCTCTGTCGGGACCAGCAGCTTGTGGTCCACTTCGCGGTCGATGATCGCCTTGATAAGCTTCTTCACCCGGCCAAAATCGAGCAGCATGCTCATCTCGTTGAGCTCGCCACCGAGCTCCACGTCCACCAGCCAGCTCTCACCCACCATGCCACGGCGTTCACACAGGTAGCTGGAGTCGATAACGGTCAAATCTCTTACAAATAACTTCATTACTCAGGCCTTGCTACAGAGTAGGGACAGATTGCGCTATTATGACCCGCGCTCACCGACAAAGGAACTGGACCCGCCATGAACACATTGCTTATCAAGAACGCAACCCTGGTCAACGAAGGGCGCATCTACGCCTCCGATGTGCTGATCGAGGGCGAGCGTATCAAAAAAATCGCCCCCCAGATCGATGCCCCGGACGCCATGGTGATCGATGCGGCAGGCCGCCATCTGATCCCCGGCATGATTGACGATCAGGTGCATTTTCGTGAGCCGGGTCTGACCCACAAAGGCACCATAGCGAGCGAGTCCCGCGCCGCCGTGGCCGGTGGCACCACCAGCTTTATGGAGATGCCCAACGTCAACCCCCAGACCACCACCATAGAGGCGCTGGAGGCAAAATACGACATCGCCGCCAAAGGCTCGGCCGCCAACTACAGCTTCTATCTGGGCGCCACCAACGACAACCTGGAAGAGATCAAGAAGCTCGATCCCAAGCAGTCCTGCGGCATCAAAATCTTCATGGGTGCCTCCACCGGCAACATGCTGGTCGACAATCAGGAGACCTTGGCGG
Organism: Aeromonas molluscorum; assembly: GCF_051376105.1. Classification (NCBI taxonomy): domain Bacteria; kingdom Pseudomonadati; phylum Pseudomonadota; class Gammaproteobacteria; order Aeromonadales; family Aeromonadaceae; genus Aeromonas; species Aeromonas molluscorum. Next base: position 1,652,944 of record NZ_JBPQCY010000002.1, on the reverse strand, counting down.
CCATCTTCCGGGAGAGCCCGGTGATGATAGTGACCCACTGCGAGGATACCCCCTCCATCAAGGTGCTCGAAGATGAGGCCCGCGCCAAGTGGGGCGAGGATGTGCCTATGCGCGAGCACGGTCGCATTCGCAGCGCCGATGCCTGCTACAAGTCATCCAGCATGGCGGTTGGCCTGGCCAAGAAATACGGCGCCAAGCTGCACGTGCTGCATCTGACCACCGCCAAGGAGCTCTCCTTGTTCACCGCCAGCCCGGATCTGAAGGATCTCAAGGACAAGAACATCACCGCCGAGGTGTGCGTTCATCATCTGTTCTTCAACGAAGCGGACTACGACACCCTGGGCAGCCAGATCAAGTGCAACCCGGCGGTGAAGAGTGCGGCCGATCAGCACGCCCTGCTCGATGCGGTACGCAACGACGTGCTCGACATCATCGCCACCGACCACGCCCCCCACACCTGGGAAGAGAAGCAGAACAGCTACTTCAAAGCGCCGTCCGGCATCCCTCTGGTGCAGCACTCCATGCAGGCCCTGCTCGAGCTCTACCACAACGGCGTCTTCAGCCTGGAGACCATCGTCAAGAAAACCTCCCACGCGGTGGCCGAGCGCTTCCAGGTGCAGGATCGCGGCTACATCCGCGAGGGTTACTTCGCGGATCTGGTACTGCTGGATCTGGGCAAGCCCTATGTGGTCAATGACGACAATCTGCTCTATCTGTGCGGCTGGTCACCCTTCAACGGCTATCGCTTCCAGAGCAGCATAGAGATGACCCTGGTCAACGGTCAGATTGCCTGGCAGAACGGTCAGGTCACCGACCAGGTATTGGGTAAACGGCTGACCTTTAACCGCTGACAGTGAGGGAAGCGATAGCCATTCAAAGGCTGTCGCTCCCAACCCCTTGGCATGAAGATGAGAGACCTATTACCCGGCAAAACAGTCAAGTCACCGACCAGGTATTGGGCAAACGGCTGACCTTTAACCGCTAATTGCGCGCAAAGCAGGCGAACGCGTCAAAGTCGCGGTTTGCAGGTTGACAGGGCTGAGCCATCTCCATAAACTCAGCCCCCGTCAGCCAAGCTGACGCAGTCGGCGTGTAGCGCAGCCAGGTAGCGCACTGTCATGGGGTGTCAGGGGTCGGAGGTTCGAATCCTCTCACGCCGACCATCATTCCCCGAGAAAAGGCCCAATCAGCAGATTGGGCCTTTTCTTTATCCACCATCTCTCCCCCGCCGGTTACCCTTCATGCTGGCTGATGTCGCTCCTTCCCATCCCGTCAGCCTTCCCCTGGCCTCAAATCCGTTGGAGGATTGCCCAAAACCGGCCTCTGTGTTTTGATCGGTCATCGCCTCCGCTCCGGGTTATCTCATGCCATCTTGTCGCCTTTCGCCAACCTGCATCCTGCTTTGCTGCTCCCTGTTGCTGGGCGGCTGCGCGACGCCCTATGACAGCGTGAAATCGATGTGGAATAACCAGACCGGCTTCTCCCAGACCCAGCTCGGCCCGGATCGCTGGCAGATAGAGTTTGTCGGTAACGATCTGGTCGATCGGGAGACAGCGCGCAAATACGTGCTCAAGCGGGCCGGTGAGCTGGCCCACGCCTTGGGCTACGAGTGGATAGAGGTACTGAGTCTGGAGATTGCCCGGGATGCCGTGCGCGCAACCCCTCGTCGCCCCCAGTTTGGCTTCGATGAGTACGAACCTGATGCCTTCATGGAACAGTTGCATGTGGAGCACCGCATCTCTGCCCTGCTTAACCTGCGCATGAGCCACCAGGCTAAGGGCGATGCCAGCCTGTCAGCCGAATATCTCGAAAAAATGCCACTTATTCAGGACAAATAACCACCATCTGATAAATGGCACATTCAATACACCTAATACCAGTGTGAAAAGTGTGACTTGACGCTGGTGTTAGTGCTCGCCTTTGGGCATGCTGCAAAACGTGATCGCCCTCCTCTGGCGATCTGGCACGGCTGTCGTGGCACTCGCCACCCCACACCGACTCCTTGCGTTGCCCGGACCTCTCCCCATGAAAATGAACAAGCTGACCCTCGCTATCTTGATTGCCATGCTGCTTGGCATCGCCACCGGCCAGGGTTATCGACTCTTTGCCCCGAGCGAAGCTCCCGCCTTCGCAGTCAACGTGACCCTGCTCACCGACATCTTCTTGCGACTCATCAAGATGATCATCGCCCCTCTGGTCTTCACCACCCTGGTGGTCGGCATCGCCAAGATGGGGGATACCCGCACCGTTGGCCGGATCGGAGCCAAGACCTTGGGGTGGTTTATGTTCGCCTCCCTGATGTCCCTCTCCCTGGGACTGCTGATGGTGACCTTGATGCAGCCGGGTAGTGGCCTCTCCCTGCCTCTTCCCCCCGAGTCCGCCAGCAGCGGTATCAGAGCCGCCAGTCTGAGCCTGCGCGATTTTATCGCTCACGCCATCCCTAAAAGCCTGGTCGAGGCCATGGCCAACAACGAGATACTGCAAATCGTGGTCTTCTCCCTCTTCTTCGGGCTGGCAGCCGCCGCGCTCGGCGATGCCGCCAAGCCTGTGGTCATGCTGCTGGCAAGCGCCGCCGAGATCATGCTCAAGGTGACGGGTTATGTGATGAACTTCGCCCCCTTTGCCGTGTTCGCCGCCATCTCGGCCATGGTCGCCAAGGAGGGACTAGGCATTCTGGCCACCTACGGCAGCTTCATGGCCCAGTTCTATCTGGCCCTGGCCTGCCTCTGGCTGCTGCTCATCGCCATGGGGAGCCTCTTTCTGCGCCAGCGCACCCCTCGCCTGCTCGCGCTCATCCGTGAACCCGTGCTGCTCGCCTTCTCGACTGCCAGCTCGGAGGCGGCCTACCCCAAGACGTTGCAACGCCTGGAACGGTTTGGCTGCGCCAAGCGCATCGCCAGCTTCGTGCTGCCCATGGGTTACTCCTTCAACCTGGATGGCTCCATGATGTACTGCACCTTTGCGGTCATGTTCATCGCCCAGGCCTATGGCATAGAGCTCTCCTTCGCCCAGCAGGTGACTATGTTATTGCTGCTCATGGTCACCTCCAAGGGAATGGCCGGGGTGCCACGGGCCTCCCTGGTGGTGATTGCCGCCACCCTCAATCAGTTTCATATCCCGGAGGCGGGTGTCTTGCTGCTGCTCGGCATCGACCATTTCCTCGACATGGGCCGCTCCGCCACCAATGTGCTCGGCAACGCCATCGCCGCCTGCGTAGTGGCCAAGACGGAAAATTGTCTGGCAGAGGAGAGCCGGGAACCCGCTTCTGCCTCGAGCGAGGCTCGCCAGCCCGCTTGATGGGTTTAAAGTCTTGTGAACCGTTCAACGCCAAGTCGTGCCCCCTCTCCATCCGAGCGGGGGCACTGCTGCTATTTCCGCCCTGCTTTACCCCGCCTGCCGGTTGCCACCATCGCGAAACTGTGACCTAAAGACGTGCCACAAAGAGCACCATACGATACACTCCCATCCGGGTCCAGATGCCCATTAATCATATAAAAATCAATAATAAGGCCTTGGTGTGCAGCCAAGGCACAACGCGGGCGTTGGCCCCTCAAGGCGCGCTCGCCTCTCCCTCAACAAAACAGGACATCCCATGAACAAGAAAACCCTGCTCGCGACCCTGATCTTCGGTCTGATGGCTGGCCAGGCCGTTGCCGCCCCCTACTTGCCCCAGGCCAACGATCAACGCAATGGCCAGGAATATGCCGCCGCCAATGCCTGGCTGGAAGTGGATCTTGCCGCCTTCGAGCAGAACCTGCAGACCCTCAAGACCCGCCTTGGCGACAAGGGCCCGCAGATCTGCGCCATCATGAAGGCGGATGCCTATGGTCACGGCATCGATCTGCTGGTGCCCTCTGTGGTCACCGCCGGCATTCCCTGCATTGGCATCGCCAGCAACGAAGAGGCCAGGGTTGCACGGGACAAGGGCTTCACCGGTCGTCTGATGCGAGTACGCGCCGCGACTCCGGCCGAGGTTGAGCAGGCGGTGCCTTACAAACTCGAAGAGCTGGTCGGCGGCCTGGAGAACGCGACCCTCATCAGCGAGATAGCCCAGCGCCACCAGACCCAGATCCCGGTACACATAGGCCTCAACTCGGCAGGCATGAGCCGTAACGGCCTGGACCTGCGCGCCCAGGATGCCAAAGGGGAGGCCCTGGCCATACTTGGCCTCAAGGGGATCACCCCGGTCGGCATCATGACCCACTTCCCGGTGGAGGAGAAAGAGGACGTCAAGCTGGGTCTGGCCCAGTTCAAGCTCGACTCCCAATGGCTGATCGAGGCGGGCAAGCTGGATCGCAGCAAGCTGATCCTGCACTGTGCCAACTCCTTCGCGACCCTGGAAGTACCCGAAGCGCATCTGGACATGGTTCGCCCGGGCGGCCTCATCTATGGCGACTCCATCCCCTCCTACACCGAATACAAGCGGGTCATGGCGTTCAAGAGCCAGGTAGCGGCAGTCAGTCACTTCCCGGCGGGCAACACGGTCGGTTACGATCGCACCTTCACCCTCAAGCGGGATTCCGTGCTGGCCAACCTGCCGATGGGCTACTCGGATGGCTATCGCCGCGCCATGAGCAACAAGGCCTCTGTGCTCATCAACGGCCAGAAGGCCCCGGTGGTGGGCAAGACCTCCATGAACACCGTCATGGTCGATGTGACCGACATCAAGGGCGTCAAGCCCGGTGACGAGGTGGTGATGTTTGGCCGCCAGGGAGATAACGAGATCAAACAGGCGGATCTGGAAGAGTACAATGGCGCCCTGCTGGCGGACATGTACACCGTCTGGGGTTACAGCAACCCGCGCATCATCAAGCGTTGATCTTGTTGCCCGTGTGATCGGCAATAAAGACCCATAGAAAAAGGGCTCCCTCGGGAGCCCTTTTGGCATCTCATCACCCGTCGCCCCCCTGGTGCGACAGCGCAGGATCAGCCCGCCGATTTGGCTTGCTTGCGCGTCACCCAGAGGCTGAGACCCATACTCAACACCAGTATGGAGGCCACCACGCCAAGGGCCACCCCGGTCGGGATCTTGAAGATGTCGAGCAACAGCATCTTGACCCCGATAAACATCAGGATGAAGGCCAAGCCGTACTTGAGCAGGCTGAAACGCTCGGCAACCCCGGCCAGCAGGAAGTACATGGCCCGCAGCCCCATGATGGCGAAGATGTTGGAGGTGAGCACGATGAAGGGATCCGTGGTCACCGCGAAGATGGCCGGGATACTGTCCACCGCGAAGATGAGATCGCTCGCCTCCACCAACACCAGGATCAGCAGCAGCGGAGTGGCATAGCGCACGCCGTCACGCCAGACGAAGAAGCGCTCCCCTTCCAGATGCTCGGTCACCTTGAAGCGACGGCGCATCCAGCCGAGCAGCGGGTTGTTGGCAAGATCCGGCTCCTTGTCGGCCACCCACAGCATCTTGGCCCCGGTCAGCAGCAGGAAGGCACCGAACAGATACAAGATCCAGTGGAACTGCTCGATGAGCCAGCTCCCCGCAAACACCATGCCGGCCCGCATCACGATGGCACCCAATACGCCATACAGCAGCACCCTGCGCTGGAGCTCGGCCGGAATGGCGAAGTAGCCAAACAGCATCAGCCAGACGAAGACGTTGTCCACCGCCAGCGCTTTCTCGATGAGATAGCCGGAGAGGAACTCCAACCCCTTCTGGTTCGCCATCTCGCGACCCATATTCACATCAACCCAGTACCAGATGGCCAGGTTGAAGAGCAGTGCCATGCTCACCCAGACCAGAGACCAGGCCCCCGCCTCCTTCAAGGAGACCTTGTGGGACTTGCCACCGCCCACGAAACGTAAATCTACCCAGAGCAGGGTCAACACCAGGGCAAAGAACCCCAGCCACATCCACCATTCACCCATTGCGTCCTCCTTAAAAACGACAAAACCCATGACCGGAGGCATGGGTTCGCGTTTGGAGCAGATACACCTTGCCTCTCGGCAAGGTCTCACTTACAGCCATGGGCTGCCCGGGTGCCGGGTGGCTTGCGTTGCAAACACACCGTAATGACGACAGACCGGCGAGAAGTTACTCCCCTTGTGCCGCGGATACTAACAGGCCCTCATGACGCTGCCAATAGCCTGACCAAGATAAACGCCAGTGCGCAGATAACGCGCCGTGCACACCCCTGATCCTGCCGAGGGACAGGATAGAAATTAAAAAAGGGCGCCCAGAGGCGCCCTTTTATCTGCATGGGTCAGCCTCGTCAGAGCGGGTCTGCCTTGAGGCAAGAGACGGCGTGGTCGAAGTTGCCCTCCAGCACCGGCCGGGTCTTGGCACACTCGGGACCGGCCACCGGGCAGCGGGTCCGGAACACGCAGCCGGACGGCGGATTCATGGGGGACGGCAAGTCCCCTTCCAGGATCTGGATCACCTTGCTGCGTTCCAGATCAGGGTCCGGCACCGGCACCGCCGACATCAACGCCTTGGTGTAGGGGTGCAGAGGATTGGCATAGATCTCCTTGCCCTTGCCCAGCTCCACCGCATTGCCCAGATACATCACCAGCACCCGATCCGAGATATGCTTGACCACGGACAAGTCATGGGCGATGAAGATGAGCGACAGCCCCATCTCCTTCTGGATAGCCTTGAGCAGGTTCACCACCTGAGCCTGGATGGAGACATCCAGCGCCGAGACCGGCTCGTCACAGATAATCATCTTGGGTTCGAGGATCAATGCCCGGGCGATGCCGATGCGCTGACACTGGCCGCCAGAGAACTCATGGGGATAACGGTTCACCAGATTGGGCAGCAACCCCACCTTGGTCATCATGGCGCGCACCTTGCCTTCGACTTCGCTCTTGGAGAGCTTGGGGTAGAAGGTGATGAGCGGCTCGGCGATGATATCCCCTATGGTCATGCGCGGATTCAAGGAGGCAAGCGGGTCCTGGAAGATCATCTGGATCTCCTTGCGCTTCTCCCGCAGGGCCTTCTGATCGAGCTTGGTCAAGTCGTTACCCAGCCAGACCACCTTGCCGTCCGTGGCTGGCACCAGACCAATCAGCGCCCGGGCAAAAGTGGATTTGCCGCAGCCGGACTCCCCCACGACCCCCAGCGTCTCGCCTTCATACAGGCGCAGGGTCACCCCGTCCACCGCCTTCAGGGTCGAGGGTTTGGCCCAGGGCCAGGCTTTTTCACTCTTGATGCTGAAATGGACCTTCAGATCAGACACTTCCAGCAGCAGTTTCTTGTCAGTACCCATTTAGTTTGCCCCCTTGGCCATGGCATCCGATGCCCAGTGGCACGCGCGGGCGCGGCCATCGTTGAAGGGCAGCAAGAGCGGCGACTCCTGGCCGCAGATCTCGCTGGCCCGGTGGCAGCGCTCCTGGAAGGGGCAGCCTTTGGGCAGACGCAGCAGGTTGGGCGGGTTGCCCGGAATGGTCGGCAATATCTCCCCTTCGGTATCGAGACGGGGAATGGCACGCAGCAAACCTTCAGTGTAGGGATGGCTCGGACGATAGAAGATGTCGTTGACCTTACCGTACTCCATGGTGCGGCCGGCATACATCACCAGCACCTTGTCGCAGATCCCCGCCACCACGCCCAAGTCGTGGGTGATCATGATGATGGAGGTGTTGAACTCGCGCTTGAGCTCGTTCATCAGCGTCATGATCTGGGCCTGCACCGTCACATCCAGCGCCGTGGTCGGCTCATCGGCAATAAGCAGCTGTGGACGACACAATAGGGCCATGGCGATCATTACCCGCTGACGCATGCCACCGGAGAACTCGTGCGGGTACATGTTCATCCGCTGGCGCGATTCGGGGATCTTCACCGCATCGAGCATGCGTACCGACTCCTCAAATGCCGCCGCCTTGCTCATCCCCTTGTGCTGTATCAGCACCTCCATCAACTGATCCTTCACCTTCATGTAGGGATTGAGAGAGGTCATGGGGTCCTGGAAGATCATCGCTATCTTCTCGGAGCGGATCTTGTTGAGCTTGGACTCGGACAAGTTGAGGATCTCGTCGCCCTGGAACTTGGCCGAACCGGTAATGATACCGTTCTTGGCGAGCAGCCCCATGATGGCGAAGGCCGTTTGAGACTTGCCTGAGCCTGACTCCCCTACTATTCCCAGGGTCTCACCGGCCGAGAGGGAGAAGTTGAGATCGTTGACCGCAACCACATTGCCGTCCGGGGTCTTGAACTCGACCCGCAGATCTTTTACATCCAGTAATTTCATAAAAATTCCTTATCGATCTTCCGTGACGCTTGTCAATTCTTCGGGATAGGTTGCCTGTTTTCGGCGCTTTTTTATCGATCCTTTGGATCGAGAGCGTCACGCAGACCATCCCCGAGGAAGTTGAAGCAAAACAGCGTCACCACCATGAAACCGGCGGGGAACAGGAGTTGCCAGAGGGCCACTTCCATCGACTTGGAACCTTCATCGAGCAGAGCGCCCCAACTCGTCATGGGCTCCTGTACACCCAATCCCAGGAAGCTCAGGAAAGATTCAAACATGATCATGCCAGGCACCAGCAGGGTCGCGTAGACCGCCACTATGCCAAGCACGTTTGGCACTATGTGCCGGGTGATGATCTTCCACTTGGAGACGCCGCAGACATGAGCCGCCTCGATGAACTCCTTGCTCTTGAGGCTCAAGGTCTGGCCGCGCACGATCCGCGCCATGTCGAGCCAGCTCACCGCGCCGATGGCGATGAAAATGAGCGCCAGGTTGCGGCCGAAGAAGGTCACCAGCATGATCACGAAGAACATGAAGGGGAAGGCATTGAGGATCTCGAGCACCCGCATCATCAGGCTGTCGACCCGACCGCCGATGAAGCCGGATGCCGCGCCATAGAGGGTGCCGATGATGACCGCCACCAGGGCGCCCATGACGCCGACCATCAGCGAGATACGCCCGCCGAGCAGGGTGCGCACGAAGAGATCGCGGCCCAGGCTGTCGGTGCCAAACCAGTGACCCGTCTCCATATCGGGAGCCGACTGCATGGCGCCCCAGTCCGGATCGTCGAAGGTATATGGGGACAGGTGCGGGCCTATGATGACTGCCAGACCAATGATGGTCAGGATGATCAGGCTTACCAGCGCCGCTCTGTTACGCAGGAAACGGCGGCGGGCATCTTTCCACAGGGAGCGTCCCTCAACCACATCCACTTTCTGTGCGAAGGCCTCAAGCACCTCACGCTTTTCACTGTTTACAACCATGATGTACTCCCGGCTTAGTAACGGATCTTGGGATCGATGAAGGCGTACAGAATATCGACCACGGCGTTAAAGGTGATGGTGAGGGCACCGACCAGAATGGTCAGCCCGAGCACCATGGAGTAATCACGGTTCAAGGCGCCGTTGACGAACAGCTGACCTATCCCCGGCAGACCGAAGATGGTCTCGATGACCACGGATCCCGTGATGATGCCGACGAAGGCCGGGCCGAGGTAGGAAACCACCGGCAGCATGGCCGGGCGCAGGGCGTGCTTGAGAATGATGTGATGAAGCGGCAACCCCTTGGCGCGGGCGGTGCGGATGAAGTTGGAATTCATGGTCTCTATCATGCTGCCGCGCATGATGCGCGAGATGGCGGAGATGTAGTACATCATCATGCCAAATACCGGCAGTACCATGAACTGAATGCCGCCGCCCTGCCAGCCACCCGCCGGGAACCAGCCCAGATAGATACTGAAGAAGAGCACCAATAACGGCGCCAGCACAAAGCCCGGTATCACCACCCCGGCCATGGCCGACGACATCAACAGATAATCGATGATGGTGTTCTGTTTCAGTGCGGCAATGGTGCCGAACGTAACCCCCAGCAAGACCGCAAAGAAAAAGGCCGATGCCCCTATCTTGGCGGACACTGGCAACGCCTGGCTCACCAGATCGTTGACGCTGAAGTCCTTGTATTTGAAAGAGGGACCCAGATCGCCCTGTACCAGGTTGCCCAGGTAGGTGAGGTATTGGGTGCCGATGGGTTTATCCAGACCATATTTGGCCTCGATGTTGGCCAGTACTTCCGGCGGCAATGCCCGCTCGCTGGTAAAGGGGTTACCGGGGGCGAAGCGCATCATGAAGAAGGAGACGGTGATCAAGACCAGCAGGGTCGGGATCGCTTCCAATATACGTTTAAGGATGAATTTCAACATAGACATATCCTGTCCTGTACTGCTTCCAAAGGGTCGCGGTTTTAATTTAAAGGCCCGCCGTCTGGCGGGCCTGCTTGTTATGCGACTTTTTATTGTACTCAGTGAGCGATGATGTACATGTCCTTGCTGTACAGGTTGTCCAGCGGGTTGGCCGGGTAGCCGCCCACATAAGGCTTCACCATACGGGAGGTCACGTACTGATAGATTGGCGCTATGGGCATATCCTTGGCCAGGATGTCTTCGGCCTGGACATAGAGCTTGTTGCGCGACGCTGAATCGACCTGATCACGGGACTCGGCCATCAGCTTGTCGAACGTCGGGTTGGAGTACTTGCCGTCGTTGTTGCCATGGGTGGTCTGCATCAGATCCAGCATGGAGGAGGCTTCGTTGTAGTCTGCAATCCAGCCACGACGGGCCACATCGAACTGACCCTGCTTGAGGGTTTCCAGATAAGTCTTCCACTCCTGGTTCACCAGGCTCACCTGCACGCCCAGCTTCTTCCACATGGAGGCGACGGCAACGGCCACTTTCTTGTGGTTGTCATCTGTGTTGTAAAGCAGTTCGAACTTGAGCGGGTTGCCTGGGCCATAACCGGCTTCGGTCAGCAGCGCCTTGGCCTTGGTATCGAGCTCTGCCTGGGTCAGCTTGGACCACTCGGGCGCCACCGGCTTGAAGCCGTCCACGAAATCAGGCACCAGGGCATAGCCCGGCGTCTCACCCTTGCCCATCACCTTCTCCGCAATCACGTTGCGATCGATGGCATAGGTGAGCGCAGTACGTACCCGCACATCGTCATAGGGTTTGCGCTTGGTGTTGAAGGTGTAGTAGTAGGTCCCGACATAGCCACTCACCTGCACCTCACTCGGGTGCTCTTTCTTCATCTGCTTGAAGCGTTCGATGGGCATGTTGTAGGTCAAGTCGAGCTCACCGGCCAGGTAGCGGTTCAGCTCGGCGTTGGTGGACTGGATCGGCAGATAGGTCACCTTGTCGATCACTGTCTTGGCGTTGTTCCAGTAGTTGGGGTTGCGCTCGACATCGACTCGCTCGTTGACCACCCAGTCTTTGAGCTTGTAGGCACCGTTGGATACCATATTTTCCGGCTGGGTCCACTTGTCACCAAACTTCTCTATCACCTTCTTGGGCACGGGATAAGTGGTGGTGTGAGAGAGCATGCTGACGAAATAGGGGATGGCTTTTTCAAGCTGTACTTCGAAGGTGTAGTCATCCGTGGCCTTCACCCCCAGAGTGTCCGCAGGCTGCTTGCCGGCGATGATGGCACTGGCGTTGACTATGGTCGGAATTTCCATGTACCAGGAGTAGGGAGAGCCAGTCTTGGGATCCACCGCGCGCTTGAAGGCAAAAACGAAGTCGTGCGCGGTGACCGGCTCGCCATTGGACCACTTGGCATCTTTGCGCAGGTGGAAGATGAAGTGTTTGTTGTCCTTGGTTTCCCAGGACTCTGCCACACCGGGCAAGGTCTCACCCTTGGGGCCAGAACTGACCAGACCTTCAAACAGATCACGCTGAATATTGGATTCGACCGTTCCTTCGGTCTTGTGCGGGTCAAGGGTGGCGGGTTCGGAACCGTTGCCTTTCACCAGGGATTGCTCGGGGGCGAGCTTGGTGCCGGCGGGGACGTCGGCGGCGTGAGCCAGGGTGGCACCACCGAATAGCGCAGCCAATAAAAGGGTATTAATCATTGTTTTTTTATGAGTCATTTCCATTTACTCCAACAAGAACATTCCATGCGTTTGTCATAAATGCGGGCCTGAGCACGCAGTCAGCATAATTCCCTGTCATTTCTGATAATGCAATAGATATCATCAGAGCGGGTCTGGATTCTTGGTTAAATAAACAGCTTTTAAGCAATTATCCAGCATTTAAATAGGCCGATATGACGCTTTTATATACAAATCCGCTCGATTCTAGGAAATGGTTCACAAAAAAGAAACAATAAAAAGCCGGTCACGGGGACCGGCTGGCACAAAACAGACTCAGCTCACATCAGACTGGGGAAGACTCCCTTGATGCCCGCCACCATGATCTCTATGCCGAGGGACATCATGATGAGGCCCATGATCCGGGTGACCACGTTAATGCCGGTATTGCCCATCAACTTGAACAGCAAGGGAGCTGCACGAAATATCAGCCAGGAGCAGAAGGAGAAAATGGCCACCACCAGCGACATGCCGAGCAGCTGCTGCCAATGGCTCTGACTGGCATAGACGATAACCGACGAGATGGCCCCCGGCCCCGCCATCAATGGCAGCGCCAGTGGCACCACGGCGATAGACTCGCGGGCGGCCAACTCCCCTTTCTCCTGCTTGTTGTGCTTCACCTCCCCCAGCTTGCCCTGCAGCATGGACCAGGCGATCAGAGTAATAAGGGACCCCCCCGCGATGCGAAACGACGCTAACGAGATGCCAAAACCATCGAGGATCAGCTGGCCCATGTACATGGACACCAACAGGATCACCATGACGGCAATATTGGCCGTGGTGTTGGTTCTCATCCGCTCGGCCGGTGTCTGGTGATTGGTCAAGCTGACGAAGACCGGCAAGAGGCCCAGCGGGTTAATGATGGCGATCAGGCCAATGAAGAACTTCAGGTATAAAGAAAAATCGATGTCAGCCACGGAGGTCATCCACACATAAGCGCCCGTTGGGGCCAGCAGGTAAGAAATTGTGCACGAATTTACCTCATAGTTTGTGCGGCCACCAATCAAATAATCTCACGTTTCCCGCCCTCAACAGTTAGTTCTTCTAATGTGTTATCAAATTTCAACACAATAGTTTGTTAAAAAACGTTGTGGCAATTTAACATTTCGGTAAAATCATCTCGAGTTTTATCTTGCCATTGGATCTGGCAACAAGATTTCATCTCACAAAAAGAGGAGTTTTCAATGATAGATATGGACATCACCCTGGATTGGCAACTCGATACCCTGCCAGCCAGGCAAGTTGCCGGGCTGAGTATGTTTTTCGATCAACTTCCACTCGATCCCTATATCAACGGCGATTTTCGCCGTCGCCGCTACGGTCGCTTCGAAAAACAGGGCCAGGGTTTTCATCGCCTCGACAACGGCGTCTTCTTCCAGGCCGCCGCCATCAACAAGTTTCTCGGCGACGTGCCACGCACCTACCCCGATCTGGTGCCCGCCTTCGCCCAGCATGACGCTTTTCAGGCCATGCTCAGCGCCTTCGTACGCCACACAGCGCTGGCCGACGGCCGCGAGATTGGGGTTCATCAGATGCGGATCTGTGCCTCCCTCGGCAGTGAAACGCCTCCCGCCCCCGAGGGCGTGCATCAAGATGGCTTCGATTTCATCGGCGTCTTCTTCTGTGGCAGCCAAGGTGTCACCGGCGGAGCACTGCAGCTTTATCACGGATTAAAAGAACAACCCTTTTTCCAGCAGGAGTTAACAACCGGTGACTATCTGGTGCTGGATGATCGCCGTTTCTACCACAATGCCGCCCCGATCCTTCCCAAAGACCAGCAGGGTCACTGGGATGTCATAGTTCTAACTGCTTGATTTAAATGGCGTGAGATTCGTTCACGCCCCATTCATCCCCCGCACGCTTAACTCCACAAGCCAATAACATGTTGAAAACATGTATTTTGAAATAAAATTTCTTTTGTTCTTTTGTTACACATGATCCAGATCAAGCTTTACTGGCGTGACACGACCCTATAATCGATGTCGAAAGCGGTTCAGTAAGACTTGTAAATACCCCATAGTGGTCAGGCTCTCCTTGACATGGCGTCTATAATTGCCGGGCATTGCCAAGGTCTTACTAAACAGTTTTCAAAATCATCAGGAGATAAACATGGCAGTAACCAATTTGGCTGAACTGGATGCACTGGTTGCCCGCGTCAAAGAAGCCCAGCGTCAATTCGCCAGCTTCTCGCAAGAGCAAGTTGATCAGGTCTTCCGTGCCGCCGCCCTGGCCGCCAGCAATGCCCGCATCCCCCTGGCCCAGATGGCCGTGGCAGAATCAGGCATGGGTATCATCGAAGACAAGGTTATCAAGAACCACTTCGCCTCCGAATACATCTACAACGCCTATAAAGACGAGAAGACCTGCGGCATCCTGAGCCAGGATGACGAGATGGGCACCATGATCATCGCCGAGCCGGTAGGTATCATCTGCGGCATAGTGCCGACCACCAACCCGACAGCTACCGCGATCTTCAAATCTTTGATTTCCCTGAAGACTCGTAACGCCATCATCTTCTCCCCGCACCCCCGCGCCAAAAACTCCACCAATACCGCTGCCAAGCTGGTACTGGATGCAGCCGTTGCGGCTGGCGCACCGAAAGACATCATCGGCTGGATCGACCAACCATCCGTTGAGCTGTCCAACGCGCTGATGAAGCACAACGACATCAACCTGATCCTGGCCACCGGTGGCCCAGGCATGGTGAAAGCCGCTTACTCCTCAGGCAAGCCTGCTATCGGTGTAGGTGCCGGTAACGTGCCAATCGTCATCGACGAAACTGCCGATGTAAAACGTGCCGTCGCCTCCATCCTGATGTCCAAGACCTTCGACAACGGTGTGGTCTGTGCCTCCGAGCAAGCCGTTATCGTCGTTGACGCCATCTACAACCAGGTGAAAGAGCGTTTCTCCAACCACGATGGCTACATCCTCTCCAAAGATGAAGCGGACAAGGTACGTAAAGTGCTGCTGATCAACGGCGCGCTGAACGCAGATATCGTCGGTCAGCCAGCCACCAAGATCGCCGCCATGGCGGGTGTGACTGTGCCTGCCACCACCAAGATCCTCATCGGCGAAGGCCTGGAATTGTGCGCTGAAGATGAGTTCGCTCATGAGAAGCTCTCCCCGACCCTGGGTATGTTCCGCGCCAAGAATTTTGAAGACGCTGTCGAGATGGCCTGCACCATGGTCAACATCGGTGGTATCGGCCATACCTCCGGTCTCTACACCGACCAGGATCGCAACCAGGACCGTATCAGATACTTCGGCGACAAGATGAAGACTGCCCGTATCCTGATCAATACCCCCTCCACCCAGGGTGGTATCGGTGACCTGTACAACTTCGCTCTTGCTCCTTCCCTGACCCTGGGGTGCGGCTCCTGGAGTGGTAACTCCATCTCCGAAAACGTCGGTCCCAAGCACCTGATCAACAAGAAGACAGTCGCAAAACGGGCAGAAAATATGCTGTGGCACAAACTTCCGAAATCCATCTACTTCCGTCGTGGCTCCCTGCCGATCGCCTTGGGCGACCTGGAAGGCAAGAAGCGCGCCATGGTGGTCACCGACCGTTTCCTGTTCAACAACGGCTATGCCGATGACGTAGTTCGTCTGCTCAAGAAGCTGAACATGGAAGTGGAAGTATTCTACGAAGTAGAAGCTGACCCGACCCTGTCCATCGTCCGCAAGGGCGCCGAGATGGCCAACTCCTTCAAGCCGGACGTTATCCTGGCGCTGGGTGGTGGTTCACCCATGGATGCGGCCAAAATCATGTGGGTCATGTACGAGCACCCGGATACTGCCTTTGAAGACCTGGCCATGCGCTTCATGGACATCCGCAAGCGTATCTACAAGTTCCCGAAAATGGGCGTCAAGGCCGAACTGGTCTGTATCACCACCACGTCCGGTACCGGTTCTGAAGTCACTCCGTTTGCGGTCGTGACCGACGATGCCACCGGCATGAAGTACCCGCTGGCCGACTACGAGCTGACCCCGAACATGGCCATCGTCGATGCCAACCTGGTCATGAACATGCCCAAGTCCCTCTGCGCCTTCGGTGGTGTGGATGCGGTGACTCACGCCATGGAAGCCTACGTTTCCGTACTGGCCAACGAGTACTCCGACGGTCAGGCACTGCAAGCCCTGAAGCTGCTCAAAGAGTACCTGCCGTCCAGCTACCAGAATGGTGCCAACGACCCGGTTGCCCGCGAGAAGGTGCACAATGCGGCCACCATCGCCGGTATCGCGTTTGCCAACGCCTTCCTGGGTGTGTGCCACTCCATGGCGCACAAGCTGGGTGCAGAATTCCATATTCCGCACGGCCTGGCCAACGCCCTGCTGATCAGCAACGTGATCCGCTACAACGCCAACGACAACCCGACCAAGCAGACTGCGTTCTCCCAGTACGACCGTCCGCAAGCTCGCCGTCGTTACGCCGAAGTCGCCGACCACCTGGGTCTGACCAACTCCAGCGACCGTACTGCGGCCAAGATCGAGAAGCTGCTGACCTGGCTGGATGAGCTCAAAGCCACCCTGGGCATCCCGGCTTCCATCCGCGAAGCCGGTGTAAACGAAGCCGACTTCCTGGCCAAGGTTGACCAGCTGGCACTGGAAGCCTTCGATGACCAATGCACCGGCGCCAACCCGCGCTACCCGTTGATCTCCGAGCTCAAAGCCATCCTGATGGATACCTACTACGGTCGTCCTTTCAGCGAGGAGATCCGGGTTGCTGCCAAGGTTGAAGCCAAGGTAGAGGCCAAGGTTGAGAGCAAGAAGAAAGCCAAAGCCTGATAAGTCAGAGTGATAACAAGAGCCCGCGCACATGCGCGGGCTTTTTTATTGGTCTATCTGCTTAATTTTGCTAGCTTGTTGATAGGCTTTTTGGCAAACAGGTGTTGCGTATGGCGCTGATACAGGCATCTATCGAGCAGTTACGGATAGGCCATTATGTCCACCTGCCTGTGGGCTGGCAGCAACACCCCTTCCTGTTCAACGCCTTCAAGATCAAAGATCAGCAGCAACTCGATATCATACGCCACCTGGATCTCGCCCTGCTCACCGTCGATACCGACAAGAGTGACCTGCCGCTGGCCCCCTTGCTGCAAGGTGAGGAGCAGGCAGCATCACCCCCTAGCAGTCACATTTCATCCCCAAGTCCCGCCACCAGCGAAACGGCACCTTTTGATGACAAAGCCTGGCGCCGTTCACTGCGCAGTGCCGACAAGGCATTCGGCCAATCCATGTCGGATTTGCGCGAAGCGCTCGGCTCCCTCAACTTGAAACCGGATGAGGGACTGGCCAATGTCGCCCAACTGGTACGCGACGTGGCCGCTCGCCTGCGCGAACATCATGGGCCCCTTGGCCTGCACCTGATCCGCAGTGCCCACAGTGATATCTTGCTGCAACACAGCCTCAACATTGCCTTTATTGCCATGTTGATGGCCCGCGAGTTGGAAATGACGCCACTGGATATCGAAGAGGCGGGCTTGGCGGGACTTGTTCATGACATCGGCGAGTTGAAAGTCCCCAGCCAGATCAGCCAGAAACGGGGCGAACTGACACGCGCCGAACAGAATTACCTGAATATGCACCCTCAATACGGGCTGGAGATGCTCAACCACTGGCAAGCATTCGAACCCAGGATCCGCCAGGTTGCCCATCTTCATCATGAGCGGCTCGATGGCAGCGGTTTTCCCCTTGGGATAAAGGGCGGCGAGATACCGCCACTGGCACGGCTCATCGGTCTGGTGGATTATTTTGATGAACTGCTGCACCCCAGGGGGGCAAGTCAGCCGATAGCCCCCAATCAGGCAATAAGCCAACTCTACAAACTCTCTCAAAAAAAATTCGAGCAACCCTTGGTCAAGTTGCTGATCAAACTGCTCGGGGTCTACCCCCCGGGCTCCATGGTGCAGTTATCGGATGGCAACCTGGCTCTGGTGATCAGCACAGAACCAACCCAACCCTTGAAACCCAAGATCCTGCCCTATGTCAAAGGCCAGCGCAGCGAGGGAGTCACCCTCATCGATCTGCGCGAAGATGAGCGCAGCATCACGGCCTCGGTCAAACCGGAGGAACTGGACGATGCCCAGCGTCACTTTTTCAATCTGGGTCGGCGCTTTTGTTACTACTTTGCATTTTGAGTTATCCCCAGAAGCTGGGGATAACTCATTGGACAAACATGAATAATCGACGGAAGACCCACAAAACGGTTGTCGACTGAGGATGGATAAAAAACGCCCAGTCTCACGACCGGGCGGAGCATGCCACCTCCATGTGGCACATCCTGCGGATGCATTCATGCTCACCTTCTGAATATCAATTGTTTTTCGTTTACACAAATATCAATTTAACACTCTGATTTTATATGGTTTTTACGCTATGTTCTGGCAATATGCCGGCCAGGGCGTCAACCGGACGGCCACAGAACAAGATCCCGATCACAATTGCCGTGGAGCGGTAATCTACTGACCCCCTGGCAATGAGGAACACTTTTTATGCAATTGGTCCTCTCGCTGCTGCAGCAGATGAGCGTCTTCCTGGTCATCGCTTACCTTTTTTCCAAGACGCCGCTGTTTCGGCCACTGACGCATTTCTCGGTACGTCTGCCCCACAAGGTACTCATTTATGTACTGTTTTCCGGTTTCTGCATACTAGGCACCTACGTGGGCCTGGACATCGATGATGCCATCGCCAACACCCGCGCCGTGGGGGCCGTGCTCGGCGGCCTGCTCGGCGGCCCCCTGGTCGGACTGCTGGTCGGGCTGACCGGCGGTCTGCACCGCTACAGCATGGGTGGCTTTACCGATCTGGCCTGCGCCATCTCCACCACCTGTGAGGGGTTGCTCGGCGGTTTGCTGCACTGGCGTCTGGTGCGAGCCGGTCGGACCGATGCGCTGTTTGCCCCCAAAACCGCCTTCTTCGTCACCCTGGTGGCCGAGGTGATGCAGATGGTGATCATCTTGCTGGTCGCCGCCCCCTTCGACAAGGCATTGCTGCTGGTGCGCACCATAGCCACCCCCATGATCTTGGCCAACTCCTGCGGCGCGGCGCTGTTCATCAGCATGATCCGCGATCAGCAGCAGATGTATGAGAAGTTCTCCCGGGTCTTCTCCGCCAAGGCGCTGACCATCGCCAACCGCACCGTCGGCATCATGAGTCAGGGTTTCACTGCCGAGGCAAGTGACAAGATTGCCCATATCGTCAAGGAGGAGACGGGAGTCGGCGCCGTGGCCATCACCGATACTCGCCGGATCCTGGCTTTTATCGGCATAGGAGAAGATCACCACAAGCCAGGTACACCTATCACCTCGCGCCTCACCCAACAGGCCATCAGTGAGAACCGGGTGCTGTTCGCCGATGGCAATAGCCAACCCTATCGTTGCAGTATCTCCTCCCAGTGCGAGCTCGGTTCCGTGCTGGTGATCCCCCTGCAGGGCGACATGGGCGTCATTGGCACCATCAAGCTCTACGAACCCAAGACCCGGCTCTTTCTCAAGATCAACCACACCTTGGGCGAGGGGATCGCCAACCTGCTCTCCCAGCAGTTGCTCAGCGGTCGACTGGAGCAACAGCAGCGTCTATTGATGCAGTCTGAGCTCAAGTTGGTGCATGCCCAGATCAACCCTCACTTCCTGTTCAACACACTCAACACCATCGGCGCCATCACCCGCCGCAACCCGGAACGGGCCCGCGAGCTGTTGCTGCATCTGTCACGCTTCTTTCGCAACAACCTCAAGCGTCAGAGCGGCCTCGCCACCCTGCAAGAGGAGCAGGAGCACTGCCAATCCTATCTGGAGATAGAGCTGGCCCGCTTTGGCGATCGCCTGACCGTGGTCAACGAGATACCCGAACATCTGTCCCAGCTGCGCCTGCCGAGTTTTACCCTGCAACCTCTCATCGAGAATGCCATCAAACATGGTATCTCCACCCTGCTCGACGAGGGACAATTGCGCTTGTTGGCTCAGGAACATGAAGGGTGCGTGACCATCAGCATCGAGGACAACGCCGGCTGCTGGCAACCGGGAGCCAATGGCGATGGACTGGGGATGTCCATTGTCGACAAGCGCCTCAAGAGCGCCCTCGGCCCGCAATATGGCATCAGCATTCACTGTGAGCCCGAGCATTGGACCCGGGTCTCGTTCACCTTGCCCAAGGAGATCACATGAGCCAGCATTGCCCCACGGCTGCCCCTGCTTCAATCCGTACCAAGCACAACCCTCTGCCCCAGGAGACAAGATGATCCGCGTTCTCATCGTCGACGATGAACCTTATGCCCGCGACGAGCTGGCCCTGCTGCTCGGCCAAGATGCAGACATCGACCTCTTGGGGCAGGCGGCCAATGCGATAGAGGCTCTTGGCCTCATCAACCGTCTCAAACCTGACGTAGTCTTTCTCG
The DNA here is from genome assembly GCF_051376105.1 of Aeromonas molluscorum. NCBI lineage: Bacteria > Pseudomonadati > Pseudomonadota > Gammaproteobacteria > Aeromonadales > Aeromonadaceae > Aeromonas > Aeromonas molluscorum. The sequence goes on along the minus strand of NZ_JBPQCY010000002.1, from coordinate 1,632,715 downwards.
ATATTCAGATGCCCAAGCTCAGCGGCATGGAGCTGGTCGCCATGCTCGATCCCCTGCCCCGCATCGTCTTCGTGACGGCTTATGACAGCTACGCTATTCAAGCCTTCGAGGAGCAGGCATTCGACTATCTGCTCAAGCCGGTCGAGCCAGTCCGGCTGCACAAGACCCTGGCCCGACTAAAGCAGGATATGACCCCACAACCCATGGCGGCCCTGGCACCGGCCATCCACCATATTCCCGGCTATCTCCATAACCGGGTGCGACTGCTGCCCATGGCGCAGGTGGAGTACGCCTTCTCTGATCTGGGCGGGGTACATGTGGCCTGTCAGGGTGAGCTGTTCCACACCCAGCTCACCCTGAAATCCCTAGAAGAGAAGAGCCCGTTGCTGCGCTGCCATCGTCAGTACCTGATCCACCCTGCCGCCATTTTCGAAATAGCCCTGCTCGACAATCAGCTGGCCGAGATAGTCACCCCGAGCGGCGCCCGGGTGCCGGTCAGTCGCCGCTATCTCAAGGCATTGAAAGACCAGTTTGGTCTCAATTAACCGTCCCCCTCAGCCATGCCAAGAGGCCTTGAATAACCGCTCGCCTTTATTCCCCCTGCCAGCTTGCCTGGGATGCTATGCTGGCTTGCTACTCAACCTAGGCTTCAAGCAGACCTTGCCATCAGGCATCAAGCGTGAGACGGATCACAATCCCTCGCCGCTCGGGACGCCAAGACGCCGCTCAGGTTCTTTCACATGAGTTTCACAGCCCGGCCACCTAGACTCCCCAACGCACACCACAATAACAAATGATGGAGCGTTACAATGGTCTGGTTCTTCCTCTGTGTCGGCCTGCTCGTCGCCGGCTATTTCACTTACGGTAAACTCATCGAACGGATTTTCGGCCCCAAACCCGAGCTGAAAACCCCGGCCATCACCATGGCCGATGGCGTGGACTATGTCCCCATGTCCGACAAGAAGATTTACCTGGTTCAGCTGCTCAACATCGCCGGGGTCGGTCCCATCTTCGGTCCCATACTCGGCGCGCTCTATGGCCCGGTCGCCATGCTGTGGATAGTGTTCGGCTGCATCTTCGCCGGCGCCGTCCATGACTACTTCTCGGGCATGCTGTCGGTCCGGGCCAAAGGCGCCTCTGTCCCGACAGTGGTCGGTGAGCACCTGGGCACCGTGGCCAAACACTTCATGAACCTGTTCGCCGTCATCTTGCTGATGCTGGTCGGCGTGGTCTTCGTGCTGAGTCCGGCCGGTCTGCTCTCCAGCCTGACTCACATCGAGATGGTCTACTGGATCGCGGCCATTTTTGCCTATTACATCCTCGCGACCATAGTGCCCATCGACAAGATCATCGGTCGCTTCTACCCCATCTTTGGCGCCCTGCTGGTATTCATGTCCGTCGGTCTGGTCATCGGCCTCATGGTATCTGGCAAGGGTTTCTACAACACAGGGATGGACTTCTCCAACCTGCACCCCACCGACTTGCCGCTCTGGCCGCTGCTGTTCATCACCATCGCCTGTGGTGCCGTCTCGGGTTTTCACGCTACTCAATCCCCGCTGATGGCGCGCTGCATGCAAAATGAGAAGTCCGGTCGCTTCATCTTCTACGGCGCCATGATAGGTGAAGGCGTCATCGCGCTGATCTGGTGCACTCTGGGTCTCTCCTTCTACGAGAGCACGGACGCCCTGAACGCAACCCTGGCCAGCGGTGGCCCCTCTGCCGTGGTCCACGAAGTCTCCACCGGCCTGCTTGGCACCGTCGGTGGCATACTCGCCATCCTCGGCGTGGTGATCCTGCCCATCACCTCCGGCGACACCGCGTTTCGCAGTGCCCGCCTGATAGTGGCGGACTTCCTCAACATGACCCAGAAGCCCATCGTCAAGCGTCTGCTGATCGCCATCCCCATGTTTGTTCTGGGTTACATCATCTCCAAAGCGGAGTTCGGTGTGATCTGGCGCTACTTCGGCTGGGCCAACCAGACCACAGCGGTGATCATGCTGTGGGCCGCTGCCGCCTACCTCGCCAAGGAGGGCAAGTTCCATTGGATTTGCACCATACCGGCCATGTTCATGACCGCCGTGGTCATCACCTATCTGGCCAATGCCCCCATCGGCTTTGGCATGGAGATGCAGATCTCCACCATCATAGGATTGGTTGCCACCGCCCTGCTGACCCTGGCCTTCCTGATCAAATTCAGGCCAGCCCAGATCCGCGAAGTAAAGGAGACCTGACCTCCTCACCTGCCCTGCAATAGCAAAAGGCCCGGCATCGCTGCCGGGCCTTTTCATTTGTAACGCCGCGTGAGACGCGACGCCCATGGCTCAGTTGCCAGGCTCCTGGCCCTTGGGCGCTTCTGCCGGCGCCTGGTACCACTGCTCCCTGGCCACCAGCACAGCCTGCTCGGGCTGGGCAATGAAATTGGGGGACATGATCTGCACCCCGAACTCATTGAACACATCCTGGATGTGGCCATGGAGCTCGGTCTTGACCACGGCGGGCAGCAACCCCGCCTTCATGCGCACCTGCAACTCGTACTCCACATACCAGTCCTGCAAGTTGAGCTGACGTACCAGGGGGGCTTCTTCCTGATTGAGCCGCTCACAGCGCCGGGCCGCCAGCTCCAGCATGGCATGCACCTGACGCCAGGGAGTGTCATAACCTATGGTCACCTTGGTGAGCAGGGCCACCCCCTTCTCCCCGGCAAGGCGGGTGAGATTGACCACCTTGCCGCCCACGACCACGGCGTTGGGCAGGGTTACCTCGTGATCCTGGCGCGTCACCAGCTTGGTCGAAAGGGCGCTGAGTTCGGTCACCATCCCTTCCACTTCTCCTATCTGCACCAGATCACCTGGACGCAGGGCGCGAGAATAGATGAGCACCAGGCCACTCATGGCGTGGTTCATGATCCCTGCCGATCCCAGGGTCACCATGAGACCGAAGAAGACACTCACCCCCTTGAAGGCGTCCGAATTGGCGCCGGGCAGATAGGGGTAGGCCACCGTCAGGGCAAACAGCCAGATCACCACGGAGAGCAGGCGGCGAGTCGCGCCCACCGTCTCGGCATGCAGCCCCTGCATCCGCAACTGACCGCGTTCGACACGATCAAAAATGATGGCCAGCATGCGAATGAAGACTCGGGTCATGACGAATATCAGCATCACTGTCACTAAACCGGGCATGGCGGCCATGATGCCATCCAGCATATCGGCACACAGAGAAAACAGGGAGCTGCCGAGCCGATCGCTCCAGGCCCGAGTTTGGGGGAAGAGGCCCAGCACATAGGTGAGCCAACCATAGGTGAACATGGACACCACCAGCAGACTGACCAGGCCCAGTATTCTCACCTCGACATTGCCCGCGACCTGGCGCCATTGGTGAGGGATCAGCCCTTTTTGCAACAGCAGGCGGTTGGCGAGCCACTTCCTGACTCGGCGATGGCACCATTGCAGCAACCAAATTGCGCCAAAGAACACCAGACTGGCCAACAGGGCCTTGCCTGTGGCCTTGAGCAAATAGGGCGTGGAATGCAGCTCCAGATACTTGAGCCTCACCTCTTCCAACCGTCCCTGTACGCGATCGGCCGCTTGATCCAGAGTCAGTTCATCGAGGTCGTCCAGATCCTTGTCCACCAGCATCAGGACGCGCTTGCCGTTGACCAGGAACTCCCGGGTGTCATAACCGAGTCGCTGACTCGCAACGACGGTAATGGGGGTCTGCAAATCGTCCGCACTCATGGTGTCGAGACGCTCATGAACCCAACGCACCCGATCGGCGCCATCCAGACTCCCCAGCTTGGCCTGGAACATGACGATGGGCTCATGGAGCAGCACTAGGGTCCGGGCCAGCTCTTGTTCGGTGGGCTCTCGCCTGGGCTCTGCCGCCCAGCCTACTCGCACCAACAACAGGAAAGTCAGCAGCAAACCGGTCAACCACAGACTCATTTTGCACAGTATCTTCATCACGCCCCCATCTTCCTGTTTCTCATGCATCCGAATCCATTTCTTGTTTGATTTTACAGAAAAAAACGATTCTGCGTGATTAATAACCTACCAATGAACCTAAGCTGTACCAGTATATTGACTCCGCTCTATGCAGTCTTGCGCCGCGGTAATATGCTGTCATCATGTGCCGCTGACACTGTGGATGCGAGATGAGAGTGTCACCTCGCAATTTAGATGGGAGAAGTTGAAGATGCTTGATTACATTGCCTTGGGGATCTTGGTATTCGTCGTCTTGGTCATGTTCTATGGAATTATCATTATTCACGACATTCCTTATGAAATAGCCAAACACCGCCAGCACCCACATCAGGATGCCATTCACGTGGCGGGTTGGGTCAGTCTGTTCACATTGCATGTGCTTTGGCCATTCCTGTGGATCTGGGCCACGCTCTATCGCCCGGATCGGGGCTGGGGATTCAATCAACGTCTGCAAAAGGACGAAGAGGACATCTCCACGCTCAAGCAAGAACTTGCCGCTTTGCAAGCCCGTATGGCCACGCTCGAACAGACCGAAAACAGGTAATCACTCATGGATTTGCTACTTATTCTTACCTACACGGCCATCTGCGTCGGGATTTTCAAGGTATTCAAGATCCCGCTCAACAAGTGGACTGTGCCAACGGCCGTGCTGGGCGGTATCTTCATCATAGGGGCGCTCATCGTACTGATGAATTACAACCACCCCTATTCGGAGTTGTCACGCAACTACTACGTCTCCACCCCCATAGTGCCTCTGGTCAAGGGACGCGTCAGCGAAGTGGCCGTCAAACCCAATCAGAAGGTGAAAAAGGGCGATGTGCTGTTTCGGATAGAGGCCGAGCCTTTCGAACATAAGGTCGCAAGTCTGACGGCCCGCCTGCTCTCCAACCAGGATTATCTCAAAGCGCTTGATGCCAGGCTGCGTTCTGCCAGCCTGGATCGTGATCGGGCACGGGAGCTTTTGCGTCGGGGTATTGGCAAGCAGCGGGACCTCGATGTAACGCAAGCCAACGTGGATGACATCGGCGCCCAGCAAGATCAGCAAAAAGCAACCATCGATGATCTGCAGGCGCAGCTCAATGAGGCCAAATATACGCTGGAACAGACCGTCGTTTATGCCCCAAGCGATGGCCATATCGTGCAACTGGCGTTGCGCCCCGGCATGATCGCCGCCCCCTTCATGTATCGCCCCGTGATGACCTTCATCCATGAAGATGCCAACTCCTACGTCGGCTGGTTCTGGCAGAACAGCATGCAGCGCCTGAAGGCAGGGGACGAGGCTGAAGTGGTGCTGGACGGCATCCCAGGCCGGATCTTCAAAGCCAAGGTGCAGTCCGTGATCCCCGCCATGGCGCCGGGCAACATTCAGGCTCAGACGGGCCTCATCGACCAGACCACGGCGCAACTGCCGGGTCGCCTGCCCATCGTCCTCGAGATCACCGATCCCGAGTGGGCCAAGTATCAGGTGATCGCCGGCTCCAGTGGCCAGGCCGCCATCTACACCGAACATGTCCACCATGTGGCCATCATGCGTAAAATCCTGATGCGCATGGGTAGCTGGCTCAACTACCTGTTCCCCTTCCATTGATCACCCCAAGCGGGCCAGTCTGACTGGCCCGCTGTCATTTGTGCCCAGGCCCTCCCCTCCCTATAATGCCCGCCAGCCCTTTATCAGCCAGCGTCCCTATCATGTTCGTGCTAAGGCCCTACCAGACAGACGCCGTCAACGCCGTCATCCAGCATTTTCGCAAACACCCGGATCCCGCCGTGGTAGTACTGCCCACCGGGGCCGGCAAGAGTCTGGTGATTGCAGAGCTGGCCCGCAAAGCCAGGGGGCGGGTCCTGGTGCTCGCTCACGTCAAGGAACTGGTGGAACAAAACCACGGCAAATATGAGTCCTGGGGACTGACGGCAGACATCTTCGCCGCCGGGCTGGATCGCAAGGATGCCAAAGCCCAGGTGGTATTTGGCTCAGTGCAGTCTGTGGCGCGCAATCTGGCCGCCTTCGAACCCGCAGCGCCAGCGGCCTCCTCCCCGGTAGAGACAGCCAGTGCTACGGGGGGCTTCTCCCTGCTCATCATCGACGAGTGCCATCGGGTATCACTGGATGATGAGAGCCAATACCATCAGGTGATCGACCATCTTAAAATCGCCAATCCGGCCCTCAAGATCCTCGGGCTCACCGCCACCCCCTACCGACTGGGGTTGGGCTGGATTTACCGGCGCCACTATCACGGCATGGTGCGCAGTCAGGGTGAGCGGCTGTTTGGCGACTGCGTGTTCGAATTGCCGCTGCGCTTCATGGTAAAAAACGGTTATCTCACGCCACCCCGATTGGTTGATGCCCCCATAGTCCACTACGACTTCAGCAAGTTGATTCCCAAGGGCAATGGCCTGTTCAGCGAGGCGGATCTCAATGGCGAACTCAAGCGCCAGCAACGGGTCACTCCTCACATCATCAATCAGGTACTGGAGTACGCAAAAGATCGCCAGGGCGTGATGGTCTTTGCCGCCACCGTCGAACATGCCCGGGAGATCCAGGGCCTGCTTGTTGCAAAGGCACAGCACGCGGCCCTGATCACCGGCGAGACCCCTGGCCCTGAGCGCGATGCCCTCATTCATGGCTTCAAGGCCCGCGACATCAAGTTCCTGGTCAACGTCTCCGTGCTCACCACAGGTTTCGACGCCCCTCATGTCGATCTCATCGTCATGCTGCGCCCCACCGAATCTGTCTCGCTCTATCAGCAGATAGTCGGGCGCGGCCTGCGCCTCTCCCCCGGCAAGACGGATTGCCTGGTACTCGATTACGCCGGCAACAACTTCAACCTGTTCGCCCCGGAGGTCGGAGAGCCCAGGCCCCATGCCGGCACCGAACCTGTGCAAGTACCCTGCCCCGCCTGCGGTTTTGCCAACACCTTCTGGGGCAAGACGGATGAGGATGGCAAGGTGATAGAGCACTATGGCCGACGCTGCCAGGGCTTTTTCGAAGACGAGGAGGGCGCGCGGGAAGAGTGCGACTACCGCTTTCGCGCCAAGATCTGTCCCGGTTGTGGCAGCGAGAACGACATCGCGGCCCGCCGCTGCCACGAGTGTGACCAACTGCTGGTCGACCCGGATGACAAGCTCAAAGCCGCCCTCAATCTCAAGGACTGTATGGTGATCCGCGCCGCCGGGCTGACCCTGGCCGCCGGCCGTGGCAAACAGGGGGAGCGGCTGGAGGTGACCTATCACGATGAGGATGGTTTGACCCTGATGGAGTATTTTTCTTTCCACAGCCCAGGGGCACGACGCTTGTTTCAACGGGCCTTTGTGCGTCATCATTGGCGCGCTCCGGGCCTTGAGCCCGAATTCACCACCCTGAATAGCGTCCTTGCGGCACAGGCCCAGTTTCGTCATCCCGATTTTGTCATCGCGCGCAAGTCTGGACGCTTCTGGCAGGTGAAAGAGAAAATTTTTGATTATGACGGCCGGTACCGCACCGCCAATGACCTTGGCTAACGTCAGACCGACTGGCAGATAAAAGATGAAAATGTTTCGATTCTGAGGAGCGGTACCGCATCGCCGACATCCTCGGCTAACACAGAGGTTTTTATGCAGCGGTTTTTGATAGGTTTTTGTGCTTTCGTTTCCCTGGCGGCCCAGGCTGCCCCGCTGACCCCGCCCCAGGGGGGCCAATATGCCGTGATAGTGCAGGGCAACAATGGCGTCGAGTACGCTCGCCACGCCGATGACATGATAGCCCCGGCCTCCACCATGAAAGTGCTGACGGCCCTGGCGGCCCGACTCGAGCTGGGTGCCGATTTTCGCTTCGCGACCGAGATCCAGGTCAAGCCGGGCAGCAAACAGGGGGATCTCATCAATGGCGACCTCTGGATCAACTTCGTCGGTGACCCCACCCTGTCGCGCATGGATCTGCTCGCCCTGTTCAAGCAACTTGGCGTCACCCGCATCAAGGGTAATGTCCATGTCAATACCGGGGCCTACAACGGCTATGAACGCGGCAACGGCTGGTCCTGGGGGGATCAGACCCTCTGCTTCGCCGCCCCCGTCTCTGCGGTCATCATCGACAAGAATTGTGCTTATGGCACAGTCAGCGCCACCCAGATAGGCGGGCCTGCCACGGGCCATGTCGCCACCGGGGTGCCCATCAGCATCAGCGCCGACAATGTGGACGTGATGACGTATGGGGATATGGCACGCCAGTTCTGCGCACTGGAAGTTGATATGGCCAAGGGAAATCATTACGAACTCAAGGGCTGCATCACCCCGAACAAGGAGCCCCAGGGGCTGCGTTTTGCCATCCACGATGTGGAAGCCTGGGGCTGGGACAACATTCGTTGGGCCATGGACAGGGCCGGGGTCAAGCATGACGGCCTGCTGCGCGTGACCCACAAAGCGCCAGAGGGCGCCGAGACGCTGGCGACCCACTATTCAGCCCCGCTGCCGGTCATGCTGGCCAAGATGCTGAAGAAATCCGACAACACCTATGCCGATACCTTCCTCAAAACCGTGGGACGCCACTACTACAACAAGCCGGGCAGCTATCGCAGCGGTACCATGGCGGTGCGCGCCATCCTGACCAAACAGGGCATAGACTTGGGCAATGCGACCCTGGCCGACGGCTCTGGCCTATCAGCTCACAACCTCATCAGCGCCCGTCAGATGTTGTCAGTGCTGAACTTTATCCAGCGCAACGATGCCCAGCTCGGATTTATCAAGCTACTGCCCAGCTCCCAGGTTGACGGCACTCTGGCGTGGCGGCGCAGCGTCACCGCCCCCATGATGAAGAACAAGGTGCATGCCAAGACAGGCACCATCACCGGCACCTCAAATCTGGCCGGTTTCATCGATACCGCCGGGGGACAGCGCAAAGCCTTTGTGGTATTCCAGCGTGGCCTATCCCAGGATCCCGCCACCCATGAGCGCTATCGCGCCAGCAAGGCGCCCTGGCCATGGACTGTTTTTGAGAAAGGCATACTGGAAGGTATCTACCAGCAGCAGCCACTTCAGATCGTCGATCGTCCGTGAACGGCGAATGTCACCGTGCCAACAGAGCAGGCCTTATCGAACAAGGCGAACGCAGGCATCGACAATTTCCACTTTGACTGACCCGGGGGCACCGCTATGCTGTGCCCTGTCCCATATCAATGCCCTCGTATCAACGGAGAGAGAAGATGTTTGTAGAAATTTATGGTCGTCCCGGTTGCCCCTACTGCGTGCGCGCCAAGATGCTGGCCGAGCAGTTGCACGAGGAGCGAGACGATTTTGACTTCAAATATGTCGATATCCAGGTAGCTGGGCTCACCAAGGATGATCTGGCCGCCAAGGCGGGTAAACCCGTCACCACAGTTCCGCAAATCTTCCTGGACGAGCAGCACATCGGTGGCTGTACCGATTTCGAAGCATATGCCAGAGCCAATCTCGGTCTCAGTCAGTAAGTTCATGTCGACATGAAAAAGGCGCCTGATGGCGCCTTTTTCAGGATTGGGGATCCCGCCCTATGGCTTGGTCCGCCACCGGCGTAAAACGGCTCACCCGCTGCCCCTCAAGAGTTAGCTGCTCCATAAACATGGCAACGGGGCGGGCATAGACAACCCCATCCTGCTCGGATTGATAGATCACCAGCCGTTCCCGGGTTTCGCTGTGCCAGGCCAGGGTGAGCACGCGATAGTAACCTCCCTTGCAATGACGATAACGACCCGGCGCAGGTAACGGGGTCTGGATTTCCGGTGCCATCTTCTCCTCCTAATTGGGTGCCCGTCTGTGGGGGTTGCCAAGCTCTGCTTGAGAACCGATACGCTGTGATGCCAGCCAGGATCCCAAACGACACTTTCTCACTCAAGCTAATCGTGCCACAAGCAAGGGCTAATTCAACACAGTAAAGGTTGATATGCCACCCTGACACCATCTTTCACTGGCAACATGGAATATTATCAAACGAAAATGCTAAAAATAACAAACTGGCAACCCTGTTTTAGAGATAAAAATCAGGGAATTATTCTAAAAAGAGGATTGTTCTGGCATTCAATTCTGTGAAGAATAGGGACAAAGATATTTGATTCTAAGAATGCCTTTTTCGCCAACGCGTCCCAGGGGATTTCAGTCACTATGCTCACCATCGACAAGTCGCACAAGCTCGACGATGTCTGTTACGACATTCGCGGCCCGGTGCATAAAGAGGCTCGCCGTCTCGAAGACGAAGGCCACCGCATCATCAAGCTCAACATCGGCAACCTGGCTCCATTCGGTTTCGAGGCCCCAGAGGAACTCATCAAGGATGTGATCCTCAACATGCCCCAGAGCCAGGGCTACTGCGATTCCAAAGGACTCTTCTCCGCCCGCAAGGCCGTGATGCAGTACTACCAGCAAAAAGGGATGCGCAAGGTCGATGTCGATGACATTTACATCGGCAACGGCGCGAGCGAGCTTATCGTCATGGCCATGCAGGCCCTGCTCAACAACGGCGACGAGATGCTGGTGCCCTCCCCCGACTATCCGCTGTGGACGGCCGCCGTCACCCTCTCCGGCGGCCATGCGGTGCACTATCGCTGCGATGAAGGGGCCGATTGGTATCCGGACCTAGATGATATCCGTGCCCGCATCACCCCGCGCACCCGCGGCCTGGTGTTGATCAACCCCAACAACCCGACCGGCGCCGTCTACGGCAGCGAGTTCCTGCTGGAGCTTATTGAAATCGCTCGTCAGCACAACCTCATCATCTTCGCCGACGAGATCTACGACAAGATCCTCTACGACGACATCTCCCATACCAGCGTCTGCACCCTGTGTGACGATGTGATGGTGGTGACCTTCAATGGTCTATCCAAGGCTTACCGCGCCTGTGGTTTCCGCCAGGGCTGGATGGTCATCACCGGGCCCAAGGGCCGGGCCAAGGGCTACATAGAAGGGTTGGAGATGCTGGCCTCCATGCGCCTGTGTTCCAACGTCCCCATGCAACATGCCATCCAGGCGGCACTTGGTGGCTACCAGAGCATCAACGAGCTGATCCTGCCGGGTGGACGACTGCGCCGCCAGCGGGACAAGGCTTGGGAGCTATTGAACGAGATCCCCGGCGTCTCCTGCGTCAAGCCCAAGGGGGCACTCTACATGTTCCCGCGCCTCGATCCCAAGGTGTACGACATTCGCGATGACCAGAAGATGGTGTTCGACCTGCTGCAGCAGGAGAAGTTGCTGCTGGTGCAGGGCACCGGCTTCAACTGGCCGGCCCCGGATCACTTCCGGCTGGTGTTCCTGCCGCGAGAGGAGGAGCTGGAAGAGGCCATTGGTCGCCTCGCCCGTTTCTTGAAGAGTTACAAGCAGTAAGTCGGTCAAGCGACTCGCAAAGAAGAGGCTCCCACGGGAGCCTCTTGCATTGATGCTATGCCCCCGCGCAAAAGCAGAGTGCCTGCCCCCTCTGACCGCCCATAGCAAAGGGCCCTGTCTGTAGTAGACAGGGCCCTTTCTCATGACGGTATCTCGAGCGGGATTACAGCTCGATCACGTCGAACTTCACGTCGGGATTGACGTCTGCATCGTAATCCACCTCGTCCAGACCGAACCCGAACAGGCGCAGGAACTCCTGCTTGTAGCCGGTGTAATCCGTAAGCTCGGACAGGTTCTCCGTGGTGATGGAGGGCCAGAGATCCCGGCAGGTCTGCTGCACGTCTTCACGCAGTTCCCAGTCATCCATGCGGATGCGGGCCTTGTCATCCAGGGCCAGATCGCCGGTGTAGAGACGGGTGCGCATCAATCTGTCCACCTGCTCCATGCAGCCTTCGTGAATGCCCTTCTCTTTCATGATCTTGAAAGCCATGGAGATATAGAGCGGCATGACCGGAATGGCACTGGATGCCTGGGTCACCACGGATTTGAGCACGGCCACATGGGCGGTGCCACCCTTGGCCGCCAGATCGCCACGGATGGCGGCGGCAGCGCGGTCCAGATCTTCCTTGGCGCGGCCCAGGGTGCCATGCCAGTAGATGGGCCAGGTCAGGTCTGTGCCTATGTAGGAGTAAGCCACGGACTTGGCGCCATCGGCCAGCACGCCGGCATCGCGCAGGGCAGCCATCCACAGCTCCCAATCCTGACCGCCCATGACGGTGATGGTGTTCTGGATCTCTTCCTCGTTCGCCGGCTCGACGGTGGCGGTGATGATTTGATCCTTGTTGGTGTCAATGGCGGTGGTGGTGTAGGTCTCGCCGATGGGTTTGAGGGCGGAGCGCACCACTTCACCGGTATCCGGCATCTTGCGCACCGGTGAGGCCAGGGAGTAGACAACCAGATCGATTTGACCCAGATCGGCTTTGATGAGCTCGATGACCTTGGCGCGGCACTCATGGGAGAAGGCGTCGCCATTGATGCTCTTGGCGTACAAACCCGCCTCTTTGGCCGCCTTGTCAAAGGCGGCGGAGTTGTACCAGCCGGCAGAGCCGGTCTTGGTCTCGGAGCTTGGCTTTTCGAAGAAGACACCTATAGTCGCGGCGTCGGAGCCAAAGGCGGTGGCAATGCGTGAGGCCAGACCGTAACCGGTGGAGGCGCCGATCACCAGCACCTTCTTGGGACCATTGGCAATGGCGCCATTGGCTTTCGTGTAGGCAATCTGACGACGAACATTGGCTTCACAACCGACCGGGTGAGTGGTGGTACAGATAAAGCCGCGAACCTTGGGTTTTATTATCATGGGAGGTCTCGACACCGTTAAAGGAATGAAATCGGGACATAAGATACCTCATTGTGACCCCTTATGGTGCTCTGATGTGTTGAACTGCGGGGAAATCCAGCATGATGACGCCAATTTGAGCGATCAGTCTGGCACAGCCCCATGAAACCGGGTCCCGCATCATGGATGGGCGGCCTGCGATGCAACCCACAGCTCAAGCGGTAGTTGCATCGTGCGGTGCTGATGGCTTTGGGCGAAGAGACCACCATGACCTCTTCGACTGCCACTGCCTGTCTGGGCAAGCCGCCACCGTCATCCGTTTTCAACGTGTCTCGCCGGCGATCCCAGCCGAAACTTACCTTCCCCTCTGAATCGCAATCAGCACCAACGGGTGATCAAGGGAGTACCGGACTGGCCTATCGCTTTTCATTCATTATTTCAGACTGGTTCAACGAGGCGTCTGGCAATGGTGCAGTAAATGATGGATTAAGCATGGTGATTAATATTTGCAGCATCATGGGCATGATGCTGCCGGACCATAAACGGGCGCCTTACCCCAGACGACCGACATTAATGTCAGTCCGTTATTAAAGGAGGTGTGAGTAAGGCTTGTCTCTTGTTGATTGAAAACACCTTGGGCATTGAGCATATTCGGCAAACGACGCTTTTTCTGCGCCTGCCAGTCCTCACAGTCTTTCAACACAAATGGCCTCCTCTCCCCTGTATTACCGCTGGCGATGAGCGCCGCGTCCCTGATAAAGCGATGATCATCATTACCCTCTGCCCAGCACCAATGCACACGGCTGCTTACGGGCCATCCCTGCGTCAACTTCAACTGGGTCTCCCCATGCAGGGAGGGTAAATTCAGCTCAACAAATGAATCATCGATTGAATAAAAATAGCGTTTCCAAGCGCAAGATCCTCCACGCATTAATGCTACTGTCTAATCAGTCAACTTAACTGTCGTTGTCTCACTAGGAGTTCATGGAGGAACACTATTATGTTTTGGAAACACACGGACGATCAGGACAGCATTGAGAAAACGGCACGGATGGCCGACCTGGATGCGTTTTCGCAAGCCATCCAATCTCAGGTTCCCTATATCCAGTTCACCCCCGAAGGCATTGTCACCTTCGTCAACGATATGTTTTTGAATATAGTGGGCTTCAATCGGGATGAGGTAATTGGTCAGCATCACAGCGCCCTCTGTTTCCCCGATGATGTGAAGACGCACGACTATGAGTCCTTGTGGCGAGACCTTCGCAACGGCACCTTTCGCAATGGCCGCTTCATCCGCCAGTCCAAGTCAGGCAAGGCCGTCTGGCTCGAAGCGACCTATTTCCCCATCATGGTCGATGGCAAGGTGGTCAAGGTGGCCAAGGTGGCCTCGGACGTCACTGAGCAGCAGTCGTCACTGGAGCGCACCCAAGCCCTGCTGGCCGCGCTGGACAAGTCCTTGGCCGTCATCGATTTCGAGCCCGATGGCACCGTCATCACCGCCAATCAAAATTTCCTCGATTGCTTCGGCTACCGGCTCGAAGAGGTGACCGGCAAGTCTCATCGCCAATTCTGTGATGAGGATTTTTACAAGAAAAACCCCCATTTCTGGCGCGATCTGGGCTCTGGCGACATCAAAACCGGGCTCTTCATGCGCTTTGGCAAACAAGGACAGAAGATCTGGCTCGAGGCCACTTACAACCCCATCTTCAACCACGAAGGCAAGGTGGTCAAAATCATCAAGCTGGCCAGCGACATCACGGAGCGGGTAGAGAAATCCCTCTCCATCAAGGAAGCCGCCCACACTGCCTGCACCATTGCCGGCGAGACGGTGGCCAGCGCCGCCAAGGGTCGCCAGGTGATCGACCAGGTGTTAACCACATCGAACCATATCAACACTTCCGTCAGTGATGTGGCCAGCCAGATTGAACTGCTCAACCAGCAATCGAGAAGCATCGAAGCCATCATCTCCACCATCAGCAGCATCGCGGATCAAACCAATTTATTGGCGCTGAACGCAGCCATAGAGGCGGCACGCGCCGGCGAACAGGGGCGCGGTTTTGCCGTGGTCGCCGACGAGGTCCGGCAACTGGCAGCCAGAACCAGCACCTCTACCAGCGAGATAGGGGCCGTTATCAAGCAAAACTCCAGCATTACCGCGCGGATCACCCAGACAGTTGGCGTGGTATCCACCAATGCCATTGCGGGTCAGGAGCAGGCAGGCGTCATTTCGGATGTGATCGAGGAGATCATCAAGGATGCCAATTCGGTCTCGGATACCGTCAAGAATCTCTCCTTGTAAGAGGTCGTCGTGACCGCGCTGGCGCATCCAGCGACACCTTGAGAGAAGTGAAGCAATCTGGCGCCATCTGGCGGGAGGAGCTCCCTGCCCGATGGCGCCACCGAGCTGAGGCTATCCATATAAACCACACTGCAATGGCCCTGTTAGACGCTATCCTGCCTTGTCACCTCTTCATCCCCATACCCGCGCGGTGGTCATCCATGGGGTTTTCAGCGACTCTGGAACGAATTCAATAATAACCCTGCGGGCTTGCGGTTGTTTCTGACCCCCTAACATCAGATAATACCGCCCGCCTTCACAGGGGATAATCCAAATCTGATGACTGAGTACCTGCTTTTACTGATTGGCACCGTGCTGGTGAACAACTTCGTGCTGGTGAAATTTCTCGGCCTCTGCCCCTTCATGGGCGTCTCCGGCAAACTGGAAACCGCCATCGGCATGGGGCTGGCAACCACCTTTGTACTGACTCTGGCCAGCGCCTGCTCCTATCTGGTGGAGCACTACATACTGCTGCCACTCTCGGTGGGTTACCTGCGCACCCTCGCCTTTATTCTGGTGATCGCCGTGGTAGTGCAATTTACCGAGATGGTGGTGCGCAAGAGCAGCCCGACCCTCTACCGACTGCTCGGCATCTTCCTGCCGCTCATCACCACCAACTGCGCCGTGCTCGGGGTCGCCCTGCTCAACATCAACGAGCGCCACAACTTCATCCAGAGCATCATCTATGGCTTTGGCGCGGCAGCAGGCTTTGCCCTGGTGCTGGTGCTGTTTGCCGCCATGCGTGAGCGCCTGGTGGCTGCCGACATACCAGCGCCGTTTCGCGGCGTCTCGATTGCCATGATCACCGCTGGCCTGATGTCCCTTGCCTTCATGGGCTTTACCGGCCTCATCAAGATATAGCGCTATGACTCACTTATTGTTTGCCATCCTGGTTCTGGCGCTGTTGGCCCTGGCCTTCGGCCTGATACTGGGATTTGCCGCCGTCAAGTTCAAGGTCGAGGCCGATCCCATCGTCGATCAGCTCGACGCCCTGCTGCCCCAGACCCAATGCGGCCAGTGCGGCTATCCGGGCTGCAAGCCTTATGCCGAGGCCCTCGCCAATGGCGACGCCGTCAACAAATGCGTGCCCGGTGGCGACGCCACCATGCGCAAGATCGCCGATCTCATGGGGGTCGAACCTCTGGCCATGGGGGACGGCCATGCCGCCGTGCCCATCAAGAAGGTCGCCTTCATTCACGAAGATCAGTGCATAGGTTGCACAAAGTGCATCCAGGCCTGCCCGGTGGACGCCATCGTCGGCGCCACCAAGGCGATGCATACGGTGATCACCGACGAGTGCACGGGTTGCGATCTCTGTGTCGACCCCTGCCCCACCGACTGCATCGAGATGATCCCCGTGCCCACCACGGTCGATAACTGGAAGTGGGATCTCAACAGCGTAGTTATCCCGGTCAAGATGGTGGAGTAGTCATGCAATCTATTATTGAACGCATCAAGGCCGGGGCTCTGTGGGATTTTCATGGCGGCATCCATCCCCCGGAGAACAAGCATCAATCCAGTCAGCACCCTGTGGTGCAGGCGGGGCTGCCCCCCGAGCTCATCATACCGGTGCGCCAGCACGCGGGCCTGGCTGGGGAACTGCTGGTCAAGGTGGGAGACAAGGTGAAGAAGGGCCAACCCCTCACCGCCTTCGAGCGTGGCCGCTTCGTGCCGGTCCACGCCAGCAGTTCAGGGGTCATCAGCGCCATAGGGCAACACACTGTCGCCCATCCCTCCGGCTTATCCGATCTTTGCATCACCCTGATCCCGGATGGAGAGGATGCCTGGTGCGAGCGCCAGCCCCAGCCCGACTACTGGAACCTGGACAGGGTCAGTCTGCTTGAGCGCATTCAAGGTGCCGGCATAGCAGGCCTTGGCGGCGCCGTCTTCCCGACCCACAGCAAGCTCGATGGCCATGGCCAGCTCACCGAGATCCTGATCATCAACGGCCTGGAGTGCGAACCCTACATCACCACGGATGACCGGCTAATGCGCGAATACGCCGACGAGATCCTCGACGGCATTCGGGTACTCAAGCACCTGCTCAAGCCCAAGCTCTGCCTGATCGGCATCGAAGACAACAAGCCGGACGCCGCCAATGCCCTGCGCCAGCAGATCAGCGAAGAGGACATCATGGTACGGGAGGTGCCGACCAAATATCCCTCGGGCGGGGCCAAGCAGACCATAGAGCTGCTCACCGGTCGTCAGGTGCCCAAAGGAGGTCGTGCGGTCGACATCGGCATCATGGTGCTCAACGTCGCCACCGTATTCGCCATCAAGCGCGCCGTCATGGATGGCGAGCCCCTGATCGAGCGCATCGTCACCCTCACTGGCGAGGCCTTCAAGCAGCCGGGCAATGCCTGGGTGCGCCTTGGCACCCCGGTACGCTGGCTACTCAAGCGTTTCGAGCTGCAGCCGGAACCGGGCCAGCGGGTGATCATGGGGGGCCCCATGATGGGCTTCACCTTGCCCCATGCCATGGTGCCCGTGGTCAAGGCCACCAACTGCCTGCTCGCGCCAACCCAGGCCGAGCTGCCAGCCCCCGAACCCGAGCAGTCCTGCATCCGTTGCAGCGCCTGCGCCGATGCCTGCCCCGCCACCCTGCTGCCCCAGGAACTCTATTGGTACAGCCGGGCCAAAGAGTATGAAAAGGCCGAGAAGCTCAACCTGTTCGACTGCATAGAGTGCGGCGCCTGTGCCTGGGTCTGCCCGAGCCAGATCCCTTTGGTGCAGTACTACAAGATTGCCAAGGATGATATCCGCGAAGCCCGGGAAGAAGCCGAAAAGGCCGAGCGCGCCCGGTTGCGTTTTGAAGCCAAGCAAGCTCGCTTCGAGCGGGACAAGGCCGCCCGCGAGGCACGCCATGCCGAGGCCGCCGCCCAACGCCGCCAGGCCATGGCCGCCGCCAGTGGCGAAGATCCCGTGGCCGCAGCACTGGCGCGGATCAAGGCCAAGCAGGATGTCCCTCACGTCGGCGCAGAAGCACCGGACAATGTCGCCATGGCCGCCGCCCGCGAGGCGCGCAAGCAAGAAGCGCTAGCCCGCCGCGCCGCCAAGGCAGCCGAGTTGCCAATCTCCCCCTCTACCGTGGCTGACGGTGAACCTGCGCCCGAGACGATGGATCCCAAGAAGGCTGCCATTGCCGCCGCCATCGCCCGTGCCAAGGCCAAGAAGGCGGCAGAGGCCGAGGAGCCAGGGGTCGCCGTCGAAGCCTCTTCCCCAGCCGTGAGTGACAGCGAGCCCGCCCTCGACACTGTGGATCCCAAGAAAGCCGCCATTGCCGCCGCCATCGCCCGAGCCAAGGCCAAGAAAGCGGCAGAGGCCGAGGAGCCGGGGGTCGCCGTCGAAGCCTCTTCCCCAGTCGTGAGTGACAGCGAGCCCGCCCTCGACACTGTGGATCCCAAGAAAGCCGCCATTGCCGCCGCCATCGCCCGTGCCAAGGCCAAGAAAGCGGCAAAGGCCGAGGAGCCGGGGGTCGCCGTCGAAGCCTCTTCCCCAGTCGTGAGTGACAGCGAGCCCGCCCTCGACACTGCGGATCCCAAGAAGGCTGCCATTGCCGCCGCCATCGTCAAGGCCAAAGCGAGAAAGGCCGCGCAAGAAGAAGCTGCTCCCGCAGCAGAGCCAGCACCACCCAGTGCCACCAGCAGTGAGTCTGCCCCCGACACTGCGGATCCCAAGAAAGCTGCCATTGCCGCCGCCATCGCCCGCGCCAAGGCCAAGAAAGCCGAACGGGACACCATTTCCGACAGCAAGATGGATACCTGAGTCATGTTCAATATTGCCAGTGCCCCCTTTGCCCATAACCGCAAGCAGACCCAGACCCTGATGCTGCTGGTTATTCTGGCCTGTGTGCCCGGGCTGGCCGCCCAGCTCTGGTTCTTCGGCTGGGGCTCGCTGATCCAGATAGCCCTGGCCGCTGTCATGGCGCTCGGCTGCGAGGCGCTGGTACTGCGCCTGCGGGCTCGCCCCATCAAGCCAGCCTTGCTCGATGGCAGTGCCCTGCTTACCGCCGTGTTGATAGGGATAGCGCTGCCTCCCCTGCTGCCCTGGTGGATGACCCTGGTCGCGACCGCCTTTGCCATCATCATCGCCAAGCACCTCTATGGGGGTCTGGGTCAGAACCTGTTCAACCCTGCCATGGTGGCCTATGTGCTGCTGCTGGTCTCCTTCCCGGTGCAGATGACCAGCTGGCTGCCGCCCGAGAGCATTCGCGCCTACGGCATCGGCTTTGGTGACGCCGTCTCGACCATCTTTACCGGTTTTAGCCTGGACGGCTACAGCATGGCCCAGCTCAAGCAGGGGGTGGATGGCCTCACCATGGCGACGCCACTCGATACCCTCAAGACGGGGTTGGGCCAGGGACTGACCGCCAGTGAAGTCATGAGCCATGCGGTGTTCGAGGGCTGGGGCGGTATCGGCTGGAGCTGGGTCAATCTGGGTTATCTGCTGGGCGGCCTCTTCTTGTTGCAACAGAAGGTGATTGCCTGGCGGATCCCGGTCGCCGTGCTGGCCAGCCTGTTTGGCGCCGCGACCCTGGGCTATCTCATCAGCCCCGACGTCACCGCCACCCCCATGTTCCACCTGTTCAGCGGCGCCACCATGCTGGGGGCGTTCTTCATCGCCACCGATCCAGTCAGCGCCTCCACCACGGCGCGGGGCCGCCTCGTCTATGGTGCCCTCATCGGTGTGCTTATCTACCTCATCCGCCGGTTCGGGGGCTACCCGGACGCCATCGCCTTCGCCGTGCTGCTGGCCAACCTTTGCGTCCCCATGATTGACAGCCTGACTCGTCCCAAATCTTATGGGGAGCGCCGCAAATGATCCGCACTTTCCACGCCGTTCCAGGCGTGCCGCCATGCCGGCCGGTACGCCCCAAATCGGCCTCGCCCTGGCATGGTTTGCCATGCTCGCCCCTCATGTCCGATGGGGAGACTTGCCAATGAGCCGTTGCCCACGTGCCGTTCAAGGAGTGCCAATATGTTAACCAGCATGCGCAAGAATGGCCTCACGCTGGCCCTCTTTGCCCTGGTCTGCACCAGTCTGGTGGTGGCGACCCATCTGCTCACTCGAGACAAGATTGCCCATCAGCAACAAAGAGAGCAGCTCGCCACCTTGAATGAGCTGATCCCCCCGGGCAGTTATGACAACGATCTGGTGGCCAGCTGCAAGCAGGTGACCAGCCCCATGCTTGGTAGCGAGCAGGCCATGCCGCTCTACACCGCCATGTTGGCAGGCAAGGTGACCGGCTATGCCCTGGAGACAGTCGCCCCCGATGGCTACAGCGGCGCCATCCGCCTCATCGTCGGCACCGATGCCTCGGGCAAGGTGAGCGGGGTTCGGGTGTTGGCGCACAGGGAGACCCCGGGGCTGGGAGACAAGATTGAGCTGAAGAAGTCGAACTGGATCTTGAGCTTCAACGGTCACAGCCTGACCGGAGACAATGCCAATAGCTGGGCAGTCAAAAAGGATGGCGGTGATTTTGATGCCTTCACCGGTGCGACCATCACCCCCAGAGCCGTGGTGAAGGCGGTTGCCAACCTGCTGCGTTTGCAACAGACTCACCCCGAGGTGCTGGCAGATGCCCCCTCTTGTGAACGTGCCGGAGAGAGCCAATGAGCGACGAGAAGCAAGGTAGCGAAATCAAGGAGCTGATGCTCCAGGGGCTCTGGAAGAACAACCCCTCCCTGGTCCAGGTACTGGGGCTCTGCCCGACCCTGGCGGTCTCCTCCACCTTCACCAATGCCCTGGGACTGGGGCTGGCCACCATGGCGGTGCTGATAGGCTCAAACCTGGCGGTTTCCCTGGTTCGTCACTGGGTACCCCGCGATATTCGCATCCCCATCTATGTGATGATCATCGCCTCCCTGGTGACCTGCGTGCAGCTGCTGATGAATGCCTATACCTATGGCCTCTATCAGGCGCTCGGCATCTTCATCGCCCTCATCGTCACCAACTGCGTCATCATAGGGCGGGCCGAGGCCTATGCCTCCAAGCAGCCTCCCCTGCTGGCGGTTCTCGATGGCCTGATGATGGGGTTGGGTTTCACGCTGGTACTGTTACTGCTCGGCGCCATGCGCGAGATCATCGGCATGGGCACCCTGTTTGATGGTGCCGACCTGCTGCTCGGCGACTGGGCCAAGTCCCTGCGCATCGAAATCTTCGCCCCCGGTTCGGCCTTGCTGCTGGCCATCTTGCCGCCCGGCGGCTTTATCGGCCTGGGGCTGCTCATCGCCGCCAAGAATGGCATCAATGACTGGCTAGGCCGCAAGCAGGTGGCAGAGAAGGCCCATTGCAGCGTGCCGGCACCGGGCGCCCGCGCCACCGAGTTATAAATACAACCCGCATGTGAGCGATAGATGAATAATGAGAAACGCCGCCAGATCCTGGCGCGGCTGCGCGAACACAATCCGTCGCCCAAGACCGAGCTCAACTACAGCACCCCCTTCGAGTTGCTCATCGCGGTGCTGCTCTCGGCCCAGGCGACAGATGTCGGGGTCAACAAGGCGACCGACAAGCTCTATCCGGTTGCCAATACCCCGGCCAGCATACTGGCGCTCGGGGTCGATGGCCTCAAGCAGTACATCAAGACCATAGGCCTGTTCAACACCAAGGCCGAGAACGTCATCAAGACCTGCGCCATCCTGCTGGAGCGCCATGGCGGCGAGGTACCGGAGAACCGCGAGGCCCTCGAGGCCCTGCCGGGGGTGGGCCGCAAAACCGCCAATGTGGTGCTCAATACCGCCTTTGGCTGGCCGACCATCGCCGTGGACACCCATATTTTTCGGGTCTCTAATCGCACGGGGTTCGCGCCAGGCAAGAATGTGGATCAGGTGGAGGAGAAGCTGCTCAAGGTGGTCCCCGCCGAGTTCAAGCTGGATGTCCATCACTGGCTGATCCTGCATGGGCGCTACACCTGTCTCGCTCGCAAGCCGCGCTGCGGCTCCTGTATCATTGAAGACTTGTGTGAGTACAAAGAAAAAATCTACCCGGAGAACTGAGCAATGAGAATTCTGCATACCATGCTGCGCGTTGGCGATCTGCAACGCTCCATCGATTTCTACACCCGCGTACTGGGCATGACGCTGCTGCGCAAGAGCGAGAACAGCCAGTACAAGTACACCCTGGCCTTCGTCGGTTATGGGGATGAGAAGGATGAGGCCGTCATCGAGCTGACCTACAACTGGGGCGTGAGCGAGTACGAACTGGGCTCGGCCTACGGTCACATCGCTCTGGAAGCCGACGACATCTATGCCACCTGCGAGGCACTGCGCGCCGCGGGTGCCAAGATCACCCGCGAGCCGGGTCCCGTCATGGGTGGCAGCACCGTCATCGCCTTCGTCGAAGACCCCGATGGCTACAAGATTGAGCTGATCGCCAAGAAAGATGCTGGTCACGGTCTGGGCGAGAGCGTCTGATAGTCCAGGGCTGGCTGCCGGGACGATAACAAAAGGGGGGAGCCATTGGCTCCCCCTCTGCTATTGATAAACCGCCATGTCACAGCAAGCTGGGCTGTCCGTCGAGGAATACCAGCCGCTTGCCCGCCTGATTGGGGGCAACGAAGGGCAACTCGTTGCTGTTGACCACATAGATGCCGTTTTTGAACTGGAAGATAGGCACCGTTGGCAAGGCGCGGGGCACCAGCAGATCCCCCAGGTCGCTGCGTACCGTCAGCACGGTATAACGTCCCGGGGAGAGACCCAGTATGGGGCCAAACTCGCTGCCATCGGCTTCACGTACCGCTTTTACGTAGACGCTGAACTCCTCATAACCCGGCACCAGACACTCGTGGGTATAGGCGCCAATGCTGATCGTCGTCACCAGCAGAGGAGCTTGATAGTCATGACACGTCAGGCCAGCGAGGTTGCCGGAACGCAGCAGGGGTTGCAGCCGGATGGGCTCCTGGCTCACATCGGCAAGGGGTTCGCGGATCTGGTACTGCTCAAGCAGGACGCGGCGCACCACCTCGGCATCATCATAGGCTTCGCCATCCCGCAGGGGCGCCGTTACCACGCTGGCACGGGTCAGCGGATAGGCCTGCACCAGGGAGCCGGGCAGCATGATACCCTTGCCCTCTTGCTCGCTGAGGCTGACTTGTTCGCGATAGGGGTTGTCACGGATCAGATTGGGGTAGCCACCATAGGCGGTGACGTTCCAGGCCCAGCTCATGGTGGGTTCCTGGACATAAGGACCCTGTTGGTCGGGGCTATTGGCGCAACCAGTCAGTGCCAGGGTACATACCAAGCCTGCTAGGGCTGTCAGTTTCATCATCTGGGGGTATCTCTCATCGCATCATGGCGCCAGCATCCCTTATCCGGCACCCGTGAGTCCCAAACTAACAAAAATCAGATGGCTCCGCTACGTCCCATGCTGATCACGACCCGCCGGTTCTTGGCTCGCCCCTCTTCGGTCTCGTTAGAGGCGACATGTTGCTTCTCCCCATGACCTTCCACCGAGATTTTCCCCTCTTCTATCCCCAAATCGAGGAACACCTTCTTGATGGCATCGGCGCGTTTCTCGGAGAGCTTCTGGTTCGGCCAGCGTCCGCCATAACTGTCGCTGTAGGCGTCGATCACCACCACATCAATGGTGCTGTCCGCCTTGATGAACTCGCTGATCATGGCAAGCCGGCGCTTGGAGGAAGCCGACAGGCTGTCGCTGTTCTTGTCATAGGTGAGCACGCTAAAGGCGATGTCATTGAAGCTGTACGGCAAGAGGCCGTTCAGGCAATCCATGAAGGCCTGGTACTTGACCCTGAAGTTGACGTTGGAGAGCGATACCCGTACCGCCCGGTTCTGACGATACCAGTCCCGGTATTGAAAGGTGGGCATGCGACCATTTTCAAGCTCGTCGAGCATGGTCCAGGCCGTTTGGCCATCGACCAGGCCGTCAAATTGCTTGAAGAAGCGGATCTGGCTGATATCTCGCCCGGCGAGGCCCGGACGCCAGTTGGGAGGCATGCTGCCCAGACTCACCGTCTGGGTCTGCGCCTGCTGACGCAGCCCTTTGAGTTCGAAATCGAGATTTATCTTGCGCCCGGCCCGGCTCACAAAGGCACCGGTGCCCCAGCTCGGGATGGGGTGTTCGAGACGACACTCGACCTGGCTGTCTGCGGTCAGGCGCCAGACGGATTGATCCAGGCCGGCGCCAAACTCGGTCACCCCCGCCTGCAAGTGCATGCTCACCGACATGCTGATCAATCCCAAGGTCCACGCCTTCACTCGCCTCTCCTCTGCCAGGTCCGCGCCCATGTCACACGGACACCTTTCATCTTTCTCAAGCCTGTATCGGCATCCGCCGGACAAGCTTTAGGGAGCAGGCGGCAATTCTTTGCCGCTCGAGACCAGAGGGGCGGGCATGGGGCATGGGCAACCTTGAGCGCCTGTCACCCGGGAGCGACCAGATCAGCGGCTGAGTCTGCGGCATGGGCAACCTAGTTGACCTGTCACCCGGGCGCGACAAATGAAGGCTGATTTGCCATAATGCCGCCTCACTTCAAGCCGACCGAGATCCCATGACCGACGCTGTTAACACTCTCAAAGGCCGTTTCCGTGGCTTTTACCCCGTCGTCATCGATGTTGAAACCGCTGGATTCAATGCCAAGACAGATGCCCTGCTCGAAATCGCCGCCTACACCCTCAAGATGGACGAGGCAGGCTGGCTGGTGCCCGACCAAGTCTTTCACTTCCACGTTGCCCCCTTCGAAGGCGCCAACCTGGAGAAGGCAGCCCTCGACTTTACCGGCATAGATCCCTACAACCCGCTGCGCGGTGCCGTGGACGAGAAGGAAGCACTCACCGAGATCTTCAAGGGGATCCGCAAGGGCATGAAGGAGCAGGATTGCAACCGCGCCATCGTCGTGGCCCACAATGCGCCCTTTGATCACGGTTTCGTGATGGCCGCCGCCGAACGTGCGGGCCTCAAGCGCAATCCCTTCCACCCCTTTGCCACCTTCGACACTGCCGCCCTCTCGGGTTTGGCGCTGGGTCAGACGGTCTTGGCCAAGGCGTGTCAGACCGCCCGCATTCCCTTCGATAACAAAGAGGCGCACTCGGCCCTCTATGACACTGAGCGCACCACGCTGCTGTTCTGTCATATCGTCAATCGCTGGAAGGCGCTGGGGGGTTGGCCTCTGCTGGAAAGCGATGAAGCCGTGGACGAGGCGACGGAGCAAGACGTGGCCTCCGAACAGTAGTCATCTATTGCCTTGCGAGAAGGGCTGCCACGGCAGCCCTTCTTTGATATCCGTTCGCGGAAGTGACTGACAGAGCCATTTCTATGAATTTTTACTCGACTTTTGTCCCGTTTTTCGCAAACTAACGCCCTTTCACACGCCAGACAACAACACATCATTATAAGGAAGTCACATGAATCCTGTTGTTATCGCAGTCTCGCTGATGCTCGTGCTCAGCCTGCTGCGGATCAATGTGGTCGTCTCATTGTCGGTCAGCGCCATCGTCGGCGGCCTGGTCGGGGGCCTGTCGCTCTCCGATACCCTCAGTACCTTCAGCGGTGGCTTGGGTGGCGGTGCCGAGATAGCCCTCTCCTACGCCATGCTGGGGGCCTTCGCGGTCGCCATCTCCCGCTCGGGCATCACGGATCTGCTGGCTCGCAAGGTGATCAGTCAACTCGGCAAGGATGCGAGCCAATCGCGGATGCTCTGGGTCAAGACCCTGTTGCTGACCTCAGTGCTGGCGGTGTCCATCTCCTCCCAGAACCTGATCCCGGTCCACATCGCCTTCATCCCCATACTGATACCGCCACTCTTGCACGTCATGGCGCAGATGAAGATGGACAGACGCCAGGTGGCCTGCGTCATCACCTTCGGTCTGACCGCGACCTATATGCTGCTGCCGGTCGGCTTTGGTGGCATCTTCCTCAACAATATCCTTGCCAAGAACCTGATGGATAACGGTGTGACCCTGGTCAACAGCCAGATCCCCCAAGCCATGGCGCTGCCGGTATTTGGCATGTTCCTCGGTCTGCTGGTCGCCGTATTCATCAGCTATCGCAAGCCGCGCCAGTATGATCTGGCCAAGATCCTGGCCGCCGAGCCCGAATCCGTCGAGCTGAACCTGACCCACATCTGGGTCGCCCTGCTCGCCATCGCCGTGGCGCTGGGGCTGCAGCTCTACACCGACAGCATCGTCCTGGGCGCCCTGACCGGGTTCATCATCTTCACCTGCGGTGGCGTCATCAAGTTTCGCGAGAGTCAGGATGCCTTCACCCAGGGCGTGCGCATGATGTCCCTCATCGGCTTCATCATGATCTCCGCCGCCGGTTTCGCCGCCGTGATGAAGGAGACCCAAGGGGTCGAGAGCCTGGTGCAATCCGTTGCCAACCTGATCGGCCACAACAAAGGAGTCGCCGCTTTCCTGATGTTGCTGGTTGGCTTGCTCATCACCATGGGGATAGGCTCCTCCTTCTCCACAGTGCCCATCATTGCGACCATCTACGTGCCGCTCTGTCTGCAATTTGGCTTCTCCCCCATGGCGACCATCGCTCTGATAGGTACAGCCGGCGCCTTGGGTGATGCAGGCTCCCCCGCCTCCGACTCGACCCTCGGGCCCACCTCTGGCCTCAATACCGACGGCCAGCACGACCACATCTGGGACTCCGTGGTACCCACCTTCATTCATTACAACATCCCGCTGATCCTGTTTGGCTGGATTGCCGCCATGGTGCTGTAACAGGTTCCCCGGCGTCATCGTTAAGTAGACAAGCCCTCGCTCCGCGAGGGCTTTTTACTGGGCGCGGGCTAGCGCTGGCCAGCAGGTCAGTGGCTCAGCCCGCGAGATGGGCGATGGCCTATATACTTCAACTGACCAACAAGGAGCTAACCCATGAAACCTGCATATTGGCTGATTGCCCTGCTGTTTAGCACCAGTGCCCTGGCGTTCCACTGCCCGATCGACATGAAACAGATAGACGATGCCCTGGCGGCAGGCCCGGCGCTCAATGCCGAGCAGCTCGCCGAGGTCAAAGCACTCAGGGCCGAAGGCGAAACCCTGCACAAGGCCGGGCGTCATCAGGAGTCCGTCGATACCCTGGACAGGGCCAAGGCGCTGCTCGGCATCGACAAGACCTGAGCCACCTTGCCCTGAAAATCAGGCCGAACCGACGATCCGGCCCTGTCCCTACCCCATAGGTAGAGAGCAAAAGCCCCCGCCACGGCGAGGGCTTTTGCATGATGACGCCAGGAGCCGATGCCTTGGCCCGGTGGCCATATTGGCGCGGCTATCGCGCCTTGCAGACTGCGAGCGCTTGATCCTAGACCCGACCGCTATAGACCAGGGTGCGGTAGTTGAAGGCTATCTGGCCATCGACGGCGCAGCGGGCAAACTCGTGGCGAATAAGCGCCGTCAACCCCTCATAGGCCTCGCTGCCGATGGCGGGCGCATAGGAGGAGGAGTTGAGCCGCCCCAGAACACCTTCGAGGTCGAACATCTGGCAATTATCGAAGCAATCTAGCCGATACTCTCCCTCGAAGAAGGCGTCGAAGTCGGCCTCGCCAAGGTTGCGATGATTGACCTCCTCATAGTCGCTGGAATAGGCACGCAACCCCGCCTCATAGGCCTTGAGAAACGGGGTGTCGGTCAGCCTGTCGTTCCAGATGAGGGCAACCCGGCCACCTGGCTTCAACACTCGGCGACACTCGGCCTTGAAGGCGGCCCGGTCAAACCAGTGAAAGGCCTGGGCCACGGCAACCAGATCCAGACTGGCATCGGCCAGACCGGTTGCCTCCGCACTCCCTGCCTGCCAGCAGATATTGCTGACCCCGGCCAGCAACGCCTCGGCGGCGGCACGCATGTCAGCATTGGGCTCCAGCGCCCAGACTCGGTTCACCCGCGGCGCAAGTTCCGCCGTCAATATGCCGGTACCCGCCCCTACATCGACCACCACGGCGTCTTGTCCCATGCCGAGGCACTGCGTCAGAAAATCCAGCATGGCCGCCGGGTAACCGGGGCGATACTTCACATAAGCCTCAACCCGGGCCGAGAATCGTTGGGTACTGTCCATTACATGCTCCTCTTGCATGATTGTCTCTGGGAGACACAGGGTCAGGCCGTGATGGCATGACCCCGTTGCCTGGCGCCTATCGGCTCGGATTCCCATCCTTGACAGCATCCAGCCAAGTCACCGCCCATCAACCGCTCTACTCGGTCAGCCAATCGATGGCCGCCGCCTCGTCATCAAAGGCCTTCACCTCACCCGAGATAAACCAGTTGCCGACCTGGGCGGCGAGAGTCTGCCAGCCCGGCTGACCATAGAGGGCTATCTTGCCAAACTCGCTGCCATGCTTGAGCCCCAGCTTGAGATCGTCCCAGGCGGCGCGCAGCTCCCACCCCTCCAGCTCGCGGGCATCGAGCAGCACCCTCATCCCCCTGCCCTCGACCCGGCTCAGCGCCGCCTCCAGCATGGGGGTGATGGCCAGATAATCCTCATGGCTCAGTCTGCCAACCGCCTTGATTGAAATAAAGGAGACATCATTCACCCGGGCCAGTCCCAGGGTCAAACCATGTTGTTGCATTGTCATCACCTATCCTCCCCTAAGGAAGGTGCGAATAAGCGGGGAAATTCTTCTCGGCTGACTCAGTCATTTCATTTCTTCATGTTTGAGCCGTTTTTTCTCCCGTAAATGCCTTGAATCAGCCTATTTAGACCGTTTCTTCGCCATTTAAGGCGTTATTCCCAGTTTTTAGTGAGATCTCTCCCACTGACGTATCATTTGGTCCGCCCGAAACAGGTTGGCCAGCGTGAATAACATCGCCAGTTGGTTATCGTTTTTCAGCAACCCCTTGTATCTGGCTTTCACGAAGCCGAACTGTCGCTTGATGATGCGAAATGGGTGCTCCACCTTGGCCCGGATGCTGGCTTTCATGTATTCGATGTTGATGGCCGTTTTGTTCTTGCGTGGATGCTGTTTCAAGGTTCTTACCTTGCCGGGGCGCTCGGCGATCAGCCAGTCCACATCCACCTCGGCCAGCTCCTCGCGCTGTGGCGCCCCTTGGTAGCCGGCATCGGCTGAGACAAATTGCTCCTCTCCATGCAGCAGATTACCCAGCTGATTGAGGTCATGCTCGTTGGCCGCGGTGGTGACTAGGCTGTGGGTCAGGCCACTCTTGGCATCGACACCAATGTGGGCCTTCATGCCAAAGTGCCACTGATTGCCTTTCTTGGTCTGATGCATCTGCGGATCGCGTTGCTGCTCTTTGTTCTTGGTCGAGCTGGGTGCCTCAATGATGGTGGCATCGACCAAGGTGCCTTGAGTCATCATGACGCCTGCTTCGGCCAGCCAGCGATTGATGGTCTTGAACAATTGGCGGGCCAGTTGATGCTGCTCCAGCAGGTGGCGGAAATTCATGATGGTGGTGCGGTCCGGCAAGGCGCTATCCAGGGATAACCGGGCAAACAGACGCATGGAGGCGATTTCGTACAGAGCATCTTCCATCGCGCCATCGCTCAGGTTGTACCAATGCTGCATGCAGTGAATGCGCAGCATGGTTTCCAGCGGATAAGGTCGCCGGCCATTACCAGCCTTGGGATAAAACGGCTCGATGACTTCCACTATGTTTTGCCATGGCAGAATCTGCTCCATGCGGGACAAGAAAATCTCTTTTCTGGTCTGACGGCTCTTACTGCTGAATTCACTGTCGGCGAAGGTGAGCTGATGACTCATGATGAACCCTGTTTCATGGCTCCAAATGACAAATATGATCTCATATCAGGGACTTGTTCGCACCTTCCCCGGGGCCGCCACCGCCATGGGGTATGGCGAAGGTCTTGTGCAGGTTGAGGTGTGACACGTCGGCGCCGATGAAGCCTGGGGCGGTGACGCCGACCTGGGCATTCATGTTGGCACCATCCAGATAGACCTGGCCACCATGCTGGTGAACGATGTCGCACACCTCCTTGATGGTCTCCTCGTACACCCCGTGGGTGGAAGGATAGGTGACCATCAGGCAGGAGAGCCTGTCTCCCACTTCCGCCGCCTTGGCGCGCAGATCGTCAAGATCGACGTTACCGGACTTGTCGCAGGCGGTGACGATCACCTTGAGGCTGGCCATCTGGGCGGAGGCCGGGTTGGTACCGTGGGCAGAAGCCGGGATCAGGCAGACATCGCGATGCCCTTCCCCGCGAGACTCGTGGTACTTCTTGATGGCGAGCAGGCCCGCGTATTCACCCTGGGCACCGGAGTTGGGCTGCATGCAGACCGCATCATAACCGGTGATCTTGACCAGCCAGTTCTCCAGATCCGCCAGCAGCAGCTGATAGCCTTTAGCCTGCGCGAGCGGGGCGAAGGGGTGCAGCTTGCCAAACTCGGGCCAGGTCACCGGGATCATCTCGGCGGTGGCGTTGAGCTTCATGGTGCAAGAACCAAGCGAGATCATGGCGTAGTTCAGAGCCAGATCCTTGGCCTCGAGACGGTGGATGTAGCGCAGCATCTCGGTCTCGGAGTGGTACTTGTTGAACACCTCGTGGGTCAGCACGGCGTCGGTGCGCAACAGCTCGGCCGGGATCCCCTGATGAGCCTGCGCCTTGGCATCCAGGGTCTCGATATCCAGACCGTGATCCTGGCCGAGGAAGAGGTCGAACAGCTCGGCCACATCTTCGCGGGTACTGGTTTCAGACAGGGAGACACCGACGGCGCCATCCAGATCGGCGCGCAGGTTGATGTTCATGGCATCGCCACGGGCAACCAGGGCGGCCTTGTCGGCGGTCAGGACGGTGATGGTGTCGAACCAGCTGTCGTGCTTGAGGGTCAGCCCCTTGGCCTTGAGTCCCAATGCCAGGATGCTGGTCAAACGGTGCACGCGGTTGGCAATGGTTTTGAGGCCAACCGGGCCGTGATAGACGGCGTAGAAGCTCGCCATGTTGGCCAGCAGCACCTGGGCGGTACAGATGTTGGAGTTGGCCTTCTCGCGGCGGATGTGCTGTTCACGGGTCTGCATGGCCATGCGCAGGGCAGACTTGCCACGGCTGTCCTTGGAGACCCCGATGATGCGGCCCGGCATGGAGCGCTTGTAGGCATCGCGGGTGGCGAAAAACGCCGCGTGGGGGCCACCGTAGCCCATGGGCACACCGAAGCGCTGGGCGCTGCCCAGCACCACATCGGCACCCAGCTCGCCCGGGGACTTGAGCAGCAGCAGGGAGAGAATGTCGGCACTGACGCAGGCCAGCCCTTTCTGGGCCTGTACTGCCTTGATCAGGGCGCCCAGATCGCTCACCTCACCGGTGGTCGAGGGGTACTGGAACAGGGCACCAAACACCTCCTCGTTCACCGCCTCGGCGGCCGGGGCCACCACCAGCTCGAAGCCGAAATGGACGGCGCGCTCGCGCACCACGTCGATCACCTGGGGGTGAACGTCATCGGCGACGAAGAAGAGATTGGACTTGGACTTGGCCATGCGCTTGGCCAGGGCCATGGCTTCGGCGGCGGCGGTGGCTTCATCGAGCAGGGAGGCGCTCGCCAGATCCATGCCGGTCAAATCGAGCGTCAGCTGCTGGAAGTTGAGCAGGGCTTCGAGGCGGCCCTGAGCCAGTTCCGGCTGATAAGGGGTATAGGCGGTGTACCAACCCGGGTTTTCCAGCACGTTGCGCAAGATGACGTGGGGCACATGGGTGTCGTGATAACCCATGCCGATGTAGCTCTTGGCGATACGGTTCTGAGCGGCGTAGCCCTTGAGTTTGGCCAGTGCCTCTACTTCCGTCATGGGCGCGCCTATCCCGAGCGGGGCATCGCGACGAATGGCGGCGGGGACGGTCTGGCTGATGAGGTCATCCAGACTCTCGGCACCGACTGTGGCCAGCAGGGCGCGCAGTTCGCTCTCGCCCGGGCCTATGTGGCGACGCAGAAAATTGGTTTTTTGCTCGAGTTCAAACAGTGACTGGGTCATTTCCCTATTTCCTAGTAGATATGCCTGATAGAAGGTATTGCCAAGCTGAGGTGCCACTCGGCGGCTCGCAGGCACTTGCCCACGGCGGATAGACAGGATCCCGCACAGGATAAATCCGCGGGATTAGCCAGGGATGCTAGCCAGTCGGCAAGGCTGCGCGCTCCCCCGGCAAAGCCCCCGCGCCATGCAGAGGCTCATAGCAAAAGGCCCTGCACGCGTGCAGGGCCCAGGGCGACATCAATCTTCGTCGACGACGTTCTGGTAGCCGTCAGCGTCCAGCAGATTCGCCAGCTCCTCGGCGTCGTCCAGCTTGATGCGGAACAACCAGCCGGCGCCATAAGGGTCGGAGTTGACCAGCTCGGGGCTGCCTTCCAGCTCTTCGTTGACGGCGATGATTTCGCCGCTCACCGGGCTGTAAATGTCGGAGGCCGCCTTGACGGACTCGGCCACGGCGCAGTCGTCACCGGCACCGACCTGCTTGCCCACTTCCGGCAAGTCAACGAACACCATGTCACCCAGCAGCTCCTGGGCGTGCTCGGAGATGCCGACCACGGCCTCACCGTTGGCTTCGACACGGATCCACTCGTGGGAAGTGGCATATTTCAGTTCGCTCGGGATATGGCTCATTTGTGCTTCCTTTATTCACTTGAATCATTGAACAGGGTTGGCCCGGGGTGGACCCCGAGCCTGAAACGATAAAAGTTATACCAATTTCTGGCCGTTGCGTACAAAGGCCGGCTTGGTCACCTTCACGGTCACCAGCTTCTTGCGAAGCTCAACCTCGGCGGTCTCGCCGATGTCGCGAGGCACCCGCGCCAGTGCAATGGAGAGTCCCAGGGTCGGCGAGAAGGAGCCTGAGGTGATAACTCCGGTGCGTACTTCGCCTTGGGCATTGGTGAAGCTGACCGGCATGCCGGTACGCAGCACACCCTTCTCTTCCATCAGCAGCCCCACCAGCTTGGGCTGATCCCCGGCGGCCTTCTGGGCTTCCAGGGCCACGCGGCCGATGAAGTCACGATTGCTCGGCTCCCAGGCGATGGTCCAGGCCATGTTGGCGGCCAGCGGGCTGATGCTCTCGTCCATGTCCTGGCCGTAGAGGTTCATCCCGGCCTCCAGACGCAGGGTGTCGCGAGCCCCCAGACCACAAGGTGTCACGCCCGCGTCGAGCAGAGCCTGCCACAGGTCACAGGCCTGATGCTCTGGCACCACGATTTCGTAACCCTCCTCGCCGGTATAGCCAGTAGTGGCAATGAAGAGATCCCCGGCTTGTACCCCAAAGAAGGGTTTCATGCCCGCGACGGCGGCGTTCTGCTCGGCGCTGAACACCTTGGCGGCCAGCGCCTTGGCCTCTGGCCCCTGCACGGCGATCATCGCCAGGGAGGGTTGTTCGGTGACGGTCACCGCAAAGGCGGCGGCGTGCTGGCGGATCCAGGCCAGATCCTTATCGCGAGTGGCGGAGTTGACCACCATGCGATAGAAGCTGTCGTCCAGATAATAGGTAATGAGGTCATCGATAACACCGCCCTCTGGGGTCAGCATGCCGCTATAGAGCGCCTTGCCCGGGGTGATGAGTTTGGCCACGTCATTGGCCAGCAGATGTTGCAGGAAGGCTTTCACCCGCTCGCCGGTCAAGTCGACGATGGTCATGTGAGAGACGTCGAACATGCCCGCCTGGGTGCGCACCACATGGTGCTCTTCCAGTTGAGAGCCGTAGTTGATGGGCATCTCCCAGCCATGAAAATCGACCATTTTGGCGCCGGCTTCCAGGTGCTTGGGGTGCAATACGGTAGTCTGGGTCATCGCTGTTTTTCCTTAAAACCTGGGCCTGCACCAACCCGGTTCCCGGGTGGAGCAGGAGGCCACAGGGCCTGGGCTCGCTCCCGACATCGCCATGGGCGCTACGGGACTGGTTCCTTCTATGGCGCGGATTATAAGACAAGCCTGACGGAGCGCCGCTTAAAAAAAACTAATCCACAACATGCTGATAGCGGCCAAACACTATGATAAATACAGAGGAAAAAACAGTATTGACCGGTACTTTTTAGGGTTAAATTTTGATTTTTACCGTCTCGTCACAATTTACAGGAAAACGTTTCGCTACCTGCCCATATTAAAGGCTGATGCCATAAACAAGCACATCAGCCTCTCGGATTACTTTTATTGTAAAAAATGGCGCCTGGGATTAGTTTTTTTCACCCGGCAGGCCCCTCAAGGCCTCGCCGTTTACCACTCTTCTGGCCAGGAGGGGCAATTCTCCCTCCAGTCCCATGGCGCTGCGGATCAGGCTCTGCTTGAGGGGGGCCATGGCGTCGACCGCACTCAGCCCCAACCCTCGTACCAGTTTTTTCAGCGGATGCCCGCCGCCAAACAGCCGCTTTAACCCCTCCATGGCCGCCAGCATCCTGCTCGCCTCCGTCTTGCGCCAGCGCTCATAACCGCGCAGCCCGGCCAGGGCGCCGATCTCTTGATCCTTGGCGACATTGGCAAGCAGTGTCTGCGCCAAGGCGGCAGCATCCTGCAGCCCCAGGTTGACCCCCTGCCCTGCCAGCGGGTGTATGGTGTGGGCGGCATCCCCGACCAGCACCAGCCGCTCCCGGGCAAAGTCGCGGGCATAACGGGCGGTGAGCGGTATGGCACTGCGGGCACCCTCAACCCGACACAGACCCAGGCGCGCATCGAAGGCGGCGGTGAGCGCGCGGTTGAAGCTCTCTTCATCGCACCCTTGCAGCCGTAGCGCTTCATTCGCAGGGAGAGACCAGACGATGGAGCAGAGATCGGGCTGCCAGAGCGGCAAGAAGGCGAGCGGTCCGGCGGGGCTGAAGATCTGCCGGGCCACGGCGCCATGCCCTTCGGCGGTACGCACTGTGGCGACCAGGGCATGATGGCCATAGTCCCAGCTAGTCAGCGGAATATCGGCCTGTTTGCGCACCCAGGAGTGGGCACCATCGGCGGCGACCACCAGCCTGGTCGAGAGGGTGCGGCCATCTTCCAGAGTCAGCAGGGCGCAGGTTTGTCCCTGCTGCAGGCTCTTTGCCCTGGCCGGGGCCAGCAGGTCGATATGGCGAGCCCCCGATATGGCCTCTTGCAGTGCCAGCTGGATGACCCTGTTTTCGACGATGTGGCCGAGCCAGGGCAACCCCAGACTGGCGGCATCAAACTCGATGCGGGCGAAGCTGTCACGCTCCCATACTTGCATCTGCTCATAGCCTTGCAGGCGGCGGGAGCGGATGCCCTCCCAGGCGCCGACCCCGCGCAGGATCTGCTGGCTGGCGAGGCTCAAGGCGCTGACCCTGTTATCCGGCGTCGCGGCCAGCACGGGATCAGGCAACTGCCCTTCGATAATGGCTATCTTGAGTGAGCTCTGCTTGAGCGCCGCAGCGAGTGCCAGGCCCACCATGCCGCCCCCCACTATGACCAGATCGTATTGCACCATGCTCTGTTGCACGATGCGCTGCTGCACCATGTCATGCTGCTCCATGGCCTACTCCTTAGTGATTGGGGGGACAAAGCCCAGGGTCTGGCGAGCCAGGGGCCCCTTGAGGCAGCTGGCGCGAGCCATCAGGGAGAGCGCCAGGTTACGGCCGGCCACCAGGGGGCCATGGTCGTTGGAAAAGAGCTGGGCCAGGGCCGAGGTGAGCCAGATGGTGGTCTCTTGATCCCCCTGACGCCCCTGCCAGTAACGGCTCAGCACTGGATAGCTGCCAATATCCTCCCCTTGCGCCATGGCGTTGGCCACGGCGTGATAGAGCGCATCGAGGTCACGCATGCCGAGGTTGAAGCCCTGCCCGGCGATGGGGTGCAGCAGATGGGCGGCGTTCCCCACCAGCACGGTGCGTTGTCCCAGAGGATAATCGGCAGCGGTGAGCGCCAGCGGATAGCAGTGGCGCGCCCCGGCGCGCAGGAAGCGGCCAAGTCGCCAGCCAAACGCCTGCTGCAAGCGGGCCAGAAAGGCCTCGTCATCCAGACCCATGACGGTGTCAGCCTCGTCCCCCGGCATGCTCCACACCAGGGAGCTGCGCCCGTGCTGCATCGGCAGCAGCGCCAGGGGGCCGCCTTGGGTAAAGCGCTCGAAGGCGCGCCCGGCAGGATGCTCGGCGGTTTGTACCGTGGCGATCACCGCGTGCTGACCATAGTCATGGCGGCGTACCGGGATCTTGAGCGCTTGGCGCACGAAGGAGTGACCGCCATCGGCCGCGACCAGCAAGGAGGTGGTGATCCGCTCCCCCGTGGCCAGGGTCAGCTCGACGGCTTGCTCGCCGGGAGTGACCCCCGTCAGCTGGACCGGGCAGAGCATGCGAATGTTGATCGTCTGCGCGATGGCCTCTTGCAGGACCTGACCGGCGGCGCCGAGCTCAATCACCTGCCCCAGGGATGACAAGCCATATTCAGCTGCCGTCATGCGGGTCTGACCAAGATGCCCTCGGTCCGAGACGTGGATGTCGGTGATGGGGGTGGCATGGGGGGCCAGTCCCGACCAGAGACCGTGGCGTGCCAGCGCCTCGCAGGTGCCGGCGGCCAGCGCGATGGCACGGGCATCGAAGCCGGGGTGCGCTCCCTGTTCGGGCGCACTCGCCTCGAGCAGCACTATCTGCAATGGTTCGCCATCCGGGCGGCGCAGGGCGGCGAGGGAAAGGGCCAGCACGGCGCCACTCATGCCGCCACCGACCAGGGTGATGTCGGCCTGCAGGGCAGATGAACGGGCGGAGGCAGTCGGATCAGTGTGAGTCATGGGATGGAGAGAATCCGATAAAACGTGGGGCCATGCTATCACAATTGCCCCCGATGGGATGGGAGGTCACGGGCAAAAATGGCGCCTGCCGCTCAACCTTGCAAACAGACGAGGCAGCCATGGCTGCCTCGTCAATACTGCCCAGTTTGTCCCTGCTCAGTGCAGGGTCGGTGGCGCGTCCGGCGTGTCGGGACGCTTGCCAAACTCTTCGAAGGTCATCATGACCCCAAGTTTGACATGCTCATAGAGCACCAGGAAAGCGACCTCGTTCTCCTCGTCCTCCTGATCGAACTCCTCCGAGACCTGAGTGATGTTGGCAATGTCCTGGATCATCTCCTGCAGCTCCTCGGATGCCTTGGAGAGCTCTTGCTGGACCACGCCAAAGCCCGCCAGGAAGGCCTGGGACCAATCCACCAGCCCATCGATACGTTCATCCAGGGGCGCATCATCGTTGGGCAGCAGCAGCTCGACCCCTTTCTGGGCCATCAGCCCCTCGATGGCGTTCTGGTAGAGCTCCGTCATCACCTGGCGCACCTGGGCCGGCAGACCGAAACCTTCGTTTACCAGATCATTGAAGGGAGCTAACCAGCTCTTGTCATCCAGCGGTACGCCACCGCAGATCAGACCACAGATAACACCGTGGGCCTCCACTGCCGTGGCCATCAGCTCGTGCTGGTCCATGAGGTCGGCCAGGGCCGCATAATTGGGGGGGGTTGTCTTGCTCATCGGGGATCCGCTCAAAGTTCAGTCAAATAGCCGGAATTGATGGTCAGGATCCTAGCATTCTCACCCGCCCAGAGCCAGCAAGGCCTTGAAACTTCTGCATCTGCGCTATATAGTCCCGCCCAGTTGTCCACATGGATAAAGGCGGAAATCACCCCCGCCGTATTGAGGAAGGCATGAGCACAGAGGCCGTAGAAATCGTCGTTTTGGGACGTCCCTACAAGGTATCCTGTCCCCCGGGACAGCAGGATGCCCTGCGCCAGGCCGCCGATCAGTTATCCAGCAAGCTTGTCGAGCTGCGTCAACGTTCCAAGGTCTCCAGCAATGAACAGCTGGCTATCATGGCCGCGCTCAATTTCTGTCATGAGCTCTGCCTTGAAAAAGAGAAGAACCACCAATACTCTGAGACCATGGACAAGCGGATCAAGATGCTGCAACGCACCATAGAAGCAGCCCTGATCGAGCATGGACAGTATGGTGACAATGGCGAAGAGGGCAAAAAGCCTTAACTCGCGACCCGTTTTAAAATTCCCTGGAGTGTTTGTCAGCCGGTTCAAGTCCCCGAGCCGATAATCAAACCAAACAGGGGATCGGCCTTCTGGCTATTGTGCATGCTCGGCTCGACCGAGAAGCCTGCGGTCAGACTCGATCTCCGCCTTGAACCTACGGTTCAAGGGCCCAAACCGGCAACGGCATCTCCGGGGTACCAACAGCAAAAGGCCCGTCATCTTGATGACGGGCCTTTTCTCTGTGCTGCCCTGCCTCATTGGCTTATCGCATCCCGGCCTTCCCCGCAACCTGCGCGGCCACCCCCTTTGAACCTGCTCGGGGTCGGTGCTATCCAACATGCCATGCCCATTGACTCCATCTATTGGACGAGAGGCCGCACGGGCATGGCAACGCAGCGTTATGAGCGCTGCAGCAGATTTTCCGATTGGCGGGAGAGCGTGACCAACACAGGGATTGATTTGGAGGTCGGGGTAAAGGATCCCTCCCCTACGCTATCGATGGGCACCAAGGGGTTGGTTTCTGGGTAGTAGGCGGCAATATTTCCCTGGGGAATGTCATAGAGCACCACGCTAAACCCCGTCACTATCCGTTCCCGGCCATCGTTGCAGATGGCCGCCATGTCCACCCTGGCCCCCTCATCCAGACCGAGGTGGCGGGCATCCTGCTCGTTCATGAACACCACGTTGCGCTGACCCTTGATGCCGCGATAGCGATCATCCATGCCATAGATAGTGGTGTTGTACTGATCGTGGGAGCGCAGACTCTGCAGCAGCATCACCGGCTGATCCACCATCTGCTCGGCATGCCGGGTGCACTCGGGCAGCATAGAGACGGGCAGCTGACTGGCTCTGAACTCGGCACTGCCGCTGGCGGTACGCCACATCAACTGCGCGGCCGAGTTGTCCAGGTGAAAACCGCACGGCTGCTGGATGCGCGCATTGAAATCACTGAAGCCGGCGATGGTCTTTTCTATCAAGTCGCGGATGCGGCCGTAATCATCCCGCAGCGCCAACCAGTCAACCCGCTCGCTCCCCAAAGTGGCATGGGCCATGCGCGCCACTATGTCGGTCTCCGACAGGCAGAGCCCGGACACGGGCTCTGCGACCCCGGTCGAGGCATGCACCATGCTGAAGGTATCCTCCACCGTGATCTTCTGACTGCCGCTGCGCTGGATATCGAGCTCGGTACGGCCCAGGCAGGGCAGGATCAGCGCAGCCTTGCCCACCTGCAGGTGGCTGCGGTTGAGCTTGGTGCTGATCTGCACATTGAGTTCTGTGGCTGCCATGGCGGCATAGGTGAAGGCCGTATCCGGCGCAGCCGCCGCCAGGTTGCCCCCCAGGCAGACCAGCACCTTGCTCTGCCCTGCATGCAGCGCCTTGAGCGCCTCGTAGACATTGTGGCCAGGGGCGCGGGGCAAACTCACCTGCAGATGATCCTCGATGCGCTCGATGAAAGCCTGGGTCGGTTTTTCATTGATGCCCATGGTACGGTTGCCCTGCACATTGCTGTGGCCACGTACCGGACAGAGTCCCGCCCCCGGCTTGCCAAGCTGGCCGCGCAGCAGGTGCAGGTTGACTATCTCGCGTATGGTGTCGACCGAATGCAGGTGCTGGGTGATCCCCATGGCCCAGCAACTGATGACACTGCTGCTGGCGGCAAAGACCCTGGCGGCCTGTACTATCTCGGCCTGGGTCAACCCGGACTGCTGCACTATTTCGGCCCAGCCGGTGGCGCGCACCTGCTGCTCATATGCATCGAAATGCTGGGTATGGCGGGTGATAAAGTCGCG
This sequence comes from Aeromonas molluscorum, assembly GCF_051376105.1. NCBI lineage: Bacteria > Pseudomonadati > Pseudomonadota > Gammaproteobacteria > Aeromonadales > Aeromonadaceae > Aeromonas > Aeromonas molluscorum. The sequence continues at coordinate 1,593,092 of NZ_JBPQCY010000002.1, read as the reverse complement.
GTCCACCGCCTCAGGCGCTTCTTCGAGTATGTACTTGGCCATGCCACGCATGGCGGCCATGTCACCGCCCAACTTGGGGGTCAGGTATTGGTGACTGATGGTGGTGGCCGCCGGGGTCAACAGCTCGAGTGGGCTCTGCGGGCTGGCGAATCGCTCCAGCGCCACCTCCTTGAGGTTATTGAAGCTGACAATCTTGCAACCTTGGCGCGCCGCCTGGCGCAGGGCATTCATCATGCGCGGGTGGTTGGTGCCCGGGTTCTGGCCGTAGACGAAAATGGCATCTGCGCGATCAAAATCATCCAGCTCGACCGTCCCCTTGCCGATGCCAACCGACTGGATCAACGCCACCCCGCTCGCCTCATGACACATGTTGGAGCAGTCGGGAAAGTTGTTGGTGCCAAACAGGCGGCCAAACAGCTGATAGAGGTAAGAGGCTTCGTTGCTGGCACGACCCGAGGTATAGAACTCGACCTGATCCGGGCTATCCAACCCCTTGAGTTGCTCGGCGATCAGTGCAAACGCCTCATCCCAGCTGATCGGCTCGTAGTGATCGGTCGCCGGGTTGTAGCGCATCGGCTCGGTCAGGCGCCCCTGATACTCCAACCAATAGTCGCTCTGAGTGGCGAGCTGGCGCACCGAATGAGTGGCAAAAAAGTCCGCTCCCACCGTCTTGCCCGTCGACTCCCAGGCCACCGCCTTGGCGCCGTTCTCACAGAACTGGAAGGCACCGTGGTCATTGTCCCCCCAGGCGCAACCCGGGCAGTCGAAGCCGTCGGTCTGGTTGACCCGCAACAGATTCTTGATGTTCTGTTTGGTTTTCTGGCTGCGCAACACCTGCTTCATGGTGGACTGCAGGGACGAAAAACCGCCGGCTTTGGCGGGCTTTTCAATATGGCTCATGACATTCTCCGATGGGATCCGACGGACGATGGCTGGAATAGCACACCGGTGCATCAAACTTGGGAATATGGACAACATTCAGGTGGTATTTGAGGGCCAGCCTGACCGCCAGTTGACTGGGGGACGCGAGGCAGACGAGATGACGGGCGCCAAACAGCACAGCCTTTTGGATGAGTTCGCTGCCGCAGCGACTGGTCACCACCAGGGTGTCGCAGGCAAGCTGCCGGCGTAGCAACAGGCCGATCAGTTTATCGAGGGCATTGTGGCGGCCGATATCCTCCCGGCAGTGCACTATCTTGCCCTGCGCATCCAGCGCCAGGGCCGCATGGATGGCCCCATACTGCTGCGCCTTGAGCTGCCATTGGGCAATCTGTGGCCGCAGCCCAACCAACAATCCCGCATCAAGGGGAGGTGTGAGCGGCAAGGGACGCAACTCGGGAAAGGCCTGCTCGACCGCCTCCACCCCGCAGATGCCGCAGCCGGTTGCCCCAGTCAGCCTGCGCCGACGCCGCTGTAGTTGCGCCAGACAACGATTGGCGATGGTCACATCCAGCACGAAACCCAGCTCGGTGGGGGTCACCCGGATATCGTGTACATCGTGGTTGTGATGGATAATCGACTCGCAGAACAGAAAGCCGATGGCAAAATCGTCGAGATCGTCCGGGGTCGTCATCATCACAGCATGGTTGATGCCATTGATATTGATGGAGACAGCCACCTCCTCCACCAGATGAGCCAGGGCAGGCAAGGGCGATGGATTGATTGAGCCGTCGACAGGACAGTGCGCAGACATGGGAGAGTGGCCTAAAAATACAAACTGCATTCAAGTTTAGAGAGCCAACTGCTGTAAAACCAATGAATTAAATCTATATAGTGATAGAACTATTCTATTGAAGATGGACTTTCAATTGATTAGTGTTGGCAGCAACCTCCCCCAGAGCTCCGGCAAGAGCATGATGAACATCAAGCAGCTGCACTACTTTCATGAGCTGGCCCATCACCGGCATTTTGCCAAGGCAGCCAAAGCCTGCCACATCACCCAGCCCACCCTGTCGGCCAGCATCACGGCGCTGGAAAAAAACCTGGGGACAGATCTGGTGGTGCGTACCAGCCAGTTTGTCGCCCTTACCGAGGCCGGGGAACTGGTGCGCCAGTATGCCGAGCGGATGTTGCTGGAGCAGGAAGCACTCAAGCAGGAGCTGACACGCTTTCACGGTGAGCTATCGGGCACGCTGCGCATCGGCATAGTCCCGCAGTCCAATGTCGACATCATGCCGCTCATCGCCAGCTACAAGGCACGCTACCCCGATATCGTCATCCGCCTGTCGGTAATGAGCAACGAAGCCCTGCTAGTGCAGCTGGAGCTGCACCAGTGCGACATTGGTCTGGGCTTTGACGAATCGCTGAGCGCGCCGAACCGGCGCGCCTTTCACCTCTACCCCCAGGGGCACAACCGCATGGCCCTGCTGATGAGCCGCAGCGCGGCGGCCGCCCTCGGTAATGGGGCGCCCATCACCCTGGCCAGCCTGCAAGACAAACCGCTGGTACTGCCCAGCCGGAACATGCAATTTCGCCAATATCTGGATCTCGCCGCCGAGCGCGCAGGCATCAGCCTGAAGATGGTGCTCGAAACCGACTCCCTCTTTCATTTGACCAGCGCAGTCCACCACCAGCTGGGGTGGGCCATCGTCAGCGCCGGCCTCGCCCACTCTGCCAGTCAGCTTTCCGACCTGGACTACCGGCTGCTCGAACCACTCGATGTCGGATGCACCCTCTTCATGACCCGTCAACACAGCATCACTCCCGCCATGCGGGCTTTCCTTGCCCTGGTCACAGAGACAATGCCGTCTCATGACCGCTGCGTTTAGCCCCCACGGCTAACGCCTCCTGGTACGGCCCCTGCCGCTGCGCCCAAACAAAAGCCCGCCAAAGGAGGCGGGCTTGATGGTGCAATGCAGGCAGATCAGGTTGCCAGCTGCTCCCGAGGCGAGCCATGGTGGCGCAGCCAGGCAAAGCTCAGGGCGACCAGCACCACCATCACCGTCATGATGGCACCCAGGCCAAGCTGCCCCTGCATGGGGAAGCTGGCCGCCAGCAGGGTGACCAACCCGGCGCCGAGGTTCTGCATGCCGCCAAGAATGGCGCCGGCGGTGCCTGCCTGACCCGGAAAGGGCTCGATGGCGCAGGTGGTCGCGGTCGGATAGAGGATGCCGCTACCGATGAAGTAGACTGCGGCCCCGCCCACCAAGGACGCTGCGCTGACGATGCCAAACAGACCCGGCAGCAAGATGATCAGTGCCCCCAACGCCAGGAAGAGGATCCCAAGACGCATCAGCTTGCCCGGACTCAGTCGAAAGCTCAGACGAGCCGAGAGCCAGGCGCCGAACAAGTAACCCGGCAGAGGCAGCACGAACAGGACGCTCACCGTCTTGGCATTGAAGCCGAGCACGTCACCGAGCAGCACCCCCGCCGCCGCCTCGAACACGGCAAGTCCTGCGAAGGTCGCCATCAGGCAGAGCAGATTGCCCTGGAATCTGGGGTTGCCCAGCACATGACGATAGGCGGCGCGCACCCGCAGCGGCTGGCGACGCTCTTGAGGCAATGTCTCGGCAAACCAGATCAAGATGGCGATGGTGCTGATGGCGCCAAACCCGAACAGGAACCAGTAACCAGCACGCCAGTTCAACCATTCGGTCAGCCAGCCCCCTAGCACGGGCGCCAGCAGAGGCGAGAAGATGACCCCCATGCTCACCAGGCTGTTGGCGCGGTTGAGCTCGGCCCCCTGATAGCGATCCCGCATCACGGTCCGGCTCATGGCCCCGGCTGCGCCCGTTCCCAGCCCCTGAATGAAGCTGCCCACCAGCAGGGCGCTGGCATTCGGGATCAGCTGGATAACCAGAGTACCGAGCAGAAACACCATCATGCCAATCAGCAGCACGGGGCGACGGCCCCACTTGTCGGAGAGGGGACCATAGATGAACTGGGACAAGCCGTAAGGGATGAGGTAGCAGGCCATCACCGCCTGTAGCGAGGCCGAGCTCACCCCCAGATCCGCCGCCATCACCGGGATGGAAGGCACATACAGGGTCTGGGTCATCTGACCCACGGCGACCATCAGAATGGTCAGGAAAAACAAAGGGTAAAAGCTGTGCCGATTCATAACTGCTCCACGACATCAAAAGCATGGCGCTCCTCACCCTGGAGGGAGGAGTCATTGTCAGATCTGGATGAGTAATCACAGCGCGGAGAACCCGCGTTGATCGGGAGCAGATCAGCTCCCTTATGCTGGCCATGTTAGTGATTCAGATCACAAAACACGAACGAATCTTTGTAATCAGCTTGGCTTAGTTTTTCTAATAATACGGGGCCCGCAGGCCCCGTTTATTGCTCTCTTGTTTCTGCCGCTCGCGGGCTTATCCCTTACCGGGTCACCATCTGCTGAGCCTGCTTGACCAGATCGTCCGGGTTCTCCTTGCGCGGTGGCAACGTGACCCCCTTTTGGCAAGCGGGTCTAGCCTCCATGCGCGCCATCCAGGCTTGCAGATGCTCCAGCCCCTCGATGGAGATGCCGCTCCAGTCATAGATCCGCACCCAAGGCCAGGTGGCGATATCGGCAATGCTGTACTCGTCCGCCAGGTATTCATGATGGGCAAGATGGCCGTCGAGCACCTCAAACAGGCGGCGACCCTCTTTCTGGTAGCGTTCGATCGCGGCCGGGATCTTCTCGGGGAAGTAGCGATAGAAGACATTGGCCTGGCCCATCATGGGGCCGACGCCGCCCATCTGGAACATGAGCCACTGAATGGCCTGGGAGCGACGCTTGGGATCTTGCGGCAGCAACTTGCCCGCCTTCTCCGCCAGATAGATCAGGATGGCTCCGGATTCGAACACGGCAAAATCACCATTGTCCCGGTCAACGATGGCCGGGATGCGGCCATTGGGGTTGATCGCCAGAAAATCGGGCTGCTTCTGCTCCTGAGTCGAAAAATCGAGAGGGATCAAGTTATAAGGCAGGCCCAGCTCTTCGAGAGCGATGGCGACCTTGAAGCCGTTTGGCGTCGCTGCCGTGTAGAAATCAATCATCATCTTCTCCTTGGTTGCCCGGCACACAGCGTGTCGGGCGTCTTGTGACGGGACAGTGACTCAGGCCTGGGCACTGGGCCGGCTTGATACCGCATCGTACCAGCGCTTGAGGGCTATCTGCTCATCGGTTATGTGCAGCGCCAGCGTCCTGGCAGCAAAGTCGATGGCGCACAGGGCGAGAATGTCGGCAATGGTGAAACGGTCTCCGGCAATATAGGCAGATGCTTGCAGCCTTTCCTCCAGCTTGCCAAACCACTGGCCTGTCAACAGCTTGCACTCCTGCCCCCACTCGGGGAAGCACGTTTCACGATCCTGGTAAAAGCCGGTGATGTGGCGAAAGGCCATGCCCGCTGGCTGCCAGAGGTTAAACTCGATGAAGCGGCTCCACATCTCTATCTGGGCCCGCTCCAGGGGGGTCGTGCCAAACAGATTGTTATCAGGATAGAGCTCCTCGAAGTAACGGCAGATGGCGACCGATTCGCTCAGATAGCTGCCATCGTCAAGCGCCAGCACCGGGATTCGCCCGGCCGGATTCTTGGCCAGGAAATCCGGGCTCAAATTCTCTCCGCCGCTCAGGTCGACCTGTTCATAGGCCATGTCGACCCCCTTCTCGGCCAGAAACATCCGGACCCGGCGCGCATTGGGTGCCCGCTTCAATTCATAGACTTTCATCCTGATCTCCATTTCTAAACGAACAGTTAGAAATTAGTCTTATCTAAACGAACGGTCAAGAATTTGTTATAGTGGCAACAGGAGGCACTATGGCCCGAAAAACTGCATTCGATCCAGCCGAAAAGCTGGAGCAAGCCATGACACTGTTCTGGCAAAAAGGCTTTGAGGCAACCTCGATCCAGGATCTGGTCGATGCCTTAGGCATCAATCGGTTCAGCCTCTACAACAGCTTCGGCGACAAACAGACCCTGTTTCAACTGGCACTTGATCACTACATAGACAAGGTCTCGCGCCAGCGCCTTACCCCTCTGCTGTGCGAGCATGGCGGGCTTGCGGCCATCCATGACTGGCTAGATGCCCTGGCACTGCGCCTGACTCAACCCGGCAATCTTGGCTGCTTCTTGCAAAATGCCCAGATCGGCACAGCCATGGATGAACCCAAGGTGCGCGAGCGCATCGCGGCCATGCATCAGGAGTTGCAACAGGCGCTGGCCCATGCACTCAGGGTCGCGATACGAAATGGGGAGTTGGCAGCAAACACTGACGTGGAAGCACTGGCGCGCTTCTTGTTTGTGCATGTACAGGGCTGGGTCTTGCTCGGGAAGGGGGGTGGCAATGGCGACACCTTGCATGCCGACATTGCCACCCTCAAACGACAGCTCGCCCTGTGGCAGGGCGGTCAGCCGACTGGCTAGTTAAGCGCCCCCGGCAGGCTGCGCTGGCGCAGCAGACTCAGGCGTGACAACAGTGGCAGGTAAGAGGCCAGTTTGTCGAGTAGCAGCTGGCTGCTGGTCTGGCTCTCCCACTCGTGACCATCCATCACAATGCCGTTGGAGACGAAATAGTAGCGGGGATCCCGTACATCAGGGCCACGATGCGAGCTGGCCCCTCCCATATCTGCCGCGGTACACATCAACAGCGGCAATACCGGCAATCCAATCGATGCCTCGGTTTCCGCCGCCACAGGTTCCGGCCAGTGGTCCTCATCATCGAGTAGCAAGATGGCGGCCTCATCTCGAGTCGGATTCCATTGACTCGGACTGATCACCACGATGTGATTAAAATAGGTGCCGACGTCAGCGGACTTCTGTAACGCCTGGAGCAACCCGTTGACCGCCATGGACGACGGTTTATGACTGACTAATGACAAGTTCATACGACACATCCCTATGAGTGATGGAGCTTGTTATTACACATGCCAGGGGTCTGGCGAGACAAGACTAGTAAAGTCAGCTATTGGTGCACGCTATCGATTTAGCGCCTTCCTATTGGTGATAAGGCTTGCGGTTCAAAAGTATGCTGCTATAATTTCGCGTCCTTTTATCCCCGTTCTTTAACATCCAGTGGTGAACCTATGCATCCGATGCTGAATATCGCCGTGCGCGCTGCGCGCAACGCCGGTCAAGTAGTAGTAAAAGCCTTCTCCCAGCCCGAAAACATCGAGGCCACTCAGAAAGGCAGCAATGACTTCGTGACCAACGTTGACCGTGAAGCCGAAGCGGCCATCATTCATACCATCAAAAAATCTTACCCGGAACACAGCATCATCGCTGAAGAGTCTGGTGAGATTGCCGGTACCAATCCGGACTACCAATGGATCATTGACCCACTGGATGGCACGACTAACCTCGTCAAGGGCATTCCGCACTTTGCCGTCTCCATCGCCCTGCGCGTCAAGGGCAAGACCGAACAAGCTGTCGTCTACGATCCCATCCGTGATGAGCTCTTTACCGCTACCCGTGGTAATGGTGCCCAGCTGAACGGCTACCGCATCCGTGTCGGCAAAGCCAAAGACCTGTCAGGCACCGTGCTGGCCACCGGCTTCCCGTTCAAGCAAAAGCACCACATCGAGTCTTACCTGAAGATGTTCCAGAGCATGTTCATCGAGTGTGCTGACATCCGTCGTGCCGCTGCTCCTTCCCTGGATCTGGCCTATGTCGCCGCCGGCCGCATCGACGGTTACTGGGAAATCGGCCTCAAGCCTTGGGAAAGTGCCGCCGGTGAGTTGCTGGCCAAAGAGTCCGGTGCCATCGTCACCGATTTCGTGGGTGGTCATAACTACGAAAACTCCGGCAACATGGTGGTTGCCAACCCGCGCGTCCTCAAGGTGATGCTCGGCAAGATCCGCGAGAATCTGCCGGAATCCCTGGCCAAATAAGCCAGTTCCGACTCTTGCACCTTAAACCCGGCTCAGGCCGGGTTTTTTTATATCTGGTTCTTAATAAAGGCAACCAGGGTGCCAGGCCGTCGTGTCCGCAACCATCCCCCGCCCCCTAGAAGCCACTGATACAGACCTCCCAGCCCTGAAATCGGCAGACGTCCCGGATGACTCGATGTGTCATGCTGCCGCCTGATCACATTGCCCCGCGACCACCTCCCAGGCAGCACGCTAAAAACAAACACCCGGCGCCAGGCCGGGTGTTTGGGTTGATAGCATAGAGAAGCACTGGGTCAGCATCAGCCCACCCGGCACAGGCCGCATTACGCCAGGCGGAAACGACCTATGGTCTGCTTGAGCCCGGCCGCCAACTGGCTCAATTCCAGACAGGCCTGGGCCGTGTGCTCGGCACCGGTCGCGACCTCGCGAGAGGAGTCGTTGATCCGCTCGACATTGCGACCCAGCTCATCGGAGACCGCATCCTGCTCGCTGCAGGCACTGGCGATCTGGATGGCCATATCGGCAATCTGGGCCACGGCCTCTTCAATCTGTTGAATGCCCACCCCTGTCTGCTCGCTCTGGCCGACACACTGGCGGATCATGTCACAGCTCTGCCCCGTCACCTTTCGCGCCTGATCCGCTCGGGCCTGCAACGTCTCTATGATGGCAATGATCTCCCCGGTAGAGGCCTGGGTGCGACCCGCGAGGGTGCGTACTTCATCTGCCACCACGGCAAAACCACGGCCCTGCTCACCCGCCCGCGCCGCTTCGATGGCAGCATTAAGCGCCAGCAAGTTGGTCTGATCGGCAATGCCACGGATCACATCGACCACCAGATTGATCTGGGCCGACTCCCGCTCCAGCTCGGTCACCAGGATGCCGGCCTGCTCCATCTCGGCGGCCACCTGATTGATGGCGACCAGGGAGCCCTGCACATCCTGATTGCCGCGACGAGCCAGCTGGTTGGCGGCGCTCGCAGAATCAGAGGCCATCTCGGTATTGCCAGCCACGTCAGCCACCGTCGCCTTCATCTGCGCCATGGCGGTCGCCACCAAGGTGATCTCTTGCTGCTGATGGGCGATCCCCCGTGAAGACTGCTCGGAGACGGCGCTCACTTCCTCGATGGCTGTACCCAGCTGGGTGACGGCGGCCACCACCTCTTCAATGAGCCGACGCAGGTTGTCCTGCATCTGCAACGTGGCCTTGGCAAGCATGCCCAGCTCATCCTTGCCGATGTGCTGGCGATCCAGTCTGTGGGTCAAGTCTCCGGCGGCGATGGCATTGGCCTGACTGACCACGGCCTGCAGTGGTCGGCAGATCTGGCGGGTCAGGAACCAGGTCATGGCGATCATGAACAGCACCAGGGCCCCGATGCTGACGCTGGAGAGGGTAAGCAGGGTGCTGACGCTGCCCAGCAGGCCACCCCGGTTTTCCTGCACGAAGCCCAGGTTGACGTTGATGAGGTTGTTCACCTCCTGCTCCAGACGGCTGTAACGATCATTGGTCTGGAACAACAAGGTGCGTGCCTGTTCCCGGTTGCCCTGGGTCAGCTGGCGCTCAAAATCAGTCACGCTCTGCCGATAATCAAGCCAGGCCTGCTTGGTCCGATTGAATACCTGGCGCTCATTATCGCCACCAACCGTGGCTTCATAGCTGCGCATGGCCCCATCCACCTTGTCGATATTGGCCTGGATCCGGCCAAGTCGCGCCTGCAGATCGGTCGCATCGTCCACCATCAGAATGGCGAACTGGGCACGGCGCACATAAGAAACGTCATACATGAGATTTTCAACCGAGATAACACTCGGCAGGGTGGAGTCGGTAAAATTCAATACGCGATCCCGCACCGTTCTTAATTCACTGGCGAGAAAGAGACCGAATATCATATTAACGATGGCGATCACGGAAAACACCAGAGCAATTTTCTTGCCGATGGAGAGGTCTTTATAAAACATGTTTACCCATATTCCTCAACTGCCGAACGGCAGAGGCTGTTGGTCATCATGTCCTTATGGCATGCGCCGCCCGGAGGTCCTGCTGGGAGGTGTCGATAGGCCGAGAAGCTAAGCTCCCGTCAACGGTCGACTATATCACAGCCCCTTGCTAACCCCGACTGTTCGCACCATGAATATGGCCCAGCCATTAATATCACTGCATTAAACAGCCCATAAATTACTCAAACTGAATTAATTCGTCTGTTTTTTGATCTGTCACTTTTATATATCACCCTTAATAGAGATGACTGTCGTTCATCGTTATAAAAATGCCCTGGTTCTCATGGGCTCCCTTTTACCTGCATAGGGATCTGCTCCTCCTCTGACTCCCGCTGCTACCCCATGCCAGACGGATATTGAGCAGCAGATCATCAGTGACGAATTTTTCCTGCCCAAGGCCAGCCACCATGGTGGGGCCAGCGAGCGAGTTAGGCTATGATGGGCGCCGACCCTGCCCCTATTGCTACCTGCATGTTGTTACAAGGAGCCAACCCATGATCAGACTCGCGGTGATCGGTACTAACTGGATCACAGAAAAATTCATCGAGGCGGCGCTGCTGAGCAAGGCGTTTAAACTGACCGCCGTCTACTCCCGCCAGCGCGCCACCGCAGAAGCATTTGCCGCCCAGTATGACGATCCGGCCTGCTTCGACGATCTGGCCGAGTTTGCCGCCAGTCCCAGCTTCGATGCCGTCTACGTGGCCAGCCCCAACTCCCTGCACTGCCCCCATACGCTGCAACTGCTGGCGGCGGGCAAACATGTGATCTGCGAGAAGCCACTCGGTTCAAATCTGGCCGAGGTCGAGGCCATGTATCAATGCGCCCGTGAGCAGGGCGTCGTCCTGTTCGAAGCCTTCAAGACCGCCTACCTGCCAAACTTCCGCCTGCTGGCCGAGCAGCTGCCCCGACTGGGTCAGGCGCGACGCGCCAGCTTCAGCTATTGCCAGTTCTCCTCCCGTTGGCCCAAGTACCTGGCCGGTGAGCAGCCCAATACCTTCAACCCGGCCTTCTCCAACGGCTCCATCATGGACATTGGCTACTATTGCGTGGCCAGTGCCATCGCCCTGTTTGGTGCACCCGCCCGAGTTACCGCCAGTGGCCAGTTGCTGGAGACCGGGGTCGACATTCAAGGCACAGTGCTGCTGCACTACCCGGATTTCGAGATGGTGATCAGCCACTCCAAGGTCTCCGACTCCTTTATCCCAAGCGAGATCCAGGGCAGCGAAGGCGCCTTCATCATAGAGCACCTCTCCGAGAGTACCGGGCTGACCTGGGTCGGTCGGGACGGCCAGCGGGAAGTCCTGACCCTGCCCCAGTCTGACAACAGCATGATCTACGAGGCCACGGCCTTTGCCGCCCAGATAACCGCAGGCCAGATGGATGAGACTGCTGTCACGCGCTCCATCGACACGGCGCGGGTCATCACCCAGGTACGCCAGCAGGTAGGGGTTCGCTTCCCGGCCGATCAAGCCTGATTGGCAAAGCGCTAAATGGTAAAAAGAGGCCCCGCCCTGCGGGGCCTCTTTTTTTCGTCCTGCCACCACTCACAAGCCCGAGAGGCTCGCGGCCAGCTGATCCGTGCATTGGCAGCCACTGTGAAAACCCATCGCCTCATGCTCCTTGCGGTCAGCCTAGCTCCAATGGCGTACCCAGGCCCGATAACGGGTACCCTCCCCCTCGGAGGTAAAGCTCAGGATCAGCGTCATAAAGGGGCGAGCAGAGGGCTGACAGGGGCGCTCATAAGCGTCGGTCGAGACGATACGCCGTCCCGGCTCCAGCAAAAGATAGTTACCAGGACAGGGGGTCGGCTCACTATTGGGCCCTCCCATCACCACCAGACTGGCCCCGCCGACCTTCACATCCAGCTCGGCACTCAAGGGGCGCCAGGGCTTGGGAGCCAACCTGCGCATCAGCAACTCGGTGTTAACGGTCTCCAGCGCCACACTGTGAAAATTTGCCTGCACCATCGCCCATTTCAGCGGCGTCATTATTGGCCATCTATATCGGGGGGAACATCTCCCATCAGGTAACGGGCACCACTGCCATGACGCGCAGCTTGATCTTGCGGGTTGTAGAGGGCGCAGTGGCGCAGGGAGAGACAACCACAGCCTACACAGGCGCTGAGCTTGCGCCGCATCAGTTGCAGCGCCGCGATGCGGGCATCGAGCAGTGCCTGCCACTCCCGGGTCAAAGCCGCCCAATCCTCCGGGGTCGGTGTGCGTCCCTCGGGCAGCCCGGCCAGGGCCTCTGCTATCCCCTCCAGGCTCAGACCAACCCCTTGCGCCGCACGGATAAAGGCGACACGGCGCAACACATGCTGGGGATAGACTCGTTGCCCCCCTTGGCTGCGAGCACTGCTGATCAGCCCTTTCTGCTCATAGAAGCGCAAGGCACTGGCCTTGACCCCAGCGCGCTTGGCAAGCTGGCCGATGGCAAGCCAGGCACGGCCAAGCTCACCATTCATCATGCTCTGTTCGGGGGCTGAAGGGATTGACCCCTGCCCGGTTTCAATATCGCCCTTGCTCATTGATACCTCCCTGCTTCACCCATCAATGTCCGTTCAGGGATGAAACGCGCGCCCAGTGGCTGTCGCATGCCCTCATCCCTCATCCCTCATCCCTCATCCCTCATCCCTCATCCCTCATGTTCCAGCATCCAAGTCAGCGCCCCCTGGGCAAGAGGCTGAACAGAGTTACTTGACTTAAAGTTAACTTTAACTTGCATGATTCGAGCTCTCACCGTCAAGGAGTCACACTATATGATGTCACTGTACAACCTGCTCGATGCCAACCAGCAGTTCGCCCTCAATGGCCGAGGCACCACCAATCACTGTCCCATGGCGCTCCATGCCCTGGCTGAAATGGGGGCAGATGAGGCGCGCCTTAACGACTTCTTCGCATACTGGCTGCGGGACAAGGCCCTGCCCGCGAGCCCTGTGAGCGGGCTCGCGGATGAGGGGCAGGATCCGGAGGCTCGCTTCAGCCAGCTTAGGGCCGACTTTTCAGGCAAGGTTGCCAAAGAGGGCTGGCAGCCCCTGTTTGCCCAGATAGTGGCTCAGGGGATATCTCCGGCCAGTGGTGCCTTTCACCCAATGATCCGCCTCGCCTGTGCCATCGAAAACGCCCATCAGGGCGAGCAAGCCGCGGCGCTGGCCGCCTGGCATTGCAAACCGCTGCACCTGCCTCAAGGGTTGGGAGCGCCATGCCCGGATCTCCCCGCTCTGCTGGCGCGTCTCCATGAGACTCTGGGGGGCTGGCGCAGTAACCAGCGCTGGATCACGGCGCATCTGCGGCAGGTGGCCGAGATGCCCCGCTTTGTCCAGGCCTTGCCCAACTCGCTGACAAGGCAAGAGCTGACTCAGAAACACGATGGCCCAGATGACTTGCTCGGAACGCTGGCCGAGCTGGCCCTGGCGCTCTATTGGCAGACCCGGGATTTTACCGTATTGCATCTGGTGACCGGCACCCGGGCGGCCAGCCTCATAGCGGCGCAGCTCGGTGAGCCACTGCGCGGTGATTTTATCCGGCTCCTCTGGCAAGGGGTGGCAGCGGCTTATGTGACCGTCGGTGCCCCCGCCCTCGGCGCGCCGCGCTGGCCAGACCTGGGTGCGATCAGCTGGCAGCAGGTCACCACACTGGCCATCGCCAGCGATGACGATCACTGCATCAAGCTGGTGCATACCTGCTGGCGCGAACGAGCCGTCTCCCCCCACTACCTGGCCGTGGCGGCCCGGGAGGTGGGTCTGCTGGCAGATGACTGGCCAGATGACAATCGGGGCCAATCAGGCCCCACTTTTAATGGATAAAGAGGATGATACAGGCTCAGTCGACGATAAAGAGCTTGGCGCCGAGGGGGCTGGCAGAACGATGGGGCTCGGCCTCGTCGGCCACCTGATAGCTGACCCCGGGCGTCAGCACATAACGGCGACCATCGGCCAGTTCGGTATGCAGTTCCCCCTCAAGGCAGAGCAGGATATGGCCCTTGGTGCACCAGTGATCGGCGACATAGCCTGGGCTGTACTCCACCATCCGTACCCGCAGCGACCCGAATTGGCGCGTGCGCCAGCGGGCTTCGCCCTGCTCACCGGGATGAAGGGTCTCTGGAACTTGATGCCAGTCGGTCAGGCCGAATGGCAGATTATCTATCTGCACTGATGCACTCCTTGCGGCTTGTTTGCTTCACGTCGGGAAGAGGGATGATCGGTTCACAGCCCGCATCACTGGGTCTGGGCAGCTGGCGGGGTATCTATTGGCAGACGCTCGAAGCTGATCGGTGGGCACTCAGGGCTGAGTCCCTGTTCATCTTTCAGCAAAGCGGGACGGTAGCTGAGGCGGTAGTGACCGGGTTGGCTCAAGTCATAGACCTGGGTCAATTCGGCCTCGGCCTTGATGCGCTGCTTGGGGCCCACTATCAGGCGATCATCTGCACTGGGAGCACCCCGTTTGGCGAGTGGCCCCTGATAGGGGATAGTCTGCTCGTTCAGGGTCAAGTCGATGGCATCGGCAAACCAGCCTTCGAAGGGGGTAAACCAGCTCAATACCTCCAGGGTATCCTCTCCCTGGTTGCTAAGCGCCATGGCCAGAGCCAGGGGTTCATCGACCCGGCTCTGGGCCTTGACGTTAAGCTCGCACTGCAACGCGCCCAGGCCAAGGACGCTGCCAAGCAAGAGTGACATCATGTTGCCTCCATCAAAAAGGGGGCCAAGGCCCCCTGTCGACTCAGTTTTCGCTCGGGGTATTCTCGGCAAAATATTCGTGGTTGTCGGCGTTGTTGAGCGCCTTCACCGGATCCGTGCTCGCCAGATTGCGGGCATTGCCTTGACCGTAACCCAGATCGTCCGTGCCTGCCACCACATTGAAGTGGGTCAGCTCATGGATGATGGTGCCGGCACGGGAGTCAGATCCCGTGTTGGCCGCGGTCCAAAAACTTTTGCACAGATAGATCTTGTAGGGCTGATCCGGGTAGACGTAGGCAAAGTAGCTCTGCTTGCAGCCGCAGTCGAAGGTCAGCGGTTTCTCTTCTATCGCTTCCTTCACCTTGCTGAAGTGGCCTTCGGCCTGACTCCAGCGGCTCGCCTCATAGGCGCCGAACCAGCTGCGATAACGTTGGCCACCGGGTTTGTCCACCGCCAGATAGCTGAGGGAATCCCCCGCCATCCCTCCGGCGGCATCCAGGGCCGAGACTATCTGGGTCTTCTGGCTGTTGGTGCAGCGACCGGTGAAGCTGACCGAGCCGCCGGTGGCGGCCGGTTCGACGGCGGCGACTTTGGCCAATAGGCGATCATCGCTCGCGACGCCATCGAGCCAGAGGCTGACGGTGTTGGATGCACTGGCTTGTGGCGCCACCTTGCCATTTTCCCGGGCCTTCATCTTGGCCCCCGACTCGCCCGATATCTGCGGCACCCGGTAGCTGATGCTGTACTCCCCCTGAGCACTCATGTCATAGAGGCCGGACACTTCCGCCTCCAGCGTCAGGCTCTCCCCGGCGGACAGCCGCTGGTAGTCGCTACGGCTCGGCTGGCCTCGCTTGATGAGGGCCCCCTGATAGGCCACGGGTTGACCATCCCGCTCGACCAGGAACAGCGGTGCTTCATCCCCGCCCGGCAGTTGCCACTTGAGCACATTGACCGGCCTGTCTCCGTTGTTCGTCAGGGTCACTCGCACCCGCACATCTTCAGTCGCATCATCCGTCAGGGTCAGTCTGGCATCCAGACCCGCGGCACAGAGGGGGGATCCCAGCAGGCCCGCCAAGAGCAGGGCTATCGGTGTGGCTTTCATCTTCTCTCCTTAGAATGGTTGGTTTGCTTCCACGCCCTCTCAGGGGCCAAGCCACCCTAAAGCAGATGAAAAGCCGACACCTACCGCCATATGGGGGAAGCCCCTCCGTATGGGGGGCACACGTGACTCCCCCCAGATGGAGGGCCAAAGAGGATGAGCGGATGCCCCTGGCTAGCCGGTGCAGAGGCGCTGGGATACTGGGCAAGGCGAAGCCGCAAACCCGCATCATCGCCGCGGATGACAAGAAGAGATAAGAGCGCAGATCGCCCTTGCCGGTCGGGTGATCGGCGAGTGAGAAAGAGAGGATGGTGGGACACTGGGCAGACATAAAAAACCCCGACGCAAGATCGGGGTAGGGTCAGCGGCAAGCTCGACAAGGCAAATCCCGGGAGCCCGAGGTCAGCTATCTACCGCCAGCAGCGCGAGGGCAGACAAGGCGTTGCCCGGCATCAGCAGATGGGCCTTGTGGTGCTTCACCCTGACCTGTTTCTTGTTGCCCTGACCAATGAGCAGCCCGTGGCGATAGGCAAAACGGGCCAGCACTTGCTCATCGCCGCGCACATAGAGGGTGAGCGGCTTGACCAGCTCGCCCCCGGCGCAGGCACTGGCCAGCTCGGCGGAACAGATCACGATGGAGGCTTGCCCCTGACTCGCAAGTTTCGCCCGACCATCGATCACGCTCTGGGTGACGCGCAGCCAGCCAGCCTCCTCGCAGTCGTCCAAGAGCGCCATGAGCCGCGCCTCCAGCCCCTGCGTCGCCGCCTGGCTGTAATGACGCACTATGCGCTCGAGCAATCCCTTGAGATCAGCACCTGCCCCTTGGGTGCGCGCCTGTTGCACCCACCCCTTGAGATCCTCCATCACCAGGCGGGAGAAGCGTTTCTCCTTGAGGGAATCCACCAGCCAGAGACTCAGGAAGTGACTCTCCTGAGCAGGAGTACGGGCGGCACGTCCGGCGCCGGTGCGCACGAGCTCAGCCAGACTGGCGGTGGCCATCTCGAGCAGGGCCTGGTTATAGGTTTGCACTTTCACATCGCTCATCACGACTCCTGGGACAAATGGGGAGAGGCGCTGGTATCGGGCCCCACCGCCATCATCAAAAAGGCGCCGAAGCGCCTTTGAAAATAGATTGCCGGGTGCTTAGCAAACCCGGTTTAACCGCCGTGCTGGCCGCTTACTTGTCTTTGCGAACCGTCTTGCGCAGACGAGTGCGCTGACTCTGCAGCTTGGCCTCGGCCATCACCTGGGCGGCGGCATTGTCATCACGCTGGGGCTTCTTGCCAAAGCGGCGACGCTCCTGCAACTGCTTGATCAGCATGTCACGGTTGCTCACCTCATAACCCGGCACCATGACGCGACGGATCTTCTGGCCGATCAGCGCCTCAATGTCGAGCAGGGTTCGCTCCTCTTCGCGGCTGACGAAGGAGATGGCCATGCCGCTCTTGCCGGCACGGCCGGTACGACCGATACGGTGCACATAGTCCTCGGCCAGGAAGGGCAGATCATAGTTGACCACGTATTCCAGGTTCGGAATATCCAGACCACGGGCCGCCACTTCGGTGGAGACCAGTACCCGAACCTTGCCCTCGATGAATTCGCGCAAGGCGCGGCGACGGCTGCCCTGCGCCTTCTCGCCATGCACCACGGCAGACTTGATGCCGTCCAGATTCAGCTCGGCAACCAGCTCGTCGCAGCTCTCGCGAGTACTGGCAAACACCAGCACCTGTGGCCAGTTCTGCTTGCCGATGAGCTCGGAGAGCAGTTCGCGCTTGCGCTTCTGCTCGACCGGATAGACGGTGTGGGTCACGGTATCGGCGGTGGAGTTCTGCTTGTTGACGCTCACTGTCTGCGGCTTGTTGAGCATCACATTGGCCAGCTTCTTGACGCCATCGGAGAAGGTCGCGGAGAAGAGCAGGCTCTGACGATCCTTGTTGACCGCCAGCAGAATTTTTTGCACCTCGGCACTGAAACCCATGTCGAGGATGCGATCCGCTTCATCCAGTACCAGGCACTCAACGTTGGAGAGGCTGAGGTTGCACGCATTGAGGTGCTCAAGCAGGCGGCCCGGGGTCGCCACTATGATGTGGGCACCGGCCTTGAGGCGACGAGCCTGCACGTCCTGCTTGCCGCCACCGCAGATGACCTGCACGCTCAGCTCCAGATACTTGCCAAACTCCTTGATGTTGTCAGCCACCTGCGCCGCCAGCTCGCGGGTCGGCGTCAGGATCAACACCCGGGCGTTGGAAGGAGCGAGCGGCGCCGGGTTATCAATCAGGCGTTGCAAGATAGGCAGCGCGAAGGCGGCGGTCTTGCCGGTGCCGGTCTGGGCACTGGCCAGCACATCCTGACCACGGCGGATTGTCGGGATCGCCTGTTGCTGCACAGGGGTCATCTCCTGATAACCGCACTCCGAGACGGCGCGCAAAATCTCGGGGGCAAAATCGAATGATTCAAATTTCATCATGGGTTTCCTGTGTTCCAGCAAAGCTGTGATTGACTGCGACCCGACCAGGGTGACAGCGGATGCCAGGGATCGGCCTGGCCTGACAGGGTCTGCAGGCGAGCCGGAAAATGGCGGGCGCGGAGTGTAACAAATTTTCGGCGCCAATGCGTCTCAAATAATCTGTCCGACATAAAAGTCCCTCATGCCCTGCCCATGATAAAGGGACGTCATGGATCATGGGATGAGCAATGACAGGAAGAACCGCCTGCGTCCCCTGCTATTGGCGCCAGCACGGCCCGTCCATCGCGATGGACGTTGTTCATGATGATGGACGCCGCTTCATCCTTGGGTAAAATCATCTCATTAGTGCTCGCATGAGTGCTCACATGAACATAAGGTCACCGGGAGGTGGCATGGGGATAATGGCGATGGCCAGCGTAAACAAACGACAACTTGGCCAAGGCAGGCACGATATTGCACCGGGCTCCACCGCGAAGGGTGCCTCCAGGCAGCAACCCCTGCTGCTGCTGGCTTGGCTTGCGAGCGCCTCCCCGGCCATGGCCGCCAACGGCGCCCTTGACGCCCGTTTACAGGAAAAGGCCAACGCCGTGGTCTCCCTGATGACCTTCAACGTGGTGCCCGACATCACCTCCAGCAACCTCGATATCGCATGGGGCAGTGGCCAGCAGGCGGGGCTCAGCATGAGCCAGGTCGGCGGCGGTGCGACCATGAGCAAGGAGGTACCCATCTATCTGGAGGGCAACCTGGGCTACAGCCGTTATGATCCCAAGTTCGTGATAAGCCAGGGCCAGGAGAGTCGGCTTATTCCCGCCAAGTGGAACAGCCTGACCGCCACCGGTGGCATCGGCTGGGACTTCGCCGTCGCCCCCAACTGGGTGCTGCGCCCCATCGCCAATTTTTCGCTGGGCACAGTGGCGAGCGACATCCAGATAGGTAACTGGTATATCAATCGCAAGACTGGCAAGGGCCTCGATTTTCTCGATAACGGCCAGCTCAATGTGTTCGGACTCGGCGGCTCCCTCATGCTCGATTACGAGTTGTTCTCCGATACTCAGGACATTGATGCCGAGTTTCGCTACTCCTACCTCCATCTGCAAAGCACCATTGGTACCAGCCCCAGCGTGAAAGGCGAGGCGAATGCCGAGAATTTCGGCATCTATCTGCGCCGCCGCGCCCCCCTGCTCGACTGGACACTGCTCGATCGGCCGCTGCGCTATGTGCTGGAGGGGGCCCGTACCGAATACCTGGGCGATCAACGGGGTCTGCTCGGCTTCAACGCCCTCAACTCCGTCGGGGTTGGCCTTGAGCTCGACTCGAGTAACTATCAGGTGTGGGTGACTCGCACTCGCCTCATGTACCGCTTGATGTTTGGCAACAACACCAATGGTTATGCCATCGGGCTGGCGATGAGTTTCTAGCGGCGCAAGGCCAAGGGAAAACGAGGTAGCATGATGAATTTGACGAAGGTACAGATTGACGGCTTGCTCGCCACCTTGCAGGTCCGCTTCGAACAACACCGGCATCGCCACGAAGGGATAACCTGGTCACAGGTGCGCGCCAGGCTCGATGCCAACTCGCAGTCATTGCGCTCGATCCATGAGATGGAGAGCAGCGGCGGTGAGCCAGATGTCATCGGCCAGGATCGGCAGACCGGGCAGTTGATCTTCTGTGACTGCAGCGCCGAGAGCCCCAGTGGCCGCAGGAGCCTCTGTTATGACGGCGCGGCACTGGAGGCCAGGAAAGAGAACAGGCCAGCAGGCTGCGCGACCGAGCTGGCCGCGAAGATGGGCATCACACTGCTGACGGAGACCGAGTATCGGGCGCTGCAGACCCTCGGCAACTTCGATGCCAAGACATCGAGCTGGATACAGACTCCCGCCGACATCCGGCGACTCGGTGGTGCCCTGTTCTGCGATCGCCGCTACGACAGCGTATTCCTGTACCACAACGGCGCACAGTCCTACTATGCCGCCAGAGGCTTTCGCGGTCTGTTGCGGGTCTAGAGACGCCGATCGCCAGAGGCAACCGGCCAAGGCCCGGAAGTGCTGACGACATGGCGGCAACTTAGTGGTGATGCCGCGCCCCACTGTCGACGGTTCCTTCAACGCGTCATTTACCCACTTAACTCCCCAGCAGAGTCACATCTTTGGCTATAAATATGTCGAGTGCGCTCACTCACTACCCAGAGACATGTGAAGGTCCCCAGTTACCCAGCATTGAATCGCATCGCGATGCGTTGACAGGAAAAAGCTGAAATGGATTTCATTGCCGTTATTCATCCCTTGCTCAGCCAGCTCTGGTATCTGTTGCCACTGCTGTTGCTGGCGACTCTCGTCAAAAGCCCCTGGTTCAAGGGAATGATGGGAGAGTGGTTTATCAATCTCGGCGTCCAACTCTTTCTCGACAGGCGGGAATATCACCTGCTCAAGAACGTGACCCTGCCCATCGAGCAAGGCACAACCCAGATCGATCATGTGGTCGTCTCCCGCTTCGGGGTATTCGTGATTGAAACCAAAAACATGAAGGGGTGGATATTCGGCGATCCCGCCCATCAACGCTGGACCCAGCAGATCTATCGCCGCAAGTATCGCTTCCAAAATCCCCTGCACCAGAACCACCTGCATATGATGACCCTGAAATCCCTGCTGGGGCTGGCGGATCATCAGCTTCACTCGGTGATCTGCTTCATTGGCGACTGCACCTTCAAGACTCCCATGCCGGACAATGTGATGAACCGTGGGCTGATCCGTTATATCAAGGGAAAAACCACACAGGTATTGACCGCTGCCGAAGTCACCCGAGTGGTCGAGACCATCCAGCATGGACGGCTGGCAGCCAACAGGCAGACCCATCGGCAGCATGTGGCCCAGCTCAAAGCACGCCATCGCGCAGCCCCGGACAAGCCGGAGGTCAGCATCGTCACCCCGCTCAGCCAAACCGGATATTCCCCGCCATTCAAGCAAACGGAGGCATCCGCTGTCCCGCCCCCCTGCCCCCGCTGCGGCGGTGCCATGGTGTTGCGCACGGCGCGCAAGGGGGACAATCAGGGAAGTCCGTTCTGGGGATGCAGCCATTTTCCCAAATGCAGGGCGATTGTGACGCGCTAAATGCTGGTCATGCATGGGGGAGATGTCCATCGAACATCTCGCCACTGCCTGAGCTGTCCACGCCCATGCAGCGCTCCCCCATAGACAAGGGCGGCCACTTGGCCGCCCTTGTCTATGGCTGTCAACGAATGGTCGCCATCTTCTTCACGCAGGCTTGTTCCCTGTCATCCACCCGCTTGGCGAACCAGGCGGTGGTGAGGTTGCGGGTGATCTTGGGGCTTTTCAGCTGGATGCCGGGCAAGATGGCGCGGGGTTGGCGCGTACCCGCCTGCTTGTCGGCCAGGGTAAGGACGCGATGGTAGAGGTCGGTCTGGGCAAAGTCGGCGCTGTCTCCCTTGAGCAGGCTCTGGTGGATGGCCTGCTTGCTCATGTTGACGCGGCTGGCGATGCTGTGCACCGCGAGCTCCGTCTTGCCGGGCTGGTCGGAATCATAACGGACGAGATCCCCGTCCAGGGCCAGGGGCTTGCCGCTGACCCGGCTCACCGCGGCCTGGAAGGCGGCGTTGCGGCTCGCATACCAGCCGGCATTGAAGTCGGCGAAGCGATAGAGGGTATCCGGGTAGTCGGCGGGATAGCCAAACAGGTGCTTGGTGCCGAACCAGATACCGCCCCGGCGGCTGAACACCTCGTGGCGGATGGAGTCCTTGATGGAATAGGGATAGCCACGGGCGTTGGCCTCTGCAAAGGCGATGCTCACCTGCATGGGACCTGCAGTGTGCACCGGGTTGAGGTTGCCAAAGAGCCGCTTGCCCATGGGGGCCATGCCTATCATGTCCTCGAAGATGAGACTCAGCTCCTGCTCGGTACGCGCCTTGTCGAGCCGCTCGGCATAGGACTTGCCAGTGGGGGACTGGATGCCAAGGGCAGTACGCACCACAAAGTCTGGGATATGCAGGCGACCAGATCGGGCGTAGATCTCCTTCCAGGCAATCTTGCCAAGACCGGGTACCACGGGATCGGCCTGATACGTGGCCTCCTGCTCGGCTACCGCCAGCACGGTGCACACGTTGTGATCACTCACCGTCAGGCCCTGGGTGCTGAGCGCCGTCACCACATCATTGGCCCAGCCCGGTTTGTCTTGCACCTGTTTGGGCAAGAAGCGGACGATCCGGGTTTTCATGTCGGCAGGCTTTTGCGGTTGCATGGACGCGGGCAGCTTGGCGATGGCGGCAGCATCCTGCGCAGGGGCAGTCGGCTCGCTGGCACACCCGGCCAGCAGCAGGGCCGCCACCATTGGCAACCCGGTGAACCGCGTCGCAAAGAGGGAAAAGGTCGAGGAGAATATCATCAAGGCATCCGATGCAGGGGGCCAGGCGCGGGGCCTATGGCACACGAGAGTCACGCGCGCGGGGCTGCGGTGGTCAGCGATCCCCGAACGCAAGCAGGTGCCCATTGTAGTGGATTGACTCGCTGGGCTAAAGCCTTGCTCCTTTACGCCTCTGTCGACTCGCTCATGGCACCCGCATGTTGACCAGCCGCGAGTCAAGTTGCCCCTTGATCAGTGCCTGCCTTTTTATATGGAAAACGCCACCCTGAGGTGGCGTTTTCTGTGGCAATAGGTTCAAGATCAGGCCCGTTGACGCTGGGCCTGGGCCTCGATATTGAGCTGGGCGGCGCCATTGATCACCGCCTGCAAGGAGGCGTGAACCACGTCACGACCAATGGCCACCCCGCACATACGGGCGCCATCGACGCTGAGCAGCACATAGGCGACGGCGCGAGACTCGGTGCCGGCGCTCAAGGCATGCTCGGAGTAGTCCAGCACGTCGATGTGCATGCCGGTCTGGCGCTGCCAGCCGTTGACCAGCGCCGTGATGGCCCCCTCCCCTTCACCCTCGAGTTGCAGTGCGCCGTTCGGGGTCTGCAACTCGAGGCGCAGGCTCTCCTGACTGTCGTGGCCAAGCTGGAAGCGGCCGACCCGATAGCCGTGCAGCGGCTCGAGATAATGTTGTTCAAACAGAGCGCGGATCTGCTCGGGGCTGATCTCGCTGCTGCTCGCCTCGGCCTGGGCCTGGACCCGGCGGCTGAAGTCGATTTGCAGCCAGCGTGGCAGTTGCAGACCGAGGTCGCGCTCCAGCAGATAGGTGACGCCCCCCTTGCCTGACTGGCTGTTGATGCGGATCACCGCCTCGTAGCTGCGGCCAAGGTCTGTCGGGTCGATGGGCAGGTAGGCCACGTCCCAGTAGTGATCCGGTTTTTCCGCCACCAGGGACTTGCGGATGGCGTCCTGGTGGCTGCCGGAAAAGGCCGTGTAGACCAGCTCGCCGGCATAGGGGTGGCGCGGGTGCAAGGCTATCTGGGTGCAAGCGCCCACGGTCGCGACTATGGCATCCATGTCCGACAGATCCAGTTCAGGGTCTATCCCCTGGCTATAGAGGTTCATGGCCATGGTGACTATGTCCATGTTGCCGGTGCGCTCGCCGTTGCCAAGCAGGGTGCCCTCGATGCGATCGGCCCCCGCCAGCACCGCCAGCTCGGCGGCAGCGACCCCGCAACCTCGGTCGTTGTGGGTGTGAATGGAGATGCTCACCTCGGGGCGCGCCTTGAGGTGGCGGCAGAACCACTCCACCTGATCCGCAAACACGTTGGGGGTACTCACCTCGACCGTGGCGGGCAGGTTCAGGATCATGGGGCGAGCGGCGGGGCGCCACTCGTCGATCACCGCATCACACACCTCCACCGCAAATTCCACCTCGGTGCTGCTGAAACTCTCCGGCGAATACTGGAAGCTCCACTCTGTGCCCGGATTACGGGCCGCATACTCCCGCACCCAGCGCGCCCCCTGCACGGCGATGGCCTTGACCCCGTCCTTTCCTGAGTTGAACACATAGTTGCGCTGGGTCGGGTTGACCGAGTTGTAGACATGGACGATGGCACGCTTGGCCCCCTTGAGCGCCTCGAAGGTGCGAACAATCAGATCTTCCCGGGCCTGCACCAGCACCTGAATGGTGACATCCTCCGGAATGAGGTTGCGCTCAATCAGCTCGCGCACGAAGTCAAAATCGGGCTGGGAGGCGGCCGGGAACCCCACCTCGATATGCTTGAAACCGACATGAGTCATCAGCGCCCACATCTGCAGCTTCTGGGCCACCGTCATGGGCTCGACCAGCGCCTGATTGCCGTCGCGCAAGTCCACGGCGCACCAGGTCGGGGCCTGCTCCAGCACCCGGTTGGGCCACTGCCTGTCCGCCAGCGCGATCACGGGGGCCGGACGGTATTTGCGATGATCGAAGCTCATATTCAGATTCCCTTGGCTAATGTCCTTGAGGCACGACGCCGTTGCGGGCGATGACGGTAAGCAACGACGCGACTGGGCAGGCAAGCAGGCGGAGTAAGGAGGGGGAAGCAGGCTGGCGCGGTAACGCTGGCCCTGACGGTTGCTGGGGTGGTAACCCCACAGCCGGTTTCCTGTGGTCCCTCTTGATAAGAGGGGCCGGCCTGCGCTGCCGGGTTGGCAGCGGGCCCTGATCCTCTCGCACCCCGCTGTTGCAGGCGCAGACGACCTTATGTGATGAGGGACCAGTATATAGAGGCTATCGGGGTGAGTGATTGCGAAGATACAAGCATTAAGTCAAGGATGCGCAATGATAATCTGTTTAATGATGAATTAAGGGTGTAAATAATCACTACAGCACCAGGGTGTGCCTTTTGTCCCCTTCGCCACGACAACCTTTGAACTTGCCCGCAGTTCCTGTTCGCCATCAAAACAAAAACCCCGCCATCACTGGCGGGGTTTGTCATTACTCATTCGCACTGACGCTCAACTGGCCGGGGAGTCATCCCCTCGACCATTAGCGGTTTTTAACTCTCTCGTGCAGCTCCTGCACCGAGTTCACGTTGGCAGTGGCATCGACGCTGATGGCCATGCACGTCGCGAAACCTGCGTTCAGGGTAGTGGTGTACGCCACCTTGTGCTGCAGGGCGCCACGGCGCAGTTGCTTGGAGTCCTGGATAGCCACCCGCCCTTCGGCGGTGTTGACGATGTAGGTGTACTCACCGTTCTTGATGCGATCCAGAATGTGCGGGCGCCCCTCGTGCACCTTGTTGACCAGGCGCGGGTTGATGCTCGCCTCGCCCAGGGCCACTGCGGTGCCATGGGTGGCATCGAGTTCATAACCCAGTTCCAGCAGCTTGGCGGCGAGATCAACGACCCGTGCCTTGTCGCTATGACGCACTGACAAGAGCGCACGGCCCTCTTTGGGCACGGCATGGCTGGCTCCCAGCTGAGCCTTGGCATACGCCTCGGCGAAGCTGTTGCCCACCCCCATCACCTCACCGGTGGAACGCATCTCAGGCCCCAGCAGCGGATCCACGCCCGGGAACTTGGCGAAGGGCAGTACCACCTCTTTCACCGAGTAGTAAGGCGGGATGATCTCGCTGGTGAAACCTTGGCTCTGCAGCGATTGCCCGGCCATGACGCGGGCGGCGATCTTGGCCAGCGGCGCACCGGTCGCCTTGGAGACGAAGGGCACGGTACGGGCGGCGCGCGGGTTCACCTCGATGAGGTAGATCTCATCATCTTTCACCGCGAACTGCACGTTCATCAGGCCGACCACGCCAAGCTCCAGCGCCAGCTTGCGTACCTGCTCGCGCATCTCGTCCTGGATCTTCTTGGACAAGGTATAGGGCGGCAGGGAGCAGCCGGAGTCACCGGAGTGGATACCCGCCTGCTCGATGTGCTCCATGATGCCGCCGATGACCACATCGACGCCGTCACAGATGGCGTCCACGTCCACTTCGGTTGCATCATCGAGGAATCTGTCCAGCAGGACCGGCGATTCGTTGGAGACGCTCACCGCCTCGGCGAAGTAGCGACGCAGGTCGATTTCGTCATAGACGATCTCCATGGCACGGCCGCCCAGCACGTAAGAGGGGCGCACCACCAGGGGATAACCGATCCGCTCGGCGGTCAGTACCGCCTGCTCCAGGGCAGTGACGGTGCCGTTTTCCGGCTGCTTGAGGCCCAGGCGTTCGACGGCAGTCTGGAAACGCTCGCGGTCTTCGGCGCGGTCGATGGCGTCCGGGCTGGTGCCGATGATGGGCACGCCGTTGGCTTCCAGGGCACGGGCAAGCTTGAGCGGCGTCTGACCACCGTACTGGACGATGACGCCTTTCGGGTTCTCGACGCGCACGATTTCCAACACGTCTTCCAGGGTCACCGGCTCGAAGTAGAGGCGGTCGGAAGTGTCGTAATCGGTGGAGACGGTCTCGGGGTTGCAGTTGACCATGATGGTTTCGTAACCATCTTCACGCAGGGCCAGGGCCGCGTGCACGCAGCAATAGTCAAACTCGATGCCCTGACCGATGCGGTTCGGGCCACCGCCGATGATCATGATCTTGTCACGATTGCTCGGCGCCGCTTCGCACTCCTCGTCATAGCTCGAGTACATGTAGGCGGTGTCGGTGGCGAACTCGGCGGCGCAGGTATCAACCCGCTTGTAGACCGGGAAGATGTTGTGACGGGCGCGCAATTTGCGCACCTCGCCCTCGGCCACACCCAGCAACTTGGCCAGACGGGCATCGGCGAAGCCCTTGCGCTTCAAGGCGCGCAGGAAGTCGGCATCCAGACCGGCCATGCCGCGCTCTTTCACCTCCTCCTCCAGCTTGACCAGATCTTCAATCTGAACCAGGAACCAGGGGTCAATCTTGGTCAGCTTGAAGATGCCGTCCATGGAGAGACCGGCGCGGAACGCATCGGCGATGTACCAGATGCGGTCGCAGCCCGCTTCTTGCAGCTCGTGACGGATGCGGGTCAGGGAGTCCGGGGCATTGAGGTCAACCATGGGGTCGAAGCCGGTTTTGCCGGTTTCGAGGCTGCGCAGCGCCTTGTGCAGGGACTCCTGGAAGTTGCGGCCAATCGCCATCACTTCACCCACGGATTTCATCTGGGTGGTGAGACGGTCGTTGGCACCGGCAAATTTCTCGAAGTTGAAACGCGGTATCTTGGTAACCACGTAGTCGATGGCCGGCTCGAAGGAGGCCGGAGTACGACCACCGGTGATGTCGTTCATCAACTCGTCCAGGGTGTAACCGATGGCGAGTTTGGCGGCAATCTTGGCGATGGGGAAACCGGTCGCCTTGGAAGCCAGCGCGGAGGAACGGGAGACCCGTGGGTTCATCTCGATGATGACCATGCGGCCATCTTTGGGGTTGATACCGAACTGGACGTTGGAGCCACCGGTCTCGACGCCGATCTCGCGCAGCACCGCCATGGAGGCGTTGCGCATCAATTGATACTCCTTGTCGGTCAGCGTCTGGGCTGGCGCGACAGTGATGGAGTCCCCGGTGTGGATACCCATGGGGTCGAAGTTTTCGATGGCGCAGACGATGATGCAGTTGTCATTGCGATCCCGCACCACTTCCATCTCGTACTCTTTCCAGCCGATCAGCGACTCATCGATGAGCAGCTCCTTGGTCGGCGACAAGTCCAGGCCGCGCTCGCAGATCTCGACGAACTCTTCGGTGTTGTAGGCGATGCCGCCACCCGAGCCACCCATGGTGAAGGAGGGACGTATGATGCAGGGGAAGCCGACCATCTGCTGCACGCCCCAGGCTTCTTCCATGTTGTGGGCGATGCCCGCACGGGGACATTCCAGGCCTATGCTCTTCATGGCGATGTCAAAGCGGCGGCGGTCTTCGGCCTTGTCGATGGCATCGGCGGTGGCGCCTATCATCTCGACCCCGAACTCGGCCAGCACACCGTGCTTCTCCAGATCCAGCGCACAGTTCAGTGCCGTCTGGCCACCCATGGTGGGCAGGATGGCATCCGGGCGCTCCTTCTTGATGATCTCGCGCACCACTTCCCAGGTGATGGGTTCGATGTAGGTGGCATCGGCCATCTCGGGGTCGGTCATGATGGTGGCCGGGTTGGAGTTCACCAGGATGACGCGGTATCCCTCCTCGCGCAGGGCTTTGCAAGCCTGGGCGCCGGAGTAGTCAAATTCGCAGGCCTGACCAATGACGATGGGGCCGGCGCCGAGGATCAGGATGCTCTGTAGGTCGTTACGTTTTGGCATGGCTTCTCTTTTCCTCTTAAGCGCGATACTGCTTGATCAATTCAATAAAGTGGTCGAACAGACCGGCACAGTCGTGCGGGCCCGGGCTCGCCTCGGGGTGACCCTGGAAGCTGAAGGCCGGACGGTCGGTACGATGGATGCCTTGCAAGGAGCCATCGAACAGGGAGACGTGGGTGGCACGCAGGCAATCGGGCAGCGAGGTCTCATCCACCGCAAAACCGTGGTTCTGGGCGGTGATCATCACGGTATTGTCATCCAGACTCTTCACCGGGTGGTTGGCACCGTGGTGACCGAACTTCATCTTTGCCGTCTTGGCGCCGGAAGCCAGTCCCAGCAACTGGTGACCCAGGCAGATACCGAACACCGGGGTGTTGGTCTCTAGGAAGGCCTTGATGGCAGTGATGGCGTAGTCGCAGGGCTCGGGGTCGCCGGGGCCGTTGGAGAGGAAGATGCCATCGGGGTTCATGGCCAGCACCTCGGCGGCCGGGGTCTTGGCCGGTACCACAGTCAGGCGGCAGCCACGGTCGACCAGCATGCGCAGGATGTTGCGCTTGACGCCAAAGTCGTAGGCTACCACGTGATATTTGAAGTCGCTTTCGCTCGGGGTGACATGACCCTTGCCGAGCTGCCAGCTCCCTTCGGACCAGGTGTAGGACTCATTTACGGTCACTTCTTTGGCCAGGTCCATCCCCTTGAGGCCGGGGAAGGCGCGCGCTTGGCTCAACGCATATGCCTCATCAACCTGCTTGCCCGCCAGTATGCAACCCGCCTGGGCGCCTTTTTCACGCAGGATGCGAGTCAGTTTGCGGGTATCTATCTCGGCAATGCCGACGATGTTTTGGGACTTGAGGTAATCGGAGAGAGATTGCTGATTGCGGAAATTGGAGGCAAGGATCGGAAGGTCACGGATGATCAGGCCCTGAGCATGGATCCGATCGGACTCTTCATCTTCGTTGTTGGTGCCGGTGTTGCCTATATGTGGATAAGTGAGGGTGACTATCTGACGGGAATATGAGGGGTCGGTAAGGATTTCCTGGTAACCCGTCATCGACGTGTTAAAAACAACCTCACCAACAGAACATCCCTCGGCGCCTATCGACACGCCTTTGAACACAGTTCCATCTTCCAGCACTAGCAATGCAGTGTGATTCAAGACAACCTCCAGTTATTTAGCTTTAAATTCAGCAATTTACCTGGGTGTCGCGGCTCAGAACCTTGTGTGAAACAGGGGGCTGAACCGGCAGATTTCTGGCAAATTGGGCGCATTCTACTCAAAAATGATGTCATTTCAATGTCTTTCAACAAAATAAATGCATCTAAATTCAATAAAAAAGCAATATTACCCATTATCTATGCAGATTTTACCTTTGCAACCCCCACCAACAAAAGAAAACCCCAACATGAGTCCAAAACCCCTTGCCTGACCCACCCTGGCGGCAAAAATTAACATTTAATCAAATAAAAACAGACACTTGAAAAACATCAAAAAATATCTCAATGAAGATAAAAGCTCATTTATCAGTACTTGTTTTTATTGCGGCAAAGGAAAACGTTTTTCTTGCATTGAATTTTTACGCTCTTTTGCATGATGTAAAAAAATCGCAGCAAGGCCCAGAAACAGGGCCTTGTCGTTTACCCTTCGGTGACAACTCATCCGCCCATCATAGGCGTCAGTGGGGAAGAGTGCGTGTTATGGGGTCTTGATTGAAAAAAAGGAGCATAAGCCCTATTTTTTACATATAAAAAACCCCGGTCGCCCGGGGTTATCTGATTCACTTCAGGTTGAGAACGTCCTGCATGTCATACAGGCCCACTGGCTGCCTGCTTAGCCAGGCTGCGGCGCGTACCGCACCGTTGGCGAAGGTGAGTCTGCTGGACGCCTTGTGGCTGATCTCCACCCGCTCGCCGATGTCGGCGAACATGACGGTATGCTCCCCCACCAGATCTCCGGCTCGAATAGTGGCAAAGCCGATAGTGTTGCGATCCCGCTCACCGGTGATCCCCTCGCGGCCATAGACGGCACACTCCTTGAGATCCCGTCCCAAGGTCTTGGCCACCACTTCCCCCATGGAGAGGGCGGTGCCGGACGGTGCGTCCACCTTGTGTCTGTGGTGCCCTTCGATGATCTCGATGTCGGTGTAGTCTCCCATCACCTTGGCGGCCTGCTCCAGCAGCTTGAACACCAGATTGACACCGACCGAATAGTTGGAGGCGAAGACGATGCCTATGTGCTGTGCCGCCTCATGCAGAGCCTGCTTGCCAGCCTCGTCGAAACCCGTGGTACCTATCACCATGGCCTTGCCATGGGCACGAGCGAACGCCAGGTTGGTCAGGGTCACCTCGGGGCGAGTGAAGTCGATGATGAGATCGAAATCCTCGCGCACCTTGTCCAGGCTGTCGCTGATAGCCACGCCAAAGTGACCCAACCCATTGAGCTCGCCCGCATCCAGACCGATCACGACAGAGCCCGGTCGCTCCAGCGCTGCACCGACCACCACGCCCTCGGCGTTGGCGATGGCCTCCAGCAGCACCTTGCCCATACGACCATTACAGCCCATCACGGCCACACGGATCGGATTGTCCATCTCCACCCTCTCATCTGTTGTCATGTTTTCTGGAAAGGGACAGTTCTACCAGCCCTGACGCCCTTTGAAAAGCCCCATGAACCACCCGGATCATCGCCGACATATATACGGGCAATTAGAAAATTACAGAATATACATCGACATTTTCCGACATGGCAGAATCGCTCTACACGAAAGTTTATCCATCTGGACGTCTATCTTGACTCGAGAGAGGCAAATCACTAGGGTGTGGGCCCAGAGTGGCAGGATGCCAGCCGCCCAACGCGGTTCATATGACAGGAGTCATGTTCCACGCATCCGAGGCCCTCATGCACCAACGCGTCCCCAATCCCATCGCCCTGCTTCCCCTGCTGCTGTTTCTGGCCATCTTCATTGGCACCGGCACCTGGCTCACCCTGCAGGGGGTCGAGTTCGCCTTCTACCAGTTGCCTGCCCCTGTTGCCGTATTACCGGCGGTGATCCTGGCCCTGTTGCTTGGCAAGGAGAGCTTCAACCAGAATCTGGAGACCTTCTTCAAGGGGATTGGTGACAGCAACATCATGGCCATGTGCCTGATTTATCTGCTGGCGGGGGCCTTTGCCACCGTGGCCAAGGCCACCGGCGGCGTGGATGCCACCGTCTCCCTCGGCCTGTCGCTGATCCCCGGCTGGTGCCTGCTGCCAGGGCTCTTTCTTATCTGCGCCTTTATTGCCACGGCCATGGGAACGTCCATGGGGACCATAGGGGCCGTGGCACCGGTGGCGCTCGGCGTCGCCCAGGCGGCGCACATAGATCCCGTACTGATGGCGGGAACCATACTCTCGGGCGCCATGTTCGGCGATAACCTCTCCATCATCTCGGACACCACCATAGCCGCGACCCGCAGCCAGGGCTGCGAGATGAAAGACAAGTTTCGCGAGAATTTCAAGATTGCCGCTCCCGCCGCCTTGCTGGTGATCCTGATCTACCTCACTCTGGGCAATGTGGGCGACGCACCGGCCCCCCATGGCAACCCGGACTTGTTCAAGGTGATGCCTTATCTGCTGATCCTGGGGCTGGCCCTGGCGGGGGTGAACGTGTTCGTGGTACTCGGCCTGGGCATACTGGCCGCCGGCATGGTCGGTCTGTTCGGGGGGTACTCTCTCAGCCAATTTAGCAAGGACATCTATCAGGGCTTCACCGGCATGCAGGAAATTTTCCTGCTCTCCATGCTGATCGGCGGCCTGGGTGCCCTGATGGAGCGTCAGGGGGGATTGGCCTGGGTGGGCGATCGCATCGGAGCCCTCATCCGCCGCTTTACTCGCCAGCATGACGGCGAGCAAAACGAGAAGGCGGCAGAACTCGGCATCGCCGGCGTGGTGGGCCTCACTAATCTGTGCACCGCCAACAACACTGTCGCCATCATAGTAGCCGCCAAGGTCTCCCGGGATCTGGCCGAGCTGCATGGGGTCACCCCGCGCCGCGCCGCCTCCATGCTGGATATTTTCTCCTGCGTGGTGCAGGGCCTGATCCCCTGGGGAGCCCAGGCTTTGCTGCTCGGCTCCGTGTTCGCCCTCTCGCCCATCGCAGTGGTGAGCATGAGTTTCTATCCCATGGCACTGGCGGTGTCTGCCCTGGCTGCCGTCTTTATCAAGCATCAACTGCGCAGAGATTGAGCCCAACCCTCCGCCAAGCCGGGCCCAGTGCCCGGCTTTTTTGGCGCTGGTCGTTTGCCCCATACGTTCCCCTTGTTAAGGTAGAAGCACTCAATCCAACCCGGAGCCCCCCATGTCGGACAGACAATCCCTGCGCCAACTCATTCGCCAGCGCAGACGCGCCCTGAGCCAGACCGAGCAACAGATCGCGGCGCAGCAACTGCTGGCGCAGTGCCAGCAGCATCCTGGTATGCTTGCCGCCAAGCGCATCGCCCTCTACCTTGCCAACGACGGTGAACTCAGTACCCTGCCACTCATCCACTGGCTCTGGGCGCAGCACAAGGAGGTCTATCTGCCGGTGCTACACCCCTTCAACCCGGGCCACCTCCTGTTCTTGCGTTATACGGCGACCAGCCCCATGACCCAGAACCGCTTTGGCATCGCCGAACCCGAGCTCGATGTGCTGCAGGTTTTGCCCCACACCAACCTGGATATCATTTGCACGCCTCTGGTTGCCTTCGATGAGACAGGCAACCGGCTCGGCATGGGGGGCGGCTATTACGATCGCACCCTGGCCGCCTGGCAACAGCACAGATTGGGACCCAAGCCGTTGGGCATCGCCCATGACTGCCAGCAAGTCGACGCCATTCCCTGCCAGAGCTGGGACGTGCCACTGCCGGAGATCCTTACCCCGAGCAGACGCTGGCGCTTTGAGGTGAGCTGAGCTTGCCCGCCAGAGTCATGATGCCAGCGACCCACAAGGCATGAGTTGCATGGGTCGCCTGGGTCCCCACCACCTCCCCCATCGACCTTTCCCAACGACATGGGCGGCAGTTTGCCCAACAAACAGGCAAACGATTTACATCTTGTGCTTTTTATCCTCATAACGTGAGCGACACTGTCGCCCCCGGGGGCACTCTTGGCTATAATGCGCCCGCTTTTTCCCCTAAGGATCTACCATGACCCAAGATGACATGAAGAAGGCGGCCGGCTGGGCTGCGCTCAAATACGTAGTGCCCGGCACCATAGTCGGCGTAGGCACCGGCTCCACCGTCAACCACTTTATCGACGCCCTGGCGACCATGAAGGGTGAGATCAAAGGGGCCGTCTCCAGCTCCGTGGCCTCCACCGAGCGCCTCAAGGGCTTCGGCATCCAGGTGTTTGACCTCAACGACATCGACGCCCTCTCCGTCTATGTGGATGGCGCCGACGAGATCAATGCCAGTCGCGACATGATCAAGGGCGGTGGCGCAGCCCTCACCCGGGAAAAGATCGTCTCCGCCGTGGCTGACAAGTTCATCTGCATCATCGACAACACCAAGACTGTGGACGTGCTGGGTAAATTCCCGCTGCCGGTCGAGGTGATCCCCATGGCCCGCGAGTACGTGGCACGGGAGATCCGCAAGCTCGGTGGCAATCCGGTCTGGCGTGAAGGCGTCATCACCGACAATGGCAACGACATACTGGACGTCAAAGGCATGGCCATCACCGATGCCAAGGGTCTGGAAAGCCAGCTCAATGCCATCGTTGGCGTCGTCACCAACGGACTGTTCGCTCACCGCGGCGCGGACGTAGTACTGATCGGTACGCCCGATGGCGTCATCACCCAATAATCGGGTGATGACATCGATAACGGCGCCTGATGGCGCCGTTTTTTATTGTCTGTCAGTCCCTTGCCATCAACGGCTTACAACTATCGTTGATAACTTCAAAGAATTTGACTTTCGTCACAAATATTCCCTCTGCCTGTTGTTTTTGCTACTTTACGGTTTTCTTCACACACCATACCTGCACTGATTTAGAGGGATCGCCATGACCGTCAAGTTCTCGCTCGACAAGGATAAGATCAAGGTACTGCTGCTGGAGGGGGTACACCCCAACACGGTAGAGACCTTCCGGGCCGCTGGTTACACCAATGTGGATTACCTGAAAACCTCCCTGAGCGAAGAGGATCTGATCGAGCGGATCCGTGATGTCCACTTCGTCGGTCTGCGCTCTCGCACCCAGCTCACCGACAAGGTGCTGGATGCCGCCCAGAAGCTGTTTGCCATCGGCTGCTTCTGCATCGGTACCAATCAGGTTGATCTGAAAGCCGCAGAGCTACGCGGCATTCCCGTCTTCAACGCGCCTTTCTCCAACACCCGTTCGGTCGCCGAACTGGTATTGGGCGAAATACTGCTGCTGATGCGCGGTATTCCCGAGAAGAATGCCAAATGCCATCGGGGTGTGTGGGAAAAACTGGCTAACCGCTCGGTAGAAGCGCGTGGCAAGAAACTCGGCATCATAGGTTATGGCCACATTGGTACCCAGCTTGGCATCATCGCCGAGAGTATCGGTCTCAAGGTCTACTACTACGACATCGAGAACAAGCTCTCCCTGGGCAATGCCATCCAGGTGCCGAGCATGGCGGAGCTGCTCAACATGTCTGACGTTATCAGTCTGCACGTGCCAGAGACCGCCTCCACTCAGGATCTGATCGGCGCCGAGCAACTGCGCATGATGAAACCGGGCGCCATCTTGATCAACGCATCACGCGGCACTGTGGTTGACATCGATGCCTTGGCCGATGTCCTCAAGAGCGGTCATTTGAGTGGCGCCGCGATCGACGTCTTCCCAAGCGAGCCAAAATCCAACGATGAAGAGTTCATCACCCCGCTGCGCGGCCTGGACAATGTGCTGCTCACCCCGCACATCGGTGGCTCGACCCAGGAAGCCCAGGAGAATATCGGCCTGGAAGTGGCCAGCAAGCTGGTCAAGTACTCGGACAACGGCTCCACCCTCTCCGCCGTCAACTTCCCGGAAGTCTCCCTGCCCGGCCACAAAGGCTCCAGCCGCCTGTTGCACATTCACCGCAACCAGCCTGGGGTCATGAACCAGATCAACCAGATCTTCGCCGAAGAGGGGATTAACATCGCCGGTCAATACCTGCAAACCAGCAGCGAGATTGGTTACGTGGTGATCGATGTGGAGACTGAGCACAGCGAGAAGGCCCTGACCAAACTCAAAGAGATCAACGGCACACTGCGTGCCCGCATCCTGCACTGAGCATCAGCCTGCAACGTCATGAAAAAGGGCTCCTATGGGAGCCCTTTTTATTTGTTGCGCTGAATGAGCCGACTCAATCGATCAGGAATACAGCCTCCACATTGTCTGTGATGCTGATCTCCTGCTGCTCGTAGCTGGCATCGGCCGCTTCGGGAGCCGCCGCCATGGCAGCCATTTTCAGGCCACGACCATACACCGGCATAGGCGCAGCATTGCGATACTCTATGCTGTACACCTTGCCCAGGGTCACACCAAACGCCTTGGCCAGGGACTCCGCCTTGGCACGGGCATCTTGCACCGCACTCACTCTGGCTTGCTCGCGAGCAGCCTGGGGATCTTTCAAGCCAAATTCAATCTGGGAAACGGACTCTAGCCCGGATTTGAGGGCGGTATCCATCAGCTGGCTGAGTTTGTCGAGCTGGTAGAGTTTGACAGCCAGCTGGCGTTGGGCGCGGTAGCCGACCAGTTCGGGTTTACGGTTCTGCGGATATTGATACTCGGGGGAGATGACCAGATTGCCCGCCTCCACATCGCTGCGCTTGATACCCAGCCCCTCAAGTTGGCCAAAGAAGGCCGCTACCCGCTTGTCGACTTGCTGCTTGGCATCTATGCCTTTCTTCTCCAGCGCCGTCACGGCCACACGCAGAGTCAACATGTCGGGCTCCACCTTCTGTTCGGCATTACCGCTCACCAACAGATGCGGGGCTTGGGGCACCTCGATAGCCATGGTGGCTGCACTCGTACAAAACAGACACAGGGAAAGGATGGAACGCCACATAAATAACACCTCAATCAGAATGATTGCGGCATTATGCACGGGCTAGGCACGGATTCATATCTCGTGGCTGGGGGGGATAAAGTCCAGCACATGATTACTCATATCCAGACTGATACTGATCTCGTTAACCGCCAGTGCTGACGGCTGGGACAGACCGGGGGTAGCGGCCAGCTCTGGCAGCCGATCGGCCTCGTCGAAGTGGAATGAGTCCCACGACAGAATGTGTCCCTCACCAGGGGAAATCACCTCAACGGCCGCGACGCAATCGCTCCAGGAGTCCCATCCCAGAGGATCGGCACTTGCCAATAAATCGTGCAAGGAAGCCGTGATGCTCTGCAACGAACACTCTTGCTGACTCTGACCATCGCCGCAGAGCAGCACCATGTGGGGAGATTCGACGCCGACATAGGGTACAAAAGAGAGCTGCATAGCGGCAAAGTCGACGTTCAATACCCCGGCGGCCTCACCATCTTCATTCTCTATCTCAAGCCCGGTCAGTCTGCTGCCATCGAGCTGAGTTTGATAGGCAAAGCGACCGGAACAACTGATGCTGCCCTGCCCGTCCCAGCTATAGCGAATGCCATCAATGTCGATCCAGTTAAAGGGCCCCATATCTTCCTCACTACGTCAATGTTGCCTATCTTAACGTCCTTCCCGATTAAACAACAGAGGCAGGCAAGCCTGCCTCTGTGCATGTCATCTACGGATGTGGATCAACCTTGAGGTTACCATCGTCGAGCAGTTGCTTGATGATATCCTGGTTGGTACTAAGGGTTCCGCCATGGCTCAAGTCTGGTGCATTCTGGAACAGCACAGTCAATTGATCGCCGCCAGCCGTGCCACCATTGGTGTCTATGGTCAGCTTGTTATTGGCCGTATCGAAGGTCAGATAACTGTTGAGCGCGTTGGCCAGTACACTGTTGTTGGCACTGGCTGGCACGTCGACCAGCAACTGAGAGAGATCCAGCACATCACTATTGGCATTGCTGCCACTCGACCCCAGAGTGAAGTCGGTGATCTTGTCGATGTTGCCATCGGCCTCACCCGCCAGCCACTTGAAGGTATCGTGCCCAGCACCACCAGTCATGGTATCCGCCCCCAGCCCGCCAATCAGGGTATCATTGCCCAAGCCGCCATCCAGAATATCGGTACCGGCTCCGCCCAGCAGAGCATCATTGCCAGCGTCGCCATACAGGGTATCATTTCCGGCCCCACCTTCTATATGGTCATTACCTCCGTTGCCATGAATGGTGTCATTACCGCCATAACCAAGCAGCACGTCGTCACCCCCTGTCCCATTGAGCGCGTCATTGCCACTAGTCCCCTCAATTGGGGCGGGTATAGCCGCAGCAGTGGCGCCAATGTTGATGGTCAATTGCGCCGTATCCTGATCCCCATCATTTTGCATGACCTGATAGGTAAAGACATCCGATTGACCAACATTGCTCAGGTTCGAGTTAGGGGTGTAGGTGTAAGCACCATCACTGTGGATTTCGAGTGAACCATAGAGCCCGGCAACCGTCTGACTGGTGGTCACAGAGGTATAACTGCTGCCATTCCAGATCTTGAGTATCGAGCTTTCGCTGCCCAACGAATCGACAGCCCCCCAAGGATCGCTACTGTACGGGTTGTGATTGGGGTCGGTCAGCACATTGCCCTGGGCGGCCATGATGGCAATGGCCGTCGTGGCAGCGGCCGTGATGTTGAGCCTGATGTTGTCCAGCTCCAGGCGAGAGTCATTGCTGCTGCCACTCCCCCCTCCATCGAGCACAGAGAAGTGGATGCGATAACGGGTGCCCGCCTCGAGCTCGCCCGTGGTGAGGCTGGTGGTAGATCCCGGATCCGTCGACAGGAAACCGCTGTAACCCGTGCCGGTCTGTTGTACCCAGCTGGTACCGTCAAACTTGTACAGGCTCCAGGTCACCACATCGTTGCTGTTCACGTTGGCCCTGTCGTAATCGAAGCTGAGGGTGGTGGTACCGCTTGCGCTGGTCACGAACTCCGGCGTCAGCATCTCGACGCCCCCCGCCGATGAGCCATTGTTATCGACCAGGCGTAATTCATCACTGCTGGTGTTGACGGTGGCATCCAGGTAGGAAAGACCTGTCCCGCCCTGGGTACTTACTATCCACTTGTCACCATTGTTCACAATGGCGCTGGCGATCGTATTCCCCCCCAGATCGATCACGCTGTTACCAGTCCCTGAGGTGTCATAAATCCAGGGGTTATAACCACTCCCGCTATTGGATGAGTTGGTAATGTCTTCGAAATCCGCCAGCATAGTGGTCGTCGTTGCTCCCGGCACAGAGATCTCGTACACCAGCGCCTCATTGCTGTTGTCATAGACGATAACGTCGCTCGAATCCGTGGTGATCAGGTTCAGCACCCCTGTCTTCACATCCCCATCGGCGTCGCTGATGGTGTAATGGAAGGTCTCGGTGTAGTCATCTGCCACATCCAGCGACAGGCTGTAGCTGTAAGCCCCTGTCAACAAGTTGACCGAGAGGGTGCCCCCGCCATGGGTAGGAATGGTCAGCACGTGGGTCACGGGGTTATAGCCGGAGTATGCCGTGGTGTAGACGACATCCGGCGTCGCCGGATTGCCATCGGCATCGTGGGAGATGCTGGTGATGGGCAAGGCGGCAGGACCATCGGCACCAAA
Source organism: Aeromonas molluscorum (assembly GCF_051376105.1). Taxonomy (NCBI): domain Bacteria; kingdom Pseudomonadati; phylum Pseudomonadota; class Gammaproteobacteria; order Aeromonadales; family Aeromonadaceae; genus Aeromonas; species Aeromonas molluscorum. Next base: position 1,554,238 of record NZ_JBPQCY010000002.1, on the reverse strand, counting down.
GACCACCCCCGCATCGACCAGCAGATTGCCCGTGGTCGGCACCTGCACAGTCCCCGAGAGAGTGCTGGCCAGCTGGCTCAGATCCGTCACTATGATGGCCGGCTGTTCTGCTCCGGTGGCGCCGTTGTAGGAAATGGGCTCCAATGCTGGCGCCGTTGCACCAGTCCCCATGCCAAGGGCGTAGGCTTTGATCTCATTGTCAGTCAGGAAGGTTTGCCAGGCAGCCTGCTCGGCTCCATTGATACCATCACTACCCGAACCGACCACTCCAGGCCAGCTGGTGCTCTCGGTCGGCTCACCATCGGACAGGAAGTAAAGCACGCCCTGTCCTCCAATGATCTTGCCAGCCGAATTGTAGGCCGACATGGCCTTGATCAGCGCATCATCGTAGTCTGTACCACCGTTGCCCAGAGTATCGGTGATGGTGTTGATGACATTCAGTGCCTGGGTAGCCGTCAACCAGATATCACCTGAGCCCAGGAAGTTGGTGGTCGCCGTGCTTGCAAAGCCAACCAGTCTGACCATGACGTTGCCGACGTTATCGTAGTCATTGATCAACTGCAGAATGGATGCTCTGGCAATGGCCATCCGAGTTGCATAACCGGCGACACCCGATGCTGAGTCCATACTCCCCGAGGTATCCAGAATGATCATCAGGTTGGTGCCAGGGTTAGAGAACTCCTCAACTCTGGTATTCAGATCCGCAGGCTGGACTGGCACGTCGTCGACTATCTGCACGCTCAGGGTGTTGTTGGCCGTGTCGCCATCGCTGTCCACCAGGGTCACCGCGAAGTCTTCAAACAGGCTGTTGTTGCCATTGCCATTGGCGTGCGCTTCGTTGTCCAGCAGGCTATAGCTGTAACTCACCAGCCCCGTCGCCGCGTTGTAGCCCGTGATGGTCAGGGTGTTGCCCAGCGGGGTCGCCACGCTCTGCGGCAAGCCAGCCACCACCCCGCCACTCACCAGGTTGATACCGCCCACGCTCAGGGTCTGCACCCCGTCCGGCGCGCTGATGTTGAAGCTGCCGGTGACCGTGGTCGACTCCTTGGTCGTGTCCGACCCCGCCGATTCGTTCGGGCCCCGGCTCGCCAGCAGGTCGTCCTCGTACACGATGGCGTCGCCACCCTCGCCTTTCGGGGTCAGGTTGGTGATGCTCACCCCGTCATCGTCGTTCTTGATGGTCAGGGTCAGGGTCGCCGTGCTCACGTCCCCGTCCCCGTCGGTCAGGGTGTAGGTGAACACTTCGCTCCCCATCCCGCCCCCGGTCAGCGCCTTGAAGTCCGCATCGTTGGGGTTGAGGGTGTAGGTGTAGGTACCATTGGCATTGAGCACCAGGCTGCCGTAAGTCCCATTCAGGTTGGCCGCCGTCACCGCCGCGCCATCGGCACCCTGCACGTCATTGCTGATGACGTTGCCATTGAGGACAAGGTGGTTCTCGCTCGCCGTCACCGGGTCGATGTCGTTCACCGCCGTCGGCACGTCGTCGACTATCTGCACGCTCAGGGTGTTGTTGGCCGTGTCGCCATCGCTGTCCACCAGGGTCACCGCGAAGTCTTCAAACAGGCTGTTGTTACCATTGCCATTGGCGTGCGCTTCGTTGTCCAGCAGGCTATAGCTGTAACTCACCAGCCCCGTCGCCGCGTTGTAGCCCGTGATGGTCAGGGTGTTGCCCAGCGGGGTCGCCACGCTCTGCGGCAAGCCAGCCACCACCCCGCCACTCACCAGGTTGATACCGCCCACGCTCAGGGTCTGCACCCCGTCCGGCGCGCTGATGTTGAAGCTGCCGGTGACCGTGGTCGACTCCTTGGTCGTGTCCGACCCCGCCGATTCGTTCGGGCCCCGGCTCGCCAGCAGGTCGTCCTCGTACACGATGGCGTCGCCACCCTCGCCTTTCGGGGTCAGGTTGGTGATGCTCACCCCGTCATCGTCGTTCTTGATGGTCAGGGTCAGGGTCGCCGTGCTCACGTCCCCGTCCCCGTCGGTCAGGGTGTAGGTGAACACTTCGCTCCCCATCCCGCCCCCGGTCAGCGCCTTGAAGTCCGCATCGTTGGGGTTGAGGGTGTAGGTGTAGGTACCATTGGCATTGAGCACCAGGCTGCCGTAAGTCCCATTCAGGTTGGCCGCCGTCACCGCCGCGCCATCGGCACCCTGCACGTCATTGCTGATGACGTTGCCATTGAGGACAAGGTGGTTCTCGCTCGCCGTCACCGGGTCGATGTCGTTCACCGCCGTCGGCACGTCGTCGACTATCTGCACGCTCAGGGTGTTGTTGGCCGTGTCGCCATCGCTGTCCACCAGGGTCACCGCGAAGTCTTCAAACAGGCTGTTGTTACCATTGCCATTGGCGTGCGCTTCGTTGTCCAGCAGGCTATAGCTGTAACTCACCAGCCCCGTCGCCGCGTTGTAGCCCGTGATGGTCAGGGTGTTGCCCAGCGGGGTCGCCACGCTCTGCGGCAAGCCAGCCACCACCCCGCCACTCACCAGGTTGATACCGCCCACGCTCAGGGTCTGCACCCCGTCCGGCGCGCTGATGTTGAAGCTGCCGGTGACCGTGGTCGACTCCTTGGTCGTGTCCGACCCCGCCGATTCGTTCGGGCCCCGGCTCGCCAGCAGGTCGTCCTCGTACACGATGGCGTCGCCACCCTCGCCTTTCGGGGTCAGGTTGGTGATGCTCACCCCGTCATCGTCGTTCTTGATGGTCAGGGTCAGGGTCGCCGTGCTCACGTCCCCGTCCCCGTCGGTCAGGGTGTAGGTGAACACTTCGCTCCCCATCCCGCCCCCGGTCAGCGCCTTGAAGTCCGCATCGTTGGGGTTGAGGGTGTAGGTGTAGGTACCATTGGCATTGAGCACCAGGCTGCCGTAAGTCCCATTCAGGTTGGCCGCCGTCACCGCCGCGCCATCGGCACCCTGCACGTCATTGCTGATGACGTTGCCATTGAGGACAAGGTGGTTCTCGCTCGCCGTCACCGGGTCGATGTCGTTCACCGCCGTCGGCACGTCGTCGACTATCTGCACGCTCAGGGTGTTGTTGGCCGTGTCGCCATCGCTGTCCACCAGGGTCACCGCGAAGTCTTCAAACAGGCTGTTGTTACCATTGCCATTGGCGTGCGCTTCGTTGTCCAGCAGGCTATAGCTGTAACTCACCAGCCCCGTCGCCGCGTTGTAGCCCGTGATGGTCAGGGTGTTGCCCAGCGGGGTCGCCACGCTCTGCGGCAAGCCAGCCACCACCCCGCCACTCACCAGGTTGATACCGCCCACGCTCAGGGTCTGCACCCCGTCCGGCGCGCTGATGTTGAAGCTGCCGGTGACCGTGGTCGACTCCTTGGTCGTGTCCGACCCCGCCGATTCGTTCGGGCCCCGGCTCGCCAGCAGGTCGTCCTCGTACACGATGGCGTCGCCACCCTCGCCTTTCGGGGTCAGGTTGGTGATGCTCACCCCGTCATCGTCGTTCTTGATGGTCAGGGTCAGGGTCGCCGTGCTCACGTCCCCGTCCCCGTCGGTCAGGGTGTAGGTGAACACTTCGCTCCCCATCCCGCCCCCGGTCAGCGCCTTGAAGTCCGTATCGTTGGGGTTGAGGGTGTAGGTGTAGGTACCATTGGCATTGAGCACCAGGCTGCCGTAAGTTCCATTGAGGTTGGCCGCCGTCACCGCCGCGCCATCAGCACCCTGCACATCATTGCTGATGACGTTGCCATTGAGGACAAGGTGGTTCTCGCTCGCCGTCACCGGGTCGATGTCGTTCACCGCCGTCGGCACGTCGTCGACTATCTGCACGCTCAGGGTGTTGTTGGCCGTGTCGCCATCGCTGTCCACCAGGGTCACCGCGAAGTCTTCAAACAGGCTGTTGTTACCATTGCCATTGGCGTGCGCTTCGTTGTCCAGCAGGCTATAGCTGTAACTCACCAGCCCCGTCGCCGCGTTGTAGCCCGTGATGGTCAGGGTGTTGCCCAGCGGGGTCGCCACGCTCTGCGGCAAGCCAGCCACCACCCCGCCACTCACCAGGTTGATACCGCCCACGCTCAGGGTCTGCACCCCGTCCGGCGCGCTGATGTTGAAGCTGCCGGTGACCGTGGTCGACTCCTTGGTCGTGTCCGACCCCGCCGATTCGTTCGGGCCCCGGCTCGCCAGCAGGTCGTCCTCGTACACGATGGCGTCGCCACCCTCGCCTTTCGGGGTCAGGTTGGTGATGCTCACCCCGTCATCGTCGTTCTTGATGGTCAGGGTCAGGGTCGCCGTGCTCACGTCCCCGTCCCCGTCGGTCAGGGTGTAGGTGAACACTTCGCTCCCCATCCCGCCCCCGGTCAGCGCCTTGAAGTCCGCATCGTTGGGGTTGAGGGTGTAGGTGTAGGTACCATTGGCATTGAGCACCAGGCTGCCGTAAGTCCCATTCAGGTTGGCCGCCGTCACCGCCGCGCCATCGGCACCCTGCACGTCATTGCTGATGACGTTGCCATTGAGGACAAGGTGGTTCTCGCTCGCCGTCACCGGGTCGATGTCGTTCACCGCCGTCGGCACGTCGTCGACTATCTGCACGCTCAGGGTGTTGTTGGCCGTGTCGCCATCGCTGTCCACCAGGGTCACCGCGAAGTCTTCAAACAGGCTGTTGTTACCATTGCCATTGGCGTGCGCTTCGTTGTCCAGCAGGCTATAGCTGTAACTCACCAGCCCCGTCGCCGCGTTGTAGCCCGTGATGGTCAGGGTGTTGCCCAGCGGGGTCGCCACGCTCTGCGGCAAGCCAGCCACCACCCCGCCACTCACCAGGTTGATACCGCCCACGCTCAGGGTCTGCACCCCGTCCGGCGCGCTGATGTTGAAGCTGCCGGTGACCGTGGTCGACTCCTTGGTCGTGTCCGACCCCGCCGATTCGTTCGGGCCCCGGCTCGCCAGCAGGTCGTCCTCGTACACGATGGCGTCGCCACCCTCGCCTTTCGGGGTCAGGTTGGTGATGCTCACCCCGTCATCGTCGTTCTTGATGGTCAGGGTCAGGGTCGCCGTGCTCACGTCCCCGTCCCCGTCGGTCAGGGTGTAGGTGAACACTTCGCTCCCCATCCCGCCCCCGGTCAGCGCCTTGAAGTCCGCATCGTTGGGGTTGAGGGTGTAGGTGTAGGTACCATTGGCATTGAGCACCAGGCTGCCGTAAGTCCCATTCAGGTTGGCCGCCGTCACCGCCGCGCCATCGGCACCCTGCACGTCATTGCTGATGACGTTGCCATTGAGGACAAGGTGGTTCTCGCTCGCCGTCACCGGGTCGATGTCGTTCACCGCCGTCGGCACGTCGTCGACTATCTGCACGCTCAGGGTGTTGTTGGCCGTGTCGCCATCGCTGTCCACCAGGGTCACCGCGAAGTCTTCAAACAGGCTGTTGTTACCATTGCCATTGGCGTGCGCTTCGTTGTCCAGCAGGCTATAGCTGTAACTCACCAGCCCCGTCGCCGCGTTGTAGCCCGTGATGGTCAGGGTGTTGCCCAGCGGGGTCGCCACGCTCTGCGGCAAGCCAGCCACCACCCCGCCACTCACCAGGTTGATACCGCCCACGCTCAGGGTCTGCACCCCGTCCGGCGCGCTGATGTTGAAGCTGCCGGTGACCGTGGTCGACTCCTTGGTCGTGTCCGACCCCGCCGATTCGTTCGGGCCCCGGCTCGCCAGCAGGTCGTCCTCGTACACGATGGCGTCGCCACCCTCGCCTTTCGGGGTCAGGTTGGTGATGCTCACCCCGTCATCGTCGTTCTTGATGGTCAGGGTCAGGGTCGCCGTGCTCACGTCCCCGTCCCCGTCGGTCAGGGTGTAGGTGAACACTTCGCTCCCCATCCCGCCCCCGGTCAGCGCCTTGAAGTCCGCATCGTTGGGGTTGAGGGTGTAGGTGTAGGTACCATTGGCATTGAGCACCAGGCTGCCGTAAGTCCCATTCAGGTTGGCCGCCGTCACCGCCGCGCCATCGGCACCCTGCACGTCATTGCTGATGACGTTGCCATTGAGGACAAGGTGGTTCTCGCTCGCCGTCACCGGGTCGATGTCGTTCACCGCCGTCGGCACGTCGTCGACTATCTGCACGCTCAGGGTGTTGTTGGCCGTGTCGCCATCGCTGTCCACCAGGGTCACCGCGAAGTCTTCAAACAGGCTGTTGTTACCATTGCCATTGGCGTGCGCTTCGTTGTCCAGCAGGCTATAGCTGTAACTCACCAGCCCCGTCGCCGCGTTGTAGCCCGTGATGGTCAGGGTGTTGCCCAGCGGGGTCGCCACGCTCTGCGGCAAGCCAGCCACCACCCCGCCACTCACCAGGTTGATACCGCCCACGCTCAGGGTCTGCACCCCGTCCGGCGCGCTGATGTTGAAGCTGCCGGTGACCGTGGTCGACTCCTTGGTCGTGTCCGACCCCGCCGATTCGTTCGGGCCCCGGCTCGCCAGCAGGTCGTCCTCGTACACGATGGCGTCGCCACCCTCGCCTTTCGGGGTCAGGTTGGTGATGCTCACCCCGTCATCGTCGTTCTTGATGGTCAGGGTCAGGGTCGCCGTGCTCACGTCCCCGTCCCCGTCGGTCAGGGTGTAGGTGAACACTTCGCTCCCCATCCCGCCCCCGGTCAGCGCCTTGAAGTCCGTATCGTTGGGGTTGAGGGTGTAGGTGTAGGTACCATTGGCATTGAGCACCAGGCTGCCGTAAGTCCCATTCAGGTTGGCCGCCGTCACCGCCGCGCCATCGGCACCCTGCACGTCATTGCTGATGACGTTGCCATTGAGGACAAGGTGGTTCTCGCTCGCCGTCACCGGGTCGATGTCGTTCACCGCCGTCGGCACGTCGTCGACTATCTGCACGCTCAGGGTGTTGTTGGCCGTGTCGCCATCGCTGTCCACCAGGGTCACCGCGAAGTCTTCAAACAGGCTGTTGTTACCATTGCCATTGGCGTGCGCTTCGTTGTCCAGCAGGCTATAGCTGTAACTCACCAGCCCCGTCGCCGCGTTGTAGCCCGTGATGGTCAGGGTGTTGCCCAGCGGGGTCGCCACGCTCTGCGGCAAGCCAGCCACCACCCCGCCACTCACCAGGTTGATACCGCCCACGCTCAGGGTCTGCACCCCGTCCGGCGCGCTGATGTTGAAGCTGCCGGTGACCGTGGTCGACTCCTTGGTCGTGTCCGACCCCGCCGATTCGTTCGGGCCCCGGCTCGCCAGCAGGTCGTCCTCGTACACGATGGCGTCGCCACCCTCGCCTTTCGGGGTCAGGTTGGTGATGCTCACCCCGTCATCGTCGTTCTTGATGGTCAGGGTCAGGGTCGCCGTGCTCACGTCCCCGTCCCCGTCGGTCAGGGTGTAGGTGAACACTTCGCTCCCCATCCCGCCCCCGGTCAGCGCCTTGAAGTCCGCATCGTTGGGGTTGAGGGTGTAGGTGTAGGTACCATTGGCATTGAGCACCAGGCTGCCGTAAGTCCCATTCAGGTTGGCCGCCGTCACCGCCGCGCCATCGGCACCCTGCACGTCATTGCTGATGACGTTGCCATTGAGGACAAGGTGGTTCTCGCTCGCCGTCACCGGGTCGATGTCGTTCACCGCCGTCGGCACGTCGTCGACTATCTGCACGCTCAGGGTGTTGTTGGCCGTGTCGCCATCGCTGTCCACCAGGGTCACCGCGAAGTCTTCAAACAGGCTGTTGTTACCATTGCCATTGGCGTGCGCTTCGTTGTCCAGCAGGCTATAGCTGTAACTCACCAGCCCCGTCGCCGCGTTGTAGCCCGTGATGGTCAGGGTGTTGCCCAGCGGGGTCGCCACGCTCTGCGGCAAGCCAGCCACCACCCCGCCACTCACCAGGTTGATACCGCCCACGCTCAGGGTCTGCACCCCGTCCGGCGCGCTGATGTTGAAGCTGCCGGTGACCGTGGTCGACTCCTTGGTCGTGTCCGACCCCGCCGATTCGTTCGGGCCCCGGCTCGCCAGCAGGTCGTCCTCGTACACGATGGCGTCGCCACCCTCGCCTTTCGGGGTCAGGTTGGTGATGCTCACCCCGTCATCGTCGTTCTTGATGGTCAGGGTCAGGGTCGCCGTGCTCACGTCCCCGTCCCCGTCGGTCAGGGTGTAGGTGAACACTTCGCTCCCCATCCCGCCCCCGGTCAGCGCCTTGAAGTCCGTATCGTTGGGGTTGAGGGTGTAGGTGTAGGTACCATTGGCATTGAGCACCAGGCTGCCGTAAGTTCCATTGAGGTTGGCCGCCGTCACCGCCGCGCCATCAGCACCCTGCACATCATTGCTGATGACGTTGCCATTGAGGACAAGGTGGTTCTCGCTCGCCGTCACCGGGTCGATGTCGTTCACCGCCGTCGGCACGTCGTCGACTATCTGCACGCTCAGGGTGTTGTTGGCCGTGTCGCCATCGCTGTCCACCAGGGTCACCGCGAAGTCTTCAAACAGGCTGTTGTTACCATTGCCATTGGCGTGCGCTTCGTTGTCCAGCAGGCTATAGCTGTAACTCACCAGCCCCGTCGCCGCGTTGTAGCCCGTGATGGTCAGGGTGTTGCCCAGCGGGGTCGCCACGCTCTGCGGCAAGCCAGCCACCACCCCGCCACTCACCAGGTTGATACCGCCCACGCTCAGGGTCTGCACCCCGTCCGGCGCGCTGATGTTGAAGCTGCCGGTGACCGTGGTCGACTCCTTGGTCGTGTCCGACCCCGCCGATTCGTTCGGGCCCCGGCTCGCCAGCAGGTCGTCCTCGTACACGATGGCGTCGCCACCCTCGCCTTTCGGGGTCAGGTTGGTGATGCTCACCCCGTCATCGTCGTTCTTGATGGTCAGGGTCAGGGTCGCCGTGCTCACGTCCCCGTCCCCGTCGGTCAGGGTGTAGGTGAACACTTCGCTCCCCATCCCGCCCCCGGTCAGCGCCTTGAAGTCCGCATCGTTGGGGTTGAGGGTGTAGGTGTAGGTACCATTGGCATTGAGCACCAGGCTGCCGTAAGTCCCATTCAGGTTGGCCGCCGTCACCGCCGCGCCATCGGCACCCTGCACGTCATTGCTGATGACGTTGCCATTGAGGACAAGGTGGTTCTCGCTCGCCGTCACCGGGTCGATGTCGTTCACCGCCGTCGGCACGTCGTCGACTATCTGCACGCTCAGGGTGTTGTTGGCCGTGTCGCCATCGCTGTCCACCAGGGTCACCGCGAAGTCTTCAAACAGGCTGTTGTTACCATTGCCATTGGCGTGCGCTTCGTTGTCCAGCAGGCTATAGCTGTAACTCACCAGCCCCGTCGCCGCGTTGTAGCCCGTGATGGTCAGGGTGTTGCCCAGCGGGGTCGCCACGCTCTGCGGCAAGCCAGCCACCACCCCGCCACTCACCAGGTTGATACCGCCCACGCTCAGGGTCTGCACCCCGTCCGGCGCGCTGATGTTGAAGCTGCCGGTGACCGTGGTCGACTCCTTGGTCGTGTCCGACCCCGCCGATTCGTTCGGGCCCCGGCTCGCCAGCAGGTCGTCCTCGTACACGATGGCGTCGCCACCCTCGCCTTTCGGGGTCAGGTTGGTGATGCTCACCCCGTCATCGTCGTTCTTGATGGTCAGGGTCAGGGTCGCCGTGCTCACGTCCCCGTCCCCGTCGGTCAGGGTGTAGGTGAACACTTCGCTCCCCATCCCGCCCCCGGTCAGCGCCTTGAAGTCCGCATCGTTGGGGTTGAGGGTGTAGGTGTAGGTACCATTGGCATTGAGCACCAGGCTGCCGTAAGTCCCATTCAGGTTGGCCGCCGTCACCGCCGCGCCATCGGCACCCTGCACGTCATTGCTGATGACGTTGCCATTGAGGACAAGGTGGTTCTCGCTCGCCGTCACCGGGTCGATGTCGTTCACCGCCGTCGGCACGTCATCACGGATCATCGCATCCAGACTGGCAGAAGTGGAATCTCCATCCTTGTCTGTGAGCGTGACCTGGAAGCTCTCTGTCAGCTGGATATCATTAGCCGGTTTAACGTGGTTCTCGTTGTCTTGCAGGGTATAGCTATAGGTGACGCTACCTGCACCAGTCACGGGATTAAAGCTGATCGCTGTGATTTGCAGGCTATTGCCCAGAGGAGTGACAAGCGACTGGGGGAGGCTCATAACAGCCCCATTTGTGATCAATTGCAGACCAGCGATGCTGAGAGTCTGCACGCCATCTGGTGCATTAAAGCTAAAAATACCGCCCTGGGTCAGGGCACCCGGATTAGGAGTACTGCCATCAGGCAGACTGGCATCGCTGACCACTATTTCAGCGCCGACCACATTCAGTCCAGTCAAGCTAACCCCTTCGTCAACGGGGGCAATGGTAATGGTCAACGTAGAATTTACGACATCGGTACCATCGGTCACGCTGTAATTTACAGGCGGAACAGGACCGTTGTAGTTCAATGCGGGGGTAAAGCTGTAATCACCGTTACCGCTCACCGTGAGAGTACCCACCCCCGAGATGGTAACCGTTGAGCCCGCAGGAACATTATTGCTGCTACCCCAACTGAACAGCGTCACGCTGGCGGCATCGGGGCCATCAGGGTTGCTGGTATTATCGAGGAGATTACCATTGACCTGAACGTCCTCCGGCACACTCACCTGCTCATTTTCATCACTCAATTCATTTTCAAGATCTGGCAGATCTTCTTGCAGACGATCAATGCCGGGTCTTGCACTGTGATCAGTATCGAACCCGGCCTGGGCTATGGTGGCATCTCCCGTGCGAGCTATGGTCACGAAACCGCCATTACCACTGGCACCGGCAACCCCCCCTATTCCGCCGCCACCTCCGGCCGCTGGAGCGCCCCCTGCGGCAGAAGCTTCAAAATTCTTGGTCGGATCGATCCCCTCCAAGATTGATTGTTGCAATGCGGCTATGTCATTGGGATCGAGGGGCTTGTCGGTACCATCAGGCTTGGCCTCATCGGCCACTTTGTCCGCAACATCTGCAGGAATGCTGGCCTCGGGCGCCGCCGATGACCCCTGGGCCAAGGCAGCAGCCTCTTCCGGTGTGAGCAGTGCCAACTTGGCATCGTCGGCCAGTGTCAGCTTGGTACCGGGTGAGAGCGTCTCACCCGCTTGCAATGGGCGCGTACTGCCATCGGCATTAACGACCAGAATGTCCCCTTCCATTGAGGCGACGACGACAGCCTTATCGATCATTTGGGTACGCATAGCCTTGACTCCAACACTGAGGGTTTCGATGTATAAACCCTATGAGCGAAGTGCAGAAACGTCCGTTGCAAAAATGTACTGGATCCACATTGGAAGCGGGGGAACCATGAAACAAATCGAAAGCTGGCTACTTATCTTATTAAAACAACACATTAGATTGTGCCTCAAAAGGGGCCTTATCATTACATGAGCTAATGTTAAGCAGCGGTTACATCAAAAAGTGATAAAAAAAGGCGCCACCTGGGCGCCCTTTTTCAATTACTACTGGTTCAAATAAGAAACGCTGGGTGTACAAAACCCTGATAACCATCGATATGCAAGCCAGACAGCAGTTCAACCTGCTGCTCATTTTCCACCCGGGTAGCTATGGTCAAGACACCGGCATTGTGCGCCGCACGGCATACTGCAGCCAGGAAGGAAGTATCCGCTCCCGGCTCCATGACCTGACTGGTATAACCATGGTCAACCTTGACATAGCTTGGAGCCATCTGCTCCAGATAGCCAAGGGATTGGAAGTGGCGACCATAGTGATCCACACCCCACTGATAGGCGTGCTCACGCAGCACCGCCACCAGCGCTTCAACCTGAGTTTGATGCTTCAAAATGGCGCCTTCCGGGATCTCGAACAGCAATCTGTCCTTTAGCTCAAGGTTGCGGCCCAAGAAGTCACCGAGCCAGAGCAAGAACTCTTCTGAGCAGATAGCCCCGGAGGTGATGTTCACGGCAAGTACCAACTCGGCATCTTGCTGTAGCAGAGGTACTGTGGCCGTGAGGATCGCCTGATCAAACTCGCTACCGAGTTTGAACTGCTCGATAGCCGGCAGGAACTGACCTGCAAAATAGTCATTACCGTCACGATGAATGGCGGCAAACAGCTCGGCATGAAGCCTGAGGCCATTGTCAAAGCGACAGGCAGGCTGCGCCTTGAAGCGCCAGAGTTGACGGGCGATGGCATCTTCCACCAGATCCCGCCAGGCCAGACGCCCCATCATGCCTTGGCTATGGCCACCTTCCATGACCACGGCTCCACGGCGCTCGTTGCGCGCCCGGCCCAGGGCATTATCCGCCTTGGTCAGCAGGCTGGAGAGATCGTCCTGGCTATCTCGCCCGGCGATACCGATCACCGACAATGCATCAGCCTCACCCATAGGGTTGACCACCAGATCGGCGATGCGGTTGTTGATCCGCTCGGCCAGCTCCTGCAAGGTATCAAGATCATTGGTCGGACAGAGCAATGCGTACTCGGTCGCCGAGATGCGGGCAATGGCGGCGCCATCCCATCCGCTCAGTTCATCATTCAGACTCTGGGCAATGGACTTGACCATGTTGTCCCGCGCGGCAAAACCTTCATCCCGATAGATATCATCGAGCATGTCGACAGCCACCAGCATGACGCCACCCTGCCCCGCTTCAGCGATCCAGGCATTGACCTGGCCGACGAAATAGGCGCGGTTGCCCAAACCGGAAACGGCATCCAGGTAGACTCTCTCACGCAGATTCTCAGCTTCCTGTGCCTGCTCCTTGAACTGGGCGGCCAACTTGCCAGAAAGGGTATTAATGGCTTGCACCACCTGCTTGAGCTCCACAGTTCGCGGCTCTGGGATCTCGTGACCAAAATGGTGCTGCTCTATCTCCAGTGCCTGTTCACGGATCTGGTCCAGTGGCTTGAGGAGATAACTGAGGGCTCGCATCAGCAACAGCGTGGTAATGAGAAAACCGACCACAAACCAGCTTGCCAGATTGGTCATCCCTTGCCAGAGCTCGTAATAGGCCTGACCGCTATGGCCGACTACCTTGAGCTTGCCAAGCTGCAACCAGCCTGACGTCAGGATTGACTCATTGGAGATCTCAGGAAACAGATCCAGCCCCATGAACCATGCGGGAACCCCGGCAACATGGTTAGTATTCTCCTGCTCAATCACATCATGGGAGGCCAAGAGATCGAGCCGCACCAAGCGATAGTAGCCACCATCAAACACCGCCTTGATGACTGACTCGGCACTCACCTTGTCGCCATTCTCAAGATAGGGGGTCAATGCCAATCCGAGCGCCGTTGCGGTGTTAATCACAGTCGTCTCTTGCTGCTGCGCAAGGTAGGTGCGGGTCGAATTGAACTGAACCCAATAGGTTACGGCAAACAGAGCCCCGAACAACAACAACATGGTGGCCAGTAATTGTCGATATAGCGTCATAGGTTAATCATCCAAATTCACCACAGGTCGAGCCAATCGCCCTGAAGTCATGCGATTGCGTAAATCATTCCATAATCCCAAACGTGAAGACTGACCGGCCAGTTCTCCCTGGCCACGCGCCTTCATCAACCACAAGTGGCGACCATTGAAGCTGTAGATAGGCAGCAGATCCTTACGGGCAGTTGCCGGACGCAGATCCCCAATCAGGTTGTCGAGAATGAGGGGGACGGATGAAGGGGTTTCATAGTAGGCCACAACCATATGAAACTGGTTGTAGTCCAAGGCTTTGACATACACCATCCGCATCTTCTCATCGTCGATGCCAAGTTCGAGCAGGGTAAAATACTTGGCAATGCTGAAGTCCTCGCAATCTCCCCCTGCCGCCCCCAGAAACTCGAGAGGGCTGGCCCAGTAATCCTTCCTGCGCCACAACTTGCTGTCGTCTATAAAATGCAGCTGATTGAAAAAGCTGTTTACTCTCTCTAGCTTCTGCCGCTCTGACCAGCCTGCGGCCTGCGCCTGCAAGGTGAGCAACCGCCAGCTCGCAGTACGTTTACCTGCCCGCTCACCATAGGTGTCCTTCGCCCGCTTTATCATGGCCAGATCGGCATCCGTCAGCGGCTGGCTCGCCGCCAGCAGGAGGGGAAGCATTGCCAGCCCACACCAGAGCAAGTGTCGCCCCCGGCGGTGGAACGGGTCGAGCCACCGCCCGATACGCCACAATGTCACATCTTTTCCCTAATCAACGGAGCCAACAAATCATGAGATGCAAGATACAGGATATGAGGGCAACATACTTCCCCCCTGATGCTGGGTGTGACGACAATGGTGTTGTCGTCACACCCAAGCCAGCAGCACTAGTTTTTGGCTTGCCATTCAGCAGGTTGTTGCACCTGCATGGCACTGAGCAAGCTGCCAGTGGCATTGAGGATGCGGTAATCAGCCAGCAGGGAGTCATACTCCGCGTTGATGTAGCTGCGGCGGGCTTCAAACAGTTCGTTTTCGGTGTTCAACACGTCTAACAAAGTACGCTGACCCAAGCCGAACTGCTTCTTGTACGCTTGAACAGTGTCATAACTCGCATCAACGTGTTGTTGCAGGTAGATCTTTTGCTGATCCAGAGACTGCTTGGCGTTCCAGGCCAGACGGGTCCCCTCTTCAACCTGACGGAATGCATTCAGATGAATGTCTTTCGCCTGGGAGTAGAGCGCAGAGGTCGCCTTGCTTTCGGCCAGATCGGAACCACCACGGAACAGGTTGTAGCGCATCCGGACCATGGCGGTCAGGTCGTCGTTACGTCCCTTAACAGCGTCTATGTCTTCATTCCAGTTCTGATCCACCTCGATGGCGACATTGGGATAGAAGCCAGATTTGGCACCTTCATTCTGGTATTTGGCCGCTTCAATGTCTTGCAAGGAGGAGAGCAGCGTCGGGTGCACCTCGGTGGCCGTCTTGAGCGCCGTTTCGATTGACGCAGGCATCAGACTGGCATCCGGTACTGGTTGCACCAGATCCTTGGGCATCTCATTGACTACCCGAACATACTCACTCTCGGCATCCCGATAGTTGTTCTCCGCCGCCGCCTGGTTTGAATAGGCACGCGCGACCCGGCCCTCGATCTGGGTCTGGTCTGCCGTGGAGCCCAGTCCTGAATCAGTCCGCTTGCTGATGTCACTGCGGATCTGCTCATGGGTCGCCAGGTTGTCTTTGGACAACTCCAGTATCTCCTGCTGGCGCAGCATATTGAGGTACACCTCGGCAGTGCGCAGCGCCGTGTTTTCGGCTTCAGAGATCATGGCCAGTCGCTGGGCATTGGCCTCTGCTTTGGTTCGTGCCACATTGCTGCTGACATCGAAGCCGTCAAACAGCATCTGGCGCAGACTAAGGCCAGCCTCTTTGCGGGTCATCGAGTCATCGACACCAGGGCCTCCCAGACGGGTAGCGGGACTGTCGGTATTCTCATACCCCACCCCGGCTCTCAGATCGATGGTGGGGTAATAGCCGCCTTTGGCACCATCATGCTGATACATGCGGGCCTGATAAAGATCAAATGCCTCCTTGATCTTGGGATGAGTCGCCAACGCTTGAGCAACGGATTGCTCCAGCGTTTCGGCCTGAACCAGGCCAGGAAGTAATACCGCGCCACTTACAAGCATGGCAACAATCGTCTTTTTCATAGTATCTCCAGTCATATGCTTTTATTGATTGTTGGCTTATCGTTCCCTCAGTGCCGACTGTTTGGCCCGCAATATCGGTTTTAACAAATAGTCTAGAACACTCTTTTTACCAGTGATGATATCTGCACTGGCTAACATACCGGGGATGATGGGTAATGCATTAGTTTCATCGCCCAGAAAACTTTTATCTGTCCTGACTCGCACCATATAGAAGGAATTACCCTCCTCATCTTGAATAGAGTCAGCACTTATCTGTTCTACCTTGCCATGCAAGCCCCCATAGATAGTGAAATCATAGGCAGTGAATTTCACCACGGCTTCCAGCCCAGGTCGCAAAAAAGCAATGTCCTTGGGCGATACCTTGGCTTCAACTAACAGCGTATCTTCAAGTGGCACTATCTCCATCAAATCCATACCCGGCTGGACGACTCCACCCAACGTATTGATCTTCAGCTTTTTGATGGTGCCTTTGAGTGGAGCAACCACGCTGGTTCTATCGACGCGATCTCGCAGCCCCACTTGGCCTGCGGAGAGTTGGCCCAATTTGCCTTGACGCTCGTTCAATTCGGTCTGGGCATCGGCTCGGAATTTCAACGCGATGTCATTACGCTTGGAAATCGCCTCACGCAATCCGGAATTCAACTTGGGAATGACCAGACGATTGCTCTCCAGTTCTCCCTGCATTTCGTTTACCTGGCGTTCGAGTTTGATTAATTCAACCTGAGGAACGATCCCCTCCTTCGCCAATGGTCGACTGATATTCAGCTCTTGACGGGCAAGATCCACACTGCGACCCACGGTACGTATTTTCGAGTTGAGCTCGATTAATTCCTGCTCTTTCTGCTCTATCTGTTGCCCCAGAATATAGAGCTGATTCTGAAGATTGTTGAGTCGGTCATTTTGCACCGACACCTCACGGGCTGCATATTCGGCAAAGACGCTCTCATAACCTTCCGGGAAAACGATGGCTTGTTTGTTAATCGCCACCTGCTCACGCCAGCTGACATTCGGCTCGCTTTTGACGACCACACTACGGATCTCGGCTCGTAAGCGCGCTATGTCCCCCTTGAGGGTGACCAGCTCCTGCTCGCGCTCGCGAAAGTCTGAGCGAAAACGGGTGTCATCGATACGCAGCAAGGTCTGGCCCTTCTCGACGATATCGCCCTCCTTGACGAAAATTTCTTTGACGATCCCCCCCTCCAGATTCTGGATCACCTGCAGTTGGCGGGACGGGATCACCTTGCCCTGACCCACGGTCACTTCGTCGAGCTTGGCCCAGGCGGCCCAGATCAGTGCACTCATGAAAAAGAGAAAACAACACCAGAGCAGCACGCGGGCCCGGGTTGGCGTGCTGAGCAACACGGCGGCGGCACCATCGTCCACGAAAGCCAGATGTTCCTGGGCGGGCAACACATCTTTTTTATGCATTAGATGCCTCCTGAACCCGTACCTTGCCTTCTTTAAGTTGTTGCAGCACCTGAACTTTGGGACCGTCTGCCACTATTTTGCCTTGTTCGATAACGATCACTCGATTCACCACGTCCAGCATCAGAGTCTTGTGGGTAATGACAATCAAGGTCGTCTCAGGGCCGAGCCGGGCCAGCTCCTGCTTGACCTGCTGCTCGGACTGGTTGTCCATGTTGGACGTCGGCTCATCCATCACCAATATGGGCGGATCATTGAGCAACGCCCGAGCCAGCAATATGGCCTGGCGTTGACCACCGGATAGTTGGCGCCCCCCCTCACCTATCTGACGATCCAGACCATTGGGGTCCCGGTTGGTGAAGTTGGTCACTCCGGCCCGTTTGGCCGCGCGCAGCACCCTGGCATCATCAACCAGGGGGTTGCCCAGCATGATGTTGTCCCGCACCGAGCCAAAGAAGAGGGTGACATCCTGGGGTACGCAGCCAATGTTACGGCGCACTGCCGCAGGCGCCAGCTGATCGAGATCGAAACCATCAAGACGCACAGAGCCATCGGTCGGACGATAGAGCCCCATCAGCAATTTCTCCAGGGTCGTCTTGCCCGCACCAATCCGGCCGATGATCGCCACCTTCTCGCCCGGCTCAATCTTGAGACTGATGTCGTGCAAGGTGCTGGTCTCCATGCCCGGGTATTTGAAGGTGACATTCTCGAACTCGATACGTCCCTCGACCACAGGGTGGTGAATATACTGCCGACCCTCTTCTTGCTCACCCGGGGTGCTCATGATCCCCTCGAGAATGGTCAGCGCAGAGCGGGCCTGGTTATAGCGGGTGGCAAGCACCGACAGTTGCACCATGGGCGCGATGGCACGGCTAGACAGCATGACGGCGGCTATCATGCCGCCCATGGTGACCAAGCCATCCGAAATCTGGTAAACACCGACAATCACCAGCCCGACCGTCACCACCTGCTGGATGTAGCTCGCCAGTGAAGACATCGAGTTGGTGATGCGCCGGGTCTGCACCCCCCAGGTGGAGATGTGGGAAACAGCTTGTTCCCAGCGATGCTGGAACATGCTTTCGGCGCCGAAGATCTTGACGGTCTCAAGACCCGCGATACTTTCCACCAGGTTGGCGTTCTTCTGGGAGGCGAGTCGAGAGCCCTCCTCAATCGACTGCTTGAGGGAGCCCTGAATGTAGAAGCTGTAGCCCAGCAGGATCAGCATGGCGATGATGGGCACCACCACCATGACCCCGGCAAACATCCAGATCACGACCAGGAAGAAGACGGCAAATGGCAGGTCGATCAAGGTCGAAACCGTCGCCGATGTGAAGAACTCCCGCACCGACTCAAACTCCTGCAAGTGTTTGGCGAAGGCGCCGGTGGAGGCGGGCCTCGACTCCATCCGCATCCCCATTACCTTGGCAAAAATCTTGGCAGACAGCAGCACATCCGACTTCTTGCCGGCAATGTCGATGAAGTAGCTGCGCAGTTGACGCATCACAAAGTCGAAGGTAAATACCACGACGGCACCTACCGCCAACACCCAAAGGGAATCGAAGGCCAGGTTCGGCACTATCTTGTCATAGACGTTCATGGTGAACAGCGGACTGGCCACCGCAAACAAGTTGATCAAGATGGACGCGACCAGGACATCACGATAGATACCCCGCGATTCCAGCAGGGTGCTCCAGAACCAGTGACCGTCACGAGTCTCCAGCACCTTGGGGGAGCGCTCGTCGAAGCGAAACTGCTTTTTGACGAAAAACAGCCGCCCCAGATACTCATCACCGAGTTGGGCCGCCGTTACCCACTCAGCCGAATCGCCAGCCTGAGGGAAGATGACTTTGGCCTGACTGCGATCCTGATTCCACTCCATCAAAATACAGGCGCCACCATTACGGGTCTGCAAAATACAGGGCAACAGCAGAGAGGATATTTGCTCAATAGGTTGCAGCACCTCCCGGGCAGAGAGGCCAGCGCGTTCTGCGGCACGACTGAACAGCGCCGTGGTCAACCGACCAGACACCAGTGGCAGCCCTGTGGTCAGCGCATCCTTGCTATTGGGAACGCCATAGAAACGGGTCAGGAAGACCAGGCACTCCAACAGCTCATCGATATGGTCGGTTTCTGCTTGCATAAAATCCTGTTCGATAAATAGGCTGAGGGTCAACCTTGCTTATCCATTCTCAGCGCCAAGGCACCGGTTATATGAGGTTTCTGGTAGCCATGATAAGCAAAAAGATACCCATATGATACCCAGATAATTTCTTGATGCCGAAAGGGAAGATCGCCATTGTACGCTGTGGTCGATGTCACCCTTATCACAATAAGGTACCAAACAGGTCACCTCAAGGTTCGGATCTACATCAGCCTGATGACATGGGATTAAGTGGCTTGATAGGTATATCCGAACGGCGCACCTTAACAGTTTAGCGACTTGAGAACTATAGAACAGAGACTGATTTTCATCTAATAACTCACTGTTTTTTTTGCTAAATTTGATAAGTTAGTCAGCTATCGGCCATCCAGTAGGAAGGGAGTTCCCAATCGATTGCCTTGGGAGCCACTCTCCGACAGGCTTGCTGCGATAAGAGTCATTGCTGTCCAGCGATTCTCGCACCAGTCAGGTGCCAGTAGCGTCGGTTTGCGGGCAGAGGCCGCGACCCGGTGATAGACCACGTCCGGTGGCGTGTGCTGGATCATGGCGACAGCCGCCGCCACATACTCAGCCAATGTCGGCACCACCAGCCTCCCCGCCAGCCAGGCTTTGCCCAAGGTACTGCCAGTCACAACATGCAAAGGGTGCAACTTGATCCCCTCGACCCCGGTGTCGACGACTCGCTGCAGCGTCTGCACGCTGTCCATTGCCTGTTCACCCGGCAGGCCGACGATAAGATGGGTACATACCTTGATGCCGCGCAAATGGGCACGACGCACCGCATCGACATACGCCGCGTAGCCGTGACCGCGATTGATACGCCTGAGTGTCTCGTCACTGGCGCTTTGCAGACCCAGCTCCAACCACACCTCATAACCTTGCTGCTGATAACCGGCCAGCAGATCGAGCACCGCATCCGGTACGCAATCGGGCCGGGTGCCGACACAGAGCCCGACCATGTCGCTCACCGAGAGCGCCTCTTCATACATTTGCTTGAGATAGGCCACCTCGGCATAGGTGCTGGTGTAGGCCTGAAAATAGGCGAGATAACGGCGTGCTCGCGTCACTTCCTCGCGCCGAGCTTTGAGCTGGGACACCACGGAGAGCTGCTGGGCCGACTCATCAGCAAAGGAAGAGACATTACAGAAGGTGCAGCCCCCGCGGCCCAGGGTGCCGTCCCGATTCGGACAGGTGAAGGCGCCATGAATGGAGAGTTTGTGGATCTTTTCACCATGACGGCGCTTGAGATCCTGACCCAGGGTATTGACCATTTCATGTAACTGCATGACAACTCCCGATAAAAAGCGAAATTGTACAGGCCCGGCTGGTCACCATGCTGAGCTGGATCAAGAGTCCATCGAGTGTGAAAACATATAAATATTCATCTTGAGTCGAATAAATATCTCCAACCGAGACTTTATCCTGTTCGGTGTTGCGACCATGGTGACAACAGTGCTCGCCGAGGAATGAGATTAGATATCTGTAAGCTTCTGTTTATAAAAACAAATAAATCGGTACTCCAGCGGGAAGTAAAAGCAAGCCGCACAACAGAGAAATGTGATCGAACTCATTCACCAATTGAGCACTTTGGTAAGATTACTACAAGAGGGTCGAGTCGTTACCTCAACTGACAAATCGCAATATTTAGATATAAAAATCCAGATAAAAAGATATAACCAAAATAATAAACTAACACCACCCCCATATATCAACATGCAGCCATATTTTGTTATGCGGATGTAACAAGCAAAACATCTGACTTGTCCAATTGACCTCATGCAAAAATCCCATTAGTTTGGAGATTCGCCACTTCAGGCAGACGGAACCACAAGAGCCAATCGCAATTTATGCAGTTTGCGAATCAAGGCCGAGCAAGGGAGATATGCAATGTCACTATATGATCCAAAGCTGGAGAGGGATAACTGTGGCTTCGGCCTGTTGGCCCACATGGAAGGGGAAGCCAGCCACAAGCTTGTCCGTCTCGCGATGTCAGCATTGGCTCGCATGCAACACCGCGGCGGTATCTCCGCCGATGGTAAAACCGGCGATGGCTGCGGCCTGCTGCTGCAAAAGCCCGACAGCTTCTTTAGAGCCGTGGCCGAGGAGAAAGGCTGGCATCTGGGCCGCAAGTATGCGGTCGGCATGCTGTTCCTCAACCCGGATCCCGTGCTGGCCCAGCAAGCCCGTGACATCATCAACGAAGAGCTCGAGCGCGAGACCCTCAGTCTGGTCGGCTGGCGTCAGGTCCCCATTGATACCCATGTACTGGGCCCCATTGCCAAGGCTTCCCTGCCCAGCATAGAGCAAGTCTTCGTCAACGCCCCTCCCGGCTGGGTCGACAAGGATCTCGAGCGCCGCCTTTATATAGTGCGTCGTCGCATCGAGAAACGCATCAGCGATGACTACTTCTACGTGGTCAGCCTCTCCAATCTGGTAACCGTCTACAAGGGGCTCTGCATGCCCGTGGACCTGCCGCATTTCTACCTGGATCTTGCCGACATCCGTCTGCAATCAGCCATCTGCGTCTTCCACCAGCGCTTCTCCACCAATACCAGCCCGCGCTGGCCGCTGGCACAGCCGTTCCGCTACCTGGCTCACAACGGCGAGATCAACACCATCGCTGGCAACCGCCAGTGGGCCAAGGCGCGTAGCTACAAGTTCGCCACCCCGCTCATTCCGGATCTGCAAGAGGCCGCCCCCTTCGTCAACACCACGGGCTCCGACTCCTCCAGCCTCGACAACATGCTGGATCTCTTCCTGGCCGGTGGCATGGATCTGTTCCGCGCCATGCGCCTGCTGATCCCGCCTGCATGGCAGAAGCACCCTAACATGGACGAGGATCTTCGCGCCTTCTACGACTTCAACTCCATGCACATGGAGCCCTGGGATGGCCCGGCTGGCATCGTCATGACCGACGGTCGCTACGCAACCTGCGCCCTGGACAGAAACGGCCTGCGCCCTGCCCGCTATGTCATCACCAAGGACAAGTTCATCACCCTCGCCTCCGAAGTGGGCACCTGGGACTACACCCCGGATGAGGTGCTGGAGAAGGGCCGGGTCGGCCCGGGTGAACTGTTCGTCATCGACACCAGCAACGGCAAGGTGTGGACCAGCTTCGAGATCGATGACGATCTCAAGAGCCGTCACACCTACAAGCAGTGGATGACAGATCACTGCAAACGCCTGATCCCCTTCGAGCAGATGGACGATGCCAACACCGGCGCCCGCGAGCTGAATGACGATCAGCTCAAGACGTATCAGAAACTGTTTGGCTACTCCTATGAGGAGCTGGATCAGATCATCCGCGTACTCGGCGAGAACGGCCAGGAGGCCGTCGGTTCCATGGGTGACGACACCCCCATGGCGGTGCTCTCTTCCAGGCAACGCACGCTCTATGATTACTTCCGCCAGATGTTTGCCCAGGTGACCAACCCGCCCATCGATCCATTGCGGGAAAACCACGTCATGTCCCTGGCGACCTGTATCGGCAGCGAGCAGAACGTGTTCAACGAGACCTTTGGTCACGCCCACCGAGTGCTGTTCCAATCGCCCATTCTGCTCTACTCCGACTTCCATCAGTTGCTGGCCCTGGAGGGAGATCACTATCGCCACACCCTGATCGACCTCAACTTTGCCCCAAGCGAAGGGCTGGAGGCGGCCGTTAAACGTATCTGCCTGGAGGCCGAGACGGCCGCCCGTGCTGGCACAGTGCTGCTGGTACTCTCGGACAGAAACATCAGTGCCGATACCCTGCCCATCCCTGCCGCCATGGCGGTGGGTGCAGTGCAGCGCACCCTGGTCGACAACAACCTGCGTTGTGACGCCAACATCCTGGTCGAAACCGCCAGTACCCGGGATCCGCACCACTTTGCCGTGCTGCTCGGCTTTGGCGCCACCGCCGTTTACCCCTACCTCGCCTACGAGACGCTGGCCAAGCAGTTGGAGGAGGGCGTGCTCAAGATGAGCCTGCGCCAGGCCATGCTCAACTACCGCAACGGCATCAACAAGGGTCTCTACAAAGTGATGTCCAAGATGGGCATCAGCACCATCGCCAGCTACCGCTGCTCCCAGCTATTCGAGGCGGTGGGTCTGTCCAAATCCATCGTCGAGACCTGTTTCCGCGGCGTCGCCAGCCGCATTCAGGGTGCCGATTTTGAAGATATCCAGCAGGATCAGCACAATCTGGCCCGCACCGCCTGGCTCAAGCGCAAGCCCCTCAATCAGGGCGGCCTGCTCAAGTTCGTTCACGGCGAGGAGTACCACACCTATAACCCGGACGTGGTGCAAACCCTGCAAACCGCGGTGCGCTCCGGCGAATACAGCGACTATTTGCACTACGCCCGCCTGGTCAATGAGCGACCGGTGGCGACCCTGCGCGATCTTATCGGGGTCAAGCAAGGCCAGCAGGCCATCTCCATCGACGAGGTAGAGCCTGCCACCAATCTCTTCAAGCGCTTCGACTCCGCCGCCATGTCCATCGGCGCCCTCGGCCCCGAGGCTCACGAAGCCCTGGCGATTGCCATGAACCGCCTCGGCGGTCAGAGCAACTCAGGGGAAGGCGGTGAAGATCCCAAGCGTTTTGGCACCGAGAAGAACTCGCGCATCAAGCAAGTTGCCTCGGGCCGCTTTGGCGTCACCCCCCACTATCTGATGAATGCGGATGTCGTGCAGATAAAAGTCGCCCAGGGCGCCAAGCCCGGTGAAGGCGGCCAGCTGCCCGGGGACAAGGTGACAGCCCAGATAGCCCAGTTGCGCTATTCCGTGCCTGGCGTGACGCTCATCTCGCCGCCGCCGCACCATGACATCTACTCCATCGAGGATCTGGCTCAGCTCATCTTCGACATCAAGCAGATCAATCCAAGCTGCCTGGTGTCGGTGAAACTGGTCTCCGAGCCCGGGGTAGGCACCATCGCCTGCGGGGTGGCCAAAGCCTATGCCGACTTCATCACCATCTCCGGTTATGACGGCGGCACAGGGGCCAGCCCCATCACCTCGGTCAAGTATGCCGGCTCCCCCTGGGAACTTGGCCTGGCCGAGACCCAGCAAGCCCTGGTCGCCAACGGCCTGCG
This sequence comes from Aeromonas molluscorum, assembly GCF_051376105.1. Classification (NCBI taxonomy): domain Bacteria; kingdom Pseudomonadati; phylum Pseudomonadota; class Gammaproteobacteria; order Aeromonadales; family Aeromonadaceae; genus Aeromonas; species Aeromonas molluscorum. Next base: position 1,530,087 of record NZ_JBPQCY010000002.1, on the reverse strand, counting down.
CCACAAGGTGCGGCTGCAGGTGGATGGCGGCCTCAAGACGGGTCTGGATATCATCAAGGCGGCCATCCTTGGCGCCGAAAGCTTTGGCTTCGGTACTGGCCCCATGGTGGCGCTCGGTTGCAAATACCTGCGTATCTGCCACCTGAACAACTGTGCCACCGGCGTGGCCACACAGGATGAGAAACTGCGCCGTGACCACTTCACCGGTCTGCCGGAGATGGCCATGAACTACTTCAGGTTCGTGGCTCAAGAGACCCGTGAGTTGATGGCCGGGCTTGGTGTCAGCCAACTGACCGACCTCATCGGCCGCACCGAGCTGCTCGAAGCCCTGCCCGGTCTCACCGCCCGTCAGGCCAAGCTGGATCTATCCGGTATCCTGGCCAAGCCGGTGGCTGTGGCAGGCTCCAGCCTGTTCTGCCAGCAGCACAACCCCACCTTCGACAAGGGGCCGCTCAACCTGCGTATGGTCGAAGACCTGCTCGAGGCGGTGGAAACCAAGAGTGGCGGCGAATATCGCTACGACATTCGCAACACAGACCGCTCCATCGGGGCGCGCCTCTCCGGTGAAATCGTCACCCGACACGGCAACCAGGGCATGGCCAGCGACCCGGTGCGGGTCCACTTCAACGGCACCGCAGGCCAGAGCTTCGGCGTCTGGAACGCCGGCGGTCTGGAGCTGATCCTGACCGGTGACGCCAATGACTACGTGGGCAAGGGCATGACCGGCGGCAAGTTGGTGGTCAAACCCCATGTCGGCGTGTCGTTCAAGTCTCATGAAGCAGCTATCATCGGCAACACCTGCCTCTATGGCGCCACCGGCGGCAAGCTCTATGCGGCAGGTACCGCGGGTGAGCGCTTCGCGGTGCGTAACTCTGGCGCCCTGGCTGTGGTCGAGGGCATTGGCGACAATGGCTGCGAATACATGACTGGCGGCATAGTGACTGTACTCGGTGAAACCGGAGTCAACTTCGCGGCGGGCATGACCGGCGGCTTCGCCTACGTGCTCGATTGCGATGGCCACTTTACCAAGCGTACCAACTCCGAACTGGTGGAACTGCTGGAGGTGGCGAGCCTCGCCATTCATCAGGAGCACCTGCGCGGCATCATTACCGAACATCTGAACGAAACCGGCAGCTCACGCGCCGAGGAAATTTTGGCCAACTTTGATTCCTATGTGCCGAAGTTCAAGCTGATCAAACCCAAGTCCAGTGACGTAAAGGCACTGTTGGGCCATACCAGTCGTTCCAGTGCAGAACTCAGAATCCAGGCGCAGTAAGGAGGGAACCTATGAGCCAGAACGTATTCCAATTTGTTGATGTTCAGCGGGTCGACCCGCCGAAGAAGCCATTGAAAATTCGCAAGATCCAGTTTGTGGAGATCTACGAGCCCTTCAACCAGTCTCAGGTCGGCATGCAAGCGGATCGCTGCCTCGATTGCGGCAATCCCTATTGCGAGTGGAAGTGCCCGGTGCACAACTACATCCCCAACTGGCTGAAACTGGCCAACGAGGGGCGCATCCTTGAAGCGGTGGAGCTCTCCCATCAGACCAACAGTCTGCCGGAGGTATGCGGCCGGGTCTGTCCTCAGGACCGACTCTGTGAAGGTGCCTGCACCCTCAACGACAGATTCGGCGCCGTGACCATAGGCAACATCGAGAAATACATCACCGACAAGGCGTTCGAGATGGGCTGGCGCCCGGATCTCTCCAACGTGATCAAGACCGACAAGCGGGTCGCCGTCATTGGCGCGGGCCCAGCTGGCCTGGCCTGTGCCGACGTGCTGGCCCGTGGTGGCGTCAGCGCCGTGGTGTTCGACAAATATCCAGAGATTGGAGGCCTGCTCACCTTTGGCATCCCCTCCTTCAAGCTGGAAAAAGAGGTGATGCAGCGCCGCCGCGAGATCTTCGAGGCCATGGGCATCGAATTCCGGCTTGAGACTGAAGTCGGTAAAGACGTCTCCTTCGCCGATCTGCTCGGCGAGTTCGACGCCGTCTTCCTCGGGGTAGGCACTTACAAATACATGAAAGGCGGCTTCACCAACGAAGAGGCTCCCGGCGTCTATGATGCCCTGCCCTACCTCATTTCCAACGCCAACCGGCTGCTGGGCTTTGAGAAGGCGCAAGCCGATTACATCGACTTCGCCGGCAAGCAGGTGGTGGTACTCGGCGGGGGTGATACCGCCATGGACTGCGTGCGCACCGCTATCCGTCAGGGGGCTGACAAGGTGATCTGCGCCTATCGCCGCGATGCAGAGAACATGCCGGGCTCCAAGCGCGAGGTGCAAAATGCCCGCGAGGAAGGGGTTGAATTCATGTTCAACCTGCAACCCGTTGGGGTCGAACTCGATGCCCATGGTCGCACCTGCGGCATCAAGGTGGTAAGCACCGAACTGAGTGCCCCCGATGCCAACGGTCGTCGCAACCCTGTGGTTATCGCAGGCTCAGAGCAAGTACTGGCCGCCGATGCCGTGGTCATGGCTTTTGGCTTCCAGCCCAACCCGCAGCCCTGGATGAGTGAGTTTGGTATCGAGCTGGATAGTCGCGAGCGGATCCGCGCCCCCGAGCAGTCCGATTTCGCCTTCCAGACCACCAATCCCAAGGTGTTTGCCGGTGGCGATGCGGTGCGCGGTTCGGATCTGGTGGTGACCGCCATCTACGAAGGCCGCAAGGCCGCCGAAGGGATCATGGAGTATCTGGCCGTGTGACCCAAGCCATTAGTCGGACCGGCCTTCTCTGGTCGCACTGACTAACAAACCGACGCCCCCGCCCCTGCGGGGGCGTTTTTTTGTGCAAGCGATCACCCAAGGCCGCCTCGCCTGTAGGCTTGGCGCGGATTTTTGCTATGATTGCCGCAACTTATACGGGCTTGAGCCCCTAGACGAGGTTTCTGATGAAAGTAGGTATTATCGGCGCCATGGAGCAGGAAGTTGCCCTGCTGCGTGGCCAACTGAGCGACATGACCACCACCCAGCTTGGCGGCTGTGAGTTTTATAGCGGCACACTGGCAGGCAAAGAGGTGATACTGACCCGCTCCGGCATCGGCAAGGTCGCCGCCAGCGTCGCCACGTCGCTGCTGCTGGAAAAATTTGCCCCCGACTGCGTGATCAATACCGGCTCTGCCGGCGGTTTCGATCACGCGTTGCGGATAGGTGACGTGGTGATCGCCAGCGAGATGCGCTTTCACGACGTGGACGTAACCGCTTTTGGCTACGAGATGGGCCAGATGGCGCAACAACCCGCCGCTTTCCCCTGCGATGCCCGTCTCATTGCCCTGGCCGAGGAGTGCATCGCCCTGCACGGCAAGCACAAGACCAAAGCGGGACTCATCTGCACCGGCGACCAGTTCATGTGCAAACCGGAGGCTATCGCCCGCGCCCGCGCCGACTTCCCGCAGATGCTGGCCGTCGAGATGGAAGGGGCCGCCATCGGTCAGGTGTGTCATATGTTTGGCGTGCCCTATCTGGTAGTACGCGCCATGTCTGACATTGCAGGCAAGGAGCAAGTGGAATCCTTCGACGCCTTTATCGAGGTTGCCGGTCAGCACTCCGCCGAGGTGATCCTCTCCCTGCTTGGCAAGCTGTGATAACCCTGCCCACCCTCGACACCCTGACCATGATGGCTGCCACCCCGGCGGCCATCATGGTGGGTGCCGCCTTGCTCGAGGCACTGCTGCCAAGACCTGACTGGTTGCGCCTCTCCGCAAGCGAACCCCTGCTCAGCCGGCTGGGCCACCGGGTTCATCGTCCGGACGGCACTCCGAAAGCGCAGTGGCAAGCGGGAATATTGGCGCTGATCGTCGTCTGGCTGCCCTGCGCGGCCGGGCTCTGGGCGGTGCGTAATCTCGCCCTGTCCGAACCGTTGTTCGACCTATTGTTTCTGTTGCTGATGCTGGAATCCCGTCCCCTGCGTACCCTGAGCACGGCATGCGGCGCTTTACTAAAAAGCGATGCTCTGCCGCTGGCTCGATTGCAAGCAGCCCCCTGGCTCAAGCGTGAAACAGGCAAACTCTCTGCCATGGGTCTTGCCAAGGCACTGTGCGAAGCAGGCTCCCTGCGTTTGCTCGGCGGCTGGGCTGGGCCCCTGCTTGGCTTTGCATTAGGTGGCGTGCAGGGCGCCTTGTTGTGGCGCTTGGCCCAGCTGACGCAGTACGCCTGGAGCTGCAAGCAACCGGCTTTCGTGCAATTCGGCCGCCCGGCCGCAGCCCTCCATCAGGGACTAGCGGCTCCCGCAGCCCTGCTGCTGGCGCTGCCCAACCTGTTCCCCAATGTCAAAGAGGGGATGAATGCCCTGCGCAGCGGCTTGACCCGCTGGCCCCATCCGGCCGCTGGCGCCCTGCTTGCCTGCTTGGCGCACCGATGCAAACTGCGCCTCGGTGGCCCCCGTTACTACCAGGGCACGCTAGTGCGACTGCCGGTACTGGGAGATGGGGACGACCCCTCCTGGGAGAGCCCGCGTCGGCTGCTCAGACGGCTCCAGTGTATCGGCTGGGGTTGGCTCGCTCTGGCCTTGCTGCTCACACTTATCGGAGGCCTGCATGGCTAAGTCCTGGCTAGCCGGCGCGCTGCTCTGGCTGCTGGCGGCGATGGGGCAAGCAACCGAGCCGCCCCAGCGCATCATCAGCCTGACCCCCCATCTGACCGAGCTATTGGTCGATATAGGTGCGGAAAGACGCATCGTCGCCACCGATGATGCGTCCGACTATCCGCCACAGGTGCGCGCCCTGCCCCATGTGGCCAATTATCGCAGCATCAATATCGAGGCATTGCTTGCGCAAAAGCCGGATCTGGTGGTGGCCTGGCGTTCGGCCCAGGCACGCATGCTGGCGCCCATCGAACAGCTTGGCATCCCGGTGTTTTACTCTGAACCCACCGATTTTGCCTCCTTGGGCCAAGAGATGCGGGCGCTGGGTGAGCGCTTGGGTTTGCAACAAAATGCCAATGCCCAAGCCGATGCCTATCTCGCCAGACTGGCGACGCTCAAGGCCAAATATGGTCATGGTGAGTCCATCAGCGTCTTCTATCAGCTCTGGAACCCGCCACTGACCAGCGTTAGCGGCTACGCCTGGCCGGCGCAAGCCATCACCCTTTGTGGTGGCCGCAATCTGGTCGATAACGCGGCCAGTCCCTACCCCCAGGTCGGGCTGGAGCAGATCATCAAGGCCAATCCCCAGCTTATCCTCGCTGGCAGCCGGGACACGCATGTGCTGGATCACTGGCAACAGTGGCCCATGCTGGATGCCGTTAAACAACACAGACTCGCCCTGATCAATTCGGATGAGCTGCACAGATTTACCCCGCGGGCACTCAACGCGGTTGAACAGGTGTGCCAGGCCATCGCGGCGGCGCGCTCTCCCCAACCTTGATCCGGAGGTCATCATGGCCCTCTCTCTTCGCCGCATTCCCTTCACCCTGTTATGGGCCACTCTGAGTGGTGCAAGCTTGCTTGGCACCAGCGCCATGGCAGTGGTTCCCATCGACCAGCAGACCCTGCAGAGCTGGCAGAATCAATCGAGCAAGCGACCACTGCTGCTGGATGTGCGGACGAAGGAGGAGTTTGCAGAGGGCCATATTCCTGGCGCCATCAACATCTCCCACGATCAGCTCATCAAGCGTCTGGCCGAGATCGGCGATGACAGAAGGCTGCCGGTGGTGGTCTATTGCCAAAGCGGGCGACGCGCAGCCCTTGCCGAAGCCGAGCTGGAAAAAGCCGGGTTTGACCATGTCTATCACCTCAGCGGCGACTATCAGGGCTGGGTGAAAAGCAAACAGACTGTCATTAAGTAGACAGTGGATGAATTGACCTGTCGGGCCATCATCTGATTATTGTTGGCCCTGATTTTGCATTTAATCTCTCCAGACTCCTCTTCACACGAGATACATCTATGTTCAACGAGAAAACGATCCTGGTTACCGGCGGCACCGGCTCTTTTGGCAAGCGTTTCATCCAGATGGTGTTGGAGCGCTACCAACCGGCTCGTCTTATCGTCTATTCCCGTGATGAATTGAAGCAGTTCGAGATGCAGCAGCACTTCAACCACCCCTGCATGCGCTACTTTATTGGCGACGTGCGCGATGGCGAGCGGCTCGACATGGCCATGCGGGACGTGGATTATGTGGTGCACGCGGCGGCGCTCAAACAAGTACCTGCCGCAGAATACAACCCCATGGAGTGCATCAAGACCAACGTGGGTGGAGCGGAAAACGTCATCAAGGCAGCACTCAACAACGGCGTCAAGAAGGTCATTGCCCTCTCGACCGACAAGGCAGCCAACCCGGTCAACCTCTATGGCGCCACCAAGCTCTGCTCCGACAAGTTGTTTGTCGCCGCCAATAATATGGCGGGCAAGAACCCGACTGTCTTCTCCGTCGTTCGCTATGGCAACGTGGTTGGGTCCCGTGGCTCTGTGGTGCCCTTCTTCGAACAGCTCATCGCCAAGGGGGCTTCGAATCTGCCCATCACCCATGCCGAGATGACCCGCTTCTGGCTGACCTTGCAACAAGGGGTTGAGTTCGTGCTGGCAAACTTTGCCCGCATGAAAGGGGGGGAAGTGTTCGTTCCCAAGATCCCTTCGGTGCGCATCACGGATCTCGCCAGTGCCATGGCGCCCGAGCTGCCGCAAGAGATCATCGGCATCCGCCCGGGGGAGAAGCTGCACGAGGTGATGTGCCCGGCCGATGACTCCTACCATACCTATGAATTCAAAGACTATTACGTCATCGCCCCCAGCATCACCTTTACGAGTCGTAACAATGACTTCGCGATCAATGCCCTGGGGGAGCAGGCGACCCTGGTCGAGCCCGGCTTTGAATACAATTCCCTCAATAATCGCCATTTCCTGTCGATAGAAGAATTGAAAACCATGAACCAGCAGGTGCTAGCCGAATGATCCCCTATGGACGCCAATCCATCACCGATGAAGATATCGATGCCGTCGTTGCCGTACTGAAGTCGGACTATCTCACCCAGGGTGAGATGGTGCCCGCCTTTGAACAGGGGTTGGCCGATTATTGCCAGGTCCCCCATGTGATCGCCTGCAGCAATGGCACCACAGCACTGCATCTCGCCTGCACCGCGCTGGCACTCGGTACGGATGATTGGGTCTGGGTCTCGGCCATCAGTTTCGTCGCCTCGGCCAACTGTGCCCGCTACTGCGGTGCCCAGGTGGACTTCGTCGACGTGGAGCCCGATACCGGCAACCTCTGCGTGGCGGCGCTGCGTGAGAAACTGCACAAGGTTCAGGGTACTCCCCGCCAGCCCAAGGCGCTGATCGCCGTGCATCTGGCGGGCCAACCCTGCGATCTCGCCGAGATTGGCGCCCTGTGCCGGCAATATGACGTGCACCTCATCGAGGATGCCTGCCATGCCCTGGGGGCCAGCTATCAGGGGGACCCCATCGGCAGCTGTGCCCACAGCGACATGACCGTCTTCAGCTTCCATCCCGTCAAACCCATCACCACGGGGGAAGGGGGCGCGGTGACCACCCGCAGTGCCGAGCTGGCGGCCAAGCTTCGCCTCTATCGCAGCCATGGTATCACCCGGGACCCCGAGCAACTGAGCACTCCCAGTCCGGGGGGCTGGTACTACGAGCAGCAGGTACTGGGCTTCAACTACCGGCTGACCGACATCCAGGCGGCGCTGGGCTCAAGCCAGCTCAGTCGCCTGCCCCTGTTTATCGACCAGCGCCAGCAGTTGGCCGCCCGTTACGACGCTCTGCTGACCCGGCTGCCGGTGCAGCCCCTGCGTCAAAGGGATGGCCGCCGCAGCGGCTACCACCTCTATGTGGTCCAGGTCGCCGACCGGGACCGGGTGTTTGCGCAGCTGAGGGAGGCCGGCATCGGCGTCAACGTCCACTACATGCCCATTCCGGCCCAGCCCTATTACCGTGATCTCGGCCATGACCCGGCCGATTACCCCGGTGCCCAGTCCTACTATCGGCAAGCCATCAGCCTCCCTCTTTTCCCAACGCTCTCGCAGGCCGAGCAGGACAAGGTCGTCGAGGCCCTGGAGCGGGTACTATGCGCCTAGCCTTGGGGACTGTGCAGTTCGGGCTCGCCTATGGCATCAGCAATAGCGCGGGCGAGGTAGCGGATGACGAACTCGACACCATACTGGCCCTGGCGCGCAAGCTGGGCGTGGATACCCTGGACACGGCTCAGGCCTATGGCAAGGCAGAGGCGAGGCTCGGGATGCACAGCACCAACGACTTTCAGCTCATCACCAAGCTAGCACCGGGCATCGACGCCAAAGACGTAGACTCCTATGTGGAGTCCAGCCTGCAACGATTGGGACGCCCCAGGCTGGATGGCTTGCTGCTGCATCGCAGCCAGGATGCCAGCCCTGCCCTGTTCGAGGCGTTGGCGACACTGCAGCAAGAGGGCAAGGTGGGCAAGACAGGGGTCTCCGTCTACTCCCCCGAGGAGCTGGCACTGTGGCTGGAGCAGGGTTACCCCCTGGAGCTGGTGCAATTGCCTGCCAACCTGCTCGATCAGCGTTTTTTACGCTCGGGCTGGCTCGACCGATTGCAGAACTTGGGGTGTGAAATCCATGTTCGCTCCCTCTTCCTGCAAGGCCTCTTGTTGATGCAGCCGGACCTGCGTCCCGACCATTTTCACCCCTTCAGCGAACAGTTGGCGCGGCTGGATGGGTGGCAGCCCCACAGCTCCCCCCTCCACAAGGCGCTCTCCCTGATCCCGGCCCTGCCCCAAGTGAGCCGCTTCGTGGTAGGGGTCTGTCATGCCCATGAGCTGGCGGCGATCGCATCGGCCTATGCCCATCTGCATCCGTGCCATGACAACAAGCTGGCTGCCCTCGCCTGTGACGAGCCGGCCCTCATCAACCCTGCACTCTGGAGTTCATCATGATCCTTGGCATTTTACAAGCCAGAGCCAACTCAACCCGGCTCCCAAACAAAGTGCTCAAGCCCCTGCTAGGCGCCCCCATGCTCGCCCGCCAGATTGAACGGCTCAAGCGCTCGGCCAGACTGGATCAGCTGGTGGTTGCCACCAGTGACCAGGCCGATGATCTCGCCATAGCGGCGCTCTGCACAGAGCTGGATGTTCCCTGTTTTCGCGGCCCCCTGGACGACGTGCTGCTGCGCTTTCATCTGGCGGCGCAACCCTTTGGCCCCAGCCAGATTGTCCGGCTCACCGGCGACTGCCCCCTCGCGGATCCCGCCCTCATCGATGCACTCATCGAGCTTCATCTGGCCGGCGGCTACGACTACAGCAGCAACTGCTGGGATCCCAGCTACCCGGACGGACTGGATGCGGAGATCCTGAGCGCCACTACCCTCGACCTGCTGGCCGAACGCGCCCAGAGCCCGGCCGAGCGCGAGCATGTGACCTACTACATCCGCCAGCATGCGGATCAGTTCAAGATAGGGACACTGAGCCGCACCCCCAGCCTGGCCCACCTGCGCTGGACGGTGGACGAGCCCGCCGACTTCGCCCTGGTCGAGCAGATATATCAGCGCCTCTACCCGTCCAACCCGGCCTTTGCCACCGACGACATTCTCGCCTTGCTGGCGCGGGAGCCGGCGCTTGCGACCCTGAACACTCAACATCAACGCAATGAGGGGCTGGCAAGCTCGCTGGCCAAGGAGAACCACTCATGACCTCACGTTATCAGCATTCACTGGCGCTCTCCGCCCGGGCCGAGCAGAGCATTCCTTTAGGCTCCCAGACCTTCTCCAAGAGCCGCCTCTGCTTCCCCTACGGCGCCGCCCCGCTCTTTATCGAGCGCGGCCAGGGTGCCAGGGTATGGGACGTGGATGGCAACGACTATCTGGACTTTGCCAGTGGCCTGCTGGCCATCAGCCTGGGTTACTGCGACCCGGATATAAACCAGGCCGTGCTGGAACAACTCAATCTGGGCTCCATCTTCTCCCTTCCCCATCGGCTGGAAACCGAGGTTGCCGAACAGCTGATCGAGCTTATCCCCTGTGCCGAGATGGTGCGCTTTGGCAAGAACGGCACCGATGCCACCTCCGCCTGCATCCGCCTTTCCCGCGCCGTCACCGGTCGGGAGCGGGTCGCCGTCTGCGGCTACCACGGCTGGCAGGACTGGTACATCGGCTCCACCACTCGCCACCTGGGGGTACCCGAGTGCGTACGCGAACTGACCCATCGCTTCGACTACAACGATCTGGGCTCCCTCAAGGCCCAGCTGGAGGCCCATCCCGGCGAGTTTGCCGCCGTGATCCTGGAGCCCATGAACGTCGCCTGGCCCACTCCCGAGTTCCTGCCCGGGCTGCGCCAGCTCTGCGACGAGCACGGCGCCCTGCTCATCTTCGATGAGACCATCACCGGTTTTCGCTTCCACCTCGGCGGCGCCCAGACCCTGTTCGGGGTCATTCCGGATCTGGCCGCCTTTGGCAAGGGCATGGCCAACGGTTTCCCCATCTCCGCCGTGGTAGGCCGCCGCCAGTACATGGGCCGCATGGAGGATATCTTCTTCTCCGGCACCTTCGGCGGCGATGCCATCGCCCTGGCGGCGGCCAACGCCGTCATCAAGAAGATGCGCCTGCTCGACGTGCCAGCACGACTGGCCGAGCGGGGCCAGCAACTGCTCGATGGGCTCAACGCACTGCTGCAACAAATAAACGCCCCGAGCTGGCTGCAAAGCGCCGGTCACCCGAGCTGGAGCTTCCTGCTGATCGGCGACTCGGCCAACCACTCCAGCTGGCTGCTGAAAAGCTACTTCATCCAGGAGCTGTGCAAACGGGGCATCCTCAGCCTCGGCAGCCACAACCTCAATCTCGCCCACAGCGAGCAGGACGTTCACACCCTGCTGAGCGTCTATGCCGAGGTGCTGCCAGTGCTTATCCGTCTGGATGCCGACAAGGCCATCCATCAATCTCTGGATGGCGAGCCGATCCAGCCGGTGTTCAAGGTGCGCTGAGTGCTGCCCCTATGGATTTTCAGCGAAGGGGACAAGCGTCGGGGTCTGGGTCACCTCAGTCGTTGCAGCGCCTATGCCGCCGCCTGGCGGCAACAGGGCGGCACTGTCCACTGGGTGGTCGAGGGCGATGATCTTGCCAGCGCCATGCTCAAGGAGGAGTCCGTGAACTGGGGCAACTGGCAGCAACAGTCCATCTCCCCGCAGCAGGCGGTCGCTATTGTCGACTCTTATTCGGCGAGCCTGACGACACTGCAGAGCATAGCGGCGGGTTGTGTGCGGGTTATTTACCTCGATGATACCGAGCGCCTGGACTATCCAGAGGGGATGGTGATCCATGCCAGCCCCGGTACCCCAGGCAACAAGTGCGGTGCCGCCACCTGGCAGTGGGGGCCGGGTTGGCAACCCCTGCGCCCTCCGTTCTGGTCCGTTACCGCCCGAACCCGAGTTCCCGAGCGCATCGAGCGCATCCTGATCATCATGGGGGGAACCGACGTGCGCGACCTGACGCCAAGGCTGGTCAGCTGGCTAAGCCAGCACTGTCCGGAGGTGGTGCTGGACGTCGTCATCCGGGAGCACGATCCGCGACTATCGGGCTGCAGGCAACATCACCGCCTCGATGCCAGCCAGATGGCCGCTCTCATGTGTCGTTGCGATCTGGCCATCAGCAGTGCCGGACAGGTGACCTATGAGCTGGCGCGCTGTGGTCTGCCGGGCATCCTTGTCGGCGTTGCCGACAACCAGGCCAGTCAGCTGGCTGGCTGGTGCGGCCCGGACGCCTTCCTCCCCGGCGGCTGGTGGCATGATGCCGGCTTGCTCTCCCAGCTGGAACAAAGGCTGGCAAGACTGGCTGCACCGAACGAACGCACCCGACGAGCACGCAAGCTGCAAACGCTGATGGCAGGAAACGGCACACTGGAGGCGATCTCATGGCTCAACCAGAGATAGATCTGCAGCAGCGCTTCGAGCTGGCAGATGTCACCCTCATCCCTTTCGCCATGCTGAACGAGCAGCAGATAGTGGCGGTCTGGCAGATGCGCAACCATCCGGAGATTGCACGCTGGATGAACACAGGGGGTGACATCAGCCTGGAGGCGCATCGCGCCTTCATGGCACGCCAACACCAGGCAACTCGCAACCTGAACTACCTCTGCCAGGACCCTCAAGGGATCCTCGGGGTACTCTCCCTGCACCGCCTGGACTGGCACAATCGCCTGGCCTGGCTCGGGATCTATCGCAATCCCTGGCGCAGCGAGAAACGGCTTGGCGCGCGCCTGCTGACCGCCGTCAACCGGCTCGCCTTCGAAGTCGCCCATCTGCACACCCTCAAGCTGGAAGTCGCGGCGGACAATGAAAGAGCCATTCAAGCCTATCTGAGAGCAGGCTTTCGCCATGAAGGCGCCTGGCGGGAGGCGGTCTATCGCCCCCAAACAACAAACCATGTCGATCTCGTGCTGATGGGGATCACTGAACAGGAGTGGACACATTCATGATCCAAGCCATGGCTAGCGCCATCAATCCGGACAGGTGCTTCATCATCGCCGAACTGTCTGCCAACCATGGCCACTCCCTGGAGACGGCGCTGGCGACGGTACGCGCGGCCAAGGCATGTGGTGCCGATGCCATCAAGATCCAGACCTACACGGCCGACACCATCACCCTTGATTGTGACAATGAGTATTTCCAGATCAATCAGGGCACCATCTGGGATGGCACCACGCTCCACAAGCTCTATCAGGAGGCTTATACCCCCTGGGAGTGGCATGCCGCCATCCAGGCCGAGGCCCGCAAAGAGGGGCTCGTCTTCTTCTCCACCCCCTTTGATGTCACAGCGGTCGATTTTCTGGAAGACCTTGATGTCCCCCTCTACAAGATCGCCTCGTTCGAAATCACCGACATTCCCCTGATCGAATATGCGGCCAGCAAGGGAAAACCGATGATCATCTCTACCGGCATCGCGACCCTGGCCGACATCGATGCCGCCATGCAGGCCTGCCGCCGCATGGGCAATCATGACATCACCCTGCTCAAGTGCACCTCCTCCTACCCCGCCCCGGTAGAGGAGGCCAACCTGCTCACCATGCCCAATATGCGACAGACATTTGGTGTCAAGGTTGGGCTATCGGACCATACCATGGGGCAGGCCGTCGCCATGGCCGCTGCTGCGCTGGGCGCTCAAGTGATCGAGAAACATTTTATCTTGGATCGTGAATTGGGTGGTCCGGATGCTTCATTCTCCATGACGCCTGCAGAATTTACGCAGATGGTCGAGGGGATAAGGCAAGTAGAGGCTGCCCTGGGTGAGGTCAATTACAGCCTCAGTGCCAAGGCCACCCTGAACCGGCAATTCTCACGTTCACTCTTCGTCTGTCAGGAGATGAAGGCTGGCGAGGAGTTCACTCCGCTTAATCTGCGATCCATTCGACCAGCTCATGGGTTGCCCCCGGTCCACCTCCCCTCCCTGCTGGGACGTCGCGCCAACCAGGATATTCCAGCAGGTACGCCGCTGGACTGGTCATTGGTTTCCTGAGCTGCCAAGGAGCACAACATGAAACAGAAGAGTGTCTTTATGGCGCAAGAAGGGAACGAGTGGTATGAGAGAAACAAAGCCGCCATTCTCGACAAATCGCTCACGAGCGATCCCATCTTCAAGGCGCTGCAATATCTAGGGAGCAAACCCGCCAGGATCCTGGAGATAGGCTGCGCCAATGGCTGGCGACTGGCGCTGCTGGCCGAACATTATGGTGCCTATTGCTATGGAGTGGATCCTTCAAGCAGCGCCATCCAGGATGGACTCTCTCGCTATCCTGGGTTGCACCTCACCGTGGGCACCGCCGATTGCTTGCCCGAGATAGAGCCCGTTGACCTTATCATCTTCGGATTTTGCCTCTACCTTTGCGACCCGCAGGATCTGTTCAAGATTGCCGCTGGCAGTGATGCTTTGCTGGCTGACAGGGGCCTTATGACCATCATGGATTTCAACCCCCCGGCGGGCCACTATCGGAACGACTACCAGCACCACGCCAATCTTTTCAGCTACAAGATGAACTACGGAGAGTTGTTTGGTTGGCATCCTGGCTACCATCGTCTGTTTGAACACGTACAACACCACGATGGCAGTGCTGAACTGGAGCCGGATGCACTGATTTCGGTACAGATATTGCGTAAGGATGCGAGGCTGCTCGCGGCACAGAACCCCTACCCGAAGAGATAAAAAATACCGACCTTCGGGTCGGTATTTTATTTTTTGCTCTTACTTTCTGAATGCTTCTGCTTTTATTTTCTAAACAGTGCCATCACTTCACTATCTATCATGTCGACACTGTCGAGTGCCCTTGGGTACATTTCTCTCGCCTTCGATAAAAACTCCAGCCATAAATCGATAGCCGGTTTCATCAACTCCAGCGTTTCTTCCTCACCTTCGAATGAATAGAGAATGGAGCTCAGCAGAGTAAACACATAATTCATCGAACCTATCATGGTTTGGGAGATATGCTGCTGCCGAGTGGCGGCGATCTGAGCAAGATAGCCAAAGTTACGCAACATCAGCTGATTCAGCTCATTTCGAGATGAGAACTCCTGTCGCCACTCGGCCACCATCTTGTCGATGAAGATATTGAAGAACTCGACGTCAAGCAGCGAAGAGAAGTCTTGCTTGGACAAGGGGATGGGGGCACAGAGCGCAGTGATCTCCGCCAGCAGGGCCGTCTTGTCTACAGGCGAAGAGAGGCTGATCTCAACACTTGGCAAGGCTCTGGTCTTCTCAATCTTGGCGCCATCGCTGCAGTTGAAGCATCGAACATCTTCATTGGTGGCCAGTACTTGTTCGATCACCCGGCGAGAGGTGTCAAACATGGCATTGCTGATAATGGTGCCGCCAAAATTCCCTTCCCGCTGCCATTGGCTATCACCATACATCATGTCACCCAGCGCCCCGGCACTCTCCTCATTGTTATAATAGGAGCTGAGCTTTGAATGATGATGTCCCTTGTTCTTGTAGCCGTTATCAAGACCGAACAGATAAAGGTTTTTAAAACCAAGATGGATGGGAGCGCTGACACCGATATTGCCCACCAGAGGGTTAACACCACCGAGGGCTGCACTAGCGGCCAAGTGCGAGAAGTAATTATGATAGAGCACGACGCCAGGCTCACCAAGTTTGAAGACAAGCGCTGATTGATTGAATAGCGAAGCGCAATCAGGGTGGATCACATCCGTGCTCAGGAACAAGATATCCCGCAGATAATCTGGATCGTTCAAGTTGACCAGGAAGTCATAGACAATCTTGGTCCGCTCCGTTTCAACGTGAATGTCCGGCTTGATACCTATCTTGTGCAAGGCTGATATGGCACTGCCACAAGAGACGATAACGGCCTTGTCTTTATTTTTTTCGAGGGTAGCAATAGCGCTATCCAGCGAAGGGCCATTGGCGACAATAAATATGGGCGTTCGCTGATATTTTGATGAGATTCTGTGCTCTTTTTTCAAGAAAGGGACTGCACGTTCGATATTATTGATGGTATGAGACAGTGCAATCAGGTTGTCGTCAAAGAAACCCCAGCCCATTACCAGCAGATAATATTCTTGCTGTACCTTCTCAATCAGTTTTTTTATCTTGTCGCACTGATAGCCCCACATGATGAAAGCATTGGCGATCAGGAAAGAACCCCGGCTGTGAATAGCCGACGAAAAGTCCTTCACTATGGTTTCTTCATCTTGCCCCAGCAGGATGTGCAGCCCCAGATTCTCCTGGTGCAAGTAAGCCAGTAGTGGTGCCCAGTCAAAGCAAAATAGCGACCCGTAGAATAGGTCCAAATCCGGCTCAAACAGGAAGAGAGTGCCAATCTTGCACCGCTCATAGAGATAACCAAGGTGGTAACCCAGACCTACCCCGAAGATAAGAGCACTTGGTACCTCATTGGGGACATGGCTCAGCATATCTTCCCTGATGGATATCTCGTCCAGGTAAGCATTCAATTTATTGAGGTATTCAACATGCATGAAGCCAAGGGGATTGGCCTCCTGACTGAAAGAGAACTTGGATAACCCCCCTTTTTCCATGAACTCTTGCACCAGCGTCTCGCAAATAAGGTAGGGTTCGGCACCATAAACGGCTACATCATCATCGAGCCAGGCCAGATTGGGTTGACCGTTCTCACTGCAGAAAAATTTGAATGGGCGGGCGGGCTGATAAGCCTCATACATGTCGGCAATGTGGGGAATATATTGCCGAAATGCCGCCATATTCTGTGTAAAGCGAAGAGGCAACGCCACCTTCATGGCGGCTTCCTGCTCTGCTTGCTGCTGCAGTCGTTGCGCCTCCTGTTCAGCTTTTGCCAGGGCCGCATCCATATTGACTGACATCAAAACTCCTTGCTGTTCACGCGATACGCTTGCCCAGCCTTATTGGCTGTGCCAATTTGAGCCAGTTGTTTGAAGACACTCTGATGATGACTGGCAGCCATAGCTTGCATGTGCTCTTCCTGCACGGCAGCCTTGGCGGCCAAGGCTGCAATGTCTTGCTGTTGCATCGGATTCTCTTTGGCTTGCTGCACTAAGCGCGTGATCAACATCAGTCGATCATCCATGCACTGCAGCGCCTCGTCATAGCGCTGCTGTTGCAAGAGCAGCGCCATTAAACGGGCATTTTCCGTTAATGCGTCATCAAGGGAGGTTAGTGTAACTATCACAGCTCGCCCTGCTGTCTTCTCATTTGATAGCCTTGGTTTTTTTCTGCATCAGGCAGTTGATCCCAACCGGACTTGATCGTCACCATCAGGCCCATGACTTCATCGAGCGGTGCGGCATCTCGCCCCAAGCTTGCATCCCAGATACGTTCATCCATATAGGAATAAAGCCCGAGCAAATCTTCGGATATCGTTCCCTGACTCATATCCAGCGCATCCTGCAAGCCATGCAGCAACCCTTGCGCCTTGGAGACGGCAATCGACTTTGCCTCCATGTCATGCCGCTCTATGGCGCCCTTGGCCTGGGCCAGACGCTCGAGAAAACCTTGCATCATCAACTGAATGACACGATGAGGATCGGCAACCGCCAAATCAGCCGCTATGCTGGTCGCCTTATATGCCTTCAGATTACGGTTATACATCAGATGGGTCCTCGCGATATAACTCTCTATCAATTCTTATTGTTGATTTGTAATGACGACAGAGCAGATGCAGAGTTATTCATTTTTACAAGCAATGCATCCAGGCTGCCATATTGAGCACGTAGCGACGCCTCATATTTCACTAGCTGTGCATTGGAGGTGACCTGTTTTTGATTCAGACTACGCAGGTCAGAGTTGAGCGTATCGGTACGCTGCGCCAGCATCCCCCCTGACTTGGTATACTCTTTCAGCCCTTTGCTCAGAGAACCAGCAAGGCCATTTTCATTACCAAATAATGCGACGACCTGATCGAAGTTCTTGTCGACCGCTTCACCAAATTTCTCTTTATCCAGGGACAACTTACCCTTGTTATCCATCTTCATGCCAATCTCGAAGATGGTCGAGTAGGTCGAGCTGCTACTTGAAGGGCTGACCACCAAATTGCTCATATAGGTGTTGATGGCTCGCGTGGTCGAATCCCCGGACAGGGCTCCGCCGTCATCCTGCTTCACTCCCCCTACAAAGCTGCTGCGTTTGCCGAGTGTTCCTATCTTGTCTTGCAAGGCGTTATAACCATCGACAAATTGCTGCACCAGCTCCTGGATGGAGGTCTTGTCAGTGGTGATATCAACCTTGTTGGACTTCAGGTCGCCATTGCCATCCTTGTCGGAGACCCGCAGCACAGTCAGTTTCAAATCCTGAATGGTGTCATCGAAAACATTGGTATCACTCTTGAGGACATTGCCATCGACGACTATCTCGGCACTGCCAGCGGCTTGAGTCTGGCTCATGGCACTGCCCGCGGCGCCGGTCGAGAAGAGATCCAGCTCAGCGTTGTCACCGCTGATGGTCAGATCCTTGCCATCTCCCGACACGCCCGAGTCGATGATGAGCTTGGCCTTGCCGTCTGCGGTATTGACGATGTTGGCGCTAAGCCCGAAGTTATCCCCATTGCTGTTGATGCTCTTGCGGATATCTTGCAGGGTATCGCCCGCTTTCACATCCACCTTGAATGTCTTGTCACCCGCCTTGAACGTCAGCTGACCATCCTGAGTGATCAATGCGGCCGTTGAACTATCGAACACCCCTTCCTGCCGGCTCGTCTGTGCCAACTTATTGACGGTGATATTGTACTGACCGTTGGAGCCACCGCTCTTGCTCTCCATTTTCAGCACAGGATCATCTTTATCCTGCGTGATATTGATGGCGCGTTTGTTGAAAGCGCCAGGGGCACTCAACTTGTCGAGGATATCGGTGAAGGCAGAGATAGAAGACTTGAGCTGGCCGACACCAGACAAGGTGATTTGGGTGCTGTTTTGTTTGGTGATGATCGGCTGCTGCAACTGAGCCTTTCTGGCGGCGACACTCGCCGAGATCACACTTTCAAGATCAATACCCGATCCTGCACCTGCCGAGGTAATCGCCATAACATGCTCCTGTCAATCAGCTTAAAAATACGTTCATACCTGCCCATCAAACAGCAGGCCAGACAGGTTGACCCCATCGTCACCAGCTTGTTCCATGGCCTGTAACCTCTTATTTATCAAGAGGATCTCTTCACTCGGTATCTGGCGAATCACCTGTTTGGTATCGGCATCAATCACCTTGATCACGGGTTGATCGAGCTCAGGCATCAGAGTGAAATCAATGGTCCAGCCTTTTACCTTGCTCAAATTGGCCAGTTTCTCTTGCAATTCCTGGGCCTGTTTCTCTATTTGAGCCTTTTCCATACGCGATGCCGACGCCTTGATGTGCGCTGGCGCCTCCTGCGATGACTTCGCTGTCGGCTCGACACTTGTTTGTTCGACCACATTATCCCCACCAGAGACTGGCGGAGAAACAGACATGGCGACCTGAGGGCCGCCATGTTGAGTTAGCGTCGAAGTAACAGAGGGCATGACTATCGATTCAGTGGCCATCTGCTGCTCCTCCTAATCAGTGTTGGATTGCGGTATCGGCTTAGCCCAACAGTTGCAAGGCTGACTGCGGACGCTGGTTGGCCTGAGCCAGGATGCTGGAGGCAGCCTGTTGCAGGATATTCTGCTTGGTCATGTTGGCAGTCTCAGTCGCGAAGTCCGCATCCCGGATACGGGAGCGCGCAGCACTGACGTTTTCGGAAATGTTGGACTGGTTGCGGATGGTCGAATCCAGGCGGTTTTGCACCGCACCCAACTCGGCACGCTTGCCATCAACAACTTCCAGCATGGCATCGACTGCACCCAGAACATCTTGAGCATTACTCTGGCTACTGATACTGATCCCACCGACAGTGGAACCGCTGGTGAAGATACTTCCGACTGCAGCGCCACCTGATGCAGATACCGCGGTCGCAATGCCTGAAATACTGAAACCACCAGCCTGACTCAAGCTGAAGCCGATGGTCTGGTTAGCATCCGCGCCCACCTGGAAATTCCCCGCGTAAGAACCATCCAGCAGTTTAGTGCCAGCGAAGGTGGTGTCTTGGGAGATACGATTGATCTCGGAACCCAGCTGATCCACTTCTTTTTGAAGTGCCTCACGATCCTTGGCGGAGTTGGAGCCGTTGGCAGATTGCTGGGCCAGAGTGCGCATACGCTGCAGCATGCCGGTCACTTCATCCATGGCCCCTTCAGCGGTCTGCGCCAGGGAGATGCCGTCGTTGGCATTGCGGTTGCCCTGATCCAGCCCATTGACCTGGGAGGTCAGACGGTTGGAGATCTGCAGACCTGCCGCATCGTCCTTGGCGCTGTTGATACGCAAACCCGATGCCAGGCGGGTATAGGAGGTATCCAACGACTTGCTGGTGTTCATCAAATTACGCTGGGCGTTCAATGATGAAGTGTTGGTATTGATAAACATGGCCATAAAAAATTTCTCCTGATGAACAAGAAACTGCGGGCTCTGCTTGTGTCACACAGTCAGGATCCCACCGTTCAGATGGACAGCCTGAACGGGGCTGTACCATCTGGCGGGTCCCTTGTTTGAACGGACATTGGACCCGCAGTTGCGCAAATGTTGGTTTTCCGAACACCCCATCGATTTGCTTCCCCTTCTGTAACGGCAGCCCCATCAGAAGCTTTAGGACATTTATTGCCACCCTAATCAACAAAGAGGCAAGCACCTTCCGCCTTACTGCTCAGAGTGGCAAAGGAAGGCCACCATGATGGCCCGGAAATCCCGGAAATGGAGCATGCCCCTCACAGAGCCCCTCCATGGAGATATTTG
Source organism: Aeromonas molluscorum (assembly GCF_051376105.1). NCBI lineage: Bacteria > Pseudomonadati > Pseudomonadota > Gammaproteobacteria > Aeromonadales > Aeromonadaceae > Aeromonas > Aeromonas molluscorum. The sequence continues at coordinate 1,509,880 of NZ_JBPQCY010000002.1, read as the reverse complement.
CTGACGCTATTGATGCGGGAGATTGCGGGAAATAATGGGGCGCCGTTTTCTGCCGTCAGATATGAGAGCCGCCCATCGTTGGCCGAGGCAGAGATCATTCCCACAAGAACAATCTCGAGGATGACAAGAAGAGCGTTCTGCACAACCCGCGGGAAGTATGAAAAAAATTTCTTTACCAATAGAAAAGGTGTTCATTTGAACACCTTTTTACGCTATCAGAACGGTGAAATCCGCCTGCTTAACCCAGCAGTTGCAGTGCTGACTGCGGACGCTGGTTGGCTTGCGCCAAGATGCTGGAAGCGGCCTGTTGCAGGATGTTCTGCTTGGTCATGTTGGCGGTTTCGGTGGCAAAATCCGCATCACGAATACGGGAGCGTGCAGCCGATACGTTCTCGGAGATATTGGCCTGGTTGCGGATGGTTGAATCCAGACGGTTTTGTACCGCACCCAGCTCAGCACGTTTGCCATCCACCACACCCAGCATGGAATCGACGGCAGCCAAAACGTTCTGAGCGTTACTCTGGCTACTGATACTGATACCACCTGCACTGCCACCGACAAAGATAGCGGAGACCAATACAGTCGCCCCAGTAGCCGTGGTGATTGACGTCCCAGCCGCAGCCGAAATACCGGAGATACTGAAACCAGCAGATTGGTTCAGGCTAAAGCCGATGGTCTGGTTGGCATCGGCACCGACTTGGAAGGACCCAGAATAGCTGCCGTCGAGCAACTTGGTACCGGCAAAAGTAGTGTCAGTAGAGATGCGGTTGATCTCGGACCCCAGCTGATCGACTTCTTTTTGCAGTGCCTCACGATCCTTGGCGGAGTTGGAACCGTTGGCAGATTGCTGAGCCAGGGTGCGCATGCGCTGCAACATGCCGGTCACTTCATCCATGGCCCCTTCGGCGGTCTGCGCCAGGGAGATACCATCATTGGCGTTGCGGTTGCCCTGATCCAGGCCGTTGACCTGAGAGGTCAGACGGTTGGAAATTTGCAGACCCGCCGCATCGTCTTTTGCACTGTTGATGCGCAAGCCTGATGCCAGGCGAGTATATGAGGTATCCAACGACTTGCTGGTGTTCATCAAGTTACGCTGGGCGTTCAATGATGATGTATTGGTGTTGATAAACATGGCCATAAAAGATTTCTCCTGATGAACAAGAAACTGCGGGTTCTGCTTGCGTCAATGCAGCCAGGGACCCACCGTTCAGACGGACAGCTTGAACGGGGCTGTACCATCTGGCGGGTCCCTTGTTTGAACAGACATAGGACCCGCAGTTGCGCAAATGTTGGTTTTCCGAACACCCCATCAATTTGCTTCACACTCTGTAACGGCTGCACAATCGGAAGCTTTAGGTAATTAATTGCCGCCCTGAGGCTTTCAGCGGCAAACACTCTCCTCCTGACCAAGGGAAGAGACAAGACAAGGGGATAGAGGATCAACACAGCAGCGGCCAAGCGCTGGCCATGACGCTGCGCCAATGGAAAGGCATGCCACACGCTCTATCCACTTGATATTGGCATGGTTCATGCTTTCAATTTACAGTCGCCGGTTTTCCGGCGCCCATAAAAAAGGCCGACAGTGTCGGCCAAAGAAGAGCTTACGCTCAGGAGAACAACCTCTGATGTGACAGACCGAACAATCTGCGCGACACTAGAGGGGTAGTACCAATAAGAGATTTTCTCTGTTGATAGAACAAGGCGTATATCCGAACACCCCATTGTTCCATCTTCTTTACCAGGGCGGCCTGAACAACCGCCCTTTTCTTTTGCTTAAAATTTAGTTCTGCAGCAGGGAGAGCGCGGACTGAGGACGCTGGTTAGCCTGTGCCAGGATGCTGGAGGCCGCCTGTTGCAGTATGTTCTGCTTGGTCATATTGGCGGTCTCGGTCGCGAAGTCCGCATCACGGATCCGGGAGCGAGCTGCCGATACGTTTTCCGAGATATTGGCCTGGTTGCGGATGGTGGAATCCAACCGGTTTTGCACCGCACCCAATTCGGCACGCTTGCCATCGACCACTTCCAGCATGGCATCGGCAGCTGCCAGCACTTGCTGAGCATTTCCTTGAGAACTAATACTGATGCCGCCAGCACTGCCACCAGCGAAGATGGCGGATATACCGGTAGGCGTCGAAACACTGCCTGCAGGACCGGATATGACATTAACCGTGGTTCCCGCCGCTGTCGCGATCCCGGAGATACTGAAGCCATCAGCCTGACTCAGGCTGAAGCCGATGGTCTGGTTGGCATCCGCACCGACCTGGAAGGTGCCACCGAAAGAACCATCAAGCAGCTTGGTGCCCGCAAAGGTGGTTGCTGTTGAGATACGGTTGACCTCGGCTCCCAACTGATCCACCTCTTTTTGCAGAGCCTCACGGTCCTTGTCGGAGTTGGAGCCGTTGGCAGATTGCTGCGCCAGGGTGCGCATGCGCTGCAGCATGCCGGTCACTTCATCCATGGCGCCTTCAGCTGTCTGCGCCAGGGAGATACCGTCGTTGGCGTTGCGATTGCCTTGATCCAGGCCATTAACCTGAGAGGTCAGACGGTTGGAGATCTGCAGACCGGCCGCATCGTCTTTTGCGCTGTTGATGCGCAGGCCGGAGGCCAGACGAGTGTAAGAGGTATCCAAGGATTTGGTGCTGTTCATCATGTTACGTTGGGCGTTGAGCGACGAAACGTTGGTATTGATGTACATACTCATAACTATTCTCCTAAGCTATTAAATTTTATCTTTAATTCACTCAGGCTTTATTTTTTTCTGTGCCTGATATGTGCTGGTTAACGGCGCTTTTTCAGAAGACTTTAGCGATTTTTTTTCGCTGTTCGTTCCATTCTCGCCGCTTAACCTATGTATCGGTCCACTCTGGTCAGACTTAAGTAAATAAACGAAAAAAATGACCTCTGAACTCAATTTCTGGTCACGGCGGGCATGTGCCGGGTCAGTCGCCTCCCCCGTCGCCAGCCTGCTATCAGGGTGCTGAGGGCCCAGAAAGCACGGTAGATCTCTCAGTTTCACATGGTCGGACTTGGCGCTTGCTCGTTCAGCCTCTAGAATCTGCGCCCCTCTTTTGTTCGAGTCGATGTTTCTCCATGCAGAGCCTGGTTGATCAGATTGTCTATGTCAGCGACATGTTCGGTACCGCCGTGTTCGCATTTTCCGGCGTGCTGGTTGCGGGCCGATTGAGGATGGACGCCTTTGGCGTGTTGGTACTGGCGGCAGTGACCGCCATCGGCGGTGGCACTATTCGTGACATGATCCTCGGCGCCACCCCGGTATTCTGGGTGCGCGATACCCTCTATATCTGGGTCATATTGCTGACGGCCCTGCTGGGCATGTGGCTGGTTCGCCTGCCCAAGCGCCTGCCCTGGTATGTTCTACCGGTGGCGGATGCCTTTGGCCTGGCGCTCTTTACGGTGATCGGCGCCCAAAAGGCGCTCCATTTTGGCGCATCCGGCCTGATTGCCGTACTGATGGGCACCATGACAGGGGTTGCCGGCGGCATGATCCGCGATGTATTGGCCCGGGAGATCCCCATGGTGCTGCAAAAGGAGATCTACGCCACCGCCTGTATCCTCGGCGGCATCGTCTATACGGTGGCACTCGAGTGCAGTCTGGATAGGGTGCTGGCCATGTTTATCAGCATGGCGGTGGTATTTGGCCTGCGGGTGGCCGCTATCTACTGGCACCTCTCCCTGCCAACCTTCAGTCTGCAACGGGGTTAGCGCTCGGCGCTTGCGCCAGTGTGCATGCCTGAATGACGAAAGCCCGCCTGATTGAACCAAGCGGGCTTTTCTGTTGTCATAGAGAGCAGTCATTATCAGGCAGGAACCTTCATGCAAAAACTCGGGATCATCACCTCGCTGCTGCTCATAGTGACCACCATGGGCGCCAATGCCCAGCTTCTGTTCGGTCGACTGGCCTCCACGCCGGTACAGGAATTCAACCAACAGATCCGGCAGGCGAGCAATAAAAAGCAGACCTGGGTGAATGACTACAGGGCCATTGCCTTGCGCTTCGTGGGCCATGCCGACGTACCGAGCCAGATCCAGGCGCAACAACTGGATAATGATCTGGTGCTCTCGGTTGCCCTTGATGGCAGCAAGAATGACATGCTCTACATCCTTACCCTGTTTCGCAGTGACAACCTCTGGCAGATGCGCCAGGCCCAGATGGGCTGGCGTTGCCAGGGTCAATCCACTTTCACGCCCGTCCCCTGCCCCTGACATGGCGAGTGCAATAAAAAATCCGGCTCATGGCCGGATTTTTTATTGGCGGCATCGCGGGGTGCCGTACCATCCCCGAGCCTGATGCTCAGGGGCGGTAGACCTTGACGTTGTCAAAGCCCTGCTCTTTCAGATAGAGCGCCTGCAGTTTGCTCATCACGCCGCGATCGCAATAGAGCAGATAAGTCTGCTCTTTCGGCAGGTCACCAAAGGCAGTAGCCAGCTTGAAGAAGGGGATGTGCAGCACCTCACGGCCCTCGACCACCAGCGGCTTCTCGTCATGCTCGTCACTCGAACGAATGTCCAGAATGACCTCGTCCGCGGCCAATACTTGCGTGGTCTCCACCTCTTGTACCTGGGCTGACGTCTCTTCGCCTATGCGGCGAATATCCAGATGGCGGGCTTCCTCCACCACCTTGTCCAGGATGCCGAAGTCGAAATTGCCCTCCTCCGCCTCGATATTGGAGAGCACGGCCTTGATGGTCGGCTTCTTGGAGATGACACCGCAATACTCCGGCATGGTCTCAGCGAACTCCAGGGTTCCAATGTGGCGCGCCTGGCTGATGATGTCCGGTTTGTCCCAGGTGATGAGCGGGCGCAGTATCACCTTGTCGGTCACCCGATCGATGACGTTGAGGTTGGTGAGGGTCTGGCTTGATACTTGACCCACGCACTCGCCGGTCACCAGGGCCGGAATCTGGAAGTAATCGGCCACCTGGCCCGCGGCGCGCATCATCATGCGCTTGAGCACCACCCCCATCTGGCCGTTATCCACTTTTTCGAGGATCTCGGCCACCACAGGCTCGAAGTCGATGGCGGTGAAGCGCACCTTGTGGGAGGCGCCGAATTTGCTCCACAGGTAATAGGCCACCTGCTTGACGCCGATCTCATGGGCGGCACCGCCCAGATTGAAGAAGCAGTAATGGACGCGGCAACCGCGCTTGATGAACTGATAGGACGCCACCCCGGAATCGAAACCACCGGAGAGCAGGCTCAGCACGTCTTCCTGGGTCGCCATGGGGAAACCGCCGAGGCCATGGTGCACCGCGCTGATGATGTAGAGCTCATCGTTTTCCACCTCCAGGTTGACCTGCACATCGGGCTTTTTCAGACGCACACCGGCGGTTTCGCAATGCTGGTTGAGGCCGCCGCCCACGTAGCGCTCCAGCTCCAGGGAGCTGAAGTCGTGCTTGCCGACCCGGCGGGCCCGCACGCAGAAAGTTTTGCCCTGGAGGCGATCCCCCCAGACGGCGCGAGTCTGCTCGAAGATGTCATGCAAGTCGGTGAAGGTGCTCAGTTTCACTTCGAGGAAATACTGGATGCCGGGAATACAGGCCAGGGTCTCCAGATAGCGGGCATGGAAGTGATCGTTGCGCGAGCTCACCACCAGCTTGTCCCAATCCATTCGCACGCGGGCGTCCTCGTCGAAACGGCGCAACACATTGCGGATATTGCCCTGCAACATCTTGGTGAAACGCTGACGCACTGACTTGCTCTTGATGGTTATTTCTGGAAACAGCTTGATGATGAACTTCATGTCATTGACTCGGGTGACCTCAACAAAAGGGCGCGAATTATAGCAGAGCTTGCCGCCATCGCCTACCGGCATGGCATAGCGGCCGCCATGGCGGGCCCTGCACCTCTCGCCAGCCCGCGCCGCGATTTGCCGGGCCCGGACGAACTGGGTATATTGCCCCTCCTCTGTTACTGACGACGCAAGCGGCGATCACTTCGAGATGAAGACCTTTATCTATTACCCCGGCATGGAGGTGCGCGATGAGCTCTGGCTCAAGTTCGCACTGCTCTGGCTGGAACGGCTCGCCTTCGTATTCACCCTGAGCGAGCAGAGCCAACTGCCGCCCCTGCTCAATCAACTGGCCCATCGCAGCACTCTGCTGGCGCCACCGCCCAGTGCCGCCGACTTCGATGCCATCACGCCCCAGTTAATAGAACAACTAGGCACCCTGCTCGCCCCGACCTTTATCCGCCACCGGGTATTTGGCAACAAGGCGCTCATCGCCCGCTGGCAACAAGCCGCCAATCACGACTGCTTCTGCCCGTCCCAGGCCGGGTTGACCCATCTGCACCAATACTGCCTGGCCCATCATCTGGCTAGCGAGGAGAAGGGGGGAATTCGCATGGCACGGCGCCTGGCCAATCTCCTCTCCATGTACCTGGCCCGGGAGTGGGCGCTGACCCACGATGGCATTCTCATCACCGACCATGACTACCTGGATCGCCTGCTTCACCTGGCCGAGTCCCGCTATCAGCCTCAAGGTGGTCAGGACTGCTTCCACCTCGAGATAGGCCTGCGCCTGCCAACCAATCTGGCGACACTCTCCTTCGATACCCTGCTCGCCAAGCGCCACAACCCTGGCTTTACTCTGGCCCTGACCGGGTTTCATCAGGCCCTTACCGCCCTTATCAAAGGACTGGAAGAGGGAAGCGCGACCCCGCAGCTGCTGATCGCGTTTACCAAGGCACGGGACCTTCTCGAGGACGACCAGAGCGAAATCGCTATCTCCTCCCCCCAGACTGCCACCATGGCGCCTCTCGTGCTGCCGCTGACCCTGCAAATCAACACGGTTGAGCCGGCTGCAGCCCAGCTCAACCGGCTGCAAGCCACCAATGCGGCATTGGCGCGGCCTCTCGTCTTCCATCCCATCAAGAAAAGCCACTTCCTGCGGCGCAAGAGCCTGCACGGCTTCACCCGCCTAGGCCAAGTCCGCCACGGCTGACCGAGTGGGAAAGAGCAGGGTCCCCCGCTCAGACTCGGCCTTCGCAAGCTATGAGGGGTCGAGCAGGGACGCCATCTGCCAGGTCTTGAAGCCGCCGGAGAGGTTCTTCACCTTGAAACCGTGCTGGCTGAGCAGGCGGCAGGCCACGTGGCCGCGCAAGCCCACCTGGCAGCTGATGAGCAGCTCTTTATCCCTTGGCAGTTCATTCAGGCGACCGCGCAGTTCATCGAGGGGGATGTGCAGGGCTCCGGGGATGCGACCCAGCTTGTCGAGTTCGGGGCCATTGCGCACATCCAGCACCATCTGATGAGAATGACGGGCATTGACCTCGGCGGCGTGGCAAAGGATGGTGTCCCCCTTCAAGTGGTTGCTCGCCACGAAGCCCACCATGTTGACCACATCCTTGGCCGAGCCGAATGGCGGCGCATAGGTGAGCTCCAGATCCTGCAAGTCAAACACCGTCAGCCCGGCGCGCTGGGCCACCGCCAGTACGTCGATTCGCTTGTCGACCCCATCCTTGCCGATGGCCTGGGCACCGTAGATCTTGCCATCGGGGGCGAACAGCAGCTTGAGGCTGACCGGATGGGCGCCCGGGTAGTAACCGGCGTGACTGCCCGGATGCACATAAGCCTTCTCGAACGGCAGGCCCAGCTGCACCAGTCGCTTCTCGTTGAGCCCAGTGCTCGCCACCGCCAGATCGAACAACTTGCAGATGGCGGTGCCCTGGGTCTGCTTGTAGGTTTCGCTTCGCCCCAGCATGTTGTCGGCGGCGATGCGCCCCTGGCGGTTGGCCGGGCCCGCCAGGGGGATCAGCACGGACTCGCCGGTGACGAAGTCGGTCTCCTCCACCGCATCCCCCACCGCATAGATGAAGGGATCCGAGGTACGCATGCCGGCATCCACCTTGATGCCGCCGCGGGGCCCCAGCGCCAGCCCGGCCTTTGCCGCGAGCAGGGTCTCGGGCTTGACGCCGATGGCGAGGATCAAAAGGCCGGTGTCAAGATGTGAGCCATCACTCAGGGTCAGGCGCAGGCCGCCACGTTGGGGAGTCGGCACCTCCGCCGTCTTCTCGGCCTGCACATCCAGACTCTCGATGGCAGAAAGGCCGGTACGCAGGCGCAGGTCGACTCCCTCTTCGCGGATGCGGGCATGGAGCAGGTTGGCCATCTCTTTATCGACCGGCGCCATCACCTGATCGGAGAGCTCCAGCAGGGTGACCGCAAGCTTGCGCTGATGCAGCGCCTCCATCATCTCCAGCCCGATGAAACCGCCGCCAACTACGGTGACATGGCGCGGCTTGTCGTGGTGCAGGGCCGCCAGGATGCGATCCATGTCGGGGATGTTGCGCAGGGTATGGACATGGGGGCTGTCGATGCCGGGGAAAGGAGGACGGATTGGCGCGGCCCCCGGGCTCAGCAGCAGTTGATCGTAAGGCTCGCGCCGCTCTTCACCGGTTTGCAGATTGCGCACCAGCAATGTCTTGCCTGCCCTGTCGATGTCAATCACATCGTGAAAGACCCGGACATCCACATTGAAGCGGCGCTTGAAGCTCTGTGGCGTCTGCAACAGCAGGGCATCCCGCTCCAAGATGTCGCCACCGATATGATATGGCAGACCGCAATTGGCGAAGCTGACAAACTCGCCCCGCTCGAACATTACAATCTCGGCCTCTTCACTCAGGCGACGGGCGCGGGCCGCCGCCGAGGCGCCGCCAGCCACACCGCCAACAATCAGGATCCGTTTCATCAGCAAGACTCCAGTCAACGATAGATTGCCACCACATTAGACTTTGCTAATTTAGATTTCAACGAATTTTTGTTTGCACGCAATATGCAGTATTCTTGGCCCTCCGGCAGTCGCTCAACAGGATGTTTTCCCTCATGTCGTCTATCGCACTTCGTCAACCAGTGCCCACCTCGTCCACGCCCCTCTTCTTTCGCCTGGACGCTCGTAGCCAACGACTGGTTGCCCTGACGGATGTGATGCAAACCCCACTGCACTGGCTCGATGAACCCAGAGCTCCCTGGCCTGCCCAGTTGCCGGAGGCCCTGCGCGGCCCGATAGAGCAGATGCTGACCAACGGCCAAAGCGGTCGGTTGCATCTTCGCTTTGCCGGCATCCTCTGGCAGATTGCCCTCTCCCACGAGCAGGATGCCTTCTGGCTCATCTGCCTGCAGGCTCAGTCCCAGGAAGTCACTGCCGATCTTGCCCTTCACCTGCCCAGATTCAGCCAGATGGCGGGGCAGCAGCAGTTCGCTCCCATGCTCGAAAGCCTGAAAGAAACCCTGGGGGCAGACCGGCTCGCCCTCTGGCATTACCAAGCCAGCGGTAGCTTGGGCGGCGAACAGCTCACGCCCGTCTTCTCTCTCGGATGGGATGGCGCCGATACCGGCACGGCAGCCATGCCGCTTGCGGCCATTCGAGGCGACAGCCGTTACATTCGCGCCCTGCGCACCCGCAAGGCATTGAGCTTCTCCGAAACCGCCCACCAACCCATGCTCAGCCAGCACTACTACCTGAGCGAGGACAATGTCCACTCACGCCTCGATGCCGCCCTGCTTGACCAGGACAAGCTCATCGGCGTGCTCAGCCTGGAGTACCGGACCCCCACGCTGCTCAACGAGGAGATGTTGCAACTGGTGCGCCACTGCGCTCAGCAACTGGGCCACTGGCAACCTCAGGCTGAGGAGATGGGCAGCGAGGCCACCCGGACGCTGTCCCTCCCCGGCGAACTCAGTCTGATGACGGGCATCGACTATTGTGAAACCCTGGTGAGCTGGGCCTGCCACATCAGTGGCGCCAGCCTGGGGTGGGTGGGTGAATACCAACCGAGGGGCAAGGATCTCTGGGTCATACCGCGGCATGTCCGGCTCCAGGGTGAACCGCAACACTGGCCCGCCATGGGACTGGATCCCGGCCCCAGCGCCGAGCTGTTTCACCACGGTCAGGCGCTCTATATCGAAGATCTGGCACTGCGCTATCCCAGAGCCACCAAATTGCTCAGTCACGATGCCAAGGCCTTCATCGGCATTCCCCTGAGCCTGCCGAACCAAGGCCCCATAGGTCAGCTCATCTTGTTGCTTGACCAGCCACTGGCCGATCCCATGCCGCTGCTCGACGTGCTCACCTCCCAGGCCAAGCGGGCCGCCATCGAGCTGCAACGTCTGGCTGCCGACGATGCCCTGCGCCTGGCCGAGGTCGCCTTCAATACCCACGATGGTCTGCTGGTGGCCGACAGCCAAGGCACCATCCTCAAGGTGAACAAATCCTTTTGCCGCATCACCGGCTTTGAGGAGAGAGAGATGGTGGGCCAGCACATTGACCGATTGCGCCCCCCCTATTACGGCGATCGCCTCAAAGAGGAGGTGTGGCAGGCAGTCCGCCGTCAGGAGCTATGGATTGGGGAGGAGCAGTGTCTCAATCAGGCTGGCAACCTGTTCCCGGTCAGATTGATGGTGAGCGGTGTCAGAAATGAGCATGGCGAAATCGGCCACCTGGTCTGCAGCTTCTATGACGTCAGCAAGGAAAAGGAGGCGGCCCGCAATATAGAACAGCTCGCCTACTACGACGATCTGTGCGGCCTTTATAACCGCCGCAGCCTGACCGATGCCCTCAATCGCACCCTGAGCGAACCCAATGGTCAATGGGGAGCCCTGCTGCTGGTCGATCTGGATAACTTCAAGTCAATCAACGACTCCCTGGGCCATGCCTATGGCGACATGTTGCTACAGGCCGTGGTTGTACGCCTCAAGGAGCTGCCCCAGGAAAATCTGGTGCTGGCCCGGACCTCGGGGGACGAGTTCGCCCTGCTGTTCACCGCCCTGGGCCAGGGATATGTGACCGCCAAGATATTGGCAGAGCATTTTGCCCGCGAATTGATGGGCCAATTCCGGGCTCCTTTTGACATCGAATCCCACAAGCTGCATTGCAGCGCCTCGATTGGCATCAGCCTGTTTTCGGGAGAGGACAAGGATCACCTGATCCTGATGCAACAGGCCGATACCGCCGCCCACATGGCAAAGCGCGGTGGACAGGGCAGCTATGTGTTCTTCAGTCAGGCCATGGCCGAAAAGGAGCGCAGCAAGCTTGCCATCAGCAACCAGCTGCGCGATGCCTTGCGCAATCACGAGCTGCTGTTGCACTACCAGCCGCAGTACCGGGTCGACAACGGCGCCCTCTCCGGCATAGAAGCCCTGCTGCGTTGGCAGAGGAGCGACGGCACCATGGTGCCGCCTGGGGAGTTCATTCCCATCGCCGAGGAGACCAGCCTCATCCAGGATATCGGCTACTGGGTGATGAAGACGGCCTGCGCCCAGTACAGTTTCTGGCTCAATCAGGGATACAAGATCCCCCACCTGTCGGTCAACGTCAGTGCCCGCCAGTTCCACACCGCAGGTTTCGTGCAACAGGTGGAGTACATACTGCGCGACACCGGCGTCCCCCCCTCCCGCCTTTTGCTGGAGATAACCGAATCCGTGGTATTGGAGAACAGGCTGGAGAGTATCGCCCGCATGCACCAGCTCAAGGAGCTCGGCATCTTGCTCTCCATCGATGATTTTGGCACCGGCTACTCATCCCTCGCCTATCTGCGCGATCTGCCGGCAGACGAGGTCAAGCTGGATCGCAGCTTCATTCATACCCTGGTGCACAGTGAACAGGACAGAGCCATCGTCAAGGCCATTCTCGATCTGGCCCGGGTGTTTCGCTTCACCGTCACTGCCGAAGGGGTCGAAGAGCAAGAGCAGCTCGACATACTCAAGCATCTTGGCTGCCAGCACTATCAAGGCTTCCTCACCAGTCGCCCACTGCCGGTCAAAGCACTGGAGAGTCTGCTGACTCCTTTGCCAGCCAGCTAAACAAGTATGCTTTATAGGGCTTTTCGTAATAAAATAACGGCCTGCTCGAAACGCTGGAGTACCCTATGTCTGTTATTGGTCGCATTCATTCCGTAGAAACCTGCGGCACCGTCGATGGTCCTGGAATACGCTTCATCGTCTTCATGCAGGGCTGCCTGATGCGCTGCAAGTACTGCCACAACCGCGACACCTGGGACACCCAGGGTGGCCGGGAAGTGACTGTTCCTGAGCTGATGCAGGATCTCACCAGTTACCGCCACTTCATGAATGCCTCTGGCGGTGGCGTGACAGCTTCCGGTGGCGAAGCCATGTTGCAACAGCCTTTCATTGCCGAGCTGTTTGCGGCCTGCAAGGCCCAGGGGATCCACACCTGTCTCGACACTAACGGCTTCGTTCGCCACTACGACGAGATGCTCGACCAGGTACTCGACAACACGGATCTGGTCTTGCTTGATATCAAGCAGATCAATGACGAGAAGCACATTCCCCTGACCCACGTCAGCAATAAGTACACCCTGGAGTTCGCCCGCTATCTTGCCGCCAAGGGCAAGAACATGTGGATCCGCTACGTGGTGGTACCCGGCTGGACCGATGATCCAGAGAGCGCCCATGGCTTGGGTCAGTTCATCAAGGAGCTGGGTGGATCGGTAGAAAAGGTTGAGTTGTTGCCCTACCACGAGCTTGGCAAGCATAAATGGGACGTGCTGGGAGAGACCTACGAACTGACCGGTATTCACCCTCCCAAACGGGAGACCATGGATCAGATCCAGGCCATCCTCGGCCAGTACCATGACAACGTGAAATACTGATCTCCTGATGCGGCCGCGGCCAACCCGCGGCCCCAAGGCAAGGATGCCCCCATGAGTGAAGGCCAGCTCGCGGCCCTGATCCTCTGGTTATTACTATTGGGCGCAAGTGTACATCGCGCGCTCTGGCACAACCTGAGGATGACCTCCCTCTATCAGCATTTGCTGCTCGGCAGCGCCATCACCCTGATCCCGCTCTGGCTGCTGCGCGCTGGCCTCCATGATGGCCTGACCATCCACTTTCTCGGCATCACCAGCCTGACCTTGCTGCTCGGCTGGCGACTGGCACTCTGGGCGCCTTGCCTCACCCTGATGCTGCTCAGCTATGCCGGAATAGAAGAGTGGGCCAACGTTGGCTGGAACGCCCTGATTGGCATAGCACTGCCAGTGGCGGCCAGCTGGTTGCTGTTTCTCGCAAGCTGGGCCTGGCTGCCGCGACACCTGTTCATCTACCTCTTTATCGCCGCCTTCCTCGGCGGGGCGCTTGCCATCTCGGTCAAGGTACTGGCCACCGCCCTGCTGCTTGGACTAAACGGTGACTACAGCTGGCAGATTATCGTCGATGACTACCTCAGCATCTGGCCATTGCTGCTCTTTCCCGAGGCGCTGCTCAACGGCATGACCATGACCCTGCTCGTCATCTACCGACCCCACTGGGTCAGCACCTTCTTCGACCGCACCTATCTGGGCCGCTGAGCCCGATGCCAAGCGAATAAGAACCATAAAAAAGCCCGCAGCTGCGGGCTTTTTTTATGGTTCCTCGGCGATGGTTCAGACTGTGCGGGGGCGCAGATGGGCGTGCCAACGGGACTCCAGCTTCTTGAACAACCAGACGATGATGAAGGTCAGCATCATGTAGAGCAGGCCTGCGGTAATAAAGGCCTCGAACGGGCTGTAGTAGCGGGAGTTGATGATCCGCGCCGCCCCCGTCAAGTCGACGATGGTGATGATGCCTGCCACCGCCGAGCCTTGCAGCATGAAGATCACCTCGTTGCTGTACGCTGGCAATGCCCGACGAAACGAGTTGGGCAAGATGATCCGGGTCAGGGTCTGCCAAGGGCTCATGCCGAACGCCTGGGCCGCTTCAATCTGCCCCTTGGGCATGTTCATCACGGCGCCACGCACTATCTCGGCGGTGTAGGCACCGGTGTTGAGCGTAAATGCCAGCAAGGCACAGAACCAGGCTTCGGCGAACAGTGTCCAGGCCGCGCTGTTTTTCAGCCACTCCCACTGCGCCGCACCGTAATAGATGATGAACAGTTGCACCAGCAGCGGTGTGCCACGGAAGAAGTAGATGTAGGCCCAGATAGGCCCCTTGATCAGCCAGTTCTTGTGGTTACGCAAGATGCCCACCGGCACCGCCAGCATGAGGCCGAGTACCAGTGATGCGGCCACCAGCAGCACAGTGGTGTAGAGGCCCTGCCAATAGGTAGGCCACTCTTTGAGGATTATCGAGAAGTCCATGGCTTACCTCGTCTTCATAACGTAGTGACGCTCGGCGCCCTGGCAACAAGCGGATGCATTCATGGAGGGTGACATGGCCTACCTCGTCTTCATAACGTAGTGACGCTCGGCGCCCTGGCAACAAGCGGATGCATTCATGGAGGGTGACATGGCCTACCTCGTCTTGATGGCGTAATGACGCTCGGCCCACTTCAGTGCCGAGGTGGAGACAGCCGTGAACACCAGGAAGATAAGGGCCACTGCCATGTAAAAAGTGAAGGGCATCTGGGTCGAACCCGCCGCCAGTGACGCCTTACGCACCATGTCATCGAGCCCGATGATGGAGACCAGCGCCGTGGTCTTGAGCAGGACCAGCCAGTTGTTGCCAAAACCCGGCAGGGCATGGCGCATCATCTGCGGAAACAGGATGCGGACAAACACCTGGGTGGCGCGCATGCCGAAGGCACGAGCCGCTTCCAGCTCCCCCTTGTCCACCGCCAGGATGGCGCCGCGGAAGGTTTCTGTCATGTAAGCGCCGAAGATGAAGCCTATGGTGGCCACCCCGGCGGCAAAGGGGCTGATATCGACGTAATCGGGGACCAGGGAGACCCAATCCTGATTGGGATTGCTCGACAGCAACCAGGCGTTGTATTGCTCGTTGATCCAGGTACAGATGCTGTTGATGAGCACCTGGCCGCCGAAGAAGAGCAGCATCATCAGCACCAGATCAGGGATACCGCGAATGAGGGTGGTGTAACCGGTAGCCAGGCCCCGCGCCCACTTATAAGGGGAGAGCTTGGCCAGTGCGCCGAGCAGACCGAGCAGCAGCGCCAGCAGCAGGGAGGCCAGTGCCACCTGCAAGGTGATCCAGGCACCTTCCAGCAGGGAGGCTTCGTATCCTTTCAAATCAAACATGTGCAACTCCATCGCAATCGGGCCCGCCGTTTTCTTGGGAAAAGCCGCGGGCCCGATGACTACTGACTGGGGTCAGCCTGTCGTCCTGTTATTCACCGTACACATCGAAATCAAAGTACTTGTCATTGATCTCTTTGTATTTGCCGTTGGCACGCAGGGCCAGGATGGCGGCGTTGAATTTCTCTTTCAGATCCTTGTCGGCCTTGCGCACCGCGATACCGGCGCCCTCACCAAACCACTTGGCATCGGTCAGTTTCGGGCCAACGAACTCGTAGCCGTCACCACCATCTTTCTTGAGCAAGCCATCGCTGATGGCAGCAGAGTCGGCCATCACGTAATCGACACGGCCGGACTTCAGATCCAGGTAGGCTTCATCGGCGGTGCCGTAACGCTTGATGGTGGCGTTGGGGAAGTTGTCGGTAATGTAGGTATCCATGGACGTAGCGCGCTGCAC
Organism: Aeromonas molluscorum; assembly: GCF_051376105.1. Classification (NCBI taxonomy): domain Bacteria; kingdom Pseudomonadati; phylum Pseudomonadota; class Gammaproteobacteria; order Aeromonadales; family Aeromonadaceae; genus Aeromonas; species Aeromonas molluscorum. The sequence continues at coordinate 1,494,444 of NZ_JBPQCY010000002.1, read as the reverse complement.
GGCAATGGTCTTGCCATCCATGAAGGCCTTGTCGAGTTTGACCTCAGTGCCTTTCTTGGCGGCGAAGCGGGCCGGAATGTGCTGGTACTTCTGGGTGAAGTCCACCTTCTTCTTGCGCTCTTCGGTGATGTCCATGGTGGCGATGATGGCGTCATATTTACGCGACAGCAGCGCCGGAATGATGCCATCCCAATCCTGCTTGACCATAGTACACTTGACCTTCATCTCATCGCACAGGGCGTTGGCGATGTCGATGTCAAAACCTTTCACCTCGCCGCTTGGCTCGGTCCAGGAGAAGGGAGGATAGGCGCCTTCTACACCAATCCGTACCTCTTTCCACTCCTTGGCCATCAGGCTACCGGATGCCAGGGTGCTCAGAATGGCCGTGGCCAGTATCAGTTTTTTCATTGTCATCTCTCCTTGATAAAACAATTTGGATAATGGGAAGACTCGTCCATCAATAGATGGAAGATATGAATTGTTTGAAACGCTCTGACTTGGGATGGGCGAAGATCTCTTTCGGATTGCCCTGCTCTTCCACCACCCCCTGGTGCAGGAACATCACCTTGTTCGACACGTCGCGGGCAAAAGACATTTCGTGGGTCACCACCATCATGGTGCGCCCCTCTTCGGCCAGCTCGCGCATCAGGCTGAGTACCTCCCCCACCAATTCAGGATCCAGGGCCGAGGTGGGCTCGTCAAACAGCATCACCTCGGGGTCGACCGCCAGGGCGCGGGCGATAGCGGCCCGCTGCTGCTGGCCGCCGGAGAGGTGGCCGGGATAGTAATCGCGGCGCTCCCAGAGCCCGACCCGGTTGAGCAGGTGCTCCGCCTTGGCGACCGCCTCGGCACGGGGCACCTTCAGCACCTGGATTGGCACCTCTATGATGTTCTGCATGATGGTCATGTGTGACCAGAGATTGAAGCTCTGAAAGACCATGGCGAGGCGACTGCGAATGCGTTCAACCTGGCGCATGTCTTCCGGGGTACGTTCGCCGGTTCGGCTCGTCTTCATCCGGATCAGTTCCCCATGAAGGGATACGCTACCGGAGGAAGGGGTTTCGAGCAGATTGACACAGCGTAGAAAGGTCGACTTCCCCGATCCAGAGGAGCCGATCAGGGAGATGACATCTCCCTTGTGGGCCGTCATATCGATGCCCTTGAGCACTTCGTGGGTGCCAAAGTACTTATGCAAAGCACGAACTTCCAGTGCGGCAACGTCGCTCATCCACTACAACCTTGTCTGTCCCTAGACGCCGCAGGGGCGTGATACCACCATCACTCCATTAACAAAATGTTAACCGATGGCAACCTTCAGCGAAAATATCATCCACATGGTCAAAAAACAATACAGAGTAGAGGTTCTTGGTGTTTTATCTGTATTTTTATTGGCCTTGACAGTATTTTTCAGCACTTTGTATGCATAAAACTCGACTTAATACCGCCAGGGCACCGGCCTGTTTCGCTCCTGATACCTCAGTTAATCCGGCACATCATCGCTTTTTCATCATAACAGCATAAAAGCCTGTTTATTCATACCAGCTGACGATGCAAACTGGCAGTGGATCCATGTGATTTTCTTGGTTTTTTTGGCAAAAAAAGCCCGCGGGGGCAGATGACGCCCTCGCAAAGAGCCTGGACTCCCATAACAGCCGGATAAAAAGAGGGTCGGATGAGCCAAGTTTTCTCACAGATATGTGACACCCGCTTAATAACTAATGATAAGGTGTCGTTTTTGTCATTCTCTTCTTTGAGGCCCCGATGCTGCTGAATGTCTTGCTGATCCTGCTGCCCCTGGTGATCGGCTACCTGGTTCCCCTCTCCTCCAAGCCCCTGCTCAAGCTCGTCAACGGTACCCTCGGCAAGCTGGTCTATCTGATCCTGTTCCTGATGGGACTGGGACTGGCCTTCGTGGAGGATCTGGGCGCTAACCTGCCGCGCATTTTCGTCATTGCGACCCTGATGCTGGCCTGTATCTCCCTGTGCAACTTGGCCGGTCTCTGGTGGCTGGACAGACGCAATCCCCCGGCCCACGATGGCAATGACTCCCAGATGCCGAGCAAGTGGAAGATGTTGTGGGAATCCGTGCAGCTCTGTTTCGTGGTATTGGCGGGGACCGTCATTGGCCTGCTGTTCGAGCCGCGCTTCCTGCCCATCGACAAGTTGAGTGAGTGGGCACTGATGCTGCTGCTGTTTCTCATCGGTGTGCAGATGCGCAACTCGGGCATGCACCTGCGCCAGATCCTGCTCAACCCCTGGGGCATGAAGATAGCGGCTACCGTCATCCTCACCAGCTGGGTGGGCAGCCTGATTGCCTCCCTGCTGCTCGACCTGCCCTTCGCTCACGGGCTGGCCATGAGTTCGAGTTTTGGCTGGTATTCGCTCTCCGGCATCCTGGTCGCCGACAAGCTGGGGCCGGTGCTGGGCTCGGCGGCATTTCTCAACGACCTTGGCCGCGAGCTCATTGCCATCCTCATCATCCCCATGCTGATGCGTCGCCACCCCTCGGCGGCTGTCGGCTATGGCGGCGCCACCGCCCTGGACTTCACTCTGCCGGTGATCCAGCGCTCGGGCGGCATCACCATGGTACCGATCGCCATCGTTTCCGGTTTCATATTGAGTCTGCTCGGCCCCATATTGATACTCGCCTTCCTCGCGATCTGATCCCTTGCCGGGCGCATGGCGGGGCCTTCACCACGCGCCTCTCTGAACTCGGCTAAGGTTCACTCACTCACCCGGCGAGGATCTCATGAACTATCTTGCACACCTGCATCTGGCCAGTCACTGCGACAGCTCGCTTACCGGCAACCTGCTTGGCGACTTCATCAAGGGCCCCTTGCCAAGCGGGTTGGAGCCATCACTGGACGCGGGTATCTGGCTGCATCGCAGAGTCGATGCCTTCACCGATGCCCACCCCGAGCACAGGGCTGCGGTCGGCTGTTTTGCTCCGCCCTGGCGGCGTTTTGGCGCCATCCTGGTCGATATGCTCTACGACCATTGGCTCAGCCTGCACTGGGCCCACTTCAGTCCGGCGCCCCTGCCGCTCTTCTTGCAGCAGAGCTATGCCGCCCTGCTGGCTGATGAGGCTCGCCTGCCCGGCGGCCTGCCCTTGCCGTTAACCGCCATGGTGCGCCAGAACTGGCTCGCCTCCTATGCCGAGCTGGACGGGCTGACACGGGCCCTCAACGGCATAGGTCAGCGGCTGCGCCGCCCGCAACCCCTCGGCCTGGCGCTGGCAACCCTGCTCCCGGCCCAGTGGCACGCCTGTGAACAAGGCTTTCTCGCCTTTTATCCCGATCTGATGCGCTTTACCCAGCAAGAGTGGCAGGCGCGCCCCCACTTTCCGGATATCAATCGCCCATAAAAAAAACGCCCCTAGGGGCGTTTTTTTTATGGGCGGCAACCTAGGGCTGCGTCTCTTTCTTCTTGCGAATGCTCAGCCCCAGCTCGCGGCCGCGCAGGCGGGCGTAATAGATGGTACCGATGAAGGCGAGGATGGTGAACACCAGCTCCACGACCGCCAGCCAGCGCTCCCCTTCATCCGCGGTGATCAGCGTCAGGGAGTGCAGAAAGTAGGGCATCAGCACGAAGTTGCCCCAGGCATGGGTATAAGGATTGCCCTGCACTATGCCCTTGAGGGGAAACAGCAGCGGGACAGTCCAGATCACCGGCAGCAACCAGGGATTGAGCTCCGGGTGCGGAGAGAGCCAGACATGCCAGATAATGACCCAGGCCAGCAGACCAAGGAAGCCGACCAGAGTCAGCAGACGGGCGTGAAACGTGGTCACTTGAGGATCTCCAGCACCTGTTCGGGAGGTCGGCCTATCCGGGCCTGGCCATCCTTGAGGACGATGGGACGCTCGATCAGCTTGGGATGTTGATGCATGGCCTGGATCAGGGCCTCGCCACTCAGATTTGCCAACCCCAGCTCCTTGTAGAGATCTTCTTTGGTGCGCATCAGCTGACGGGGATCCGCGAAGCCAAGCTGAGTCAGCAAACTACGGATCTGGGCTTCGCTCGGTGCTTGCTCCAGATAGAGCACCACCTCGGGCTGGATGCCATGCTGCTCAAGCAGGGCCAGGGTCTCACGGCTCTTCGAGCAGCGCGGATTGTGGTAGATTTGGGTCTCGCTCATGATAACTCCCTGATTTATCGCATGAGAGGGGAAGAAACGGCGCTATTGTATGGCAAAGCCTGAGGCGCGTCTTCCATTGATGGAATGAAACCAGATGGTTATCAAATTGTATGAAGCACCCGCCATTCAGGCCCGAAGAGGTCACTACCTGATGACAGGTCTCAAGGAGAGGCAATGAATGTTATCCATGCCATGGCGCTGACCGCTCTGCTGAGCGCCTGTACCCCGCAACCCGAGTTGACCGACACCCAGGGTGAACCGGTCAGCTTGCAGCGGTTCGCGGGCAAGCCACTGCTGGTCAACTATTTTGCCCAGTGGTGCGCCCCCTGCCTGCGGGAGATGCCCCTGCTCAATGCCTTGCAACGCGAGGGCAGGGTGCAGGTGCTGGCGCTTAGCTTCGACAGCATGAGTGCGCCCGAGCTGGCCGAGCTGGCCCGCCGTCACGATATCCAAGTGCCCATCATGCAGACCAACGGCGAGGCCGGAGCCAGATTACCCTTCCCCCGCCCCGGCCAGCTGCCCACCAGCTATCTGCTCGATGCCGATGGCAAGCTGGTACAGACCCTGGTCGGTGAGCTCAATCAAGCACGACTGGCGGCTCTGATCCAGGCCACGCCGTAATCGCCATCAAATAGCCTGCGCGTCCCTGAGCGAGCAGGCTGTCCATGACGCAGCCAACGCCCGCCAAGTACCTGTCAATAAAAAGGGCGCTGCGGTGGCCCGCTGCGCCCTTGTCTGCCGCAAGACGTGTTACATCTTGAGGCTCTCCAATGCTTTTTTCTCGCGCTCCAACTCGGTGATCCTGGCCTCGATACGCGCCAGGTTCAGCTTGTTGCTGGTGGTGCCACGGGCCACGATCAGTTCATCGATGGCAGCCTGGTAGTCGCCACGCAGGGAGAGGGTCTCGGCCCGGGCCATATGCAGCTCCTCCATCCGGCCCGCCTTGCGATACGCATCGGCCAGCAGGCTCCAGGTCAGGCTGTTCTCTTCGTGATCACGGGCGTAGGGATCCAGCGTGGCGATGGCCTTGGCGGTGTTGCCGCTCTCCAGATAGGCGTTGCCGAGGTTGATCACCACCACTTCATTGTCCGGCATCCGGCGTTTGAACTGTTCGAGGCGGGCGATGGCCTGGGCATTGCGTCCCTTGGCGAGATCGATGTCGGTCTGGCCATCCAGGATGAAGAGATCCTCCGGATGGCGACTGGCCAGCTCCTTCATGATGGTGTCAGCCTCGTCCGCGCGTTTGAGCTGGAGCAGCACCAGGGCCTTGCCATAGAGCGCGGCATCCCTGAGGGGGTAATCGCCCCGGCTCAGGCGCTGTTCGAAAAAGGTGAGCAGGGCAGCCTGACGTTCGGTGCCAAACCGGGTCTGGATCCGCACCTTGGCAAACCAGAAATCCAGGCTGGGGGGCAAGGTGCGTTTGCCGTAACTAGCCGCCCTGGCACGGGCCTCGGCGATCCGGGTCTCGGGCAAGGGGTGAGTCAGCAGCATCTCGGGCGGCTTGCTGGCGTAGCGATACTCCGCCGCCAGTTTTTGGAAGAAGGTCGCCATGCCGCTAGGGTCGAATCCCGCGTCATAGAGGGTCTTCATGCCAATGCGATCCGCCTCGTACTCGTTGTCCCGGGTGTAGTTGATGGCCGACTGCATCGACAATCCGAGGGTGGTCTGCAAGGCGGCGATCCCGGCGGTCGGGTTGATTACCGCCAGGGCGATGGAGCCGACCAGACCGGCCAGGGTCATGGCCGAGCTGCTCGCCTGGGATTCGAGATAACGGGCGATGTGGCGCTGGGTGACGTGGGTAATTTCGTGAGCCAGTACCGAGGCGAGTTCACTCTCGCTGTCGGCATAGAGAAACAGGCCGGTGTGTACCTTGACCCGACCACCGAGGAAAGCCGCCGCGTTGATGCTGGGATCGTTGATCAGGAAGAAGGTGAAGGGGAAACGGACCCCGTCCGCGTTGGTAAGCAGTCGCTGACCCAGATCATCAATGTACTGGCTAAGCACTGGGTCATCGATAACGGGCAAACCGGCACGGGCAAAGCGCATGAAGGCATTGCCATAGCGCACTTCCTGCTCGATAGGTAGCGCAGCCACTCCTGCGGTGCCTATGTCGGGCAACTGGTTGTTGGCCTGGACGGTGAAGCTGGCACTCATCAGGGAGGTCAACAGAGGGATCGTTGCCATCAGGGGGGAAAAACGTGCCACGTTATCTCTATCTCCTTTAGGAAGGGGCCTCGGCAGAATACCCTTGCCCCCGACGGCCCACAAGCGTTGTTTCAGGCAGGCATCACGGCCATAATGACGGCGTCTCGCCTGCTGGAGCCGTTATGGAACACCTGGATCTGACCCCTTATCGCTGCCCTGAGCCACTCATCATGGTCAAGCTCTGGCTGCGCCAGGCTAAAAACGGTCAATCCCTCGCCATCAGCCTGTCCGATCCCGGCTCGCGCCGCGATATCCCGGCCTATCTGACTCGCCTTGGTCATCGCATTCTGGTCTCTGAGCAAACCCCTTCGTGCCTGCACCTGCAATTCACGGTCGGGGAGCCACCCTGTTGTTGAGGAATACTCCATGTTTGAAGTCCTGAGACGCTGGTATCAGACTCGATTCTCCGATCCCAATGCCGTTACCCTGTTCCTGTTGCTGCTGTTTTGTTTCGCCATACTCTGGCTGTTTGGCGACATTCTGGCGCCGCTGCTGGTGGCCCTGGTGATGGCCTATCTGCTGGAGTGGCCGGTGAGTCGCCTGCAACGGTTCGGGCTGGGACGTACCCCCGCCACCGGCCTGGTATTGCTCCTGGTTCTCACCCTGACAGTGCTGGCGCTGCTCGGCCTGATCCCGACCCTGGTCAGTCAGGGGATCAATCTGGCCAAGGAGTCACCCGCCATGCTGGGTCACACCCAGGACTATGTGCGCACCCTGCCCGAAAAATACCCCGAGCTCATCGATGTCAGCCTGGTGGAGACGCTGATCGACAACATACGCCAACGGATCCTGAGCGGTGGCGAGACCCTGGTCAGCGCCTCGCTAAGCTCTCTGGTCAACGTGGTCGCCCTGCTCATCTATCTGATACTGGTGCCCTTGATGGTGTTCTTCATGCTCAAGGACAAGGGAGTGCTGCTGGCGGGCATACGCCGCTTCCTGCCCCGGAACCGCACCTTGGTCAACCGGGTCTGGATTGAGATGAACGATCAGATCATCAACTACATCCGTGGCAAGGTCATCGAGATCCTCATCGTCGGCATCGCCACCTATATCCCCTTCGCCCTGATGGGGCTGCGTTACTCGGTCCTGCTGGCGGTAGCGGTCGGTTTCTCCGTGCTTATCCCCTACATAGGAGCCGCGGCGGTGACGGTGCCTGTGACCATGGTTGCCCTGTTCCAATGGGGGCTGGAGCCTCAATTTGTCTGGCTGATGGTCGCCTATCTGGTGATCCAGGCCCTCGATGGCAATCTGCTGGTGCCGCTGCTCTTCTCCGAAGCCGTCAATCTGCACCCTGTGGTGATCATCATCGCCGTGCTGGTATTTGGTGGCCTGTGGGGCTTTTGGGGGGTCTTCTTCGCCATCCCGCTGGCGACCCTGGTCAAGGCGGTGCTCAATGCCTGGCCCAAGCGGGATGATAACTCCCAGACCATTGCTTGATTGAGAGGGGCCCAGGCCCCTCTTTTTCCCCGGCATCTAGGTGACTTGCCACAAACCGCTGACGCCTCCTTTCAAGCCTCTCGTCATTACAGATCCCCTTGAATACATGCTGAATAAAATAAGCGTTAGCCTGGCTATCGACTTGAATTTACGAAAAAAACAGGCTTCACTGGCAATATTCGTCATGGCACCTGCGCCACCATGAACTCACTCGGCCGCTGACCACAAGGAATCTCTTCATGCCCTCTGCCCACCCCCTGCGCCCAGGTCCCCTTGGCATCGCCGGCTTGCTGGCCCTGCTGCTGACCGGCCCCGCCCGGGCCGACATCGATCTTGGCGCTCTGAGTGCGTTCTCCAGCGACAGTCCAACCAGTCCCATTCCCCAAGGGTTGGTGCTGGGCGGCGCCTTCATCGGTGGCCAGGCTCGCTATCAGCATCAGGATGACACCATGCTGCCCATTCCTGGTGGCCTCTATTTTGGTGAGAACCTGATGTATCTGGGGGACAGGGCCCGTTATTACCTCTCCCGGGATGGCAATCTGTCGACCTATGCGTTCGGGCGACTGCGCTTTGGCAACCTGGATCCCGATGATGATCGCTTCTTCGATGGCATGAACAAACGCAAGGGCGAGTTTGAAGCCGGATTCGGCGCCGATCTCGTGACCCCCTATGCCTTGTTGACCCTGCGGGCCACCAGCGACGTCACTGGTACCAGCAAGGGACAGGAGATCATGGCATGGGCCAACTTCCCCATCATACGGGGACCGCTGCTGATCATGCCGGGAGCCGGCTTGATGCTGCGCAGCCACAACTTGGCCAACTACTACTTCGGTGGCGTATCGGACGATGAGGTGGCACCGGGTCGTCCGCAGTGGAACACGGGCACGACTATCTCCCCCATGGCCTCCATCATCGGCAGTTACCGTTTCAGCCCCAACTGGATTGGCGGATTCGGCGTCAACTACGAGCTCTACGATAACGGCATCGCCGACAGCCCTCTGGTACAACATGATGGCGAACTCTATGCCGGTGTCGGGCTGGGCTATATCTGGTGATCCTGGTGAGCTGCCCTGCACAGCACACAGGAAAGAGGCCCGCATGATGCGGGCCTCTTGTCATTTCGAGGCGCTGCGGATTTACAACTGCGCGAGGAACGCCGCCAGGGCCTGATTGACGAAGGCGGGATTTTCCAGAGACGAGATATGGCCCGCGGCCGGGATCTCCTTGAAGGGGCAGCCCAGTACCTCGGCCATCAGATAGCCTTCCAGTACGGGGCGCGCCTTGTCTTCACAGCCGGTCATCACCAGCGCAGGGACAGCAATCTCTTCCAGCCAGTCGATGCGATCCTCCCGGGTCACGAAGCTGCGACCCACCGCCACCATGGCGGCAATCTTCTCGGCGGGCCAGGTGGCGAGTCGCCCCTTGAAGTCGGCCATCAGCGCCGCATCCGGCTGATTGGCAAAAAACAGCGGCGCTACCTGCTCGACGATGGGAGCGGGTATGCTGCCAAGCTGCCCTATCATGCCCAGCATGCCGAGGTAACGCTCGCAGGTGATCTGTGGCTCCAGGCCGACGAAGCTGTCCATCAGCACCAGTCCCTTGAGACGGTTCGGCGCCATATTGGCCAGCTCCACCCCCCACATGCCGCCGATGGAGAGGCCCACCAGCACGCATTCGTCGATACCTAGGGCATCGAGCAGGGCGAGGTGATCCCGGGCCAGGGTCGCCAGGGTGCAAAGGTCGTCCGGCAATCGGTCGGAATCACCGTGACCCCACAGCTCGGGTACGATGCAGCGGTACTGGCCCTTGAGCGCCTCGACTTGCGGCGCCCACATGGCGCTGTCCCACAGATAGCTGTGACCGAACAGCAGAACCGGGCCCTGCCCCTCGTCCAGATAGGCCATTTGGCGGCCCGCTATCTCCATAAATTGCTTCATGTTTTCTCCTGTTGCCAACTGACGGGGCGGCAGTGTAACACGTCCTCCTTGGCAGTTGAGCTTCCCTGGTGCAAGCTGAAAAGACTCAAAAGAGGGAGAGAGACATGAGCAAGGACACCAAGCTGGGCAAGAAGCAATATGAGAAGGCATTAGTCAATCTGCAGGCAGAACTGGTCAGGCTGCAGGAGTGGGTCAAACAGGAAGGGCTCAAGGTCGTAGTGCTGTTTGAGGGGCGGGATGCCGCCGGCAAAGGTGGCGTCATCAAGGCCATTACAGCCCGACTCAATCCACGGGTGGTAAGGGTCTCCGCCCTCCCGGCGCCCTCCAACCGCGAACGGACCCAATGGTACTTCCAGCGTTACGCTTCCCACCTGCCCGCCGCTGGGGAAATGGTGCTGTTCGATCGATCCTGGTACAACAGGGCTGGGGTCGAGCGGGTAATGGGGTTTTGCGATGATGACGAATACCGTGAATTCCTGCGCGCCTGCCCCGAGTTCGAGCGCATGCTGACCCGCGCTGGCATCACTGTCATCAAATACTGGTTCTCGGTATCGGATGAAGAGCAGGAGAAGCGCTTTCTCGACAGGATCAACACCCCGATCAAACGCTGGAAATTCAGCCCCATGGATCTTGAATCACGCTCGCGCTGGGTCGAATATTCCCGCGCCAAGGATGACATGTTCGTCTACACCGACACCGAGGATTGCCCCTGGTTCGTGGTCGAGGCGGATGACAAGCGCAGTGCCCGCATCAACTGCATCTCCCACCTGCTGGCCCAGATCCCCTACAAGGCCATCAAGTACGACAAGATAACCCTGCCACCGATAGACACCCAGGGTTACGAGCGCCCCGCCCTCGCCACACAGACCTTTGTGCCCGATGTGGCCCATCGGCTGCGCAAGGGCAAAGATCTCAAGGAGTCCAAAGCGGACAAGAAAGCAGCCCCGAAAGAAGCCAGATCAGTGGCCGCAGAGCCACAGACAAGCACGGCGCCAGCCAAGAAAAGGGCAACGTCAGCGGCCAGCAGCGCCCCGGTGAAGAAAGCGACATCTGCAAAGTCTGCAACCAAGAGCCCCCCTGCCCCCGATGCGACACCTGCCGAACTGCCGGCTGAGGCCGCCTTGGCGGTGACTTCCTCTGTCAAGGCGGCTCCGACCGAGAAGCGCCAGGGCAAAGGCAAGGCCCCCGGCACCAAGCAGTAGCGCCCCTTCCCCTAGATTCCCCTGCCAATAAAAAGCCGGTCTCACGACCGGCAAAAGGCATTGAATGAACAATCAGGCCAGACAGCCCCTGGCCCCTCGGGCCGACTGTCAGCCGCGAATATATTTGGCAGTACGCGGGAAAGCCTGCTCCTTGGTATCAAACAGATAGCAGGCCTCGGCCGGGATGCCGACGCTGTAGGATTGGCCGCTACTCACGTCTATGTCCGCATTGGCCTTGACGGTAAAGTCGTGCCCTTCCACATCCATATAGACGAAGGACTCGGCGCCCAGGTGTTCGGCAACTTGCACCAGTCCCGTCACCTTGCTGTGAGCATGGGGGTGATCCAGGGTCACCAGATGCTCGGGACGCACGCCCAGTTCGACCTTGTCGCCCACGGCAGCACGGCGGGCATCGACGCGAGCGCGCACCATATCCCCCGACACCAGCTTGACCAGGCACTCCTGCTCGCCAATCTCGGCCAGCTCGCCGCTGAGGAAGTTCATCTTGGGTGAGCCGATAAAGCCTGCCACGAACTTGTTGTCCGGGTTGTGGTAGAGATCCAGCGGCGTACCAAACTGCTCAAGATTGCTGGTTGCCTCCCCCTTGAGCGGGCTCAGCACCACGATGCGATTGGCGAGGGTCATGGCCTCAATCTGGTCATGGGTCACGTAGATGATGGTGGAGTTGAGTTCTTTGTGCAGCTTGGCTATCTCGATGCGCATCTTGACCCGCAGCGCGGCATCCAGGTTGGAGAGCGGCTCATCGAACAGGAACACCTGCGGCTGCTGGACGATGGAGCGACCGATAGCTACGCGCTGGCGCTGACCGCCGGAGAGCGCCTTGGGTTTGCGCTCAAGCAGGGGCTCCAGGCCGAGGATTTCGGCGGCACGCATCACTCGTTTGTGAATATCGTCCTTGCCCATCTTCTTGATCTTGAGGCCAAAGGCCATGTTCTCGTAGATGTTCATGTGCGGGTAGAGTGCGTAGGACTGGAACACCATGCCGATGTTGCGCTCCACTGGCGGCACGTCGTTCATGTAGCGGCCACCTATGGTCAGCTCGCCGCTGGTGATGTCCTCGAGCCCCGCGATCATCCGCAGCAGGGTCGACTTGCCGCAGCCAGAGGGACCGACGAAGACGATGAACTCTCCTTCCTTGATAGAGAGATTGATGTTGCGCAGCGTGTCCTTGTGGATCGCCGGATCGTAATTTTTGCGAACGTTGTTGAGTACTACTTCAGCCATGACGAGCTCCGCTCTTAAATCTGTGCAAATCGTGATAGCGGGGGCGCCTTGCACCCCGGCCAGAAAGCCAAACCCTGCACACCGCTGGCGATGATGTCAGTCACCGGCGGCGAGACCACCAGCCACCGAGCCAGCTAGTGGCAGGGCACAGGGGAGTCTGCACTCCCCTATATATCAACGAGCAACCTTACCCCTTGACGCCACCGGCGGTGAGGCCACCCACCAGCCAGCGCTGAGCCAGCAGGAACACCAGGGTGATGGGCAAACCGGACAGCACGGCGGCCGCGGCGAAGTCACCCCAGAGGTAGTTCTGTGGATAGAGATATTGCTGGGCCCCGACCGCCAGGGTCAGGTTGTCCACGTCCTGCAACAGGATGGAGGCCATGGGCACCTCGGTGATGGCACCGATGAAGGAGAGAATGAACACCACCGCCAATATGGGGACCGACAGGGGCAGCAGGATCAACCGGAACGCCTGCCAAGGGGTGGCGCCGTCGATGGCCGCAGCCTCCTCCAAGGAGGAGTCGATGGTTTCGAAATAGCCCTTGATGGTCCACACATGCAGCGCTATGCCACCCATGTAGGCCAGGATCAGGCCACCGTGGGTATTGAGGCCAAGCCAGGGAATGTACTCCCCTATCTTGTTAAACAGCGCATAGATGGCCACCAGTGCCAGCACGGCCGGGAACATCTGGAAGATCAGCATGCCCTTCAAGATGGTCTGCTTGCCACGAAAACGCAGGCGGGCAAAGGCATAGGCGCAGGTGGTCGACAGCGTCACTATCATCAGCGCCGTGATGCCGGCCACCTTGATGGAGTTCCACAGCCAGGTCAGCACCGGGAAGGGCGGTGGTGTCACGCTGCCATCGGCATTGGTGATGGTCATGCCCAGCGCCAGCTTCCAGTGATCCAGGGTCGGATTGGAGGGGATGATCTCCCCCACCGAGAAGTTGCCGTTTCGAAACGAGATGGCGATGACCATGATCAGCGGGAAGATGATCACCGCCAGGAAGCCCCACATCACCAGGTGGGTTGCCCACACCCGGTATTTGACAGACTTGGGTTGTACGATAGCCATATAGCTCCCCTTACAGTTGGTCAGCTTTGGAAAGCTTGAGGTTGAGCAGTGCCAATGCCCCGACAATCAGGAAGATGGCGGTAGCGATGGCGCTGGCAAGACCATAGTCCTGGCCACCCGAGCCCTGGAACGCGATCCGGTAGGTGTAGCTCACCAACAAGTCCGTGGTCCCGGCCGGGGTACTGGCCCCTATGATGTCCGGTGCGCCATTGGTCAACAACTGGATTAACACGAAGTTATTGAAGTTGAAGGCAAATGAGGCGATGAGCAGCGGCGTGAGCGGCTTCATCAACAGCGGCACCGTTATCTTGAAGAAGTTCTGCACCGGGCCGGCCCCGTCCATGGCGGAGGCCTCATAGAGATCGTCCGGAATCGCCTTGAGCAGCCCCATGCACAAGATCATCATGTAGGGGTAGCCGAGCCAGGTATTGACGATAAGGATCATCGCCTTGGCCAGGAAGGGATTGGTGTACCAGTCCGGCTTGATGCCGAATGCCGCTTCCAGGAACAGGTTGATCTCACCGAAGTTCTGGTTGAACAACCCCTTGAATACCAGGATGGAGATAAAGGCCGGAATGGCGTAGGGCAGGATCAACATGACCCGATAAAAACCTCGCCCCTTGAGCTGTTCCCACTGCACCAGGCAGGCGACGACCATGCCGATGGCCAGGGTCAACACCACCGAGCAGGTGGAGAACACGACGGTCCAGATGAAGATCTGGAAGAAGGGGCCCTGAATACCCGGGTCGGTCAGGATACGGGTGAAGTTCTTCCAACCAACCGCGACCACGAAGCCGGGTGCCACGCTCTTGCCAACAAACTGCCCCTGCTCGTCGATGTATTGATAAAAGCCCGTATCCTTGTTGGGCATCATCAGCTCGCCGCTCTGGTTATCACGCAGCAGATTGCTCTCCTTGAGCACCACCCCGGATTTCAGCACGGCGCCATCGGACAGCTGGGTATAGAGCGGCTTTTGCGCGGCAAACTTGCGCAGGCTGCTCATGGTGAGCTGGATACCGCCTTCGGGCAGCACCAGGTCCAGCTCGGAGAGGTGGGTCTTGTGGGCGATGATCTCGCGAATAGGCGCCGCCGGCAGGTCAGGCTCCCCTTCGAAGGGCACCAGGGTCACCTGTTGCTCGGCATCGAGCAATGTGCCTTGACCCACGGCCAGGTTACGCGCCTTGTTGTCCATCAGCGCCAGCTGCGGGCTGACAAAATGGTGGCCATCCTGGGTGAGCAGCAGCTGATACTGGTTGTTCTCGCCCTTGAGCAGCGTGAAATCAAACTCGCCACCGGCGACCTTGTAACTCTTCTTGAGATGGTAATTACGCGCCTGCTCGACCGAGAGCAGGTTCGCGCCTGAATAGTTGGTAAACGCTATCCCTATGGTGTAGGCCAGCGGGAAGATGATGAAGACCACCATGCCAGCGACACCCGGAAAGATGTAGCGGTGTGCATAGGTCTTTTTGTTCATGAAGACGTAGAGGCCAACGGAGACCACCAGCAGATCGAGCAGGGCAAACACCCACTCGCCACTGGCATACATCATCACGGCCGCATAGCCGTTGAGAACGGCAATCAGCGCCGCCATGGTCCACTTAAGCCAGGTGTGCTTGTCATTGGGACCGGCATAGGATTCGAGAGAAGGTACAACTTCCATGCCAATTAACCTTATTGCGCCAAGGAGAGAAGAGGTGGGAGGCCCGAAGACCTCCCTGGTACATGCTTACTGAACGATACGCTTGGCAGCGGTATCCAGGGCTTCATCAACGCCCTGACGACCGGAAGTCACGTTCTTGAGGGCAGTTTCAAAGGAAGACCAGAAACGGCTCATCTCGGGCACGGACGGCATAGGCTCACCATTTTGGGCGTTCATCATGGTGGCTTTGATGTTGGCATCAGACTCCAGGGTCTTCTGGAAAGACTTGAGTGCCACGGCGCCAAGGGGCTTGTCAGCATTCACTGAGGCCAGACCCTTGTCGGTCAGCAGGTAGTTCTCCAGGAACTCGACGGCCAGGTCCTTGTTCGGGCTGGCGGCGTTGATGGTGGCCCCCAGTACGCCAACAAACGCCTTGGCCGGCTTGCCGTTCAGGGTTGGCAGCGGCGCGACGCCGTACTTGATGCCGCTCTTGTCCAGGTTGCTCCAGGCCCAGGGACCATTGATCATCATGGCCACTTCACCCTTGTTGAATTTCGCATCCATGACGCCATAGTCGATGCCCTTCTCCAGGTGACCGGACTTGATCATGTCGGCGATGTAGCCCACGCCCGCCTTGGCACCCGCGTTGTTGACGCCAGTGTCTTTCACGTCATAACCGGTGGCGGTCTTCTTGAAGGCGTAGCCACCGTTGGCAGCCACCAGCGGATAGCTGAAATAGGGGGTGTCATAGGCCCACATGATGGCGCGCTTGCCATCCTTCTTGAGGGTCTCGTCGATCTTGGCGATCTCTTCGAAGGTCTTGGGCGGCTCTGGCAGCAGGTCTTTGTTATAGATCAGGCTCACGGCTTCGACAGCAACCGGATAGCCGTAGGTCTTGCCATCAACGGACATGGCATCCCAGGCGAACTGTTCGAACTTGGCTTTCTCATCGGCATTCGGGGTCACGGGCACCAGCAGGCCGGACTTGACCCACTCGCCGTAGCGGTCATGGGCCCACAAGAAGATGTCCGGACCGTTGCCGGTCGCTGCTGCTTGCTGGAATTTCACCTCGACCTGATCCGGGTGAGCCACTGTCACCTTGATGCCGGTTTCGGCTTCAAATTTCTTACCCACTTCGGCCAGACCGTTATATCCCTTGTCACCGTTGATCCAGATAGTCAGCTGACCCTCGTCAATGGCGGCGGTGGCAGAGCAAGCCACACCCAGGGTAGCCAAACCAATCAGAGAGGAGAGTAATGTCTTTTTCATGAGCCTTTCCTTGTTGTTGTTCCGCGCTGCAAGAGCATTGTGTGCGAGATGAATATTATCCCAAGCCTCAGCTACCTCACATGACGCAACTCGCATTTTTGAAATGCAATTACGTATTTCCTTCCGGGAAGTTCTGAAAACATTTTCTTGTTTCAGGGGGTTATCGCATTTTATGGCCATTATTTCTGACCAATGGAGAAATTAAGTTACCTTAATGAAACATAATTACATAAATGAAAGGGTTTTCACCTACCTGAAAACCCTTTCATCGTTGCTTCATTGTTTAATTTGCTAACTAAAGCACTTGGTCAGTTTCTTGCTTCCCCCGCCCGCCAAATAAAAAGGCACCGCAGCGAACGGCGGTGCCTTTTTACCAAAAATCCGGGCTGGATCACATTATGACGACCGGGTCAGCTGATCCTTCAAATTGGGCGGCACGCCGCGGATAGTCAGGGTGTCGGTTTGGGGATCATAGAAGACCCGGCTGCCCAGCAGCTTCTGTTCAAAACTCAGGGTCAGACCGCCACCGGAGCCGACGAACTTGGTCAGCCCCCGCAGGGTGGATCTGTCAGGCGGGAAGCGATCCTCCAACTCATATTCCTTGCCAATAAAGCTATAGAAATCGAGGTCGTTATCGCCGGGTAATTCCGCCGAGAGTTCACGGATCTCGATCTCTTCACCGGCACTGGCCTGTTCGGTGCAATATTTGAAGACCTGCTTCTTGTAATCGTTGCGCTCTTGCGGCTCAAGCTGCTGAGTGGCGCAATAATCCTCTACCGCCTGCAATAACCCTTTATTTTGCAGCTTGGCATCCATGCCTTCACGGGCACCTAATAAGTCGAGGAAGAAATCCCCCAACTTGCGGCCAACCCGCCCCTTGCTGAAGGTGATATACCGATGCGACTCGGGCTGAGTCTTCCATTCGGTCAGATCGATACGCGCCACCAGATTGAGTTTGCCGATATCCAGATACTGGATATGGCTGAGCTCGAGGGCTTCACTCACCGTCACGCTCTCCTTGCCCTCCAGCAGGGCGACCAGCAGATAGTCGACCCCCACATAGTTGTATTTGGCAAACAGCAGTACCCCTTGTTCATCCAGAGCATGGTCGACCAGGGTCTTGACCAGGTGCTGGGTCATGGAGACCGAGAAGGGGACGAAGTCGCTCTGTCCGGCGAGCAGCTGTTCGAGGGCGATGCGAAACAGCGGAGAGGCCGGTTTGGGGGCATCATCCCCCTCGGCCGCCTCTGCCCCCTCCTCGCCCTCGGCAAAGTAACCAAATCCTTTGCCGCCTTTGCCGTTATAGATGCGATGCAGCTCCGCCATCAACCCCTGAACGGCCTCGTCGGGGGTCAGGGTCTGGCTGCGGGTATCGGCCTGGGGCTGACCGCCGCTGCCACTGCGCAGGGAGTGAAGAATGATCTTGTCGATATCGAGACTCATGTCACAAAGCCATAGTGTTAGCCGAAAGGGTGGAGTATTATAAGTCGCTTTGAACTGAGATGAACTGAAGATTATGCCCATCGTATCAAAGTACAATAACGAGCAGTTTGACGCCCTGATGAACGACCTGATCACCGCCCTGGAAAAACACAAGGCGCCGGTGGATCTCAGTCTGATGGTGCTTGGCAACCTGACCACCAATATCATCAATGGTATGGCCCCGGCCCAGCGCCAGGCAATCACCGAAAAATACATCCAGGCGCTCACTGCCTCGGTGGATCATCGTCGCGATGCTCACTGAGTTTCTCCGCATTCTTTGATGTTTTTCAAGTAGATGGATCACTATGGTCGAAACCGGCAACCCCTATCGTGATAACGTTTCCCGCCTGATCACCTGGGGGCATTGGTTCTCCTTCTTCAATATCATTCTGGCCATGCTGATCGCCACCCGTTATCTGGGTGCCATCAGCTGGCCATCGACCACCCTCGGGATCGTCTATCTCATCATCAGCTGGATAGGCCACTTCTCCTTCCTGAGTTTCGTCACCTATCTGTTGACCATATTCCCCTTAAGCTTCGTGCTTCCCAAAGAGAAGCCGCTGCGCTTCGTCTCGGCCATAGTGGCTACCCTGGCGCTGGTGCTCTTGCTCATTGACACTCAGGTGTTCCGGCTGTTCAAGTTCCACCTCAACGGCCAGGTGTGGCAACTGCTACTGGAACAGGCCCAGACCGAAGAGGGCTCTATCTGGAGCATCATCTTCGTGGCGGTGCCCACCATCTTCCTGCTGCAACTGCTGCTGTCAGCCTATGTGTGGCGCAAGATCAACAAGCGCAAGCGTCGTCAATACGGCAACCACGTGGGGCTGGCTCTGCTCGGCTGCTTCATTCTGACCCATGTGGTCAACAGCTGGGCCGATGCGACCTTGTATCAACCCATCACCATGCAAAAAGCCAACTTCCCCCTCTCCTACCCCATGACAGCCAAGAGCTTCCTGGCCAAGCATGGTTGGCTGGATCTGGATCAGTACGAGAAAGAGGCCCAGTCCCAGGGCATAGATGGCGAGAGCCGGCTGCGCTATCCGCTGCGTCCGCTCAGCGTCAACGCGCCCAGTCGTCACCAGAATCTGCTGATCGTGGTGGTGGATTCATTGCGCTATGACATGCTCAACAACATCAACATGCCAACGCTGCAACGCTATGCGGATCAGCACCTCAATTTCCGCCATCACTTGAGCGGTGGCAACGACGACGCTATGGGCATGTTCAGCCTGTTTTATGGCCTGCCCGGTCACTACTACAACGACATTCTCCTCGACAAGACACCGCCGGTTCTGCTGGATGAGATGCTGCGCCAGGACTATGAATTCGGCCTGTTTGGCGCCCTTGATGATGCTGAAAAGTATCGCCGGAGCATACTCGCCGGCCTGCGCAAGCAAGTGTTTGTCTCGCGCCAGCAGGATGATGGCAAGCTGATTGCAGACTGGCAACAGTGGCTGGGCCAGCGTCCGACCGACCGCCCCTGGTTCTCGTTTGTCTATCTATCCAGCCCGGGTGCCTATCAGCTGCCCGCCGAGATCAAGGGCCCCTTCCAGCCCGAACTGACCAAGTTCAACCCGGCCACCGCCTATCGCGCCGAGAACCGTCAGAAGCTGGAAAATCGTTACAAAAATGCGGTCTTCTATACCGATCAACTGCTAGAGCAGATGCTGGATGAGTTGCAGCAAAAAGGGCTCAGCGATGACACCATAGTGGTGATCACCGCCAACCATGGTCAGGAGTTCAACGATACGGATCGCAACAGCTGGGGCTCGGGAAGCAACTATTCCCGCTATCAGGTACAGGTTCCGCTGGTGCTGGCCTGGCCGGGCAAATCGGCTGCCGAGATAAACACCGGCACCAGCCACATGGATCTGGTACCAACCCTGATGCCCAGCATGCTGGGGGTCGCCAATGGTAGCCGGGACTACAGCAGTGGCCGCAACCTGTTCGATCCTGGCCAGCGCAATTGGCTGCTGGCGGGCGATCAGCAGAACTTTGCCATCTATCAGGACAAGACCATTACCCAGTTCAACCGGCAGGGGGATTTCGAACTCCGTGACTGGGACAGCTACCGCCACATCAAGCATGCCACCCCGGACATGGGCGCCATGATCCAGGTGATGAACGAGCTGAACCGCTTCTACCGCGCCCCCTGAGAACCCGCCTCATCGACAGTGCCCGCCTCATGGCGGGCACTGTCGTCTTTGAGCGGAATCGAGCCAGGCCCCGCAAGTCCCCCTCTCATCTCCCCGGCATGCCTCACACGTCATCGCGATGACCATCTGACCTCCTCAGCCAGCACTATCAATCGCCATTGAATTACTGTCATAAACATCAATAATATCAGCCAACTGAAATCTAAGTGATAATTATTATCAATTGTTGATCTACCCTAATGAGTCTGCAATAATCCGCGCCCTTCAGGCTCAAATAAAAATCATTATCAACAATGAAAGCACCACTGCACTACTGGCCCATGCTGCTGTCCGGCACAGCCCTGGCCGCCAGCGATCCGGCCAGGGTCGACTCGGCAGATATCAATCCCTCCCTCAAGGCGCGCGAGACCATAGTGGTCAAGGGCCAGCGGGTTGAACAAAAATTATCCGATGTCTCGGGCTCCATCACCATCATCACTGAGGAGGATCTGGATCGCCAGGTCGCCACCGAACTGACCGATGTGTTCAAGAATGAGCCCGGCGTCTCGGTGACAGGTTCGGCCGGGCGACCGCAAAACATCATCATCCGCGGCATGGGTGGCAACAGGGTGCTGATCATCAAGGATGGCGTGCGGATCAGCGATGGTTTCGGTGCCGACGACCTCAATGACAAGGTCGGCCGCTTCAGCTTCGACCTCGATGACGTCAAACAGATCGAAGTGGCCAAGGGGGCGGGCTCTTCCCTGCACGGCTCCGATGCCATAGGTGGCACCATCGTCATCAGCACCAAGCAACCGGAAGACTACCTGCAGGACCAGGATGCCTATCTGAGCAGCAAGATCCTGCACGATGGCAGCAGCGCCAAACAGAAACTGAGTGCCACAGGCGCCGCTCGTCTGCTGGACACAGAACATCTGCTGCGCCTCTCCGGCTGGCAGGGACACGAGACGGCCAACTATGACGAGAGCCGCATCCCGGCCGATCTGGACGGCCTCAGCGCCTCCACCAGTTCCCGCTTCGAGCTCAATGAGCATCATCTGCTGCGCCTCGAACTCGACTACTTCGAAGACAATGCCCGGCGGGATCAAGGGCCACGTGAAGTGCCCCAGCCCGATGGCAAATGGCAGGTACGCCAATACCGCGAAGATGGATCGCAAAAGACCCAGGGCGGCAAGCTGAGCTGGGAGGCGAGCCGTCTCGACAACCTGCTGGCGGATCAGTTCACCTGGAGCCTGTATGGCAATCACTCCAAGAACAGCGCCAACAAGCGCAGCCTGCTGCAAAACGACCTGCTGAGCGGTTACCCGCGCTATCGCAGCGAGCGGGAGCTGGCCACCTTCATCGAAGAGAGAGTCGGCAGCGAGCTGGATATTCGCCGCGATCTGAGCACTGGCGCCTTCGACCACAAGCTGAGTTACGGCATGGAGCTGGAGCGCACCAACCACGAGCGCCCGGTGGACAAGTTGAGTCTGGAAGAGGGGGTCAACCAGCCTCGACAGTCGGCCCCCTTTAGCCGGGCGCGCACCGACCGAGCCGGAGTCTGGCTGGGGGACGTGGCGACCCTGGGCAGGTGGCAGTTCACCCCGACCCTGCGCATGGATCACCAGTGGCTGGCGCCGATCGATGGCAGCCATGGCGAAAACCACAGCTGGCATATCTCCCCGAGCCTGGCTACCAGCTACCGCTTCAATGACCAGTGGCGCAGTTGGCTCAGCTACGCCAACGGCTTCCGCGCCCCCTCCTACGACAAGGTGTATGGCAATATCCCCCACTATTTTGCCCTGCCGCCGTTCGAGATCATCGCCAATACCGAGCTGCAGGAAGAGACCAGCCATAGCGTCGAGTGGGGCCTTGGTGGCGAGGGAGAGAACTGGCACATCAAACCGGCGATCTTCTACAACCGCTACTACAACTTCATCGACTGGCGGGAAGTGGGACTGCGGATAAGTGACGGGGTCATCTTGCGTCAGTATCGCAACGTGGCCAAAGCCGAGACCTGGGGCGCCGAAGTCGCCGCCAGCTACTGGCTGACCCCGCAGTGGGAACTCGCCACCAAGCTCGGTTGGGTGGATGGGGAAGATAGCGAAGGTGAAGCGCTGCGCACCCTCACGCCACTGGAGGGCAATACTCGCTTCAGCTATCAGGCCAACGATTGGAGTCTGGGCCTGCAGGCAGACTACGCCGCCGCCATGAACCGGGTGCCCAGCTGCGGCAACAGTCTGACGGGCAGCCAGGGTGACTGCCTCAAGAGCACAGGCTGGTTCAGCTTAGCCATGACCGCCGACTGGCTGATCACCGACGCCCTCAAGGTCAACCTCAAGCTGGATAACCTGTTCGACACCCGTTACACCCGCTATCAAGATGTGGCCGGGCTGGAAGCTGGCAGCAATGCAGATCTCTTCACCCAGACGGGTCGCTCCCTGAGCGCCAGCCTGCGCTACACCTTCGTGGGGCTTTGATGCACGGTCTCCTCATCCTGGCCACCCTCCTGGCCACTCCTGCGGCGCAGGCTGTCGACCCCGCGCCGACCATAGCCCGGCGCCCCCTGCTGATGAAGGGCGAGATAGCCCGGATCGATCCCTATGGCGGCTGGCGTGACGACGGCCGCAGCTCACCCGAACTGCTGGCGTTGCTGCGCCAGCAGAATCGCTGGACCGAGCAGCAGCTCAGCGGCCAGCAAGGGCTGACACAACAACTGCTGGCCGAGTGGCAGACCCGGACACGCGGTGAGCCCATGCCGGCCGAATGGCTGAGCCTGGCTGGCAGCCAGTGGCGGATGGAAGCGGACGGCAGCCTGTGGCAACGCAGTGATGAACAGGCCACGGCACGACAACGGCTGGCCCCGCGTCAACCAAGCAGCGGCTACTATGAGCTCGCCAACTGGTCACTGCACCCTGATGGTCGCTGGCTGGCGCTGGCCGAAGACAGCCTGGGCTCCCGGGACTACCGCATCACGCTGCTGGATCTGGCAAGCGGCAAAACGCTCACCACCCTGACTCACCGCGCCAGCGATCTGCTTTGGAGCCTGGATGGTCGCACCCTCTATACCCTGGCCAACGAGCGCCATACTCTGCGTCCCTGGCAACTCTGGGCCTGGCAGGGGGACAAGGAACAGCTGATCCATCAGGAGGCCGACCCCGCCTGGCTGCTCAGCCTCTATCGCACCACGGACCAGCGCCACCTCATCTTGCAGAGCAACAACCACGACAGCTCGGAGCAATACCTGCTGGATGGTGGCAGCACCGCCCTGCTCAAGGCCCGCCAACCCGGTGTCGAGTACTACCTCGATACGCAAGGGGAGCGGGTACTGCTCAAGAGCAACCTCGAGGGGGAACTCGGCCTGTATCAAGCAGCCAGCCTGGCCGAGGTGGGTCAAGGGGCGTGGCAACGGCGCTGGCAGGGCCGGGACCGCACCCTCGAGAAGTGGCGTCTGTTTGCCAACTACACAGTGCTGCAATATCGCAAGGCGGGCGATGACTGGCTCGATGTGCTCGATGCGAACGGCGAACTTCGCCATAGCCTGCCGCTCACGGAAGGGGCAGGCACGGCCTGGATCCAGGGCGCTCATGATCCGGCCAGCCAGCACGTGTTGATCCGCCGCCAGGGCATGGCCGAGGCCCCGCACCAGCGCTGGCTGGATCTCGATTCAGGGCAATGGCTGAATGATGGTGCCCAGGCCAGCCCTACCCCCTATCGGAGCGAGCGGCGCTGGGTGCTGGGCAAAGATGGCGCCCGGATACCCGTCTCCCTGGTGTGGCGCACAGACATCGGCACCCCCAAGGCGCTGCTGCTCTACGGCTATGGCGCTTATGGCACCCCCATGCGCCCCTACTACCAGCCCCAGGTACTGAGCCTGATCGATCGCGGCGTCGTCTACGCCATCGCCCATGTGCGTGGCGGCGGCCTGCTGGGAGATGCCTGGTATCAAGATGGCCGTGGCCAACAAAAGCAGCGCAGCGTGGATGACTTCCTGGCGGTGGCTGATGCCCTGGCCCGGGATCCCGCCATCGATCCCGCCCGCCTGTTCGCCATGGGGGGCAGTGCCGGTGGCCTGCTGGTGGCGGCGGCGCTCAATCAGGCGCCAGCCCGCTTCGCCGGCGCCGTGCTGCAAGTCCCCTTCGTCGACCTGCTCGGCACAATGAACGATCCCGGATTGCCCCTCACCCGCCAGGAGTATGGGGAGTGGGGCAATCCGGCCAAGGCCGCCGACTACGCCGCCATGCGCAGGCTAAGCCCCTATGACAACCTGCACGCCGCCCCCTACCCGCCCCTCTATGTCACGGCCGGACTCCATGACAGCCAGGTACCTTATTGGGAGCCGCTGAAGTGGATGGCTCGGCTGCGGGAGCACAGCACTGGCGCAGGCCCCTATCTGTTGAGTACCGAGCTTGAGGGAGGACATCTCGCCACGCCGCGCACGGCCCAGCAGAAAGCGGCCCGTGAATATGCCTTCCTGCTCAGCCTGGCCGGGGTCACCCGCTGATGCCATGCCTCACTCTTTCCATTCTGCTCTGGAGTCATTTATGAAACCCTCTTCCCTGGCCCTCTGGCTGGCGGCAACCCTGCTCTCCCAGCCCCTCTGCGCGGCCGAGCTGCAGTTTGTCGATGAAGCGCCACTGATCATCACGCCGCAAGCCTGGCTGGAGGCTCGCCTCGGTGTGACCCTTGCCCCCGACTACGACAGGGCCAGCCTGCTCGGCCATCACCATAGCTTCCACATGCTGGTCAACGGCCTGCCGGTGGCCACCACCCAGGCCGCCGTCAGCATCGACTCGGCCGGCAAACCCTGGCGCCTCTACCACAATCTGCGCCCCCTCGCGGCCACGCAGTCATGCGATGCCAGCGGCAATCTGGATCCCTTGCTCACCAGCCTGCGTGATGGAGGTGACAAAATTGACACGCTCGGACCAGTCGAGGCCTGGTACTGGCGTGATGGGGAGACCCTGGTGCCGGCCCTGCGCCAACGGATACGCGAGCACAAGGATGGCAACGCCAAGGCCTCCTATGTGCAGCTGTTTGCCCGCTGCGACGGCACTGAGGAGCTCGGCCGCTGGGGCGACATGGCGACCACCACGGCGCGACAGGCAGCCGATGCCGGTGATGTCTCCGTGCAGGCCCGGGTGTTCGACCCGGATCCCCGCACCCAGTTGCAAGATGCCAGCCTGACTTGGCACGATACCCTGGTGATCGCCGACGCCGCCTATCAGGACAAGGTGGCGCTGCCCGTCACCCTGCTGGGCAGTGACTATCTGCTCAGCGGCCCCCACGCCCGGGTCGTCGATGCCATGGAGCCCAGCACGGCCCCATATAGCGCCGACAACCAGCAAGGGTTTCGTCTGACCCGCGACAGCCTCGGTTTTGCCGACATCAACGCTTACTACCATCTGGACCTGGCCCAGCGCCACCTCAAGGGGCTTGGCTTTGCCGACCTCATCCCCGGCGCCCTCGACATCGATACCGATGCGGGCTATCAGGACAACTCCCTCTACGATCCGTTCGAACGCAGGCTGGAGCTGGGCCGCAGCGGTGTCCCCGATGCCGAGGATCCCATGGTTGTCTGGCATGAGTTTGGCCATGCGGTGCAGCATCACATAGTGCCGGATCTCGGCGATGAGGGAGACTGGGGCGCCATAGGCGAAGGCTTCAGCGACTATCTGGCGGCCAGTCATCGTCAGCGCAGCGAGGCGGGTCGCCAGTTCGAACCGGCCATGGTGTTCAACTGGGATGCCCGCTTCACCGACAGAACCCCGCGCCAGCTTGACGATCTGCGCGCCCGCTACCACCCGGATTACAACTATCCAGCTCACAGAACCATCAACGGCAGCAACGGCGATCAGCTGTGGGGCACACCATTATTTCAGGCGCTGCTGGCGGCGGTAGCCGAACATGGCGAGGTGGCGCGGGACGAGTTTGACCGCCTCGTCATCGAATCCCACTTCGGGCTGGGCCCGGCCATCCGCATGCCGCAGCTGGCCCGCCTCACGGTAGACACGGCCGAGCGGCTCTATCCGGCGCGCCGCTATGGCCGCTTGCTGGAGCAGGCATTCCGCCAGCACGGTCTCTTGCTGGCACCGGTCAACATCGCACTGGCCGACGGCAGCGCCATCGAACTCGGGGAACGCCAATCCGTGGTGCTCAACATCACCAACCCCGGCAACACCCCGGTGACCCTGCACGCGCTGACGCTGGATCTGCCCAGCGGCCTGCAAGCCGCTCCCTATCAGTGGCAAGCCAGCACGCTGGCGGCGGGTGAACGCATGACCACCACCCTGAGGCTGCAGGCACAGAGCCCGCTGGCCTGCGGCGATGTGGCCACATTGTCTGCGGAGCTCAATCTGACCGGCGCCAGCCCGAGTGAGCGGCAATGGCAGCAGCCACTGAGCCTGCCCATCGGTACTCCTGTCATCGGCCGGGCCGATGGCAGGCCCCTGACGCTCAGAGATGCCATCAGCAGCCATGAGAAGGGCTTGAGCGAAACCAGTTTGATGCTGGAAAAAACCGATGCCAGGGTGAGCAATCAGTTGCAACTGACTCTGGACTTGCAACATCAGGCTCTGGACGAACTGGAGATCTGGCTCAACTCCCCCTCCGGCACCCGGGTCCAGATCTGGGACAAGGGCTACAGCCCGCTGCCCCGCCTCAAGGGGGTCTTCCCGACCGAACTGCAATCCCTGCAACCCTTGAGCCTGCTGAACGGCGAGCCGTTGGCGGGCAAGTGGACCCTGGAGCTGGTGGACAATGCGCCTGGCAAACAGGGGCGCCTGAATGGCTGGAGCATCAGCCAGCGCATCGGGGCCCAGTGTGGCAGCCCCGTTGCCCCACCAAAGGACGGCATCATCCACTTCGACACCTCGGACAGCAGCGGTGGCGGTGCCATCAACCTGCTCTGGCTGTTGCCACTCGCCCTCTGGCGCCGACGCCTGCGTCGCGGCTAAGGCAGACCCAATCAATCACAGCGAGGGGCCAAGGCCCCTCTCAGGACAAGAGATGAATCTGAAATTTACCCCGCTGGCCTGCCTGCTGGCGCCCTTGCTCACCGCCTGTGGCGCTGGCGAGTCAGACGAAACGCCTATTGCCATCCCGGCCTACACCCTGACCGTCAATCTGCCCCAGACAGGCACCCTTTGCGTCGACAGCAATCAGAACGACAGCTGCGATGCCGGTGAACTTGAGGTCAGTGGCCCCGCGGGTGCCCGTCAGCTGCAAAGTCAGGCACCCGGCCTGCTGACCAGCCCGCTGCTGTTTATTCCCGGGGATCCGGCAGCGCTTATCCTGATGCACCCCGCAGCCCGCCAAGATGGCCAGCACCTCACCCCCAGTCTACTGAGCAGCCTGTTGCAGAGCCGCATCGCCGAGGGGACGCCGCCCCACCAGACACTCAGCGAACTGCTGGCGGCCCTGGCCCCCCTGCAACCGAACCCGGAGCTGGCCTCCTTGCATCAGCTGCAGGAGTTCAACCTGGCACTCGGGGAGTTGATCATGGCCGTACTCACCCAAAACGGCGCAGTGCCAGCTCCACCTGCCGCCTCGAGCCAGACCAAGGTGTGGCCCGGGCTCTTCATCCTGCTGCCCGAGCTGAGCCGCCACTTTGCCAATGGTGGCGATCTGCTTGACCTGCAGGCCAGGCTCGAAGCCATCTTGCTGCAGCAGCAACCCCGGACGCTGGTCACGGCCAGCGGTGTCTCGACCTACAGTGACGGCACCGACTATCTGCTCACTGACGAGCCTGCCGATCACCCGGGTCAGGATGCCAGCCTCAAACAGCAACCGCTGCGTTATCGCAAGCTCGACAGCCAGGGCCAACCCTTGCCGGACAACGCCTCCCAGTGGGATTGCGTGGAAGATCTCAATACCGGCCTCATCTGGGAGAAAAAACTGGATGATGCCAGCAGTCCCCGCGACCTGCACCGGGTCTTCGCCTGGGAGTTTGGCCCTTATCGTCCGACGCAAGATGAGCTGGACTACGCCTGTCCGAACAGTGAGGCCATCTGCACGACGCAGCAGTACCGCCAATGGCTCAACCAGCAACAGTTGTGCGGTATCGGCCACTGGCGCCTGCCCCATGCCCAGGAGTTGATGAGTCTGCAGCACTACGGCTCACTCCATCAGCAAGGCGGGCAAACAGCCACCCTCGATGTCCGCTACTTCCCCGATCTCGGGACAGGAGCCAATGGCTTTGACGGTTACTACTGGAGCCAGACGCTGACGCCATCCCGCCGCCTGGAGAGCGTCCCTCTTGCCGTCATCACGCCCATCTTCTGGGGGAGCGATGCCGGTACCGACTACCCGACTGCCGTGCAGACCCCCTCCGATGTCAACGCCCTGCAACTGCGCCTTGTCGGCGAGGTAACCCGATGAAAAAACAGATATTGACTCTGCTGCTCACCCTTGGCTGCACCAACGCCATGGCCGCCGCCATCTGCGATGACAACATGCCCAGAACCAGCCCGACCTCCCGCTTTGCCGATCATGGCGATGGTACAGTGACGGATCGCACCACGGGCCTGACCTGGATGCGTTGCCAGTTGGGACAAACCTGGCAGAACCAGAGCTGCAGCGGCGAGCCGACTCGTCTCTACTGGCAGCAGGCGCTGCTGACCGCAGAGCGGATCCGCACCGAATCCAGCCATGGACTGCATGGCTTTGGTGGCCATCAGGACTGGCGCCTGCCCACCATCAAGGAGCTGACCAGCCTGCTGGAGTCCGCCTGCTACAAACCGGCACTGAACGAAACCATATTTCCCCGTGCCATGGCGGGCGAAGGGAAAGAGGTCAACGACGGCTATGTCTATCTCTGGTCTTCGACCCCTTTCCCGGCGGACAAGAGTGTCGCCTATATGGAGATAACCAGTGGGGCCGTCGGCATGCATGCCCCAAGATCCGGGACCAAACAACTCTTGCTGGTTCGCTGAGCCTGCGGGTCTGGCTGACAATGGATGCTATGCGATCTGTTGTCGGCCAGCAGCTCTCAACCAAACAGTACAGTGATTGCACGTACTGTCAGTAAAATAGCCAAATCACGTCATTGTGTGGCCGGACAGGCTGGATTTGCGTGGCAGAGCGCTGGTATGAAGACGGTGAAGCGGTTAGTCTAGCCACGATAGATCAATCCCATGAGGTACAGATGAAAACCGTATTGCGTTTTAGCCTGCTGGGCGCCTTCTTGCTGAGCGGGCATGCCTTCGCCGCCGAACCGAAAAAATTTGATATCAGCATGTTCCCGGCCGCCGAAATAAACCAGGAACGTGTGGTTGTCCGCCTGCCGGAAGTCGAGAATGAAGCCGACATGATGGTCGAGCTGCAAGTCGGCAAAAAGATGCTGGTCGATTGCAATGTGCCGCGCTTCGCCGGCAACCTCGAACAGCACAGCGTCAAGGGGTGGGGCTACAACTACCTGACCCTGGGCAAGGTCTCCGACCCCATCAGCACCCTGATGGCCTGCCCGGAAGGCCAGAAGAAAGAGAGCTTCATCCAGATTTATGGCCAAGGCTTCTTCGTGAACTACAACTCCAAGCTGCCCTTCGTCATCTATATACCCCAGGAGTACGAGGTGCGCTACCGCTTGTGGCGTGCCGATGCCCAGGCGCAACCGGCCATGATTGAATGATATTGGGCAGCCAGTTTGGCTCTCGGAACTGAACCACAAGGGCGCCACTGTGCGCCCTTTTCCTTGCCAAAAATGGGCAAGAAAAATGATAAATGGATGACGTCTTGCGTCATAAGTCCGTTATTTTCTTCACTTTTTGATCAAGTTACCCCGACAATTATCACCAAAGACGGGGGTAAAAAGTTCAATAAGATATTTTTATCAAGATAGTGAGAAAATTGATTTTGCACTATTTAAAAGCCTGATGATACTTGCCCGCAAAGGTCAAACTAACCAGAACAAGAGCACTATGAGCTTCGAATCAGACAAGCGTTTCAACGACTTCAAACATTTTCCCCGTGGCCTGCGTCGCAGTGGTGAATTCACCGTCGCCGAAGCAGACAGTCTGGAAAAATACGGTACCAGCATGCTGGCCATCTACCAGGGCAACCTGGCGCCGCGCGACGAGGTAGAGACCGCCTTCGCCGAGCAACTCAAGGCGGGTGAGCCCGGTAGCAACCCTCACGCCAAGGTATGGTTCAAGTATCTCAAAGTCATAGGCCCGAAGCGGGTTCATCGCCTCTGTACCGTCGCCGGTGGCGCCAGTGACGAGGCTGCTGGCAGCTTCGGCGGAAGTGGCGGCATGGGTGGCGGTGACGAGTCCCTCGACTGATGGATACCGAACTGCTACGTACCTTCATTGAAGTCAGCAAGACCCGTCACTTTGGCCGCGCCGCCGAGAATCTCTATCTGACCCAGTCGGCGGTGAGCTTTCGCATCCGCCAACTCGAGCAGCAACTCGGGGTCAGTCTGTTTGCCCGTCATCGCAACAACATCAGACTGACCGCCTCGGGCGAGCGGTTGCTGCCCTATGCCGACGCCATTCTGCACACCTTGGGCCGTGCCAAGCAGGATGTGGCCCTCTCCCCGGGTTTCAGCCAGCAGCTCGCCATAGGGGCCCCCCCCGTGTTCTGGGAACTGGACTTCAATGACTGGCTCAATCATGTCTACGCCCTGGCGCCCGGTCTGGCAGTAAGGCTCGAGACCGCCTCCCGCGAGCACCTTTGCCGCCAGTTGCTGGAGCGTTCCCTCGACTTGGCGCTGCTCTCCGAGCCGACCAAGATTGACGAGATAGCCCTGCACCCCATCGGCGAGCTGGTGTTCGAGCTGGTGAGCCGGGACCCGGCCGCCAATGCTGACAACCTGATGCAAATGCCCCACATTCATCTCGATTGGGGCACCAGCTTCGAGCCGCAGCCCAGTCGGTTGCAGAGTCTGCAAAAAACCCCTGTGCTCCACTCGAGTTCCGCCAGCATGGCACTGCAGTTCGTGCTCGCCAACGGCGGGGCCGCCTACCTGCCGCGGCGCATGGTGACCCCTTTCCTGGAACAGGGACGTCTGCATCCGGTGGAGGGAGGCCAGCCCCTGCGCCGCCCGCTCTATCTCGCCTATCTGGAAAAATCCGAGCGCCGGGAGCTGATCGATGCGCTGCTCACCCTGCCCCTGGGCTGGGACGGTGCAGAACTCTATTTGCCGACGGCTGACTGAGCCATGGTGCTGTCATCACGCCATAAAAAAGGGGCCCGAGGGCCCCTTTTGCTATCCATGTTAGCGCTCCAATCTTGAGCCGCCTTAGCCGTAGTGACGCCTGTCGTTGGCCTGAGCCAGCAGCATGCGGCTCTCCTTGAGGAACTGATCGGCGTGGGGGCCGAAGAAGCTGGAGACCTGACGAAACGCGGCAATAAAGCCCGCCCTGTCCCCTTGCTCAAGCAGACGCAACACCTCTCCGAAACGCTCGAAGTAACGGCGTACCATGGCCAGATTCTGGGGGGAAGAGAGAATGATGTCGGCGTAAAGCTCGGGATCCTGAGCAAACAGCCGCCCCACCATGGCCAACTCCAGCCGGTAGATAGGCGAGCTAAGTGCCAGCAGTTGCTCCAGATCCGCCTCCTCCTGGGAGAGGTGCCATCCATAAGCGAAGGTGGCAAAGTGGCGCAGCGCCTGAATGAGGGTCATGGCCTCGTCATGGGCCTTGGCCTCCACCTGCTGCAGGCGGGCGCCCCAGATGGTCATCTGATCCAGCAGCCACTGGCTCTGTTCAGGCAACCGCCCCTGACAGCAGACGATCACCTGCTTGGCAAAGCTGGCCACATCCGGACCGAACATGGGGTGCAGTCCCAAGACAGGCCCCTGGTGCACCGCCAGCATGTGCTCGAGCGGCGCTGACTTTACGCTGGTCACGTCCACCAGCAGGCAGTCGGCTGGCAGCTTGCCGAGCCGGTCGATGACTTGGCAGGTGATGTCGATGGGCACGGCCACCATCACCAGACCCGCACCAGCCAGGATATCGTCGGCCCGTGGCCAATCCCCTTGTTCCAAGGTTTCGACGCGGTAGCCCGAGAGCCCGAACATATGGCCAAACAGGCGGCCAAGTTGCCCCTCACCCCCTATGATGACCACCTTGCCAAGCGCCGGATTGATGCACTTGAAGCCAGTGTCTTTCTCGCTGGCATAAGATTCGCGCATCACGCGGCGCAGCACGTCTTCAATCAGATCGCCGGGCACCCCCAGCAGTTCGGCCTCGACCCGGCGACGGGCCAGCATGCTCGCCTCCCTGTCCGGCGCATAGATAGGCAGGCCATGGCGGCTCTTCACTTCACCCACTTCACCCACCAGGACCAGACGCTGGGCCAGCAGATCGAGCAGTTGGCGATCGACGACATCTATCTTGTCCCTGAGGGCGTTCAACTCTTGTGCCATGACATCTTCCTGACGGCGTCGCCGGATGCGACGCCCTATTATTCAACATTTTCACACACAGACTCAATGAGTTAGCCCTGTGCGCGCACCTTGAGCGGGGCCGCCAGCTGCTCATGGCAGCGGGTCAGCAGCTCGGCCGTGGTCTCCCAGTTGATGCAGGCATCGGTAATGGAGACGCCGTAGCGCATCTCGGACTTGGGTTGCTCGCTGGACTGGTTGCCTTCGTTGATATGGGATTCGAGCATCACGCCTATGATGGAGCGGTTGCCCTCCTGGATCTGGTGGATGACGTTGTCGGCCACCTTGGGCTGCAACCTGTGATCCTTGCTGGAGTTGCCATGGCTGCAATCGACCACCAGACCCGGCAGCAGGCCGGCCTTCTCCAGCGCCTCTTCCGCCAGAGAGACATTGACTGAGTCGTAGTTGGGGTGCTTGCCACCGCGCAGGATCACGTGACCGTCCGGGTTGCCCTGGGTCTGCAACAGCGCGACCTGGCCCTGCTGGTTGATCCCCATGAAGGCGTGGGGGCTGGAGGCCGCCTGCAGGGCATTGATGGCGGTGCCGAGGTTACCGTCTGTGCCGTTCTTGAAGCCGACCGGCATGGAGAGGCCGGAAGCCATCTCCCTGTGGGTCTGGGATTCGGTGGTACGGGCGCCGATGGCCGACCAGGAGAAGAGCTCGGCCAGGTATTGCGGGCTGATGGGATCGAGCGCCTCGGTCGCGAGCGGCAACTCCAGCTCGGCCAGCCAGCAGAGCAGTTCCCGGGCCCGGTGCAGTCCCAGCTCGACGTCAAAGGTACCGTCCAGGTCTGGATCGTTGATAAATCCCTTCCAGCCGACTGTGGTACGGGGCTTCTCGAAGTAGACCCGCATCACTATGTAGAGAGAATCTTGATAGGCATCATGCAGCGCTTTGAGTCGGGTTGCGTACTCTTTGGCGGCGTCCATGTCATGAATGGAGCAGGGTCCACAGATCACCAGCAGCCGGTGATCCCGACGGTGAATGATGTCGGCTATGGTATTGCGTGCCCCTTGCACGAAGGCCAGGGCCTGCTCGGAGATGGGCAGTCGCTCCTTGAGCTGGGCCGGGGTGATCATGACCTGTTCGGACTGGATGTGGATGTTGTTCAGGGGATCTCTGTGCATGATGTCATTCTCGCTACTGTCTAAGCCAAAAGGGGTGTGTATTTAAATGTTTACACAAGTTCACCCTTTGTTACGCAACCGCCCCCACCTTACCAAGGAAAAACAAACAATCAAGTGTAACTAGCGGTAAAAGCTGTCAACAGCTGGATAAACAACCAGCTTCATATCAGGAAGATCCATAAGATAGGGTCGGGCACTTGCCAGAAAACCACAAATCGTAAATAAATAATTACACCCAGTAACCATTCAGTCCGACCTCATGATCCCGCCACTGCCATTGACAGTCCCCTCGCCCACCAAGGCGGGTACTTTTCCCCTTCCCCGCAGGCTTGCCGGATCATGCAAACGATCGGGCTTATCGCTTCCCTGTGGCCTGCCCATAACAAAGCGGGGCACCTGGCCCCGCTCGTTCTTCCCTGTTGCGCTGTGGTTTACGCTTTGCCGTGCGCCTTGATGACAGCGACCGCCTTGTCCGGGAAATCGCTGAACACCCCATCCACATCGGCCTGATAGAGGAAGATGTTGAGCAGATCAGTGAAGTCCTTGGCATAGGCCGGGATCTGGCCCTCGTCCTGACGGAAGGTATAAGGGTGTACCTTGAGCCCAGCGGCATGGGCATCCTTGACCATGCTGGTGAACACCGGCTTGCCCGGAGTACCTGGCTCTGTGACTATCATCGGCTTCCAGGGACCTATCCCTTCGGCATAACCGGCTATGGTCTTCATGGCGCCCGGTTTGAACATCCAGTCATAGTCATAAGGAGTTGCCTTGCCCTTGGTGTCGTAGACCATGGTCTCATTCCAATCGGTCTCGGCCATCAACTGGACCAGTTTCAGATCCATGCCGAGGGCCGGCATCAGCTCGCTGTTGATGCGCTTGAGTTCATTGGCATCAAAGCTCTGCAGATAGATCTTGCTCTGCTTATTGGTGTAGCCGTACTCCTTGAGTACCTTGAGCACCGCCTGGGAGATGTCTTTGCCTTCGTGGCGGAAGAACCAGGGCGCCTTGATCTCGGGATAGATACCGACCTGCTTGCCGGTGCTCTTGTTCATGCCCTGGATCATCTCTATCTCTTCCTGGAAGGTGTGGATCCGGAAATCCGATTGCCACAGCGGGAAGCGGGCCGGATAGACGGGCACCTGCTTGCCGTCCACCAGTTGGAAGGGCTCCGTCATGCGCAAGGAGCGCACCTCGGCCAGGGTGAAGTCCACCACATAGTAGCGACCATCTGCACGGGCCCGGCCGGGGAAGCGCGCCGCCACATCGGTGATGCCGTCGAGGAAGTGATCGTGCATTACCACCAGCTGGTCATCCTTGGTCATGACCAGATCCTGTTCGAGATAATCCACCCCCATGGCATAGGCCATGGCCTTGGAGGCCAGAGTGTGCTCGGGCAGATAGCCGGAGGCGCCGCGGTGCGCAATGACGACCTTGCCCTCATCGACGGCCAGTGCAGGCAGAGAGAGGCTGGCGCCGAGGGAGAGGGCAAGAAGGGATAAGGCTACTTGTTTCATCTTGGGTGCTCTTGTTGTTATTGAAGGGTCAGGTAGGTAAGTCAAACTGCCAATCGGTGGCGCAGGTCAACCTTGGGGTCATATGTCAGACCGCCGTCATGGGGCAGGTCATTGTTATAGAGGGAAAGTATGACGAGCAGATGATACCGGCCAGGGCGTGATGGCCATCTGCTCGTGATGACAGGGGCATGCCCGGGGCATGCCCTCATCCTTTACATGGCCTGTGGCAGGGCGTGATGGAACTGTTCAAGCCAGGCTTGCAGGGCGGCTTGTTGCTGGGCATCCAGACGCAACCCCAACTTGCTACGGCGCCACAAGATGTCTTCCAGGCTGTGAGCCCACTCGTTTTCCAGCAGGTAACGCACCTCGGATTCATACAAGCCGGCGCCAAAGTGCTCGCCACGCTCATGCTGCAACCAGAGGCGGGCCTGGCTGCCATAGGCTTCGCTGATGCGCTGGGCGCTGCGCTCGTCGAGCCAGTCGAACTCGAGTCGATAGGCGCGAGCCAGTTCCTGGGTGCTGCAATCAAACTCGCCGCCGGGCAGACGACTGGTCGCGGTCCAATCTTCCCCCATCTGGGCAAACCAGGGCTTGAGCTTGTTGCAGGCAGCCTGGGCCAGCTTGCGGTAGGTAGTGAGCTTGCCGCCAAACACCGAGAGCAGGGGGGCACCATCGGCATCGCCAGAGAGTTCGAGGGTGTAATCCCGAGTAACCGCCTGGGGCGAATCGGACTCATCATCACAGAGCGGACGCACCCCGGAGTAGGTCCAGACCACATCGGACGGCGCTATCTTGCTGGTGAAGTGGGCGTTGACCACGTTGCACAGGTAGTTCACCTCGGCGTCGCTGATGTGAGCGTCGCGGGCATCGCCTCTGTGCTCCACATCGGTGGTGCCGATGAGGGAGAAATCCTGCTGATAGGGAATGACGAAGACGATGCGATGATCCTCGTTTTGCAGGATGTAGGCCTCTTCGCGCTCGTGGATGCGCGGCACTATGATGTGGCTGCCCTTGATGAGGCGGATACCCCGGGGGGATTTCTCGTGCAGCCCCTCGTCATAGAAGGTCTTGACCCAGGGGCCTGCCGCATTGACCAGCCCCTTGCAGGTGACGGTGAAACGCTCACCGCCCTCACGCTCCAGGGTCAGGGTCCATCGCTTGGCATCCCGGGTCGCCTTCACGCAGCGGGTGCGGGTCTGCACCTCGGCTCCCTTGCTGCGCGCCATCATGGCATTGATCACCACCAGTCTGGCGTCATCCACCCAGGCATCGGAATATTCAAAGCCCTTGCTGATCCCCGATCTCAACCCATCTTGCGGCAAGAAGCGCACACCGCAGCTGCCCTTGAGCTTGTCGCGCTTGGCCAGGTTGTCATAAAGGAAAAGACCGGCGCGGATCATCCAGGCCGGGCGCAGATGCGGGCGATGGGGCAAACGAAAACGCATCGGGCGAGCGATATGGGGCGCCATACCAAGCAGTACTTCCCGCTCGGCCAGGGCCTCTTTCACCAGACGAAACTCATAATGCTCCAGATAGCGCAATCCGCCGTGGATCAGCTTGCTGGAGTTGGACGAGGTGGCCGAGGCGAGATCCTGCGCCTCGAACAGCGCCACCTTCAGCCCCCGCCCCGCCGCATCCGCCGCAATGCCGACCCCGTTGATGCCGCCGCCGACGACGACCAGATCATAATGTTCGCTCATGTTCACCTACTTTCTTATATTTGCGTTCGCCAAGGTGGCAATGTTTGATTTCGCTCATATTAGAGCATAAAAAAACTATAAACGAACATTTAGTAATGAAAGTGTGATCGAGATAGAGGCCAAACAGTAAAAAAAAGGATCCGGCTTCGCCCTCCTTGCAGCAGGGGGCAGCCACACCCAAAGACAAAGGATAACCAAGGCCCGGGCAGCCGTTGAAACCATCGCTTGCTACCCAATAGCAAGGATGAAACGACAAGCGAGGCAAAGGGAGAGAGGGCTGCCAACGATCGGATGACCATGGGCAGCTGCCGCAGGCCCGCAATACGGGGGCAAAGAGCCAGCAAAGAGGTCACATGCAGCGATGGCAATCAGAAGAGGGCACAGGATGGCAACGGCAGGAATAGTGCGAAGAGGATGCAACGAGTCATGGCCGGGGTTACCGAGCCGCCCTAAGCGAGCGAGCCATCATCTCTAAAACGGCTGTGGGGCAGCCAGATGCCATAAAACAGCGGGAAGAACCGACCTAGCGCCACCACTGGGGCGGCGCCAGGGTGATCAGCAGATATGACACTCTATCTGATGCTGGGCCATGATGCGCATCAGCTTCTCCGGGGGCGGCTGGTCGGTAAACAGGGCATGCACCTGATTGAGGTGACCCAGGTTGACCATGGCATTGCGGCCGAATTTGGTGTGATCCGCGGCCAGAAACACCTGACGGGAGTGGGCGATGATGGCCTGGGCTATCTTCACCTCGTGATAGTCGAAATCGAGCAATGAGCCGTCGCCATCGATGCCGGAGATGCCGATGACACCGTAATCCATGCGGAACTGACCGATGAAGTCGCGGGTCGCCTCCCCCACTATGCCGCCATCTCTGTTGCGGATCTCGCCGCCGGCGATGATGACGGTGAAGTCATCCTTGGCGGTCAGAATGCTGGCCACGTTGAGGTTGTTGGTCACCACCCGCAACTCGCGGTGATCGAGCAGGGCCCGGGCAATGGCCTCTGTGGTGGTGCCTATATCGATAAAGAGCGAGGAGCCGTCGGGAATGTTGGCAGCCACCTCGCGGGCGATACGCTCTTTCTCCTTGAGCTGCATCACCTTGCGGGCACTGTAGGCAGTATTGACGGTACTCGAATGCAATGAGGCGCCGCCATGGTGGCGACGTATCTTGTTCTGTTCGGCAAGATCGTTGAGATCCCGGCGTATGGTCTGCGGGCTGACGTCGAAATGGCTCACCAGGTCTTCCGTCGAGACAAATCCCTGCCGCGTCAGGACGTCCAGTATTTCCAGATGTCGTTGGGTTTGTTTCACGCTTGCACTCCGATGATGAAACGAAAAAAGGCCCCGGCAGATGCGGGGCCTTTCGGAGTTTACCTTATCCCCTTTGGGATCAATAAGGTCAGGATCACGTTTTATGCCTTATTGGCATCCGCCTTCTTGGCAGCAACGGCAATGTTTTCGTGCTTGAGGGTCATGGCCAGCAACACGATGGAGATCAGGCAAGAAGCCGTCAGCACCATGAAGCCACCGTCCCAGCCGAAGTGATCGACCGTGTAACCCAACATGGCGTTGGCTGCGACTGCGCCGCCCAGGTAGCCGAACAGGCCGGTAAAGCCTGCCGCGGTACCGGCCGCCTTCTTGGGTGCCAGCTCCAGCGCATACAGACCAATCAGCATGACGGGACCGTAGATGAGGAAGCCGATGGCCACCAGCGCCAGCATGTCAACGGTCGGGTTGCCCGCTGGGTTGAGCCAGTAGACCAGCACGGCCACTGTCACCAGCACCATGAACAGGATGCCAGCCGGGGCACGGCGGCCCTGGAACATCTTGTCCGAGATCCAGCCACACAGCAGGGTGCCCGGAATACCGGCCCACTCGTACAGGAAATAGGCCCAGGAAGAGTTATCAACGGTGAAATCCTTGGCCTCTTTCAGGTAGGTCGGTGCCCAGTCCAGCACGCCGTAACGGATCAGATAAACGAAGGCGTTGGCGATGGCGATGTACCACAAGAGCTTGTTGTGCAGCACGTACTTCATGAAGATCTCTTTGGCGGAGAACTCCTTTTCGTGGCTGGCGTCATAGTCCTTCGGATAGTCGTCCTTGTACTCCTCGATGGGTGGCAGGCCGACAGATTGCGGGGTATCACGCATCACGAAGAAGACGATCACCGCGATGGCGGCAGCTGCCGCAGCCGGGACATAGAAGGCACTGCGCCAGTCATTGAACCAACCCATTCCCAGAATGAACAGCGGGCCAATCAAGCCGCCGCCGACGTTGTGCGCCACGTTCCAGACCGCGACCACTTCGCCACGCTCTTTTTGAGACCACCAGTGCACCATGGTACGGCCACAAGGGGGCCAGCCCATACCCTGTACCCAACCGTTCAGGAACAAGAGCACGAACATGATGGCAATGCTGGAGGTTGCCCAGTGCACCGTGCCCATCATGAACATGATGCCGGCCGAGAGCAGCAAGCCCGCCGACAAGAAGTAACGGGCGTTGGATCGATCCGAGACGTTCCCCATCAGGAACTTGGACAGACCATAGGCAATGGACACCCCGGACAGGGCCAAGCC
Source organism: Aeromonas molluscorum (assembly GCF_051376105.1). NCBI lineage: Bacteria > Pseudomonadati > Pseudomonadota > Gammaproteobacteria > Aeromonadales > Aeromonadaceae > Aeromonas > Aeromonas molluscorum. Next base: position 1,455,375 of record NZ_JBPQCY010000002.1, on the reverse strand, counting down.
CAGATCGCCGCGAGAGAATCCTTGTTCAATCAGGTAAGGCATCGCCAGGCTGAAGTTTTTGCGGACCAGATAGTAACCGGCATATCCGAAGAAGATACCGAAGAACATCTGCCAGCGCATGCGCTTGTAGAAGGGGTCAACCTTGTCAGCCGGCAGACGCTCGATATGAGGCGCGGGCCTGAAAAAACTAAGCATCTTAGTTTCCTTGTCTTGTTGTTATTTGTTGAGTTTGGGACCTTGCCCAGTGCACACCGCACGATCAGTACAGCTTTGATTCGTAAGCGAGCCGATTATGAGCATTTGAGAACATTTAATCTGTGATGTAACCGAAAATATTACAGATTTATTACAGAAAATGCGCACCAGTGAGCGACAACCAATCAGACCATAGCCATGATAACGAGGGGCTTGCAGACTAACACCTAAGAGATATACCACTTGTTTGGCCTTGCTTTTCGTCACATTTTATTAGCAATGAATGGGATCTTGCCCACATTTCCCAACAGAGGCATGTGGGCTAACAGGCCAGAAAGGTTTACTTTCTCATTCGTCCGAGAACGAGCGAAAACGAGCATAACGTTTGCGCAGACTCAAAAAACAACAAACAGATTCTCGGCGCCAATAGGAATGAAAAATAGAAAAATGGAACATTAAACCTGTCTGTGGGTGGATAAGAGGAATAAAGGAATGAGCATACAAAGACCCAATACCCTGCTTGGCGAATGCATCGCCGAGTTTATCGGCACCGGCCTGCTGATCTTTTTCGGCGTCGGCTGTGTGGCGGCTCTGGTGCTGGCTGGCGCCAACTTCGGCCAATGGGAGATCTCCATCACCTGGGGGATAGGCGTGGCCATCGCCATCTATGTGACCGGCGGCATATCAGGTGCCCACCTGAACCCGGCGGTGACCCTGGCGCTGATGACCTTCGCCGGTTTTGACAAGCGCAAGGTGGTGCCCTTCATCATCGCCCAGATAGCCGGTGCCTTCAGTGCCGCCGCCTTGGTCTACTTCCTCTACAGCAGTCTGTTTACCCAGTGGGAACTGACCCATAACGTGGTGCGCGGCAGCCTGGATAGCCTGGCCACCGCCGGCATCTTCTCTACCTATGCCAACCCGCTGCTCTCCAACCTGCAGGCCTTCGCGGTCGAGCTGGTGATCACCGCCGTCTTGATGCTGGGCATCATGGCACTGGGCGACAACAACAACGGTGCCCCCAAAGGCTTCGCCGCCGCCCTGCTGATCGGCCTTCTTATCGCCGTCATCGGTGCCTCCCTGGGCCCCTTGACCGGTTTCGCCATGAACCCGGCCCGTGACTTTGGTCCCAAGCTGTTTGCCTTCCTGGCAGGCTGGGGTGACGTCGCCATGACCGGTGGTCGTGACAATCCCTACTTCTGGGTCCCTATCCTTGGCCCCATCGTCGGTGCTCAGCTGGGCACAGCCCTCTACGTGAAAGTGCTGGCGCCCTGCGTGCCGGGCAACCGTGTTGCCGCCGCCGAACAAGCCGCCCAAACTGCTAAAGAAGAGGCCGCCGCCTAAGAGCGGTCCCATCCAAACCTGGAGAACATCATGTCTACTGCACAAAAGTACGTCGTCGCCCTGGACCAAGGCACCACCTCTTCCCGCGCTATCGTCTTCGATCAGGACGCCAACATAGTGGCCGTCTCCCAGCGCGAGTTCACCCAGCACTACCCGAATGCGGGCTGGGTCGAGCATGACCCCATGGAGATCTGGGCGACCCAGTCCTCCGTCTTCACCGAGGTGCTGGCCAAGAGCGGCCTGCACAGCGAACAGATAGCCGCCATCGGCATCACCAACCAGCGTGAAACCACCGTCGTCTGGGAAAAAGCGACCGGCAAGCCTATCTACAACGCCATCGTCTGGCAGTGCCGCCGTACCGCCGGCATTTGTGAAGAGCTCAAGGCCCGTGGCCTGGAAGAGTACGTCCGTGACAACACCGGCCTGGTGGTCGATGCCTACTTCTCCGGCACCAAGGTGAAGTGGATCCTCGACAACGTCGAGGGGGCCCGCGAGCAGGCGATGAATGGCGAGTTGCTGTTCGGCACCATAGATACCTGGCTGCTGTGGAAGATGACCAATGGCGAAGTGCATGTCACCGATCCGACCAACGCATCACGCACCATGCTCTACAACATTCGTGATCTGAAGTGGGACGAGCGGATGCTCGACGAGCTGGGCATCCCGGCCTCCATGCTGCCCGAAGTTCGCCCCTCCTCCGAGGTCTATGGCTACACCACCCGTGGCGGCGGTACGCGCATCCCCATCGCAGGCATCGCCGGTGACCAGCAGGCGGCCCTGTTCGGTCAGCTCTGCTTCGAAAAAGGCATGGCCAAAAACACCTATGGCACCGGTTGTTTCTTGCTGATGAACACCGGCACCGAGCCGGTTCGCTCCAACAACGGCCTGCTGACCACCATCGCCATCGGTCCCAAGGGCGATGTCAACTATGCCCTGGAAGGGGCCGTGTTCATGGGCGGCGCGACCGTGCAGTGGCTGCGTGACGAGATGAAGCTCATTCACGATGCCCGCGACACCGACTACTTCGCCACCAAAGTAGGTGACACCAATGGCGTCTACCTGGTACCGGCCTTCGTGGGTCTGGGCGCTCCTTACTGGGATCCCTATGCGCGCGGCACCATGGTCGGCCTGACCCGTGGCACCAACCGCAACCATGTGATCCGCGCGGCGCTGGAATCCATCGCCTACCAGAGCCGCGACGTGCTCGATGCCATGCAGCAAGACTCCGGCATCAAGCTGGCGTCCCTGAAGGTGGACGGCGGCGCCGTGGCCAACGACTTCTTGATGCAGTTCCAGTCCGACATGATGCGCACCCCTGTGGTACGCCCGACCCGCATCGAAACCACCGCCATGGGCGCCGCCTTCCTGGCCGGCCTCGCCGTCGGCTTCTGGAAGAGCGCGGACGAGCTCAAAGACAAGTTCAGTGTGGACCGCGAGTTCACCCCGCAGATGGAAGACGCCCGCCGCGATCGCCTCTACAACGGCTGGCAGAAGGCGGTCGAGCGCTCCCGCCGCTGGGCAGAAGAGGATTAAGAGTCGGGGCGCGGCGCCCCAACCCGACTGGCCAGTCCCTCCTGGGCATCGCCAGCCGGGGGTAGCCGCCAGGGTGGGCCGAGTCTCACTGGATCACCCTCGCGCGCCAGCCGCACATCAATAAAAAGTGCATACAGCGCAAACAACAGAAGAAAAGAGAGACGGGTAATAATCAACGGGCCGACAACAATGTCGGCCCGTTTCTTTGTGGGGTTATCAGGAGGGGCGCAGGAGCCGGGGGGAGTCACGCCCTCCACTGTGCCCCCGGCGCACGACTCAGAGCGAGTGGCGACCTATCTGCTCTTTCAGAAAATCGAGCCAGACCCGCAGCCGGATATCCCGCTGGGCATCGGAATAGAAGACCGCATGAATGGGGCGCGACGCCCCGCTGTTGCTGCGTGCCAGCACTTCCACCAGAGCGCCGCTCTCCCTGTCATCCCCTGTCATGAAGTCCGACAAACAGACGATCCCCTGCCCCTTGAGTGCCAGCTGCCGCAAGGTCTCGCCACTGCTGGCCCGCAAGGTCGGCGTGATGGCAAACCTGTCCCCCTGCTCTGCGCTGAGCAGGGGCCAGTGATTGAGGTGCTCGGGATGCAAAAAGCCCAACAACTCGTGGCCCGCCAGCAAGTCAGCCGGTTGGCGCGGGGTGCCGCGCTCGCTCAGGTAAACGGGGGATGCCAGCAGCCGCAGCCGCGTGCGCCCGAGCGGCAAGGCCCGCAGGGAGGAGTCGCTCAGCTCGCCGATACGGATGGCCATGTCCACCCGCCGCTCCATCAGATTGATGAACCCTTCGGAGCTGTGCAGTTGCAGCTCGATGGCGGGGTAACGCCGACGAAACTCGCCGATGAGTGGCACCAGGCGGTGCAAGATGAAGGGGGTGGCGGCATCGACTCGCAATATCCCCTCCGGCTGCTCTTTTCGGCTGAGCAGATGGCTCTCGGCCTCGCTCATCTCGGTCAATACCCTGACTGCTCGCTGATAGAACCAGCTCCCCTCCTCGGTCAGGCTGACCCGGCGGGTGGTGCGGTTGAGCAGCAGGGTGGCGAGCTTCTCCTCCAGTCGTTTGATGCCGCGGCTCACCACCGAGTTGTCCAGTCCCAGGTTTTCCGCCGCCTGGCGAAAACTGCCCGCCTCTACCACGGCCACAAACAGGGTCAGTTCATCGGAATGGGTCTTCATTGATGTCATCCAAGCAAGAATCTTTACTCTTTATAGGCTAAATGCCGGTTAGTTAGCAAGACAGCGCCCCCCGAGTACGACAATGAGCCCCCCTCGCCATGCCTCCAGCGCCTCGCTGGCAGCGTGCGGGGGACAATGGGCCCAGCAGCCCCCCTCGGTGGAGCATGGCTATACTGATGCGGGCCCTTTGTCCCGTCAGGATCAGGGGCGACCAGGGCACGGGCCTGTTCGGCTCATGGCCCTGACCATATAACGCAAGGAGTCGGGTGATGAAATACAAGGGAAGCTGCCACTGCGGCAGAGTGGTATTCGAAGCCGACGGCGAGCTGACCCAGGCCCTGGCCTGCAACTGCTCCATCTGTCAGCGCAAGGGGTCTCTGCTGTGGTTTATCCCCAGGGACAAGATGACATTGCTGACCCCACCTGAGGCGGCCAGCACCTATACCTTCAACAAACACGTGGTCAAACACAGGTTCTGCCCCGTATGCGGCATGCACCCCTATGGTGAGGGGGTGGATCCCGAAGGCAACCATGTTGCCGCCATCAATATCCGTTGCCTGGAAGGCATAGATCCCGAATCCGTGCCTGTGCATCACTATGATGGTCGGGCTCTGTAGCCAGGCAGACCATCTGACGTTGTCAATCAGGCCGGAGGCGCCTCTCTTCCCTCTGGTCTGTCTCTCAATCTCCAGCCAGCGCCCCCCTCTCCTGCACGGAACCATGTGATCCGGCGCAAACACCCGAGCCAGCAACAAGGCTACAATCGGAGCCCGCACAGGGATATTTTGAGCAGGCGTCTCATCGCCAACCCTGCTCTGCTGTCACACGTAGGAAGCACCATGTTATTTGAACATCGCCTATTCGCCGCCCATAAAGAGCTGGCCAGCAAGGGGGTGCAGACCCTCAACTACAACCCGCCGATCATCTGGCTGCTGCGAAAGGCGGGGTTCACCATCAGACCGCCACACTACGAACGCTTTCTGGTCAACGTCCTTGCCCTGGGACTCCCCATCGGCGCCATCTGGGGGGTGTTGATGTGGTACCTCGGCTGGCAGGATGAGGTGAGCCCGACCTTCGCCCTGCGCCAGAGCTTGCTGTTTGGCATAGGGCTCGGTCTGCTGATGGCGACCTGGCTCTGGTTTCGGCGCAAGCAGCTCAAGCTGACCCCCTGGGACGCCTTGCCCCACTCCACAAGCCGCACACAAAAGCGCTGGCAACCGAAATAATCACCGATATCGACAAGGAGACCCTCATGACCAGGGCCCATGAAAAACTGAACTATGTGGAATTTGCGGCAAGGGATCTCGCCGCGACCAAGGCCTTCTTTCAAGCCGCCTTCGGCTGGCAGTTCGCCGACTACGGCCCCGATTATTGCGCCTTCGAAGGGGAAGGGCTGGATGGCGGCTTCTACCGCGCGGATATGTGCAGTCACAGCCATCAGGGGGGCGCCCTGCTGGTGTTCTACAGCGCCGATATAGCGGCAACCCAGGCCAAGGTGCAGCACCATGGCGGCATCATCAACCGCCCGCTATTCGACTTCCCCGGCGGCCGCCGTTTCCACTTTGTCGAGCCCAGCGGCAACGAATTTGCGGTCTGGTCCGAACCGGCGGCCTGATGGCGAGGGCGTCCCGGCGCCCCCTGCTGCTTCTACCTCCCTGACCTCCTCGCCGGCTCCTCACCCAGCCCATTTATTGCTGCTCTTATCTCAATAGTGTTTTGCGACTGCTGCCCTGTTTCCCCCAGTCTGCCGGGGGCATACTGGCCGTCGTTTTAGCAAAGAGGTGCAGATGTCATCCCCCATCACAGTGATTGCCGAGCTTGAGGCCAAACCCGAATTCGCCGCCCAGTGTCGTGCCGCCCTTGAGCCGCTGATCGCGGCTACCCTGCAAGAGCCCGGGTGCCTCCGCTACCAGTTGCACCAGAGCCTGGAGAGCCCCCACGGCTGGATGATCCACGAGGCATGGGAGAGCGAGGCGGCGCTCAGTGCCCACGAGCAGCAGCCCCATTTTCTCGCCTTCGTGGCCAGCACCCGGGGCTGGTTTGCCAGCACCAGCGTTCGCCGCTATCAACTAGCCTGAATCCAGCTGCGGCCTGCCCCTGCCCGCCCTGGATGCGGGGACGGGCCGACACAATCTTGAGCGTAGAAACAATAACTTGAGGAATTTTATGATGAAGATGCCCAACCTGGGTCTTGGTACCTTTCGCCTGAAAGATCAGCCCCTGCGCGACTCCCTGCTGCAGGGTCTGGAGCTTGGCTATCGCCATATCGATACCGCCCAGATCTATGACAATGAGGCCGAAGTGGGCCGCTTGATGAGCGAAAGCGGCGTGCCCCGCCCGGATATCTACCTGACCACCAAGGTGTGGACCAGCGAGTTCGGCCCGGGCAAGGTGATCCCGAGCCTGGAGCTGAGCCTGGAAAAGCTGGGCACCGACTACCTGGATCTGGCGCTTATTCACTGGCCCTCCCCCCAGGATGAGGTGGCGATGGCGGTCTATCTGGAGCAGCTCGCCGAGGCCAAGGCCCGGGGCCTGACCCGGGAGATAGGGGTGTCCAACTTCACCGTGGCCCAGCTCCAGCAGGCCATCGAGATCCTGGGGCCGGGCGCCATCGCCCACCAGCAGGTGGAGATCCATCCCCTGCTGCAAAACCGCAAGGTGGTTGAGTTCTGCCAGGAGCACGGCATCGCCATCACCGCCTATATGCCGCTCGCCTATGGCAAGGTGCTCGCCGAGCCGCTCCTGATGGAGATCGGCAAGCGCCACGGCGTCTCGGCGGCCCAGGTGTCGCTCGCCTGGCTGCTGGCCCAGGGCATGACGGTGATCCCGAGCTCCACCAAACGGGAGAACCTCGCCGCCAACCTGGCTGCGCTGAAGGTCACACTCAGCCCCGAGGAGATGGCACAGATTGCCACCCTGGATCGAGGGGAGCGCTGCGCCAACCCGGACTTTGCACCGACCTGGGACTGATCCCCCTCATCCCCAGCCCTTCTCCCGCCAGGGGAGAAGGGAGCAAACAGCAGTCCGGGATCTGTCTGTGACCCCAAGCGGGAGGCACTGTGCCTCCCGCTTTTTCTCGTCTTCCCCTCTCTCGCCATCACCATCGCCATCACAGGCATCTGGCACAGGACGCCATCCAGCCCTGCCGCCCGTGCTGCTCCCCCAGAGCCTTCCCTTGCCCCTTTATCCCTTGCCCGGTCTGTACGCTTTGCTGCTGCGCGCTTTGTCTCTGCCTTCCGCTAACTCTGCATAGCCGCTCTTGCTGCCTCAGCCACTCCTCATTCCACGGCACCATTGCTGCTTATTTGGCAAAAGTAATTTGATGTTGCCGTCATTTTTGCCAACAAAGCTCATCGGCATACTGGCGCCATTCTCCCGTCGGGAGCCACTATCCAAGGAGTTTGTATGCCACTGGCGTTATTTGCCCTCACCCTGAGTGCCTTTGCGATCGGCACCACAGAGTTTGTGATCGTGGGGCTGATCCCCACCATAGCCGAGCAGCTCAATGTCTCGCTCCCCTCGGCGGGCCTGCTGGTCAGCCTCTATGCCCTGGGGGTGGCCATAGGCGCACCTGTGCTGACGGCGCTCACCGGCAAGCTGCCGCGCAAATGGCTGCTGGTGGGCCTGATGGCGCTCTTCACCGCCGGCAACCTGCTGGCCTGGCAGGCACCGGGCTACGAGAGCCTGATCGTCGCCCGCATCCTCACTGGCCTGGCCCACGGGGTCTTCTTCTCGGTGGGCAGCACAATCGCCACCGGCCTGGTGGCCAAGGAGAAGGCGGCGAGCGCCATCGCCATCATGTTCAGCGGCCTCACGGTCGCCCTGGTGACCGGCGTACCGCTCGGCACCTGGATTGGTCAACAGTTCGGCTGGCGCGAGACCTTCCTGGTGGTGAGCGCACTCGGGGTCATCGCCATGGCAGGCAGCCTGCTGCTCATCCCCGGCAACCTGCCCAAGGGGATAGCCTCCAGCCTCAGTGAGCAGCTCGCCGTGCTGACCAAGAAGCCCCTGCTGATGGTCTATGCCAAGACGGCTCTGGGCTATGGCGGCGCCTTCACCGCCTTTACCTTCCTCGCCCCCATCTTGCAGCAGGTGAGCGGTTTTGGTGCCAATGCGGTGAGCCTGATCCTGCTGGTGTACGGGGTATCGGTGGCGGTCGGCAATATCTGGGGCGGCAAGCTCGCGGACAAGATGGGCCCGCTGCCCGCCTTGAAGCTGATGTTTGGCGGTCTGGCGTTCATCCTGCTGATGCTCACCTTCACCGCGCCCCATCCGGTGCTGGCGGTGCTTACCGTGCTGGTGTGGGGTGCCTTCGCGTTCGGCAACGTGCCGGGGCTGCAGGTGCTGGTGGTGAAACAGGCCGAAATCCACACCCCCAATGCAGTGGATGTGGCCTCCGGCCTCAACATCGCCGCCTTCAACGTCGGCATAGCGCTGGGATCCGTGGTGGGTGGTTTAGTGGTGGATCACCTGGGTCTGATGCACACCCCCTGGATCGGGGCCCTCATCGTGCTGCTGGCCTATGGCCTGACCCACGTCAGCGAGAGGCGCGAGGCCAAACTGGCGCTGGCGGTTTAACCTCCCACAGACGACAAGGCCGACACCCGGTGTCGGCCTCTTTCATTGGCAAAAAAGTGCGGATCAAGACTCCTTGAGATCCTCGTCGGCGGCCCAGCGCGCCTCCAGCCAGAGCAGATTGACCAGGCCGCACAGCAGCGCAAACCCCAGCCCCAACATCCAGGTGAAATACCACATAGTCGAAACTCCCTTGAAATTGAAGACGGTTAGTAGAGGCTATGGCCCTGCTGGCGCACCTGCTCGGTGCTGATCGATCCCCGCGCCACCCAGTAGACCCAGAGGGTATAGCCGATGTTGATGGGCATCAGCACGGCGACTATGCCCAGCATGATAAGCAGCGTCCGCTCGCTGGAGGTGCCATCCCACAGGGTCAGGCTGCTCGACGGATCCAGGGAGGAGGGCAGCACGAAGGGGAAGAGCGCGATGGCCACGGTCAGCATCATGGCGGCGCAGGCACCGCCACTGGCGACGATGGCGAGCCGCCCCCGGCCAAGGGCACTTGCCAGCGTGCTCAAGAGCGGCAGCGCGAGGCCCAGGGCCGGCACTGCCCAGAGCACGGGGTGTGCCACGAAGTTGCCAAACCAGCCATCCGGCGCCGTCACCACCTGCTTCATCAGGGGGGTGAGGGCGCTGTTGAGATCCCCTATCTCCGCTATCCGGTAACCGCGCATCTGGCTGAGCCAGAAACCGCCGAGGGCAAAGAGAATGCTCGCCAATGGGCCGAGCCAGCGGCTCTGGCGGGCGCAGCGCTGTGCTATCACCCCTTGGGTCTTGCACTGCAGGAAGCTGCAGCCATGGAGCATCAGCAGGGCCAGCGCCGTGCCCATGCAGGTCAACAGCAGCGGCCAGTTGAAATCGAAGGCGCCGTAGTGGATGCGCAGGGCCGAGTCGAAGCGAAACGGCAGCCCTTGCAACAAGAAGCCGAGGGTCGCGCCAAACACCAGGGTCGGCAGCAGGGCCCCCATCACCAGGGCCCTGTCCCACCAGCTGCGCCACAGGGGGTCCGGCAGCTTGCTGCGATAGTCAAACCCCACCGGGCGCAGGAAGAGGCCGAACAGCAGGAACATGAAGGGCACATAGAGCGCCGAGAAGGAGGCGGCGTAGACCAGGGGCCAGGCGGCGAACAGGGTGCCGGCACCGGCGATGAGCCACACCTGGTTGCCCTCCCACACCGGCCCCACGCTGTTGAGCAGCACCCGCCGCTCCTCATCGGTGTTGGCCACCACGGGGAGCAGCATGCCGACCCCGAGATCGAAGCCATCCATCACCACGAAGCCGATGAGCAGGAAGAGCACCAGCCCCCACCAGACGAGTTTCAGGGTTTCGTAATCCATCAGACGGGACTCCCGTTTTTCAACACTTCACCTTGATAACGACCCGTCTGCAGGCTGGCGGGCCCTTTGCGGATCACATGACGCAACAAGAACAGCTCCACCACCAGCAGGCTGCTGTAAATGAGGAAGATGGCGATCAGGCTGAACCAGAGTTGCCCAGGTTGCAGCAAGGAGACGGAGGCCGACACCGGCAGCACGTCGCTGATGGTCCAGGGCTGGCGGCCGAACTCCGCCACGAACCAGCCCGCCTCGATGGCAATCCAGGGCAGCGGTATGCTCCAGAACAGCGCCTTGAGCAGGCGGGTCGATTGCACCAGCTTGCCCCGGCACAGTTGCAGGAAGGCGGCACCAAAGAGCCCGAGCAGCACCACACCTATCCCCACCATCAGCCGGAAGCTCCAAAAGAGCGGCGCCACCTGGGGGATGGAGTCGTCCACCGCCCGGGCTATGGCCCCTTCGTCCGCCTTGCCAATCTCCTTGGCGTAGGGGGTCAGCAGCAGGCCGTAGCCGAGATCCGCGCGGTGGCGCTCGAAGGTGGCGCGGGCCTCGGCATTGCTGCCGTCTGAGCGCAGCGCCTCCAGGGCGTCGTGGGCAAGCATGCCGCTGCGAATGCGCACCTCGTGCTGCGCTTTCAGATCTTTCAAACCCGTCACCTGCTCATCCAGAGAGCGGGTGGCGATGATGCCCATCAGATAGGGTATCTTGACCGCGGCGTGAGTGGTCTCGGCGCGCTGATCCGGCAGGCCGAACAGGGTGAAGGAGGCAGGGGCGGGTTCGGTCTCCCACTCCGCCTCGATGGCAGCCAGCTTGACCTTCTGCACCTCGCCGGAGCGATAGCCCGACTCGTCCCCCAGCACGATGACGGAGAGGATGGCGGCCAGACCAAAACCCGAGGCGATGGCGAAGGATCGCAGGGCGAAGCGCACCTCCATGCGGCGCAGCAGATACCAGCTGCTCACCCCCATCACGAATAGGGAGGCCGCCACATAGCCCGCCGCCACCGTGTGGACGAACTTGACCTGGGCCACCGGGTTGAAGATCACCGCCCCTACGTCCACCAGCTCCATGCGCATCGTCATGGGGTTGAACTCGGCCCCCACCGGGTTTTGCATCCAGCCGTTGGCGATGAGGATCCAGAGGGCGGAGAGGTTGGAGCCGATCGCCACCAGCATGGTCACCAGCAGGTGCTGACCCCGGGAGAGCTTGTCCCAGCCGAAGAAGAACAGGCCCACCAGGGTGGACTCCAGGAAGAAGGCCATCAGCCCCTCCACCGCCAGCGGGGTGCCGAAGATGTCGCCGACATAGTGGGAGTAGTAGGCCCAGTTGGTGCCGAACTGGAACTCCAACGTGATGCCGGTGGTGACCCCCATGACGAAGTTGATACCGAACAGCTTGCCCCAGAAGCGGGTGATGTCCCTGTAGATCACCTTGCCGGTCATCACGTAGGCCGACTCGGCGATCACCAGGATCCAGGACAGCCCCAGGGTGAGGGGCACAAACAGAAAGTGGAACATCGCCGTCGCGCCGAACTGTATTCGGGAGAGGCTGACCACATCATCCAGGCTTATCATGCATGACTCTCTATGTTGCATTTAACAGGCAGGTTTTCGCCCGTTAAGTACAACACGTGCCATGACACCTATAACAGATGCAGTTATAGTGAAATCCACCTATAACAGTTTGAGCCCACCATGTCCCGTTACGGTCAGCTGGCTGCCTTGTTGCAGCAGCAGATAGAGAGCGGCCTCTGGCAGCCGGGGGAGCGCATCCCCTCCATCCGCCAGAGCTGCAAGACACATGGCCTCAGCCCCATGACGGTGCTCCAGGCCTATCAGCTGCTGGAAAGCCGCGGCCTCATCCTGGCCAGACCCAAGTCCGGCTACTACGTCAAGGCCGCCACCTCCCCGCTGCCCGCCGGCACGGCCCAGCAGGCCCGCTACAGCGGCTCGGTGGACATCAACGATCTGGTGTTCGAGGTGTTGCAGGCGAGCAAGTCCCGGAAGCTGGTGCCGCTGGGGCTCGCGGTGGCGGATCCCGCCCTCTTCCCCCACCCCCAGCTCGGCCGGGCCCTGGCAAGCTGCATGCGCCGCCTCGACCCCTTCAGCACGGTGGCAGATCTGCCTCCCGGCAACGAGGCGCTGCGCCGCGCCATCGCCCAGCGTTACGCCAGCGAGGGGATGGCGGTGGATCCCCAGCAGATCATCATCACCACGGGCGCCATGGAGGCGCTCTCCTTAAGCTTGCAGGTGCTGACCGAGCCCGGGGACTGGGTGGTGGTGGAGTCCCCCACCTTCTACGGCGCCCTGCAGGCCATAGAGAGGCTCAAGCTCAAGGTGGTGGAAATACCCGTGATCCCCGGGGTGGGCATCGATCTCGCCCTGCTGGAGGAGGCCCTCGCCCAGCGCCCCATCAAGGCGTGCTGGCTGATGGGCAACGTCCAGCACCCCCTCGGTCACACCATGCCGGATGGCCACAAGCAGGAACTGATGGCGTTGCTCAACGCCCATGAGGTGCCTCTGGTGGAGGACGACGTCTACGCCGAGCTTTACTTCGGGCGCGAGCGGCCAAGGCCCATCACCCATTGGGATGCGCGGGGAGAGAGCCTGCTGTGCGGCTCCTGGACCAAATGCCTGGCGCCGGGCTTTCGGGTCGGCTGGGTGGTGACGAAGCGCCACGCCGAGCGCATCCAGCGGCTGCAGCTGATGTCGACCCTGTCGACCAATGTGCCGAGCCAGCTGGCGCTGGCCGACATGCTGCGCCAGGGCGGGGTGGATGCCCACTTTCGCCGCCTGCGCCACACCCTGGCCCAGCGCCAGCAGCAGATGCGGGCGGCCCTGCTGCGCCTCTTCCAGGACGAAGTGCGCATCAGCGCCCCGGATGGCGGCTACTTCCTCTGGCTGGAATTTGACGCCCGCCTCGATGGCCGTGCGCTCTATGCAAGCGCCATCGAGAGCGGCTTTTCGCTGGCGCCGGGGGCGCTGTTCTCCAGCCAGGGTCAGTACAACCACTGCCTGCGCCTCAACAGCTCCCATCCCTGGAGCCTTGCACTGGAAACCGCCCTCGTCCGGCTGGCGACGCTGGTCCACCAGCAGCTCGCCCCCCAGCAGGATGCCGGAAACGACAAGGCCCCGTGACGGGGCCTTGCGGACAATGCCGTTGAACAGGGAGGGTGCCGGTCAGAGGGCGCTATCTGGCATAGGTCTCGGACTGTCGCTTGAAACCCAGGGACTCGTAGAGCGATCGGGCTCGATCATTGAATGACATGACCTCCAACTTGAGCTGGCTGGCCCCCTTCGCCTTTGCCCAATGGTCACAGTGGACGATCAGCGCCTTGCCGATCCCCCGGGATCTATGGTGTTCATCCACCACCAGGGTGGTGATGCGGCAGACCGGCAGTTTGGTCAGAAACGGAATTGTGTCATTGATGTCGATCCGGGCGCTCAGAAACCCCACCACCACCCCATCCAGCACGGCGACACAAAACTGGCGCCCTTCGCTCTGGATGGCATCCAGCAGAAACGCTCGCTGCTGCGAAGAGGGGGGGCAGAACACCTCGGGAGCCTGCTCGAAGTGGATCTGCCCTATCTGCCGATCCAGTTCGACAATGGCGTCGAGATCCTGCTCGGTTGCCTTGCGTATTTCCACTGTGTGCTCCTTTTGCTGCGGTTGGCTGACAACGTGCCCCTCTGGCCTGGGGAAGGCTCATCATAGGGGGAGTCGACGCCAATATGAAGGGTCAAACGTATCCTTTTTTGGGGCAAGACAACGCGAATGAGCACAAACAACAAGACCCCATGACGGGGCCTTGTGGACAATACTGATGGCAGAGCGGCCTCAGCCCGGCGATCCCAACTGGGCGACCTGTCGCTCTATGCTGGCCTTGAGATTGGCATCCAACCCCAGCGCCCGCGCCAGCTCGTCGAGATAACCGCGCTCCATAAAGTGGTCAACATCGATGGCCAGCAGGGACGCGAGATAGACCTCGGTGGCCTGCTCCATATCCTTGACCTCGCGGGCCAGCAGTTGGGGATCGAGGGGGCGGGCCAGCTCGGCGTCAATCCAGCGGGCGGCATCGGGTTGGCCCTGCTCGGTCAGGTATTGTTGTATCTTCTGGCGCTCATCGGCATCGATGTGGCCGTCGGCCCGGGCGGCGGCCACCATGGCCCGCACCAGCAGGTTGGCGCGGGTATCGAGTTCGGCTCCCGCCAGCTCGTTGAGGGGATGGGGAGCCGCTACCGGCGGAGCACTCTGGTTCTGCTGCCAATCCTGATAAAGCTTGTAGGCCAGACCGCCGAGGGCGGCCGCGCCGCCCACTGCCGCGACCTTGCCGCCATACTTGCGCATCTTCTTGTTGCCCAGCAGCAAGGCCATAGCGCCAGCGGCCAGTCCACCTTGGGCCATCCCCTTCATCTGAGCCTTGCGGCTGTCACCGCCATCGCTGAGCCAGCCCTTGCCAGCTCCCATCAATTGATCCAGCATCTGTTTCATGGGGCCTCCTCATTTGCATGATGTTCCATGCTGTGCCGCCGCCTCTGAACTCAAGGTGAATGGATGCCACTGCCGCGCCTCGTGCTGCTGACCCTGCTGACGCTAATGGCGTTTGCCGCCAATTCTGTGCTCTGTCGTCTCGCTCTGTTCGAAGAGCGGATGGATCCGGCACTCTTCACTCTGCTGCGCCTGACCAGCGGTGCCTTGGTATTGCTGCTGCTCTGTGCCCGTCGCCATGCCCCGCGCCAAGGCGACTGGGGCGGCGCCCTGGCCCTCATCGTCTACGCGGCCGCCTTCTCGTTTGCCTATCTGACCCTGACGGCAGGCACGGGGGCCCTGCTGCTGTTTGCCGCTGTCCAGCTCAGCATGCTGGCTCCGCCCCTGCTGCGGGGAGAACGGCTGCCGCCGCGCCAGTGGGCTGGCCTGCTGCTCGCCATGGCGGGTCTGGTTCTGCTGTTGCTGCCCGGCATCACGGCGCCGGACCCCATGGGGGCGGCATTGATGATGACTGCGGGCATTGGCTGGGCCTGCTATACCCTGCGGGCGCCGCACTTTAGCGATCCCCTCGCTGCCAACGCCGGTCATTTTCTGCGCGCCAGCCTGCCCGCAGCCCTCATTTACCTGCTGCTGGGCCAGCTGCAGGCCAGCCCGGCCGCCATCGGCTATGCCCTGGCCTCGGGGGCCCTCGCCTCCGGGCTCGGCTATGCGCTCTGGTACAAGGTATTGCCCCAGCTTGGTCGCACCCTGGCCGCCAGCGTCCAGCTGCTGGTCCCCCTGCTGGCCGCCCTGGCCGGGCTCATCTGGTTGGATGAGTCATGGTCGCTGCGGCTGTTATTGTCATCCCTGGGCATCTTGGGGGGCATAGCACTGGTCATCTGGGGTCGCCCCCCAGTCAGAGAGACGCCATGAAAAAACACGGGATGAAGGTTGTCACACTGCTGCTCGGTTGCAGTATCTCGACCGGCCTGTCGGCCGCTCTGGAAGATAGGGAGGCTCGTCAACAGACGCTGGATCAGGCCTGCCTCAGCGCCCAGCAGACCTTGATAGATGCAGGCAAGGCCCAGCGTATCAAGGCCTGTGAGGATGAGGGCGGCAGCCAGGCCAAGTGCCAGCAAGCCTTTGCCCGCTTCGGCCAGCGCGAGGGCAACAAGCGCCCGGATTTTAG
This sequence comes from Aeromonas molluscorum, assembly GCF_051376105.1. Classification (NCBI taxonomy): domain Bacteria; kingdom Pseudomonadati; phylum Pseudomonadota; class Gammaproteobacteria; order Aeromonadales; family Aeromonadaceae; genus Aeromonas; species Aeromonas molluscorum. Next base: position 1,439,562 of record NZ_JBPQCY010000002.1, on the reverse strand, counting down.
CCAGGTCCCCGCCTGTTCGCAGGCCGAGCAGTATCGACAAGGCTATCGCCAGTGATGGCGTCCGTATCGCGCCGCGATCCCCTGCCCGATGCCCGCGCTTTTCTACCCCAAACCTCATAAGGACGTACCATGAGTGCTCGTGAACTGACCCTGCAATTTCTCGCCGAACCCGCCGATGTCAACTTCGGAGGCAAGGTCCATGGCGGCATGGTGATGAAGTGGATCGATCAGGCCGGTTACGCCTGCGCCGCCGGCTGGTGCGGCGGCTACGCCGTCACCGTCTATGTGGGAGGCATCCGCTTCCTGCGCCCCATCCAGATAGGCCAGCTGGTCGAGGTTCACGCCAAGGTGATCCACACGGGCACCACCAGCATGCACCTGGCGGTAGACGTCTACAGCCGTCATCCGACCGATCCGGCTCGCCACAAGACCACTCACTGCATCATCATCTTCGTGGCCATGGACGAGCACGGCAAACCGAGCCCCGTCCCCCAGTGGCAACCGGTGAGCGAGCAGGATTTGCAGTTGCAGCAGTACGCCAAGAAGCTGATGGCCCTGCGCGAAGAGCTCGACAAAGAGATGCGCCAGCACATGTGACCGCATGCGTCCCGGCCAGCGGAGCGTGTATTCGCAGCCCGGGCCGCTATAATGGCGATCACTCTTTCGCGTGAGAAACCACGATGTCCCTGGAAAGTGCCCCCGCAGAAGTGCAGCTCGCCGTCGATCTCATCGAGCTGCTGGAAACCAACAAGATAGCCCCAGCCCTGGCCCTGGCGGCACTTGCCATCGTCCGTCAGGACTATGAGCGCAAGCTGGCCACTGGCGCCGAGCACTGAGCTCTCTGTCAAGTCAACGTTACCGGAGAAACCCCATGCAGCCACCGCAACGCATCGAACAGGGCCCCGCCATGCTGCTCGGCGGTCTACGCCGTCATCATGAGTTTCAGCACGCCGATTTTGGCGGCCAGTGGCATGACTTCACGGCCATGGGCCCGCTGCCGGGTCAGTTGGGGGAACATAGCTACGGCGTCATCTGCGGCGCCAACGAAACCGGTTGCGAATACATGTGCGCCGTGGAAGTAGCTGCGCTGGAAGCCATATCGGCGCCCCTCGGCCGGATGCGCATCATGCCCCAGACCTACGCCGTCTTTGTGCATCGGGGCCATGTGTCTGCCATGCCGCAAACCTGGCAACAGGCACTGGAGTGGCTGGCCCAGTCCGATTATCAATCGGCCCACAAGCCCGATTTCGAGCGTTATGGCGCCGACTTTGATCCCCGGACAGGCAGTGGCGGGATCGAGATCTGGCTCGCCGTGGTGCCGCGCCTGGCCATCGCCTGACCGCTGCTGATGGTCAGGGGGACAAGCTGCTTGAGCAAGCATAACAATGAGTTGCCTCAAACAAGGGGATGACGCCACCTCAAGGCAATGCGAAGATGGCTCCCCAATTAACCTTGCCTGAGTGTTGTGATGGACAACCCGCCCAGTACGGCGCCGACGGGGCTCTGGAGCCTCTCTGCCCGCCTCATGACCCTGGCCTGCCTCATCGTGTTCATGGCCCAGATGGCCACCACGGTTTACCTCCCCTCCCTGCCCGTGGTGATGACGGATCTCGCCATGGCCAGAAAAGATGTAGAGCTCTCCATCTCCCTGTTTGTGATTGGCGCCGCACTGCCGCTGCTGTTCTGGGGAGCCGCCGCAGATCGCTATGGCCGCCGGATCCCCCTGGCCCTGTCACTGCTGCTGTTTGTCGGGATCAGCATGCTGCTCTCCATCACCAGCCAAGGGAGCTTGTTGCTCATCTTGCGCACCCTGCAAGGGGTGGCTGCAGGCGGCGCCACCATCATAGCTCGCATCCTGATACGGGATCACTGGCAGGGCGATGAGCTGGCTCGCCGCCTCTCCGTGCTCTCCATCGCCTTCATCACCGCACTCGGTGGCGGCCAATGGATAGGTGGGCTAATCAGTCGCTATGCCCATTGGCAACAGGGGTTCATCCTGGTGGCAGGTGTCGGCATCCTGGCCCTGGCGCTCATGATCCGCCTGCCGCTCCATGGTCCCCGTCCCGCCGCGCAGACCACTGGCATGTGGCAACGCTACGGGCGCCTGCTGCAACGTCCCGGCTTTCTCTGGCCCGCCTGCGCCGGAGGCTTGGGATTCGCTATAACAGTGACCCTGCAAGAGATCAGCCCCTTCGTATTACAGCAGGGCTTCGAACTGGAGGTGACCACCTTTGGCGCCCTGGGGCTACTTATCGGGGTTGCCTATTTCGCGGGCGCCATGGCTGTCAACAGGCAGGTCGCCAGAGTAGGCGGCAAGCAGTTGATGAAGCAGGGAGCGGGGATCATCCTGCTGGCCTCTGCTGGCATGGTGTTGCTGTCGATATTGGCCGAGTTGCAGGGCGCAGGCACTCTAGTGGCCATGATGGGGTTCTACTGCCTCATTATCTTCGGGCAGGCGGTGCTCTTTCCCAACAGCATGGCGCCTATGCCATGGCGTTGTGCGGTTTTTTGCAACAAGGGCTGGCAGGCATCGCCGCGGCGGGTGCCACACTGCTGAGCCATCATGGCGCCTGGGCAGAGGCCATCTTCATCCTGGCATTGATAACGGCGATGATAGTGCGCTTCAAGGTGCGCTGATCCGCGGCTTGCTGCGCGGTCAAGGGAATCGCCTCAGGATGACCCCATCACCTCGTCACACAGCATGGTGAGAGCCTCGGCGAGGCGGGCCAGTGGCTCTCCCCGCTCAGCGCTCACATGCAGGGCCAGCTCGATCGGAGCGAGCGCGGGCCAATGGCTCAGGTTAACCTGCCCCTCCTGCAACAACCGTTGGGGCAACAGGCTGACCCCGATCCCGGCGCTCACCGCCCCCTGCAAACTCGCCAGGCTGGCACTGACATAAGCGATGCGCCAGCGCACTCCCCTGGCGTCCAGCGCCGCCGTCATCTCATCGCGATAGAGCCCTGCGCTTGGAAATGCCACCAGCGGCAAGGGATCCCGTCCCGCCGCGGGCCAGTCGCGGCTATCTACCCACCCGATGGGTTCGGGCCAGACTGCCCTGGGTTGGCCCTGGCCCCGCCGCTGCTTGACCAGCGCCAGATCCAGCTCCCCTGCGGCAAAGCGCTGCCAGAGATCGTGACTGAGCCCGCTCATCACCTCGAGCCGAACCTGGGGATAGTCCCGGGCAAAACGGGCCAGCGCCCGGGTCATGGCGCCGGCGGCGAAATCCTCCGGCACCCCGAGGCAGAGCTGCTGGCTCGCCTCGGCCACCTGCTGTTCGGCCTGGGCAAGCAGGTTGAGAATGCGCCGAGCCGTATCAAGCAGTGTCTCCCCCTGCGCCGTCGCCGTCACCCGGCCACCCTGCCTGTCCAACAAGGTGCAACCGAGCTGAGTCTCAAGCCGCCTCATCTGCTGGCTGATGGTGGATTGGGTGAGATGTACCCGCTCGCCGGCGCGGGTGAAGCTGCCGGTATCGACGATGGCAACGAAGCTGCGCAGCAACAGGGGATCAAGCATGGACTCTCCATTTACAAATTTACTGATATGCATTCAATCATTTAATTTCCCCATGATAGTGCAAGGGGCTAGCCTGTTACCAGACTCCACAAGCGGCCACTTCATATGACAGACGCTTCAACACCGGACATCTCCCTGCCGACCCATCAAGCATGGCTGGTAAAAACGGTCGAACTCGCCCTTAATCACCGACGCCGGGGCGGGCGCCCCTTCGCGGCACTGCTGGTTCGCGATGGTCAACTGCTGGCCAGCGCCGTCAATCTGATGCACCTGGCCGGGGACCCCACCCGCCATGCCGAGCTCGAGGCGCTGCGCACCGCCAGCCAACATGGCCCGCTCAAGGGCGCCGTGGTTTACGCCAGCGGTCACCCTTGCCCCATGTGTCTGAGTGCCCTGGTGATGAACGACATCAGTGCCGTCTACTATGCCTTCGACAATCAGGATGCCGCGCCCTACGGCTTTGATAGCTCGATGAGCTATGCCCGTCTGGGGCTCTCACTGGCACCGCCTCCTCTGCCACTCATCAAGCTGGCAAGCCCCATCAGCGCCGCCACGCTCTATGGGAACATGGATGGCTGCGACCACCATGAGTAGACAGGGCGCCAATGCCCTGCTGGTACTGGTGGTGCTGGCAGGCCTCAACCTGCGGCCCTTTCTCACCGCCATAGGCCCCTTGAGTCTGCGCATCCAGAGCGATCTGGCCATGCCCCTGGCCAGCCTCGCCTGGCTGACCCTGTTGCCGCTCTGGCTCATCGGTATCGGGGTCTTGCTCACCCCGGGCCTGCTGCGCCTGACCAGTCCTCGCATCCTGCTGGCGACGGCCTTGCTGCTGCTTGGCCTTGGCAGTGCGTTGCGTTTCGATGTGACCGGCGGCGCCCTGCTCATCACCAGTGCCGCCCTGTGCGGCCTGGGTTCGGCCCTGGTGCAAGGGGTCTTGCCTGGCCTCATCAAGGGCAGGTTTCACAACCGCGTACCGCTGGTGATGGGGATCTTCTCCGCCTGCTTGATGGGGGGCGGCGCCCTGGGCGCACTGGTCACCCCTGCCTTGAGCAACCTGATCCCCTGGTCTCACGCCCTGGCGCTATGGAGCCTTCCCCTGCTCCTGGCCCTGCTCTGGCTATGGCGGCGGGTGCAACTCCCCCAGGCCGCCGCCATGGCAACTCGTCCGGGAGAAGCCAGTCTCATCCGACAGCCACGCACCTGGCTGCTGATCGGCTGCTTTGGCATCATCAACGGCGGCTATGGCCTGGTGATCGCCTGGCTGGCCCCTGCCTACCTGGCCCTGGGCTGGAATGCAGAGCAGAGCGGCACCCTGGTGGCCTGGTTGGCGCTGGCCCAGACCCTCAGCGGCCTTGGTCTCCCCTTGCTGGCCGCGCATCGCCTGGATCGCCGCCCCTGGATGGGACTCGCCGTTCTTATGCAGATAGTCGGGTTCAGCGGGCTCTGGCTTGCCCCCACCCTGGCCCCGCTGCTCTGGTGCCTGCTATGCGGCGCAGGGCTCGGCGGCAGCTTCTCACTCATCATGGTGATAGCCCTCGATCACCTGCCCGATCCCAGGCGCGCGGGGACACTCAGTTCCCTGATGCAAGGGGTTGGCTTCATGCTGGCGGCAACCGGCCCCTGGGCCGCGGCACGGCTGCATGAGGAGACCGGGAACTTCGGCGCCGCCTGGTTGTGGCAGCTGGGGGGACTGGCGATCATGAGCCTGTTGGTGCTGCGCCTCAATCCCGCCGGTTATCCCCGCGCCATGGGGCAAAGCCCCCCTCTCACGCCTCAGCCCGTAAACGGCTGAGCCAAGATGACAAAACACCGGCCTGGGCCGGTGTTTTGAGGGGGATAGCGAGGGGCTGGAACGGGATCAGCGCCCCTTCTTTTGCCGTCCGGAATGATTGCTACGCGGTTTGCCTGCGACCGGTTTGCCCCCCTTGGGGGCACCCTTGCCAGCGGCGCCCTTGCCCGCCGCCTTGGCAACAACCTTGTTCTCAAACGCCATGGGGCCCGGCACGTTGGGACGCCCGCCAATCTCATGGTCATCCTTGCGGGTCGCTTTGCCCTGGGCGGACTTGCTGCCTTGAGCCTTCGACGGATGGCTGGCCTTGGCAGCCTTGGTCTGCTTGTCTTCGGAAGAGGAGCCCTCGATCAGCTTGAACAGCTCGATCAGTTCATCATCAGTCAGATCGCGCCACTCACCCACCGGCAGCCCCTTGAGGCTGACGTTCATGATGCGCACCCGCTCCAGCTTGGTGACCTCGAAACCGAAGTGCTCGCACATGCGGCGGATCTGGCGATTCAGCCCCTGCACCAGGGTGATGCGAAACACGAAGGGCGCCTCTTTTTTCACCTTGCACTTCTTGGTGACGGCGCCGAGGATCGGCACCCCGGCCCCCATGCCCTTGATGAACTCGTCGGTCACCGGCTTGTCGACGGTCACCAGATACTCTTTCTCATGATCGTTGCCGGCCCGCAGGATCTTGTTGACCAGATCGCCATGGTTGGTCAGAAAGATGAGTCCCTGGGAGTCCTTGTCGAGTCGCCCGATGGGGAAGATGCGGGTACTGTGGTTGACGAAATCGACGATGTTGTCCTTCTCGCCCCCCTCGGTGGTACTGACGATGCCCACCGGCTTGTTGAGCACGATAAAAATCAGGCTGTCGGCCTCGCGCGGCTCGATGATCTGACCGTTGACCTTGACCAGATCGCCAGCCACCACCTGATCCCCCACCTCGGCTCTTTTGCCGTTGAGAAAGACGCAGCCCTGCTCGATGAAGCGATCGGCTTCACGGCGCGAGCAGATGCCGCTCTCGCTGATGTATTTGTTCAAGCGCATGGATTCATCAGCCAGCATGGGTCACCTGCCAGAGTGTTGGGTTGAAGAGGGTCTGCGGCTGGGTCAGCCTGGTCATCGTCGGGTTAGTCTGCATACTGTTCCATCTACAAAAAAGCATCTGCAAAAAGCATTTTCAAACAGGTCAGGGCCTGCGCATTCTTCGAGAAAACGCCGCTACAGTAGCATATTGCCCCCCGTCTTACCCCGGATACTTCTCGCCCGCCCCACCGAATGGCGCGATGGCAGGCCCAATCCCTGGCCCATGAGGGCACAAGTCCCACTGACAGATGGAGCCGAACAAAAAGTACAGGGCATCAGGGCGCAATGAAGGCCGCCGCCCCCCGTCTTTCCCGCAAGAAAAATTCACTGGCTATGTCACCGATTCAATCCTGCGTCATTTGGCGCCAATAAGAACTTGCTATTTATTAATAAAAAATGCATAAAAAGATTTTAGGTCGCGCGAATTATCTTACTGTGGCGCCATGTGAAAACCACTGCTTTCGATAAAAATGGAACATTGTTTTGTAAACAAAAATAAACACGAATATCCACCCGCATTCATCACAACATAAAAAATATTCTTGGATGCCTGGCCTGACTCGCTTGCTGGCAAACGCCTATTTCATCATCCCATACAGGAGTTATCGATGAGTCATTCACTATCCCAGACGGACTTCCTGGCCAATGTAGCCAAACGCAACCCTCACCAGCCCGAGTTCATTCAGGCGGTGAGTGAAGTGATCGCCTCCATCTGGCCTTTCATCGAGCGTCATCCCCGCTACCTGACGCACGGACTGCTGGAGCGGCTGGTTGAGCCGGAGCGCCTCATTCAGTTCCGGGTGAGCTGGGTTGATGACCAGGGGCAGGTGCGGGTCAACCGCGGCTATCGCATCCAGCACAACAGCGCCATAGGTCCCTTCAAGGGCGGCATGCGCTTCCACCCCTCGGTGGATCTCTCCGTACTCAAATTCCTCGCCTTCGAGCAGACCTTCAAAAATGCGCTCACCACCCTGCCCATGGGCGGTGGCAAGGGCGGCAGTGATTTCGATCCCAAGGGCAAGAGCGAGGGGGAAGTGATGCGTTTTTGCCAGGCGCTGATGCTGGAGCTCTATCGCCACCTTGGGGCCAACACCGATGTCCCCGCCGGTGACATCGGCGTCGGCGGGCGTGAAGTGAGCTACATGGCGGGCATGATGAAGAAGCTCACCAACAGCGCCGAATGCGTCTTCACCGGCAAGGGGCTCTCCTTTGGCGGCAGTTTGATCCGCCCGGAAGCCACCGGCTACGGCCTGCTCTATTTCGCCCAGGCCATGCTGGCCCACCGCGGCCAGTCCCTCGACGGCATGCGGGTCTCGGTGTCGGGCTCGGGCAACGTCGCTCAGTACGCCATCGAGAAAGCGATGGCACTCGGCGCCCGGGTCATCACCGCCTCCGACTCCGGTGGCACCGTCTACGATCCGGACGGCTTCACCCCCGAAAAACTGGCCCGCCTGATGGAGCTCAAGAACGAGCAACGTAAACGGGTCGCGGATTACGCCCATGAGCTGGGGCTGGAGTTCTTCACTGGCCGCTCCCCTTGGCACTTGCCGACTCAGGTCGCCCTGCCCTGCGCCACCCAGAACGAGTTGGGAGAAGAGGATGCCGCGGCGCTGATCGCGGGCGGTGTACAGCTAGTGGCGGAAGGGGCCAATATGCCGAGCAGCGCCGCCGCCATTCACGCTTTCCACGAGGCGCGGGTGCTGTTCGCCCCAGGCAAGGCGGCCAACGCAGGGGGCGTTGCCACCTCGGGCCTCGAAATGAGCCAGAACGCCCAGCGCCTCGGCTGGAGCCGGGATGAAGTCGATGCCCGTCTCAAGGAGATCATGGCCAGCATTCACAGCACCTGTGTTAGATACGGACAGGATGAGGAGGGCCATGTGAACTACGAGAGCGGCGCCAATATCGCCGGGTTCGTCAAGGTGGCCGATGCCATGCTGGCCCAAGGGGTCTGCTGACAGAGTCATGGCCGGATAAAATGAACAATGCGGCAGCCCAAGGGCTGCCGCATTGGCTTGTCGCAATATCCTGCCTCAAGAGTGTCGACTCTCTCTTTCTCATTCCACCGATGGGCGATGACGAACCGGATCTTCCACAGACAGAGCAGATTCCATCCATCTCGGCAGTTCTGCCCAACCCATTCCTCCGCCTGCGGCGACAACCAGGGCCCCCAAGTAGTCTCTATCCTTTGGCGCAGCCAGCGGCCTTGAGCACTCGCAGGCTGGAAGCAGGATCGTTAAGCAGTCGTGCCGCCGGGCGGATCGGACGCGCCACCAGATTGCCACCACAGTTGGGGCAGATCCCCCCCAGATGCTGCGCGGCACAATCGATGCAAAAGGTACATTCATAGCTGCAAATAAGCGCCTGCTCCGACTCAGGGGGCAGATCCCGATCACAGCACTCGCAGTTGGGTCTCAATTCCAGCATCTCGACTCCGCCCCCATTGAGGCTCATTGGTTATAAAGACTGGCCTCTCCCTGTTCCATCGCAGGCCATGGCGCAGAGGAGGGTGCCTTGAATTGGCGAAGGCATGCCCTCAGAACAGGCTGTTTGCAAATGCTTCAAGGGGAGCAGACAAGAGATCCTGGGGATGCTCGGCCCCCGGGGTGGCGAGGCCGCTCTGCCCCTCAATCGAAGCGAAACGCAGCGTCCTGGCACTGGCCACCTCGATCAGGGTCAGCTTGACGGTCACCTTGTCGGGACTCGTCTCTCCCGCGCTGCCCCTGTCTTCCCAGTGAAGGATCTCAGGATAACAGATCAGCTCATACCCTCCCTGACGAGCAGTGACCAGGGCCTCATTCACGCTCTCTGGCTGACTGGCCAAGTCGACCCGAGCCAGTCGCCTGCGCAGCGGCGCCGCGATGGCCTGACTTAGCATCAGACCCGAGCCCGGATAGTGGTACTCGCCATAGGCAGCGTCCGTGGCGAGCGCGATATAGAGGCTCTGCCCGGCCTGGAGCTTGGGCGACGACTGCGCCGGGGCGAGCCGAAGCTCATGACTCGCACACCCGGCAAGCAGCGCGGCACCCCATACCAGGGCCAACCAGCCCCCTAACTTGCGGGTTATCGGTTTCATCGGCACTCCTTGCCATCACTATGGCGATGCCCCCCTTCCTGGAGATGCGGATAGACGCTCACCTCGATCAGGTTGGCATCGGGGTCGAGGAAATAGACAGAGCTTATCTCTCCCATGGCGCCGGACTTGACAACCGGTCCCTCGATCAGCGGGATCCCCTGCTCACGCAGATGGCGCATCACCTCATCAAGGGGCCAGTGGCTGATGAGACAGAGATCCCCCGCCCCCACCTGCGCCCGGTTACGCGGCTCCTGCCCCAGCAGTTGCAAGTTGATCTTCTGGTTGCCAAAACGCAGGGCCCGTCGCCCGGCACCAAAGGTGATGGCCTCCATATTGAGCACAGCGCGGTAAAACGCGACGGACCGCTCTATGTCACTCACCGTCAATACCAGATGGTCAATATGGCTGATCATCGCTTCGTCTCGCTTCTGTAGTGAGCCATTCCCTTACCCCTGCCATTATCAAAAGCAACTGTGCCATAGCACCTGCTGTCAGAGAGTTGCCTCAGTATGGCACCCTAGTTCCATTCACCGAATGGCGGAACAAGTCTGATCACGCCGAGCAAGTAAGGTTTCATCCTCACTGTCCATGGCTGCCAGAATGGCCTGATTACAGGCGCGCTCCGCCAGCTTGGCCGGACTCTGCTTAGCATCGCCAATCTCGGCGATCATCGGCCGATAACGGATGGCCGCCGAGCAGTACATGGTGCGAAATTTGGGCAGTTGCCAGCTGCTATCATCCTGCCGGGTCATATCATCGCAGAGCGTCTGAAACAGAGCCGCCGCCTTGACCGTGCACTGACTGAAGCGCCGCACATCTTGCTCGTAGGGACGGCAGACGCTTTTGGGTTGGATCTGCCAGAACTGGAAGGCAAAGGGCACCTGCTCTCCCTCATATTCCACCACCAGCGTCTTGGCCTCGGTGCCATAGATATCCGTCACCTGCTGCTGCACCAAGTTGAGATAAGCCGAAAAAAGATAGGAAACCGGATCCATCACCACCTCCCTGTGGTTGCTACTGCCGAGCTGTATCACGAAAACCGGGGCGATTTTCAAACGAGTAACAGGCGACAACAGCTTACTGATTTGGTTGGAAAAAATGATACTCTTCTCGCCCCCCTCATGTACAACGTTCAAGGCCAGTGTGCGATGCAACAATGCGGTATTTATGAACAACTCATTACTCAACTGCTGACATCTCGACTCGACCGCGAGCGCTTTTACGTAGGGGAACGCCAGCTTGAACCTGTCGAAGCGGCAGTTTGGTTATCCAGATTTCTGAGCCGGGTTTTGGAATATGCTGTGGGTTCGGTAACTGGAGAGGATCAGCTGCAACGGCAGATTGAGCTGGCTAACCAGTTATTGCTTTGGCTAAAGGATCGCACCCAAGACCCAGACTTTATTGGCGAGAACCTCATCGATAGTCAGGGGAAAATTCTGACTGCGCTCTACCAGTTGGATAACCCCATCTCCGCCAATTTAAAGCAATATACCGAGGATATTTTCCCTCTGACCGGTCTGACACAAAGTGAGCTGTTCTGCGGTAGCAATGCGGGTTTGTCGATGGAGTCGGAGATTAAACGGGAGATATTATCTGCAGATAGCATCTGCTGGCTGGTCTCATTTATCAAATGGGCAGGTATCCGTATTTTCCGTCATGAGCTGGAAGAGTTCACTCGCAGCGGCCGTCAATTAAAAGTAATTACTACCTCTTACATGGGGGCAACCGATGCCAAGGCAGTCGAATTTTTAGCCAACCTACCCAACACCGAAGTCAAACTCAGCTACAACACCCAGCGCGAGCGGTTGCATGCCAAGAGCTATCTCTTTTGCCGAAATACCGGCTTTCATACCGGCTATATAGGTTCATCCAACCTCTCTCATTCAGCCCTCACCAGTGGCTTGGAGTGGAACCTAAAAATCACCTCGCAAGAGATCCCGCATATTATCGAGAAATCCCTGAGAACCTTTGAAACCTATTGGGAATCTGATGATTTTGAGCTGTTTGATGGCAGGCTCGAAAGCCGTACAAAATTACAGCATGCGCTGCAAGAGGCCCGTGGCGATGGTAACAAAAATAACCCTGCCTATTTCTTTGATATCACGCCGTTTCTCCATCAACAGGAGATCCTTGAGCAATTGGCGATGGAGCGTGCTTTACACCAGCGCTTTCGTAACTTGGTGGTGGCGGCCACCGGTACAGGGAAAACCCTGATCTCCGCCTTTGATTTTGCTCGTTTCCTGAAAACCAAACCCGACGCCAAGTTCCTGTTTGTCGCCCACAAAGAGGAGATCTTGCGCCAAGCATTGGCCTCGTACCGCGGAGTGCTCAAGCAATCCAATTTTGGCGAACTCTTGGTCGGCGGCGCTGTACCGACCCACTACCGTCAGCTGTTTGCCTCAGTGCAATCCTTGAATAACCAGCTGGCGAATTTGCGTCTTAGCCCAAATTATTTCGATTACATCGTCATCGATGAGGTTCACCATATTGCGGCGGCCAGTTATCGTGGTTTGCTCGCAGCCTTTGATCCTCACATTCTGTTGGGATTGACCGCAACGCCAGAGCGCCATGATGGCGGTGATATTCTTGCGGACTTTTGTGGTGTCATCGCAGCAGAAATCCGCTTGCCCGAGGCCATCAATCGTCGCCATCTCTGTCCGTTCCAATATTTTGGTATCGATGATGATACTGACTTGCGCCAAGTGACTTGGAAAAATGGTCGTTATGACATTAGTGAGCTCACCAATATCTATACCCACAATCAGCAGCGGGTACAGAAGATAGTCCAGAACCTCTATGAGATCGTCACTGATATTACCAAGATCAAAGCGCTGGCATTTTGTGTGAGCCGTGAACACGCTGATTTTATGTGCAAGGCATTTTTATTGAAGGGCATCAAGGCTGACATCCTCACCAGCGATAACCGAGACGAGCGCCATAGCAAACAACAAGATTTGCGTACCGGCGTTATCAATATTCTCTGCGTGGTGGACATCTTCAACGAAGGTGTTGATATCCCGGAAGTCGATACCTTGCTGTTTTTAAGACCAACGGAAAGCCTCACCATTTTCTTGCAGCAATTAGGGCGGGGCCTGCGGCTGGCGCACGATAAAGAGTGCTGCACCGTGTTGGATTTTGTTGGCAATGCTCGCGCAGAGTATGATTTTGCCCAGAAATTCCGGGCTCTGGTGGGTAAAACCAATAAGGCGATCAACCACGAAATCAAACAGGGCTTTCCCCATGCCCCATTGGGTTGCCGCATCGAACTCTCAAAACAGACCCAAGAGTTAATTCTGAGCAATATCAAGAAGGCGACTCTCAATACCGCGCGCCTCATGGGCCTGATCCGCCGTTTCTCACAGGATTGCGATTTACCGCTGACACTGGCGAACTTCTTGAAGTTCTACCCTCACATCAGCCTTGAGGAGATCTACAAGCGAGGTAACTGGAGCGCCTTGGTCAAACAGGCCCACAACCATACCGTTTCTGAAATGAGCGATGAGAAGCTGTCGACCCTCTACACCCGGGCTATCAGAACCCGCCTGTTGGGCTGCGATGCGCTCCATTACTTGAACTTCTTACAAACCTTGGTGGCAGACGCCTTTACCTTAACGGCCGAGCACGATGAACGCATGGCCTTGATGTGCCATTACGACTTCTGGCAACAGAGCGGCCCCAACGCAGGTTTTAGCTCCTTGGCACAAGGCCTGAAACAACTCAATCAACCAGCGTTAAGGGCCGAGCTGGCAGATCTGTTGCCCATGCTTATCAACCGGGTGCAACACGAGCAACGGTCCATGCCTCACCTTCCCGGCAATCCGCTACAACTGCATGCCCGATATGCCAGAGAGCAGGTGCTAGTTGGCTTTGGCGCGACCACCTTCGCGCAACAACCGACTGCTCGCGAAGGGGTGTATGTCATCGCAGAGCAAAATATCGAGTTGTTGTTTGTGACTCTGAATAAAACTGAGCAGCACTTCTCCCCCACCACCCGTTATCACGACTACGCCATCAACGAGTCGCTGTTTCATTGGCAAAGCCAAAACAGCGCTCGCCCCGAGCGGGGTAAGGGTCTGAGTTACATAAACCACAGAGCAGAAGGTAAGCGCTTGTTTCTGTTCGTCCGCGAGCAGAGCAAAGATGAATTTGGCCGTACCCTTGGCTTCGTGAACTTTGGCGAGGTGGAGTACGTGTCTTATAGTGGCAGCCAACCGATGAACATTAAATGGCGTCTCACTACCCCGATGCCGCCCTTTATGTGGAAAGACGCTGCCAAATTGGCGGTTGGCTAGAGAGTGTCATTTCGTTATGCCCCACAGATGGCATGGAGGATATAGGCATAACTTCGAACTGGTCATTCCCTGATTTTCAAGTGGGGGCAATGTGGAACCCAAGTCCGGATAAAGTGCAGGGGGAAGCTGAGAAAATGGATAAATTCAGTCTCGACAAGCAGATCTAAGACCTATTTTGGCACTTATATCAGACCGACTTATGACGGCTCTGGTGTACAATCGCCGGCCAATTTTGCCAGATTACCTTTGCCGTGGCTCAGGCCGGCGATTCATCCCAGGGTTATTAGAAGTGCTTATGACGCCTCCCATGCTCGACAGTTATTACAGCCAGGATCTGGTGTTCTTCTCCATCCTGGTTGCCGTACTCGCCTCTTATACCGCCTTGAACATGACGAGCCGGGTCAGCCAGAGCCAGGGGCGGGCGGCGGCCCTCTGGCTCACGGGGGGGGCCTTCGCCATGGGGTTTGGCATCTGGTCCATGCATTTCATCGGCATGCTGGCCTTCAAACTGCCCATCGCCCTCGGTTACGATCTCACCCTGACTGGCCTCTCCTTCATCGCGGCCGTGGGTTCCTCCGCCTTCGCACTCTGGCTGGTGAGCCGCGCCACCCTGCCCTTGAGCCATATTGCAGGCGGCGCCCTGCTGATGGGATTGGGCATCGCGGCCATGCACTATATCGGCATGGCGGCCATGATGATTACGCCCGGCATTCACTATCTGCCGGGTCTCTTTGCGCTCTCCATCCTCATCGCCGTACTGGCCTCCGGCGCCGCGCTCTGGATAGCCTTTCGCCTGCGCGATCGCACCCAGCGCGCCTTCTTCAGCAAGGCACTGGCCTCTCTGGTGATGGGCGCCGCCATCATCGGCATGCACTACACCGGCATGGCGGCGGCCGAGTTCCCGATCGGCAGCCTCTGTGGCGCCCTCTATACCGGGCTGGATGCCCAGTGGCTGGCCCTGGTGGTCATAGTCGTGACCCTGACGGTGTTTGCCGTCGCCCTCATTCTCTCCATGCTGGATGTGCAAAATGCCCGCCTCTCCTCCTCCTTGCACCAGGCTCACGACGAGCTGGTCAAGCTGGCGCTCCATGACAGCTTGACCCGCCTGCCAAACCGCTTGCTGTTTGCCGACCGGCTGGCGCAGAGCATCAAGCGCTGTCAGCATAGTCGGCAGCGCTTCGCCCTGCTGTTCCTCGACCTGGACGGCTTCAAGATCATCAATGATGCCCACGGCCACCACACCGGCGATCTGCTGCTGCTCGAGGTGACTGAGCGCATCAAGGGGTTGCTCGGCAGCAGCGACACCGCCTCGCGCTTTGGAGGGGACGAGTTCTTGCTGGCTCTGGCGCCGGGGGACATGGCCCAGA
The DNA here is from genome assembly GCF_051376105.1 of Aeromonas molluscorum. NCBI lineage: Bacteria > Pseudomonadati > Pseudomonadota > Gammaproteobacteria > Aeromonadales > Aeromonadaceae > Aeromonas > Aeromonas molluscorum. The sequence continues at coordinate 1,424,451 of NZ_JBPQCY010000002.1, read as the reverse complement.
CCCGCTTGTTTGCCGAGCGACTGCTGGCCGAGATAGCCAGACCCTATCAGCTCGAACATCACAGCCTCCATATCACGGTCAGCATAGGCATCGCCATCTACCCCGATGATGGCACCAGCCTGCACGAACTGACCCTCAACGCCGATGCGGCCATGTATTACGCCAAAGAGCGGGGGCGCAACGACTACTACTTCTTCGACAGCGCCATGAACGCCAATGCCCACCAGCAGTTCCTGTTGCAACAGGATCTGGGCTACGCCCTGGAGCGGGGCGAGCTGGCGCTCCATTATCAACCCAAATACGGAGCCCAGGATGGCCGGGTGGTCGGCGTCGAGGCACTGCTGCGCTGGCAGCACCCGGTCCATGGCGCCATCTCCCCCGCCAGCTTTTTGCCGCTGGCGGAGAAGACCCGGCTCATCATTCCCATCGGCAACTGGGTCATCGATGAAGCCTGTCGCCAGATGCGTGTCTGGCTGGCGGCGGGCCATGATCAGTGGAGTCTGGCGGTAAACCTCTCCACCATACAGCTGGCCAGCCCGGGACTGCTGGGGGTGGTCGAAGAGGCCCTGCACCGTCATCGGTTGGAGGCTCATCACCTGACCCTGGAGATCACCGAGTCCACCGCCATGGAGAATGCCGAGGAGAGTCTGCTCATTCTCAACCGGTTGGCGGAGCTGGGGGTCAAAATATCCATCGATGACTTCGGCACCGGTTACTCCAGCCTGCTCTACCTCAAACGCTTCCCGGCCAATGAGCTCAAAATTGACAAGGGGTTTGTTACCTCCCTCGGCCAGACGGGAGAGGATGCCGCCATCGTCAGCGCCATCATCGCCCTCGGCCACACCCTGGGGATGCGCATAGTGGCGGAAGGGGTAGAGACTGCGCAGCAGCGGGCCCTGCTGGTCCGGCTTGGCTGCGACACCCTGCAGGGCTATCTGCTCGGTCGCCCCATGCCTGCCGATAACTTGCTGGCCCACTGCACCGGCCACGAAGCCTTGCCGGCCTGAGGCTGGCCCCTTGTCCAGACTCGCAACCACGGATCCGCTGCTTGCAGCTTGCTGTGCCATGGGCCAAGTGTTCAGATCATAAAAAAACGGCGCCCAAAGGCGCCGTTTTTTTCATTCCCGTCTTTTTGTTTCCACCGACGGGGCGAACAAACCAGAGGCTTATTCGTCTTCCAGGTAGGCATAACCTTGCAGACCCAGATCCAGCTCGTCGAGCAGGGCCTTGCGGGTCTCGTCATCCAGGGCTGGATGAGAGGCGATGCGCTGATAGCTCTCGCGAATGACGGAAGGATCTATGTTGACGTAACGCAACAGCTGCTCGACGGTATCACCGCGCACCACGTTGCGGATGTCCATCTTGCCTTCGTCGTCCAGCCAGACTTCCGCGCAGTGGGTATCACCGAACAGGTTGTGCAGATCCCCCAGGATCTCCTGGTAGGCACCGACCAGGAAGAAGCCGACATGGCACTCTTCATGCTCGCCATATTCCGGCATCGGCAGCGTGCTCTCCACCCCCAGGCCATCCACATAGTGTTCAACCTGACCGTCGGAATCGCAGGTGATATCCATCAGGATACCGCGGCGGCTCAACGGGCGATCCAGGCCAGCCAGCGGCATCACCGGGAACACCTGACCAATCCCCCAGGCATCGGGCAACGACTGGAACAGGGAGAAGTTGGCGAAACACTTGTCGGCCAGTTTCTCATTCAGGTCATCGGCCAGGGCACGGTGGCTGCGGTTGACCGGATTGAGCTTCTCTTTGAGCTTGAGACAGGTGTTCTGATGCAAGGTTTCGGCCCAGGCGCGCTGCTCCAGATTGAGCATACCCATGGTGTACTGGGCGTTGACGTCGGTCAGATCAGCAAGGGAGTCATGGAACAGCTCCAGCAGCGAGGGATCTTCCTCGTGGTTGAGCTCCTGCCACCCTTTCCACATGTTCTGCAGCAGGGTTGGTGCATCCGCATCAGGCGCATGAACCTCGCTCATCTCGGCCCCTTCGGCGCCAATGATGTTGGTGACCAGCACGGCATGGTGGGCGGTCAGTGCCCGGCCAGATTCGCTGATGATGGTCGGGTGCGGCAGGTCGAACTCACGACAGACATCGCCTATGCCCCACACCACGTTGTTGGCGTACTCGGACAGGCTGTAGTTGGCGGAGCAGTGGCTCTGGGAGCGCGTGCCCTCGTAATCCACACCCAGACCACCGCCCACATCGACCACGTCGATATCGGCGCCCAGACGACGCAGCTCGGCGTAGAAACGGCCGCACTCGCGGATGCCGCCCTGGATGTCACGGATATTGGCAATCTGCGAGCCCAGGTGGAAGTGCAACAGCTGCAAGCAGTCAAGCTGGCCCAGGCCGCGCAGACGCTCGACCAATGCCAGGATCTGGGAGGCGGAGAGACCGAACTTGGACATGGCGCCGCCGCTCGATTCCCACATGCCGGAACCGGTGGAGGCCAGACGGGCACGCACACCTATGTTCGGCTTGATGTTGAGGCGCTTGGCTTCATCGAGCACCAACTCCAGCTCGGAGGGCTTCTCGACCACTATGTAGACCTTGTGGCCCATCAGGTTGCCGAGCAAGGCGTGGCGCACGTATTCACGGTCTTTGTAACCGTTGCAGACGATGACGGAACCGCGATCGTGGTGATGAGACAGGACGGCCAGCAACTCGGGCTTGGAGCCCGCTTCCAGACCCAGACGCGGTTTGTCGCTGTAAGATTGGCTGATGGTTTCGATGACGCGGCGCTGCTGGTTTACCTTGATCGGGTAAACACAGAGGTAGTCGCCCTCATAACCGGACTTCTCGATGGCCTGACCAAAGGCGTTGAACAGGGCATCGACCCGGCTCTTGAGAATGTCGGGGAAACGCAGCAGCACAGGGGTGGTCAAGCCGGATTGACGCAGCTGTTCGATGGCGTCAGACAGCACTATCTGCGCCTCTGGGCGAGTCTTGTCGGGCGAAACGGTCACGTGACCGGCGTCGTTGATATTGAAGAAACCCGCCCCCCAGTAGGGAACGTTGTAAACCTTCAAGGAGTCCTTGCTGGACCAGTTAGTCATGGGCTATGCCTCGCAAATGAGCGGCGTGAAGCCGCCTTCGTTACCCTCAATCACATCCAGACCATTTGCGGCGAGCCAAGGCTGCCTGGTGGATTTTGGGAAGTAACGAGTCTTGATGTGGGGCTTGTGGCTTTACATCAAGCTCAACGGTATGCGGCGCTGGGTGTCAGCTCCGCGGTACTTTGATGGCGCGCAGCATCAGCCACGCCGCGGCTCATCATGGCCTGGCAGTCACAACACCTTGGGAGGAGGATTTCAAGGAAGAGAGGAACGAGGCGTCATCGCAAACGCGAGCACATGACGACAAGATACCGCAGCGCACATTTCCATCCACGACCGCCCATGACAAGGGGATGATGATGAGCCCAAGGGCCCACTCGGTCGCCTGAATGGCCAAAATGCCTGCTGTTCTCCCTGATATCGGAACCTAACCGATATAAAAGAAATCCAATCCCTGCAGTGTCTGTCGTGTCTGCATGCCTCGCCCTATAGGCGGTCGAACTCAAGGGGGATGGGCGGCCTAGCCTGCCCTGGGTTACCCCTTGGATCGGCGCGGAGTTTACACACTTCTGCGCCGGGCTGACAATAAAAAATCTTGTTAAATTTTCGCTTTTTTGAGGCGATCTCAATCTCGCTGCCAGCCAAGCCAGCTCTGGGGTTGGCCTCTGTTGCCCTCCCCCCGTGCCCTGGGGGTTTTTCAACCCCGCGCCCCTGGTACTTTCTCCCGTTTTTAGCACAGGGGTTGCAGGCGGTTTCGCACGACAACCCCTGACCCCTGCTCGATGACCAGGAGCCCATGACGGGGTTAGTCACCAAAAAACTGCGCTGACGCAAGGTGAGGCATCAGGGCTCGGCAGACAATGGGGATTCATCTTCTGTCGAGGCCGTCCCATGGACCAGCTGCTGTCCCGCTTTCTGCACTATCTGAGCTTTCATACCCGATCCAACGCCAACAGCCCCCTCTGCCCGAGCAGCCCGGGCCAACGGCAGTTCGCCCTCGCCTTGCAGCGTGAATTGCAGGCCATGGGCCTGAGCCAGGTGATCCTGGATGAGAACGGCTACCTCACCGCCTGCCTGCCCGGCAATCAACCAGGCGCCCCCGCCATCGGCCTTATCGCCCATATGGACACCGCCGATTACGAGGCCGAGCGGGTCAATCCCCAGCTCATCGAAAACTACCAGGGCGGTGATATCTGCCTGGGCAAGGGGGACGAGGTGCTGAGCACTCGCGAGCACCCCTGCCTCAAGCGTTATCTGGGGCAGGATCTCATCACCACGGATGGCACTACCCTGCTGGGCGCCGATGACAAGGCCGGCATCGCCGAAATCATCACGGCGGTGGCGCGGCTGATGGCAGCCCCGGTCTCGCGCCGAGGAGATCTCTGGCTGGGGTTCACGCCGGACGAAGAGATAGGCCGCGGCGCCGATCTGTTCCCCCTTGCCCGCTTTCCGGCTCGTTGGGCCTACACGGTAGATGGTGGCGAGGTGGGGGAGCTCGAATACGAGAACTTCAATGCCGCCAGCGCCACGGTGCGATTCACCGGCAACAACGTCCATCCGGGCACGGCCAAGGACCAGCTTATCAACAGTCAAACCCTGGCTGCGCGCTTTCACGCCGCCATGCCCCCCGAGCAAACGCCGGAGGCCACCGACGGCTATCAGGGCTTCTTCCACCTGGCACAAATGAGCGGCACCGTGGAGCAGAGCGAGCTGCACTATCTCATTCGCGACTTTGATGATGAGGGCTTTGCCGCTCGCAAGGCCCTGCTCGCCGAGCGCGTCGCAGCCCTGCAGATAGCGGCGCCGGGGGCGCGCATCGACCTCGCTATCCGGGACAGTTATCGCAACATGAAGCAACAGATAGCGCCGCACATGCACATCGTCGAGCTGGCCAGGGCCGCCATGCAGGCGGTGGAGGTGACCCCCAAGATAAAGCCCATTCGCGGTGGCACCGATGGCGCCCGCCTCTCCTTCATGGGCTTGCCCTGCCCCAACCTCTTTACCGGCGGCCACAACTTCCATGGCAAACATGAGTTCATCCCGCTGCAATCCATGGAAAAAGCGGTGCAGACCCTGGTCGCCCTGGTGCATCTGAGCGCCAAATACCAGGAGTGACGCAGCGGGAGTGGCCTGGAGCCGGAATCTGCCCAGCCGCCAGGCTCTCCCACCGCCTGCCGCCCCTTGCCATCAAACTGTCACGGGGCTGCCACGGGGCGGGAACAGAGCGGCGCCATGCTGGGGAAGAACCACAGCCGGAGCCACCCCATGTTCAGCGTCGATGCCATTCTCAGCCAGCACTTTCCCCGCCTCAATCTGCCGGGGCCGGCCCGCCGCGCCCTCAAGTGGTTGTTGCGCGAGCGCGACTTTCAGCAATTCGCCGCCCAGTACCCCCATCTCAAGGGGCTGGATTTCGTCGAACAGGCGCTCTGCCAGCTCGATTTCGATTATCACGTCAGCGAGGCCCAGCTCGAGAACATCCCGGCCGAGGGCCGGGTCATACTGGTGGCCAATCACCCCATCGGCTCCCTCGATGGTCTGGCGCTGCTACGCCTGCTCGGCCGCATTCGCCCGGACGTGAAGATAGTGGCCAACCGCTTGCTGGCCAGCCTGCCCCCCCTGCAATCCCTGCTGCTGCCGGTAGACAACCTGGGGGGCAAGACCGATCGCAGGGCCATACTCGCCATGGGAGAGCATCTGGCCAAGGGGGGCGCCATCATCATATTCCCGGCCGGTGAGGTGTCGCGTCTCGGCCTCAGGGGCATCAAGGATGGTCCCTGGCAGGGGGGATTTATCAAGTTGGCCAAGCGCACCCAGAGCCCGCTGGTGCCCATCCATCTGGGAGCGCGCAACGGCTTGGGCTTTTACCTCGGCTCCTGGCTCAACAAATCCTGGGCAGGCCTGTTGCTGGCCGCCCAGCTATTTCGCCAGCAAGGGGGGCGCATGACCATCACCATAGGGCAACGCATCCCACCCCACGCCTTCGAGGCGCTGCCAGCCAAGCCTGGGGCCAAACTGGTGCGCGAGCATCTCTATCGCATCGGCCTTGGCAAGCAGGGTCGCCTCGCCACCGAGGCGCCGATCGCGCTGCCGGGAGACAGGGCAAGACTCAAGCAGGCGATGGAGGCTTGTGAGCCCCTCGGTCAGACCCCGGATGGGCAGCGGATCTATCTCTATCGCCGCCGTGAGCAGAGCCACTCCGAGATACTGCGCGAACTCGGCCGATTGCGGGAGATCGCCTTTCGGGCCGTGGGGGAAGGGTCGGGGCGACGCCGGGATCTGGACGGTTTTGATGATGATTACCATCACCTCATTCTCTGGGATCCGACCCGGCTCGACATCATAGGTGCCTATCGCTTCGCCCCTGTGCGCGAGATCCTGGCCAGCAAGGGGCTGGCCGGTCTCTACAGTCATACGCTGTTTGGGTTCGAACCGGCGTTGCTGCCTCAGCTGGATCAGGCCATCGAGCTCGGCCGCAGCTTTATCCAGCCCGCCTATTGGGGCAAGCGCGGACTGGATTATCTCTGGTTCGGCATAGGTGCCTACCTGGCCCGCTACCCCCACTACCGCTACCTGTTTGGCCCCGTCTCTATCTCCGGCAGCCTGCCGCCCCAGGGGCGGGATCTGCTGGTGAGTTTCTATCGCCAGCACTTCGCCCCCGCGCAGGGTGGCGAGCTGGGGCCTCTTGCCCCCTCGCGCCGCCCCTACCCGGCCACGGATAACCATTTCGCGGGGCTGGAGTACGGGACAGCCCTGACCGAGCTAAAATCCCGGCTTGGCAACCTGGGCTGCGCCATTCCCACCCTCTACAAGCAATATTCCGAGCTGTGTGAGCCGGGCGGGGTAACCTTCATGGATTTCGGCATAGACCCGGCATTCAACCACTGCATCGATGGCCTGGTCTGGGTCGATGTCAGTCGGATCAAGCCCCACAAGCGGGCGCGCTATATAGACAGTCAATCCCTTGAAAAGCCACCCATTGAAAACCTGCATGCGGCGCCCAACGCCGCGCGAGGCAACCCCTGATCGTCCGTGACGGGCTGACCAGCAAAGAGGGAGGCCATGGCCTCCCTCTTTGCATGCCACCCACCGCCATCATTCACTGGCGAGTTTGCGATCCGAATGGCCGAGGTCGCGCTCAGGGGCGATGATGTCACGCACCCGCTGCTTGATCTCCTTGGCCTCGGGGAAGCCCTCATCCGCCACTCTGTCCCACACCTGCACGCCATTCACCAGGATACGAAACTCCCCCTTGCTGGCGGGTACCAGGGCCACCTCACCGAGATCGCTGTCGAAGGTGGAGAGCAGCTCCTGGGCCAGCCAGGCGGCCCGCAGCATCCAGCGGCACAGGGTGCAGTAGCGGATCTCGATCCGCGGTTTGGGTAAAGAGGACGATAACTCTGTCATTGGATCACTCCCTGAACATCGGTTTGCCCGTGGCGGGCACTGTGTCACTCATCAGGCCTGGCCGTGGCCCGTGCTTAACGAGAAGCCTATTGGCTGACCCCATGAAAATCGGCCAGCCAGTGGCGAGCAATATTACGCATCAGATCCGGCGGCAGATCCCGCAACCCGGGCACCATGGGAAACTCGGCCAGCAACCGCATCCCCTCCATGATCTCTGCCAGAACCAGGTAGACATAGTCCCCTATCACGGCGCCATGAACGAAGTTGACCGCCTCGCCGCGATTGAGCAGAAAGATGACGCTCTCATCGGGACGAGTCAGTGCCAGCACGTGGGGGCACACCTCCTCGCTCGGCCAGGGCAGTTGCGCCAGGCAGAAGGCAAACTCGTCATCGGCCGAGGTGACCGAGGCCAGCATGGCGCCGGGACGCAGCGCCTCGAGATCGGTCAGATTGAGAGAACCATTGCCGGTGGAGCAGACCACCAGCTCAGCCCGGGACAGGGCTTGCTGCTTGTCCACCAGCCGAAAGCCGTGGGAGAGCGCCTCCACCTGGCGCAGTTCATCGGTCTCGACCACATCCAGATGCAGATTGCGGCAGCGCAGCTCGCGGGCGATGCTGCGTCCCACCTTGCCATAGCCGAACAGGGCAGCCTGGCAGACATTGAAGGTGCGATTGAGGGTGCGGGCCAGGGATTCGGCGGAATAGACCACGCTCAGCCCAATCTGGATATCCTCGGCCTGTTTGAGGGGACTGCGCGCCACCGAGAGCACGGGCGCGGACAGCGGTTCCAACTCATAGCGCTGATGACCATTTTCCGTCATCTCCACCACGCCGAGGAAGCGGGGACCGAAAAACTCGGCGAGCTGAGCCTGGGTCCGAGCGAAATAGCCGCCGATGTCCAGAATGATCAATCGCTCATGGGCCGCCACCAGGGGGGCGAGCTGAGCGAGCACCTGCTGAGGGCAGTTACTCCAGTGACGGTTGAGTTCCAACACGGGAAAGTGCTGGTGGGCCCACGCCAGGGTGGGACCATGGACAGACTTGGGTTTGGGCAATATGGCGCCAATACGGCCAATCTGGGCCAGTGCCTGAATGAAGTGGGGCCGATCAGGCAGTAAATGAGTCACCAGTACGATGCAGAGTCCATCTATGGCTCCCTGCTGAATAAAATGGCGAAAAAACAGATGCTCAGATCCTTGACTGCGCAACTGTGGCCTCCTTAGCACGCCGCAAACTGCAGGCAAACAGAAACCCGGCCTTGCCGGGTTTCTGTCAGTGTCCAAATTAGATATAAAGCCTTTTTATCCCAAACGCGATTGAGGCTCAATCTTTATCGGACAAAACTATGCGCCAAGTGGCAATACTGTTCTTAATTGCCTGTTTTACAAACATTAATTGCCATCTTTAATCGAAAAACCCTCAGTAGAGAGACGCCTCTGGCCAGACGAACCACAGGCTGAGCCCGGTACCGATGGCGGCCAGGGCGATGAGCAAGGCCCAACGCACCGGCAGGGAGCGCGATCTCAATAGCCACTCGAGCACAGGCAGCAACCAGACTGGCAACAGGGCCAGCAGCGGCACCTCCACATATTGCCAGGCCAGCATCTGCATGAAGGCCAACGCCAACCCCAGCGGCGCCACCGGCCCCTTGAAGCCGGTCAGGCTGGTCAGCAGCGCCCGCAGCCCGGCAAAGGCGGCCAGGGCGCCAGCAAGCTGGGCGATGAGCAGACTGCCATCGATACCGATGACCAGTGCCAACCAGATGAAGGCCAGGGTGAAGCCCAACCCTTCTCGGCTATCCCCATGGTGATGAGTCCAGCCGAGCCAGAGGAGCGCGGCCAGCAGCGCGGCCCAGAGTTCGGGCACGCCCTGGATAAGGCTGGCGAATCCCAGCCACCAGATGAGGGCACCAAGCAGGGCGAACAGGCCCAGCCCGAGCCAGCGGTTGGGCAACTGGCTGGCCAGCGCCACCGCCGCCAAGGTCAGCGGCAGCCACTGCCAGGCTTTGACCGGCAAGAGATAAGTACCGCCCACCAGAGCGCCCACCAGCCAGAGCGCCAGTGCGCCCCACAGATAGCCGAGCCGTGGCCAGCGCCAGGATAACAAAGCGGCCCCCAGAGGGGCCGCCAGTGTCTGCAGCAGGAGTGCAGCGCCCATTAGCGACGCACGCCTTCGACGAACAGCTTGATCTTCATCTCGTCAGGGATGTTCGGCAGCATGTAATTCACCCCGAAATCGCTGCGCTTGATGGTGGTCACCGCGTTGAAACCGCTGCGATAACCGCCCCAGGGATCCTTGCCTTCACCGATCTTGACCAGATCGAAAGCCACATCCTTGGTGACACCGTGCAGGGTCAGGGAGCCTTTGAGAACCCCTTTATCCTTGGTGCCCTCATAGGCGGTGCTGACGAAGCTCAGCTTGGGATACTGCTTAACATCCAGGAAATCCGGGCTGCGCAGGTGCTTGTCACGGGCCTCGTGGTTGGAGTCCACGCTGGCGGCATCCACCTCGAAGCTGGCCTTGGCGGCAGTCGGGTTGGCATCGTCCATGGCAAAGGTGCCGCTGAAGGTATTGAAACGGCCAACCAGCTCGGAGAAACCAAGGTGGCCCACCTCAAATTGCACCGTGGTGTGCGCTGGATCCACGTCATACTCGGCGGCCATCAGTGGCATCGCCATCAGCAGGCTGGAAGCCAGCAGCATCTTGGTCATCTTCATGTCTCGTTCCTTCATGGGTGGATTCATTAGCATTTGCAAGATACTAACCCACCATGAGAGAGTGATAATCAGTGATTTATTAAAATAATTATTTACTGAGAGTTAACAATGGACCAGATAGCCGCCATGCGTACCTTCATCAAGGTGGTGGAGTGCCAGAGCTTCACCAGGGCCGCCGCCCAGCTTGGCATCTCGGTCGCCATGACCTCCAAGTTGATGCAGCAGCTCGAAGAGTCCCTCTCCACCCGGCTGCTGTCGCGCACTACCAGGCAGGTCAATCCGACCGAAGCGGGTCAGTTTTACTACCAGCGCTCCCTGGCGCTGCTGGCCGAACTGGAAGAGACCCACAGTCAGCTGACCCATAACAACCAGCAACCCCAGGGCACCCTCAAGCTGGCGGTACCCATGGATTTTGGTTACTTGCATCTGGCCCCTGCCCTGCCGCGATTTCGCGAGCGCTTTCCCGAGCTCAAGCTGGAAATAGAGTACAGCGACAGGCGCGTGGCGCTGGTAGAGGAAGGTTTCGATCTGGCGCTGCGTATCGGCAATTTGCCGGACTCCTCCCTGGTGGCTCGGCCTCTGGCAAACATGCGGCTCGAAGTGTGCGCAAGTCCCGGCTACCTGGCCAGACACGGCACACCCCAGCAACCGGAAGACCTCAAGGAGCATGACTGCCTCATCTACACCCTGACCCAACCGGACTGGGTGATGCACAGGGGGGATGAGCGCCAGAGCGTGCGCCCCCAGGGGCCGCTCAGAGCCAACAATGGGGTGGCCCTGACCCGGGCAGCTTGTGATGATCAGGGCATCATATTGCAGCCCACCTTCATCGTCGGTGAGGCGCTGCGCGAAGGGAAACTGGTGTCGCTGCTGCCCGAATGGGACAAGGGAGAGGTGGGGCTGTATGCCCTCTATCCACACCGGCGCTTTGTATCAGCCAAGGTGCGCTGTTTCATCGAGTTCGTACAGGAGCGCTATCTGGCTCCCCATTATTGGGATAATGGCACGCCCTGACGACAGGGCACGGCCACCGTTGTGATGAGAGGGCAAAGGGCCTCGCCCCACACAGGCTAGATGGCGTCGTCCGCCAGCCTGGCCTGCAACTGCACCCCTTCGCATTCGAGCTGCCAGCGCGGCAGGCGGGTGCGGATCTGGGTCAGCTGCTCGGCCTTGAGGACATAGGGCAAGGCCACCGTCAGGGCACGGCAATCATGGAGGGCGGCGATCTGCAGCATCAGGATCAGGTTTGCCTCGTCACGGCGATTGCGATTGATGCGCCGCTCCACGTCGAAGCGAAAATGCTGCTCGGGATCTCCCGTCATCGCCTGCCAGCCGAAGCCGAACATCGGCATGACGGCACTGATGATGCCAAGGGCGGTCAGGGGGCGCTTGGGCGGGTGGTAGAGGACATTGAGGTCGAAGGCGACCGGCTCCTGCATGGGCACGCGATCCCGGGATAAAATATTATTACTCATTGGCCTGACCTCTTGGTTCCTCTAGACTCCCTGACATAGTCGAACTCCTATGCCAACGAGGTGCTGATGCTAAGCGATATCGAGATCTCCCGCCAGTCCCCCCGCCTGCCTGCGACCCTCCTCGCCGAACGCCTCGGCATCGATCCCGCCCATCTCTCGCCTCAGGGCCATCACATGGCCAAGCTGGACCCGGCCTTGCTGGGTCAGGGCAAGCCGCGCGCCGGCAAGCTGGTCCTGGTCAGTGCCATCACCCCGACTCCCCTTGGCGAGGGCAAGACGGTGACCACGATCGGGCTCGCCATGGGACTCAACAAACTGGGCGAATCTTGCATCGCCACCCTGCGCCAGCCGAGCCTTGGCCCGGTATTCGGGGTCAAGGGGGGCGCCGCCGGAGGTGGTTTTGCACAAGTGGTGCCGATGGAGGCGATGAACCTGCACCTGACCGGCGACTTTCATGCCATCAGCGCCGCCCATAACCTGGCCGCCGCCGCCCTGGATGCCCGCCTGTTCCATGAGCGCAGACTCGGCGACCAGTTCACTGCCACGACGGGTCTGGCACGGCTCGAGATTGATCCGGCCAGGATCCTGTGGCCCCGCACCCTGGATATCAATGACAGGGCCCTGCGTCACATCACCGTAGGCCTCGGCGGCGAACTAGATGGTGTCCCCCGCGCCGACAGCTTCGTCATTACCGCCGCCTCCGAGCTGATGGCCATTTTGGCCCTGGCTCGGGATTTACGGGATCTGCGCGCCCGCATCGGCCGCATCCAGCTCGCCCTCAATGACCAGGGCGAGCCCATCACCGCCGAGCAGCTCGAAGTGGCCGGGGCCATGACGGTGCTGCTCAAGGAGGCGCTCAAGCCCACCCTGATGCAAACCACGGAGCAGACTCCTGTGCTGGTCCATGCCGGGCCCTTTGCCAATATCGCCCACGGCAACTCGTCAGTGATAGCCGACCGCCTCGCCCTGCATCTGGCCGACTATGTGGTGACCGAGGCGGGTTTTGGCTCCGACATGGGGTTGGAGAAGTTCTTCAACATCAAGTGCCGTCAATCCGGGCTTGCCGCCGATGCCGTGGTGCTGGTCGCAACCGTCCGTGGCCTCAAGGCCAACAGCGGCCAGGTCAATCTCATCCCGGGCCAGCCACTGCCCGCCAGCTTGCAGCAAGAGGATCTGCCGACCCTGCAACTGGGCTGCGCCAACCTGGTCTGGCACATCCACAATGCTCGCCGCTACGGCGTGCCCGTGGTGGTGGCGCTCAACCGCTTCCCAAGCGACAGCGAGGCTGAACTGGAGATGGTGCTCGCCGCCGCCAGAGCCGCAGGGGCTGAGGCTGCCCTCTCCCAGGCCTTCACCCAGGGCGGTGCCGGGGCCACCGAGCTTGCCAGGGCCGTGGTGATGGCCTGCCAGCAGACCAAACCGCCGGTGGGAGAGTCCCAGCGCCTCTATCCTGACACCCTGCCTCTGGCCGCCAAGCTCGCTACCCTGGTCGAGTGCGGTTATGGCGGGCGCGGCATCCTGCTGTCCGAGCAGGCCAAGGCCCAGCTCGCAGCCCTGTCGGCGGCAGGCTGGGATCACCTGCCGGTTTGCATCGCCAAGACGCCGCTCTCCCTCAGCCATGACCCCAGCCTGAAGGGGGTGCCCACCGACTTCGAACTGCCCATCCGGTCGCTGACCCTGTGCGCAGGAGCCGGTTTCGTCTATGCCCTGGCGGGTCCGGTCATGACGATGCCGGGGCTCGGCACCTTGCCTGCCTATCGACAGATCGATATCGATGAGAGTGGTGACATTGTGGGATTGAGTTGATGACGCAGGCCCCGGCTCCACTATCGACACATCGACAGCGTTGCAAAGGGTGACATCATCGGATCAAGCGGACTCATCCCCCACATGAAAGACCCCGCCAATCGGCGGGGTCTTTCACTGGCGTCAGGGCCATCAATCAGTAGTGGAAACGCCCCAGCTTGGTCATCACCGCCTCGGTCAGGCCGTGCATCTGCCGACTCTGGGCGTCCTGCTCCCTGGCCACCTGGGCCCCGGCCGTCGCCACCTCATGAATGCTGCTGACATTGAGGCTTATCTCCTCGCTCACCTTGGACTGCTGCTCGGCGGCGCTGGCTATCTGGGCCGCCATGTCCTGAATCCGGTCCGCCGCCACCACTATGGTCGCCAGCTCCTGCACCGCCTGCTCGGCATCTTGCAAGGCCAGCGAGCTGAGGTGGCGCCCCTCGGCCATGGTGCCAACGGCCGCACTGGTGGTCTCCCGCAAGCTATTGATCATCTGCTGTATCTCCTGGGTCGAGGCTTGCGTCCTGGATGCCAGGGTACGCACCTCGTCGGCCACCACCGCAAAGCCACGCCCCTGTTCACCAGCTCGGGCCGCTTCGATGGCCGCATTGAGCGCCAGCAGGTTGGTCTGCTCGGAGATGTTGCGGATCACATCCAAAATGGTGCCAATCTGCACCCCCTGTTGCTGCAAGGCGGTGATCTTCTCCGACACCTCCTCCACCTGCCCGCTCAGTTGACGAATGCCGTTGGCCGAAGCACTTACCACCTGTTGGCCCTTGTGCACGGCCTGACGGGTTTCGTCCACCGCCTGGGCCGTGATCTGGGCGCTGCTGGCGACCGAATCCGCCGTGGAGGACATCTCGTGGATGGCGGCAGCCACCAATTCGACCTGCTCGAGCTGATGGCGACTGTTGTTCAGGCCCTGCTGGGCCTGGCGGGCCGAACTCGCGGCCGCCTGCTGCAACTCCTGCACACTGGCGGCGGTATCGGTCACTATGCCTTGCACTGTGGCGACAAACTGATTGATCCCCTCGGCCAAGGCCCCCGTCTCGTCGCGTCTGTCCTGGCGCAATCGCTGGGTCAAATCGCCACCGGCACTGGAGAGGCGTGCCACCATGCGAGCCGTCTCCTGCACCGGCCTTGAGATGGAACCCGCCGCAAACGCGAGGCAGAGCAATCCCACCCCCGCCACCAGCATACCTACCATCAACTGAGTCCAAATGCCCTTGCCAAAGGCCTGGGCCCGCGCCTGCGCCATCAGCTCATATTCGGCGTAGAGGGCGCTGTTGGGTACCTCGATGGCAATCCCCCAGGCCTGCTTGACCTTGTTGAGCCTGATGGGTGCGAAGACGCTCAACTGGTCGCCACTCTCCTCGCTGCCGGCCTGGCCTGCTTGCTGCTGGGCCAGCAGGATCGGGTCCTGCACTCGACGACCTATGCCGCTTCCGTCACGCGAGTCGGCGGCAATGATGCCCATGGGGCTGATGATACGCACCCTCCCCTGACCATCGAACACCCGCTGACTGATGTTAAGGGCGATCTGCTGCAGATAGTTGAGCGAGTAGTCGATCCCCACCATGCCCAGGTATTGATCCCCGTTGAGCACTGGGACGACGAAGGAGGTGAGCAGGGTCGGTTGACCGTTGACCTGATAGACCGAGGGGTCGACTGCACAGGTGGCTTTGTTCTGCTGCGGGCACAGATACCATTCGGAGGCCCGGATCCCGGTCTCGCTCGGTGTCTTGCTATAGAAATCGCCCAGAGGCTTCAAGCTAAAGCCTGCGGGACCACGGCTCCAATAGGGGGCGAAGTTGCCAGAAGCCTGGCTGTGCCGGCCATTGTCGACATGGCTTTCATCCTGGCCGTCGAAGCGGTTGGCCTCCCAGCCGCTGTAGATGCTGAGAAAATCCGGGTTGCGATCGCCAATGTCCTTGAGCAGGGCCGTGACCTCGTCCCGGTTCAGGGGCTCAGGCTGCTGGACATTGCCCGCCAGCAGCGCCGCCAGGGTTTCTCCTGCATCCAGCGCCAGCTCGAAGGAGCGCGCCACCTCGTTCGCCTGACCATCCGCCAGAGTCAGCAACCACTGGCTGGCCTGCTGCCGGGCACTGGTATGGCTCTCCTGCTGGATCTTCTCCTGCAAGCTGGCCAGTGACAGATAGCTGTAACCCACGACGCTGAGGACAGTGGCCAGCAAGATGCAACCGGCAAAGAACATAACCTGGTGTTTGATTGAACGAAACATAACGAAAGCGACGCCTCCTGGGCAAAGAATCAGGGATCATAAGGGGTTGCGGCAGCAACGGTAACCAGCACGGCTTAAATTAATCACCGTTTTGTGAGCGAATTCGAACATTTGCATGCCGCAGCGATAAAATCACACCAAACAGAATCTATCGAGTCTTGGCATAAGGCGTGTTCAAGGCATGCATTAGGGCGCCACAAGCTGTATTGCAAGCCGGGCAAACAACAAGGCCCCGCCAATGAACGGGGCCTTGTTGCTGAAAAGTGCCATCAGGGATTAGAGGGTGAAACGCTGAGTCATATGATGCAGGGAGGTGGCCAGCTTGCTCAGCTCGACACAAGCCTGGGCCGTCTGCTGGGCGCCCAGGGCATTCTCGTCGGCGGCATTGTGGATGTTGACTATGTTGCGGTTGAGCTCCTCGGTCACCGCATTTTGCTCTTCGGTCGCGGTGGCGATCAGGGTATTCATGTCGCTTATCTCGGTCACTGCGCCATTGATGATGTCTATGCTGGTGCCCGCATCCCGTGCCAGACCGACACTCGATTGCATCTGATGACGACTAAGCTGCATGGCATTGCCCGCCTCGGCGGCGCGGCTTTGCAGCAATTCGATCATCTTGCTTATCTCGGCAGTGGAATCCTGAGTGCGCTGGGCCAGGGAGCGTACCTCGTCGGCCACCACCGCAAAGCCACGGCCTTGTTCGCCGGCCCGGGCCGCTTCGATGGCCGCATTGAGCGCCAGCAGGTTGGTCTGGCCGGCGATGTCGCGAATGACGTCCAGCACCATGCTGATGTTGGCGCTGTCGGCCTCCAACTGCGCCACCACGGCGCCAGCCTGTTCAATTTTGACCGACACCTCTTCGATGCTGCCGATGGCGCTGCGCACCACCTGGCTACCCTCGGCCGAGGTGCGCGAGGCCCCCTTGGCGGCGCTCATGGCATCCGTGGTGTTGCGTGCCACCTCAACGACGGTGGATTGCATCTCGTTCATGGCGGTTGCCACCTGGGAGACTTCGTTCTGCTGGCGAGCCATGCCGCTGGCAGATTGTTCGGAGATGGCACTCACCTCTTCCACCGCACTGCTGAGCTGACTGACCGAGCTGGATATCTCGCTCACCAGGTTCGCCAACGCCCCCTGCATCTGGTTGATGGCAGAACCAAGCTGGCCCAGTTCATCCCGGTTGAAGCGCTTGTCCTGGATCCAGGTTTGCAGTTCGCCCTTGCCCAGATCGCCACTGGCGATGCGTTGCGCCTGACGCACCAGCATGATGAGTGGATCGCGGATCTGGCCAGTCAGCACCACAGAGAGCACGACCACCAGCACCATTGCAATGCCCAAGGCAATGGTCACGCTCAGATTGGCTGACTTGTAAGAGGCAACAACGTCCGCACGAGAATCGCTGGCATAGCCATGGTTGATCTGGATGAGATCGGCGACCGATTTATTGAGCGCGGTATAGAGCGGGATCCCTTCTGCCAGAAAGATGCGTTGGGCGTCGGCCATCTGATTGCTGTCTTGCAGCTGCTTGACGCGCTGGTAAAGCGCCGCATAACGATCCCAGTCCGATTTGACCGTGTCGAAAGTGCGGCGTTCGGCCACATCCTCAGCCCAGATGGTCTTGTCATGCGCTGCGATTTGCTGCGAGACCTTGCTGAGATTGCTGTCGGAGATGTCACGATAGTGAGCTCTTTTCTGCGGGTCAGCGGCAACCACGAAGTAGCCCAGCTCATAACGGCGCAGCTCGCTGATGGAATCACCAATCGCACTGGTTCGATTCACGGCAGGGAGGATGCTGTCGGTAAAGCGGATGGCAACATCATTCATGTTGCCAAACTGGACAAGAGCAAAGCCGCCGATAAAGGCGACCATCAAGCCGAGCACGGCAAAGCTGGCAGTGAGCTTCTTGCCTATCGTCATGGTACTGGTCTTCATGGTGTGTCCTGGATGTGGAAAACAGTTGGGTTAGTCCGGTTTACGCCCTCCTGGCGTCTCTCCTCTCGACCACACTCCCTGGTCACTCATCCTTGGCTGCGCAACGCTCCATGACCTGACGCAAACAGGTATGCCGCCTTTCCCCGCCCAGACTCCCCAAGGGGATCAGATGCAAGGCAGTCAAGGCCCATGCTGGCTATATCGACCAGAACGGCCAATACCTTAACGCTGATTGACATAAGGGGAACGCCGCAGTGTGCGGAACAATGCAGGGGATAAGGGGGAAGAGAGGCATGCCGACGGGCATGCCGTGCCACTTAACGTTTGAGACCGGCCAGGAACTCGGCGCGGGTATCTGGCTGGGTCTTGAAGACGCCGCCAAGGGAGGTGGTGGTGGTATAAGAGGTTGAATCCATCACGCCACGCGCCTTCACACAATAGTGGGTGGCGGCAATGCTGATGGCCACATCCTTGGTACCTAGCAGCGTCTGCAGTGCCAGCAATATCTGCTGGGTCAGGCGCTCTTGTACCTGAGGGCGGCGGGCGAAGAACTGCACGATGCGGTTGATCTTCGACAGGCCAATCACCTTGCCACGGGGTATGTAGGCAACATGGGCAAGACCATCGATGGTGACGAAGTGGTGCTCGCAGGTGCTGGTCAAGCTGATGTCCTTGACCATGATCATTTCGTCCACCTTCATCTTGTTCTCGATGACGGTCACCTTGGGGAAGCTGGTGTAGTCGAGGCCGGAAAAAATCTCGTTCACATACATCTTGGCGATGCGATGGGGAGTCTCGGCCAGGCTATCATCGGCCAAATCCAGGCCAAGCGTCTCCATGATGGCACGCATGTGGCCCTCGATACTTTCCTTTTTCTGCTGGTTGCTCAAGGAGTTGGCGACCAAGGGGGTCTCCAGTCCTTCGGCCTCGAGGGCCGCTCTGACCAGCATGGCTTCCTGGCTTAAGCTCATCATCTTGTCTCTCTCCCACACAGAGGGAATATTATGGCCCACAGGGTTTGTGGCGGCATAGTAAACGGCGATTGACGTCATAATTCAAGTCACCCGCACGCCCATGCCCTGACTTTATGTTAATACGAGGTATTTTACTGCCCTAATCGCCTGCCCATTCGGGGGGGATTTTGGGATAATCCCCCCATAACCCAGTTTCCCTTACCAAGAGGTCATGACAATGGGATTTGATAGCGCAGCCCTACTTCCCCTAAACGATGCCCTGGCGAGCATGCTGGAACGGCTCGATTGCTGCTGTGAGGCCGAGTCCGTTCCCCTGCCCCTGGCGCTAGGTCGGATACTGGCCGACGATATTCTCTCTCCTCTGTCTGTGCCTCCGTTCGATAATTCCGCCATGGACGGCTACGCCGTGCGCCTGGCCGATCTCGCCGCCGGTCAGCCGCTCACGCTGGCAGGCAAGGCCTTCGCCGGTCAACCCTATGAGGGTGACTGGCCCGCTGGCCACTGCGTGCGCATCATGACAGGGGCGCCCATCCCCCTTGGTACAGATGCCGTGGTGATGCAGGAAGAGACCAAGGCCGAGGGTGACAAGGTCACTTTTCTGAGCCAACCCATGCAGGGTCAGAACATACGCCGCCGTGGCGAGGACATCGCAGAGGGCGCAAGCGTACTGGGATCAGGCACTCGACTCACCCCCCGGGAACTGCCATTGCTGGCCTCCCTCGGCATCGCTACTCTCGAGGTGCGCCGTCCGCTCAAGGTCGCCATCTTCAGCACCGGTGACGAACTCAAACCGGTGGGGACACCTCTGGCCCACGGCGACATCTATGACTCCAACCGCTACGGCGTCAGGGCCATGCTCGAGCGCATGGGCATAGCTTGTCTGGATCTGGGCATCATCCCCGACGACCCGGCCCAGCTGCGTGCCGCCTTCCTCAAAGCCGAGCAGGAAGCCGATGCTCTGATAACCACAGGTGGCGTCTCGGTCGGCGAGGCAGACTTCACCAAGCAATTGCTGGAGGAGCTTGGCGAGATCGGTTTCTGGAAACTCGCCATCAAGCCGGGCAAGCCCTTTGCCTTTGGTCGTCTGCCAAACGCCTGGTTCTTCGGTCTGCCGGGCAATCCCGTCTCGGCCATGGTCACCTTCGATCAGCTGGTGCAACCGGCACTGGCCAAGCTGGCCGGGCAACGCTGGACCCCGCCCCTGCGCCTCTGTGCCACCACCACTGAGCCGTTGAAAAAATCGCCGGGGCGGCTCGACTTCCAGCGCGGCATCCTGAGCCTGGGCCAGAACGGTCCGGAGGTGCGCAGCACCGGCTCCCAGGACTCCGGCGTGTTCAGCTCACTGTCCCGGGCCAACTGCTACATAGTGCTGGAACAGGAGCGCGGCAAGGTAATGGCCGGGGAGACCGTCACCGTCGAACCCTTCACGGGCCTGCTGCTGTGAGCGAGATCCTCTGTGATGCCGAACTGCTGCGCTACAACCGCCAGATAATCCTGAAGGCCTTCGATTTCGAGGGACAAGAGGCGCTCAAACAGGCCAAGGTGCTGGTGATAGGCGCAGGGGGACTGGGCTGCGCCGCCGCCCAGTATCTCGGGGTGGCTGGTGCGGGCCAGCTGACCCTGGTGGATTTTGACAAGGTGGAGCTCTCCAATCTGCAACGTCAGGTACTGCACTCAGATGCTCGCATCGGTCAATACAAGGTCGACTCGGCGGCAATGAGCCTGCGCGCCCTCAACCCCTGGCTCAAGGTAGAGACCCACGCAGCCCTGGCCGACGAGGTACTGCTCGATGCCCTGCTGCCCGAACATCAGTTGGTGCTCGACTGCACTGACAACGTCGCCGTGCGCAATCTGCTCAACCAGCGTGCCCGCCTTCATGGGGTGCCGCTGGTCTCCGGCGCCGCCATCCGGCTGGAGGGGCAAGTCTGCAGCTTCAGCTGGCAAGCCGATGAACCCTGCTACGCCTGTCTCAGTTCACTGTTTGGCGAGCAAGGGCTGACATGCGTCGAGGCGGGGGTGCTGGCGCCCATGGTCGGCCTGGTGGGCAGCCTGCAGGCCCTCGAAGCCATCAAGCTGCTCGCCGGCATGGGTAAAAGCTACAGCGGCCGTCTGCTAGTCATCGATGGTCTGTCCGGTGGTTTTCGCGAGCTGAAATTGCCCAAGCGGCCAGATTGCCCGATCTGCGCCCAGGCCGTGTCTTGAACCCATAAAAAAATCCCGGCGCGGGCCGGGATGTTTGTTTTATTTCATTGGGTATAACCCCAGGACGAGGCGCTAACGGTATATGGCACGGCCATCTCGACCGCTCCTGCCCTTACATCACGTACAGGGTATCCTGCTATTGCTGGGTGATCGCCTCGACCTGAGGCAGGACATAGCCACCGGACAAGACGCTCTCCTGGGGCTGGTAAAGACGTAACAGCAGATAGAAAGGGCCTGCCGGAGTGGGCATCCATTTGGTGCTCATCCCTCCCGTGGGCATCTCTCGCTGCACATAGAGATCAAATGAACCATCTGCGGCCACCTTGAGCCCCGGTATATCACTTCCCAACTTGTAACGACCTATTTCGTTGTGAACCAACATCTTGTCCACCGCATTATACAGGGTCAGGGACCAAAAGGCGTCGGTCGGCGGGGTGCAGGGAAAGTGCAATACATAGGACTTGTCGCCGTGCAGTTGCTCCCCGCTGGCATCGGTGGAACGTAGCGGGCACATGGCCTCCTTCTCCCCTTGTCCTCCCAAGTAGGGGCCGGACACCAGGGCTCGCAGCGGGTAATCGGTGCAAAAATGATCGAGACCCGTAGCCCAATCCCAGCCGTTGCGTTGCACGGTAGAACTGGCCAGGGCCGAGACGGCGACTTTGGGTCCATCTGCCAGTGCCTTGAGCAATCCTTGACGCTGAGGCGCAACGGGACGCCGGGGATCCAACCCCTTCTCCGTCAGCCCGATGCGAGCAAATTGCCCAAATAACGCGGCATCCCGAGCCGGTACGGCATTCTCTTTGAGCACTGCCGCCAATTGGTGATCGAAGCCCAGACCATCCTTCCCCATCTCGAGCAACGGAGGCAGCGCCTGGGACGGCGCTTGATATTGCGGGTTGTTCATCTGTAAGAGCGGTCGCAGGGTGAAGCCTTTTTGCAGGAGATGGACCGGGGACATATCCTCCCCCTGTTTCACCCTCAGTCGGCCCCACAACCACACTTTGCTGGTTGCCACCTCAAGCGGTGTGTGAATCGCCCCGGCCTTACTGAGTACCTTGCAACAGGCTGCATGCCATTAATTCATATGGTATTGATATCTGCTTTCAAAGATCAAAAACCATATTTCATCTGGCCACGGCAGGTCGCACCATGACCTGAATATCTCATCAACAGACAGACATTGCCATATCAGCATGCTGGCTCATCAGTATCCAACCTCTGTGAACCTTTCATTGCAGACAGATTTAGTGCGGTGATTATGCTGATAGATAATTTTACGAGAGACCGCCCCCACCCACCTGATGGGTCCCACTGCAAAAATTGACAGGTATAAAAAAGCCGAACCTGTAAGGCTCGGCTTATTGGCATGAGTGCCGTCAAGACGCAAGACGGCTTAGAAGAGCCCCTTGGCCTTCACTTTCTTCATATTGGCGACTTGGCTCGAGAGATCCTCGAGCAGGGGGGCAGCCTCCACTCCTGCCGCGACGTGACGGCTAGGTGCACTAGCCAGCCGTTGGATCAGACGAGACTGTTCGCGTATCAGTCTGGATTGCTCATCCAGCTGCCGAGTAAGTCGTTCCATGCTGGCCTGTAGCGGTG
This sequence comes from Aeromonas molluscorum, assembly GCF_051376105.1. Classification (NCBI taxonomy): domain Bacteria; kingdom Pseudomonadati; phylum Pseudomonadota; class Gammaproteobacteria; order Aeromonadales; family Aeromonadaceae; genus Aeromonas; species Aeromonas molluscorum. The sequence continues at coordinate 1,402,047 of NZ_JBPQCY010000002.1, read as the reverse complement.
CCAGATCCTGCTCAGCCCCTTGTACAGGTAACCGGCCTGCTATCGCATCGGCCAATTGATCATGATCCAGGGCGGTCGGCAGCCCCTGCCTGAGTTCGTCCCACAGCTCCGTTGGTTGCTGCTCGCTGAGCCGGCTCACAATCTCATCTACCAGATTGTCCTGAGTCGGTATCGCTGCAGGCAGGCCCAGACGTTGAACTATCTCATCCACCAGCGCAGCGGTATCACCCTGCCCAGAGAGGGGTACGAGCCTGGCAGCAATCTGATCGAGCATGGCATCCGTCATCGTGGGCACATCCTCCCCCAAATTGAAACCACAGCTGGCAAAGGCATGACGCAAGGTGGTCATACTGACCTGCTCGGGTCCAAGGGCATTGGCGATCACCTTGCACAAATTGGGGGCAAGTACATACATGAACATGCCAGAGAGGTAGATATCCTTGTGGAAACGACTCTTGGAGAAGTCGAACTCATCAGCACCATCCTGGATCTTGCGCGCCCGTTGATACCAGTTCTGCAGCACCCCGACCGCATAGCGATCAGACTCCAGCGCACCCGGATCCATGTAGATGGAGAAGGTCATGCGCTTGAGTTGACTACTCATCAGCCACCTCGGCCATCATGGCCGCTTCCCGGTACACCTCCTCCTCTTCCGTGGTGTAGAGGCAGATCTCCCGGGCCAGAGCAGACTGCGCATCATCCAGTAACTCGACTCTGTCGCCCAGGGTTGGGTAGGCCTGCTTGATAGCTTCGTGAATGAGGGAGGCACCGCCACCAACCAGATAGACCCGGTTCGGATTCTTGGCGAACTTCTTGGCCTCGTGGGCGACCTGGCTACCCAGCTCATCTATCTTATTCTGCATTTTTTCCAGGATCTTGGGGATCTGGGCTTCGTCGTTGACCACATCACGCACGAAGTTGGCATCACCACGGCGCTTGATGAACTCGTTGGCCACCAGATAGCTGGAGTCGCTGTCGGCGGCGGCCAGTGCCTTGCGCACTGCATCCGTTACCATGGAAACGCCAATCTCATTGTTACCATACACATCGGAGACATCATCAAACTCACCAACGATAATCCCCATGTCCAGGGTAGTGCCGCCACAGTCGATCACCAGGGTCTTGGTGAACTCGTTGCAACCGGAACCTATCAGGCGGGATAGGGCCGCAGGCAGACTCTCCGGCATCACTTCGACGCTGACGATATTGAATAGCTCACCCTTGTTGAGGCTGATAGCCCGAAGCAAATTGCGACGCTTCTTCTCTATCTTCTCTTCGTTGCGCTGACAATCGTCCGGCTGGTAAAACTCAGTAATGGGCAGGGTGACGGTGATGGCCACATCACAGGGCACCATCCCGGTCTGCAACAAGGCATGGTGTACCGACAACAGGTTCAAGTCGTCGTACTGATACTCCACGTGGGTGGTGGCCAGCGACTTGTCCGAGGTGGCGTCATAGGTATATTTGGTGTTGCCTATCTCGTAGTTGTAGATCTTCTTGTCTTTGCGCAATGCGGCGCTTTTCCAATCCTTGCGAAAGGAGTTGGGGGAGATGATGGTCTTGAGCGCCTTGTTGTCGATCCAGCTGACTTTGACGTTGGTCGAGCCATCATCGATGGCCATCTTCATTACTTCAGACATATGGGGAATACCTATGGGGAGAGCAGACAACATGGTTCGATTGCCTTGTACTCTGGCAAGCCAAGGCGATCGAACCACTACATACACGTTTATAAAGGCGACAAGTCTAATGTCTTTCTAAAATCCGTTGAAGCAAATCATTGAACGCAGAAGGATTTTCTGCAGGCCAGGCATGATGACCATGGGGATTGTGCACTGTTGCATTGGGGAGGGCGGCAAATTGTTCGACCCGCTTGGCCAATGGCAGGTAATCCTGGGCCGTGGAGATGATGGCCACTGGCTGCCGGATGGCACCGAGTCTGGCCCGCACCGACCAGCCAGGGATGGCACCGAGCAGGGCCTTGTAGACCTTCTTGCGATTACGGCAGAAGCGTTGCCGGAAGGTACAGCGCATCTGGGCAAGCTCCGGGCCTGGGAACAGCTCGCGCCCCAGCCACCAGGCGAGGGGGCGCATGCCAAACCAGCGCAGCCATTTTAAGCGCAGAGCATGGCGATCCTGATCTTTAGGATTATCCAGCAGAAACTCGCTAACGCCATTGATCAACACCAGTCCCCGCACCTTTTCCGGCAGTTGCAAGGCAAGTTCCAGTGCCACCATGGCACCGAGCGACAGCCCCACTATCCAGGCAGGTTCGGCTTGCTCATCGAGCCAGCGCACCACGTCCGCCGCCAGGCTCGCCACATCAAAGGGCCCCTCTTGCAGGCTCTGGCCATGGCCACGCAGATCAATAGCCACCACCCGATAATCGTCGGAGAAATGCTCGAGCTGGGCCTGCCAGTCCAGACTGGACGACCCCAAGCCATGGAGCAAGAGCAGCAAAGGACCCTCCCCGGCACTACGCCAGGCCAGCCCCTGAGACTTCATGATTTGATTGCGACGCATCCATTTTCCCCAAACTCTCTGTTCCAAGCCCCGAGCCCTCTCCCGATGGGTGGAGGGATAGAGCAAGCCAGCCCCACCATCGAGCAACTGACATGGTAGCGCTCCTGAAGGGTTGCCGAGCTTTCCCCCCTTGCCAGCGGCAAGGGGGAAATGGGTGACAACAAAGCCAAAGGGCAGCCTCTTGGTCGCACCATTGAGGCCCCATAGCCTTCACCCCTCCCCGACCAGGCTCACCGCCTTGATATAGGCGTATATTTGCTGACCCTCCGCCAGACCCAAGCGCTGTGCCGAGCGGCTGGTGATCCGGGCCAGCAGTATCTGCTCCCCCAGCGCCAACTGCAACAGCGTCTGCCCTGGCCGCACCTCGCGCATCGCCAGCAAACGGGTGTTTAGGCAGTTGGAGAGGCTGGAGTGTTCGATGGGCGCGGTGGCGATCACCAAATCCCGCCCCGCCACCTTGATCTGCAAGGGGCCACTCTCATCGGGGGCATGGTCCATGGTGACCCTCAGCAACTGCTCGCCCAGCTGCAGACTCGCCATCTGCTCGGCAATATCATAATGGGCCAAGGTGGCATCGAGCATGACGCTCACATCGTCGCGGCTGGCAAGGGACAAGTCAGTGCGTGCGAAGATCTCGCCGGGCCGCCCCTGGGCTTCCACTCGCCCCGCCGCCAGCAGCACCAGGTGATCACAGAGCAGGCTCACCTCCTCCATGGCGTGGCTGACGAAGACCATGGGGATGCGACTCTCTTGCTGTAACCCCTTGAGCACATGGGCTTGATGAATGCGGCTGCGCCTGTCCAGCGCCGAGAAGGGTTCATCGAGCAGCAGCAAGCCGGGTTCGGCCAGCAAGGCGCGCCCCAGTGCCACCCGCTGACGTTGGCCGCCGGAGAGCCCGTGGGCTGGCTGCCCGAGCAGCTCGCTAAAACCGAGCCGCGCAGCCAGCGCCTCGGGTTGCCAGCGCCCCTTTCCCTTGCGTGCCGCCAGTTGCAAGTTGGCCAGCACCGTCATATGGGGAAAGAGTCTCGAGTCCTGAAATACCATGCCGATACGGCGTGACTCGGGCAACAAACTCGCCAACTCCTGCCCCTGCCAGTGCAGTCGATCCTGAGGGGCACGATCCAGCCCGGCCACGATGCGCAGCAGGGTGCTTTTGCCACAACCAGAAGGGCCAAAGAGCCCCAGAATTCCCCCCAGCGGCAGAGCCAGATCGCAATCCAGGGTGAAGGACCCGAACTCACGACGGGCCTTGATATGAAGGCTCATTGGCATAACCGCCACTGAGGATACTGCCATGCTTCCCATAACCAGGATGCCAGCGCGCAGGGTCGGGCATACAACTCGTCACACCACCGTTGATAGCTTTCTAGATGCTGACTCATCCAAACAGTCTCCGCTGCCGACGCTGCAATACGCCATAGACCAGCACCAGCATGATGAGAGAGAAGCCCATCAACCCCCCCGCAAGGATATGAGCATGCTGGTAATCCATCGTCTCCACGTGATCGAACAGGGCGATGGAGAGGACCTGGGTCTCCCCCGGTATGTTGCCGCCAATCATCAGCACCACGCCAAACTCCCCCAGGGTATGGGCAAAGCCCAGTGCCGCGGCCATCACGAAACTGGGCAGCGTCATCGGCAATATGATGTGGAAAAAGCGCTCAAGGGGGCCGAGCCCCAGAGTGGCGGCCGCCTCAAGCTCCTTGTTGCCCATGTTGACGAAGGCGGAGGTGAGCGGTTGCACCACGAAGGGGAGCGAATAGAGGATGGAGGCAAACAGCAGACCAAGGAAGCTGAAGGCCAGCGGCGTCCCGAAGGTCTCCCGCCACCAGGCACCGAGGCCGTACTGCGGCGAGAAGGCGAGCAGCAAATAGAAGCCGAGTACCGTTGGCGGCAGCACCAGTGGCAATGCCACCAGTGCCTCCACCAGCGGCCGCAGCCGATGCTGGCTGCGGGAAAGCCACCAGGCAAGCGGTGGCGACAGCAGCAGCAAGATGCCTGTGGTACAGGCGGCCAGCTTCAGGGTGAGCCAGACAGCCAGCAGATCCCCGTCACTCATGGATGGACTTCCGGCCTGGTTCGCGCAACAGCATGTTTTGCATCCTTATCGTGACGCGGGTTGGCCCTCTGGGCCGGCCAGCTGTCATGCAAGAGTGGACCCGACAATGCCATCAAGGCAGGGCGTAGCCCGCGTCTTGGATGGCACTCTGCCCCGGGCCCTTCAGCCAGGCCACCAGGGCATCGACCGCGGCTCCCTTCTTCAGGATCAATCCCTGCTGTTCGATGGCAGGATAGAGTGCATTTGGCACAGCCCAGGCTTCGCCGGTTTTACCGGCTTCCACCAGATTGGCCCAGGCCACAAAACCCAGCTCGGCATTGCCGGTATCGACGAACTGCCAGGTCTGGCTGATGTTGGCGCCGGTCAGCAGACGGTACTGCTTGGGATCGATGTTGAGCTGCTCAAGGGTCGCCATGGCCGCCGCGCCGTAGGGCGCGGTACGCGGGTTGGCGATGGCAAGATTCCCCTTCCAGCTGCGCAAGGCAGCCTCATCAGGCGCCGGGCCACCTTTTTGCCAGAGCCCAAGTTGACCGATGGCATAGGTGAAACGCTCACTGCCCTTGCCCTCTTTCTCCAGCTTGTCCGGGGTGGCCACATCGGCGGAGAGGAAGAGGTCAAACGGGGCTCCGTGGGTTATCTGGGTATAGAGCACACCCGTGGCGGCCGAGCTGATGACGACGCTGTGACCCGTCTTGGCGGTAAAGTCCTTTCCTATGCGCTCGATGGTGCTCTTGAAGTTCGCGGCCACGGCAACTTTGACCTCATCGGCCTGCACCTCACCGCTGTGCAGCACACCGGCGCACGCGCCCACTAACAACACGGATAACAGCTGTTTCATTCCCTTACTCCTGTGATTGCACCGAGAGCCGGTCTCTGCCAGCCCCAAAGATGGGGGGCATTCCGTCATGGAACGCACTCCCCTTGCGTCCACTTGCTTTACCAGCGGGAAGCGGCGTCGTTGTCGCTCTCCTTGGCCTCGACCCAGCGTTGAACCCCCTCGGCGGTCAGCTCCTTCTTCCAGAACGGCGCCCGGGTTTTGAGAAAATCCATGATGAAGTGGCAGGCATCGAAGGCCGCATCCCTGTGGGCGCTGCTCACCCCGACCAAGACGATCTGATCGCCGAGCCGCAGCTCACCGATACGATGGATCAGGGTGCACTCCTGCAATGGCCAGCGGCAGCGCGCCTGCGCGACGATATCGGCCAGTGCCTTCTCGGTCATGCCGGGATAGTGCTCGAGGGCCAGTCCCTTGACCTCCTCCCCCTGATTGAAGTCGCGCACCTTGCCAACGAAGGTGACGATGGCGCCACTGTCGGGGCGGGTGGCAAGCCGGGCATATTCGTCCGCCAAACAGAAATCCTCCCGCTGTATCAGGATACGATTGGCGGGCTGGGGCACCGGTTCATCCATAGAGTGAGACATGGTCAGCCTCCGGTCACGGGGGGGAAGAAGGCCACTTCGTCGCCATCATTGAGCACTGTGGTGAGCGGTACTAGCGTCTGGTTTACCGCCACCAGCAGCTTGCCCTCCTCCAATGCCAGCGCCCATTTGTCGCCGCGCTCACTCAATGCAATGCGCAGCGCATCGGCGGTGGCATGGTCACACGGCAGGCTGAGCTCATCGCAGGCCACCAGCTCCCGGACTTGGGCAAAAAACAGAACCTTGATCATGCCTTGTCTCCTGCATCCGACCCCAGCTTGAAGTGGCCGGACTTGCCGCCTCTCTTTTCAACCAGTCTGACTTGCTCGATCACCATGTCCTTTTGCAGCGCCTTGCACATGTCATAGATGGTGAGCGCAGCCACCGAGGCGGCGGTCAGCGCCTCCATCTCGACCCCTGTCTTGCCGGACAATTTGCAGAGGGTGCGAACATGGACCCTATTGTGCTCGGGCTGGGGGACAATCTCTACCTCCACCTTGGTGAGCGCCAGCGGATGGCAGAGCGGAATGAGATCGGCGGTCTTCTTGGCCGCCATGATGCCGGCGATGCGCGCGGTGGCAAAAACGTCACCCTTGTGGTGCTGACCGCTCAGGATCAGCGCCAGAGTCGCGGGGGCCATGGTCACAAATGCTTCGGCGCGGGCTTCACGTTCAGTGACCTGCTTGTCGGTCACATCCACCATGTGGGCTTCGCCGCTTTGGTTGAGATGGGTCAAACTCATTGGCTGTTACTCGTCACGGATGGAGCGGTACACCGCCCCGGAAAGAAATGGGTATCGCGGACTACCTGATCAGCTGGGTCGCGAAGTTGCATGGCCGGGTGCGGACATCGAGCTGATCCCGGATAAGCTTCTCCCAGCCCAGTTGGCAGGCACCGGTGGATCCGGGCAAGCAGCAAATAAGGGTGCGATTGGCGAGCCCGGCCAGGGCGCGGCTCTGCATGGCGGAGCCTTTGATCTCGGCAAACGAGAGCTGACGGAACATCTCGCCAAAACCTTGCACTGTGCGTTCGAACAGCACCCCCACCGCCTCAGGGACCCGGTTCTGCTCATTGAAGCCGGTGCCACCGTTGATCAGCACAACCTGCACCTTGTCATCCACGATCCACTGGCTGACCTGAGCCCGCACGCGGAACAGATTGTCGGCGCACAGCGCCCGATCCACCAGCTTGTGTCCCGCTTGGGTCAGTGCTGATGCCAGGTAATCCCCCGAGCTGTCGTCGGCGGCGCCGCGGCTGTCGGACACCGTCAGTACGGCAATGTTGAGGGGAATGAATTCGCTGATGTGTGGTGCCATTGAACAATTCCTGTAAATCATCGAGTACGAGGAGAAGAGGGGTGGGATGCTTTCGATATGCCAGCCAGGGGCAGGGCCAGCCATTTGAATCTGATTGGCAATATCCTCACTGGGAATGGATTCTACCAAAAGTTGTCGGGGTGTGGGGGAATAGGCTCATGAATCTCATCGCCATGCCCACCTTGGGCAAGACAGGCCAGGTTAACCCGGCCTGTATTGCGAGGGAGTACGGATCAGAATCCCTTGACCCCTTTCATGTCGGGCAACTGGTGCGCAATCCCCTTGTGGCAATCGACGCAGGTATTCTCGCCACTGGCCAGGTTGGTGGAGTGCATCTGAGCCGCGCGCCGTCCTTGCAATGAGAAGTCCATGTATTCGAAGTTGTGACAGTTGCGGCACTCCCTCGAATCCGTGTCTTTCATCCGCTTCCACTCCCGCTCCGCCATCTCCCGGCGGTGAGATTCGAACTTCTCGCGGGTATCCACCTTGCCGGTCAACATGCCCCACAGCTCCTTGGATGCCTGTACCTTGCGAATGATCTTGTAGGTCCACTCGTGAGGAACGTGGCAATCGGGGCAACTGGCCCGCACACCGGAACGGTTGGCGTAGTGGATGGTGTCACGATACTCGACGAAGACGTTGTCTTTCATCTCGTGACAGCCGGTGCAGAACTTCTCGGTGTTGGAGGCCTCCATGGCGGTGTTGAAGCCGCCCCAGAAGATGACGCCGCCAAAAAAGCCCATCATCAGCAACACCCAGAGTGCCGCCTTCGAAGGCGACTTGAAGGTGGTCCAGATCCGCTGCACAAAACCGGGTAATTTCATCTACTAACTCCTTAGTTCAGTGCGTCGTTCGAGAATGACTTGAGGGTGATCCATCGCCGCTGCACAACATCAGATCGTTTCATCTATGGTTTCCTCAGTTCAGCGCGTCGACCGGCTTGAAGGTATTGCCCACCAGTGGCTTGGCATCGGTCTGCGGTACATGGCACTGCAAGCAGAAGTAGCGGCGCGGCGAGACCTCACCCAGTGTCAGACCATCTCGCGACTCGAAATGGGTCGGACTTATCTTGGGCGCCTTCATGGCAGTGGCATTCTTGAAGCTATGGCAGGCCAGGCACTTGTTGACCTTTTGATCTATCTCGTAGTTGCGGATGTCATGGGGGATCAGTGGTGGCTGATGCATGTATTGGCGGGTATAGAGATCGCCATCCTTGCGAAAGTTCTTCATCTGGGCGGCCGGGGCCTCGATGGCGAGATCCGCACTGTTGCGCAGTGACTTGACGCCGCCATTATCCGTGGTGATCTGTGGTGCCTCGGCAGCCATCAGACTCCCCGCCATCAGGCAGGCCAACATTGCTCCAATCAGCTTCTTCATTATTTGTTCTCCGAACATATTATCCGCAAGGACCCGCGCCGGGCAGGCCCTTGGGTAGCAAGCGAGCGTCACCCGGCAACCGGGTGCTCATCAATGCCTGTTGCCTCAGGCCTTGGCGACCTTGACCGCACACTTCTTGTAATCCGTCTCTTTGGAGAGCGGATCCGTCGCATCCAGGGTCAACTTGTTGACCAGCTGGCTCGCATCGAAGAAGGGCATGAACACCAGTCCCCTGGGTGGGCGGTTGCGACCACGGGTCTCGACCCGGGTCTTCACCTCGCCGCGGCGGGAAGAGACGATCACCTCCTCGCCCCGACGTACCCCACGAGCCTTGGCATCTTCCGGGTGCATGAAGAGCACGGCATCCGGGAAGGCGCGGTAGAGCTCGGGAACCCGGCGGGTCATGGTACCGGTGTGCCAGTGTTCCAGCACGCGGCCGGTGGAGAGCCAGAGATCGAACTCCTGGTCCGGAGACTCGGCAGCCGCTTCATAAGGCAGCGCGAAGATCACCGCACGACCATCGGGCTTGCCGTAGAAGTTCACCCCCTCCCCCGCCTTCACATAAGGGTCGAAGCCTTCGCGATAGCGCCACAGGGTCTCCTTGCCATCGACCACGGGCCAGCGCAGGCCGCGCTCTTCGTGGTAGCGGTCAAAGGGCGCCAAGTCATGACCGTGGCCGCGCCCGAAGGAGGCATACTCTTCAAACAGGCCCTTTTGCACATAGAAACCGAAGTGCTCTGCCTCGTCGTTGAGATCCCCCTTGCTCTGCGCTTTCGGGAACTGATCGACCTGACCATTGCGATAAAGCACTTCATAGAGGGTCTTGCCTTTGAGCTCGGGTTGCTTGGCGATAAGCTCCGCCGGCCAGACCTCTTCCACGGTGAAGCGCTTGGCGAACTCCATCAGCTGCCACAGATCCGACTTGGCCCCTTCCGGCGCCTTGACTTGCTGATGCCAGAACTGGGTGCGGCGTTCGGCGTTGCCATAGGCGCCCTCCTTCTCCACCCACATGGCGGTGGGCAGGATGAGATCGGCGGCCTGGGCCGTCACTGTCGGGTACGGATCTGACACCACGATGAAGTTGGCCGGGTTGCGATAACCGGGCAGCCCCTCTTCGTTCATGTTGGGGCCAGCCTGCATGTTGTTGTTGCACATCACCCAGTAGGCATTGAGCTTGCCATCCTTGAGCATGCGACTCTGCAGCACGGCGTGATAGCCCACTTTCTCCGGGATGGTACCTTCGGGCAGCTTCCAGATTTTCTCGGCAATGGCGCGGTGTTTGGGGTCTGTGACCACCATGTCGGCAGGCAGACGATGGGCGAAGGTGCCCACTTCCCGCGCCGTACCGCAGGCGGAGGGCTGGCCGGTCAGAGAGAAAGGGCCACTGCCCGGGGTGGAGATCTTGCCGGTCAGCAGGTGAATGTTGTAGCAGAGGTTGTTGGCCCAGACGCCACGGCTGTGCTGGTTGAAGCCCATGGTCCAGTAAGAGACCACTTTCTTGCTTGGGTCGGCATAGATCTGGGCCAGTTTTTCCAGCTTCTCCTTGGGCACGCCGGAAAGCTTGGCCACAGAGTCGACGTCGTAATCCGCCACGAACTTGGCAAAGTCCTCGAAACTCATGGGGGTGGAGTCACCGCTATCCGGGTTCTTGGCTTTTTGCTGGGTCGGATGAGTCGGACGCAAGCCGTAGCCTATGTCGGTGACCCCCTTGCGGAACTGGGTATGCTTGTTGACGAACTCCCAGTTCACCTTGTCATTCTGGATGATGTAGTTGGCGATGTAGTTGAGGATCGCCAGGTCGGTCTGGGGCGTGAACACCATGCCGTTGTCGGCCAGCTCGAAGCTGCGGTGTTCGAAGGTGGAGAGCACATGGACCTGCACCTCTTGATGGGAGAGGCGGCGATCCGAGATCCGTGACCAGAGGATAGGGTGCATCTCGGCCATGTTGGAGCCCCAGAGCACGAAGGCGTCGGCCTGTTCGATGTCATCGTAACAGCCCATGGGTTCATCCATGCCGAAGGTACGCATGAAACCGACCACCGCCGATGCCATGCAGTGACGGGCGTTAGGATCCAAATTGTTGGAGCGGAAACCCGCCTTCATCAGCTTGGCGGCTGCGTAGCCTTCCCATACGGTCCATTGGCCCGAGCCAAACATGCCAACCGCGGTCGGGCCCTTCTCTTTGAGGGTCGCCTTGAATTTCTCGGCCATGATGTCGAACGCCTGATCCCAGCTGATGGGGGCGAACTCACCATTCTTGTCAAACTTGCCATTGGTCATGCGTAGCAGAGGCTGGGTCAGCCTGTCCTCGCCATACATAATCTTGGAGAGGAAATAGCCCTTGATGCAGTTAAGACCGCGGTTGACCGGGGCCTCAGGATCGCCCTGAGTCGCCACTACGCGCCCCGCCTGGGAACCCACCAGCACGGAACACCCTGTGCCGCAGAAGCGGCAGGGCGCCTTGTCCCACTTGATGGCAGTCTGGTCGGTACTGGTGATCAGGTTGGCCGCCAGGGCGGGCGCACTGACACCGGCCACGGCCGCCGCGGCTGCGACCGCGTTGGCCTTCATAAAGTCGCGTCGACTCAGCTTCATGACATTTCCTCACATTGCTTATCGTTATTATCGAACTGATGGTAGATGAGGCCTGCGGAGAGTACCCCCGGCATTCCATTGATAGCGTCTATGGCCGCCATGATGGGACGCTGACTTGGCCCCTCCAGGGTGACAACCAACTTGCCCTCCTCACTGACCACATGCACCTCGGCCCCGTCGAGGGCGCCAATCTGCTCGGCAAGCCGGTGACGCAATGGCGGCTGAGTCAATACCACCAGGCTGGAGACGTGGTATTCCTGCTCCGCAGAGAGATCGACTGGATCCGGTTTCATTCATGCTCCTTCGCGGCCGGGCTGGCCACCTTGATACTGCCGACCGGGCAGTCTGCGACACAGGTGCCACACCCGGTGCAAAGCGCCGCATCCACACTCGGGGTCGGCACCCGACCGAGCATGGGAATAAACCGGATCGCCCTCGCCTCGCAGCTGTCCTGACAGCGCTGGCAATAGACCTGCTGATTGGCCAGGCAGCTATCGGCTATCTGGGCAATATAGTCCCAGGGGGATTGATCCGTCGGGCGAAACAGCTGCTCACTGCAGGCGCTCACACAGTCGCCACAGAAGCTGCATTCACCACGAGTAAAGTCGAGTTCAGGAAAGCCGCCATCCCCTTTGATGATGATCTGTTCGGGACAAGCGGTGAGGCAATCGCCACAACGACTACAATCGGCGACAAAGGCGGGCCAGGGCAGTGACCAGGGCAACTGGGCAGCAGGTGTCACCGCCTTGAAGCGACCGCGCAGCAGGTGTCGGCGTGACAGCTTGACCTCATCGGACATATCCACTCCTTGTGAACCCCGGAAAACCTGGCCTGAACAGGCTAAATCAAGAATGGTATCTGTAATACCTATTCTAATAGTGGGCCTATTTTGCGGACTCAACAAGGTTAGCGATATACCACCAGGGGGATAAACAGGGGGGATTATTGCGCTGGATCAATCCCTTGACGCAAATAGGCAGGGGGGTATCCGTCAGGATACCCCCTAATAGGCAAGCAGGTTGGGGGAGCAGTCTTGTTTGAAACTTACCCGCCGATGGAGGCGAGATGAGGGGTCATGCCGGCATTGCCCTCGTGGAGGTGATGGGTCGCCGCCTTGCCAAGCAGCGCGACTCGAATGCGCTGGATCAGCGCATCCTGCTGCAGGTCGGCATGCAAGAGATCCCGCAGCTCGACGCCATTTTCGCCAAACAGGCACAGGTGCAACTTGCCGACGGAAGAGACCCGCAGCCGGTTGCAACCGGCGCAGAAATCCTTGCTGTAAGGCATGATGAGGCCAATGCTGCCCCGTGAACCCGAGTGCTGAAACACTTGCGCCGGGCCGTCATCCAGCCCTCGCAACTGCTGCAGCCAGCCCTGCTCAAGCAGGTGCGTCTTTATCTGCTCGCCACTGACATGGCGATCGCGAAACAGGCTGTCCATCTCCCCTGTTTGCATCAGTTCGATGAAGCGCAGCTCAATGGGCTTGTCCCGGATCCAGGCCAAGAACTCGGCAAGCTGGCCATCATTGAGCCCCCTGAGCAACACGGCATTGACCTTGACCGAGGGAAAGCCGGCATGGAGCGCAGCCTCTATCCCATCCATGACCTCAGCCAGCTTGTTTTCACCGGTGATCTGGTGGAACTGACGGGGATCCAGACTGTCGACACTGACATTGAGCGCGGTCAGCCCGGCAGCACGCCATTCGGCGGCCCGCTCCTTGAGTCGATAGCCATTGGTCGTCATGGCTATCTTGTCGATGCCCGGTGTAGCCGCCACCGTCTCGATGATCTCGGTAAAATCGCGGCGCAGGGAGGGTTCACCACCAGTCAGACGCACCTTGCGGGTGCCCATGGCAGCAAAACCGGACACTACCCGGCGGATTTCATCGACAGAGAGAAAGGACTTGCGGCCATCGGGGCGATAGCCGTCTGGCAGGCAATAGGTACAACGAAAATTGCACACGTCGGTGACCGACAGGCGCAAATAGTAAAAGCGACGGGAAAAACCATCTTCAAGTGGCAACATAAACACCTTTCCAAATACGGGAGGCCAGGGCATTTCTTTCCTGACCCTTACAGCGCGTATATCGGCTGTCGGCAATTTTCCCCTTATCCAAAGACTTAGGCGAAAATGCTCGGAGTTCATCTAGTTTTTCGATGCTAGCACAAGTTGGAGTACACTCCCACGCAACTTATGGGGTATTTCAGCGGCGCAGAGGCAACATGAGGCAATGGTTCAGGGTTCATTCGGTCAGTAGCGCCATAGGCCGCTCCATGATGCTGATCCTGTTTATGGCGAGCCTGATCGCCCTGGTGGCCATGGTCACCCTCTTCTACTCGGTACCCGATGCCAAGGCCATCAATCTATCCGGATCCTTGCGCATGCAGGCCTATCGCATGGCCTATGAGATTGGTCAGGGGCAGCCAGCCCTCAAGCGGCTGGATCAGTTCGAACAGACGCTCAATGCCCGGGAACTGCAAGAGACCCAGCGCTGGATAACCCCGGCGGCCCTGCGCCTTACCTATGGCGAAGTGCTGCGCCAGTGGCAGTTGATGCGCAGCCACATCGAGCAGTCAACTCCCCAGCGCTACATAGACAACACGGAACAGTTCGTCGCCGCCATCGATGACTTCGTCAACCAGATGCAGTACCACGTCGAGTTCAAGGTACGCATGCTGGCCCTGGCCGAGGGGCTGGGGCTCATCTCCATCATCACCATCGCCTGGTTCACGGTACGCTTCACTCGCCAGCAGGTCGTGGCGCCCCTCAACCAGCTGGTCTATTGTGCCCGCCAGATCCAGCGGCGTGAATTCGACCTCACCCTGCCCCCCCACTGCGATAACGAGTTGGGGGAGTTGTCCGACGCTTTTGGCACCATGGCCACCGAGCTGGGCAAGCTCTACCGGGATCTGGAGAGCAAGGTCGAAGAGAAGACCGCCAAGCTGCAGCAGGCCAACGACACCCTCTCCTTCCTCTATACCACGGCCCAGAAACTGCACGCCGCCCCTCTAAGTGGCCACACCTTGCAAAAGCTGCTCGACCGGGCCGCTGCCCATCAGCAGATAGCGCACATACGCCTGACCCGTTTCGAGCACGATACCATGCCGGTCTACCTGACCGGACGCAGTGGCTGGCCCGGGGATCTCGAGGCCGTGGTGAGCTTCTATTTGCAGATGGATGACAGGGAGTTTGGCCGCCTCGACATCATCAGCCCCCACCCCATCGACGAGCGGTTGATGAAGAACTTTTCCATGCTGCTGGCCCAGGTCCTGCACAAGGATCAGACCCTCTTGCAGCAGCAGCGCTTGCTGCTGATGGAAGAGCGTGCCGTCATCGCCCGCGAGTTGCACGACTCCCTGGCCCAGGCTCTCTCCTACTTGAAGATCCAGTCTACCTTGCTCAAGCGGGCCTTCAGCAAGGGGGACAACGACAAGACACAGGCAGCCATGGAGCAGATAGACGAAGGGCTCAGCAATGCTTACACCCAACTGCGCGAACTGCTCGGCACCTTCAGACTTAGCATCGGAGATGCCAATCTGGGCGAGGCAATCCACGTCATGCTGGAACAACTCAAGCCACAGACTCAGGCCAAGATCCAGCTCCATTACAGCCTGTCCGATACGGATCTGGAAGCGGGCCAACACATCCACATACTGCAGCTCATCCGCGAAGCCGTCCTCAACGCCATCAAACATGCCAACGCGCAACTGATTGATGTTAGCTGTGAGACCCTTGCCGATGGTAACATTCAGGTGCAAATCACCGATGACGGTGTCGGTATCGGCCATGCCCGTTCAGCCATCAACCACTATGGCCTCAGCATCATGGACGAGCGGGCCAGCAAGCTGCATGGCGTGCTGGCTATCAGCGATCTTCACCCCAAGGGCACCCGAGTGCACCTGACCTTTCCCACCAGCCTAACAAGAGATGCCTGATGGACGAGATAAAATACACAGTTCTGGTGGTCGATGATCACCCCCTGATGCGCAAGGGGATAGTGCAACTCCTGGCGCTGGAAGAGAACATGATCGTGTGCGGCGAGGCCTCCAACGGCAGTGACGCCGTCGCCATGGCCAAGGAGGCCGAACCCGACCTGATTTTGCTGGACCTCAACATGAAGGGTCTCTCCGGTCTGGATACCCTCAAGGCACTGCGCGCCGAGGAGATCACCTCCCGCGTGGTGATCCTGACGGTTTCCGATGCCCGTCAGGACGTGGTCGCCCTGCTCAAGGCAGGTGCCGATGGTTACCTGCTCAAGGACACTGAGCCCGACACCCTGCTGGCCCAGCTAAGCGACGTGATGACGGGACAGCAGATCCTGAGCGAGCCGCTGCGCCCTTATCTGGAAAACATCTACGAGCTGGATCATCTGCAGCAGAAACTCGAGAGCCTGACGCGTCGCGAAATGCAAATCCTGCGCGAAATTGCAAAGGGCCTCTCCAACAAGCAGGTTGCCTCGGTGCTCCATATCTCGGAGGGCACCGTCA
Organism: Aeromonas molluscorum; assembly: GCF_051376105.1. Lineage (NCBI taxonomy): Bacteria > Pseudomonadati > Pseudomonadota > Gammaproteobacteria > Aeromonadales > Aeromonadaceae > Aeromonas > Aeromonas molluscorum. Next base: position 1,386,271 of record NZ_JBPQCY010000002.1, on the reverse strand, counting down.
AGGTGCACGTCAAGAGCCTGCTCAAGAAACTCGAGGCACAGAGCCGGGTCGAGGCTGCCGTGATGTATCTGGAACAGCGCCACTGAGCACAATGAAGCCACCCCAGGGTGGCTTTAATAATTTAGCTAAGTAGATGAAGCAAAAGGATTTGTTTCAGTCAATGTCCACACGTTGACCACATCGAGAGATATTATGCCAAAGCCTCGCCATGCGGGGCTTTGTTATGTCCGGGTATCCCCTGCCGCGCTTCGCTTGCCACCCTACCTAATGAGCAAGACGGAACCCAATGCCTTACTCATCAGGCAGGGCATATAGAGACACAATCCATCACGATTCAATATTATCCGAATGAAATAGTTTTATTATTTTCCTCGCTTCATGTTATTTTCCCCGAAAATATCTCTTTGCTAAACATCGTCAATGGGGACGCTATGACCGAATTTTTGAAAACACTCATGAATGTCCGTAGCCTGCGCGCTGCTCTGCGCGAGCTGTCATTCGAACAGCTGCAAGATGCGAAAGAGAAGTTTGATGCCATCTATATAGAACGCCGTGACTCAACCGAGAAAGAACGCGCCGAGCAGGCAGAGCATCAGCGTAAACTGGCAGAGTTTACTGAAATGCTGAAAGAGGCGGGAATCGACCCGCGCGACTTAGTAAACAATGCCGCGCCAGCAGCCAATGCTGAAAAGGGTAAGAGTAAACGCACTCCCCGTCCCCCAAAGTATAAGTATCAGGAAGATGGGCAGGAAAAGACCTGGACGGGTCAGGGCCGCATGCCTAAGGCGATAGCCGAGCAGATAGCACAAGGCAAAAGCCTCGAACAGTTTGCAATATAAAAGAGACCGCCGAAAGGCGGTTTTTTTTCTACCTTTTTCCTCGGTATCTATAATATAGCGTCACTAATAATATTGATAGAATCATGCAAGATGGCGCTAGGCAGTAGAGAACGAAGTCGAAGAAGTACGCCGCATAGGTCTCACCAACATAGTTTCCAGCCAAGACATACTTTGAATAGATTGAAAATAATGGTTTTGCAACCGTGACCATCGCTAACGCAAGCACCATACAGAACAGAGCAAAGGTGATCAGTGCACGAATCATTATTATGTATCCCGAGTTTGAGTTCACAGCCGCTTAGATAGCAGCCAGTTCACCACTATTGAGGCAGCAAGGCTAATGGGGGTCATAACATATCCAATCACTTTCAATACTTCGTGAAACACTTCATCACCAATGTAAGTGGAGCCTAGGACACTCTGGGTATATATAAAATAAACGGGTTTAGCAAGTAATGACATAGGTATAAGAATAAGCACAAACAAGCCAATTACAGAAAGTGTGAAAAAAGTATATCTGATCATAAATCCTTTCCAGAACATAGCCATGACAGTGTGCTATATAGATTTCACTTAACTCATCATCCGCCGACAAAGGGCTCAGTTGACCTCTATCAGTTCGATACTACCTCTATCCACATGAGCTTTTCAATTTTACACTTTTTCATTTAGCTTGGGCTGGCTACAACACATTGAAAAATAAATGAAATTTCGATTTCATGGACTCATTACCCAAGCACATCACCACAGTGAAATCCTCACAAAAAACTGATAAAAGTCTTTTAAAACAATAAATTGAAGATTTGACGCTGTTCGATGTGGGTATCTGGAAACTGTAATGCAGTGAAAAAATGTTCACTCTTTTCAGTTTGGATTTTAACTGTAAGGCCCAGAGCTGGCGGGCTCTGGGCCTATGGTTTCGCCGTAATCCATTTTTGCAAAAATTTTTTCCCACAGGGCGCGCAGGCGGGAGCGGATGAGCGCGGATTCCTTGATGTTTTTCCATCCGCAGCGTTCAATCTCAATCGTAAGTTTGCTTGATGTGCAGGAAGGTCTAAATAACTGATAGTAATACATCTTTTTTAAGCCACGCTAGAAAGGAGTGCCACAAAAGACTTACATCCTTATACACCGCTCACTTAACCAACATCTCTATTGATATTTTTTCACAATAAAAAGGATTGTGTTTAAACATATCTACAAGAAATAGCCAGCAATCATATAGAATGATAGAAGGCTTCATGTTATGAAGGCTTCATGTTATGAAGCCTTCTAAAAAATCAGCAATAACTCTCAGTTCCATCAGGCAGTAGCTTTAAGATGTTCCTTTTTTTGTGCTTTTATCTCACTTTTAATCTTATTGAATCGTTCTATTTCAAGTTTCAAGTCATCTGTCTCTGGCTTTTTATATGCAAACATATCGCTATGAGTATGACCTTCCATAAACTTGCAGCACAAGCCATAGTTACTAAGCAACTCATCTACTATAGCCTTGGTAAAGGATACTTTAGCTAGGCTGTCAACACTGACTCTCTCATTATAACGTTGAACAACATTACAGAACAGTTCATTTATAACCAGCACCTCATAGCACGTTCTTAACGCAGTAAATCCCTGCCTTAATAAATATTCTCTTTGTTCAGGTGCGCAGGTCGCCTGCTGAGACAATTTAAGATTTTTTTCTGCTGGCTCAGATGTTCTGTATTGTTTTTCATATGAAGGGGCGTTTTTTAAGAAAATATACCCAGGCTTTCCATTTCTTTTCTCTATCCAGTGGCAAACATGCTCTTTATTATTATCTTGGCAATAATCAATTAGGTTTGATACAAAAACAAGGTCGTGTGTAAATATTACCACTTGTTTTTTTTCGGCCTCCTGAGCAAGTCTTAGTGCAATTTTAGTTTTTCTACGCTCATCAAGAGATGTAACCGGATCATCAAAAAACACACCTCGATTGATATTAGAAAGACTCATTTCGGTAATAAAATCAGCTAGGGCAATAACTTTTTGCTCACCTTCACTGAGAATGATGCTGGGCTTTTTTCCTTTAATTTTTAATTGCCTAAACGACTTTCCAGCCGAGCCTGTATGGTCAATTTCAATCCCAAAATTTCCATTTAAATTTTCGCATTCAGCGTTAAAAATGGAAATATACTCTTCATTGAAATGCTTCTTAGATAGAGATTTCTCAGTGGCCGTTATTTTTGTTTTAGCAAAGTCGGCCATTTTGGATTTTTTTAACCAAGCTAAATCATTCCTATATGACATTATCCTCTCTAAGAGAGAGCTCAATTTTTCTTTATGGCATAGGAAAGTTTTTAACTTCAGGGCTTGCTGTAAATCCTTCATAACCCCATCAGCTTCTAGAGATATAATTGACGAATCCAAGGACAATAATATGCTGCTAAGGTGGTCGTCCACACAAGAGGACTCTTGTATATCGAAATTCTCCCTCGATTCAATATATTTAATCAATTTCATTGAAAAAGCCGATACTTTTTCCAAAGAAGAATTCATCATATTAAGTTCTTCTTGATGCTTTTCTTTTAACCAAAGCGTAAGAATATTATCATCTGGAAAAACTATGAAGCTTAATTTATTTAAAGATGCAACTATTTCACTCAATGAACTGCTGGCTTTTCTTTCTAGACTTTCCGCCTCACTTTTTAAAAACCCCCAACAATTATTAATTAATATCCTCGCATCTTCCGAGAGATTTTGTTGGCATAAAAGGCAATGATCTTTCTCTGTGGGGTAATGGTTATGATGCTGTATATTTGAAAATTCTTTTGCTGCAGATAAAAACTGGCGCCATTGAACTGTACTCACCCCATTAATTTTATTAGTTTGAAACTTGCTAGCTCCCTCCTCCTTTGCCACCCGGCTAATTTCTTTGAAACTAGTGATTCGTGAATTTATTTTCTCTAACCGCTCTATGGAGAAGTGTAAGTTCAAGTTGCGAATTGACTCTTGGCTTTTTTGTATCAGTGCCTTTATAGCTTTGAGTTTTTTTATCTCATCATCTTTCGTTCTAGATAACAAAAATATGTTGTCATAAGAATCAGTTGCAGCTTTTTTATTAATTATGTCCTCACTGGAAAATGAGCCATACTCTTTCAACTTTGAAACATCGGTCTGTGCTGATAATGTAGCGACCAACGCCTTTATTTCAGACTCGCCATCGAACAAATCAACATAAACATTTGGCTTATTCCTCTTTAAAGAATCATCATTTAACCTCTTCTCCAAACTTAAAATGGCATCAGTGAATTTTGAAAAAAATGTCAGCCCAACTGGTCTGAATTCAAACTCATTCTTCTCTGCCAGATGCTTAACAACACTTTTCCCATCAAAAACAGAAAACTGTTTGAATTCAGGATTCGTTTCATTCTCAGGGAAATATAATGTTTTTTCCGAAGCGTCACAGTCAAAGGTTATCTTCGCCTTTGTTTTTTTTACTGATAAACCACCGTTTACGTCTGGCTCAATTATTTCCGTAGATTTAGAATGAAACATCCTTTTGAGCAACCTAACATAACCCGATTTTCCTGAACCATTTTCACCATATATAATCGTCAAGTTCGGACTAAATTCAATAAGTTGATCCTCAGATAGCGCATTGACTCCCTCAACATTCTCAAGCTTACGTATCTTCACAACCTCACTGAAATCTAATTTCGAGTCATTGGTTTCGCTTATATTAATTAGAGGCTTTAGCGTTGGAGGATTTAGCCCTAGCTCTTGCAATAAATAATCATACGCAACATTTAAATCCTCTTCTGACATTTCACCATTCAGATATATTTTACTTGCTGTAAACCTTGACCAATAGGGAAGACTATTTATATATGCCCTGACATCTGAGTCAAGGCTAGATTTTATTGGGTGGCCGCCGATAATCATACAACTATCCTACGTTATGGTTGATTTTATCAACATACCACATTGGATTTATTGCTTTTATTGATACATGTCACATTGGAAAAATATTTTCAGGAGTCAACTCGGGTATTTATGCCGGACACATTTTCCAACACGGAAGTTTTTGATGGATAAATGGTTAGGAAACATCGTGTATGCACGTATCCACCTCCAGAAGTACAGTTATTGCCAGAGCTCCAAGGAGCGCAGCTAGCGCCGCTCAATGGCACCTCGCTACGCTCGCCAAACCCTGCTTCGCTTTGCTCGCTCAACACCTCCTCGGCGTGCTCTGCGGGCTCGTCGGTCGCCTTTCGGCGCAGCACCCAGCCATCAGACGGGTTCGCTTAACGGCATGCCAGCGGCCACACCCACGAGCCGGGTTTACATCTTCACCGTACTTGTTCTTGGCAAGGTCAATCAGGCTATGCAGCCGCACCGGCCGCCATCCCGTGGGCACACAGGGCCGCCCATGGAATAGGTAAACTCCTTCCAGTTCGCCGCGTCCGCATAACGGCGGCACTCCTCCATGATCTCGCTTTCAAGCGGGGCCGCGTGCGGCCTTTGCCTTTCTCTTGCACTCGCCCAGGTAGTCGCCGCAGCTCCCGCCATACGCTCACAGACGGCCCGCCCAGCTGTTGAAACTGCCGTAGCCCCCAAAGGGAGGCCCACGCCCTGACGCGCCGCGCGCCTTCACTGGCGGCGGTTTCTGCCTCTTCAGGTCGCCTTCGTCCCAATTTGGTGACCGTCTATGTTGTTTGCGATGTATTTGACGATGTAGCCCACGGCCCCGCCTTCGCTGATCCATCACCTTCCAGTCAAAGCGAGGGGTGATGTCGCTATAGGGCCGTTTGCTCACCGGATGGCGCTTGCGTTCAAGGTCGTCCAGGTCATGACTCAGGGCGTAGCGTTGCATGGTGCTTATCAGCTCATGCTGCTGGGCCGGATTGACGAACAGCAGCAGATGCCAGTGAGGGGTGCCGTCGTGATGGGGCTCGACTACCCCAAAGCCGAAATACTCGATACCACGGCGGGCGAGGGCGGCGCGGCAGCGCTTCCAGAGGGTGCTAGATAGGCGTTGGTGTCGCGGGGCGTGTGGCCCTGATATTTGGGATTCTCGGTGGTGCGGAGGGGCTGGCCATATCCCTGGGGGTTGTCTTCCATGGTGATATTGGCTCGGGGCTGTCCAGGTGAAGACGGCCCACATAGCCCATTTCGTCCGCCGCATCGGAGAAGCCCCGCGCCCTCACCACCAGTTCGTCACGGCGGTTTGACGGGTTGGCCATCGAGCTGGCCACCGCATCGGCCAGCGAGATAGCGATGTAGGTCTTGTTGTAGGCCTCCATGCTCTTTAGCCACTGCTCGGCGGCGAGCTGGCGCTAGTTCAAGGCCCGCAAGGCGTAGCTGGACACGTAGGGCGAGACGCCGCGCCGCACCTTGCCAAGCAAGATGGCGCAGTGTTCCCGGTATTGCTCCCACAGCTTGCGCAGTTTGCGCACCCACCATTGCGGGTCAAGCCAGCGGATCAGGTGGCAGCAATGAAGGTATTGCGGGCCTCAGGTGCCTTTAAAGCGGGGCAGGGTGGGCAGGAAGCCCCAGGGTTTGAGCGGTTGGCCACAGACGCGCCAGAGGTAGGTCGCGGGAACGGTGCTGACGGCCATTCGCGGCGGCATCCAGCAGGCGCTGGACGCGCTCCACGTAGTTCATGGCCAGCCGTTCGCGGTGCTCTTTGCGCTGCAAGAGCTCCAACGGCTCGGCAGGTCGGCTTGCACCTGCCGGAACACTTTCCACCCGGTCGGATAACCACATATTGGCATCCTTGCAGGCTCCCTTTCGATGGCCGGCACTCGGCGCACACAGTAGCCGGTGAACAGCTCGCCGATAAGCTCGTCGGGGAGTTGTACTGACCCACCCCTACCGCGTTTGACGGAGAACATCAGCAGGTGAGCGCCCAATCAAGGTCATAGGCGCTTGGGGGGCCGATGAAGTAGGAGCGAATGACCTCCTCACTGGCTGGGGTGTTGTGGCTGCGCTGGTGAAGGGGCTTGCTGGCTTCGTCGAGCGGGTAGAACGGCAGGCGGTGCAAGCGCAGGATGTGGGTCATCTGGAACCCGTGCCCGCAAGGTGGCGGCGTTGGGCTGACGGCGGGGATGGCCTTGGTGCTGGCACGCTGCGTCAAGGCGTGTTGTGCGTCATCACCTGGCTGGGGGGCTGGCGCGTGGCGCAAGGTCGCGCGAACCGCCCGGCACCGGCGCAAGATGGCCCGGCACTCTGCCTTGATATGCACGCCTCTGGTTCTGCGCAGGATACGAAAGCCGACCAAGCGAGACTGCAAACTCTTCAGGGCGTTCAACTGCGAAACCACGATGCATATCCGCATCAGGCGAGCATGTGCATGGCGCAAGGTGGTGCAGGCCTGCCTGCACTGGAGCAGCAGCACCGGCACCTGGGCTTTGTCACGTAGCCCGCTGACTCGTCGCCGGATACGCAACACGGCAAGGCGTGTTGCAGGGAATAGAGGCGTTGATGGTCGTGGCGTAGGGACTCACCCCAGAATGCGGACAAACGAGTCCCTCCGCTTGCTGGGCGGCATTGAATTTGATACTGTTCATGGGTCTTCTCTATCTGCTCGGATGGATGGACGCTGAGGGGAACCGGTCAGGGTTCCCTTCTTCATTTCTGGTGTTCTGCCTCTACTTCTCTCTCCTTTCCCTTATTTGCCTCTCCCCGTCCGGCCATTTGTCCGGCACGGTCGGCTTTGCTACTCTGCGCCCGCTCGCTCTGTTGTGATAAGCGTGTGGGCACTGAGGGGAGCCGTTATCGGCTCCCCTCTTCCGTACTCGCTTTGCTCTTGGCGCAAGATGTAGCGCTTGCCTGGACTGTCTCACAGCACGAGCAAGTCGCTTGCCCGTGGGCGGGTGAGGGGGCTCAGTGCATCGCGAGCGGCGGGGACGTGTCCCCATCCAGCTCGACTTGCTCATCGACCATGGCCCCCTTGAGGGCGCGGGCCAGCTCGTTTTGAGCCCAGCGCAGCGCCCCCTCGTTGCCCATGATGCTGGCCTTGGCATGGGTCAAGGCCGCCAGTGGCGCCAGCTGCTTACCCAGCGCATTGAGGGTGCCGGGCATCACCTTGTGGTCGAGGTAGCTTTCATAACTTCCGGCAACCATGCTCACGGCGCTATTGAGGGCCACCTGGGTGCGTTGGAGTGGGATAGCCAGCCGCTTCTCTTGCCGCTCGGACAGGCGCTGCGCCTCGTTGGCATCCTCCACCAGTTCACACAGCTCCCGGTACTCCCGGGCCAGCTCCAGCGACACCGCGCCGCCAAGCAGTTGGTTAATGCGCCCTTGGCGCAGTTCCTCTAGCCGAGCCTTGGCGGGCGGAATGCGCTCTTGCAGCACCTTGCGTTGGGCGCGCAAGGTCATCACCTCGCTATCGAGTTCATTGAGACAGGCCAGCTCGCTGTGAAATTGGGCGATGTACTCATCCAGACGCTGAACACGGGGGGATGCGGTGGCAGTGGCGGCAGGTACAACGTGCAGAGTGGGTTGTTGCATGAGGATTTCCTTACTTGGCGAGGGTGATGGCATCAAAAGCGGCGTAGGCGGTCGGGACGCCCAAGGCGTAGGACTGGACACGGTTGTAACGAATGCTCCAACTGGCGAGGTCGTCAATGTTCCCCGCGCTCAGGCGGTGGCTGTGATTGAGAGTGAGCACTTGCAGGTTCTCGACCAGGGTCACGGCCAGATAGGTGCTGGCCATGTGCTGATGCGAGATATAGGAGAGGTCGGCAATCTTCATGCGCTGCTGCTTGTCGCGCACTTGACCGGGAGCGAGGTGCGCTTGCTGGTGCGCTCGCAACAGGTCGCCACCGACCATCACCACCAAGCGCGGGTCGTTGCGGCACTCTTCCGGCAGCTTTGCAATCAGCGCATACACCATGGCATCCAGGTCGGCGTAATGGCCGTTGCCGCTGGTGTCGAACGTCACAGCATCGCGCAGCACCCGCGCCCCCTCGGGGTCAGCCGCCTTAGCCAAGGCAGGCCAGCCCACCATCACATCTTCCCCATTAGGGTTGGCAGCGGGGTCTGTGTTAGTGGCCGCTGACTCCCCCCGAAAGCCAATCCGTATCAGGTCATCCCCAAAGGCGGCCAAGGCCAAATCTTCGAGCAGGTTGTTAGCTTGGCGCTGGTCGAGCCCAGCCAGCATTTGGGCCAGCTGCTGCCACGTCCAGATGGCAGTGCTGTCCAGCTCCTCGTATGTGTGTTCGCGCTTGCCCGGTTGCGCCGGGACAAGGAAACGCCCTTGCGCCTTACGGCCACTGCGCAGCCCTGGCTTAAGGGGGTCAAAGCGAGGCGAGGTGGCATCGTCCACCCCCACAATAGAGACCATCCACAGAAACGGAACGGCCTGCACCAGCGCGGCATTCAGGGCAAGGCTGCCCAACGTGTCGAGATTGCCAAAGCTGGGTTGCGGTGCAGCGATAAAGCTCATGCGCATGTCATGCAGCAGGTCAGAGAGGCTCATCAAGCGGGTTCCTTAGTAGATGTTGTGGGCAGGGGCATCACGGTCGTCAGTGGTGCGGGCAGGCTGCGGGCCGGGGCGGTGTGGCGTGAAGCGCTCCAGCGTTTGGCTAAGCTGGGTCAGCCCGTCAGACAGAGCATTGAGCTTGCTAAACATCTGCTCAGGTTTTGATACCCGGAAGGCGGGGTTGAGGGGCGCTTGCTTGGTTGGCGCAGAAGTGGGTACCAACAAGGGGCGCGCAGGTGCCCGGGCGCTGAACTGCAACTGGGTCAACCCTGTCAGCATCGGCTGGTCAGTGACGGTGACCCCGGACAGATACCATTTACCTGTGCCCGCAAAATTCTCACTGGCCTCTATGGTACAAAAGGCATGGGTGCCGCTGATGTTGAGGTCAATCAGCTCAAGGGTCGGGCACAGCACCGCCAGCAATGTGAGCTGGCCGCCCTGCTCTTGCACCTTCACCGCGTCCACATGCCCGAGCGGGCGAGCGCGCACCCCTTCTGCCCATAAGTTGGCCACGTAAAAGTTCGGGTCATACGTCTCGGCCATCTGGCGCAAACTCTCGGCATTCACTTCGCGTCCATCCAGCGTCGGCCCCGCGCTGGCGATACATATCCAGCCTGTTTTTACCTGACTGCTCATACTGCCCTCCGCAGTGTCACCGTGGGTTTTTCCCGCTCTTGCGCGGCCAGTACATCCAGCTGCTTTTGCCGCTCGTTGACGCTCTCACACAGCGAACCGTGCGCAGATGGCGATAAGCCCCGCGCCAAGCTCATGGCCATGTCAGTCGCTCGTTTTGCCGAGGGGCTCAATGTGTGGCTATATGCCAGCGTGGACACCCAACAGTGACCGCACTCGGCATCCGTGCATTGGCAATAGAGGTTGGCGACCCCCGCAGTCATGCGGTTGGTCTTGGTGATGCGGCCAAGCTGGCCACACTCGTTGCACATTACTCGCATAGGTTCCCCCGAAGTGGATTGACGGGTTGGGGCAGACGCTGCCACAGAGCCCCCCATGCCAAAGCATCGGGGCGCTCAACAGCGGCAAGGTAGTCAGGCAGATGAATGAAGCGCTGGCAGGCAGACCCTGCCAACTTGCGACGTTGCAGCCGCAGGTTGCGCAAGGCGCAGGGGATGGATAACATGATCATCAAATCAAGCCCTCATAAGCTGATTTGGAAACCCCGCTTGGTGTTACAGCACCGTTAAGCGGGGTTTTTCTTTTCCCGTCATTCAGGGTGCGCAGTGCAGCCAGCTTGCGGCCCAGTTGCTGGGCCTTACGAGTTGCGTCTGCCGCCTGTTCGCGCTGCTTTGCCTGCTCTACCGTCTCACGCAGCAGCAGAGCCCCAGCCATATTCAAAGCGCCTTGCATTGACCATTTTTGGCTCATAGCGGGCTCCTCAGTCCCAGCCAGGACAACCAGCCATCCCTGATCTCACGGGGGCGACTCTCAAAGGCGAGCTTCATGCCCTTATTCCAGGCAGGCAGATAAATCCAATACTCTGCGGGAGCGGTAGGATTCAGGGGGTTACGCATTGGCACCACGGGCACCTTGCCCTTCTCAATCATTCCCCGTACCGCGCCCTTGGTCTTGCCTATCATCTTGGCGAACACTTCAATCGGCACGGCATCGGACGTATTGATGATGGGTTCGAGCACGAGCGAAACCCTCGGATCTGCATCCACTTGGTTTGGGGTTGCTGCTGCCATCTGATATTCTCCTTTGTTAGCTATCAATGGGCCATAGTTGGCGATAGTGATTCACAATGGAGTAATAATTACTCCGATTGGGTAAATTCTTTATCTAAGGGGAGATTATGTCAATAGAAACTGCTGAAAAATTGAAGCTGATGAGGGAGTCAGAGCGACTAAATAGAAGGCAACTATCTGAATTAACAGAGATTCCTTATAGCTCTTTATCGAGTTACGAGGGGGGAACAAAGGAGATCAGCATGAAAGCGGTTAAAAAGCTCTTTTCTCTCCCTCAGTTCAGCAAATACATGATGTGGTTCTTAACAGACAAGATTGCACCTGAAGCCGGGCAGATAGCGCCGGTTCTCGCACACTTTGGGCAAGGAAACGAGGACTCATCCCACTCCGCCCAGAAAATTGGTTAACCCTGCATGAGGCGCTTTGTGCCGCAATAGAATCATCATGTTTGGGATACATTGGAGAGCTTCGCTATGTCGATTAAGAAGCTCGATGATGGTCGTTATGAAGTGGACGTTAGACCGCAGGGGCGTTATGGAAAACGTATCCGGCGGAAGTTTGATAGAAAACACGAAGCCACCGCTTTTGAGCGGTATGTGCTGGCGAACCAGCATGACAAAGCCTGGGTAGAGAAACCAAAAGACGCTCGCCCGCTGAGTGAGCTGATCCAACTCTGGTGGCTCTACAATGGGCAGAATATGAAATGGGGCACACCAACACTCAAAGCTTTGCAACTGGTGGATCGGGGCATGGGTAATCCATACGCCTGCCAGATTGATAACCATATGCTGACAGTGTTTAGGTCGCAGTCTCTTAGCCAAGGGATAAAAGCATCCACCATAAACAGACGCCTTATGTCACTCAGTGGCATGTTCAGTTTTCTGATTGATGCAGGCATGTATCACGCACCCCATCCGCTAAAGGGATGCAAGAAACTCAAAGCACTGCCCACAGCCATGAGCTTTTTATCGCAGGCTGAGATCAAAGCTCTGCTAGAGAGGCTGGACGGGGACAATCGAAATGTGGCCGTATTGTGTTTGAGCACAGGGGCTCGCTGGAGTGAAGCCACTGAGCTGATGGCTGAGCACGTCATTAATCGGCGAGTGATGTTTGTCGCAACCAAGAATGGCAAAACACGGGCAGTACCCATTTCAGCTGAGGTATCAATGCAAATGGTTGATGGTAAGTCTGGGAAGCTGTTTCCAAATGCGGACTACTTGGAGATGCGGCAGGTGCTGCGAGAGGTGAAACCTGATTTGCCTCATGGCCAAGCCTCCCATGTATTGCGCCACACTTTCGCCACGCACTTCATGGCGAATGGAGGCAATATCATCACGCTCCAACGAGTGTTAGGGCATAGCACTATTCAGCAAACTATGGCCTATGCGCATTTTGCGCCGGACTATTTGCAAGATGCGATCAACTTTAACCCGTTGCGCGGTGAGGCAGGGATCTGATGACCACATAGTGTCCACGCTAAGGCTAATTTCGTAGGTTAGAGATCAGCCAGAGTAAACGATAAGCTGTTGATTCCCCATGTAGACAGACCTACATGGGGATGAAATCACCACCCCAGGGTGGCTTTTTTCATGGTCTGGCACGGTCGCTGCATTACTCCCTCCAAGCATGAATCAACGGAGGAAGGAACATGAATAACACCACACTGGCACTGTTCCCTTTACCGTCCCACATACTGCCGGGCGGCAAGCTGCCACTGCGACTGTTCGAGCCGCGCCACCTGCAGATGCTCAAAGAGTCGTTCGAACAAGACAAGGGCTTTGGCATCGTCATGGAGGAGTCCACTCCAGCGGGCACCGCCGGGCGCATATTACCGGTTGGCACTCGGGTCAAGGTCACCGACTTCTACACCCTCAATGACGGTCTGCTCGGAGTCACTGTGCTCGGCCTGGATCGCTTCTGCATCCACAGCATGACGACAGACGAGCTGGGATTGCGCCGTGCCGAGGTAGAGCCGCTACCCAACTGGCCCAGCATCCACTCCGACTTCAGTGACGATCTGCTGGCCAACCGACTGCGGGAAGTGTTCGATCAATACCCCGAGCTCGATGAACTCTACCCGGACAAACAGTTCGAGGATGCCACCTGGCTGTGTCAGCGCTGGCTGGAAATACTGCCGATGCCCATCTATGAGAAGCAGATGCTGATTGCCAAGCAGAGCAGCGAAGCAGCACGCCAATTTCTGCGGCGGCTGATCGCCCGCTGACCTCACCAGCGTCGGTGAGCTCGGATGCCACTCTGGCGGTGAAGGGGGATCTAGGCCAATGACTCTGGCATGGCGCTGACCGGATCATTCAGAAGAAGGTAAGCCGCAAGAAGGCAGGGTAAATACTTTGGATTGACATCCCGGCCCCTTGCCAAATCGTTGCAAAATGCGAAAAATATCAATATGCAAAATCACAACTCGCAATTTGCAAAAAAATGTATTCATTAGACACCAACCCTCTCCCACATTGGCCGAAATAAGTGGCTTGAAGAGAATTGAAAAGTTGGCACGTATCTTTCATATAGTTTTATACAACCCGATTTATCCCGTGCTCTCTTCAGTATTTGCTGAAGAAATGGTCAACTAACTAGTTGACCATTTTTTTTACCTGTGTTTTCTCGACTCACCTCGGTTGAGGCTCACAAAACCATCACCAGCATGCCCAGAACATCTCAGGAACTTTGACCGCTCACCATGACAGGGCCATGACACTCAGCAGTGCCGCACCAGGCAATCGCGCAGCCGCGCCAGACTAATGGGCTTGGCTAGAAAGTCCGTCATGCCCCCATCCAGACAACGGGCCCTGTCTTCGGCCATGGCATTGGCGGTCAATGCCACTATCGGCATCTGATAACCAAGCTCGCGCAGCAACCGGGTCGCCTCCAATCCGTCCATCTGCGGCATGCGCATGTCCATCAGGATGAGATCCGGCGCCTGCTCGGCCACCTGGGAGATCGCCTCCAGGCCATTGCCTGCGAGACGCACCCGGCTCACCAGCTTTTGCAACATGAGCGAGACCACGAGCTGATTGACCGGGCTGTCTTCGACCACCAGCACATCCAGAGGGCGCAATGTCAGCTTAGGCGGACTGGCGCGCGCCTCACTCTCGCAGGGCAAGCTGAGCCCCGGCAGACTGAACCAGAAGCGGCTCCCTTCGCCGAGCTGGCTAGCCAGACAGAGCTCCCCCCCCATCAAGGTGACCAGTCGCTTGCTGATGCTCAACCCGAGTCCGGTTCCCGCGCAGTGACGAGTGGCCGAGCTGTCGACCTGGGTAAAGGGTTCAAACAGGCGCGCCTGATCCCCTTCACTGATGCCGATGCCACTGTCTTGCACCTCGATGCACAGCCGTTGCCCATCCCAACCCACCCTGAGTACGACCCGGCCCCGCTCGGTAAACTTGACCGCATTGCCAAGCAGGTTGTTGACTATCTGGGACAGCCGTACCGGATCCCCGAACAGCGCGTCGGGCACGGCATCCTCCAGCTCGCAGTACAAGGTGAGCCCCTTGCCGCTCGCCATGGCGTGCAGCGGTTCCATGATGGCCTGGCAGAGGCTTCGGGGGGAGAAGCGCTCGCAGTGAAGCTCCAGGCTGTGGGCCTCAATTTTGGAAAAGTCGAGCACGTCATCGATGATGGTCTGCAGCAGTCTGGCCGAGTGGGCCGCATGACCCAGCAGAGATTGCTGGGCAGGCGCCAGGGCCTCGTGTTGCAAGAGATCCAGCATGCCCATCACGGCATTCATGGGGGAGCGGATCTCGTGGGTCATCATGGCCAGGAACTGGGACTTGGCACGATTGGCGGCTTCGGCCTGATCCCGGGCCTGGGCCAGTTGCTGCTCTCGGTGGATCTGGGGACCAATGTCGCGAGCCGTCCCGCTGTAACCGCTGAACCTCCCTTGCTGATCGAAGCTGGGCTCGGCGCTCACCTCCATCCAGCGCACTATGCCTCCTGTTTTGATGCGTACCCGCTCCGCCCGAATGGTCTGGCGCCCCTCCACCAGATGACGGAACTTCTCCCAGGGCTCCCCTTCTCGCTCATGGGCAACCTCATAGAGGCTGCGTCCCGTCTCCATGGCCATGACACCGCCCTGATAGCCGGGGGCCGAGACATAGCTGAGCCTGTGATCGGCATCCGTCTCCCAGAACCAATCCGAGGCCATGGCGGCAAAGCGGCGAAACCGGAGCTCGCTCGCCTGCAACTCCCGGGTTTTGAGCGCCACCTGCTGCTGCAACCGGGCCCGGTAAGCAATATTGACCAGCGCCTGGGAAATGAGTGGTCGGCAGCGTGCCAGCACCGCCTTGCTTTGCAGATCCAGTCCCCCTCGGACCGAGTGGCGACACAGCAATATCCCGACAAAACCGGGGGCATGCAGACCGGTCAGCATCAGGCTGGCCCAGCCGGCCTTGCCAGCCACGGCTGCAAACTCGGGCAGTTGGCCCGGGTCATAGATGACGAGGGTCTCCCCCGCCAAGGCGCGCGCGAACAGGGGGGAGCTGTGCCAGCCCCGGCCGCACTCGCCGGGCTCTGTGCTGAGATGGGTGATCCCCGTGCCCTGATCCCAGGCCAGGACATCCGCCTGCTCGAAACCGATAAAAGGTTGCAGGCTGCGGATCAGGCTGTCGAGTACCTGATCCAGAGTGCGGGCCTCGGCCAGGGTACCTAATCCGGCCAACAGGGTCTGCGACTCCTGACGATATTGCTCCTCGCGCGCGCGACAGTGCACCAGCTCCATCAAGGTGGCCTGCAGCTTGTCGTTCAGGGCTTCCAGCTCCTGGTTATCGGCACTTGGAACAGGGGTCATGCGGATTCTCCCAGCAGTATCACGGCGGAAACCATCAGATTGCCGTGAGCCAGCTCGCCATAAGGCAAGCGTCCCTGCTCGCCGAAAGTAAAGGGGGTAATAAAGGGGATGGCACCGAGCTGCGTCTCAAACAGGCTGCCAAATTCCTGGATACGCTCACCGAGAGCCAGTCGGCAACCTGCGCAGAAGATGAGCAGGGCACCGAAGGGACGCACCTCGCGGCAGCGGCCATAGGCAGGCTCTATGTGACCCGCCGCCAGACTACGGGCGAGGAGCCCCTCTTCGCTGCCATACATGAGCGTCAATCGCTCCCCCAGTTCGATATCGGTAAACAACCTCAACCCACCACGGGCCGTCACCGCCTCCGGGTGGGAGAGCTTGTAGTAAGGCACCCCATCCAGGGTGCCTCGCTGACGCGCCAGTGGCGCCAAGGTACTCTCCTTGAGGATAGGGCCGACCGGCAGGGCATTGAGCCCGCGCCACCGGGCATAGACCTGGGCCGCTGGCACGCCATCCAGGGTCAGCACCTCGCGCCCCGCCTTGGCCGTCACCACCCCATGATGGGCGGTGGCAAGGTAGCCGGAGTGAAACTGGAACGCCAGCTCGCAGTCCGGATAGAGCAAGGCCAGTACGACGCCCTGATCGCCCTCCCCCTCTTGCCAGCAGATCTGCCAGTCGCCACTCACCCGATCGTCGGCAGCCGAGCCCCCCACCACTGGGACCTGGCTGCCAAATTCGGCCTCGATGGTCGCCAGTACGGCTTCCTCCTGACCTGGGCTGGCATGCAGCAATATCATGGCTGGCAACTCGCCTGGGCGCGCCGCCTGGGCCATGGCGCCATGCAGCAGGGTACGCATCTCAATCTGCTCACCGAGCGCCCCGGCAACACCATAGCTACCCCGTTCATCGAACAGGGCCGCCACCGCCAGCCCCCAGCCCTCTGCGCTGTGATAACCGGACTGGGTCTGTACGCCATGGCAAGAGCTGCACCCTATGAGGCGCGTGTTGGGATAACGGATCGTCAGCTGAGCACGCAAGATGGCGGCATCGTGGGCCTGGGTGAAGTAGACAAGCAGCAAGGCCGGCTCACCCCGCAGGGTCGTCAGACGCTCGCACACCTCGCGACAAGCGAGCACAGAGCAGGCGGCAAGGGAGTGAGCCGTCAGAAAGTCCACTGCTATCTCCTGTTAAATCTCATTGAGCTATGACCCTTGGGAACACCCGGGATACAGGCCCATTTTTGCATCGTCCCAGACATCACGGAGAGGGCCAAGAAAATCAGGTGCAGCAATCAAGCAAAAGTCATACCCTTTGCGAAAAATTCCGCTGTTGCCGAAAAATCGGCGCAGGGACAAACAACAACATGAGGCCCATGACTACACTGGGCCATCATGAGTCAGCACGGGGATCTGTATGTGGCAGAAAAATATCAATGACTTCCAACATGTTGTCGCCATCGGCGGTGGCCACGGCCTGGGCCGGGTGCTCTCCTCCCTCTCCTTCCTCGGCGAGCGCCTGACTGGCATAGTAACCACCACGGACGATGGCGGCTCCACCGGGCGGCTGCGTCAGGGTCAGGAGTGCATCGCCTGGGGCGATCTGCGCAACTGCCTCAATCAGCTGGTCACCGAACCCAGCATCGGCAGCATGCTCTTCGAGTACCGCTTTGCTGGCCGGGGCGAGCTGGCCGGTCACAACCTCGGCAACCTGATGCTGCTGGCGCTGGATAACCTGTCGGTACGCCCTCTCGATGCGATTCGTCTCATCAGCAACATGCTGAAGATTGAGAGCAAGCTGTTGCCCATGTCGGAGTTTCCCACCGATCTCAGCGCCCGCACCGCCTGTGGCAACCAGATCCTCGGCGAGGTCTCCATCGACCAGCTGGACACTCCGCCCCTCTCCCTCGCCCTCAGCCCCAAGGTGGCGGCAACCCGGGAGGCGGTGCGAGCCATTGACGAGGCCGAGATGATAGTGCTCGGGCCAGGCAGCTTTCTCACCTCCATCATGCCCCCCCTGCTACTGGCCGAGATTGCCCAGGCCATCAGCCAGAGCCGTGCAAAATTGGTCTTTATCACCAATCTGGTGGCGGAGAAGGGGCCGGCTGGCCAGATGGATCTATTGACCCAATGGCGCTGGCTCGAACAGCACATTGGCACGGGACGAGTCGATGCCATCATAGGCCCGGAGGGCCACTACCCGGCTGAGCTGGATGGTCTACTGATGACAGCCCTGCTGGGTGAGGAGGGCCTGCCCCATCGCCATGACAGGGCCAGGCTCAAAGCGGCCCTGGACAGGGCAATTCACTGGCGAAAGCGTCACTGATCCCTGACCCGCAGATTCAGGATGATGGCTGGCAGTAGTGGTTCAACTGATTGAATACCTGGGGCAGGGATTGTTGCAACTGACTGATGAGCAGACCGCTCTCGGCGCTATCCTGACGCTGGCAGGCCAGCTCCAGGGCAACCACTTGCTGCTGACTGAGCCTGGCACCATAACTGGCGCAGGAAGATTTGAGGCTGTGGGCCAGTCGTCCCAGCGCCCGCCACTCAGCCTGCTCATAAAGAGGGGGCAGCTGGGCAAGCTGCTCTCCTACCTCTTCGATAAAGACCCCGATCACCACCGGCATCATCTCTTCACCAATGTCTTCGGCCAACTGGGCCAAAACCGCCTGATCCAACAGTGTCATCTTGCCTCCTGCAAATGGGTATCCAAATAGAACATAGATCAGCGATGGCGAACAGGGGAGTCAAATCATCCCCAGGCATCCGGCGCTGGGGGATCGAAAAAATGTGATCTGGCTCCATTATTGTGAAGCCGCCCACCCCGTACCACCGCAATGGCTTGCAACAAAATTAACATTGAAGCAACAATGCGACCCATGAGAACGAGCTTGGCTCAATAACACCTCATCCCTTTTTGCCTGTATGGCTGCTGCGAAGAACCAGGGTAGATTTCTACCCTGGTATTTTTTATACCGGGTTGTCGATATCGACAAAGATCACCTCGAGCCCGTGCTCAGCAGCCAACCACTCCCCCAGCGCCTTGACCCCGTATCTCTCGGTCGCATGATGGCCTGCGGCGAAAAAGTGCATGCCCATCTCCCGAGCCGTGTGTATGGTCTGCTCCGATGCCTCCCCCGAGATGAACGCATCTATGCCTTGCTCTGCGGCGAGATTGATATAGCTCTGTCCCCCGCCGGTACACCAGGCCACGGTTTCGATGAGGGCAGGCCCGCTTTCGCCGCAATGCAGCGCAGGACGGCCCAGCCGTTCGCCGAGACGAGTGGCCAACGCCTGACCACTCAGGGGCTCATCAAACTTGCCGACCATGGCCACACTCTTCTTGTCCCAAGGCTCCAAACCACGACGCACCTTGATGCCAAGCAACTTGGCCAGCTGGGCATTGTTACCAAGCTCCGGATGGACATCCAGTGGCAGATGATAGGCAAACAGATTGATGTCATGGGTGAGCAGCGTCTTGAGGCGGCGTTGCTTCATGCCGGTGACGACCTCGGATTCCCCCTTCCAGAAGTAGCCATGGTGTACCAGTATGGCGTCAGCGCCCTCGGCCACGGCGGCGTCGAGCAACGCCTGGCTGGCGGTGACCCCGGTGACTATCTTGTGGATCTCGTCGCGTCCTTCGACTTGCAGGCCATTGGGACAGTAATCCTTGATGGCATGGGGCTCGAGCAGCTGATTGAGTATATTGGTGAGTTTTTGACGGCGGATCATAGGCCCCTCTGTGCCCGGGTGGGCGAGATGACAAAGGGCCATGATAATCGAGCCCGCCGACCAAGACCATGGTGACGGGCTCACACTGATTGTCCTCGCGCATCAGCCAGACACTGCACCGGGCCTGACGCCAGAATACACCCGGCTACCTCTGTTGCTGGATGCGCGCTTAGGCGGGCAGCAGGATGCCGGCCTCACGCATCTGCGCCAGCTTGTAGCGCAAAGTGCGCGAGCTGATGCCGAGCCGCTCGGCAACGGCTTTGCGGCTGCCCTTGCAGTCGTGCAAGGTTTCCAGAATGATCTGGTGTTCCTGCTGCTTGAGCTCGCTGCCAAGCCGCTCGCCACTGAAGGCGCGCTCAGTACCGCTCACCTCTCCTGCAGAGTCCGTTGGAGTGAGTCCGACGTCGGCGACGCCCAGCGCGAACGCCCCCACGTCAGCGGGTTCCAGGATCAACTGGGCGACCCCTATCTCTCCATCGGTAGAAAGGATCAGCGCCCGCTGCACCACGTTGTCCAGCTCGCGCACGTTGCCAGGCCAGGGGTGGGCGAGCAACAGCGCCGCCGCCTGAGACCCCAGTGTTGGGGTCGGCAGCCCTTGCTGAACCGCATGGAGTGCGAGCAGGTGCTCGGCCAGAGGCAATATGTCTCCGGGCCGCTCGCGCAGGGCCCGCCAGTGCAGGGGAAACACATTGAGCCGGTAGTAGAGATCTTCACGAAACAGCCCATCTTGCACCGCTTTTTTGAGGTCGCGATTGCTGGTGGCAATGACCCGTACGTCCAGGGGGATCATCTTGCGACTGCCGAGCCGCTCGACCTCTTTCTCCTGCAAGACCCGCAGCAGCTTGGCCTGCAAGGAGAGATCCATTTCGGTTATCTCGTCGAGCAGCAGGGTACCGCCCTGGGCTTGTTCGAACTTGCCGGGACAACCCTGTACGGCGCCGGTGAAGGCCCCCTTGTCGTAACCAAACAGGGTCGCCTCCAGCATGTTTTCCGGAATAGCGGCGCAGTTGATGGCCACAAAGGCTTGCTCACTGCGAGGGGAGTTGTCATGTATGTAACGGGCCAGTACTTCCTTTCCCGTGCCACTGGGCCCGGTCACCATGACGGTGGCCTCGCTTCTCGCGACCCTCGCGGCCAGCTGGAACAACTCGGCGCTGCGCGGATCCCCATGCACCACGGCACGTTTCTCCACTTTCTGGGCCGGCACATAGCGGCTCACCTGGTTGAGCAACACCTCGGGGGAGAAGGGTTTGGCTAGATAGTCGATAGCCCCCTCACGCATGGCCCGTACGGCACCATCGATATTGGCGTAGGCGGTCATCAGCAACACCGGGATCTGGGGATAGGCCTGCCGAATGTTGCCCAGCAGGGTCAGCCCGTCCATGCCCCCCATCTGGATGTCGGAGATGACCATGTCAAAGGACTGGCGCGACAGGGCGAGCAGCGCCCGCTCACCGCTATCGGCCTCACGGCACTCGTAACCACCGAGCAGCAAGGTATCTATTAGCGCCTCGCGCAGGCCGGAATCATCTTCAACGACCAGGATCCGTGCCTGACTCATACTCGTGCTCCCAGAGACTGCACCGTCTCATTTGAATAAAACGTCAGGATGAAAACCGGATCATCACCCAATCGGCAAGGGGCAACACTCATGCGACGACTCCCAGGGCCTGCACGCCCTCATGCAAAGGGAAAGAGAGGGTGAAGCAGCTGCCCTCCCCCGCTACCGAGGTCACCTTGACCTCTCCCTGGTGGGCTCGCACCACGGACTGCACCACCGCAAGCCCCAGACCAGTTCCCTGGCTGCGGGTCGTAAAGAAGGGTTCAAAGATCTGGGCGAGTTGTTGATGGGTCATGCCGTTGCCGTTGTCGAGCACCCTCAGCTCGACCCTGTTGTCGCTGCGCACCGCACTCACCATGAGGGAGTTGGCTCCGGCCTGGGCACCATTGGCTATCAGGTTGTTGATGGCACCAGCCAGGGCATTGCTGTTGGCAAGCAGGCAGAGGTCCGGCTCAGGTGCCTCTATGTGCAGGCTGCACTGCTGCTGATTGCAGAACACCTCGGCTCCCGCCTGCACTTCGCTCAACAACCCCTGTACCGAGATGGGCGCCACCACCTGGCTCTCGCCACTGCGGGCAAACAACAAGATGTCGCTGATCTGTTTTTCCAGATCCTGCAACCTGGCCATCAGCTTTTGCTGAAACAGGACTCGTGATTCCGGCTTGAGGGTGCGGTTGGCCAGGTTGGCGCCATAGAGCATGGCGGCTGACAGGGGGGTGCGGATCTGGTGAGCCAGGGAGGCAGCCATGTTGCCAAGCGCAGAGAGGCGCTTCATGTGGTTGACCCTGTCCTGGAGGCGGCGGGTCTCGGTGAGATCGGTGAGGAACACCAGCTGGCCAGGTTGATCCGGCAACGGCTGGGTAGAAAGCTGTACCCGGCGACCATCTCTCAGGGAGATCTCGTGGCCGTCATCGGCCCTGGGCTCGAAGCAGCGCCCTATGATGGCGCGCCAGCTCAACCCTTCCAGCGGTTCGCCGAGCAGCGCATGGGCCGCCGGATTGGCGCGAGTGATGGCCCCCTGGCCGTCGAGCAGCAGCACCCCGGTCGGCAACGCCGTGAAAATGGCATAGAGCTGACTGACTTCGTGGGACTGGACCGGGTTGTCTTGCTGTTGGCTCGTCATAAACCTGACCTCAAACGGGGAGTACGGTCAGGCTATTCAAGTTCTATGCCAGATAAATTTACTGTTTTAAATCAACCAATTATATGGGTGCGTCAAGGGGTTGACCCTAGGCTTCCTTGCTCATGCCATATTTCTTCATCTTCTCGACCAGGGTAGTGCGACGCATGCCGAGCAGATCGGCGGCCCGTGCGACTACCCCTTCCTGGGATTCCAGAGCCTGACGGATCAGCTCCACTTCCAGATCGGCCAGCATCTCCTTGAGGTTGACCCCCTCCTGGGGCAACTGCATCAGGTTGCCACTGCTCTGGCTAACCAGCAGCTCGGGCGGATCCTGGAACACGGCAGCCAGGGCATCGCGCTCATCCATCTCGGTCAGGCGGGCATCTCTGGGTTCGCAAGGCAGCAGTCGATAACGGCTCGGTAAATCCGAAACATCGACTATCTGCTGGGGATAGAGGATCAGCAAGCGCTCAAGCAGGTTGGAGAGCTCGCGCACGTTGCCGGGCCAGGGGTATTGCAGCAGGGACTCCATGGCACGCTGGGTCAGGCGAATGAAGCCCTGATGCTGCTCGGAGTGACGGTTGAGCAGCTCCTGCAGCAGCAGCGGAATATCGTCGATGCGATCACGCAGGGGCGGCGTCTCTATGGGGAAGACATTGAGGCGGTAGTAGAGATCTTCACGAAACTCCTGAGTGCGGATCATCGCCTCCAGATCCCTGTGGGTCGCCGCTATGATGCGCACATCCGCATGGATGGGTTTGCCGCCGCCAACCCGGTCAAACAGCCGCTCCTGCAACACCCGCAGCAACTTGACCTGCATCGGCATCGGCATGTCGCCGATCTCGTCGAGGAAGAGGGTGCCCCCCTGGGCGAGTTCGAAGCGGCCGCGCCGCGCCGCTATGGCGCCGGTGAAGGCGCCTTTCTCATGGCCGAACAGTTCACTCTCAAGCAACTCTGCCGGAATGGCGCCGCAGTTGATGGGCACGAAGGGGCCGCCAGCCCGGTTGGAGAGTTCATGGATGGCACGCGCCACGACCTCCTTGCCGGTCCCGGATTCGCCCAGGATCAAGACATTGGCATCGGTCTGAGCGACCTGGCTGATGAGACGGCGCACCTCTTGAATGCCCTTGCCCTTGCCCACCAGCAGCCGCAACAGCGTCTGACCCTTGTCATGGACCTGCTGTTTCGGGTGCAAGGAGACAAACGCCTGACAAAAGTGCAGATGTCGGGTGAGGGATTCATAAGAAAATGGCGCCTGGGCCACACCGATAAAGTTGCTATTGGGCAACGCTATCTCGGCCAGGGAGACGAAAGGGGTGCGGGGATATTGCTCGAGCAGCGTGCTCAGGGGACGATCCACCAGTTCGCCGATCAGCACCCCTTGCAAGGGACCCGAGGCTTCGATGGCCATGTCGAGATCCGCTTGGGCGACCTCTTGCCAAGGCATACCCATGAAGGAGAGCACTGTACCCAACTGCTGGCGCCTAGCGACATCCGTATCCACTATCAGCACGCCCATTGCCATCATATTCATCCCTCTTCACCCACTGTTTTTATTCTACCGCCACCACCTCGCAGACGAGGTCAGTGTACAAGGCGCACAAAGTGCCAAAATTCCGGCGCCTTGTCAAAAACTGTCGCGCCAGAATGTGTACTGGCAAGCATAGCCGCAACAGATGTTGCCATTCGAAGGGGATTACCCCAATAACACTCGGTCATTCGAGTCCGATAGGCGGGATCCGACCGGTGACTCAGTGCGGTGACGTCGCCTTCAGGGTTGCGTAGCGGCACTCGGGGAAGCGGGTACAGGTGAGAAACTGCTTGCCGGCATAAGGTCCCTTGCGGGCCTCGCGCTCCAGCAGCGGCGCGGTGCAACGTGGACAAGTATGGGGGTTGGCTGGCGCCACATCGTCCTTGTCAGCGAGCTTGCCAGCCTGGTCAGTGCCCTCCTCATCTTCGTCCTCATCCAGCGGCGTTGCGGTGAACAAGCCATGGGGCATCGCCTCTTGCTCGGCACTCACTGCCAGCGTCTGGGGCACAGATCTCATCATGGGCATATCAAGGGGGAGCTTATCTACCTCTTCCTCCCGGTAATGACGGCGACCAGCCCCTTTGCTGGTGCGCCCACGCGCAGCATCGGCCTGGGGCCGAGTAAGCGGCCTGGGTGTCTCTTCCAGATCAACCGCGCCGAGGGCTTGCGGGTTGAAGGTCGGCTCGCGCCTTGCCCCCCCAGTGAGCGCCGTCTGAGGATCCAGTGCCTCCTCGTCCAGCAACAAGGCCTGCACCTGCTCCTTGAGCTCATCGAGATCGGCCGCCTCTTGCCCCGTGAGAGGGAGCAGGGGCAAGTCAGCCCGTTCACACAGTTGCTGCAACCAGCGGTCCCGGCTCGGGCGGCGTTTGCCTTGTGCCGGCGCGAGCCGCTCGATGGCACAGATGAGGGAGAGATCCTCGGGATGGCAGAGCAGGTAGTCAAACTGGCGATCCCCCATGCTGGCCAGCTGTTTTTGCCATTTTCCCTTGCCGACCCCTTTGCCCGGCAACAGCACGTCTTTGAGCCGCACATGGGTAAAGAGTCGCACCTCCTCTTGCAGCAGTGCCTGCAACGCCTCGAACTCACGATGGCGATCCGGGGTCATAAGTGTCTCTTGCAAGGAGCAGGAAACGCTCCTGGCACGGCGGGCACGCCAAGCCAGCAGGATCAGGACGAGGGCCAGTACTAACAGACCGGGTAACAACAAGCCATTCATGGAGGGGGCAATCCGACAGACGAAAGAGGGGCATAATATTACCACAACCTCCGGTCACAACCGCTATCTGTCACGGCGCCAGCAGCAGACTCTGCCATTGGCAGAATAATTTCGGTTTTGGTTGGGTCAGGGGGTTCATCTCACCTGCAACGGCAGGCACAATGAAGTGGACTCATACACAAGGAGAGCAGGATGCAAAAGCAATTGGTTGTCACCGTAATAGGTGCAGACAGACCCGGCATAGTGGAAGAGTTGGCCGCCCTCATCAGCCAGCATAGTGGCAACTGGCTCGCCAGTTCCATGAGTGAGCTGGCCGGCCAGTTTGCCGGTATCCTCCAGATCAGCGTTGACGATGGTCACTACCGCGGCCTGTGCGAGGCGCTCTCCCTGCTGGCCGGGCTCAAGGTGAGCTTCGCCGAAGGGGTGCTCGGTGCCGAACCCGAACGCCAGCTGATGCTGACGGTCACCGGCAACGACAGACCGGGAATTGTCCATGAAGTTGCGAGCATCTTGCGCCAGCTCGGTGCCAACGTCATCGACCTGACCACGGGCTGCGAGGCCGCCCCCCATTCCGGGGCCCCCCTCTTCTATGCCCATGCGCTGGTCGCCCTGCCCCAGGAACTGGCCCTGCCGACACTTATCGACTCCCTGGAGTCCCTGTCGGACGATCTGGTGGTCGACATAGATCAAGACGTAGAAGATTGATGCCGCTGTCATTAAAGCGTCACAAAACCGTCATCTAATGAGGCCCATTCGTTCCACGGGATTGGATAAACAGAGGCACTGATGAGCACCGACAAGCTGTATGAAGAGAAGGAACTGAGCTGGCTCTCTTTTAACGAGAGGGTGCTGCAGGAGGCGATGGACAAGACGGTGCCGCTCATCGAGCGGATCCGCTTCCTTGGCATTTTCTCCTCCAACCAGGACGAGTTTTTCAAGGTGCGGGTCTCCGAGGTGAAACGGCGCATCCTGATCAATGAAGTCCATGGCGGTGATGATGAGGCCAAGGGGTTGCTGCGCGCCATCCAGCAAAAAGTGATGGCGCTTGGCGAAGCCTTCGACAACACCTACAAGGAGCTGCTGATAGCGCTCGCCCGCCACAACATCTTCCTGGTCAACGAGAACCAGCTCTCCGACAACATACAGCAGTGGATGCGGCTCTTCTTCAAGGACAAGGTGCAACGCCACCTGATCCCCATCTTGCTCAACAAGGAGGTGAACCCGGTCAAGTTCCTCAAGGACGAGTACACCTACCTGGCGGTGGAGATGAAAAAGCAAGGCCAGGTGATCCAGTATGCCCTGGTCGAGGTGCCGACCGACGACTTGCCCCGCTTCGTGCAGTTGCCCGCCGAGGGTACCCGCCGCAAGAAGCAGATCATCATACTCGACAACATCATCCGATCCTGTCTGGACGACCTGTTCAAGGGCTTCTTCGACTATGACGAAATCGCCGCCTACGCGGTCAAGCTGACCCGGGATGCGGAGTACGACCTCTCCGACCAGCTCGATCTCAGCCTGGTTGACAAGATGAGTGACGGCTTGAAGCAGCGGCTCACCGCCATGCCGGTGCGCTTCGTCTATGAGCGGGAGATGCCGGCCGCCATGATAAGCTTCCTCAAGCTCAAGCTGCAGATAAGCAGCTATGACGCCATCATGTCCGGGGGACGTTATCACAACTTCAAGGACTTCATCGGCTTCCCCAACGTGGGGCGTGACTACCTTGAAAACCCCAAGCTGCCCGCCCTGGAGTGCCGGGATTTTGATGGTTTCGTCAATGCCTTCGATGCCATCGCCAAGCAAGACATCTTGCTCTACTACCCCTATCACAAGTTCCACCATTTCACCGAGCTGGTACGTCAGGCGGCCTTCGATCCGGCAGTCAGCGCCATTCGCATCAATATCTACCGGGTGGCCAAGAAATCGCGCATCATCCACTCTCTGGTCGATGCCGCCAACAATGGCAAGAAGGTGACTGTGGTGGTCGAGCTGCGGGCTCGCTTCGACGAGGCGGCCAACATCGACTGGGCCAATGTCTTGACCGACGCCGGGGTCAAGGTAGTGTTCGGGGTGCCCAGTCTCAAGATCCACTCCAAGCTCTGTCTCATTACCCGCCTCGAGCAGGGTGAAGCCGTGCGCTACGCCCATATCGGCACGGGCAACTTCAACGAGAAGACTGCCAAGAGCTACACCGACTTCTCGCTGCTGACCCGCAACCCCGACATCACCGCCGAGGTGGAGGGCGTATTCGAATACATCGAGTACCCCTACCGGCGCTACAAGTTCAACCACCTGCTGGTCTCCCCCATCAACTGCCGTCGCCAGCTCTATCGCCTCATCGACAACGAGTTGGCCAACGCCAAGGCGGGACAGCCCAGCGGCATCACCCTCAAGATCAACAACCTGGTGGACAGGGATCTCATCAATCGCCTCTATGCGGCGGGGCAGGCCGGGGTGCCCATCCAGATGATAGTGCGCGGCATGTGTGCCCTGCGCCCCGGGGTGCCGGGCCTGAGCGACAACATCAGAGTGATCAGCATCATAGATCGCTTCCTCGAGCATCCACGGGTCATGGTGTTTCACAACAAGGGCAATGTGCAGCTCTATATCTCCAGCGCCGACTGGATGAGCCGCAACATTGACGGCCGTATCGAGGTGGGCACCCCCATCTATGACGATCGGCTCAAACAACGCATCCTGGATATACTGGAGTTGCAACTGAGCGACACCACCAAGGCGCGGCTCATCGATGCAGAACAGCAGAACCTGTACGTAAAACGGGGCAACAGGCGCAAGATCCGCTCCCAGGTTGCCACCTATGACTATCTCAAACGCATCGAGTCAGCCCCCCATGGACACTAGCCTCTACGCCGCCGTCGATCTTGGCTCCAACAGCTTTCATATGGTCATCGCCCGTCTCACCGACGGGCGCATGCAGATCATCGACCGGCTCAAGGAGCGGGTTCGACTGGCGGAAGGGATGGATGAACAGCGCAACATGTCGGCCGAGGCCATGGCCCGTGGCCTCGACTGCCTGGCGCTGTTTGCCGAACGGCTCAGCAATATACGCCCGGATCAGATCCGCATCGCCGGCACCTATACCCTGCGCCGGGCCAGCAATGCCCGCGAGTTCGTCGCCAAGGCCGCCAGCCTGCTTCGCCATCCCGTCGAGGTGATCAGCGGCCAGGAGGAGGCGCGGCTCATCTATCAGGGGGTCGCCCATACCCAGCATCTGGAGGGGCAGGTGCTGGTGGTCGACATCGGGGGCGGCAGCACCGAGATCATCATCGGCGAGGGCTTCACTCCCCTGGCCCTCACCAGCCGCAAGATGGGCTGTGTCAGCTTTACCCAGCTGTTCTTTCCGGGAGGAAAAATAGGGAAGACCCAGCTCGACACCGCCATCCTGGCGGCTCATCACCAGCTCGATCCTGTGCTGGCGCAGTAC
This sequence comes from Aeromonas molluscorum, assembly GCF_051376105.1. NCBI lineage: Bacteria > Pseudomonadati > Pseudomonadota > Gammaproteobacteria > Aeromonadales > Aeromonadaceae > Aeromonas > Aeromonas molluscorum. Next base: position 1,357,875 of record NZ_JBPQCY010000002.1, on the reverse strand, counting down.
AAGCATCTCGGCTGGCAGAGCTGCCTTGGCAGCTCTGGCTCCATTCGTACCGTGCATGATGTGCTGGTACAGGAGGCGCTGACCGAGGGGGGCATCACCCGTGAGGCGCTGGCCCGTCTGGCAGAACTTATCCTCAGTCACAAGAAAGTATCCGCCCTCAAGTTCAACGGTCTGCCAGCCGAACGTCAGGAGGTGTTCGTCGCCGCCGTCGCCATCCTGATTGCCCTGTTCGAGGCGCTACCCATCGAGCGGATGGACTACTCGGATGGCGCCCTGCGTGAGGGACTGCTCTACGAATTCGAAGAGCGGTTGCAGCATCACGACATTCGCGAGCGGACCGCCCTGGCGCTGGCCAGCCACTATCGCATCGATGGCCGCCAGTCGGCCCGGGTCGAAGAGAGCGCCCTCGCCCTGTTCGACCTGCTGGCCGATGAGTGGCAGCTCGAAGCCGAGCCTTATCGCGCCATCTTGCGCTGGGCCGCCCAATTGCACGAAATTGGGCTCGCCATCAACTATGGTGGCATTCATCGCCACTCGGCCTACATATTGGCCAATACCGACCTGCCTGGCTTCAATCAGGACGATCAAACCCTGCTGGCCACCCTGGCCCGCTTCCACCGCAAGGCCCTCAAACTCGCCGAGCTACCCGCCCTGCCCAATCATGACGAGCAGACGGTACTGCGCTGCATCCGCATCCTGCGACTGGCGGTTGCCGCCAATCACAGGCGGATAGATGGTCTCCTGCCCCCCTGGCAGGTGGCGGTCAAGGACGACGGTCTCACCCTGGCGTTGCCCGCCGCCTGGTGCGATGCGAACCACTTGCTGATGCAGAACCTGGAAAAAGAGCAGACATACTGCGCAGAGCAAGGCTGGCAGCTCGACTTTCAGCTCACCTGATCCGATCCTGGCATGAAAAAAGGCAGCCCCTGGGCTGCCTTTTTTCGTTTCATCGCGCCCGTCAGTTGAGGTCGGGCAGAATTAGCTTGGCTATCTCGAAATAGATAATGAGACCTGTGCCATCGACCAAGGTCGAGATGAAGGGGGCTGATGCCACGGCCGGATCCAGCCGCAAGCGGCGCAGCAACAGCGGAATGATGGAGGCGACAACGGCGCTCCACAGCACGATGGCGATGATAGTCAAAGTCACCACCACGCCCACTTCCACCCCAACCCCGAGACTCCAGGCCCGCACCCAGGCGGCCAGGGCCATGGCCACCGAGACCAGCATGGCGGTCGTGATCTCCTTGCGTAGCACTGTCCCCAGATTGCGAAGACTCACCTCCCCCACCGCCATGGCGCGCACCAGGGTGGTGGTGATCTGGGTGCCACTGTTGCCCCCGGAGCCAATGAGCAGCGGGATGAAGAATGCCAGTGAGATGGCCGCCTCCAGCTGCTCTTCAAAGGCGCGCAGCACAGTGCCGGTATAGGCTTCGGCCACGAACAGAATGAGCAACCAGGCGATGCGTTTACGCCACAACTGCCAAGGGGTGGCATGCAGGTAGGGCACCTCAAGGGGAGATGAGCCCCCCTGCAGTTCGGCATCCTCGGTGGATTCGAGCTCGAGTATGTCGGCCGCATCATCCAGGTGGAAGATACCAAGCAGGCGACCATCGGACTCGACCGGCAGGGAGAGCAGATCCCGCTCCACCACCATCCGCGCCGCCAGCTCCTGATCCATGCGGGCATCAAGACGGATAAGATCTTTATCCATCAGCTCGCATACCGCACGCTCTGGCTCGGCCACCAGCAGTGTCTTGAGGGAGAGATAGCCGAGCAGCTGACCTCTCTCATCCACCACATAGATATCCTGGAACACCTCGGCGTTGTCCCAGGCATCGTGGATCCGCTGCCTGGCGCTGGCAATGGACTCCTCCCCTTTCAGGGTGAAGAAGTCGTGGCGCATGTGCGCCCCCACCGACTCGCTCGGCCAGCTGAGCAACCCTTCGAGTTGGACACTCGCCGCCGGTGGCAGATTCGCCAGCAAGGTGGCGCGATCCCGCTTGCCCAGGCTGCGCAACATGGCAAGCAGCTCCCGGCGCGGGATCTTGTCCTGCACCAGCGTCAGCACACTCGGGTGCAGGCGCAGCAAGAGCCGGGCACCGCTGGTGCGGGCTAGCATGCCAAGCAGGCGGGCCCCGTCGGGCCCCAGAGTGTCAAACAGACAGTTGAGCTCTTCCTGGCGCAGGGCGAACAGTTGGGCGGCCCGCGCATCCGGGGCCAGCTCGTTGTCGAGCCAGGCTTGCAGAGTGGGCAGGTCAAGCAGTTGATGACGGTTCAGTAACAGATGTGTTTTCTTCATCACATATGAGCCTTTGTGATCCCGGCAGGGATGGGCTGATAAGAAAACAGCAATTGATGGACGAGAAAATAGGCAGGAAATGACGCCGTTCGGCGTGTCACCATCCCCACGTACCAGCTTTAGCACTGCATAACGTATCCGGCGAGCCGGAAGCCACTTGGGTTAACACCTTAATCCGATGATAACTGTCCTGAGCTTGGGCGTCTCTCGACGTCGTGAGATCAGTGGCCTGTGTTTATGCAGGAGCCTCGCCTAACGAGATGCTGCGAAAAAAAGCAGGCAGATGCCACGCACCTTGCCTGCCCTGTCATGGTCGGTCAGACCCGCGATGGAGTCAAACGATATGAGTCTTTATTAACAATCCCTTACAACTCTCAGTTCCCGTTAGCGAATATAGTCGAACAGGGTCAGCTTGCTGATGTTGCTAAAGGCTTGCTGCGAGGCACTCATGGCCGCGTTCTCCTTGGAGAGGGTCGAGATCACCTCGTAGAGATCTATCTCGGACACCTTGGCCCTGGCCTGCTGATTGAGGGTATCGAGCCCGGTGTTGGAACTCATGACCTGTTCCAGGCTGTTCATCCGCCCTCCCAGGGCGCCGAGCCCGGTATCCATGCGCTGACGTGCATTGCTGAGGTGGGCCTGGGCATCTTGCGCGCTCAACTGGAAGTCGTCATTGGTGATATTGGGATCACGCAGGGCGCCGATAAAATCGGAAATGCCATTGAGAATATTGTCGTTCTTCGGCTGATCCAGAGAGAACTCCTGCACTGTACCCGCCCCCTGGTCCAGATTGAGGGTGAGGCCGTTGAAATTGATATCCTCCCCTGCCACATAGTCGCCATTTTGCAGCACATTGCCGCCCACGTCCGTGATCTGGTAGCTATCCGGCACCCCCGCCACTGTGGTGACTGTGTATTTGTTGCTGGCCAGGGCACTGTCGTAGTTGGTGCGATAGAAATTGTCGAACTGTCCCTGGGCTCCCACCTTGACCTGGATATTGCCGGTATCGGCACTGGCAGTACGCCGGGTCGGCACCGTCTCGAACAGATCCAGACCCGAATCGTTGGCGGGGATGCGCACCGTGGAGGAGACCTGGATCTCCCGCTGACCGGTATCGCCCTGGAATACATAATTGCCGCCGGGATCTTTCACAAAGGGCTGAGTCTTGCTCTGGTTGCCGCCGAAGATGTACTCCCCTTGTGAGTTCTTGCTGTTCATCAGGTCGAACATCTGCTGCTGCAGCCCTTCCAGCTCCTTGGCCACGGACTCGCGATCCGCCTGGCCCAGGGCCGAGTCGTTCGCTTTTTGCATCAGGGTCTGGGCGCTGAGCATGGCATCGTTGAGGGAGCTGAGTATGGTCTCCTCATGACCCAGGCTGTTCTCCAGCAGGCTGCCGTTGACGCCATACTGCTGGAACAGGTCTATCTCCTTGGTGAGCGCCATCTTCTGGCTCATTCCGGAGGGATCCTGGCCCGCCGTCTTGAACTTGTCGCCGGAGTAGAGCTGTTCATAGGCCGTACTCTGCCGCTCGGCCGCCGCACTCAGGGAGGAGAGGCCGCGGTTGTACATCATGTTGGTGGTGATGCGCATGACTTACCTCACTGAGGACAACAGGGTGTCGAAGATGGTTTTGGCGGTGCTGACCACCTGGGCCGAGGCGGCATAGGCTTGCTGGAAACGAATGAGATTGCCCGCCTCCTCATCCAGGCTGACCCCGGAGACACTCTCGAAGATGGCACTGCTCTGCTCCAGCTTGCCCTTGTTGGCCAACATTTCGGTATTGGCCTGGCTGGTCTTGTTGCCCACCCCGACCACCAGCCCGGTATAGGCCTCGTTAAAGGTCATCTTGTCATTGCCACTGGTTGAGCTGCTGCTTTTGCGGACCAGATCCTTGTTCTGCAACTCGGCCAGGGCCAGGCCGTTGGCGTTGTCGGAGAAGCCGTTCTTGTTGTAGCTCAGGGTGAAGCTGTCATTGCTCTGAACCTGGCCCGTGATGCTGAATTCATAGCCAGGGCTCTGACCCGGATCGGCATACACCTTGGGGCCACCCAGGGGACTCTCGAGGGCGGCCATCAGGTTCTGGCCCTTGCTGCTGGCGGGCGCGACCCCTATGAGCGTGGTGCCATCTTTCTCATAGACCTCATAGTTGCCACTGCCGTCTATCTTGACCACTTGCGGCGCTGCGGGATCCAGGTCATTACCGGTAAAACCTGAGCCTGCCCCCGTGTTGCCTATGGTACCGAGAGATATGATGCCCGAGCCCAGATTCTGGCTGTTTTTATCGGCCTTGAGGGGAGAAGCCAGCGCCAGATCCTCGGCGCGGTTGATCAGCTTCTCAATCCCGGCTGCCGCCTGCTTGGTCGGTTGCAGCAATATCTTGTCCCCTGCCGCTGGCGTGCCGGACAAGTCGATGGAGATGCCATGACCCGGCACCTCGAAACTCGCGGGCGGCGTGCTGCCGGTGGCAATGGAGGAGCGCTTGCCATCACTGCCGATGGAGAAGACCTCAAAGCCAGTGGCACTGCTGAAACTCACCTCATAATCGAGGGCCGTCACCTCGCTCCCCTTGCCGGGCACGAAGTTGACCATGGCCTCCCCCGAACCTGTGTTCTTGGCAAAGGGCAGACCTTCGCTGCTGGGCAAGGAGAAGAGGTCGCCACCGAGTTCGTTGTCGAGATCCATGCCCAAGCGATTCTGCTGGTTCATGGCATCGGACAAGGAGATGGCGAGCTGACCCAGCTCACGCTTGGTCGGTTCGAGATCGCGACGGGCAGAGAAGAGGCCGCCAAGGCCGCCCCCCAGTACCTTGTTGTCTATCTTGGCCTGATTCTTACCGAGATTGAGCTGCAGCTCCTTGTCCCTGGAGTCGGGATCCCCGGGGATGACACTGAACTGGGCCACGGAGCCATCAAGCACCAGCGAGTGGCCCGAACTCATGTTGACCAGCACGCTGCCATTTGGCTGAGTGACGGTGCGGATATCCATCTTCTGTGACAGCTGGGCAATGGCATCATCGCGCTGATCGTAGAGCATCAGGTTCTCTTCCCCTGTGCCCTGGGTGCGCACTATTGCCTTGTTGATCTCGTTGATGTTGCTCAGCAGGCTGTTGACCTGCAGGGTCTCGTCATTGATGCGGTCGTTGATGACATCGCTCTGCTTGTCGAACTGGGACGAGAGCGTATGGAAGCGGTTTACCATGCTGCCAAGCCCGGTGAGGGTGGTATTGCGCGAACCCAGATCCGCCGGCGACTCGTTGGCAGTATGAAACCCCTTGAAGTAGGCGGTGATGGCCGTGCCGACGCTATTGCTGGTATCCCCCAGCAGGCTGTCCACGGTAGAGAGCTGTTCGAAACGCATGGAGGAAGCGCTGAAGGCAGAGGTATCCCGGCGCAGTTCGCCTTGGGCATACTGGTTGATCACCCGCTCGCTCATGCTCTCACCCGTGCCAAAGCCGATGGCATTGGTGTAGATCAGGGTGCGTTCACGGGTATAGCCCTGGCTATTGACGTTGACGATGTTGTTACTGGTGGTTTGCAGCAGTTTCTGATGCGCCAGTACCCCAGATGTTCCTATCCCAAGCAGATCGCTTGCCATGCTTTACAGCTCCGTGTCTGTGTATTGGGCAATGGGTCCACTGCGCAATACCTGTTTCAATTTATTGGCATACTGGGGGTCGGTGGCATATCCGGCCTGCTGCAGCGCCTCAAAATAGCGATCCGGGCTGTCGGCCTTGGCCAAGGCGCCCTTGTAACGGCTCCCGGATGTCAGGAAGTCAACATAGTCATTGAAGCTCTCTTCGAACGAGTCGTAGGAGCGAAACGCCGCCTTCTGGCGAGAGGCGACTCCCTGCTCATACTCCAGCGTGCTGACCACGGCCTTGTCCCCTTGCCAGCGCTGATCGGCCTTGATGCCAAACAGGTTATGGCTCATCTGACCGTCTCCATCCTTGATGACCCGTTTACCCCAACCGCTCTCGAGGGCAGCCTGGGCAACCAGTACAGCCGGATTCAATCCCAGCTTGTCGGCGGCCTTCTTGGCCAGGGGCATCAATTTGCTGACAAAGTCGCTTGGCGAGTCAAAACCGGTGCTCGTCGAGGCATCGCGCAGTCCCTGGGGGGCCTGCTGCCCCATGGCGGGTATGCTGCGATGGCGCTTGCCAACCATGGTACTGCCGGCCAGCGCTCCCGACTCCATGGTCTTTTCAGCAAAATCCTTGCCAACTTTAGAGGCTTCGATCAGACCATGCTCGCTGCCGGTCGGTGCCACATAGGGTTTGTGCGCCCGTTCGGTGCGCTGGGGCAACTTGAGCACACGGCCATCTTCGTGTTTGAAGCTGTCAGGGGAGAACTGCTTGACCACCATGTCGGCCAGCCCCAGCCCCCCTTTCCCTGACATGTCGGAGACCCGTTGCTGGTCGAGCATGCCTTCGTAGAACTGGGTGTAGCTGCTGCTAAAGGGGTTGTCCGCGGTCAATGCCTGGCTCGCCTCGCGCATACCCTTGAACAACATCTGGCTGAAGATGGATTCGAACTGGCGGGCTGCCGACTGGAGTGCCTGCTGCTTACCCTCTTTGGTCAGGCTCATTTGACGCAATTTATCCAGGTTCTGGATATCCTGCACCATGCCCAAATCCACGCCTTTATTGTCGATATTCGCCATCTTGCTTACCTTCTTTGCCGCCTGTGGCAAGCCCTTGCCGGTTGGCTGCCACGGGGCAACCAAGGTTGGAGACTGTTACAAAATAACCAGCTGACCTTCGATGGCACCCGCCTGCTGCAGGGCTTCGAGGATGGCCATGAGATCGCCCGGAGCTATCCCGACCTGATTCACCGCCCGGACCAGATCATCAAGGGTGGCGCCGGTATCGAGCTTGAACATACGCCCCGGCTCTTGTTGCACATTGATGGTGGAGTTGTTGGTGACCGCTGTCTGCCCGCCCGCCAGGGGATTGGGCTGGGAGACTTGCTGGTTCTCGGCAATGGTCACCGTCAGGCCGCCGTGGCTGATGGCCGCAGGCTTGAGCCTGACCTGGCTGCCAATGACAATGGTGCCAGTGCGCGAGTTGACGATGATCTTGGCCGCCTCGGCCCCCGGATCCACTTCCAGGTTCTCTATGGTGGCGAGATAGGAGACTCGCTGACCCGGATCCCGGGGGGCAAACACCTTGACCGAGGTGGCATCCAGTGCCTGAGCGGTATTAGGCCCCACCAGATTATTGATTGATTCTGCCAGGCGACGCGCCGTGGTGAAGTCGGAGCGATTGAGGTTGAACGTAATGGTATCGCCCTGACTGAAGGAGTTGGGCACCTCACGCTCGACGGTGGCGCCATTGGCGATGCGACCCACGGTCGGGGTATTGACCACCACCTTGGAGCCATCGGCCCCCTCGGCGCCGAGACCACCGACCACCAGACTGCCCTGGGCCACCGCATAGACACGGCCATCGAGCCCCTTGAGGAAGGTCTGAAGCAAGGTACCGCCCCGCAGGCTCTTGGCCTCACCGATGGCGGAGACGGTCACGTCTATGGTCTGACCCGGCTTGGAGAAGGGGGGCAGATCGGCGTGAATGGCGACCGGCGCCACGTCTTTTATCTTCGGCTTGATGTTGTCGGGCACCTTGATGCCGAAGTTGTTGAGCATGGTACGAAATGTCTGCTCGGTGAAGGCGTTGTTCTTCTCGCCGGTGCCGGGCAGACCCACCACCAGGCCATAGCCCAGCAGCTGGTTGTTACGTACCCCTTCGACCGAGCTGATGTCCTTGATACGGGCGGCATTGGCCACCAGGGGTAACAGACAGCAGCACAGACAGAGTAGACGGAGTCGTTTCATGGGTTCTCCTCGCACTAGAGCGGCCACCAGGGACCATTGAAGAAGCTGGTCAGCCAGCCTTGTTCCTGGGTATTGGCCAGGTCACCGGTGCCACCGTAGTGGATACGGGCATTGGCCACCTTCTGGGAGGAGACGCTGTTGTCCGAGGTGACATCTTCGGGGCGAATGAGGCCTGTGATGCGAATGTATTCGTTGCCGTTGTTGAGCATGATCCACTTCTCGCCACGCACCACCAGATTGCCGTTACTGAGTACCTTGGCCACGCTGACCGAGATGCTGCCCTGCAAGCTGTTGCTCTGATCCGCCTTGGCCTGTCCCTTGAATGCGGCATTCTGGCCGATGGAGGCGGACAAGTCATAGGCACCGGCCGTGATAGGCACGCCCCCCAGGCTGACCGGATCCAGGTTGAACTTGTTGTCCTTGCCGGTCTGGGTATTGGCCTTCTTGGAGGCTGAGGTCGACTCGGACAGTTCTATGGTGATGATGTCACCGACCTTGTGCGCCTTGATGTCCGAGTAGATGCCATTGACCTGATCGGGCTGAAAGATGGCGCCGGTCGGACGCACGGAGACCGGCTCCGAGTCGCCATAGACGGGGGCGAATTCGGGGTCGTCCGGCTTGGCTGTATTGAGGGTGCTGGTGCAGCCCCCCAGCGCCAGCAGGCTCAGCATCCAGATGGTTTTCATCGTGAGGCTCCCATTACAACCGCTGGGTCAGATAGGACATCATGGAGTCCACCGCCGAGATCACCTTGGAGTTCATCTCATAGACTCGCTGGGCCTGAATGAGGTTGACCAGCTCTTCGGTGACGTTGACGTTAGAGACCTCCAGCATGCCCTGCTTGATGACACCGAGTCCGTCCGCACCGGCCGTGCCTTCGATGGGTGCGCCGCTCGACTGGGTTTCGAGGAACATGTTCTCACCCATGGGTTGCAGGCCGGAGGCGTTGACGAAGTCGCTGATGTTGATCTGGCCAATCACCTGGGACTGACCATCGCCCTTGAGCTGGATGGAGACCTGACCATCTTCGCCTATGGTGACGCTCTGGGCGTTTTCCGGGATCTGGATCTCTGGCTGCAAGGGATAGCCATTGCCCGGGGTGACGATAGTGCCCTCGTCATTGAGGGTAAACTGGCCGTTGCGGCTGTAAGCGCTGCTGCCATCGGGCAGTTGTACTTCGAAGAAACCACGACCATTGATCATCAGATCCAGAGAGTTATCCGTGGTCTGCACGTTGCCCTGACTGAAGCTCTTCTGGGTGGCGACCACCTTGGCCCCCGCCCCCAGCATCAGGCCGGACGGCAGCTCGGTATCGGCCGAGGAGCGCCCCCCCGGCTGATTGATGTTCTGATAGAGCAAGTCTTCGAAGATGGCTCGGGATTTTTTGTAGCCAACGGTACTGGCGTTGGCGAGGTTGTTTGAGGTGACGGCGATATTGGTCTGCTGGGCATCCAGTCCCGTCTTGCCTATCCAAAGTGCAGGATTCATGTCTGGCTCCTAATTAGCTGATACGCAGCAGTTGGGTTTGGGCCTCGTCGTTCTCCTGGGCCGTCTTCATCATCTTGACCTGGGTTTCGAACTGACGTTGCAAACGAATAAGGTTGGTCATCTCGTCGACCACATTGACGTTGCTGTTCTCCAGCGCGCCGGCGATCAGCCCCACATCGGCGGAGGCCGGCTCTGGCTGGCCATCCTTGCGGCGAAACAGGCCATCTTGCCCTTTCTCCACCGCATCCGCAGCCGGTCTGACCAGCTTGATGCGCTGGAAATCCTCCGGCAGGCTGGGGGCAGCCCCTTCCGGGCGACCCGTGATGGTGCCGTCCCTGTTGATTTCCAGCTTCTCGAGGGGCAGCGGCAGCACGATGGGTTTGCCTGCGTCATCCACCACATTGAGCCCGGTACTGGTCTGCAAATTGCCGGTCGCGTTCAACTCCAGATTGCCCATGCGGGTGAAGGCTTCGCCGCCCTTGCCATCCTGTACCGCGATCCAGCCCTGGCCATCCAGCGCCACGTCCAGATCCCGCCCCGTGGTCATCAGGGAACCGTGCTGCAGGTTCTGGCCGGGCCGCTCGGTCATGGCAAATACCCGGGTCGGCAAGCCTTCGCCGAACGCCTGCATGGCGCGAGCCTGCTCGAAGTCAGACTTGAAGCCAGTGGTGTTGGCGTTGGCCAGGTTGTTGCCACGCACAGCCAGGCTGTTCATGTTCTCTTTGGCACCGGACATAGCGATATAAAGCAGGTGGTCCATGGGATCCTCCGTCAAACAGATGACTCTGACGTGGATAAAGCAATTAAGATGCCAACAAGATGACTTCGATTTTAAGATATTGATATATAAAGAAAGGGCGCCGAAGCGCCCTTATATGCCAACCACGAATCGATCAGCGGATCTGCAATATGGTCTGCTGCAGCGAGCTGTTGATTTCCAAAGAACGGGAGTTCGCCTGGAAGTTGCGCTGGGCCGTGATGAGATCCACCAGCTCCGAGGTCAAATCCACGTTGGACTGCTCCAGTGCCGACGACTTGATGGAGCCGAAGGTACCCGAATTCGGGGTACCCGGCAGGCCATCGCCGGAGAGCAGGGATTCGCGCCAGGAGGTATCCCCCACCTGGGTCAAACCTTGCGGGTTGGCGAACTTGGCCATGGCCACCATGGCGACCTTGACGGTGGTGGCGTTGCTGTAGGTCGCAGAGACGATACCGTCATTGGTGATCTCGACCTTGGTCAAGCGGCCTACCGTGGAGCCATCCTGGGTCAATTTATTGACTTCGAAGGGGGACGAGTACTGCGTCACAGTGCCGAATTTTATCTCGATCGCCTGGGTGGGATCGGCGCCATTGTCGATGACACCGGCCCCCGGTGTGCCCAGGGCTTCCGTCTTGACGATGGCCGGGGTGATGGTGTTGACCTTGCCATCGGCATTGAAGGTGATGTTGGCGCTCAGCGGCGGGGTCGCCAGACCAGCCGCGGGGGTGGTCGCGTTGCCGCCGGCGATGTCGATGGGCTTGTCCCCCTCGTACAGATACATGCGCCAGGAGGTCGGGTTCGCCGACTTGGTGGGATCCAGTGGATCGGCATCCTTGACGAAGTACTGAGTGACGGTATGGGGCTCACCAAGGGAGTCGTAAGAAACCACCGATGTCGAGGAGGAGTAGGTAGTCGAGTCCTTGGGATCGAAAGTAGAGGGGTTGATGACCTGAGGGGTGGCGTTGGCTGGCAAGTTGAAGCTGGCCTCGACGGTGGTGGTCTGCTTGGGTTCACCCGCCTTGTCCGGGATCTGGATAGGCTTGGTGGCATTCAGACTCACCGCCTTGGGGGTGCCGTCGGCATTGATCTCGTACCCCTGCAGGAAGCCGCCGGAGTTATTGACCATGTAGCTGTTTTCATTGAGCTTGAAGGCACCGGCCCGGGTATAGCTGCGATCCAGGGCACTGACGCCGTCCGAGGTGACGAAGAAGCCGTTGCCCTGAATGGCGAGATCCAGGGAGTTGTTGGTAAATTGCAAGGCCCCTTGCTGGAACTGCTGCGCGACTGCACCGGTCGCCACACCATTACCTACCTGGGTCTTGGAGTTGACGAAAATGGAGTTGGCATAGACATCGGCAAACTCGGCGCGGGACTCCTTGAAGCCGATGGTATTGACGTTGGCAATGTTGTTCGCGGTGACGTTCAGGTCTTTTTGAGCCGCATTGACGCCACTGAGGGCATTGTTAAATGACATGTCTTTCTCCTTAGATCACTGCGTTGTTGGTTGGGGTGGGCGTCGTGGTCGACTTGCTGCCGGAACCGGAAATTTCCAGCACATCCGTGAGATAGATACCGCCCAATCCTTTGAGTTTCAGGGTGCTGGGCGAGCTGGCCGACCCCAGGGTGACACTCTCCACCTGGGCATAGGTCAGGGCCGGCAGGCTCTCCGACTTGCCCGCCACGGTGGCGCTGGCTTCAATCTGGTACTTGCCTGTCTTGGCCGGGTTGCCGTCCTTGTCCAGGCCATCCCAGTTGAAGGCCACATTGCCCTGGTGATCGCCCTCCAGGGAGAACTCCTTGACCACCTGGCCACTTTCATCTTTCACCGTCACCTTGACGTTACTGCCACCATCACCGGTCGCAATGACCCCAGAAATGTCGCCGCCCTTTTCCAGATAGCCGGTATTGGACGGGATCAACACATCCTGACCAACCAGGGCCGAGGCCTGGAGCGCCTGGCTCGAGGTCATCAGACTGTTGAGGCTCTCCATCTGGGAGGAGAGGTTGTTGATCCCCTCCGAGGTGGACATGGACGTCATCTGGGACAACATCTGCGCGTTGTCCACCGGCTTGAACGGATCCTGATAGGAGAGCTGCATGGTCAGCAGCTTGAGGAACGACTCCTGATCCAACTCCTTTTTCTGGACAGTGCTTGCGGTCTGATTCGACGAAACTCGGTTGACGCCCAGCACGCTGTCATAGGTATCTGCCATTTAATTGCCGCCCCCTATCAGGACTTACCCAGATTGAGCGTCTGCTGCAGCATGCGCTTGGCAGAATCGGCAATCTGGACGTTGGTTTGGTAACTGCGCGAGGCGCTGATCATGTCAGCCATCTCCTCGACCATGTTGACGTTGGGCTTGAAGATGAAGCCATCCTTGTCAGCCATGGGATGATTGGGATTGAACTCCTTGAGCAGCGGAGCCTTGCTCTCAACGATGCCCTTCACCTCGACGCCAACCGACCCCTGTCCATCGGACATGGCCTGTTCAAGCTGAGCGGCAAAAACTGGCCGCCTGGCATGGTAAGTTCCTTCCACGCTGGAGCTGACGCTGTCGGCGTTGGCCATGTTGCTGGCCACGGTATTGAGTCGCACCGACTGGGCACTCATGGCGGAACCTGCGATATCAAAGACCTTGAACAAACTCATTGCTGTGCTCCTTGTTTTGTTGCAAGGCCTGGTCCAGGCCACGGCGTATCTGGTCATTCATGAGGTGGGCGGCTATGTGGCTAAGGAGGCATTCAGGCTGCATCATCCCTGCTCTCCCTTGAGGGCCTTGAGCAGGCCGCTTATCTTGCCGTTCATGAATTCAACCGAGGTCTGGTATTCGAGGCTGTTGCGCAAAAACTCGCTGCGTTCCTGCTGCAGATCGACGGTGTTGCCGTCCCCTGTATCGGGCTGGAGCGGGTTGCGGTACTGGGATGTGCCCGGCTTGTCCATGTTCAAGGCGAAGTGGCGCTCACTGGTCGTGGCCAGACTGAACCCTTGCTGATGCTGCTGCGCCTGGGCCATGGCATCGGCGAAGTTGATGTCCCGGGCCTTGAAACCCGGGGTATCCGCGTTCGCGATATTGCTAGATAGCACCTCGGCACGTTTGGCGCGCACGCTCAACGTGTATTGATGAACACCAAAAGCCTTGTCGAATGAAATTGCCATAACACACCTCCTGCTTGCTGGATTCTTAGCAAGAGGTGTGCCAAAGGAGGAGATAGGGAGGAGTTATTTGACTTTGTAAACAATACCGGGGTTACAGCGGATCATCTCGAACCTGTCGGTGAGACCCGCCAGGGACTCCGAGGCTCCCAGCATCAGGTAACCGCCTGGATTCAGGCTGGCAGCGAACTGGTTGAGGATCTTTGACTTCACTTCAGGGGCAAAGTAGATGAGCACGTTGCGGCAGAAGATGATGTCAAACTTGCCAAGCAAGCTGTAGCTCTCCAGCAGATTCAGGGGGCGGAAGGTTGTCAATTTTCTGACACGGTCCACCACTCGCATCTTGTTGTCACCATGGGGCTCGAAGAACATCTTCTTGCGTTCGGGGGAGAGACCACGGGCCAGTGCCAGGCTGTCGTAGACCCCCTCCTTGCACTGATTGAGCATAGTGCTGGAGATATCTGTGCCTATGATCTGTACCCCGCCCGGCAAGGTGCCAGGACGCTTGACCTGTTGCTCCAGCGCCGACATGGCGATGGAGTAAGGTTCCTGGCCGGAGGAGGAGGCCGCCGACCAGATCTTGATGGGTCGGCCACTCTTGCCAAGCTCGGGAAACAGCTTGTCGGTGAGCAGCTGGAAGGGATAGGCATCCCGAAACCAGAGGGTCTCATTGGTGGTCATGGCATCAACCACCGCCATCTTCAATTCCCGCTCACGCAGGCTCATGGAACGAGTCACCAATTCAGACAGACTCTCGATGCCAAACTGAGCCATCAAGGGGGACAGGCGGCTCTTCACCAGGTATTGCTTGTTGTCACCCAGCACAATTCCGCACTGCAGCGCCAGAAAGCTGCTGAATTGCTTATATAAGTCGTCTGACAGTGTCTTCATGTATGCGTTCTTCTTGTTTTAGAGTGCGCCTTGAACGGCCTTGGCCAACTCATCGGGCTGAAACTTGGCGATAAAATTGTTCGCCCCGACCTTCTGCACCATAGCCTGGTTGAACACCCCACTGAGGGAGGTATGCAGGATAACATGTAAATCCTTCAGGCTGGGATTGTTGCGGATCTCGGCGGTGAAGGTGTAACCATCCATCTCGGGCATCTCTATGTCCGAGATGACCAGGGCGATTTGATCCTTGATCGGGCCATTTTTAGCCATCTCCAACAGCATGTTGAGAGCCTCGCGGCCATCTTTTGCCAGCACGCATTGCACGCCGATGGCATCGAGTGCCCGTTGTACCTGTTTGCGCGCCACCGAGGAGTCATCGGCCACCAGCACGGGGCGCCCCTGGGTGCTGTGCTCTGTGCTCACCGCCACCAGCTCCTGGCTCACTTCCGTCGACACCGGAGAGATCTCGTTGAGGATCCGCTCCACATCAAGGATCTCCACCAGTTCGCCATCGACCTCGGTGACCGCCGTCATGTAGTTGATGCGCCCTGCCCCCTTGGGTGGCGGCAAGATAGATTCCCAGTTCATGTTGATGATTCGTTCGACCGACTGCACCAGGAAGCCCTGGATGGATCGGTTGTATTCCGAGATGATAATGAAGCACTTGGAAAGATCGGCGATGGGCCTATTGCCCATCGCCATGCTGATATCGATCACCGAGATAGTCTGACCACGAATATGCGCCACACCACGAATGCAAGGGTTGAGCTTGGGCATGACAGTCAAGGGAGGACACTGTAGCACCTCACGCACCTTGAAGACGTTGATGCCAAATCGTTGACGCCCATTGAGTCGAAACAGCAACAACTCCAGGCGATTTTGCCCGACCAGTTGAGTCCGTTGGTTTACCGAGTCCAGAATACCGGCCATAAACACTCCCTAAAAAACGCCTGGCATTATTCATGCATGTTGAGCATGCGCCATGTTGACTCGCGCCAGATTTCCAGCGGTTCCAGAAACCCATCTTGGCGCAAGCATAGTGAACAGTTGTCTTATACGTTATCCACTTATCGACCAGCGGACGAAAATGATTAACAGACTTTTCCTCATCCTGTTGCTGCTCAGCGGGGCCAGCCAGGCCTTGGCATCCGATATCAGTGCCGAGCTGCAAGCCCGGGCGGAGGACTTTGTCCGGGATCAGCTCTCCTTGCCCCTCGATGCCCGGGCCGAGGTCAGCGCCGCCAGTATAGATGCCCGTCTACAGCTCACCGCTTGCGAGAGTGATCTCGACATCAGCTTGCCTGCCAAGATGGAGATCAGACGCAACACCACCATCTACCTCAAGTGCAACGAGACGCCGGGCTGGGATCTCTATCTGCCGGTGCGGGTCAGCATTCAAAAGCCCTATATCACCGTCTCGGAAGCCATCGCCAAGGGGGATATCCTCGGTCGCAGCCAGCTGATCCAGGCCTATGAGGATCAGACCCAGATCCGTGGCGACTATATACAGGACATAGAGGCACTGGTCGGCACGCGCAGCAAACGCGAACTCAGACCCGGCCAACCGGTGCGTCTCAACCAGATTTGTGTGATCTGCAAAGGGGATCAGGTTACCCTCATTGCCGAAAACAGCAGCATGCAGATCAAAACCATGGCTCGCGCCTTGCAAGATGGCAGCTTCGGCGACATGATCAAGCTGATTAATATCAGGTCCGGCAGGACGGTGCAGGGCCAAGTGCAGTCAGTCGGCTCCGTTATCGTCAGCTTCTGAACGTTTTTTTGGTAATTTTCCCTAAAGTTCCGGCAGGTTAGACCGATAAACGGGTAAGCAGGCAGCAAAGCGAATTAAGGTAACCCATATGGCTATTAACAATATCAACAACTTGGCAGGTAATCGGGTACAAAATAATACCGGTAACAGCCAGAGCAGCGTGGCCAAGTCGACCAACGGCGGACAAGATGCCCGCGCCACTCAGGTCAAGGTCGATTCAGTCTCCCTGACCAGTGAGGCGCAACAGTTGCAACAAGTACAGAAGAACCTCAACTCGGCATCGACCGGAAATGAGAGTCGGGTGGAGAGCCTGAAGAAAGCCGTGGCCAGTGGCCAGTACCAGGTCAATAACGACGCGGTTGCCAAGAAGATGTTCAGCTTCGAAGCCAAGCTGGAAAAAACCCTGGGATGATGAGTCTGGCTGCACTGCTGCAACAACAGCATGATCAGCTGGCCCAGATGCAGGGTTTGCTGAGCGAGGAGTTTGAACTGCTCAAGCAACGCCGTGCCTTGGAGTTGCCTACGCTGGCCGAGCGTAAACAGCAGTTGCTGGGCGCCATAGAGACGCTGGATAAAAATCTGGCTGAACAGCCTGATCTTCAGGATGGGCTCGCGAGCCAACCGGATATCATGGCCAGGATCGCCGATGCTTTGGCCGTCTGCCAGCAGCAAAACGATACCAATGGTCGCCTGCTGGAACTGAGTATCGTCTCCAATCGTCGCCTCGCCGGATTCCTCAACCAACTGCGGGACAGAAACTCTCTCACTTATGATGCCAAGGGCAACACCCGCTCCGGTACCCGCTCCCCGGGGATCAAGGCCTGACCTCTCCCGTTTTTCCTGCCCTGCACTCTTCAGTGCATCCTTTGTGCCTTGTTTCTCAGCTAATCCCTTTACTGACCCGAACTCGTGATCCATGGTTTTATCGCGTAGCGCACTCAGGCTCACCACCACCTCACGCCTTTCTCGATACAGCCCCCTGATTTACCCCCCTGTCAGGGAGAGTCGTTGTAATACACGACCATCCTGCGCCGCCCGCAGACTCAACTCCCCCGCTTCATAACAGATCAGGCTGGCAGGCAGTTCGCCCCTGGGAAAACAGATCGAGCCCGGATTGACCATGATCCTCCTCAGATCCCCCTCCCCGGTGCATGTCAGCTCGGGCAGGTGGGTATGACCGCTCAGGTAAAGGCTGCCCGGTGGCAGGGGCACGCCATCCGCCTGATAGAGATGACCATGGCTCATGAACCAGCGGCGCCCATCGACCAGCAACTGGTTGTAGGGCGCCATCATGGGAAAATCGAGCAGCATCTGATCTACTTCCGAGTCGCAGTTGCCCCGTACCGCCAGGATGCGGCTCGCCATGGTGTTGAGCCGCTCGGCCAGGGCCGCTGGCTGGTAGCCCTCGGGCACCGGGTTGCGCGGGCCATGGTTGAGCAGATCCCCGAGCAGCAGCAGGTGATCCGGCTGCCAGGGCGCGAGCCAGGCCATGACGCCATCAAACGCGCTCAGGCTGCCATGAAGATCCGAGAGAATGGCAAGTTTCATCGCTCAGCCCTCTCGGGGGCGACGAAATAGAGATCCTTGGTGGCAATGGCCCCCTTGAGATTGGCGGTGGGCAGACCGCGCAACAGGGGATCGACCAGCCGCATCTGGTTGTAGTGATAAAGAGGGATGACGGGCACATCCTGCTCCAGCAGACGCTCAGCCTGCTGATAGAGGTGATTGCGGCGCTGCTCATCCAGGGTCACAACAGCCTGTTCCAGCAGCTGATCATATTGGGGATTGCAGTAACCGCTCTCGTTTTGCGGATCCAGGCAGCGCAGGGCATTGAGCATGGCAGAAGGCTCCACATAATCACCAAACAGGAAGGAGCGCGCCATCATGAAGTCACTGCTGTTCTTGGCCGCCTGATAGGCGTTCCATTCCATGTTGCGCAGTTCGACCTCGACCCCGAGGGGCTTCCACATGCTGGCTACCGCCAGCGCCATGCGCTTGTGGTTCTCCGAGTTGTTGTAGGTGAGGGTCAGGCGCAGAGGATGAGCCTCGTCAATACCTGCTTCCTTGAGGAGTCTGGCGGCCATGGCGCTGCGGATATCCTGGGTGGCGCTCGCCAGCTCAGGGAGGGTGGCGATATAACCCGGCATGTCGGGTAGCAGACTCCAGCTGGGCACCTCCCCCTGAGCACTGACCTTGGCGGTCAGCAGCTGGCGGTCGAGCACCATGCTCAGTGCCTGGCGTACCCGCACGTCCTGCAACTCGGGTTTGTTCAGGTTGAAGCTATAGAGATAGGTGCCAAGCAGCGGCAGGCCCCAGAGCCGTTCGGGGGCACTGGCCTTGATGCGGGCATAGTACTCCTGGGCGACTCTGTTGGTGAGCTGGATCTCTCCCGCCTCGTAACGCAGCCGCTCTGCATGCTGTGAGGCAAGCGGCAGATAGGTGACCTTATCGATGCGGGTGTGGTTGTTGTCCCAATAAGAGGGGTTGCGCTCAGCCTCCAGCCGCTCGTTCATCACCCAGCTGGTGAGCCGGTAGGCCCCATTGCTGATCAGATGAGCGGGCTGGGTCCACCCTTTGCCGAACTCGGCAATCACTTGCCGTGGCACCGGCACGAAAGGACGCTGGCTGATGAGCTGCAAAAAATAGGGAACGGGCCGCTCAAGTGTCACCTTGAGGATCTGATCTCCCTCGGCGGCCACCCCCAACATGTCCAGATCCAGGGCACCGGCATAGATGGAACCCGCATTGTTGATGCCCGTGGCCAGCATCAGTTCCGCCGAAGGAGATGCGAGAGCGGGATCGAGCAGGCGGCGCCAGGCATAGACAAAATCCTCGGCCTTGAGGGGCGTGCCATTGGACCAACTGAGGTTGGGACGCAGGAAGAAGCGCCATTCCAGACCATCCGGACTCTGCTCCCAGCGCATTGCCTGGGCCGGTACTATCTTGCCCTCTCCATTTTCGCTCACCAGTCCCTCGAACAGGTCGACCAGGATGACTTCACCGGGAAAGCCGCTACGCACCAGGGCCGGATCCAGGGACTCCGGCTCGGCACCATTGCCCTTGACCAGGGTCTGGCGGGGGGCGAGGTCCGCGATGGCATCGACGGGCGTAGCGAAGGCGCCCTGACTCAGGGTGCCGCCGCATAGCAAGGCACACAACAGGGAGGAGACCCGACGCAGGACGGGATGGATAGCACGATGACGCATACAACTGACCTCTTTTCGCAATGCTTTATCAACAAGAGGGGAAGGCCGACGGCGCGCCTGATGACGAATGCATGATGCCGTCCTTGTTATCCCCGAAAACGCCCCGTATTGTATCCGGCTCGCCCCTGAGATGGAGTCTTTCGGGCTATTTTTTCCCGCTGTTTGTATGAAGTATGAGCCACTGAGGCAGCTATCGGCCTGATACGGTTTTCCAGTGACTTTTTCCGTTGTTTTATAAAGGTCAAGGGAGTGGCAATGGTGGCCACCTGACACCTTTTTCTGACTGCCTGTTCGGGGGGCTTTATGGGGTACGAGTGGCTGGCGCTGGCTGCAGCCAGTTTATGGGCGGTCGCCGCCCTGATATCGGTCAAACCGGCTCGCCATCTGGGGGCCTTCGCCTACAGTCGCTGGCGCATGTTTCTGGTCAGCCTGATGCTGGGGGGCGCCAGCCTGGCGACAGGGGGCTGGCAGAGCCTGAGTGGCGGGGCCGTGCCTCTGCTGATCCTCTCTGGCCTCATCGGCATCTTTATCGGCGATACCGCCCTGTTCGCCTGCATGAACCGGCTAGGGCCACGTCGCAGCGGCCTGCTCTTCTCCTGCCATGCGCTCTTCTCCGCCCTGCTTGGCCTCTGGCTGTTTGACGAGACGCTGTCTGGCTGGCGGCTGCTTGGCGCCCTGCTGGTGCTCATCGGGGTCATGCTGGCCATACTGTTTGGCCGGCGCGGCCAGTCCCATGACTGGGAACAAGTTCGCGGCCACATCGCCATCGGCATCGGACTTGGCCTGACCGCCGCCCTGTGCCAGAGCCTGGGGGCCATCATTGCCAAGCCGGTGATGGCAGGCAGCGACATAGATCCGGTCAGCGCCTCCGGGGTGCGCATGGCCAGCGCCCTGTTTGCCCATTGCGTGCTGCGTCTGTTGCGGGTGCCCCTCGCCATGCCGCTCAACCCGATCAATCGCTCCATCCTTGCCATGATAGGGATCAATGGCTTCCTGGCCATGGCCCTGGGGATGACACTGATCCTGGTGGCTCTGCGCCAGGGCGATGTGGGCATGGTGGCCATTCTCTCCGCCACCACCCCGGTGGTGCTGCTCCCCCTGCTCTGGTGGCATTCGGGTCAGCGCCCCAGTCTGCCCGCCTGGGCTGGCGCCCTGCTCGCCACCTTGGGCACCATACTGGTACTGGGCATGAGTAACGGCCATTGAGTCGCGCCCCATCGCATGGGGTTGGAGATACGTGGCCCCTGACATTCAGGGATGGGACGATGAATTGATAAAGCGACTGATGCCGACCACAAAAAACGGCGGGGGCCTGTCAGCCCCCGCCGTCTTACCATCCGATATCCTCGAGCCACTCACCGGGCACCCTATTGTTCAACAGCGGATTGCTTACGACAACCTTGCTCAGAACAGGGCAATCTCTTCGGCAGTCAGTTCGCGGTACTCACCAAGTTCCAAGGTCTCATCCAGCATCAGACTGCCGATCTGCTCACGGTGCAGGCCGACTACCTTGTTGCCGATGGAGGCGAACATCCGTTTTACCTGATGGTACTTGCCTTCTTGTATGGTCAGTCTCGCCTCGCACTCGCCCAGCAGTTCGAGCTTGGCCGGGCGTGTTTTATCTGTCTCGTTGCGCAGGAAAACACCATCGGCAAACAGGGATATCGCATCCTGGTGTACCGGATCCGCCAGCCAGACCCGGTAAGTCTTGGCACACTCATGGCGTGGCGAGGTAATGCGATGGGACCACTGGCCATCGTCGCTGATCAGCACCAGGCCAGTGGTATCGAGATCGAGGCGACCCACCACATGCAGCTTGCCGACAGCCGGCTCATCCAGCAGCGCGAACACTGTCGTGTGGTCCGGATCCTCATTGGAGCAGACATAGCCTTCCGGTTTATGCAGCATGAAGTAGCGGTTGCGCCTGTCTAGGCTCAGCGTGACGCCGTCAAACTCGATCTGGCTCTGTTCATTGATATGGAAAGCGGGTTGTTTGACCACAATGCCATCCACTATGACCTCTCCTCGCCTGATCACTCGGCCCGCCAGGGAGCGGGTCAGATCGGAGCAGTCGCAAAGAAATTTATCGAGCCGCATTCACTACCTCAATATTGCCATCGGGAAAAGGGCGACATTATATAGTCCAACCGTGACAACTCCAGCATTAACGCCAGCCCGACCTGTGACGCACTCGGAAACAGGGGTAGACTCCCTCCATCATCGGCCTTAGTTAACCGACACCATAATAAAGGCGGAAACCTATGATCTCAGCCTCCCCCCACCCCGTCATCACTGTCAGTAACCTCAAGCCTGGCATGTTCGTGGTGGGCATCATCAGCCAGCGGGGTGAAATGGAGATTGTCCAGAGCGGGCTGGTCAGCAACGAGCGCCAGATTGCAGCCTTGGTGGCTCGCGGCGTGCTGAGGGTACGGGTCGATCTCAGTCGCAGCCAACTGAGTCAGGACAAGGCCCCGGAGGCGACCGACAAGCCGGGCGCGCCGATCCCGTCGATGCGCGCCATGCAAGAGCCCCGCGTTCAGGGGGAAGGGCGCGAGCTCAAGATCCGCCGCCTTTATCAAGAAGCTCGCGAGCTGCAAGGCAAGTTCATTCGCCATCTCAAGGCCGGCGAACCCATCGACATCACGCCGCTCGCCGCCGTGGCCGAGGAGATGGTCGACACCATGTTCAGCCACGGGGATGCCATGCTCTGCCTGGCGCGCATCCGTGCCAAGGATGCCTACCTGATGGAGCACTCCATGAACGTGGCCATACTGCTCGCCAACTTTGGCCGCTATCTGGGGCTCGAGCGCAACGTGCTCAAGGAGCTGACCCTGGGGGGACTGCTCCATGATGTGGGCAAGATAATGACCCCGGATGCCGTGCTCAACAAACCGGGCAAGCTGACCGATGAGGAGTTTGCCATCATGCGCGAACACGTGGTGCACAGTCACGACATCCTCAAGGCCACCACCGGCATCACCCCCACCATGCTGGAGGTGGCGGCCAATCACCATGAGCGGCTCGATGGCTCCGGCTATCCTCGCTCGCTTCAGGGCGAGCAGCTCTCTCTCTATACGCGCATGAGTGCCATCGTCGATGTCTATGATGCGGTGACGGCAGACCGGGTCTACAAACAGGGGATGCAGCCGACCCAGGCGTTCAGGATCCTGCTCAAGGGGGCGGTCACTCACTTCGATGAGGGACTGGTGACGCGTTTTATCAAGTGCATGGGGGTCTATCCGGTCGGTACCCTGGTGCTGCTCTCCAATCAGCGCTTAGCCCTGGTGATGCAGCGCAACGAACTGACGCCGCTCAAACCCTTGGTCAAGGTTATCTATCACGCCGCCCAACGGCACTATCTGGAAGTACAACTGCTCGACCTTGCCAAACCCGGCGTCAATGAGACCATAGAGAGTACCGTGGATCCCAAGGATTATGGCATCACCCTCGCTAACTTCGTCTGACGACAACCCAGTGCCCTACAGGATCCGACACGGCTCAGCATCAGGCTGGCCGACTGGTGCTATTACCAGGCACGGTCCAGTGGGTGATGAGAAACTCCCCATCAAGAGGAGAGAGATCGAAACGCAGGCAGGCCTCCTCGATGGCGTGGGGGTCATTGGCATGCCCCTCGGCCAACCAACGCACCGCCCGGCGCAGATCCTCGCCATGGGGTAGTAGGGAATGATCGCTCATGGAGTACCTCCGTTTGATCATTGATCGCAACCCGCCCAGCGGGGCTGTCTCCTAGAGTTTAGTCCGCACTGCACCCTCCCGAACAATTCCCTGCTGCGTGAACCGACACGCCAATCAAGGCATGCTTTCAAAGGATCCCCTCTATCACGAACGGCTTCGGGCATCGCCGTTCAAACGCCATATGTTATGCGATCCACCGCCTACCTAAATGAGCCTGACACTGGCGTCCCGGTTGACGCCGGACCCCCTGCCGGGGTTATCCTCGACCACTTGCCTGCCGGTCCTGGCGGGATCATTACCTGTGATGTCAAACAAGGAAGTCTCATGCAAGCCAAGGACAAGTGTCTGGCCGCCCTGGTTATCCTCTGCTGGGGTCTCAATTTTGTGGTGATCAAGTGGGGGCTGGAGGGAATACCTCCGCTGCTGCTCGGTGCGCTGCGTTTTATTGGTGTCGTCTTCCCCGCCATCTTGCTGGTCCCCAAACCCACCATCCCCTGGCGCTGGCTGCTGGCCTATGGCGGAGCCATCAGCCTGGGGCAGTTTGCCTTCTTGTTCAGTGCCATGAAGTTCGGCATGCCCGCAGGCATGGCCTCTCTGGTGCTGCAATCCCAAGTGGTATTTACCCTGCTGTTCGCCATGATCTGGCTGGGGGAGCGCTGGCAACCCCACCACTGGATTGCCCTGCCGCTGGCGGGAGCCGGCCTCTACCTCATCGCCACCCATGGTCAAGGCAACCTGACTCTGCTCGGGTTCATGTTGACCCTGTGCGCCTCCGCTTGCTGGGGACTCGGTAACGTCATCAACCGCCAGATTGGATTGCGCTACCAGACGTCCCTGCCCAGCCTGATTGCCTGGGGAGGCGTGGTACCCATACTGCCGTTTCTCGCTCTCTCCTGGTTGTTCGAAGGGCCGGAACTTATCGTCCACAGCCTGCAACACTTCAGCTGGAAAGGCTTGCTCTGCGTGCTCTATCTCTCACTGGTCGCCACCTGGCTCGGCTACGGGCTATGGGGACGGCTGCTGATGCGCTACCCCGTAGCCCAAGTGGCGCCGCTCTCCCTGCTGGTCCCCTGCGTCGGCATGGTGACTGCCGCCATCTTGCTCGATGAGCATCCAACCCCCTTGCAGTGGCTGGGCTCGGCGCTGGTACTGCTCGGCTTCCTGGTCCACCTGCTGGGAGGACGCCTGGCTCTGTCCAAACCATTGACCCGAGCCTAACTGCCTCTCATGATGGGCTCATGCCAATGGCTCGGCCCGCTATTGTAAGATAAGAACATCAACACGCAGCCACGACAAGGAAGCAAAGGATATGCGACTGAATCATCTGGGGGCCGCCGCCCTCGCCCTGTGCTGGACTCAGCTCGGCTGGAGTGCCACCCTGCCACCGGATCTCAAGTGGGAAAGCAACGATACGGATCCCGTCTATGCCGATCCGGCGGCTCAGCGGGGCGGCACCTTTCGCACCTTCATGACCAGTTTTCCGCTGACCCTGCGCAACTATGGCCCCGATGCCAATGGCGCCTTCGCCGGTTATATGAGGGAGAACCGGCTGCCCCTGCTGGCCAGCCATCCGGATACCGGCAACCCTATTCCCATGCTGGCCAACCAGTGGGCGTTCGGGACCGATCACAAGACCATGTATTTTCGCATCAACCCCAAGGCCCGCTGGTCCGATGGCGTACCGGTCAGCGCAGACGACTTCCTGTTCACCCTCAAGATGCTGCGCAGCAAGCAGATCAATGCCCCCTGGTACAACAACTACTACAGCACCCAGATTGTCGATGTGATCAAGTTCGATGACCACACTCTGGCCATCACCAGCGGCAGCGAGAAGAGCCGGGAAGACTTGCTCGATTCCCTCCCCTTCTCCCCCGAACCCAGTCACGCCATCACACTCGATGACAGCTGGGTACGGGAGTACAACTGGAAGGTATTGCCGGTCACTGGGCCTTATCAACTCACCGAGGTCAAGAAAGGAAAATCCGTCACCTTCAGCCGCATTCCCGACTGGTGGGGTAACAATGAGCGCTACTTCCAGCACAGGTTCAATCCCGACCGCATCCAGATCAAGGTGCTGCGCGATCTCAACATTGCCTGGCAGCACTTTTTGCGCGGCGAACTGGATACCTTCGGCCTGGTGATCCCAAACTGGTGGCACGACAAGACCAAGACCCCCGAATTTGACAAGGGCTACATAGACCGCATCTGGTTCTATACCCAGACGCCGCAATCCCCGACCGGTCTCTACCTCAACATCGACGATCCTTTGCTGAGCGACCTCAATGTCCGGCTCGGCATCCAGTACGCCCTCAACATCGACAAGATGCTGAGTACCTTGCTGCGCGGCGACTACCAGCGTCTCAACAACTATGGATCTGGTCAGGGAGACTTCACCAATAACGCCCTCAAGGCGCGCCCCTTCGACCCTAAAATTGCCCGTGACTATTTTGCCAAAGCGGGTTTCACCCAGGCCGGGCCAGACGGCATATTGCAAGATGCCAAGGGCAGGCCACTGTCACTGAGTGTGATCTACACCACCTCGGAACACTCCCAGCGCCTCACCATGCTGCGTGAAGAGGCCAAAAAAGCGGGTCTTAATCTGGAGCTCAACCTGATGGATGCCTCAGCGGGCTTCAAGGCCATGCTGGAGAAGAAACACCAGAGCGCCTGGATGGCCTGGAGTACGGGGCGTTATCCCGCCTACTGGGAATATTTCCACAAGGTCAACGCCCACAAGCCACAGACCAACAACATCATGAACATCGATGATGACGCCATCACAGCCCTGGTGGAGCAGTACGACAAGGAGTTCGATTTTGCCAAGAAAGCCGAACTGTCACGGCAGATCCAGGCCCGGCTCTATGAGCTGGCCAGCTTCGTGCCCACCTATCAGGTTCCCTATACCCGGGAAGGGGCTTGGCGCTGGATCAAATTGCCCAAGGGTATCGCCACCGCCAAGAGCGAGGTGCTCTATTGGCCCCTTGATGGCTTCAACTCCGGCTACAGCTACGGCGGTCTGTTCTGGATAGATGAGACGGTGAAGAAGGAGACCCTGAACGCCATCAAGCAAGGCACCCGCTTCCCCCCGGTCAATATCCGCGACACCCGCTACCTGCAACCCTGAGCCATCGCCATGCCCAAAATGACACAACCCCGCCAATGGCGGGGTTGTGTTTAGCACAGACGGAGGAATTAACCGCGCTTGGCCTGCTTCTGGGCAACCGCATCGGCCACATCGGCAGGCTCAAGCACGATGCCTTCCTGATCCGGTGTCGGGAAGACGGCCACGCAGAGTTCATCCTGCTCCATGCCTTCAACCCAGCGCTCCAGCCATACCTTGAGGGTGATGGACTGCGGCTTGCACTCGGCCCACTCGCCTTCAGCCCAAGCCTGGGCGTATTCGGGGTGCGGCCACACCGGGATGCAGTCTTCGTCTTCGGTGGTCAGCATCATGACGCCGTGTTCGTCGGTCAGCACGAACAGCTCTTCATGCTCGACCAGCTTGCTGATGAAGTGATCGTAGCGGTAGTCGGCGTTCAGTTGCAGCGCGGCGTTGCGCTCGGTATCGGTCAGTTCATAGCTCATGGTCAAGTCTCTTATGCAGTGCTAAGGATCACGACGGGCCCGGGCTGCCGAGTCTATGAGGACCCGAACCGGGTAGGCTCGCGCAATAAAGGGCGACATGTTCACATCTTGCCGCAGCCTTGTCCAGTGAATGGAGGTCACGTGACCCGTTCGGGTCGCCAGTACACCCATAGTGCGCACCAGATAGGCTTTGGCTAAGCAGAGCGACTCGTACAGAGGGCTGTACTTGGCAAAGCGGACAGGGTCCCTCTACAGAGCGGGAATATGCAGCTCTATCTCGGCCTGCTCACTCAGGCGCTGGCGCAGCCAATAGGCCGCTTCGACCTCGACGAAACAGAGCAGATCCTGCCCCTGGGCCGCCGACATCAACTGCGTAAATCGCAGCTCTTGCTGGCGTTCCCAGGCGTCGGCCAGCTTGGTGCCATGAGCCTCATCCACTACCCCCCTGCGCAGCTCAAACAGATTATCGGTGATCGGGTGATTGATCTTGGCCGCACTGCCCCAGTAGAGCCGCAGGTTATCGAGCATCTCTTCATCATAACTGGCCAAGGCGTCCAGCTCAGGCGTATCACCACTGTCGCTCGCGGCAAAATCACACCAGCCAGTGGCAAGGGAGGCAAACTCGCGTTGTGCTTGCGGGGCTACCTTGGCGCGCAGGGCCGCCACGTCGGGAGTGCTCAGCGGAGGCAACCAGACCTCCCCCTTGTGTTCGCTCAACTGAGGCAAGAGTTGCGCCACCGGATAGATGGGAAACTGGGGCGAAAGGCGATGAAGCAGAGAAATCAATATGATGCGGGTCATGCGGGTTGCCTTGGACAAGGGAATACGGGGATTAGGCCGATGAGGCCCTATCCTATCACGGCGAGCGGCAATGCTCACCGCACTGACTGCCTGAAAAATCACCATACAGCCAGCCCGCCCGCCATAATCGCCAATACTTTGACCCAGCGCCCACTAAACTCCTCCGGGGAGTGCTAATTTGCATACATCATTAGCGTAAGGAGCCTGTCCATGATTGGGATCGACCAGATTTCTGAAGACTTTGTCCATGAACTGAAAGTACTGGCCTGCTTTGATCCAGCGAATTTGAGTGTGGGGATCAAGTTACGTAGTGATATGAGTGATGCTCTCCGCCAGGCGGCAGGACGCCTGCATCAACAGGGTCTGATCAGCACCGAAGATGGCGGCTACCTGACCCCCTTTGGCATGACGATGGTTGAGCACCTTCAACACCTGCTGGTTGCCCTCAGGCCGGTGGCGTAGGCGCCGCCCAGAGCGAGAAGTTCAACAATTCCCAGCGTGCGCCCTGCTGCAGGTGACACGCAAACAGCAAAGGACCTTCGGGTCCTTTTACATTGCCGTCCACCAGCCACTGTTGCTCCCTGTGGGGCACGGGGCGGGTCTCCATGCTGATGGGCGCGATCTTTCCCCCCAGCCGAACATGCAAAAATTGCAGACAAGTGAGGCGCGCCTGCTCGGCGGCGACCAGGTCAGGCGTTGTCTCGGCGACCAGGTCAGCTTGAACATGCGATGGTGGCAAGGCTAATGCCCCACCGGCCGCCAGACAAGCGGCTAACCAAATCCCCCTCTTCATAGACAAACCTGCCGAACAATCCTGTGCCTGTTGATACCTTGTTTTTAACACACTCAGGCGAGATCAAGCACGCTCAACCCGGTATGGCCGCTGTCATTTCATTGATAGCCGCGCAAACAATCATCCCGTGCAGGAGTGGTTATACCGAGAGGAAATAGTCGCCAGATCTGTCTCTGGCATCCGGTTGGCAAAGCCCAGATAGACAAAAAGCCGTGGTACCAGAGGCACCACGGCTTTCTTAAATTCTGTAACAATTACAGAGCGGTTACGTTCTCAGCCTGCGGGCCTTTCTGACCTTGGGTCACGGTGAACTGTACGCGCTGACCTTCAGCCAGGGTACGGAAACCGTTGCCTTGAATGGCGCTGAAGTGTACGAACACATCCGGGCCATTTTCTTGCTGGATGAAGCCGAAGCCTTTGGTTTCGTTGAAGAATTTAACGGTACCGGTGATCATGTTAGACATATCTATTAAACCTGTATTCAAAAATTACTCGTGCCTTGAAAGGCGGATAAAGCTTCGAAAAGAGGAAATGACTTATGGGCACTAGAAGGGGATGTAATACATCGTATTCAGTAACATAAATATTGCCTTTTTCAAGCTCGACTGATTATACGTAGCTTTGCTCATTACGCAAACATATTTGTGCCCTACCAACGGCAGGGCACAAGGCCTAACAGGTGGCGGCTTCCAGCGCCTTGACCAGCGCTTTGAGGAAGCGGGCCGCCTCACCGCCGGTACAGGCTCGGTGGTCAAAGGTCATCGACAGTGGCAGCGCCCTGACCGGTCTGGCCTCCCCTTGCACGAACACCACCTTATCGAACAGTGTCCCCGCCCCAATGATGGCCACCTGGGGCGGGGTCACTATCGGGCTGGCGTAGCGACCAGCGATGGCGCCGAAGTTGGTGAGGGTGATGGTCGCCCCCTGCAGCATCTCCCGCGGCACAGCCCTCGCCTTGACGTCAGCTATCATGCGATCCAGCCCCTGGCGAATGTCGGCAGGCTCGCGTTCGGCCACATTCTCCATCACGGGGACATAGAGTCCATGGCGCGAATCCACCGCGATGGCCACATTGACCTCGGTAAACAGTCGTCGCGACAAGGTCTCACCATCGAACCAGGCGTTCATCGATGGTTCGGCCCGGCAAGCGACGCCGATCGCCTTGACAAGACGCACTGTCACATCTTCATCGACCCGCCAGGCGCGCAGATCGACCTCATCGGTGATGCTGACCGGCACCACTGTGCGATGCGAGTGCTCCATTGCCTTGGCCATGGCCCGGCGAGCCCCCTTGAGAAACTCGTTGCCGCTCTCCTGCTGTGCCTCGAATGCCTGCTGTACATCCAGCTCCAACACCAGACCACCGGCGCCACTGCCCTTGAGACCATTGATGTCGATCCCCAGCTGCTGGGCGAGTTGACGTACCACCGGCATGGCCTGCACCAAGCGGCCACCCGGCGCCAGTACCCCCGCCACGAAGTGATCCTCTATATGCTGCTGACTGCTGCTCATCTTGCCCACGACAGTGCCGTCATCTTCCCCTCCCTCAAACTCCACCAGGGGGGCACCTATATGCAAGATGTCTCCTTCCTTACCACAGAGCCGAGCGATGATGCCATTGACTGGCGAAGGTACATCCACCAGCG
Organism: Aeromonas molluscorum; assembly: GCF_051376105.1. Taxonomy (NCBI): domain Bacteria; kingdom Pseudomonadati; phylum Pseudomonadota; class Gammaproteobacteria; order Aeromonadales; family Aeromonadaceae; genus Aeromonas; species Aeromonas molluscorum. The sequence goes on along the minus strand of NZ_JBPQCY010000002.1, from coordinate 1,327,956 downwards.
CCTTGGCCGTCTCGACCGAGAGCAGTACCTGATCGACCTTGACCTCATCGCCCGCAGCGACTTTCCACTCCACGATCTCCGCCTCGGCCAGCCCTTCGCCCAAGTCCGGCAACTTGAAATATTTCATGACCAGTTCTCCATCCGCGGGGACATCACCAAACGTTGAGACATCTCATGGCTCTTTTGGGCTCGGCGGCCAGAGCACCACAATGTGAAATAGTTCATAGCCACTTGTTCTCCATCAGTTGGTGCGCCATCAGGGCGATATCCTGTTCGGTGATGAGGTAGTGCTCCTCATTGCGGTAATAAGGCACTGCGGCATCGACGCCGGTGAGTCGCTTGGGAGGCGCCTTGAGGCTGGTAAACGCCTCTTCCGTCACCCTTGCCACTATCTCGGCACCCACCCCGAAGCTGCCGCACGCCTCATGGACCACCAACAGGCGGCCGGTCTTGCGTACCGAGGCGAGTATGCTCGCCATGTCGAGGGGCTTGATGGTGGCGAGATCCAGCACCTCGCACTGGATGCCCTCATCACTCAGCGCCTGGCTGGCACGCATCACCTCCAAAATACAGGCTCCCCAGGCCACAATCGTCAGATCATGACCGGTACGCAAGGTGAAACAGACATCCAGCGGCAACCCGATCCCGTCATCCACCACATCGGATTTCATGGCGCGATAGATACGATCCGGCTCGAAAAACATCACAGGATCCGGGCTGCGAATGGCCGAGAGCAACAAGCCATAGGCCCGCTTGGGACTGGATGGGATCACCACCCGCAAGCCGGGAATATGGGCAAACAGCGCCTCCACGCTCTCGCTGTGATGCTCCGGGGAGTGGATACCTGCGCCATAAGGAGAGCGATAGACGATGGGGCAACTGAGCCGGCCCCGGGTGCGGTTTCGCATCCGCGCCGCCTGACAGATGATCTGCTCCATGCCGGGGAAGATGAAGCCCTGAAACTGGAACTCGGCCACCGGCTTGAGTCCCTGGGTCGCCATGCCGACCGCCACCCCGGCGATCAGTCCTTCCGCCAGCGGGGTATCGATCACCCGCTTGAAGCCAAACTTGTCACGCAGGCCGACGGTGGCGCGAAACACCCCGCCGTTGACCCCCACATCCTCCCCCAGCACCACCACATCCGGGTCTCGCGCCATCTCATGATGCAGGGCCAGATTGATGGCCTCGAGCAGTGTCATGTCACTCATGGTGTCGCCCTCCCTGCCCGGCCATAGCCTTGTCGATGATGCGCTGACGCTGACCAAGGTAATCCTGGGGCAGCTCGGCAAACTGGTAATCGATGAGGGACTCCGGCGGTTGCTCCGTCAGTGACTCATAAGCGGCAACAGCGAGATCTACTGCCTTCGCGGCTTCGGCCAGCAGAGCCTGCTCCTGAGCTTCGTCCCACCAGCCTCGCTCGGCCATGAACTGGCGCAATCGCTTGACCGGCTCCTTGGCCCAGGCAGCCTCAACCTCGGCGGCATCGCGGTAGCGGGTCGCATCATCGGCGGTGGTATGGTCGCCGAGCCGGTAGCTGATGGCCTCGATCAGGGTGGGACCCTTGCCGGCGCGGGCCCGTTCCACCGCACTCAGGGTGGCATCGTAGACGGCGAGTACATCATTGCCATCAACCTGAATGCTGGGCACCCCGGCACCAAGGCCCTTCTGGGCCAGGGTCGGCGCGGAAGATTGCAGTTTGCGTGGCACTGAAATCGCCCACTGGTTGTTGTTGATCACCATCACCATGGGCAGGTGCCAGACACCGGCACAGTTGAGCCCCTCCAGAAAATCGCCCTTGGAGGTACCGCCATCGCCGATGGTGACCACGGCGACCCTGGGCTGGTTGCGCAGCTTGAAGGCGGCCGCCACGCCGCAGGCATGGGTCACTTGCGTGGCGATGGGCACGCAGATGGGCAAGTCCTCAGATGGCGTGCCATCTGGCTTGTTGAAGACGCTGCCCCGCTCATCCCCCCCCCAATACTGGAGATTCTTCTCCATGGGTACGCCGCGCACGAACAGGGTGGGCATGTCGCGATAGTAAGGCACATAGACATCCTGGGCCTGCATGGCGAGACCGACGCCAATGCCGACCGCCTCGGCCCCCAGATGGGAGGGGAAGGTCCCCAGCTTGCCGGTGCGTTGCAGGGCGATTGCTTTCTTGTCATAGCTACGCACCATCACCATGTTGCGGTAGAAAGTGTGCAGCAACTCCTTGTCCAGCCAGGTCGGAAGTGTGGCGACCGGGCGCCCCTCCTCATCGAGGTAACGAAGGAAGGGGATGTCGACATGGGTCATAACTGGCTCCTTGCCGTGATTGCGTCACCACCAGCGGCGACCCTTAAAATGTAAACAAGTTGTTAAGCAAAGCGCAATGCGGCAAAAGCAAATAACCCCAGTGATATCCTCTTTATTTAGCTCAATAAGCAGCCAATCGGTCTGACGCGCAGGCAACAAAAAAGGAGCCAATCTCGGCTCCTTTTTCCATCATCTGACCGCCAGGCCCGTCCCGCCAAGGGGACTCGTTGTCAGGGGATCAGGCATCCCACAGCCGGGTTGGCACCACCAGCAGCATGGTTCGCTGGCCGATGGCCACATTGGCATTGGGAAATACCACGGCTTCCCGCTCTTTCTCCACCACATGGCGCAGCGCCCCATCTTCCGCCAAGACAAACCCTTGGGGAAATTCGGTGAAATTGTCGACATCGCTGGCAAACAGGAAGTGAAAATCGGCGCTGCGCTTGTTGATCACCCGATCGATGGCAAAGATGTTGAAATCCTCGGGCCGCCAGGGCTCCAGCGTCACGCTCGCCTCGCACACCAGCTCCTGCAGTGCTTGCCTGGCCTCGATGAAGCGGGTCATGTCATTTTCGCCAAAGGGACGCACCTTGCCGAGCTCCACCGTAAAACCGTAAGCATCATGGTGGCGGACGCTGTAATAGCTGAAGGTGGTGGTTGGTCCGTTGGAGAGCAGTATGGTGCGCACCCCGCAGGCGCCGAGGAAGCGGATCTGCTCCTGGCTGTAGGGGCGATCATGGGGGAAAGGATAAACGGCAAACTTCTCGTGACGGGAGCCGCGAATGGCGGTATGCAGATCATAATGCAGGCGCTCGGCCCCGGGATGCGAGTAGAAGCGGGACACATATTGCTCGAGACGCATGGCGCGGATCCGCTCTCTGTTGCACAGCCCCACCCCCTTGCTGTGGGCGCCGCTAAACAGCCGGTTCATGTTCTCTTCCAGTTCGCGCACCCCCAGATTCATGGCCGCCGGATTGCCAAACAGGAACAACACCCGGTGACGGGCACTCAGCTCGCCACTGAGCAACTTGCCGAGCAGCTGATTGCAGATCTCGATGGGGGCCGTCTCGTTACCATGGATACCGCAGGAGAGCACTATCTCCTTGAGCGGCTCGGCGCGCAATTGGCTGGCCGGTTCGATGCAGAGCACCCCGGTATCCCACACCTGTGCCTGCGCCCCATCGGCCAGGGAAAAGGAGAAGGGATCGAGCTGCCATTCGTGACGGCGGGTCAGCGCCAGGAAATCATGTTGAGGGATCATCCGTTTCACCATCTTGTCAGTGTCGATGGCGCCGATTATACGGGAGCGCTTTGGCTTAAAAACAATTTTTTAAACAAATTCAACCATTAGCATAACAATGCAAGAGGGGCAGGAAAGGATGCAGAGACAAGGGATAAAGGAGTAATTCTGAGCAGAAACGGCAAGAAGGGGGATGATGCTAGCAGCGTGCGGAGGATATGGCAGAGAGGCTCTTGTTGGCACTATTGGCCGGCGGAAGAAAAACGAGGCATCCGTGCCTGGTCAATCAACCACGCCAGAACGGCTTGGTGGTTTCCTGATAGCGATCGGATTCGTTCAGACCGATATCTTTGAGCAGGTAGGCAGGCAACTCGGAGAGTTGACGACGACTGCGACTACGTTCCAACCAGGTCAGGAAGATTTGTTTGGCACGAGCAACCAGATTCAGTTCGCTGGACTGCTGATAACCGGCTTGGGTATAAGTCATGTTGGCCATGATGCGGCTCCTCTTAATTAGTTGCCGCAAGCTTAGGCATTGTATCTCTATGTCTCAATTGACGAATTTTGATACAACGCATTAGTAAAAGTAATATAAGAAAGCCAACAAATAAAAACACTAAGATATTGATTATAAATTAAAAATAAAAAAACAAATGTCTTCTTCAGCCCCCGCAGCAGATTGTGCTTTTAAATGCTGGGTTAACTATTCACTTTATATTTTAGCTTATGCAATACCTGTCATGGCGCAGAGTGTACCTATTTCCGTGAACCCGACCAAATGATCGAAACATGATAAAAAGGTGTTTCTAAAAATAACAATTGAACAATTTCATTACATGGCCCGCGCCCACAAGATCTCCACTCCATTTATCAGCCTGGGCCAATACTGCGCCGGGACAAACACCCAATATGGTTCCTCCGCTTCCCCGTGTGACTCACCTCACGATTCCCATGCAGCGACGGCCAAACTAGGAAATTTTCTTAAGCCCACTAGGGATGGCTCTCACGCCATTTGTGCCGCGCCTCATTACAGTCAGGCTACCTGATGTAGTGACCCAACCGCCGCAGTCGCGCAGGTTAGGGCATGGGTTCAATCGACAGGAGAGCGAGGCGCACACTCCAACCTCTTTCTGTTCTCCTTTCCGTGGCGTGACCTCTGACACCAACCAAAAAGTGAGGGGCGCGGCGGAAATACCGTCTATCTCGCAGAGGATGAACGAAGATGTTGAAATTTCTCCAACAGGTCCGGGTGCCGACCCTGGATCTGCCGGTCGCAGCCCGGCGCAAGCTCTGGTTCAAGCCGTTTATGCAATCCTATCTGGTTGTATTCATTGGCTATCTGACCATGTATCTGATCCGCAAGAACTTCAACATTGCGCAAAACGACATGATCCAGGAGTACGGTCTCTCCATGACCGAGCTCGGCATGATTGGCCTTGGCTTCTCCATCACCTACGGGGTGGGCAAGACGCTGGTCTCCTACTACGCCGATGGCAAGAACACCAAGCAGTTCCTGCCGCTGATGCTGATCCTCTCAGCCCTGTGCATGCTGGGCTTCAGTGCCAGCATGGGCGGCACGGGTTTCAGCCTCTACTTCATGATCTTCTTCTATGCCCTGAGCGGCTTCTTCCAGAGCTGTGGTGGCTCCTGCAGCTACTCCACCATCACCAAATGGACCCCCCGCAACAAGCGTGGCACCTATCTCGGCATGTGGAACCTCTCCCACAACGTGGGCGGGGCTGGTGCGGCCGGGGTGGCGCTGTTCGGTGCCAACTACCTGTTTGATGGTAACGTGCTCGGCATGTTCATCTTCCCGTCCATGATAGCCCTGGTGGTCGGCTTTATCGGCCTGCGTTTTGGCAGCGATTCACCGGAAGCCTATGGTCTGGGCAAGGTGGAGGAGCTGTTTGACGAAGTGGCCAGCGAGGAGGACATCGCCACCGAGGAGCAGAAGCTGACCAAGGGTCAGATCTTCGTCAAGTACGTGCTGATGAACAAGGTGATCTGGCTGCTCTGCTTTGCCAACATCTTCCTCTACGTGGTGCGCATCGGCATCGATCAGTGGTCCACCGTCTACGCTCACCAGGAGCTGGGCTTCTCCAAGGAGATAGCCATTCAGGGCTTTACCTTCTTCGAAGTGGGCGCCCTGGTCGGCACCCTGATGTGGGGCTACCTCTCCGATCTGGCAAACGGTCGTCGCGGTCTGGTGGCTTGCGTGGCACTGGCACTGATTATCGCCACCCTGGGTCTCTACCAGCACGCCACCACCCAGTTCATGTTCCTGGGCTCCCTGTTCACCCTGGGCTTCCTGGTGTTTGGTCCGCAACTGCTGATCGGCGTGGCCGCCGTGGGCTTCGTGCCGAAACAAGGCATCAGCGTGGCCGATGGCGTCAAGGGGACCTTCGCCTACCTCATCGGTGACAGCTTCGCCAAGCTGGGTCTGGGCATGATAGCCGATGGCACTCCCATCTTCGGCCTGACCGGCTGGGACGGCACCTTCGCGGCGCTGGACATGGCCGCCGCCGCCTGCCTGGTGTTGATGGCCTGCGTGGCCGTGGCCGAAGAGCGCAAGATCCGCCGCATCAAGCGCGAGTTGAAAGCTGCCGAGCTGGCGACCCAGTCAGCCTAAGCAACTATCAGCAGGTGCAACCGGGCTGGCGATGCCGTCAGCCCGAGCAAGCATGAGCGGCTAGCCACTGAACGCTTGGTCACCGGGCGCCGCTAGTGTTTAATGCCTCCCTGAGCAGATGTATCTGCTCATCGCCGTGACCCCGCGCACAGCCAAGGCGTCCCTTTCTGGGACGCCTTGGCTGTTATCCTTGCCGGGCACCATTGCTAGAGATATGCCACATACAGACCCCACCAGGAGGCGGGCCCCATGCTCAAGATTGCCCTCATCGACGATCACCAGATAGTCCGCTCCGGTTTTGCGCAGCTCCTCAACCTGGAGCCAGATCTTCAGGTGGTGGCCGAGTTTGGTTCGGCCCGTGATGCCTTGCTAGGGCTGCCCGGCTGCGGAGCCCAACTCTGTGTCTGCGACATTTCGATGCCGGATCAATCCGGGCTCGAGTTGCTCAAGCTGCTGCCCTCAGGCCTCGCCGTGGTGATGCTGTCGGTCCATGACAGTCCGGCGCTGATCGAGCAGGCACTGCAGGCTGGCGCCAAAGGTTTTCTCTCCAAACGCTGCAGCCCCGACGAGCTGATCGCCGCGATACGCACCGCGGCCCACGGCGGCTGCTACCTCACCCCGGATATCGCCCACAAACTCGCCAGCAACAGCCAGGACCCTCTCACCAATCGGGAACGGGAAGTGGCGCAGCTGCTGGCGCGGGGGCTGGAAGTGAAAGCCATCGCCGAACAACTCGGCCTCTCCCCCAAGACGATCCACGTGCACCGCGCCAACCTGATGGACAAACTGAAAGTCAGCAACAACGTGGAGCTGGCCCACCGCATGCTGGACAGCTGGTGATCTCCCGGTTTGCCAGCTATGTCGCCATCGCGCTGGCGGCCAGCTTCATCTTTGCCGCCGGCTGGTTTTGCCTGTGGAGCATCAGCCTGCATCTGGCGGGTTCACCCATACTGGCGGTGTTGCTGTTTCCATTCGGCCTGCGCCTGGGTCTGTTGCTGCAAAGCCCCCTTGCCTACTGGCCGCCCTTGCTGCTCTGTGAATCCCTGCTGCTCTATTGGCTCAATCAGGAGATAGGCCTGCCGCAATGGCCGCTCATTCAGGCGGGCAGCCTGCTTACCCTGCTGCCGCTGCTCATCGCCCGCCGCCAGCAGGTACGCAACGACTGGCAGCAACTGCTGGTATTGCTCGCCACCGTCACGACGGCGGCGCTGCTGCAATCCCTGCTCTGGCATCTGGCCGGGGAAGATGGCCTCACCGCCCTGCTGCTCACCCTGACCGGCGGCCTGACCCTCACCTCCACCTGCATGCTGATCTGGCACTACCTCACCCGCGCTACCTGGGTGCCGCTGGGGCCCGCATTGGTGGATCAGCCGGTGGACTGGCGCTTTCGCCATCTGGTCTGGTATCTGCTGCTGTTCGCGCTGAGCCTCTGGCTGCAGCTCGGCCTGCCGGATTCCCTGGTGCGCTTCACGCCGTTTTGCCTCGCCATCCCCATCATGGCCATGGCCTGGCGTTACGGCTGGCAGGGGGCTCTGCTTGCTACCCTGATGAACACGGTGGCACTGATGGCGAGTCAGGCCTGGCACGAACATCCACTGGATCTGCTGCTCTCCCTGCTGGCCCAGAGCCTGACCGGCCTGCTGCTGGGGGCCGGCATCCAGCGTCAACGTGAGCTCAACCAGGCGCTGACCCGTCAGCTCGCTCACAACCGTCAACTCACAGAACGGTTGCTGGAAACCGAGGAGAGCATCCGCAAGGAGGTAGCCCGCGAGCTGCACGACGACATAGGCCAGACCATCACCGCCATTCGCACTCAGGCAGGCATAGCGCAGCGGCTCGCACCGGACAATGCCGGGGTCGGCCAGAGCAGTGCCCTCATCGATACGCTCTCCCTGGGTATTTACGATGCGGTGCGCGGCCTGCTTGGCAGACTGCGGCCCCGCCAGCTCGATGACATGAGCCTGGAGCAGGCGGTGCGGGGGCTGCTGCGTGAGCTTGAATTGGAACGCCACGGCATCGTCACCCGGCTCGAGTGGCAACTGGCGGATGAGGAGCTCTCCGATGCCCAGCGGGTCACCCTGTTTCGGGTCTGCCAGGAGGGGCTCAACAACGTGGTCAAACATGCCAATGCCAGCTCGGTCCGAATTCGGGCCCATAGACAAGAAGATCGCTTGCACTTGCAACTGGAAGACGACGGCTGCGGCCTTCCCGAACAGGCGCCCCAGGGGTATGGCCTGCTCGGCATTCGCGAGCGGGTGCAGGCGCTGGGTGGCAGCCTGCAGCTCTCCTGCATCCACGGCACCCAGCTGACCCTCAACCTACCCTGGCGCAAGCGGGAAGATCGCCATGCATAACCAACCCCTTGCGAGCCGAATCTTATGTTGAACTTTATGAAAAGCGCGCCGCCCCAGCCGCTCATCCGTGATCAGGCAGAAGTGGACGCCTGTTATCGCCATTGGCGCCTGCACCTGCTGCTGACCATGTATCTGGGTTACGCCGTCTTCTATTTCACCCGCAAGAGCTTCAACTTCGCCATGCCGGACATGCTGGCAGAAGGGATGTTGAGCAAAGCCGACATCGGCATGCTGTGGACCCTGTTCTACCTCACCTACGGCTGCTCCAAGTTCTTTTCCGGCATCATCAGCGACCGGGCCAATCCCCGCTACTTCATGGGGCTGGGGCTGATGGCGACCGGGGTCATCAATATACTGTTCGGCCTGTCATCCTCCCTCTGGCTGTTTGCGGCGCTCTGGGTTGCCAACGCCTTCTTCCAGGGCTGGGGCTGGCCCCCCTGCTCCAAGCTGCTCACCAACTGGTATTCCCGCAGCGAGCGGGGGGTCTGGTGGTCGGCCTGGAATACGGCCCACAACGTGGGCGGGGCGTTGATCCCGCTTATCGTCGGCACCATAGCCCTGCAGCACGGCTGGCGCTACGGCATGATAGTGCCCGGCGTCATCGCCATTCTGGCCGGTTTTTTTCTGTGCTGGCGACTGCGGGACACCCCCAGTGCCATGGGGCTGCCCACGGTCGGCGAGTGGCGCCAGGATGCGCTGGAAATCGCCCAGCAGACCCAGGATGCGGGGCTCTCCCATCGCCAGATCCTGCGCAAATACGTGCTCGGCAACCCCTACATCTGGCTGCTGGCCTGCTGCTACGTGCTGGTCTATGTGGTGCGCACCGCCATCAATGACTGGGGCAATCTCTACATGACGGAGCAGCGCGGCTTCGATCTGATGAGCGCCAACTCCGCCATCTCCATGTTCGAGGTGGGCGGCTTTATCGGTGCCCTGGTGGCGGGCTGGGGATCGGACAAGCTGTTCAACGGCAATCGCGGGCCGATGAACCTCATCTTCGCGGTGGGCATACTGCTGGCGGTGGGGTCGTTGTGGCTGATGCCCTTCTTCAGCTATGTGATGCAGGCAGCCTGCTTCTTCACCATCGGCTTTTTCGTGTTCGGGCCCCAGATGCTGATCGGCATGGCGGCGGCGGAGTGTTCCCATAAACATTGTGCGGGAGCGGCCACCGGCTTCGTCGGCCTGTTCGCCTACATGGGGGCGGCGCTGTCGGGCTATCCGTTGGCCAAAATCATGGAGATCTGGCACTGGAACGGCTTCTTCGTGGTGATCTCGGTGGCGGCCGGGGTCTCGGCTCTGTTGCTGCTGCCGTTCCTGAAAGCCCAGGCTCCTCGCCAACAGGGCACTGCTCCCCTGCTCGGTAACAGTTGACACAAGATAACTGTTTATTTATACAGTAATCTTGTGATGAGCACCTGGCTGCTCGCCCCCTATGTGACCGAGAGTTGAACCATGGAGACCTTTACCCCCAAAGCCGCCTTGCGCCAGCAGATGAGTGAACTGGAAACCTTGTTGGCCAAACTGGCAGAACAGCTCAAGCAGCTGCCCCTGCTGGAGGCCCAGGTCTACCCCTTGCCTCCTGTGCTGCAAGGGCAGGAGCATGATCCCATCAGCCAGATAACAGTGGGACAGCTTTGCGGTGAGGCCGCCCGCGAGGCGGCTATTGCCGCTTATCAATACCATGGCGCCCGCCCTGGCTGCTCGACCAAGTCCACTCAACGTCTGCCTGGCTGGCTGCGTTTTCCCGCCAGTTGCGCAGCGCAGATCAGCACCCTGGTGGAGGAGATCAATCATTGCAAGCAAGGCTTCAAGGCTCAGGTGCAACAAGCGGGGGGGCGGGATGAGAAGTTCGAGCTGGTCCACAACGCCCTGCCCGGGGTCATCACCTTGCAGATATATCGCCAACTCAGCCTGTTGCGCGGGGAGCTGCACTCCCTCGGTTTCACCTGGGCGGACAAGCAGACCATCCGCCGCCTGAGCCGGGAGCAGGTGATCGCCATGCTCGAACGCAGCCGTCACTATGTGCCCATGCTGTCGAACCCGTCGCAGTGGCAGCAGATGGTGGATCAGGAGGTGTACGACATTCGTCGCCTGCCTGCCGACGCACAGCTGCGGATCCGCCGCCCGGTCAAGACTCACCCCATGGTCAACCTGCTGTGGCGCGATCGCGAACCGAGCAAGCAACAGATAAAGGCGAGCCTGCCACTGCTGCTCTGCACCGACAGCGCCCCCCTCATCAAGCCCCTCGGTCACTATCCCCCCAAGCTGCGCCAGCCCAGGCGGGATCGCAAAGGGGGCGAACGCCTCCTCATCGACAGGATGCATCTCTATGTATATGAGCCTCTTGGCTAAGGTTGTTCCGTCCTTAGGGCGCGAGTCGCAAGCCGGAACCAGGCAGCCCTGCAAGCCGCAGACAAGATGAACAGGGAGAGGAGCGGCGACTCGGGCCGCTTGGCATTCTGCCAGGCGGCAAACAACAGGCGGCATAAAAACGCCCCCTTCTCGCAGGAGAAGGGGGCGTAACAGGTAACAAGGCTGAGCGTCAGCCCATCAAGAGGGCACGCAGGCTCTCCACATCCAATCCTCTCACCTCGGACTGGCCGCTGAGCAGACCATCAGCCAGGGCGCGTTTTTCGTCGTGCAGGGCCACTATCTTCTCCTCCACCGTCTGTTCGCACACCAGGCGATAGACGGTCACCGGCTGGGTCTGGCCCATGCGGTGGGCCCGATCGCTGGCTTGATCCTCCACCGCCGGGTTCCACCAGGGATCCAGGTGCAGGACGGTATCGGCCTGGGTCAGGTTAAGACCCGTCCCTCCCGCCTTCAGGCTGATCAAAAACAGCGGTACCGGCTCGTTGCGAAATCTCAGGATGGACTCCTGACGCGACTTGGCGGAGCAACCACCATCCAGGTAGCAGTAATCCCAGCCTCGCTTGCCAATGCGCTCGCGCAGCAGGCTAAGCAAGTCGACGAACTGGCTGAAGACCAGCACCCGATGACCGTTGTCTATGGCCTCGCCAAGCAGGGCCATGGCCTCGTCCAGCTTGCTGTTGCTATAGGCCCACTCCGGCATGATGAGGGAAGGGGAACAGCACAGACGCCGCAACCGGGTCAGCCCGCTCAGCACGTGCATCAGGGCGCGGCCATCGGCACTTTGCACCTGCTGCACCACCTCGCGCCTGGTCGCCTCATAGAGCTGGCGCTCCTCGGCCGACAGGCTGATGTGATGCACTATCTCCGTCTTGTCCGGCAACTCGGTCAACACATGCTGCTTGAGGCGACGCAGGATGAAGGGGCTGATCACGGCTCGCAGCAGCGCCATGTGCTCCGGATCCTTCACCGCCTTGCCGAAGCGACGTTTGAACTCGCCCAGGCTGCCAAGCAGCCCCGGGTTGATAAAGGTAAACAGACTCCACAGCTCCCCCAGATGATTTTCGATCGGCGTGCCCGACAGGGCCAGACGAAAATCGCCATCGAGCTGGAACAGCAACTTGGCACGCTGGGTACCGGCGTTCTTGATTTGCTGGGCTTCATCCAGCACCATGCTTGACCAGCGACGCCCCTTGAGCGCCGCGGCCAGTCCACCCAGCATGCCGTAGTTGACCAGCACCAGCTGACCCGGCCTGGCCTCGGCGATCTGCGCCTCTCTGTCCATGCCCGGCTCGAAGGTCACCACCTCCAGTTCGGGGGCGAAGCGAGCCACCTCCTCCTGCCAGTTGGTGACCACTGACTTGGGTACCACCACCAGGGCGGGGCCCAGGTGCTGGCGCATACGCAGCACGATGAGAGCCTGCAACGTCTTGCCCAGCCCCATGTCATCGGCGAGGCAGGCGCCAAAGCCGTGATGGGCCAGGGTCGCGAGCCAGCGCACCCCATCCTTCTGATAATCCCGCAACGGAGTGAGCAGCTCAGGGGGGCAATCCACCTCCTGCTGCCACTCCGCCTGCAACTCCTGCCAGGCGCTGTCCCCTTGAGTGCTGATCACCGAGAGCAGGCGGGTCAGCGGATAGGCGAGCCGGGTGTTGACCCTCTGCTCTTCGTCGAGCATGGCCCCCAGCATGGTGAGCCGCTCCACCAGCTTGTCGCTCAGCACCAGACTGGTCTGCTCATCGAGCTGGACGGTACGCTGGCCCGGGGTCAACTGGCGCAAAATGAGTCTCAGATCCAGGATTTCATGTTCATCCAGACTGAGGCTGCCCTCAACCTGGAACCAATCCTGGCGCCGCTCGATACGCAGGCTCAGGGCCGCTTCATCCAGACTCTTGAGGCGGGCGCTGTCCTGATGCCAGTGGATGCGTATCTGCTGCTCCACCAGCTCGGGCAGGGCATTGACCAGGGAGAGTGCCTGCTCCCCCTGCAGCAACCATTCGGTACCGGGCAAGTCGATGGGCAGCTGGTTACGCAGGCTCTGGGCCTCCCTCTTCTCCTCAGCCAGGTCCCGCAGCCAGTAGAGTGACTCTTTCATCCCCTGGCGCACCACGGCCTCCCCCTTGCCCAGCGGCAAGGCGGGCATCTCATCGAGCTGAGTGACCAGCCGGACCGCAAGCTGGCCATCCTGCCAGTCGAGCTGGACCGACGCCAATCCGGGCCAGGACTTGAGCTCGACATTGCCTTGGAGCCCAGCCACCTCGCTGTGCCAGGGCAATCCAGGAATGGCGTTGAGTGTCTGTTGCAGGGCAGCCAACCCCTCCCCTGGCAGGGGCGGGATCGACGCCAGAGCGGGCAGCAAGGGCTGCAGGCCGGGCGGCGTCAGCATCAACTGCCACAGATCCTGGGCCAGCGGCACTATGTGCGCACCCTTGCTGGCCTGCGCCGGGCTCAGCACACCGCGCATGCCCGCATCCTCCACCACTATCTGCAGCAAGGGGGCACTCAGGGCAAGCTGCAGCTTCTGCCCCTTGGCATTGAGCAGACGCGGATGCTGGGCGAGCACAGGCCAGAGTTCATCCGGCAAGCGACTCATGTTGCGCGGCAGCAGCCGCACCAGCGCCCAGTCCTCCTCATCGAGCAGGGCTGCATATTGCGTGGAGAGCAGGCCGGGATCGACCCGGCGACCCGCGGTCCACTCTCCCTTGGTGCTCTGTTTCTGGATCTTGCATTCGAGCTCGGGCCCTTCTGCATGTAACAGCCAGACCAGTTGCTCCTTGTTTTTTCGCCCCCCGCTGGCGCGCCCCAGCCCTTGCAGCCAGTTGAGCCAGCTGGCCGATGCCGCCCCCTTGTCATCGTCGTCATTCTCATCTCCGCTCGCTTGTACGTCGAGGACAAGACGATCGAGGGGGCCTTGCCTGGCCGCCTGGCCGAGCAATTGGCGCAACAGATCCTGACAAAACCCCATCAGGCGATGGCGAGGCGCCACGCCGAGCAGCTCGTCCAGATCCCACTTGTGCAAGATGGCGACTTGTGGACTCTGACCACCGTGGCGGGCCAGGGCACAGAGATCGAGCCAGAGGTAGCCCCAGTGCAGTTCGTCGGCGGGCAGTTGCAAGGTATCAAACAGCCCCACCGCCTGACCGTGGCGATCCCCCGCCCATTGGGCGATCAGATCCTGCAGCAAGGGTTGCTGCTGACCCAGGCTGCGCTGCCACAACTTGCGCTGGCTGCTGGCAAGTTCGGGATCCGCCTGCTGCAACCAGCCGAGCCAGAGCAGCGTCATGAAATTATGTGGATACTGACCCTTGCCATGGCGTGACTGCCACTGACTGAGGGCACTCATCAGCGCCTCTGCCAGAGGCGCACTCCCCCCTCGCTCAGCCAGGGTCATCAGCTCTGGCCAGCCATTGGGGTGATCGGGAACCCTGTCTTGTGGCACCGCGCTCTGCTCCCCCCCGTCATCGCACAGCCAGTGCCATTGGGCAGCCAGCTGTTGATAGCAGGGCTGCAACTCGGTCGTCACTGTCACCTCGGCCAGGGGCCAGGGGGACGGTGGACAATCGAGGCTCGTCTGCAGGGCGAAGTGTTCGAGCAGGATACGCTGCCACTGGGGACTGGCTCCGGCGAGCAGGGCGTGGGACTCGGGTACGTCGAGCAGGGCCAGCAGATCGGCACCATTGAGATAGGCTGGCGGCTCGCCGTCAGCCCCCAGACAGAGGGAGCGCACCAGGGCCTGAACGGGATCCTGGCCGGTCAGGCTAGGTACCCGCGACCAGTCAGGCATGGGACAGTGTCCCTGACGAACTCCGAGGATCAGCGCCAGTGTTCCCTCGGCACTCAGACTCCAGAGCTGCTCGCCCCGCAGCCGGATCAGTCCCTCGTCATGCAGCTGCGTCAACTTGTCGATCAACACCTGGCCCAGCGGCAGCTGTTCTTGCAGATAGCGGGTACTCACGGCACGCTGCAACTGCAGCTCGCCGAGCAAGGCATAACAATCTGGAGACAAGGTTGGTGCAGACATCAAGACTCACGCGAAGGAGCAAAAGCGGAATTTTACCGGGAAAGCGCCTTCGGCTCGACCCTTAACCATGAAATAACGCAAATAAAATGGCTTGCCCCGGAAATGCCCGTTCATCCGGATGGGCGTTTTCGCAGCAAAGAGAGGGCGTCAGTGCATGCTGATGAGAAGATAAAGGCGGGAACGTGCGGGGATAACGACTCTTGGGCGCGGCCAGGGCCGGCAGGCAATGAACCAGAGCTGTCTGTCTCTTTCATGACAGCGCCCTGGTTCATCGGGCAGAGAAGGTGCTTAGGACGTCAACTCATCCAGGCGCGCACTCAAGGCCGCCAGCTGGGCACGCAACTCGCTGATTTCCGTCTCCAGGGTTTCGACACGCTCACCGAGCACCGAGTTGAAGGCGCGAGCGCCGCTGCTGCCAGGTTGGCGCCCTGAGTCGGCACTCACTTCGTCACTCGCGACCCCGGTCACCTCGCCACTGAACAGGTGGGCAAAGCGGGATTCCCGTTTACCGGGTTCACGGGCCAGCTTGACCACATAGGGCCCCTGTTCCATCAGCTCATTCAATACGATGTCGACCTGAGTCACATCCTCAAACTGGCAGAGCCTGTTGGTACGAGAGCGCAACTCACCCGGCGTTTGAGGGCCACGCAGCAACAGCTCGCAGACGATACCCAGCGCCTGGGCATCGAACTTGAGATCGCCAAATTCGGTATTGCAGAACCTGTGCTGATAACGCGGCACCCGGGCGTTGAAACCGGCGGTATTGACCACCAGCCGCTTGCGGATCAGCTCGTCGACCACGGCGCGGATCTGCAGCTCTTCGAGCTCCAGCACGGGATCTCTGTTGCTCTTCTGGTTACAGGCATTGACCAGGGCATTGAGAGACAGTGGGTATTGATCCGGCGTGCTGATCTCTTTCTCGATGAGGCAACCTATCACCCGGGCTTCTAATGGGCCTAATACCAACTCCATTGCAGACTCCCTTTATAAACAAGATATTGCGTTCAGTGCCCTATCTTATCCCGCGGGAGCCCCCCGTCCAGCCTGGCGCCCTGATTTTGCGATAAAGCCATGGCCTTGGCGAAACAAACAGCAGCCCCGGCCACATCTCAATCAATCCCTCGCACATCCATGCAGTCGGCGGCGGCCCCCAGCGCCGCTGCCAGCTAAGGCGCCTGTATCGCCGCTGAGCTGGCCGAAACCGCGGGCCGTTTCTCCAGTGCAGTGGCCACAGAGGCCGCCTTGCCCGTCAGCAGGGGATCGGCCGGATAGAGCAGCAATGCTTGCTGGCGCAGGGCCTTGGCCTCCTCCTCTCGCCCCAGGGCATTGAGGGCAACTATCATGTTGGCGTAGATATTGGCTCTCGGGGTATGGCGCACAAACTCCTGACCCCAGTCAAGATAGGCCATCAGCTCCTGCTGGTTGTGGGCTTGCAAGCCCACCAGGAGACGCACCGAGTTGACGTCGAACTCGACTCGGGTCAGCCAGGCGAGGGGATTGACTACTTCCAGCAACAAGGCGGGCTGCTTGTAGCCACCCCGCTCATATTTGGTCACGACCCAGGCGGTGTGAATGGCGGTGAGCATGAAAGGCACGACCAGCAGAGGTATGCCAATGGCCAGAAAACGCAGCAGCAGCCAGGGACGATAGACATGTTCGCGCCAATCAGGCCCTGGCGCTTGCTCCTCCACCTCGCTATCTAGCACGAACAGCAGCAGCAACAAGACCCACCAGAGAACGATGGCGTGGTAGAAGGGATACTCCGTCTGGCTGTGCAGCAATATGGGTGTGACCAGGGCCAGCAGAGCCAGCCCCTGGCGCCAGCGGGTCTGGCTCAGGCGCCACAAGATAGCGCCGCCCATCAACAGCATGCCCAGCATAGGGACTATGCCCCCCTCCACCGCCCAGTAGAGAAACTCGTTGTGGGGGTGATCCAGGTTGTATTCAATCTGCACCATCTCTGGCTGCAGCGCCTTGTCAGCCATGTAGTGATGCAAGAATACCGACTCAAAACTGCCATAACCCCAACCACTCCAGGGGGCCTGCATAATGAGCTTGATGGCATAGGGCCAGTAGATGGATCTCATGCCGCCGGACTGATAGACCTCAAGCCCTCGTTTGGCCCCGGCAACCAACAACTGGGATGCCAAACCCAGCAAGATGCCGAGTGCGACCAGCAGCAATACCCTGGCAGCCAACTTGCGCTCTTTCAGCATGGGCAGCAGCAAGATCACGCCGAGCAAAGCGCCAAGCTGCCCCACCCGAGACTGCAAGACCACCAGCAGCAGGGGGCACGCCAGCATGAGGCCATAACGTAACCCTGTGAGCCAGGGCCCCGCCAGCCGCCCCCTCCCCTCCAACCAGGCCGCCAATACCAGACCGGTCGCCATGAAGCTTGCCATCACATTGGGCTGCTGGAAGATGCCATAGGGGCGATTGTTGCGGGTGTCATAACCGAGCCAGTTGCCCGGCACCAGCAGGTAATACTCTATCAGCCCGAGGAGCGCCTCAATCGCTACGGCGCCCAATACCAGATAGAGCAAGCGCTCACACCTGCTTGCATCCAACGCCCACTGGTAGAGGCAAGAGAGGAACAGCATACCGGCAAAGAGCCCCAGCAAACGGGGAATGGCATAATCCTTTAACTCAAAACCGGGATAGGCCATGGGCAACAGCAGCAGGAGAGCCCCCCCCCAGAACCAGCCCTGCAAAGATGACCAGATTAGCCGCTGACGCAGAGTGACTTGCCAGAGCCCCAGCCCAATGGCCAGGCTGGCAAACATCCAGCCCCAGGCATTGAACGGCAGGTAGAGGCCTGATCCGCCGGGGTTGTGCATGAAGAAATGCATTCCCAACAAAAAATAGAGCGCGAAGAGTCCAAAAAATCCTTTTTCCAGCATCTGGCCAGCATCCTGAGATTGTCTATTCACCCAGCATAACCCTTTGTCTCAAAAAATAAAAAAGAGGGCCTAAGCCCTCTTTCATCATGCAGATATGGTGTTACTTGGCGCTGCCTTGTTCGCGGAAGGCATAACGCACCAGCACTATGCCGACCCCCAGCATGCCACCCAGCAAGGTGGCCAATACCACAATCAAGGGGCGCTTGGGTTTATCGCGAGACAGGGGCTCACTGGGCGATGCCAAATATGCGAAAGAGTGGAATGGCAGCTCTTCGAGCTTGATGGCCTGGAGACTGCTCAATTTCAGGCGCAGATCGCTCAGGGCCGGGTTCAGAATATAGGGGTTGTCGATCTCCTTTAATACCTTGAGCTTCTCGGCCAGGGCGCGGGAACCCCATTCGATGGCGAAGCCATCCCGTGCATTGAGGTTTTCAACCGGAGAGTCTATTCCGGCAGCACGACTGATGCGCAGACTGTATTGGGTGCGAAGGACATCGTCTTGCAACTGCTTGAGGGTGTCGGCCCTGGCACTCTCATACTGGGTCTGCAACGTCTTGAGCCGGTTCTGCCAGATGGTATCCAGTTCCTTGCCCTTGGCGGCAGACTCCAGACTCTGGATAAAGTCGATGTATTGCTCCAGACGCAGCTTGGCCTCTTCTGCCGTGCCCGCAGCGAAGGAGAGGATGATATTCTCGCTCAGCTTGTCCGGGGCCTTGGCATCGATCCCTTCGGCCATCTTCTTGAGCAGCAAGCGCTTGCCTTTTTCCTCCGTCAGCTCGGATTTGGCAGCCTCGGCGTCGAGATAACCCTTTTCTGTCAAAAACTGGCGTTTATTATTGAAACTGTTGAAGTTATTAACAAAATCATCATATAGCGCCTTCTTCTCAAAGGCGGTGAAGGCGGTCTCCGGTACCTGGGCGTTCATCAACTGGTTGATGTTGAGCTCGAGCGACTCTATCTCCTTGAGCGTCGGCTGCTTTATCTCGGCCTGACTGACCCAGACTTGCGGCGCCAGCAAGGCATAGGCGATACCACAAGCCGCAAACAGACCAGCGACACCGAGGATAAGCAGCTTGCTGCGCCAGAGCGTCACGACAAGCTCTCTCAAATCAATCTCATCACTGGCTCGGCTTTGAGACCAACCTGGCGGTAATGCCGTTTGCTGGGTAGACAAGGTAGGATCTTGATTGCTCATGCTGTCACATTTCTCTTATTTGGAAACTGGATGGGTTGATCGGCTACGGCAAGGATTGCAGCGAATTATGCCGATTCAAGCCTGTTGATAGTAACCACGATACCAGTCGATAAAGGTTTTGACACCTGCTGCCACCGTCATCTGTGGCTGATAGCCAACGGCATCGAACAGGCCCCGGGTATCGGCCCAGGTGGCATGTACATCACCGGGCTGCATCGCCATCATATTCTTGATGGCCGGTTTGCCGATGGCCTGCTCCAACGCCTCGATAAAGTCGAGCAGTCGTACCGGGCTGCCATTACCTATGTTGAACAGACGGTAGGGGGCCGAACTCTGATCCCTCGCACCTTGGCTCGTCGTCCACTCAGAGTTGGCAGTCGGCACATGGTCCGCCACCCGCATTATCCCCTCGACGATATCATCCACATGGGTAAAGTCGCGGGACAGCTGGCCCTGGTTATACACATCGATGGGCTCGCCCGCCAGGATAGCCTTGGTGAACTTGAACAGTGCCATGTCGGGTCTGCCCCAGGGGCCATAGACGGTAAAGAAACGCAGGCCAGTGGTGGGAAGGCCATAGAGGTGGGAGTAGCTGTGCGCCATCAGCTCATTGGCCTTCTTGCTGGCCGCATAGAGCGAAATGGGGTGATCCACGCCATCTGTGGTGGCGAAGGGCATCTGATCATTGAGGCCATAGACCGAGCTGGACGAAGCGTAGATTAAATGGCCGATACCATGATGACGGCACCCTTCCAGTACAGTGAGCTGCCCCACCAGATTGCTGTCGGCATAGGCAAAAGGATTATCGAGGGAATAGCGCACGCCCGCCTGGGCAGCCAGATGAACAACCCGTTCGAATCCTTCATCGGCAAACAGCTTGGCCATGCCTGCACGATCGGCAAGATCCAGTCGGATAAATCGAAAACCAGGTAGAGGGGCCAGCTGCGCGAGGCGTGCCTCCTTGAGGCTCACCTCGTAATAATCATTGAGGTTATCGATACCGATCACCTCATGGCCGTCAGCGCAGAGTCGCTGCACCAGATGAAAGCCAATAAAACCAGCGGCGCCTGTGACCAGATACTTCATGGGAACACCTTCAATAGCCTTGGGATAAACCACCTCTACAGCGTGTAGATGTGGCCTCAATCATTGCGTTCTGCTCAGTCGCTACCAAACAGATCCCGGGTATAGACCTTTTCTGCGACATCGCCCAGCTCGCTTGCCATGCGATTGGAGAGGATCACATCGGATATCTGCTTGAACTCTGCCAGGTCTGTGATGACCCGGGAGTTGAAGAAGGTCTGCTCTTTGAGCGCGGGCTCAAACACCACCACCTCGATCCCTTTTGCCTTGATCCGCTTCATCACCCCTTGAATGGCAGAGGCGCGGAAATTATCGGAACCCGATTTCATGATCAAACGATAGACACCGACCACTTTGGGGTTGCGACGAATGATGGAGTCGGCAATGAAGTCTTTGCGGGTGGTATTGGCATCGACAATGGCCCGTACCAGGTTGTTGGGCACATTGTCATAGTTGGCAAGCAGCTGCTTGGTATCCTTGGGCAAACAGTAACCACCATAGCCAAAGGAGGGGTTGTTATAGTGACTGCCGATGCGCGGATCCAGCCCCACCCCTTCGATGATCTGGCGACTGTCCAGACCATGAGCCTGGGCATAGGTATCCAGCTCGTTGAAGTAGGCTACCCTCATGGCGAGGTAGGTATTGGCAAACAGCTTAATTGCTTCCGCCTCGGTGCTGTCCGTCAGCAGTACCGGCACGTCCTGCTTGACGGCGCCGCCCTGCAGCAGGGCGGCGAACCGCTCAGCCCGCTCGGAGCGCTCCCCCACTATGATGCGCGAGGGGTGCAAGTTGTCATGAAGTGCCCGCCCCTCTCGCAAGAACTCTGGTGAAAACATCAAGTTATCACAATCAAGTTCTTCTTTGAGCGCCTTGGTATAACCCACTGGAACGGTAGATTTGATCACCATCACCGCCGTAGGATTGATGGCCATCACATCCCTGATCACCGCCTCGACCGAGCGGGTATTGAAATAGTGGGTATCGGCATCGTAATCGGTCGGGGTCGCTATGATGACAAAATCAGCCCCTTGATAGGCGTGATGCTTGTCCAGGGTGGCCGTCAAATTGAGCGGCTCGTGAGCAAGGTAATGCTCAAGCTCGGCATCGGCGATGGGAGACTTGCCCTGGTTGATCAACTCAACCTTTTGGGCGACCAGATCCAGCGCGACCACTTCATTATGCTGTGCAAGCAACACGGCATTGGACAGACCGACATAGCCGGTCCCCGCTACGGCAATTTTCACCATGGGTTACCTTATTGATTAAATTAAGGTTCTTATTTTGAATCAGCAATTATGCCACAAAATTACGGTCTTCCCCTAATTCAGAATGGCGGGAAAAGAGGTGCAGTAGCATCCTTGTCAGACAGTAGCACCGGGGTATCAGCCAACATTGGCCAAGTAATAGCCAATTCCGGAGAGTTCCAGCGAAAACCACACTCCCCCGTCGGAGAGTAGTAGTCACTGCATCGATAGAGGACATCGGCACCCTCGCTCAATACATAGAAACCATGAGCAAAACCGGGGGGGATCCACATTTGGTCGCCATTCTCCTCTGACAGGAACTGGCCAACCCACTTCCCATATGAAGCTGATCCCTGGCGTACATCGACCGCCACATCGAAGATGATGCCACGAACGACTCTCACCAACTTTCCCTGTGGTTTATCCACTTGGTAGTGAAGTCCACGCAGGGTGCCCTGCTTGGAGTGACTGTGATTATCTTGCACCAGGGTGTAAGCGCCACAGTGGCGCTCAAACTCATCCTGACGCAGGGTTTCCATATAATAGCCTCGTTCATCCCTGTGGCGAGTTGGGCGCAGCAGTTTGACGTCGGGAATAGCAAGGGATTGATACCTCATCTAAGGCTTTAGATAAAGGACGAGGGGCAGTATTACATCAGGATCAACCTAATAACAGGCCATAGACCTTTCTCAAATAGGCAGCAGCTACTTGCGGATTGCCAGCCAGGCCGTCATCTTCTCCTGCCAAGAAGGCAACCCGATACCAAAAACGCTGGAGAACAATCGGCAGTCGAGCCTGGAATTGAGAGGGCGGCGCGCAGCCTGAGGCCAGTGCGCCGAAGAGATGGGGGCAACGTCAACCGGCTGCATCAAGTGCCCAAATCTACACGCTTCTCGCACCAAGGCAGAGGCAAAACCGTGCCAGCTTGTCTCCCCCTGACAGCTCAGATGATACAGCCCTCTCTTGTTCGGCTCTTTCAACACTTGCACCAAGGCAAGCACTACTGCACTTGCCAGCCAATGAACCTGGGTAGGCGCTCCCCATTGATCATCCACCACCTGAAGAGACCCTCCTTCTCTGGCGCGGCGAAGCATGGTCCGGGCGAAATGCCTCCCCTCCCCACCATAGAGCCAGCTGGTTCGAAGGAGCAAGTGGTTAGGACATAGCGCTTTTATTGCCTGCTCACCGGCATACTTGCTGGCGCCATAGACATTGAGAGGGCAAGGTTTGTCCATCTCAGTCCAGGGCTTGCTTCCACTGCCATCGAACACATAGTCGGTAGAGAAATGTACCAGCAAGGCGCCCCGCGCATTTGCCTCCCGGGCAAGGGTTGCCACGGCTGCGTGATTGGTTCGCTCTGCGAGTTCAGGCTCTGATTGCGCAAGATCGACCGCCGTATAGGCCGCCCCATTGATGATGACATCCGGATAATGGCGATCCAGGGTGCTAATCAGGGAGAACGGATCGGCGATATCACACTCGTCTCGCCCTAAAGCAAGAATCTGCCAGTGAGGCTGCTGGATACAGAGAGCAGAAGAAAGGGCTCGTCCCAACTGGCCACGAGCCCCCAACAACAAAATGCGCATCAGGGATTACCGTGCGCCAAAACCAGTCAGTATGGTTCGAATGGTCTTGAACACGATGAGTACATCCAGCCAGAGCGAGAAGTGCTTGATGTAGTAAAAATCATGTTCAATTTTGATGCGGGTATCATCTGCATCAGCGGCATAGCCGTGCACCACCTGTGCCCAGCCACTGATCCCTGGTCGCACTATGTGACGATACATATAGAAAGGGATCTCCCATTCAAACTGATCAACAAAGGTCCGTTGTTCCGGCCTTGGCCCAATCAGACTCATGTCACCTTTCAGTACATTGAAGAACTGGGGCAGCTCATCGATACGCAGCTTGCGGATCACCTTGCCTACCTTGGTGACACGCATGTCCCCATCCTGGGCAAACTGGGCACCATGTTGTTCTGAGTTCTGGCACATGCTGCGAAATTTGTAAATTTGAAAATCCTGATTGCCCTTCCCCACGCGATTTTGCAGGAACATCACGGGGCCCGGGCTCTCCAGCTTGATGAGGATTGCCGTCACCAGCATCAAGGGCGAAAACAGCGGTATCGCAATCACCGCCGCCAGTATGTCCATCCCTCTTTTAACGAAGGCATAAATAGGGGATGGCAGTAGCGAGCCAAGCTGGTTTTCATGGAGGTGGTCTATTTTCACTCGACCAGTGAGGGTTTCGCTGATCTGCTTGATGTGATAGACGGGAATATGGGCCAGGGCACACCGAGCCAGAAAACGCTCCCACTCACCGGCCAGCTTTTCATCCCGCAGATCGGCCACTACAGCGTCATAACGCACGGCGCCCAGATCAGGCTTGTCCAGAAGACGCCACTGCACGCAGGTATGCTGCGTAAGAGGTTGATAGTCTCCAAAGGGCAGCAATGCATACTTGGGTGTCCGGTAACGGCGACCGATAAAATAGGCAAGCCAGCAGCAGAGCAGTGCCACCACATATGACTCGAACAATACCTGCCGGCTGTAAGGCAGGCGCAGGAAGAAGAGAATGCCGACTAGGGCGCCATAGAGGGTGGTCACCGTGGGGATCATATAGGCCACCGGGCTGGCCCCCGGGTAGCGCAAGAAACGTTGGAGCACTATCCCTGTCAGCAGGAAGGCTACAAAGGCACCTGCCAGGGTGTTGACTCTTACGGCATCGAGGTGATGCCAAAACTCCAAGCCCCATCGCTCAATGGCAGGCAGGCAAACCGCAAGCAAAGCCCCGAAGATGAACAAGGCAGGAGGGCTGAATAATACACGCTCATACCAGCGTGAATGACGGCGTTGAAGGCTGTTGATGTTGATCATCCCAAATACTACTCAAAGACTGGGATAGATATAATGGCGACTCTTTACAATATACAGAAAGCAATACTGTGAACAAAATGCCCTCACCTAATCTATTATAGAAACTTAAGATAGCTGATTTTAGCGCAGGATGAAAAATTCAATTAAAGCCAATCAACTCAAGGTAAAAAGACGTCGCCGTTATAAATGGATAAATAACTTTGATATGTATCCATCAACCTTGACTCAAAGTCATCACTTGGGTTAATTTGGGATAGCTTAATAGCCTCTATTATATCAACAACACAGCCAAGAGTTGTTGGGTATATCTTCTCTGGCTGTACTTCATTTATGCCAAAACTGCCTTTCTCACAATTGACAAATTGAGAGAATTGCTTAGCGAGCTCTTTAGAATAACAATAGTTAATTTTAATATCTCTATCATAGACATTAATCTCGATATTATTAATTCTGTTATAAATCCAAGTAGATATTGCCGAGTTATAATTAGGTTTACATCCAGGGCCAAATACATGAGGTAAGCGGAAAAGCCATACTAAAGCTTGGCTTTCCTGCGCATAGTGAGCCAATGCAATTTCAGCGGCCTGTTTACTCTTACCATAAGCATTTTTGGGGTTGATAGCATGAATTGTGGAGGTGAATAAAATAGGGGTAGATTTCCCTGCCATTCTTAATTCTTCAATCAGTGACTCTGTAAGCCCGGCATTACTCGTAATAAATTCGTCATCGGTACAGTTTGGATTAACCTCACCAGCAAAATGAGCAATGAAATCAGCATCCATAACTTTCTCACTCAAAGAGTTGATAGAGCAACTCCGATCAAACTCAATAATATTTACACAGTGATTATCTTGCAGTTCCCTAATAAAGGTACTGCCTAGAAACCCCTTCGAACCAGTTACTAGTATAGTTTTCATATAATCGCCAATTTAATAAAAATAACTTTCAACTCAGCAGAGTAGTATGGAGATATTAGCTTATAATTTTATACCGATGCTACTTTCAAAAAGTTAAGTTATCACGGCCTCTTAAATCGCAGTTTCACTCCATCACGTACACCTGAGTAAATATTATGCCTATACGCAGCTGAATCACTTCGACCAAAACCGAAATAAAAATACTTAATAAAATAAAAAACCAAGTTTCTCACCTTCCACCGGACTGGAACATACGGCCGACCAAGCAAGGTAATATAGTTTCTAACCTGGTAGTAAAGCCTAAATGGGGAAGCAACCTTAATACTAACTAATCCGCCGAGATAACTTTCATCCCCCTCACCAACAGAATGTGTCATTTTCTGACTAGAAATAAGAATTGCATAACCTTTACTCTTAGCTCTCCAGCACCATTCAAAATCGACTACATCAATAAAAAAGTCCTCCTCCATCATACCGATACAATCAAAAACGTTGATGGGGGTTAAACTGCCACTCGCAATAATTTGATCTACAGAAAAGCATCCATTATTGCATTTAGTTCTTTTTTTAGGTATTTCGACTTTACTATTAAAATAATTTACTATAGTCGGACCAATAGAAGCAACCATACCGTCAAAGGAGTTTAATTCTTTGACCATAACCTCAAGAGAAAGCTCGCCTAGTTCAGAATCTTGATCAAACATCCAAACGGCATCTCGCCCAAGATCTCGTGAAAATAGTATCCCCATATTCTGTGCTTGGGCTATACCTTTATTTTCACCATCAGATAGCAGCACCACATTCTCACTTAAAAAAAGCTTACTTTGCAAGTTAAACTCTTTGTTTGAATTATCTACAATGATAATGTCTTTCACTCTAACCAGAAGAGAGTCGATGAGATGCTGCAATCTGTCTATTTCAGGGTTAAAGGAAACTATAACTGCGGATACATTAGAATATGAAACCATTGTATTTAGCCAAATATGTCGCGGACCCAACCAGATAGAGAATATCTGGCCATGATATCAGTTGATATTGGTAGATATTCTTTCTTAAAAAAATCTTCAACCAAACGATGATTCTTGCGTTCAAGAACTAATATGTTCTGAGGATTATAAAAGTCATAGTTCACTATGTCTTTATTTGTAGTAACTAATTTCACCTCTAAACCCAGCGTTTCTATTGCCCTTATTGTCAAACCACTCTGCATTCTATGAGGAATATCAAGTACGCTTATAGAACTGCGTGAAAGAGAAATATAAGATTCAAATTTTATTTTTTTAGTGGATATATATTGTCTATAGTCACTAAATAGAAAAGCCATTCTCTCTCGATATGATGCATATAAATAAGGTTTAAAATTCAACCATGGATTCGATCTCATTATAGATGAAACAATATCCCCCCTTCCATCATGACACCATCCAACAAAGCTTAAGTCATATTTTTTATCACTCTGTTGGCGACTTTTTATTTCATTACGGAAAAACAACGGTCGAAATTTAAAATTATATTTAACACAATCCTCTCGATCAAATGAGTAAATCTCATCGAAAAAGTTGAGGAGCATTTTTGCATTTGGGACTCGGCTAATTGAATCCCATTGGTAAAGGATAAATCGAGCCTTTTTCTGAGTATCTCTGAGATGGCTCATATTCTCTGGTGAGATATATGCTGCTTTTATGACAAAAATAATATCGTAAAAGTCTCTATTTAATTTATCTATTAAAACTTCGTGATGAGATGAGACTGTGTAGTCTTTTATAAATTTGCTTTTAATACGTAATAATCGGCTATTTAATCCCTCAGTAACATAAGTTACATGGGCACCTTGCTCTTGAAGTTCATGCATGATGGCTTGATCATAATCATAAAAACCAATGCCAATGAATAAAATATGTGCACCATGTAAGCTACATTTACCTTTCATTTAAAAAAGCTCCATTACTATCTGTTTTTCGCCATTGCTTTGAGTGAGAGCAATAACGTTTTATGATCTTAGCCGGAGCACCTACAATGACACAATAGTCAGGAAAAGTACCTCTGACAACGGAATTGGCCCCCACAATACATTGTTTACCTAGTAGCGTTCCTGCGTTTATTTTAACACCAGAACCAATAAAACAACCCTCCCCTATCTTCGTTGGATTGACGATCAAGTCTTGTTGCTGTATGTATTGGTCTATCACTCTATATTCATGATCAATATCAGTGATCATTACATCAGATGTTATACAAGTACCTTTTCCAATTTTTATATTTTTTGCGCATGTGAGATGAATTCTTTGTTCTATGGAAACATCGTCTTCAATCTCTATTTTCGGTGTAAAGCAATGCTGCTGATGCTGTCTAATTGCCTCTATTCTGGCATGATGTCCAATATAAACCCGTTTACCAACCCTCGTTGAGTGAAAAGAGAGCTTTATTGGCGATATAATCACAGTTTGAGCACCAAATGCATCGCACAGCTGCCGGTAAAAAACCGCACTTTTTACTCTGTGATACGTATAAAATATCACGTTTATAAAATTAGCCAACTTTATCCTTAATTTCATTTTGGGTCTCGACTTCTCTCTTTAGCTTGAACAGTGAATAATCACACTTAGAAGATAAATAAGCACACAGTATGGTCGATGATAACGACGATAAAGAGAAGGCATAGGCCACACCGAATACTCCATATTCAGCCATGAACAGAACGGAAAATATAACAAAAAGCACCAAATTAAAAAATGTCACTAGTGATATTTTTTTAATCTGCTTTGAAAAGAACATATAGTCCGCAAATATGCCATAAACAAATGTAAAGAAAAAACCGGCTAGCAACCATTTTACCGCAGGAAGAGACTCATGATAACGGATATCAATAAAGATATCATATATGATGATTGATATGGCACCCAGCGCAATATAGATGAAAAAGAAAGCCCCGGTAATAACTAACGTTAAGGTATATAGCTTTCTCTTTTCCTGGGAGCTATTTGAAGATAATATTTTGAAAACATAGGGTTGCCATGCCTGCGTAAATACCGAATTAAGAATTAATGCTATACTAGCGACTTGTGCAGCAACTGCATATGGCCCAACAAAGTTGGAACCCATAAATATCATTATTAAAAACTTATCACCAATACGTATAATTTGATTACCAAGCTCATTGAATACATAAGCTAACCCAGACTTAAAATAATTAAGATAAAACTTTAAGTTAAAATCAAAAACCATCAATTTATTGGATTTTATATAAAAAATCAAATAAGAGGCGATGATAAAAGAAGATAACAAAATCGCGACAACTCGCCCCTGAACACCGTATAAAAGAAAAACAACAAAAGTTATGCTGAAAAACACCTGTAACAGCGAGGTAATTACTTCAACGAAAGCAAATCTATATTGTTGATTGGATACTCTGAAGTACACAGTCATTAGACGATACAAATACCCCAAAAGAGCTGCTAATGGGATAGAAAGAAAAAGGCATGGAGAAAACGCTTCAATATTGAATATCGCATTTACAAAAAAGAATATAAAATATGTAATTAAAAATATGAGCAGAGGTATTAATGATAGACTACCCAACAACCTTCTGTAATCACTCTCTACCATTTTAAAATACTCAATACCTATGTGTACATGCGCCCCCCAGTACATCACCGTCGATAAAAATGTCACCATGACGATATAAATTGAAACCACTCCATATTCAGCTGGAGTTAAATACTTTGTCATTATGGGTAGTAGAAAAAAAGGCACAGCCCTTCCCAGCAAAGATGACATAGTATAGATGGATAACGCCCTAAAAAGATTCATCTAGAGCCACTCTAGTATCAGGTTATTATTAATAGGTTCAAAAAAAACCACGTGGTCATCAATGATCTTTTTATTGTTAATAATATATACGGCCTCTTCCGCACTTTCGATGGCATAATAATTATTGGTTTTTTCAAGTAACGCTGAGTGCACATGGTCTGCTCGCTTGATAGTTATCACCTTCCTATTGGACTGCAATGCCTCAAACACCACTGTGGATTGAATACAGACTACATCAGAAGATTTTTCGATACACATGTTTACTGACATTTCATTTAAAATGACATCAACATTGCTCAAGTGAGATAAACTCTTCTTGATTCTTAAAAAATCACCCATCTGATTAGGATGAAGTTTATATATTATTTCTCTTTCTGTATTCACAGATATATGCGACAAAAAATCGACTAGGATATCATGATGATTATCCCTACTTATGAACAAGATTGCGTTTCCGTTAATACTTTTAATATCAACGAAATCACAACCTAGTATTTTGAACTCTGTTTTTGGTATATAGACCTCCTGATGCCAGAAATCTGAAAATGCCCAAAATTCATTTGGTGTATAAACATACGTAGGTAAGATAGACCGAGGGTATGAATATGCCGGGTGCGTATACCCAACATATCCATGTTGTAACTCTACAACCTGCACATTATTCTTAATGGCAGCATGAAGCAATCCTTTCTGAATCCCATTTTGAACAATAAAGGTCTTTTCTATGGAGCTATACTTATACATTTTTTTATAAAAAGAATACTCAACAATATATTTATTATATGCATTGTTTATTGCTTTGATTAGAACATCTTCTCTGTATAGCGATGGAAAGGTTAACTGCAGAGCAGTTAAAATTTCCTTTAAAAATACTATAGGTAAGGAATGATTGATATCATAAGTAAAAAGATAGCGCTGATTAAAACATCCGCTTGCAAGATGATAAAGTTCAATCTCAAAATATGTATTACTCTTTAATGAGCGGGTTATTGGAGCACTAAAAGGATCGACATATCCAGATTGGATTTTACTTCTTGATGTCTTGCATACTAGTGTTTTTTTTCTAGATAAAACCAGACTAACTAAACATATCGTTTGCAATGATTTAGATATTAATTTTTTTATGAAGATCTTAAGCTTACCTGAACTCTTAAATAATGGAGAATCACTTTGTAGTGCATGAAAAACATCAAACCTCACAACATCCCAAATATATTCACTTTTATACATCTTAGAAAAAAGATTGTGTTCAGTCTCCATTTTATGGAAAGATGACATTAGCCTATTAATATCCATTATATATCTAGCCCCTATATAAATAGCTATAGTTATAATATATGTGGCAAACCTTGAACATCTTATTTATAAATAATGCAGACTCTCATCAGAAATAACCTAAGCATTTTTATCTAGTTTACTTTCTATATCCACTTTTACATAACGATAGGAAAGAGACATCAGCAATATAAGTACCACACAATGATTACTATCAAACATATAAGGGTTTATCAGTGCATAGCCCACATAACATATATATATAAGAGTAATTTTCTTACTTTTTAAGAAGTTAAACACCAACTTTAAATGAAAAATGACTAGAATAACCATACCAACAAAACCAATCTGGTTTAAAATATATAAAAATTGTAACTCAAAATATACATTATCAGCATAATCCCTAGCCATTGTTTTAATATTTATCGTATGCCCTAGCCCATTGCCAAACAAGACACTAAAAATATTACCAGACATATCATTAATAAGTACTCGAGCTTGATCAAAGCGAGTACCAATAGAACTCACATCCCCTGTCGATTTCAGAATTATCATGTTGTACACATAAAACATAAATATGCACATACATAAAAAAACCACAACCATATAAATAAGCGTACTAATAGAAATCTTTATCTTTAAATTACTGTCCAATATATAGAAACCGATAAAAAACACAACCGTGAACAAATAAAAAGCGAGGTTTCCGCAAAAAAATATAGCCAATATATATATGCATACATTCAGAGCACCACCGTCTCCTTTCTTATAAAGAAAGAAATTCAAGAATAATGCAAATGGGATGAGTGCATTGCCAACGATCTGAACTTTATACAAATAACCATTATAAGTATATATATCTCCCCATCCATTGCTAGTAATGAAATGCCTAAAAGGAAGATAAGTATTGAGATCAAATATGAATGGTAATGAAACACCCAATACTATTACTATAATAGCTTGAATAGTAAATATCACGTTGAAAGCTTTTAGATATACACCCTCCTCAAATCTAAGGATTGGTATTATATTTATAAGTAATAATATTATAAAAAAACGTATATTTAAAGATACTTCATTCCCTTGAAAAACTGAATAACTAGAAAGAAAAATCAAAAAAACAAAAAAAATACTGAATGGTTTAATTGATTGCTTATAGACTCCTTTGGCTGATATCACAACACAGGTCAGAATTAACAATGGAGCAATAAGACCTGACAGTATAGAGAATGGTACTTGTCTAGTTAAACAGAGTAAAAGGAGTGAGAATAAAATAAATGATATCGTATTAATGTATCGCCCGTTTATCCGTGTTGATTCTACTGGCGATATGAAAACATTGTTTTCAGCTCTCATTTTATAAACCGATTGAAAAATATATCGCACATCGAAATATATCCTATAAGCGAGGGATAGTGCGAACAAACCTCTGATGTGAGGACATAATCCATTTTTGATCAAAAGTGAGACTCAGTATAAATCACAGACTCACCTTTGCGGATAGCGCGTTGGCGATGCCTTCAAGAGGCTACGATTGTGTAATAAGCTATTTCGATACATAGCACTTTATGGTGACTATATTCACGTCCCGTAATCATTAACTGTGTATATAGTCGCTCTAAGGTCCAGTGTCGTGCCTATCTATAAACGCAATGAGCTATAAACTCATGTCAGCAACAATAATTATCGATATTGGCTGTGGCACGCCATTAATACTAAGAGGAAACGAGTGGTTGTCCACACTGTCGATCCGCTTAACGATGAAAGATCTCATCAATTTCTGGGCCCGTTGGCCTCTTTCCAACTTGGTTTTATTACCAACGATGACTGGAATAGCTACCTCCTCGAAATACATCTAACCGGGAAAATCTTCACACAGCGTATCAAGAATAATAACTTAACAATCAGAATACGCCTCAAGCGGCAGCTAGTGGCTGACTTGTAAAACCATCAGCTTCTCGCTCTGTTACGTTCCACGAGAAAGTCATCGGCACTTATATCAAAGATGCACTAACTAGCCCCATTTGAGGCATCACCAGAAATCATAACATCAGAGCAAAAATGTTATTTTGAGACAACCCAATATTTATGGTGTTCAGTCGCTTGAATCTCTTTCACTTCACTACCCACAATACGCTCAGCCTTGCGGATATCTGTTATAATACGAGTGAAATCACCATTAACCAAGTCAATCGCCACTTCATCAAAGTGAGACCAAGCTACATCGCCAAATTTGACGTGCTTTTCAATCATTTTGGCACCAGCTGCGACCGCCATCATAGAACACAGACTACCAATATCATGGCTGGAAAAGCCCGGGATAATGCGTGGTTCTTTTTTCGATAGATTGTAATAGTGTCTAATCACGCCAATCTGCGTGTCTTCCGTCGGTGTAGGGTAAGCAGATGTACATTGAAGTAGGTAGATATTCCGGGCCTTAGTGAAGCTGTTAAGAATGAATCCTTCATACGCTTCATCAGTATATCCAGTCGAAATAACAACATCTTTGGTAAAATCAGCTGCAACAGCAGCCAAGTAATCTTTATGCTCAGAGATTGTCGATGGCAACTTAATCATATCTGGATCAAACTGCTTGATAAAAACATATGAAGGCATGTCCAAAATCGATGCAAACCAGCCAATGCCGATCTTTTTACAGAACATATCAACAAAAGCAAATTGCTCTTTATTCAGCTCAATACCATGACGGTATTCGCGGAAGGTGGTACCAAAAGGTGAATTATATGGAGAATCTAGCTTTTCTTTGCTGTAGAAACTTTCAACATCACGTTTCTGTAACTTAATATAATCAGCTCCAGCCTGTTTGGCCGCAACAATCATTGACTTTAAGCGGTCCATATCACCAAAATGGTTGGTGGTGATCTCGGCAATGATTTTTACATCATACTTCTGCGTCATATCTTGTGTAGATCTGCTTTTCGGCAGTATTACACCATGATGACGAGCACTAAAGACTTGGTTAAAAGCTTCTACAGAATAGATGCTGTAAGGTTTGTTACCAACGTGGCTGACATTAATGTTCAAACGTGATTTCTCAGCCAACAGCATCTTCAGAAGTTGCTCCTGATTGCTAATGATGCGCTCTTGATATTCAGGCTCTGCATGCATTGCAGCCGTTGGTATTTTGTTGGTAAAACCGTCTTTAGTAGTGAAATCAAACCCAAGCAAGTAAACATTTTTAGTGACTTTTTCTTGCTTAGCAATTTGATTTGCAATCTTTAGTGCCGAGATGACTATGGAACTTTCAATATAGATAGTATCTTCGAAGAAACGATGAATTAGAAAATCTGCTGTTTCTGGAGTATAGGGTACATATTCGGCGGCTAAATGAACAACGTCTTTTGGGAGAACACGATCAGAAACATACAATTTGCACTGAGGTTTTTTCTCATCAAAGATATCCAGAACCCAACCATGGTGAAATACGGCAATATCCCCTGGGTAGATTAGCTCAGAATCATTGGTGTTAATAACCATGCAGTTTTTTAGTAAAGAAAGATCGATTTTGTCAATGCTCGGCCCTTTACCGATAATAACGATATCAAGACCTTTTTTGCTAGCAATTGATTGTTCTAAACTTTGGTTCATGCGATTTCCTTTTGATACTATTTCTTTATGTTTATTTTATATTTTTGGGTAGGAAACAGAATTTGACCTTGATAAGGTTTGCCATCAACGAGTGCTTCGCAACCATGTTCCAATGCAAAATTCAAACCGGGTAAAATATCCCAGCAGTTCACGCCTTTGACATTTTCAAAACTGGCATATGCACCACGGACTGCTGCTAGCATATTATACATTGAGCAACCAATTATTCGGTATTCAAAGCCCTCTTCCAACTGCAGAAGGTCCTGCTTGGTCAGTGAAGAGGAAAGGCCGCGAATACGTGAATGATAATGAGTCATCGGCATACCA
Source organism: Aeromonas molluscorum (assembly GCF_051376105.1). Taxonomy (NCBI): domain Bacteria; kingdom Pseudomonadati; phylum Pseudomonadota; class Gammaproteobacteria; order Aeromonadales; family Aeromonadaceae; genus Aeromonas; species Aeromonas molluscorum. Next base: position 1,293,811 of record NZ_JBPQCY010000002.1, on the reverse strand, counting down.
GTAATGTGGAAATCATTTAGTTCGGGCAAAAATATACAAGACTCTTGATGTACACCATTCGTATAAATACTGATGCCGATTCCCCACTCTTTAAGTCCTGAAACAAAATTTTCAGTACCATCAATAGGATCCAGCACAACATAATTGCCCTGATCGTTCCAGATTACATCGTTGAATGGAGCCATTTCTTCAGAGATTAACTGGTGCTCTGGTAATACTTTTGTTAAATAGTCTAAGACTAAATGCTGTACTAGCAAATCTCCTTTGCTAACGTAACTTCCATCTGGCTTTTGTGAAAAAAATGAACGAAGGGAGATGATTTTATTCAGCTGAGATGTTAGCAATGCCACAAGTTCTTTAGAGATACTCATTCACTAACTCCGGTGTATTTTCAATAATATTTTTGACAACTTCAAAATCGAAACGATCATCAATATCCAGCCCGCAGATATTGCTTGTTTCTACTGCGTAGACAGAGCGGCCTAAAAAATCAGACCCGAAGTTATTACCTTTGAAACGGAAAACATCAGTGCTAAACACTTTATATTCCGGACGCATATCCTGTCGGCGCATCATGGATTTACCTAAATCATCAAAAGATGGAGTAAGAACTCTACTATCATTAAGATGATAAAGTCGATTCTCTGCTCGCACTACGGTTCTTGCTGCAGTAGCCTGAGTATTGGATCTCAATATCTCAATGCATTGTTCAACATCCGCAACCGAGCGAAAAACAAATGTTGGACGAAGCCAAACCAAAATATCAGGCTCTGCAATATTATGTTCTGAAAACTTTACTCTTAAATCATCAAGAATATGCTCTTCCATTGCTGTATCTGCTGCAGCTTCTCTTGAGCGGAGGAAAGGCACCTCAGCGCCATACATACGAGCAATTTCCGCATATTGTTCAGAATCTGTTGAGCAAATTATTTTTGTAACGCCTGTGATTTTTTTTGCAAATTCAATACTGTAAGCCAATAAAGGTTTCCCTGCTAGCTCTCGAATATTTTTATCAGGAAGACCTTTAGAACCAGACCGCGCAGGTATAATTATATAAATATTCATTTTAGCTCCTAAAATTCAATGCAGGAATAAATATATCAACGCAAAAACTATACAACCATAAAACATTCATGTAGTTATGCACATACTGACCGCAAGCTGCGGGGAAAATATTATTCATAAGGAATGATGTATGGTCACTCACATATATTTACACATTCACTAAACTGGCAGCGCATTTAATAAATATCAAATTAACAACTGTATGCTCAGTATATGTTAGAGATATTGACTTTTTAATGTACGTTACACTAGTTAGAAAACTTCTACGCCGTTTAATGGCAGACTAAGTTTATCTTTTTTAGAAAGACTTGGCAGATCTACTATTGGCCATTCAATAGCTATATCCAGGTCATTCCAAATGATAGAGCGTTCGTGTACTGGCGAGTAATAATCTGTTGTTTTATAAAGAAACTCAGCGGTCTCACTGAGTGTCAAAAAACCATGGGCAAATCCTTCCGGGATCCACAATTGCCGCTTATTATCACCTGATAGATGCACTCCAACCCACAGTCCGAAGGTTGGTGAATGTTTGCGGATATCTACCGCTACATCGAACACTTCACCAGCAACACACCGCACCAGCTTGCCCTGAGCATGGGGAGGCAACTGAAAGTGCAATCCACGCAATACTCCTTGCGATGACTTTGAGTGATTATCTTGGACGAAGGTCACAGGGTATCCTACTGCCTCTTCAAACAGCTTGTGGTTGAAACTCTCAAAGAAAAAACCACGCTCGTCACCAAATACTTTTGGCTCAAAGATAAGTACGTCGGGGATTGCTGTCTTGACTACATTCATTATTATATCCACATTAAATTCAATCTTGATTGAGAGGATAGTCCCCCTCCCCAATATCACATCAGGCTTTCGAGACCATCTTTAACAGATATTGTCCATAGGCATTTTTTGCCAATGGCACAGCCAACTCACGTACTTGGTCGGCAGTAATAAATCTCTGGCGATAGGCGATCTCTTCCGGGCAGGCAACCTTCAACCCCTGACGGGTCTCGATGGTCTGAATAAAGTTGCTCGCTTCAATCATGCTTTCATGGGTCCCAGTATCGAGCCAGGCATAACCCCTCCCCATCATGGCAACCGACAAATTAGCGTTCTCAAGGTAGATGCGATTTACATCGGTGATTTCCAGCTCACCACGGGGAGATGGTTTCAAGCTTTTAGCAATTTCGACCACGTTGTTGTCGTAAAAATAGAGGCCCGTCACCGCATAGTTGCTCTTGGGTGCAAGTGGCTTCTCTTCCAATGAGATAGCCGTTCCTTGACTGTCAAACTCCACTACCCCGTAGCGCTCAGGGTCGTGCACATGGTAAGCAAATACTGTTGCGCCACTCTCTTTGCCTGCGGCAGCCTCCAGCTGTTTCTGCAGATCGTGGCCATAGAAGATGTTGTCGCCCAATACCAGCGCACAGGGGTCTGAGCCGATGAATTCTTCGCCCAGAATAAAGGCTTGTGCCAACCCATCCGGACTTGGCTGCACCTTGTATTGCAAGTTCAGGCCCCACTGGCTGCCATCACCCAGCAATTGTTCAAAACGGGGAGTATCTTGCGGAGTGCTGATGATCAAAATATCGCGAATACCGGCCAGCATCAGGGTGCTTAGCGGGTAGTAGATCATCGGCTTGTCATAGATAGGCAGCAACTGTTTGCTCACTGCCATGGTCACCGGATAGAGGCGAGTGCCTGAACCACCGGCCAGAATAATGCCTTTACGTTTGGTCATGATGCTTATTTCTTGTTGTTAAACTGCAAGGGAAAGGGTGGCAAAATGCTACTCCTTTTATGTTTTATCCCTGCCGACAAAGGCTGTATTCAATACATCTTTTGTCAGTGATTTACTTGTCCAAGATCTCGGTCAACATCCGATCCACGCCGACGGTCCAGTCCGGCAGTACCATATCGAAGGTCTGCTGGAATTTACTGGTATCCAACCGAGAGTTATGGGGACGTTTAGCCGGAGTTGGGAAAGCGCTGGTCGGCACGGCATTGAGTTGCGTGACCGCCAGGTCAACCCCCGCTTCTCTGGCCTTGGCAAACACCCGCTGGACATAGTCAAACCAAGTGGTAGTACCGGAGGCGATCAAATGGTAAAGCCCGGCGACCTCTGGCTTGTTCTGCGCTACGCGAATTGCATGAGCGGTACAATCGGCCAGCAACTCTGCACCAGTTGGGGCGCCAAACTGGTCATTTATAACCGACATTTCCGTGCGCTCCTTGCCAACACGCAGCATAGTCTTGGCAAAGTTGGTACCGCGTGCGGCATATACCCAGCTGGTGCGGAAGATAAGATGGCGAGAGCAAAGCGCAGCAGCATGCTCCCCTGCCAGCTTGGTCTCACCATAGACATTGAGCGGGGCGGTCTGGTCGCTTTCAGTCCAGGGGCGCTCGCCACTGCCATCGAACACGTAATCGGTGGAGTAGTGTACCAGCCAAGCACCCAACGCCTCGGCTTCTTTGGCAATCCCAATTCAGTTCACTACTAATTTTGCTGGTATCAATGGCGTAACGACGGTCATGACCGGGCCTGTCAGCCACATGGGTGATTTTATCCCGATAGCTTTTCACCTTTTTCCCGGACTTTTCTCCCTCAAGAAGGCATGGGGATAAGGGGACCAGTTCGTCGAGCAGATCGCAGATGGTCTGCACCACCTCCAGATTGCGCTTTTCATTGTGACCACCGATGTTGTAGGTCTCTCCCGCCCGCCCTTTGGTCAATACCAGCAGCAGTGCTCTGGCATGATCGTCCACATAAAGCCAGTCGCGGATCTGGTCTCCCTTGCCATAAAGAGGGATCGGCTTGCCAGTCAAGGCGTGGGCGATCGTTTGAGGAATCAGCTTTTCCGCATGTTGCCAGGGCCCGTAATTGTTCGAACAGTTGGTCACCAGCACGGGTAGCCCGTATGTGCGGTGCCAGGCACGCACTAGGTGGTCGCTCGATGCCTTGGCAGCAGAATAGGGACTGCTCGGCGCATACGAGGTGCTTTCGGTAAAGAGCGGCAGATGCGCGCCGGGAGCCAATTCATCCGGGTGGGGCAGATCGCCATATACCTCATCGGTGGATATATGGTGAAAGCGAAATGCTGCCTTGCGCACCTCATCCAGCCCATTCCAGTAAGCACGGGCCGCTTCCAGCAGCATGTAGGTACCGACGATATTGGTCTCGATAAAATCGGCCGGGCCCGAAATGGAGCGATCAACGTGGCTCTCGGCGGCCAGGTGCATCACGGCATCGGGTTGATGGGCTGCAAAGGTGCGGGCCATGGCGCCACTATCACGGATATTGGCATGCTCAAAGTGGTAACGGGGGGAATCGCTACATTCAGCCAAGGCTGCTGGATTGGCGGCATAGGTCAGCGCATCGACATTGACCACCTCATCCTGGGTCTGCCGGATAATATGACGGATAAGCGCCGAGCCGATAAAACCGCATCCACCCGTTACGAGTATCTTCATTTATATGGATATGCTCATGGGATTGCGAGCTTGGCGGTAAGGTAAAAGACATTCATTCTCAATAACGGAGTTCAAAATAAAATAGCCGCTGACTGACCATGATGTTATGTCAAACACCATAGCTACCGCCCCTGGGTTACAGCCCCCAGTTTGCTGCTTTTGACCAGATTGTGTGTGCGCACGGATCATGATGTTGACCTCAGGTGACACTTATAACTGCAAGACAGTGCATCGGGGCTCAGCGATGAGCTGACATGCTATTGATTAGCCATGGGCAAAGAATGCCAAAGATATGCACTGATGGCGCTTAAAATCAGCTTCGGATTCTAGCATCCTCCCTCTCCCAAGAGTACAGAAAAGGAAATTATCAGGGCCCGTTTGGTGGATTAATAGGCAATTAATCAGGCTTCGTTGGAATCTTGCCTTTGAACTAGCCGCTTCATTGCCAACATCTGATCCATCGCTCATCAACTGGCGGTATTGCCTCAATGAAAAAGGCCGCCATCATGTGATGGCGGCCTTTTAATATCAAAACAATCAATAGATTACATCTGGTCGATCATGTCCTGAGCGAACTCGGAGCAAGAGCGCAGGGTCGCGCCTTCCATCAGTCGCTCGAAGTCATAGGTGACCGTCTTGTTGGCGATGGCGCGCTCCATCCCCTTCACGACCAGATCTGCCGCTTCGACCCAGCCCAGGTGACGCAGCATCATCTCGGCGGAGAGGATGAGGGAGCCCGGGTTGACCTTGTCCTGGCCTGCGTATTTCGGCGCAGTGCCATGGGTTGCCTCGAACAGGGCGACGCCGTCGCCGATGTTGGCACCAGGGGCGATACCGATACCACCGACCTGAGCGGCCAGGGCATCGGAGATGTAATCGCCGTTGAGGTTCATACAGGCGATGACGTCATATTCGGCCGGGCGCAGCAGGATCTGTTGCAGGAAAGCATCGGCGATGACGTCCTTGACGATGATGGTCTTGCCGGTTTTCGGGTTCTTGAAGGAGCACCAGGGGCCGCCGTCGATGAGCTGGGCATCGTACTCTTTCTGGGCCAGGGCATAGCCCCAATCCTTGAAGGCACCTTCGGTGAACTTCATGATGTTGCCCTTGTGGACCAGGGTCACGGAGTCGCGATCGTTGTCGATGGCATACTCGATGGCGGCACGCACCAGGCGCTCGGTACCGGCTTTGGACATGGGCTTGATGCCGATGCCGCAAGACTCGGGGAAGCGAATTTTCTTCACGCCCATCTCGTTTTGCAGGAAGGCGATGACCTTTTTGGCCTCCTCGCTATCCGCTTTCCACTCGATGCCGGCGTAGATGTCTTCGGCGTTTTCGCGGAAGATCACCATGTCGGTCAGATCAGGGCGCTTGACCGGGCTAGGAGTGCCTTGGTAGTAACGCACCGGGCGCAGGCAGACATAGAGATCCAGCTCCTGACGCAGGGCCACGTTGAGGGAGCGAATGCCGCCACCGACCGGCGTGGTCAGCGGGCCCTTGATGGCCACGCAGTATTCACGAATGAAATCCAGGGTTTCGGCCGGCAGCCAGGCGCCTTCGCCATAGATGTGAGTCGACTTCTCACCGGTGTAGATTTCCATCCAGGCGATTTTGCGCTCGCCTTTGTAAGCCTTCTCGACCGCGGCATTGACCACGTTCAGCATGGCCGGGGTCACGTCCACACCGATGCCATCCCCTTCGATAAAAGGAATGATGGGATTGTTCGGCACGGTCAGCTTGCCATCGGCTGCCACTGTGATTTTCTGGCCCTGGGTCGGGACTACTACTTTGCTTTCCATCGGCATCTCCTAACTTCCTTTTGTTATCAATCTGTAAGTTGCGCGCGGCCATATTAGCCCATTCATTTACATAATCAAATGGTGAGCAACAAGCGCAAGCCATAGTCGCGCATTGGATCACAATGCATCTCACCACCAGCCAAACCAGCGGCTAAACCTCATGAATAACGGTCACTCCACCAGACTCGCCGACTCTTGGGGCTGGCTCAAATCACGATACTGGGTTGGGGTCAGCCCGGTTTTTTGCTTGAACACCCGGCAGAAGTAATTCACATCGCCGTAGCCGCAGCGATTTGCCACCTCCTCCAGTCGGAATCGGTATTTTTTGAGCATGAACTTGGCCCTGTCGATCCGCACCCAGCTGATGTAATCGGCCAGCCGCATATGGCCCTGCTCCCGAAAGAGATGGGAGAGATGGCTGGCCGAGAGGTTGAAGCGGTGGGCAATGGAGTCACGACTGATGGGGCGATGAAAATTTTCCTGGATGTAGATACAGATCCCATGAAACAGATCGGCTCCCCGCGGCCGCTCGGTCGCCGATGTACCGAGCAGTTGCTGCGCACTGGTCAGCAGCGCCAGCAACAGATGGTTATCGGTGGGAGAGCGCTCAGGATCCTCGGTCAGCACGTTGAGCGCCGCCAAAATATGCTCTGTCACATGACCGGCTCTGGCCATGATGCTGTGTTTTTGCACATCGAAGAAATCGGGTTCTTCCCGGCGCTTGCTCACCAGGCTGAAACCGAGCTGACGCTTGCCAAACAGCAAGCTCAGCACCGAGCAATCCGTGGTCCATTGCGGCTTGTTCCAGCCGTTGGGCGGGATATAGAGCGCCTGTCCCGGCAATATCCGGATCTCCTGGCTGCCCTGCTCCTTGTCCCAGACCTGATTGACATATTCGCCACTGAACACCAGCTCGAGACGAGGGAAGTTGACCTGATAGCTGAAGCTGGGGGGCACCCCTTGCTCGCTGGCAAACCAGACTTGCTCGAAGGGGGCCTGCTCATTGATGGCATCAATGAGCAGTTGCGTGAAAATGAGTGACATGATGATCCCAATCAAGAGAAAAGCAGGCGGTTGCGGCGGCCACGACCGCCCATGTTATAGTCCGGGCCGGACAGTCAATTCCACCCTTTTCTTCAAACGAACCTTTTTCCTCACTCGAACTAAAAGAGGCGTCCCTTATGAGTTGTCGCGATCTGCCCTCCTTGCTGCCCCCTTTCCTCCTGATGAAAAACCCAATCCAGGGTTACGACTGGGGCAGCCGTGACGCCCTGACCAAACTGTTTGGGATCCCGAACCCGGACGGCAAGCCTCAGGCCGAGCTGTGGATGGGCGCACACCCCAACGGCTGCTCAGAGGTGCAGCTCAACAATGGCACTCAGACACTCTCGGCCCTGATAGATTACGACCCGGCCGCCGCGCTGGGCGAAAGCACCCTCGCCCGCTTCGGCAGCTTGCCGTTCCTGTTCAAGGTGCTGTGCGCCGAGAAGGCCCTCTCCATCCAGGTACACCCCAGCAAATCCCAGGCCGAAGCTGGCTTTGCCAAAGAAGAAGCCGCTGGCATCCCCATCAAGGCGGGCAATCGCAACTACAAAGACCCCAATCACAAGCCGGAGTTGGTGTTTGCCCTCACCCCCTATCAGGCGATGAACGGCTTTCGCGCCATCCCCGCCATCCTGGCCCTGTTCGAGCGGGCCAAGCTGGCGGCCATTGCCGCGCTAGTCGCGGACCTTGCCGCCGCTCACGCGGCCAATCAGGGCGAAGCGGGCCTGCAACTCTTCTTCCATCAGCTGCTGATTTTGGACGGTGCCCCCAAGGAGCAGGCACTGGCGGAGCTGCTTGCCTTTGCCGCCAACCATCAGGATGAAGAGACCTTTGCATTGGTCACTAGCCTGTCTGTTCAGTATCCGGGCGATGTGGGGCTGTTTTCGCCACTGTTGCTCAATGTCGTGACCCTTCAGCCGGGCGAGGCCATGTTCCTCGATGCCTGCACCCCTCACGCCTATGTGCGCGGCACCGGCCTCGAGATCATGGCCAACTCCGACAACGTACTGCGCGCAGGCCTGACCCCCAAATATATCGACGTGGCCGAGCTGCTCGATTGCACCCGCTGCGTGGCCAAACCCGATGATCAGATCCTGCTCAGCCCCCGCCTTGAGGGTATGACCGGAAACATGGTGCAGCACTTCGATGTGCCAGTGCCGGATTTCACCTTCAGCGTCTACCCGGCAGGGGAACATCAGCTCACCACTGCCAGCGCCGAGATCCTGTTTGCCATCGATGGCACCGTGACCCTCAAGCAGGGCGATAACGCGCTGCGCCTCGACAAGGGCCAGTCCGCCTTTATTCCGGCCGCCACCGGCCACTACCAACTGCTGAGCGAGGGCCGGGTCGCCCGCGCCGGCAACCGCTGCTAAGCAGAACGATGAGCATCTACATGCACAAGGGCCATCATGGATGGCCCTTGTTTTTATCCCTTGCCTCTCGGCTTGCTCTACCTCCTTCTTGCTGCACGGTTGTGCAGATCTGGTTGCTCAATCCCCAGCGCTAATCGATGCCCGTCAAGGGGCTGCATGCACAACCCAGCGCTGTTTTTGCCAAACCGCTCACATTTCTGGCCATGGTCATGCCGCACAAATCTCCATTCTGTTTTGCCTCTCTGAGTTGCAGCAGGGTTGTCGCCCTTGTCCAATAAAAACATTAACATACTGTTTTTAATTAATATTTCATTTTATTCCCATCCAATGCATGGCCACAAAAAATGCGAGCAGGGTCACAGGCTCCAGGCCTTGGCACAAAAATCCAGTAAAGGGCACATATCTCCGATATCCACACCGAGGCAAGGGCGAAACAATAGGCGGGTCAATTACTTCCCCATCGCAGCGGCTTCATGAAGGAGCCAGGAGACACCTATGCTCACCACCTTGATAGATGAAGGACTGATCTGCCTCGACATCGCGGCCAACGACAAACAGGGGCTCTTTGTCGAGCTGGCCGCCCGGCTCAAAGCCTGCGGCAAGATAGCCGATCAGGATCAGTTCGTGCGCGACCTCTGGGCGCGGGAGAACCTCGACAACACCGGTTTTGAGCAGGGGGTCGCCCTGCCTCATGCCAAGAGCGAGGCGGTGTTGCAACCCGCCATCGTCATCGGTATCAGCCGCCAGGGGATCGACTATGGCGCCGAAGATGGACTGCCCTCCAGACTGTTCTTCATGATTGCCTCCCCGGCGGGGGGCGCCAACCACCATATCGAAGTGCTGGCCGAGCTCTCCACCAAGCTGCTGGAACCGGGCTTTATCCCCCGGATGCAGGCGGCCACCAGCAAGGCCGAGGTGCTCGGGCTGTTGACTAGCCCCCCACCCAACGTCAAGGTGCAGGTAACAGCATCGCATCAGCCCAGCGCGCCAGACCCCCAGGATCGCAGCATCAAGGCCCAGCTCAATACCCTCAAGCAGCACCTGCTGTTTGGCACCTCCCACATGATCCCCTTCATCGTCGCGGGGGGTGTGCTGCTGTCGCTGTCGGTGATGATGAGCGGCAAGGGCGCCGTGCCCGAGGCGGGTGTGCTCAAGGACATGGCCGACATGGGGATCGCGGGGCTGACCCTCTTTACCGCCGTGCTCGGCGGCTACATCGCCTACTCCATGGCGGACAAGCCGGGCTTGGCGCCCGGCATGATCGGCTCCTGGATCGCGGTGCAGCAGTTTCACACCGGTTTTCTCGGCGCCATCCTGGTGGGCTTTATCGCCGGCATCATCGTCAATCAGCTCAAACGCATCAAGCTACCGGACTCCATGAGTTCGCTCGGATCCATCTTCATCTATCCGCTGATCGGCACCTTCCTGGTGTGCGGCATCGTCATGTGGGTGATAGGTGCGCCCATCGCCGCCATGATGGAGGGGATGAACCACTGGCTCTCCAGCATGGCGGGCTCCGGCAAGGTGATGCTGGGGGCCATCCTAGGTGGCATGACCGCCTTCGACATGGGCGGCCCGGTCAACAAGGTGGCCACCCTGTTCGCCCAGACCCAGGTCAACACCCAACCCTGGCTGATGGGGGGCGTCGGTATCGCCATCTGCGTGCCGCCCCTTGGCATGGCGCTGGCGACCCTGCTCTCCCCCCGCCGCTACAAGAAGGAGGAGCGTGAAGCGGGCAAGGCGGCCGCCATCATGGGCATGATCGGTATCAGCGAGGGGGCTATTCCCTTTGCCGCCGCCGATCCGGTGCGGGTCATTCCGGCCATAGTCGCGGGCGGCATCGTCGGCAACATCACCGGCTTCATGATGCACAGCATCAACCATGCCCCCTGGGGCGGCTGGATAGTGCTGCCGGTGGTGGAAGGCAAGATGGGCTATATCCTGGGCACAGTGCTCGGCGCCCTGACCACGGCCCTTATCGTCAACCTGCTGAAAAAGCCGGTGACTGAGGAAGAAGAGGTCAGCACCCCGGATGGCGGCTATGAGGTCATCGAAGCGGAAGGTGAGGCAGAGGTGCTCGCCATCACCGCCTGCCCCTCAGGGGTGGCCCACACCTTCCTCGCCGCCAAGAGCCTGCAAAAGGCGGCCGCCAAGGCCGGGATCAAGTTGAAAGTGGAGACACAAGGCGCCAACGGCATCATCAACCGCATTACCCCCAAAGACGTGGCCAACGCCCGCTGCGTCATCCTGGCCCATGACGTTGCCATCAAGCACCGGGAGCGCTTCAAGGATATCGAGATCATCGATGTGAAGACCAAAGAAGCCATCCACAACCCGGAGGGATTGCTGGCCCGCACCCTGACGGGCAGCAAGGTTGCCTGATCCCGCCAGTCGCAGATCGATCATGTCGAAATAAATAGGGGCCTTTTGGCCCCTTTAGTTATGTTTTCATGCAAGCATCCTCGATGCTCCTCATCACCGAAAAAGGCAGCGACCAAGCTTCGACTCCACCAACAGATGCGGGCAACAGAACCTGTGGACTGAGATCAACAAAGTGCGGAACAATCTGACTGGAAGGAGGTCAGCGATGGATCTGGATATGACGACCCTGCGTAGAAAGTGGCTCAAGAAACATCTGCAAGAGCTGCGGGTTTCAAAGGACGAGGATGAAGAGAAAGGAGACATGCTGGGATTCGTCGGCATTCTGTGCGCGGCTATCCCGCTGCTGACAGCGGCCATTTACGTTGTGGGAGTGCGTTATTACCACGGCTACCTGAGTCAGTTCGGGCTGGATAGCACCGAGTTTTCACTCCCAGCAGACGCCACACTTCTCTACGGTTTTCACCTGCTTATCAAGCTGTTTCTGCCCTATATATTTCCCCTTGTCTTGGCAGTTGGGGCGCTGTTTGTGGTGCTCTCCTTTCTGTTTTTCAAAGTGAAGTGGCGACTGACACTCTCCTGGTGGCTGGTTCGCGTCTTCGTGCTGCTTCCCATCGTGCATAAAGGAGTAAAAATTGCCCGTCGGTATCCCGCGCCCTTTATCTTCAACTGTTTGATTTGGCTGAAAAGTGCCTACTTGAAATTCGCCATTTTTATCCTTCCCTCCTTGCTGGTCATCATGGCGTCTGAACACATCAGACCCATGGGGGAAGAACTGGCCCGCAGCCAGATCACCCGCCTCGAACAAGGCAGCTGGCCGACGACAGAAGCCCATAGCCGGTCACCCTTGCTCGGTGACGAGCCCCATATCCGCATCGCCTGCAATGGCACCCATTGTGCCTATCGCCTCAAGGGGGGCGACACCCTGATCCTGCGCTTCGATCAGATAGAGCAGACCCGCTACCAGCCTGAAAAGGCGACCTCGAAATGAACAAGCCGCCCCGAGGCGGCTTGTTTTATCCGGCGTGCAGCTCCTGCAACGCTGTGATCAGGGCGTCGAGCCCCTTATCCACTTTCTGCCGTGCGCAGCCGACGTTGAGGCGAATATAGCCTTTGCCTTCCGGGCCATAGGTATCGCCGCGCATGATGGCAACCCGGTATTTTTCCACCAGCAAGGTTTGCAGGGCGTCCATTCGCTCGGTCGAGTCGATACCGAGCCCGCGCAAATCTATCCAGGCGAGATAAGTCCCCTCGGGCACTCGATAGTCGATGGCCGGCAAAGCCCCGTTGAGCCGTTCGGCTACCCGCGCCAGATTGCCATGCAGGTGGTTTTTCAGGGCATCGAGCCAGGCCCCCCCCTCTCGATAGGCGCTGATATGGGCCAGTATGCCAAGAATAGGTGGGGAGGAGAGGCCATGGGCTGCCTTGAGCTGCCGAAGATAAGTATCCCGGCTCGCCGCATCGGGAATGAACGCATAAGCCCCGCCAAGGGCCGGGATATTGAAGGATTTGGAACCCGAACTGACCAGCGCCCAACCATCGTCCCGTGCCACCTCGCTCCAGGGCAGATAGGGGACAAAGCTGATGTCCATATGGATGTCGTCCGAGATGACCTTCACCCCGTGGCGCAGGCAGATGTCTGCCATGCGGGAAAGTTCATCCCGGGTCCAGACCCGGCCTGTGGGGTTGTGGGGGCTGCACAGCAGCAGGATGCGACAATCGGGCCGCGCCGCCTGTTGCTCGAAACAGGCCCAGTCGATGTGATAACGCCCCTCCCGCTTTTCTAGCGGACAAGAGAGCAGCCGCCGGTCGTTGGCGGCGAGCATATTGCCGAAGGCATCGTAGGCGGGGGTATGCACCAGCACCCCTTCGCCGGGCGCCGACCAGAGGGCCACCAGCTGGGCAATCACATAGATGACCGAGGGGCCAAAGACCAGGGTCTCGGGGTCGAGGTTGGCACCATGGCGGCGGGCAAACCAGCCGCTCACCGCCCCCTTGAAGTCACTGTGGTTCCAGCGACTGTAGCCAAAGACCCCGTGCTCCAGCCGCTTGGACAGGGTCTTGCGAATGCAGGGGGCTGTCTCAAGATCCATGTCGGAGATGGTGAAGGGGAGCAGGTCGGCATGACCGAAACGGTCGGCCACATAGTCCCACTGGGTGCAATAGGTGCCACGGCGATCGACCTCCCGGTCGAAATCATAACTCTCACACATGCTCTCTACCTCTCCATAAATACAGCGAATGACCCGTCAATGGATAAGGGGGCATCGCGCCCCCCAACACATCGCTCACTGCGGCGCACATCAGGCCCCCATCAGGCTCTGCAACTGGTTTTTCACCAGATGCACCTGCGGGCCTATGACCACCTGCAGGTTGTGCTCGTCGAGCTTGATCACCCCGATGGCACCGTTGGCTTTCAATACCTTGTCATCGACCCGGCTCATGTCCTGCACCGACATCCGCAGCCGGGTGATGCAGTTGTCCAGCGCCAGTATGTTGTCGGCCCCCCCCAGTGCATTGAGGATGATCTCGCCGTTGTAGCCGCTGTTACCCACGGGTTTGCCAGCAGGTTGCGGGGCGTCGTTGCTCTCCAGCTCACGACCCGGGGTTTTCAGGTTGAAGCGCACGATGGCGAAACGGAACACGCTGTAGTAAATGGCAAACCAGATGGCCGCCACGACCGGCACCAGATACCACTTGGTGGCCGTACCTTGCAGCACGCCGAACACCAGAAAATCAATGAGGTTGCCGTCGGTGTTGCCTATGGTGACCCCCAGGAGGCCCATGGTCATAAAGCCCAGACCGGTCAGGGTGGCGTGGATGAAGTAGAGCACAGGCGCCACGAACAGGAACAGGAACTCAAGGGGTTCAGTGATGCCACCGATGACGCAGGCCACCACACCGGAGACCAGCAACGCCTTGATCTTGCCGCGATTTTCCGGACGGGCGCAGTGATACATGGCGAGTGCCGCCCCCGGCAGGCCGCCGAGGAAGGCGGGCATCTTGCCCTGAGACAAGAAAGAGGTCGCAGAGACCGAGAATTGGGTGGTATCGGCGCAGGAGAGCTCGGAATAGAAGATATTGAGGGCGCCGCTCACCTCGTTGCCGCACACAAGCGATGTGCCGCCCGCTTCGGTGAAGCGGATCAGCGCCACCAGAATGTGATGCAGACCGAGCGGCAGCAGCAGACGTTCACCTGTGCCAAACAGGAAGGGACCGAAGGGGCCTGCGTGGGAGATGACGGCGCCGATGCCGTTGATGCCGGCAGCGAACCAGGGCCAGACCAGAGGCACCACCAGACCGACCACCCCCAGTACCAACGCCGTGATGATGGGAACGAAGCGGGCGCCGCCGAAGAAGGCCAGCGCATCCGGCATCCGGTAGGTGTAGAAGCGGGCATGCAACTTGGCGACGATGACCCCGACGATGATGGCGCCCAGAATACCGGTGTCGATGGAGCTGATACCGAGGATGGACTTCACCCCGTAGGCTTTCTCCGCCGCCCCGTCACCGATGACGTTGGCCACGGTGAGGTAGAAGTTGATGGAGAGGTTGAGCGCCGCATAGCCAACGAAACCAGCAAAGGCCGCCACCCCCTTCTCTTCCCGCGCGAGCCCGAGCGGGATGGCCACCGCGAACATCACCGGCAGATAGATGAAGGCCACCAGCCCCACCTTGGTCATCCACAGGAAAAGCAGTTGCAACACCATGTTGTCGAGGAAGGGCATGCTCTGCTTCACCGCATCGCTGGTGAGCGAGCTGCCGACACCGAGCAGGATACCGGAGAAGGCGAGCAGGGCGACCGGCAGCATAAAGGTCTTGCCGAGGCTCTGCAGGAACTCCCATATCGTGGATTTGGCGGGGGACTTGGCCATATGTCTGATCCTTGTGAAGTGAAGGTCATGCCCCGATGCCGCCCTCCACCGCGCTGGTAGCGCGTCGTCAGCAGGAGAGTGGGTTTGCATCAGGTTTTATGAATGATAAAACGTTTTACCAAGTTGCAAGTGCCA
Source organism: Aeromonas molluscorum (assembly GCF_051376105.1). NCBI lineage: Bacteria > Pseudomonadati > Pseudomonadota > Gammaproteobacteria > Aeromonadales > Aeromonadaceae > Aeromonas > Aeromonas molluscorum. Next base: position 1,278,673 of record NZ_JBPQCY010000002.1, on the reverse strand, counting down.
ACAAGATCACAGAATCACAGGAATAAATGGCGGCCTGTCGCAAATCTGTGAGGCAGATCCATGCCCATGAGATGTAACGTTTCACTTAGGGATATGAGGGGTTATGCTGTGGCTATTCGGTCTCTTGCCCCATGGCTGCAACGCTTTTTCTTATGTCGTCACACTCCATCTCGCCCAAATCGCAACCCGCGAAGCACGCCAAGATCACCGACGTGGCCGAGCTGGCGGGGGTCTCGGTCACCACAGTCTCCATGGTGCTCAACGGCAAGGGACGTATCTCCCCTGCCACAGCAGAGCGGGTGCAGCAGGCTATCAGGCAGCTCGATTATGTGCCCAACAGCGCCGCCGCCAACCTGCGCAATCAACACTCCAATCTGGTCGGCTTGATCCTGCGCGACATCACGGATCCCTTCTATACCGAGGTGACGGCAGGGGTGAGCGAGGTGCTGGAGCAGCAGGGCTACCTGCTGTTTCTGACCCAGTGCGGCCACAGCCCGGAGCGGTTGCAGCAGAGCATCCAGTCCCTGTCACGGCAGGGGGTGGCGGGGATCATCTTCAATCCGGTGCGCGGCGCCGCGGCCAAAACACTGCAAACCCTGCTCGACTCACAGCTGCCGGTGGTGTGCGCCGCCCGCTCCTACTACCGCGACGACGTGGACTTTATCGGCCCCGACAACACCCACGCCGCCAAGCAGGCCACCACCTATCTCATCGAGCAGGGTCATCGCCACATCGCCTACGTGGGCGGACGGGCCGACTCCCTGGCCCGCGCCGAGCGGATCGGCGGCTACTGCGCCAGCCTGCTGCAATATGGCCTGCCCTTCAAACCAGAGTGGATATTGGAGTGCGAACGCACCCAGCGCAGCGCAGCCGACACCATCGCCCAGCTGCTGCACCAGCACCCCAAGGTGACCGCCGTGCTCTGCCACTATCCCGAAGTAGCACTGGGTGGCATCTACGGGGTGGAGGCGAGCGGGCGCACCGTGGGCAAGGACAACTACATAGGTCAGCAGGTGGCGCTGCTCGGCTTTGACGACGTGGCGGAAGCGGAACTCAGCTCCCCCGCCCTCACCTTTATCAGCTCACCGGCCCGCGAAATTGGCCGCCAGGCCGCCCAGCGATTGTTGGCACGGATGCAGCAACCCGATCTCGCTCCCAACCGCCATATCATCACCCCCAGCCTGCAAAAACGAGAGTCGGCCTGAGGCTCCGTCAGGACCTCCAAACTGACTCACCCATTCACTGGCGCCAGCGCGTCATCAGCTGGCCATTCCCGGCCAACCGATCCAGGCAATCCCCCCCATGGGTAAATCCCCCCAGGCAGGGGGTTGAGAGCCAACTGGACAAGTCTATGATGGGCACGCCATCCGCAGCAGAGTCCGCCATCGTGACCACACAACCTAAACAACAGCAACAGACCGAACCACAGAGCGAGCTCCATCGCTGTGACAAATGCCGGGAACGCACCCGCCATATCGTGGTACTGGTGCCACGGGATCACAGCCAGGATGTGATGCCCAAAGACCCGCGCAAGGCCTTCTGGCAAGCCTTTCGCTCCAGCAGCCTGACCAATGCGGTATTCGGCCAGACCCTCGCCTATCAGGCCACCCATGTGCGGCACCTGATTTGCGAGCGCTGCGGCGAGAAGTTTCTCGAGTATTGAGTACCTGTTGCTCCCGGCAGGGGGCGATAGCCTGCCTGCTGCCGTACAAATAAGCCCGCACTCTCACTAATTTGTTGATCCCCGGCCGCTTTCTCGCAAAGGGCCGTTTTACCCCCTTCCACCACAGCTTGCTATGCCCCGCTTGCAACCAGGCTTCCTCGGGATCGCTGCCTGTGCCGCAACAAGGTAATCGAACGGCCATGTCCCGCTATATCACCGGTTGACCGCAGCAGACTGGCAGCTGTCATCACAGGTGGTAGCGTGGTTTTTAGGTTGGCGCAGCGCGTAGAGAAGCCCGACAGGCAAGCATTATTGCGCCAGCCAGAGCGGAATAAACGTGGATACAAGAGATTGGCACACCAGAATTAACGATACATTTCGCGGTAAACCTTGGCTTCACTTCGTTCAGCGCCAGCCCATGATTTTTAGCCCAAGAGACGAGATGGTAATCCCCCCATTTTTTGGAGCACTCAAAAGTAGAGGTCATGCGGCCTGTGCCAAGCGCTGTTTCGGCGTGTAGCCGCCCAGCGCCATATTGGGCCGCTCATGGTTATAAACCCACAGCCAGTTCGTGGCAAATTCCTGTAACTCATTCAGTGACTCAAACAGGTAATGGCCCAACCAGTCGTAACGCACAGTGCGGTTAAATCGCTCTATGTAGGCATTCTGCTGCGGGTTGCCTGGCTGGATATACCTCAGCGCAATCCTCTTCTGCTGCGCCCATTGCTTGAGCTCTTCGCTGATGTATTCCGGACCATTATCACAGCGGATTGCGGCTGGTTTGCCCCGCCACTCGATGACCTGCTCCAGCACCCGTTTGACTCGCGAGGCAGGCAAGGAAAAATCCACCTCGATGCACAGTGCTTCGCGATTGAAGTCATCGATCACATTAAACAACCGCACCGAACGACCATCGCTGAGCTGGTCATGCATAAAGTCCATCGACCAACAGTGAGGGACTGCCAACGGCTCCGGCTTGGCCCGCACTAGCCGCTTCTTGGGTTTTATCCGCAGATTGAGCTCTAGCGCCCGATAGATCCGGTAGACCCGCTTGTGGTTCCAGCCAAAGCCTTTGACGTTACGCAGGTACAGGAAGCACAGTCCGAAACCCCAGTTGCGCTGGTTGGCGGTGAGGCGCAGCAGCCAGTCGGCAATCTCCTGGTTTTCATCAGCCAGCACGGGCTGATAACGGTAGCAACCCTCGCTCACCTTGAACACCTGGCAAGCCAGACGGATAGAAATGGCGTAATGAGCCACAGCCTTGGTCGCCATCTCCCTGCGGGCAGATGGCGTCACCACTTTTTTGCCATCGCCTCGGAGATGATCTCAGCCTTTAGGCGCTCCTCGGCATACATCTTCTTAAGGCGACGATTTTCCTCTTCCAGCTCTTTGAGGCGCGCCATGAGAGAGGCATCCATGCCACCGAATTTGGAGCGCCACTTGTAGAAGGTGGCGGAGCTGATGCCATGCTCACGGCAGAGCTCAGGGACGGGTGAACCAGACTCGGCCTGCTTGAGGATGGCGATGATCTGTGCATCGCTAAAGCGTGATGTTTTCATGTAGAACCTCCTGCGTTCAAGATACGAGAAAATTCTACTTATGAGCACCTCAGTTTTTCGGGGGGATTACCAGATGAGCCATATATCCAACGAGACGGCAATCGAAACGACGGCTCCTTGCCCATGAAGTGCGGGAATTCAGATAATAAGTGCGACACTCATGGATGAATGGCGAGAGGTGGCCAACTGCTGATTGGTGGTACCCTTCTGCTCGCCAAAGTAAAAGCAGTATCACCATGAGCTATCAGCAGTTGACCGAGGGGCAACGATACCAGTTATCGGTGCTTCGCGCACAGGGGATGTCCATCCTTGCCACCGCACGCGCCATTGGCGTTCATCGCTCCACCCTCTACCGGGAGCTGCGTCGTAACGCCGGGCCGCAGGGCTACCAGCCAGACAATGCGCATCAGCACGCCACCCACCGACCAGGGCGGGAGCACACTTTGCTGAATTTTTAACCAAAGAATAACTGTGCCCGATAATTGTCATCCCAACTTGCTTTTTTTAGCTTGTTTCTCTGGCTCGGCGCGCCGCAATCACTCTGTTTTACGATGTTCAGAACAAACCGTCGGAATAGCGCCATATTCTCGACCGCATCCTCCATCGCAATCCTTGATGCATCCTCGTTGAACACCACATCAAGAATGTAATGCTGACTGTTCTCGATCCGCCAATGCTGACGAATATAGTGCCCGAGCAACTTGTGCTTGGGGGATAACGAGCTGACATAGTAGGAGGTATCTACCGTTCCTTTCCCGTTGGCACTACGGTGGCGCTCAACGGCAATGATGCTGCGGATTGTCGGCCATTTCTCCGCCAGCTCTGGCGGTAATTTTGCTTTTAATTGAAACACATAGCGTTCTTCCTGGCGGCCATGCCCACTCTCTTTGTGCTCGACGATAATCTTCTCTTTCTGAGCGTCAAACAGTGCCTGGAATTGTGACTGAACGGCTTGGTACAACTTTGGCTGATTTTTCTTTACCTGTACCACCACATGAGCCTTCTTCTCGCTGATTTTCTCGAGTGTTTCTCTCTGACAATGCAGGGCATCGAGCGTGACAACGGCACCTTTGAGTTCAAGAATGTCCAGCATCTCTTTGACGGTTTCGATTTCCCCCTTCTTGTTAGGGGTTGCTTTCTGGCTTAACACCAGCCCATTTTCGGTATCGTAGGCCGTGACCAACTGCAGAGCATCCTTGGCATTTCCCCGAAAGGAGCCGCGTAGCACCTTGCCATCAAAGGCAATTATGGGTTTTCCCTGATGAGTGCGCTGTTCATTGACCCAGCACAGCAATGCTCAGGGAATCGATGACAATGCAGCGCAGAATGCGGGCAATGGTGTGACGACGCGGGATGCCATTGACGAAGGGGCGATACTGGCGCAGCCAATCGGCCTTTGAATTGCCATAGGTTTCTATGTCCCGCCAGCCCTCGGCACCACTCATGATGGCGCTGATGACAAGAAACATGACATCAACAAGGTCATGTTTACGATTGATGTCAGAGCGAGTTTCTTCGACAAGGGTAAGGTGTTCAATCAAGGTCATAGAGTGCGCCTCCTGCATGGAGGCGTGATTAGATCACAGACGATCAGCCTGTTCAAATTTCATTAACAAAGTGCGATCCCGCCCTGACCCACCGACGGGCCAGTGCGGCCAAATCTCGGCTATCTGCCGATGTCATCCAGTTTGTCGAGCTGACACTCGCCTGGTGGTGGAGCCCGGAGCAGATAAGCGCGGTGGGCAAGCAGATAGGCCTCATGGTGAGTCACGAGTGGATATACCGCCATGTGGCCGCCGACAAAGCCCGGGGTGGCCAGTTGTACCGCCATCTGCGCCAGGGCCACAAGCGCTACCGCAAGGGGGCGAGCAGCCTGCGTTCTCCCATCAAGGAAGCCCGCTCTATTGATGAACGGCCGGCTATCGTCGATAGCCGGGAGCGGCTCGGTGATTGGGAGGCGGACACGGTGCTGGGCAAGCAAGGCACAGGTGCACTGGTCACCCTGGTGGAGCGCAAGAGCCGGCTCTATCTGGTCAAGCGGGTCGCGAGCAAACAGGCTGGGGTGGTGCGGGATGCGATAATCGAGATGTTAACGCCCTACATCGAGCAGGTGCATACCATCACCTTTGACAACGGCGGCGAGTTTGCCGAACACAAGGCGATAGAGGAAGCGCTGGGTGCCGAGACTTACTTTGCGCACCCTTACTCTTCGTGGGAGCGCGGTCTGAACGAGAACAGCAATGGGCTGTTGAGGCAGTTTATCCCAAAGGGAACAGACCTGAGAGAGGTCACGGACGAGGATGTCAGGAGAGCGGAGCAGTGGCTCAACCTACGACCTCGGAAATGTCTCGGATTCAGGCAGCCTGTCAAGGTATTCGAAGAGTACCGTCAGGCGGCATAGGCGAGTGTCGCACTTCGAAGTTGAATTCGCGCCTTACTCGCCCCAATAAAGCTAACTGGATGATACAAGAATGAATCAATACAGACGTCCCCCAAAAAACTGAACCAGATTGTTTGTGAAATTCATATCCAGCCTGGCCATTACGGCGCCACTCGGCTTGACCCCGGAACTTATCCGGCAGGATTTTCATATGGATTTGCTTTAGCGGGCGGTGGGACGCCTCTATCAGATCGTGATCGGTGTCGCGGCAGCAATGGCGGTAATTGGCTGGCCAGTGCATCGCTATCACACCAAGCAACAACAGCCGGAGTCGCTGACAAGCATCCTGAGGATGGGCTCATCGCGCCCACCCTCAGGATGCAATATGCACCGCGACTCCCACCCCTGCCACCGCTATCGGCGGTACAACTCACCTCCGTTCATTACACCCTGTGGTTGCCCCGGAGAGTCCGCTCGCCAAGCCCATTTCTCCAGTTTGTACTCCACCAAGCTACCCTGATGACAACCATTTATGTGCGTTGGCTCACATCTCGCTCCATCATATATCCTCACAAATTTACAGAAGAAGCTTCTCTCTCCCGTCCAGACTGGTAGGGCCACAGCAATATGGCCGCAAGGGCTATACTACTAACATCATGATTTTATATGTAAAAACCAATTTTATTTTCTACTGGTGCCCAACACCTCGCTTTGGGATCAGGCTCACACTCGTGATCTTTCCGCACAAAAATCCAGTCATTCGCACATTTGTCCGATAGGGTGGCGTGTGCCCCGGCGCGATAATAGTCGTGTCAATTTTGTCTGCATGCCGTGTGCACGGCATGCCAACAGGCTCCATCAAGGAGCAGGGAGAACACCATGATCACCACCCTTATCAACGAGCAGCTGATCGCGCTCGATTTAAAGGCCAGCCGCAAGGAGGAGGTCTTCAGCGAAATGGCCCGCTTGCTGGTCGCGCAGGGCAAGGTCAGCGATGAGCAGCAGTTCATCAAGGACCTGTGGGCCCGGGAAGAGCTGGACAACACAGGCTTTGAAGAAGGTGTTGCCCTGCCCCACGCCAAGAGCGCGGCGGTGAGCACCCCGGCAGTGGCCATCGGCATCAGCCGCAGCGGTATCGATTACGGCGCCGAGGATGGCAAACCGTCCCAGCTGTTCTTCATGATTGCCTCTCCGGCTGGCGGCGCCAACCACCATATCGAGGTGCTGGCCGAGCTCTCCGCCAAGCTGATTGAAGAAGGTTTCATTGCCAAGTTGCTGGCTGCCAAGAGCTCGGCTGCCGCGCTGGCGCTGCTGCTGGAACGCAAGGAGGAACAAACCGCGGCCCCGACCACCAGCAAGGGCTTCATCATAGGTGTCACCGGTTGCCCAGCCGGCATCGCCCACACCTATCTGGCGGCAGAGTCGCTGGAGCGTGCCGCCAAGGAGCTCGGTTACGAGGTGAAGGTGGAGACCAACGGCTCCATCGGCGTCAAGAACAGCCCGACCGCGGCCGAGATCGCCCGCGCCAGCGCCATCGTCGTGGCCTGCGACAAGCAGGTGGACATGGCCCGCTTCAACGGCAAGCCGCTCATCAAGACTGGGGTGAAAGCCCCCATCAAGGATGGCAAGGGTCTGATTGAGCAGGCGCTGAAGGCGCCGGCCTATGTGGCAGGCAAAGAGGACAAGAAGGGAGAGGATAAGAGCGCGGGCGGCAGTTCCGATCTCTATCGCTACCTGATGAACGGCGTCTCCCACATGATCCCGTTCGTGGTGACCGGTGGTCTGCTGATCGCGCTGGCACTGGCCATCGGCGGCAACCCGACCCCGAGCGGCATGCAGATCCCGGCAGGGAGCATGTGGAACCAGATCCTCAACGTGGGCGTGGCCGCCTTCACCCTGATGATCCCCATACTGGCGGGCTATATCGCCTACGCCATCGGTGACCGCCCTGCGCTGGCCCCGGGCTTTATCGGCGGCTGGATCGCCAACAACGGCAGCTTCTACGGCGCCGACGCCGGGACCGGCTTTATCGGTGCCATCATCGCGGGCCTGCTGGTCGGTTATCTAGTGCGCTGGATTGCCACCCGTCACTACCACAAGATGGTGCAGCCGCTGGTGCCTATCCTGATCGCACCCATCGTCGGATCGCTCTTTATCGCCGCCGTTTTCATCTTCATCATCGGTGCCCCTATTGCCGACATGATGACAGGCCTGAACGCCATGCTGCTCTCCATGAGCGGTGGCAGTCTGGTGCTGCTGGGTATAGTGCTGGGGGGTATGGCTGGCTTTGATATGGGCGGCCCGGTCAACAAGGTGGCCTTCCTGTTCTCGGTGGGCATGATTGCCTCGGGCCAGACCCAGTTCATGGGGGCCATGGCCTGCGCCATACCGGCCGCGCCGCTCGGCATGTCGCTGGCGACCGTGCTCGGTCGCAAGATGGGGATCTTCGATGCCTCCGAAATCGAAGCGGGCAAGGCCGCCGGGGCCATGGGCCTGGTGGGGATCTCCGAAGGTGCCATTCCGTTTGCCGCCCGTGACCCGCTGGCGGTCATTCCGGCCAACGTGCTGGGCAGCATGACCGCCGCCGTCATGGCCTTCCTGTTTGGCATCACCAACAGCGTGGCCCACGGTGGCCCCATCGTTGCCCTGCTGGGGGCGGTCAACAAGCCGCTGCTGGCCCTGCTCTGCATGATCTGCGGCGCCATCGTCACCGGCGTGGTGGCGGTTGCCCTGAAAAAACTGCGCAAGGGCAACATGGCTGCCGTACCCGCTTAAACAACAGAAGCCCCGAACCACAAAGAGGCCCCCCCTGGGCCTCTTTGTGTTGTCAGCGGCACATCGCAAGCTAGCCGGGCGTATGTGCCCGTTGGACATTTCGAGGTCAGACGTTATCTTGTCCCGGCGCTACCCCATTATTGCGAGGTCCCATGAAAGTCGTTGCCGTTACCGCCTGCCCCACCGGCATTGCCCACACCTACATGGCCGCGGAGGCCCTGCAAAAAGCGGCCGCCCAGCTCGGTCTGAAGATCAAGGTCGAAACCCAAGGCGCCATGGGGCTCGAGAATGTGCTCACCGCCCGGGATATCGCCGGCGCCGATCTGGTGCTGATCGCCTCCGACATCGAGATTGAACAGAAGGAGCGCTTCCTCGGCTGCCCCCAGCGCCAGGTATCACTGGAGTCTGTGCTGCTCAATGCGGTCGCCGTGCTGAGCGCGCCACGCCCCGGCCGCTGATGCTGACCCGCGAGATCACCCTCTACTGCCGCCATGGGCTGAGCATCAGCCAGGCCAGGCAACTGAGCCGCATGGCAGGCCTGTTCAAGTCGCACATCCGCTTGAGCAACCTCAGCCGTCGCCAGACGGCCGAAGCCAGCAGCCTGCTCGCCCTGCTCACCCTGGCCACCCAGCCCGGAGATCTCTGCCAGCTGTTGATTGAAGGACTGGATGCCGAGCTTGCCCACATGGCCTTCAACTGCTGGTGCGTCGAGCTGGGCAAACCCCTTGGCCGCAGTACGACGGCGTACCTCGCCGAGCAGCGCCTGGCCACCCGCCAACCCGATTACCACTTTGCCTTGCCGCAGGTGGCGAGCCTGTCTGCCCCCCCGACCAAACCTCAGGTGCTGGCGCAGCTGACCGGCCTGCTGCCGGGGGAGCTGGTCACAGACAGCCCTAGCCTGCACAGTGAACTCATGGCCCGCGAGCAAGTCAGCGCCACCATCATCCAGGCGGGCATCGCCATGCCCCACGTGCTCAGTGCAGCTATCCGCCAGCCCGCTCTCGCCATGATCTACAGCCCCGATCCTGTCGACTGGGGCTCCAGTCTAGGCGCTGTCCACCACATCATCTTGCTCTGCGCCCCCCGGCAACTGCCCCCCGCTCAGCTCAGACCACTGACCCGGCTGGCCCGGGCCATGATGGACGAGACCCTGACCCATGCCCTGCGCCACGCCAGCAACCCTCAGAGCCGTCACGCCATCGTCATCGAGGGGCTGCTGAGCTAGCCGGCCGAGACCAGCCTGCCCCGTTCAGCTCTCTCTTGGGGAGTCTCAACACCAGGGAGACAGATCCCGCCGCCAGGGTGCTGTGATACACTGTGGCCCCGCCATTATTGATGCCAGATGCCATGAAACCGAGCCGCCCTCTCCTCTCGCCACGACCCTCGTCCCGCCCGGCCGCCCCAGGGCGCAGCGATGTCAAGACAGCCCGCCAGCCCATGGCCGCGCAAGAGCGCAAGTTACTGCTGCTCAACAAACCCTACATGGTGCTGTGCCAGTTCACCGACGAGGCAGGCCGCGAAACACTCAAGGATCATGTCACCGAGCCCGGCATCTATGCCGCAGGCCGACTGGACAGGGACAGCGAGGGGTTGTTGCTGCTCACCAACGATGGCAAGCTCCAGGCTCAGCTCACCCAACCGGGGGAGAAAACCCCCAAGACCTATTGGGTGCAGGTTGAGGGGATCCCGAGTGAGGAGGCACTGGCCGCCCTGCGCGCTGGCGTGGCACTCAATGACGGCATGACGCTGCCCGCCGAGGCGCGCATCATGGCGGAGCCTGAGGTGTGGCCGCGCAACCCGCCCATTCGCGAGCGTCAGGCCATCCCGACCTGCTGGCTGGAGATCAAGATTGTCGAGGGCCGCAACCGCCAGGTGCGGCGCATGACGGCCCATATCGGTCACCCCACCCTGCGCCTCATTCGTTACGCCATCGGTATCTTGACCCTGGATGGTCTGGCCCCGGGCCAGAGCCGCGAGCTGGCCAGCAGCGAGATCCCCGTCGCCCGTCCCCCCCGTCCAGCAAGAGCGGCGCCCAGCAGGGCACCAGCAACGACGTCCGCCAAGGGTCCGTCCCGCTCAGGCGCGAGCGACAACACCAGCCAGGGGGCAAGCGGCAAGGGATCGGGCCGCGCCAGCGCGCGCCGTCCTGCCCGTAAAATCTGACCCTGCCCATGACAACGGGCAGCAGGTGATGAACGGATTGCGAAGCGGTCAGTTCAGCCAAGGACCACCTTCGCGCAAACAAGGACCTTGCCAATGGCCATTTTTCTCTCTCAACATCGGCTGTCGAGGCAAGGCCGCACCCATCGCCCCGGCGCCGATACCCGGGATGACATTCAGCGGGTGACAAACCGGGCCGACCCCCCGATTATCTAAGCGAACTCGAATAGCCCCTTGCACCTTGTTGTGCATATCAGTCCAGGAGCCTTGTTATGGATCACGAATATCTGCCCGCCCGCCTGACGGTCGCCGCTCTGGTGCACTGGCAGGGGCGCTTCTTGCTGGTCGAGGAGGCGATCCGCGGTGAGCTGCGCTTCAACCAGCCAGCCGGTCATGTGGAAGCGGGGGAGACCCTGATTGAGGCGGCGCGGCGCGAACTCAAGGAGGAGACCGGCCTAGAGGCCCAGCCCACGGCCTGGCTCGGCAACTACCTGTTCAAACCCGCCGACAGCGAGGCCACCTTCCTGCGCACCGCCCTGGTGTTTGACCTTCACACCGATCCGGGCCTGCATCGGCCGGAAGATCCCGATGGCGACGTACTCGCCTGCCACTGGTTTACCCTGGCCGAGATAGCACAGCGCAGAGCCGCCCTGCGCAGCCCCCTGGTATGGCAATGCATCCAGGACTACCTGGCAGGCACCCGGTTGCCTTTGTGCGCCCTGCAAGCCTTCATCTAGCGCAGGCTCAAAGAAGCGGGCCCATGAGATCGGCCTGGGCGAGATTGACCTCTTTGGGCCCCATGCTGGACAAACGATTTCGCCGACCCCGATTCAAGCCGGGATCATGATTTGTATATGTGACCGAGGGCGCGAAATGCTGTTAGAATACGCCCCGTTTAAACGAACTGGTAACGACACTCAATGACAGATAACAGCCAAATCAAGGTGATCGTCGGCATGTCCGGCGGTGTGGACTCTTCCGTCTCGGCCTACCTGCTGCAACAGCAGGGTTACCAGGTCGAAGGCTTGTTCATGAAGAACTGGGAAGAAGACGACACGGACGAGTACTGCTCTGCCTCCCAGGATTTGGCCGATGCCCAGGCAGTCTGCGACAAGCTGGGCATGCATCTGCACACCATCAACTTCGCCGCCGAGTACTGGGACAATGTGTTCGAACATTTCCTCGAGGAGTACAAGGCGGGCCGCACCCCGAACCCGGATATCCTTTGCAACAAGGAGATCAAGTTCAAGGCGTTCCTGGAATTTGCCGCCGAGGAGTTGGGCGCCACCTACATCGCCACCGGCCACTATGTGCGCAGGGACGACAGCACAGGCCGCCCGCGCCTGCTGCGCGGCCTGGATGCCAACAAGGATCAGAGCTACTTCCTCTACACCCTGAGCGAAGCCCAGGTGGGTCAGAGCCTGTTCCCGGTCGGCGATCTGGAAAAGCCGGAAGTGCGCCGCATCGCCGAGCAGCTCGATCTCATCACCGCCAAGAAGAAAGACTCCACCGGGATCTGCTTCATCGGCGAGCGCAAATTCAAGGACTTCCTGGCCAAGTTCCTGCCCGCCCAGCCGGGCCCCATCGAAACCGTGGATGGCAAGGTCATCGGCACCCATCAGGGTCTGATGTATCACACTCTGGGCCAGCGCAAGGGGCTCGGGATCGGCGGCATGAAGGATGCGAGTGAAGATGCCTGGTATGTGGTCGACAAAGAGGTCGAGCGCAACACCCTGGTCGTGGCCCAGGGGGATCACCCCCGCCTCTACTCCGACGGCCTCATCGCCAGCCAGCTGCACTGGGTGGATCGCACCCCCCTGCGTGCGCCGCTGCGCTGTACCGTCAAGACCCGCTATCGCCAGCAAGATATTCCCTGCCTCATCCAGCCCATGGATGACGACACCATCAGGGTCATCTTCGACGAGAAACAGGCTGCCGTAACCCCGGGCCAGTCCGCCGTCTTCTACGACGGGGAAAACTGCCTCGGCGGCGGCATTATCGAACAGCGTTTCAACCATCAGGTTTAACCAGACCGATAGGAGGCCGTGATAGATGAACCGTCACATTCAAGACAGCGTCATGGCCTGCTCCGATATCATCGAACAACGTTTTAGCCATAGGGTTTAGACAAAGAGATGGAAGGCACGCAGAGATGAACGATGACGTTCAAGACAGCACCATGGCCTTCTTCGATATCATCGAACAGCGTTTTAGCCATACGGTTTAACCAGACAGATAAGGCAGCACAGTTGAGCGATAAATTTCAAGACAGAACCATGGCCTTTGCCGGCATCTGCCAGGCGGCCTATCTGGTGCAGAAAGTGGCCCGTGATGGCAGCTGTGACGAGGCCGCCCTGCGCGAGAGCCTGCAAAGCGTGCTGGTCACCGACCCCAAGCAGCCCCTGGAAGTGTTTGGCAGCCACCTCGCCATTCGCGACGGCTACCGCGCCCTGGTCGAACAACTCGGCGCCGATGGCAGCCAGAAAAATGCCGAGCTGACCCGCTACGTGGTCAGCCTGATTGCCCTGGAGCGCAAGCTGGCAAAGCGCAAGGATATCCTCAGCATGCTGGGGGAGCGCATCAGCCAGATTGGTCGCCAGCAACAGCATTTCGATCTGCTCGACGAGCAGATCCTGGCCAATATGGCGAGCATCTACAGCGATCTCATCAGCCCGATAGGGCCCCGTATCCAGGTGGCTGGCACGCCGCTGTTCCTGCAACAGCCTCTGGTACAACACAAGGTTCGCGCCCTGCTGCTTGCCGGCATCCGCGCCGCCGTGCTCTGGCGCCAGCTTGGTGGCAGTCGCACCCAGATCATCTTCGCTCGCAAGAAGATGGTGGAATTGGCTAAACGATTTTAATCCCCCACACATCAGGAGTTCACCCCATGGAGTTGTCAGCGCTGACTGCTGTATCCCCGATCGATGGTCGCTACGGTGACAAGGCCGCCGCCTTGCGCCCTATCTTCTCCGAGTTCGGTCTGCTGCGTTTTCGCGTCGAGGTCGAGGTGCGCTGGTTGCAAAAACTGGCCAGCCACGCCGGGATCCCGGAAGTCCCAACCCTGAGTGAGCAGGCCAATGCCGTGCTCGATGCCATAGTCCACGGCTTTAGCGAGGCAGATGCGGCCCGCATCAAGGCCATTGAGCGCACCACCAACCATGACGTGAAGGCCGTTGAGTACTTCCTCAAAGAGAAGGTGGAAGTGAACACCGAACTCGCGGCTGTCAGCGAATTCATCCACTTCGCCTGTACCTCGGAAGACATCAACAACAACTCCCACGGCCTGATGCTCAAGGCGGGCCGCGATGAGGTGATCAAACCCTATTGCGAGCAGTTGATCAGTGAAATCAAGCGCCTGGCCCATGAGTACCGCGACATGCCGCTGCTGTCTCGTACCCACGGCCAGCCGGCAACCCCGAGCACCATGGGCAAGGAGATGGCCAACGTCGCCTATCGCCTGGAGCGTCAGTACAAGCAGATCATGGCGGTCGAGCTGCTCGGCAAGATCAACGGCGCGGTCGGCAACTACAACGCCCACATCTCTGCCTACCCGCTCGTTGACTGGCACCAGTTCGCCGAGGAGTTCGTCACCTCCCTGGGGCTGTCCTGGAACCCCTACACCACCCAGATCGAACCCCACGACTACATCGCCGAGCTGTTCGATGCCATGGCCCGTTTCAACACCATCCTCATCGATTTCGACCGGGATGTGTGGGGTTACATCTCCCTGGGTCACTTCAAGCAGCGCACCATAGCCGGCGAGATTGGCTCCTCCACCATGCCCCACAAGGTCAACCCCATCGACTTCGAGAACTCCGAAGGCAATCTGGGTCTGGCCAATGCGGTGTTCCAGCACCTGGCGAGCAAACTGCCCATCTCCCGCTGGCAGCGAGACCTCACCGATTCGACCGTGCTGCGTAACCTCGGCGTGGCGGTGGGTTACTCGCTGATTGCCTATCAGGCGACCCTGAAGGGCATCTCCAAGCTGGAAGCCAACGCCGCCGCCATGGCCGCCGATCTGGATGCCAACTGGGAAGTGCTGGCCGAGCCCATCCAGACCGTGATGCGCCGCTACGGCATCGAGAAGCCCTACGAGAAGCTCAAGGAGCTGACCCGTGGTCGCCGCGTCGACGCCGAAGGCATGCGCACCTTTATCGACACCCTCGAGCTCCCCGAGCACGTGAAAGTCGAGCTGAAGAAGCTGACTCCGGCCAACTACATTGGCGCCGCCAAGCAGCTGGTTGATGAGCTGAAGTAAGTACCCGCTTGCCAACAGGGGCCCGCCGGGCCCCTGTTGTTTTGGCAACGCACAGTGAACCGCCCCGACGGATGTCCCGATAAGCGCAGCCGCTGCCCTTATCAAGACCTCTGTCTGACCACTTTATTAGGTATGAGAAGCCCCATGTACGAACTCAATCTGGATATCGCCCACTTCCTCGAGCACCATTGGCAAAAACGCCCCCTGCTTATCAAGGGTGGCTTCAAGCAGTTTCAGGATCCCATCAGCCCCGATGAACTGGCCGGGCTGGCCATGGAGAAAGAGATAGAGTCGCGCCTCGTCACCTGCAAAGATGACCAGTGGACCGCCGAGCACGGCCCCTTCGAAGATTACGATCAGCTGGGTGAGCGTGACTGGACCCTGCTTATCCAGGCCTGCAACCATTGGGCTCCCGAGGTCCATGAACTGGCGGTGCCCTTCCAGTTCATCCCGGGCTGGCGTTTCGACGACGTCATGGTGAGCTTCTCCACCCCGGGGGGTGGCGTCGGTCCCCATATCGATCAGTACGATGTCTTCATCACCCAGGGCCTTGGCAAACGCCACTGGCGGGTGGGTGATGCCCAGCAGATCACCGAGTACGCCGCGCACCGTGCCCTGCGTCACTGCGGGCCCTTCGAGGCGATCATCGATGTGGAGATGGAACCCGGCGACATCCTCTATATTCCGCCCGGATTCCCCCACGAAGGCTACGCCATCGAGCCCTCCATGAACTTCTCCGTGGGTTTTCGCGCGCCCGATGCGCGCGATCTGCTCACCTCCTTCGCCGATCACCTGATCGACAACGAGATCCGCACCGAGCGTTACGCCGACCCGGATCTCAAGCCCTGCCGCCACCATGGCGAGATCCAGCAACACGAGCTGCACCGCCTGCGCGAACTGATGCAACAAGCCCTGGATGACGAGACCCTGTTCAAGGAGTGGTTCGGCGCCACTATCTCCGAGGCCAAGCACGACCTGGATGTCATGCCCCTGCCTCAGGACGACGCCCCGGATTACAGCTGCGATGAAGTGGCCGATCTGCTGACCCAGGGCCAGCCTGCGGTGCGGGTGCCTGGTCTGCGCTGCGTCTGGTTCAGTGACGACAGCCAGACCTGCTACATAGATGGCGAGGCCTGGACCCTGGGCGAACCCGATGGCGCCGCCCTCAAGCTGCTGTGCGATCGCGATCTGGTGACCCAGTCCGACATGGTAGATCTCGCGGATCAGGCCGGCTTCCTGCACCTGTTCACCCGACTGGTGAATCGCGGCTATTGGTTCTTCGATTGACCCAGTTCACTCGATTGAGACGATTCAATCGAAGCAAAAAAGGCGCCCCAGGGCGCCTTTTCTTTTCTCATCAGCCATCTTGAGGCCACCTGGTGGCCTTCTGACTCATCTTCCCTGCTCCTGTGCCGCAACATCCTGGCGACCTTTATGCCTCAAAGCTCCGCCCATCCACCCAGTAACCACCTTCTAAATAGGTAAGAGGAGTTGTAGATCGGGCCTGGGAACACCCACGCCGGGTAGACGATGCGGCAAACAGTCAGGTCACTGTTACCATGGATGATGGCGCCTTGAAGGTATGAATACTGTTATGGCAAAACAGGGAGGCGTCACTCCTCAGGCTGCTCGTCAAACAGAGGGTGGTAGAGCACCTCTCCGTGCAACCCTGCCAGGCCACCGGCCTGCAACTCCATGGCCATGAAGTGCTCGCTCGGAACCTCATAGCAGCAGCAGAGGCCGAACTCGCTGGCGGGACGAAACCCGAAGCGACTGTAGTAGCTGGGATCGCCCAGTACCACCACGGCCTTCCAGTCCATCTCCAGCGCAGTATCCAGCCCTTCACGGATGAGCTCCGAGCCGATGCCCTGCCCCTGCCAGTCCGGGTGCACGGCAACGGGCGCCAAGCCGAGCCAGGGGCCTTCCAGACCATTGATGGTGACGGGGCTGAGCAAGAGGTGGCCCATGAACTCGTAGTCTTCCTCTTCCACCTGGGTCACCACGGCGGCGCCGCATTCACGCAGGCGGTTGACCAGTTCGGCCTCATCGGTGCGGCCAAAAGCGGCACTCACCAACTCATAGACGGGTAACATGTCGCCGGGGCGCTCGGTTCTCAGCATTAAGACAGACTCCTGATACAACTTGCCGCCATTATTCCACAGAAATCCCACCGGGCCGGAACACCTTTGACCAGAAATGGGAGCTTTCCCCCAGGAAAACGAAGTGCAGCCGGCCCCCCATCGACATGAGGTCAAGCCCGTGCAGCGCGTCAGGATTGGACGCTGGCACTATATCGAGCAGGCATCGCGCCTCAGGCGCCAGTGCCGCACGACGCAAGCTGAGCGCTCGGTCAGCGGCGCCATCCCCTGATCCGTCATGCCCAATTTGGCCATCACCCTGCCCGAGGCCAGGTTGCCAGCCATGTGGCAGGCACTGACTTCAGGTAAGTGAGCACTCGCAAAAGCGAAGTCTCGTACCAGCGCCCCCGCCCGGGTCGCTATGCCCAGCCCTTGCCAGGGCACACCAACCCACCAGGCCAGCGAGCCCTGACTGCTCAGGGACACCGTGCCCACAGGGGCAGCCCCCCTTTGCGCATCCAGCCAGATGGCCCAGCTCCATGCCAGTCCCAGCGCCTGTTTGCGCCAGCAAAGCTGCAACCACTCATGGGCCGCGTCCTCCGGGTAGGGGTGGGGAATATGGAGGGTGTAACGGGCCATGGCCGGATCCAGGCAGTAATTCTCTATCCAGGATGCATCCGCCGCTACCAGAGGACGCAAGCAGATGGCACTGGTCGGCACGCCTCGCCGGGAATGAGGCGCGGCCGGTGAGCGGGCTGAAAAAGAAACAAGGGTGTCTCGCAGGCAGGGCAGTGTCAGGCGCCTCGCCTGCAGGCGAGTCAGGGCTGGGCCGAGCGCCTGATCCAGCGGTAGCGGCTGATCTGCTCCGCTCGGCCCCAGCGTCAGCAACCCCTGCTCCTTGGCCAGCACCAGCAAGGCAGAGGCGCTGCTCAGCAACACTTGCCGGTGCGCAGCTTGGTCACTTGCCAGTCCCTTGCCCTGCTCAGGTGCCAACCAATCGGCCAGCAGCGCGGATGCATCGAGCAGCCCATCCGGGTAGGACACACTCTCCTGTCCCCTGACGCCACCGCAGAATGCATTGTTATCTCCTCGTCGCCCCAGCAACCACCAGCTGTGCCCGGCGCGCTGCCAGGCCCTCAAGTCGGGGAGCCAGTGCGACTGGAGCAGATCGCCATCGATCAGCAGACGCATGGGGCCTGGTCTCTCCATGTGAGCACGCCAGGCCCCCGAGACATCACTGGGGTGAGTAGTCACTGCTGTCAGGGGGCCAATCTATCTATCTGCCAGCCATCTCCTTCCCGCTGATAGAGGAAGCGATCGTGCAGCCGGTGCTCGCCACCCTGCCAAAACTCGACGCTGTCGATCACCACCCGGTATCCCCCCCAGAAACTGGGCAGCGGCACCTCGCCATTGGCGAACTTTTGCTTCAATTCCATGAACTTGGATTCCAGCACGCCACGGGCACTGATGCGGGAAGACTGCTTTGAGACCCAAGCGGCTATCTGGCTATCCTTGGGTCTGCTGTGGAAATAACGCATCACCTCAAAGGCGCTCAGCTTCTCTACGCGCCCTGTCACATGCACCTGACGGTCCAGCATATGCCAGGGGAAGAGCAGGCTGATGCAGGGATTGCCCGCCAGCTGCACCGCCTTGCGGCTGCCCATGTTGGTGTAAAACAGCATGCCGGCCGCATCATAGTGCTTGAGCAGGACGGTGCGCTGCCAGGGCTGGCCGCTGACATCGACGGTAGCGACCACCATGGCGGTGGGATCCGACAGCTTGGCCTCACAGGCCTGCCCCAGCCATGTCTCGAACAGCGCCAGGGGGTCGGCGGGCAAGTCGGCTCGGTGCAGGCCACCCTTGCTGTATTCACGGCGCAGATCAGCAACATCCATCATCTTGTTGTTCCTTCTTTATTTTTCCCATTACCGCGCAAGATACCAAGACTCGGTATCTGCCTTCTGGCGGCCATGTCCTGACAGGCATTGTGCGACTAGCCCAGCCTCGCGACAAGCCTCAACTGCGAAGGGAGGCCATGGCCCCCCTCCCTTTGTCTGCCATCACGACCAAGTAAGCCTTGGCTCCTTACTTTGCTTTCTCAGCGCGCGGGCAGTGAACCAGCATCTGGCGATTGTAGTCGGCGGCAAAGTCTGTCAACGCCTGCTGCTGCGCCTCCTGCCCCGGCCTCACCAGATCCCCCAGCCCCTCCAGGTAACGCATGCCACAACGTGCCTTGACCGCCTCCTGCTGCTCGGCCGGAATGCCTGGCACCATCTGACCACGGCCAGCACGGATGATCACCCTGTGATCGCCACGAGCCAGATGCTCATCCAGAACCTGTGCCACCCCCGGGGTTTCAACACCGGACGGCATCCCGGCTTGGGGGCTGGCATCGGCTTGGCAACCGGCCAACAGCAGTACTCCCAGCGCGAGCAACAGCTTCATCTGACCGCCGAGCTGCCGCAGCGCGCTCCCCAGCGCGAGCAACAGCAAGGTCCAGAGGCTCAGACTGCCGCCACCGCCTCCGCTGGAATCATCACTGGGCGCTGTTGGCGCCGGACTGACCGCGCCTATGGTGCTGCCACTGCCCGCCAGGCTCAATCTGGGGCTCAGGGCGAAGAAGATGTTGCCATTGCAACTCAGCTTCAGTCGCCCCTGGCTGGTGACAGGCAGGGTCGGCAGCGTCAGCGTGGTGCTGCCACTGTTGGGCATGGCGCTCGCAAGCGGGCTCCAGGCGTGGCCATCATCGGCACTCAAGGCCACATCGACCCTTGAACAAGAGATGGGAGCAGACTGGCTGCCCGCCACCTGCCAGCGAATAGCCAGAGATTGTCCCTCGCTCAGAGTGCCGCTCAATGGGGCTGTCAGCGTGAATGGCGACCCGGTATTCACCACTTGCACCTGCATCTCGTCACTACCCACTCCACCCTTGCCATCACGCGCCGTCAGGCGAAAATGCAGGGTGCGGTTGGTGGTCGGCCAGGCTTCTCCCTTGGCGAGGGTGCCGCTTTGCAATGAACTCAGGCTGGGCAACAGTCGCTGACTCGAGGTGCCGGGCGCCACGAAGGGGAAGATGGGCCTGCTGCCATCATCAACCATGGTCGCCAGGCTGGTAGAGGCCGCGCCGCGATCGAGTTGTTCCCAGTTGTAGATCAGGCTGTCGCCATCGAGATCCGAGCCGCCACCATTGAGCAAGAAAGGGGTACTGGCCGGGATCACATAATCATTGCCTGCCGCAACCTGAGGGGCATTGTTGCTGAGCACCTCACGGATGCCGCAGCTCTGGTAGAGCCCCATGTGTTCGCGCATCTGTTCGATGGATTTGCTGTGAAAATAAGGCAGGCTGCTCTCTTGCAGACTCTCTTCGCCGCACAGACCGGCATAGCCCATGATGGAGCTGCCACTGCCAGGCTCCCAAGCCTGGGCGGCGGTACGGCTGCCGCTGCCACAGTCCCCGGTGGTGCCGTTGAAGGTGTGATCGGCTCCCAGCTGATGACCGAGTTCGTGGGCCACGTAGTCGATGAAGAAGGCATCCCCCACCGGGGTAGTCGAGCCGGTCATCCCCTGGGATTTCAAATTGGCGACGCACAGGCTGCCCAGCATGGCCAACCCCCCTCCTCCGGTGTTGAGCACGTGACCTATATCAAAGGGAGTCGCCCCCAGAGCCGCCGCCTGCACGCTCTGGTTCTTGGTCATGTCACTGCTGTCGTTTTGAAAAGGGTCGGTGGTTGGGTTGGTGTAGATGATGAGATCGTTGTTGGCGACCAGCTGAAAGTTCACCCCGAGATCCCGCTGATAGACCTCATTGACCCGGTTGAGCAGGGTGGCGATGGCCGCCAGCCCCTGGGCCACGCTCCCCCCCTGATATTGGGTATACTCGCCCGATGCCGAGATGGCGATGACGTAGCGCCTGCGCTCGTTGCCACTCACCAGCACGCTGCGGGCCAGGGCCCTGGGTTGCCCCAACACCGCGTCAGCCTGCTGCTCGAGCGGACTCAGGGCATCGCGCTGGTCATAGACGACATAGCCCAACCCATCCCCGAGAGGATCGACGAAGATGAGCCGCCCCTGATAGTGAAACATGCCGTGAAAACCCAGGGGGCCCAGTTCGAAACGGCCGGTATCGCGCTCATCCTGCAGGCTCTGGCCGCTGAAGGTGAGGATCCCGGGATACTTGGCCGCCAATTCGGCCGGCAGCAGATCGTTGAGCGTCAGCATGAAACCGACCTCCCCCCCTTCGGGCAGAGGCAGCACCAGGGTGCGCGCGCCATCGGCCAGGGCGGTCAGCTGCGCACTGGCATCATCGACCTGGCGAAACGCCCGTGCCCGCACCTCGAACCCAGCTTCTTCCTGACCCTTGGCTGCCAGGGTGCGCCAGTGCGGTGCGGACTCCGCCTGGGCCTGACTGGCCAACAGGGGGATCAATAGCAGAAGTGTTCGCATCGACATCATCTGGATATCCTTATCGTCTGGGCCATCATGGCTTGTTGCCCGCACTAGTATGGCGATCTCTGGGGGTGCTGGCCGTCTCTGCACCAATAAATAACGGGATCATGGCCGTTTATAGGGTCACCAGCAAGGGAAAGCGCGAGCACTGCGGTTGCGCCAATCTGGTCTAACCCCTATCATTGCGCGGATTTCATCGGCCAAGGTTAATCTCATGCTCAAATCCCCACTGTTACCCCGTTTCGGGGATCTGGTTGATGCCATTCTTGACGACGTACTGACTCAGGGCCTCACCCTGGATCGTGCCTATGCCCGTCATTTTTCCGGCATCGAACTCAAACCCCAAGAACAGGCAAGGATTGCCCTGGTCACCGGCGATCTGCTGCGTCGCCTCAGCCTCTACTGCAACCTGTCAGGCATTCAGGTGCGCCAAGCCGCCAAGAACGTCTGGCCGCTGCTGCACAGCTGGCATGCGTTTCACAAGATTGATATGCCAAACCACCCCAGCCTGGATCGCTTCAACGAAGAAGCCTTCCGGCGCCGTCTGACCGAAGCCAAGAAGAACCCTGTGCTGATGGATGGTTGCCCAAGTTGGCTGGAAAAGCTTGGTGCCGAGCAGCTTGGCGACGCCTGGCCTGCCGAACGGGCCGCCCTGGCCTGGATGCCCAAGCGCTACTTGCGCGTCAACAGCCTCAAGTGCACCAAAGCGCAGCTGCAAGCCCAGCTCAACAAAGAGCATGTGAGCACCATCCCCGTTGAGGGTGTCGACAGCGCCTTGCAGGTCACCTCTGACTCAGCCCTGTTCCGTACCAAGGCCTTTGCCGATGGCTGGTTCGAGCAGCAAGATGCCGGCTCCCAGCTGGTCGCGGCCGCCCTCGATGTCAAACCGGGCATGAAGGTCATCGATGCCTGCGCCGGTGCCGGCGGCAAAACGCTGCATATTTCTGCCCTGATGGAGGGCAAGGGTCGCCTGCTCGCCATGGATGTGGAAGAGTGGAAGCTGGAAAACCTCAAGCAGCGCGCCCGCCGCGCCGGGGCCCACAACGTGGAAACCCGCCTCATCACCAGCAGCAAGACCGTCAAGCGCCTGAAAGAGAGCGCAGATCGCGTGCTGCTGGACGTGCCCTGCTCCGGCCTTGGCGTGCTCAAGCGCAATCCGGATGCCAAGTGGCGCGACACCGCCGAGCGCCTGCCAATCCTGATGGCGCTGCAAGAAGAGATCCTGCAGCGCTACAGCCAGATGACCAAAATAGGCGGCATGCTGGTCTATGCAACTTGCTCCATACTGCCGTCCGAGAACCGTCAGCAGGTTGACAAGTTCCTGGCCGCCAATGAGCATTTCCGCCTGCTGGACGATCATCATGTCAGCCCGAGCCAAACTGGCTTCGATGGCTTCTATATGGCTCGTCTGGAGCGCATCTCCTGAGGGACTTATCCACACGAGGGGCAGAAGCGCCCATGAAAGAGGGGAGCCAATGGCTCCCCTCTTTTGTATTCTGCACCAGCTAAACCGCAGGATTAATCTGGTGCAAGCGGCAACAGCGCTTATTCGGCGGCGTCTTCCGGCTTGTGTTTGGCGGCAGTCTCTTTAACTAGCGTCTGCAGCTCGCCTGCCTGGAACATCTCAATCATGATGTCGCAGCCACCGACCAGCTCACCATCGACCCACAGCTGGGGGAAGGTGGGCCAGTTGGCGAACTTGGGCAGCTCGGCGCGGATGTCCGGGTTCTGCAAGATGTCCACATAAGCGAAGGGTTCGCCACAAGACATCATGGCCTGGGAGGCCTGGGCAGAGAAACCGCAGCTCGGAAGCTTGGGGGATCCCTTCATGTAGAGAATGATGGGGTTCTCGGCCAGCTGCTGTTTAATCTTTTCAATAGTTTCCATAGGTGCCTCACTAGAGCGATTTCGGCGATCATTCTACTGCAAAGTTAGCCGACCACAAACCGGCAAACCGAAAACGAGTGATTTACATCCGCCTCAATACGCGCCGGGTTGATCCCGATCATGGCGAGAATCAAGAGTTGTGAGCCCATCTTTGATGCTGTTACAATCATTCGGCCCATTGGGCGCCCGTCCGGCTACCTGAGGACGTTCGCCCAATCACGTAAAATAATGCTTTTCTCCTAAGAAAAGCCTATGCAATGTCTTGCAACCGTCGCTTTCGCACGGCCAGCCAATGGAGAGTAGAAAATGGCTTTCGAACTTCCCGCTCTGCCCTACGCAATCAATGCTCTGGAACCGCACATCTCCCAGGAAACCCTGGAATATCACCACGGCAAACACCACAACACCTACGTGGTCAACCTGAACAACCTGGTGCCGGGTACCGAGTTTGAAGGCAAGTCTCTGGAAGAGATCATCAAGACTTCCACCGGCGGCATCTTCAACAACGCAGCCCAGATCTGGAACCACACCTTCTACTGGCACTGCCTCTCCCCGAACGGCGGCAATGAGCCGACTGGCGCCCTGGCCGATGCCATCGCCAAGCAATTCGGCTCCTTCGCCGAGTTCAAGGATGCCTTCACCAAGTCTGCCATCGGCAACTTCGGTTCTAGCTGGACCTGGTTGGTGAAAAAAGCCGACGGCACCCTGGCCATCGTCAATACCTCCAACGCCGGTTGCCCGCTGACCGAAGCCGGTACCACGCCGCTGCTGACCGTCGACCTGTGGGAGCACGCCTACTACATCGATTTCCGCAACATGCGTCCCAAGTACATGGAAACCTTCTGGACCCTGGTCAACTGGGAATTCGTGGCCAAGAACCTGGCTGCTTAATCTGCCGCTTCTTGCCAAAACACCCCGCTCTGCGGGGTGTTTTTTTATGGGCGATTCACACATGAAAAAGGCGCCAACAGGCGCCTTTTTCATTTGATGGGGAGTCGGGCCTACTGGTCGATCTCGTCCAGATACTCGTCCAGATTTCCCTCATCCTGACGGCCGGTCTGGGGTCTGGCCCCATCGCCAAAGGGCACGTTACGCCCCTCGATCTTGCTCTGATCATATTGCAGGTAGAGGCCCTTGGTGAAGGCATAGGGGTCAAGGGAGTTGTCGACGACCCGCTCCTGATCGATGAGCTTGGATCGGGTACCGACCCCATCCAGGGCCCAGTGCACCACCTTCATCGGGAAGGTCAGCAGGGCATAGGGGAAATAGAGGGTATCTATGGTGTCACCAATCAGATCCCGGGTCGTGGTAGGCCCGTAGACGGGGAACATCAGATAGCCCCCCTCACCGATGTCGGCACGGCCGATGAGGGTGCTCATCTCCAGCATGTTGCGCTCCAGTCCCACATGCTTGGCCACATCGAAGATACCAAGCAGACCCAGGGTGGTATTGAGGGTGAAACGGCCCAGGTTGGTCCCTGCGCCAGGCAGATCACCGCTGATCAGGTGGTTGACCATGCTGCTTGGCTCGTCGAAGTTGTTGACGAAGTTGTCTATCCCCTCCTTGACGCTGTCCGGCACATAGTCGGCATAGCTGTGGATCACCGGGCGAGCAACATAAGGCTCGAGCACATCAAAGTTGACCGCCCACATGGCGCGGTTGGCGCCCTGAAAGGGATCCTTGGGATCGTTGGCGGTACTGGTTGCCCCGGGGGCATTGTGATTGCTGAGCCCCACATCAAGGCTCGCGGGTCCCGATTTGGGTGGGCCGCCAGCACAGCCACCGAGCAGCAGTGCCAGTACCCATGCACCTAAACGCACTTGCATACTGATTTACCTTGAGAAAGTCACTTGAACTGTTTGATTATTATAAGCGGCTCGGCCCCAAGGGGGCCGAGTAAAGATGCTATTAGAGGGCGCGATCGATACGGATGTCAATCGGCACTGTCGGAATTGTCGCTGTTGATACCGTTATCGATACCCCTTCGAAGGCCCCCTCCTTGTTCATGACGTTGCCGCCCGCGGAGAGCCTGGCCTTGAACTGCAGCTCGGGGTTCACTTCAAGTTTGCTGCCTTCGATCATGGCATCTCCATCTCCGAGAGAGAGCGTGATCGGCAGTTTGGGATCCCTGATCCGCTTGACTGCAATCGGCATGGGCGGGCCATTGGGCACCACGGCAAACACGAAGAGGTGAGGATCACTTGGCATCTGGATGCCGGGTGCCAGGGTGATGTGGATGGGGAATTCACCCGCCTTCACCGCCAGGCTCGCTCCCGTCAGCTCATCGCCACTCGCCGTCATCGGGGCTATCTGACCGCCCCGCTTGGCCAACTGCTGCTGAGCATACTCGATGGAGCGCTCTATCATCTGATAGCGGCTCGACCCCTTCTCCATCAATGGCAGCATCGCCTGCCAACGGGCGAGGGCCGTCTTGAAGTCCTCTTTTTGCAGTGCCATGAAGGCATAGGTGGAACGCGCTTCAAGATCCTGGGGATCGCTGGCAATGGCCTGCTGCAGCAGCCCATCGGCTTTAACTTCATCGCCGTTCATCATCAACGCCTGGGCATAGGGTACCGTCACCAGACGTCTGTCCGGCGCCATCTTGTAGGCCCGCTCCAGGGAGCTGAGCGCCGTATCCGGATCGTTGCCATCCAGCGCCAGACGTCCGAGCAGCAGCCAGCCACGGTAATCGTCCGGCTCCTCTGCCAAGCGGGTACGCAGCCCCAGCATGAAGTCCTGCAGATCCTGCTCTGTCACATTGCTGTCACGCTCGACCAGAATTTTATTGCTCAGTTCGGACAAGCGAGCATTGACCGATTGCCAATGCATCACCTCTTGCCAGGAACCCAGCTTGGCATAAAGCCCCAAACTCACCACCACCAATACCAGGACACCGGGGATCCAGACCAGGCTGCGACCTGAACTGGCGGTCTGTTCGACATCGGGAATATCGTCCAGCAGGCTGCGTTGCAGCTCCACAAGAGACTCCTTCTCCTCGGCCAAGATCCCCTGATCTCGCTCCTCCCCTATCTCCACCACCCGTTGGCGATAGAGCTGTTTGTTGAGCGCCGAGCGACTGATGGTTTGGCGGCTCTCACCCCGCAGCAGCGGCCGGGCCAGGGTCAGGCTCACCAGCGCCAGCAAGGCGACGATGACAATCCAGAATGCGATCATTGTTTCTCTTCCTCTTTGAGCAGGGCAGCCAGGCGGCGACTCTCCTCATCGTTCAATCCCGGCTGGAGTGCAGTCTCACTCTCGGGCCGCTTGCGGGCGCGGGCCGCCACCACACAGAAACCAATCACTATCACCCCGAATGGCCCCAGCCAGAGGATCAGGGTGGAGGCCATCATCGGCGGGTCATAGAGAATGAAGTTGCCGTAACGCGCCACCATGTAGTCGATGATCTCCTGCTTATCCTTGCCCTGAAGCACCATCAGGTAGGTCTTGTCACGCAAGTCCTTGGCAAGGCCAGCATTGGAGTCGGCGATGTCCTGGTTCTGGCACTTGGGGCAGCGCAACTCCTTGGTCAACTCGCGAAAGGTCTGCTCCTGGGCGTCGCTGTCGAAGCTGTAGACGTCAATGGCCGCCCGGGCAGACCAGGAGGTAGTCAAGGCCAGGGTCAGCAAGAGCGCGAAGAAACCGGATCGCATCATTTCATCCCCTCGTAGATGGGCTTGAGGGTGGATGCCCACACCTGGGCATTGACATCCCCCACGTGGCGATAGCGGATGATGCCCTGGGAGTCGATGAAGAAGGTCTCGGGGGCGCCGTAGACGCCGAGATCCAGGCCCAGCATGCCATCCGGATCGTAGAGACTGACCTTGTAGGGGTCTCCCAGCTCGTCCAGCCACTTGAGGGCCTTGTCGCGCTCATCCTTGTAGTTCATGCCGACTATGGTCACCCCTTGCCCTGCCAGCTCCTTGAGGTAGGTGTGCTCGGCGTAACAGGTGGGGCACCAGGTGGCCCACACGTTGAGCAACATGGGCCGCCCCTTGAACAGGCTGCTGTCGTGTTGCTTGTTGAGATCGTGCAAGTCTTGCAGGGTGAACAGGGGCACCTCCTTGCCGACCATCACGGATTCGAGCTTGCGCGGATCGGAATAGAGCCCCTTGAACAGGAACACGGCCCCCAGCATGAAAATGACGAAGGGGATCAGAAACAGCCAGGTCTTCTTGCTCATGGCTTGATCTCCTCTTCTTCACGCCGACCAAACCGATAACGCTTGTCCAGCATGGCGAGCACGCCACCGATGGCCATGAAGACGCCACCAAACCAGATCCAGCGCACGAACGGCTTGTAATAGATGCGCACGGCCCAGGCACCATTATCAAGCGGCTCGCCCAGCGCCGCATAGAGATCCCGGGTGAAACCGGCATCGATGGCCGCTTCCGTCATCGGCATGCGGCTGACGAGGTAGTTGCGCTTCTCCGGCTTGAGCAGGGCGACCTGCTTGCCGTCACGGTGCACCTCAAGCACGCCCTTGAAACCTTCGTAGTTGGGGCCGTTCTTCTCCTTGATACCGGTGAAGACAAACTCGTAGTCGGCGAAATGCACCCTGTCCCCGGCCTGCATGCGCAGGTCCTTTTCGATGCTGTAGTTCTGGGTACAGGCGATGCCTATGATGCTGACCGCCAGACCCACGTGGCCGAAGATCATGGCCCAGTGGCTGTTGCCGAGCCGGCGAACACCCACTGCGAAGCTGTGCTTGTGGGTGGCGCGCACCCAGGTCTCCTGAATGCTGGTAATGATGATCCAGGCGCCCAGGCCTATGCCAAGCGCGGCCCAGGGTTTGAATGCCTCG
This sequence comes from Aeromonas molluscorum, assembly GCF_051376105.1. NCBI lineage: Bacteria > Pseudomonadati > Pseudomonadota > Gammaproteobacteria > Aeromonadales > Aeromonadaceae > Aeromonas > Aeromonas molluscorum. The sequence continues at coordinate 1,250,666 of NZ_JBPQCY010000002.1, read as the reverse complement.
GCAAAGAACCAGGGCAGCAGCAGGGCGGCGGCCAGACTCAATACCAGGGCGAGGATGACCTTGCCCTTGAGCTCGCCTACCGCCTGACGGCGCCAGCGGAACAGCGGGCCAACCCCCAGCAGGGCGGCGAAGGGGATGATGAGCCAGCTGTAGATATGGTTGAAGAAGGGGGTACCGATGGAGATGCTCCCCAGACCCAGCTCCTTGTGCACCAAGGGCAACAGGGTACCGAGCAGCACGGTCAGCAGCCCGGCCATCAGCAGTATGTTGTTGCCAAGCAGCAGGGTCTCGCGACTCCAGAACTCATGCTTGCCATGGCTCTTTACCTGGGACCCCTTGAAGGCAAACAGCAGCAGGGAGCTGCCGATCACCGCCAGCAGGAAACCGAGAATGAAGAGGCCTCGGGTCGGATCCGAAGCAAACGCATGCACCGAGACCAGCACGCCGGAGCGCACCAGGAAGGTACCCAGCAGACTCAGGGAGAAGGCCGACAGCGCCAGCAGCACTGTCCAGGCCTTGAAGGTGGCCCGCTTCTCGCTGACGGCCAGAGAGTGCAGCAGGGCAGTGCCCGCCAGCCAGGGCATGAAGGAGGCATTTTCCACCGGGTCCCAGAACCACCAGCCACCCCAGCCGAGCTCGTAATAGGCCCACCAGGAGCCAAGCACTATGCCCAAAGTCAGGAAGACCCAGGCCGCCATGGTCCAGGGACGGGACCAGCGCGCCCAGGTGGCGTCGAGACGCCCGGTCATCAGGGATGCGATGGCAAAGGCAAAGGCAACCGAGAAGCCTACATAACCCATGTAGAGCATGGGCGGATGGAAGATGAGGCCCGGATCCTGCAACAGGGGGTTGAGATCGCGCCCATCGACCGGGAAGAACGGCAGGGTGCGGGTGAAGGGATCCGACGTGAAGAGCACGAAGGCGGTGAAACCAACTGCAATCAGGCCCAGCACCCCCAGCACCCGTGCCACCGCATCCAGCGGCAGGCTGCGACTGAACAACGCCACGGCCGCCGTCCAGCCTCCCAAGGTCAGTACCCAGAGCAGCAAGGAGCCCTCATGAGCCCCCCACACCGCCGAGATCCGGTACTGCAGCGGCAACAGGCTGTTGGAGTTGGTCGCCACATATTGCACGGTGAAGTCATTGTCGACAAAGGCCCAGGTCAGGCACAGAAACGACAGCAGCAACAGCAGGAACTGGGCATAGGCGAGCGGGCGGGCGGCTTGCATCATGCCAATCCGCCCCCACTTGGCGCCAAGCAGCGGGTAGCTGCCGAGCAGCAAGGAGGTGGCGAAAGCCAGGATCAGGGCAAACTGGCCAAGTTCCGGGATCATAATGGGCATCCTTTCAGAATCGAAGAGCGGGCGGCAAGGGGCGAGAGATCACTCAGGCGGCGCATCATGGCTTGCCACCCTGAAGCTGCGCCTCGGTGTAATCCGGTTTGTAGTGCTTCATCCCCTTGAGGGCATCGGCTACTTCCGGCGGCATGTAGTTCTCATCATGCTTGGCGAGCACCTCGAAGGCGGTCACGGTCCGGGCATCCTTGAGGTTGCCCTGGGCCACTATGCCCTGCCCCTCGCGAAACAGATCCGGCAGTATGCCGTCATAGGTGACGGTGACCCGCTCGCCGCTGGCATCGATCAGATCGAAGGCCACCAACAGGCTGTGGCTGTCACGCTTTACCGAACCAGGCACCACCATGCCGCCGATGCGAAGGCGTTGCCCCTCCTCGGGCTTGATCTTGTCCGGCCCCTTGCCCAGCACCAGCTCACCCGGGGTGTAAAAAAGATCGATATTCTGGCTGAGGGCATAGAGCACCAGGCCAATCACGGCGGCAACCCCCGTGCTGATGGCCAAGATGATGGTCAGACGCTTCTTGCGGCGCGGGTTCATAACAGAGTCTCCATCGAGAGAGTGCCGGATGAGGGGGGGATCACAGGGTGTTCTCCATCTGCTGGGCCGCCAGGCGACGCGACTCGCGAGCCTGCTTGTTGCGCAGATCGCTGAGCAGAGTACGGTGTTTGATGCGGGTGGTCACTATGATGCCGACCAGACAGAGCCAGGAGAGACCAAAGGACAGCCACACATAAAAGCCGTAGCCTCCCATGGCCAAAAATTCGCTCAAAGACGAAAAGTGCATGTTATTTCTCCTGCTCGACCAGGGCCTTGACCCAGGGCCTGTGCCACTCGCGCATGATCAGCTCATTGCGAAAACGCATCAGGGTAAGGGCGCCGAGGAAGGTGGCAAAAGCCACTATCATCACCAGCAGCGGCCACAGCATGCTGGGGGCAATGGAAGGCTTGGCAAACTTGGTGATGCTGGCGCCCTGATGCAGGGTGTTCCACCACTCCACCGAGTAGTGAATGATCGGCAGGTTGATGACGCCGACCAGGGCCAGGATACCGGCGGCGCGACCGGCTACCACCTTGTCGCTGAAGGCGTTGTAGAGGGCTATCACCCCGAGATAGAGGAACAATAGAATAAGCTCTGAGGTGAGGCGGGCATCCCATACCCACCAGGCGCCCCACATGGGCTTGCCCCAGGCTGCGCCGGTAAAGAGGGCAATAAAGGTGAACACGGCGCCGACCGGGGCGATGGCGGCCACCGTCATGTCGGCCATACGCAGTTGCCACACCATGCCGATGAAGGCGGCGATGGCCATGGTGGAGTAAGCCCCCATGGAGAGAATGGCGGCGGGCACGTGGAGATAAATGATCCGGAAGGAGTCACCCTGCTGATAGTCGGCGGGCGCGAAGGCCAGCCCCCAGACGGTGCCTATGATGAAGGCGAGCAGACTTATCACCGCAAACCAGGGCAATAAGCGACCGGCCAGCCGATAGGCTTGCTCCGGTTTGGCATAGGGATGCAACCATTTCCACATAGCTCACAAAACCTTTCTGTTATTAATATCGTTGGCGCCGCCTACCTTACTCACTGCCTTCGGCGTGCAAATACCCCGAAAGAAATAAGCGGCGCTCTCCTTGATCCATCGCAACCTAATTGGCCAACAAATGACGACTGCGAGCCAAACGAGCGGGCGCATTATGCCCAGCCAATGCTAACCCAGAGTGAACGAAGTCAGCAGCGGAGTAATTATTCAATGAAATCCGTCAGTTTACACTCACCCTCAGGGAAGCGGAGACGGCAAACGGCGTCATGATCAGGGCGCCCACCAGCATGGCGCCCAGAATGGCGAGCTGGCCGCTATAAGGCAGCCCCAGACCGGCCGCATCAATGGCCGAGGTAGCGAAGATCAGTACCGGGATATAGAGCGGCAGAATAAGCAGGCTGAGCAGCACCCCCCCCTTGCGCAGGGCTACCGTCAGCGCGACCCCGACGGCGCCAAGCAGACTGAGGATGGGGGTGCCCAGGGCCAGGGTCGCCGCCATGGCGAGCCAGGTATTGACGTCCAGAGAGAGCAGCACGGCAATGAGCGGCGAGACAAGCAATAGCGGCAAGCCGGTCAGCAACCAGTGCGCAGTCACCTTGGCCAGGGCCAGCAGTCCGAGGGGATGAGGCATCAGCATCATCTGCTCCAGCGCGCCATCGGCAAAGTCATCCCGAAACAGTCGCTCCAGAGAGAGCATGGCCGCCAGCAGCGCCGCCACCCAGATGATACCGGGTGCTATGCGAGCCAGCAGCTGGGGTTCAGGGCCTATGCCCAGGGGAAAGAGGGTGATCACTATCAGGAAAAACCAGAGCGGATTGAGAATGTCGGCCCGCTGGCGAAACGCCATCAACAACTCGCGATGGATCAGGGTCAACACGGCACTCAGCATGGGGCCTCCATACGACCAGGGGTGAGGGAAAGCGTCTTGAGCCGGCCCTGCATCAGGCTCATGTCCTGATGGGTGGTGAGTATCACAATGCCACCCCGTTCCCCATGGCGCAGCATCAACCGCTCCAGCACCTTGACCCCCTGCTTGTCGATGGCCGTAAAGGGCTCATCAAGCACCCACAATGCCGGTGTATCGCAGAGCCAGAGCCGGGCCAGGGCGACCCGCCTCTGCTGTCCGGCCGAGAGCTGGGCACTGGGGTAGTCCTCGAAACCGGCCAGGCCAACCTGGGCCAGGATCTGCCACAGATCGGCTTCTACGGCGCCGTTTTGATGCAGTTTTTGATAGAAGCTGAGGTTCTCGAGGGGAGTCAGCCCCCCCTTGACCCCGGGCTGATGGCCCAGATAGAGCAGGTTGGCATGATACTCATCGCGGCAGTGACGGATGTTTTCACCCCGCCAGCGTACCTCACCGGCAAAGGGTTGGGAGAGCCCGGTGATCAGGCGCAGCAAGCTGGTCTTGCCCACCCCGTTCGGGCCTTCAATCTGGAGCAGATCGCCGGGAGAAACGGAGAAAGAGAGGTGCTCAAACAGGGTGCGATCTTCACGCACGCAGCTCAGATTGTGAACGTCAAGCAGCATGGGGATGGGTTCAGATGAAAAGTAGCGGTCTGCATGTTAACACAGTATTGGAATGGGTCTTTTCAAAGATAGAAACCGGGCACCGGTTTTGTGGGGGAGATCCCGCCGACGCCTGCCCGGCAAGCAGATGAGGTGCAAAGGGAGACTAACAGGAGAAGAGGCAACGGGAAGGCGACTGCCTTCCCGTGGATTATGAGCGACCCTTGCGCAATGAGATCAACAACTCGGCTTCCGCCTTGGGCAACTCACATTCGTTCATCACCTCGTCCAGATCCGCCCCCAGCTCCACCATCTTGGCGGCACGACTGTAGAGCCGGCGATCCGGATCCTGCAGGGTCAGCTCCTGCTGGCGATCCCCAAGCTGCTGGGCGTGAGCCTCAACCCCTTGCAGGCGCTGACCCATGCCGATGGCACCGGTGTGCAGCTCCATCATCTGCTTGCGCAGGCTATCGAGCTGGCCTTTCAGAGCCGTCGCCTTCGCCTCGGACTCCTGTCCGGCGCGCCGAGCCTGGCGCCATCCGGCCAGGGCAACAGCCAACGCCAGCAGGGACAACCCCAAGGCAATCGCTTCAAGTATCAATTCATCATCCTCATCTGCTCACGCCGGGCCTGCTGCCAAAGAGCGGCAACAACCGGCATCATCCATTGGCCTCAGCCTTAGAGAGAGCCGATATCGTCCCACTCTTCGTCTGACAGCAACTTGTTGAGATCGACCAGGATCAGCAGTTGGCCATCGCGATTGCTGACCCCCTGAATGAACTTGGCGCTCTCCTCGGTTCCCACGGCAGGTGCCGCGTCTATCTCGGAGGAACGAAGGTAAACCACCTCGGCCACGCTGTCGACCATGATGCCGATCACCTGCTTCTCCGCCTCTATGATGACGATGCGGGAATTCTCGCTCACTTCACCACCGGGCAGACCGAACCGGGAGCGGGTGTCGATGACGGTCACCACGTTGCCGCGCAGGTTGATGATACCGAGCACATAGTCAGGGGCACCGGGCACCGGGGCAATCTCGGTGTAGCGCAACACCTCCTGCACCTGCATCACATTGATGCCATAAGTCTCGTTTTCGAGCTGGAAGGTGACCCATTGCAGCACTTCGTCTTCCGCCAGATTCTGGGCAATATTGCGCTTTTGTGTCATGTCTTGTTCCTTGTATGAAAACATCTCGTTCCGGCAACACGGCCGGGTGGCGATCAGTACCCTGTAATATTGACGCCCCGCGCCAGCAGGACCAGCAACTCCCTGACGTGAAGCAGGGCGCACATCTTCTCTTTGACCATGCCGGCGAGCCAGGGGCGTTTGCCCTCCTGATGACGCCACTTGACCTGATCCCGATGCAGCAGCTCGGTCCCCTTCAAGTGATGGCAAGCAAGTCCCCAATTGGACTCACCCAACATGATCAAGTAATTGTAATCAGCGACCTCGAGGTCTTTCTCCGGCATTACCCAGAGTGCGGTATCGACCACACTCATCTGTTGCTCACGCTGGGTCATGATGCCACGGTACCACTTGGGTTGACCGAACAATGCACTCACCTCCCCCAACTGATGGATGCCACCCAGCTCCATCAGCGGCACGGCGAAGGTCACGCCGGCCACTTCGAAGAAGAGGGCCTGGAACTCATTGCCCATCTCGATATTCTGCCAAGGCGCGGCGTCTGGCAGCAGACTCTCGGCAAGTTCGGCGGCCGTCTCGCTCTGCAGCGTCTCTACCGGCAACACGACAGGAACAGGCTCGTACTGGGGTTCAGGCTCGGCCAGCAATGCCTCGGTGACGACAGTCAGCGTCTCCACGTCCGGGGAGGCCTCAACCTCCACATGACTCGCCAGAGCGAAGGGCTCAACCGTCGCCTCCTGGCTCAGGCTGTCCATCTCGACCTGCACCTTGCTCACTTGAGCCAGCAAGGAACTCAGCTGGGCCAGGCGCTCATCTTCCACCTCGACATAGGGGACACGATAAGCCTTGGCCACCACCTTGGGCTGAGGCGCTGGCTCGGGCGCCATATCCTCCTCCAGCAGGAGATCATCGATTAGCAGCGAATGGAAGTAGTCATCCATCGCCCGGGTCTGGGTGACCTCGCTCATACCACCACCTCCTGCACCCGTTTGCGCTCCAGAGCGTCCAGGTGCGTCAACAACGTCTGATAGGCATAGCAACCCCGGCTGGCGGGGGCAAAAATGGAGGGAGGCATGTGCTCCAGGCTGGCATCCCTGAACTTGGTGTCGATGGGGATCACGGCATTCCACACCGCCTCGCCATACTGCTCCTTGATCGATTTCAACGTCAGCAGGGAGGCGCGGGTACGCTTGTCGAACATGGTCGGGATCACGGTAAAACGGAACTTGTCACGTTTGGAACGCTGCATGATCTCGAAGGTTTTCATCATCCGCTCCAACCCCTTCAAGGCCAGGAACTCGGTCTGAACCGGCACCAGAATGCGATCGCACGCCGCCAGGGCGTTGACCATCATGACCCCGAGTACAGGGGGGCAGTCGATCAGCACATAATCATAGCTGTCCTGAATGCGCAGCAGCGCCCGTTTGAGCACCAGCCCCATCCCCTCCCGGTTGCCCATGACCCTGTCCAGGGTCGCGAGCGTGATGGAGGCAGGCAGCAGGCTGATATTGTCAAAGCGCGTCTTCAAGGTCACCTTGTTGATCAGCTCACTGCTGGGTTTTACCGCCTGAAACAGCTCATACAGGGTGCCATCGAGCCGGTCTGAGTCATAGTCGAAATAGGAAGTAAGAGATGCATGGGGATCGGTATCGATCAACAGCACCCGCTGCCCCTTCTGGGCGAGGATCCCGGCCAGTGAGACGACTGTGGTGGTTTTACCTACCCCACCTTTTTGATTGGCAACCGCCCAGACAATCACAGTGTTAATCCTGTCTCGTGGTAATTCGTATGCCGCCGCCCGGTAAGGCAATGACTCTAATGGCTTGTGCATCGGTCTGGGGAGCGCTTTGCTCGACCTGGGCCACGACGGGTTGTGCTGCCGGTGCCGGTGGGGCAACCCAACGCAGGCGAGAGATGGCGACCACGACCTGACGATTCTTTGCCCTGCCCCCCTCGGTCTCATTGCTGGCGAAGGGAGAAAACTCCCCGTAGGCCTCAAAGGCGAGCCGCTGTGGCGCAATGCCCTGACCGATGAGGGTCGTGAGCACCGCCTCGGCCCTGGCCGCAGAAAGTGCCCAGTTGGAGCTGAAAATCTCATTATGGATCTGCTGGTTATCGGTGTAGCCCCGAATCCTCACATAGTTATCGACCGGTTTGAGAATACTTGAGAGGCTATTGAGCAGTGGCGATGCGTTCGGCCCCATAAAGGCGCTGCCGCTCGAAAAAAGCAGGGCAGAATCGAGGGCAATATTGAGCCACTCCTTGTCCTGCTGGATATCGACCAGACCGGCCTCAAGCAGGGGCGCCATCGCCTTGCGCAGCTGGGCATCCAGGGTGGGGAGCGGTTCCCCCTGCTGGGCCATGGGCACCCCGGAGATGGGGGCCAGGGCAATTGCCTGCGCCTGCGAGGGGTCGGGTATGATCTTGTCCGGCGCCGGGGCCGGGGGGACGATGGCGGGCCCCTCCCGCTCCAGCAGTCCCTCGCCCTGCAAAGGACGCGCCTCAAAGGCCTGGGTCATGCCTTCGATCACGACCCGAAACTTGTCCTTGTCGACCATGGCCACCGAATAGAGCACCACGAACAGCGCGAAGATCAGGGTCATGTAATCGGCGTAGGATACCAGCCAGCGATCCAGCTGTTCATGGCCTCGCAGGTGAAGACGATAGCGCTTGCGCATGTTCACTCCCCCTTGAGGTAGACCCTGAGCCGACGCTCCAGCTGCAAGCTGTTCTCGCCATGGGCGATAGCCAGCAGTCCCTCCAGGGTCATCTCCTGGTAGAGGCCATAGTGGTAATGGAAAGCCCGCAGCCGGTTGGCGAGCGGCAAATAGACAAGGTTGGCAAAGCCCACCCCATAGATAGTCGCCACGAAGGCCACGGCAATACCGGCGCCAAGCGCCGCCGGGTCTTCCAGATGAAACATGGCTTGGATGAGGCCGAGCACCGCCCCTATGATGCCGATGGTCGGGCTGTAGCCACCCATGGATTCAAACACCCGGGCCGCATGCTCATTGTGCTCCTGGCTGATATCGATATCGGCCTCGAGCAGCTGGCGCATCTGCTCGACCGGCACCCCATCCACCAACATGGTGAGCCCCTGGTTGGTAAAGGGATCCACTTCACCATCGGCCGCCTCTTCCAGGGCCAGCAACCCCTGCTGACGGGCAAACATGGCCCAGCGTTTCAGCCGCTCCCCCTGCTGGGCGAGATCCCAGGCGGGCGGGTTCAGCACCCAACCGAGCTGGCCAAAGGCCTGCAGCAAATATTGGCGCGGAGTCTGCAGTATGACGGCACCCAGGGTGCCGCCCACCACGATGAGAAAGGCGGGGCCGTCGAGCAGGGTCAGCAAGCTGCCACCATGCCACCATTGGGCTATGGCAATGGCCGCCAGCGCCAGCGCTAACCCAAGCAGCGCCATTTAGCGACCTAACTCGACCAGGATGCGCTGGGCGACCCTGTCCAGAGGCAGAGATTCGGAGGCGATACCCGCCTTGGCGACCGCTTGCGGCATCCCATAGACGACGCAAGAGGCCTCGTCCTGAGCCCAGATAGTGGAACCCTGCTCCTTGAGCAGGCGCGCACCATCGCGGCCATCTGCGCCCATGCCGGTCAGTACTATGGCCAGCACCTTGTCACCATACGTCTTGGCGGCGGAGGCAAAGGTGATGTCGACGCAGGGTTTGTAGTTGACCTTGTCATTGCCCTCTATGATGCGCAACCGGGCACCGGTGCCACGCCCCTCGAGCAACATCTGTTTGCCGCCCGGCGCCAGATAGGCATGACCGGGTTTGAGCACGTCGCCATCCTGCGCCTCCTTGACTCCTATCTGGCACAGGCCATTGAGGCGAGCCGCAAAGGCGGCGGTGAAGGTGGCCGGCATGTGCTGGATCAACAGGATCGGATGGGGGAAATCGATGGGCAGCTTGGTCAACACATTCTGCAAGGCGACCGGACCGCCGGTCGAGGTGCCGATGGCCACCAGCTGATAGCTCTTGCCGCTGCGCTTGAAGCTGGCAACCGGCGCGGTGCGCTCAGTGCCCAAGGCGCGCTCGGTCAAGGCCGGACGTTCGCGCAGGGACGCCGCGCCCAGAGCTGGCCTGGCCGCAGGAGCGGCCGCCACCGGTTGCGGGCGGGCCGACATCATGAAGCGCTTGCGAGAGATCTCTTTGACCCTCTGCTGCAACAGACGTACCGCTTCATCCTTGTCGCGGGCGATGTCTTCGAATTTCTTGGGCAAAAAATCCAGGGCCCCGGCATCCAGGGCATCCAGGGTAGAGCGAGCCCCCTCATGGGTCAGGGAGGAGAACATCAGTATGGGCGTGGGGCACTTGGCCATGATCTCACGCACCGCACTGATGCCATCGAGCACCGGCATCTCTATGTCCATGGTGATGACATCGGGGCGCAGGGCGATGGCCTTGTCTACCGCCTCACGGCCATTTTGGGCCGTGTCTATCACGGTCAGCTGGGGATCCTGATTGATGATCTCGCTGACCCTGCGGCGAAAGAAGCTCGAATCGTCGACGACTAATACCTTGACTGCCATTGTTATTTTTCTAACTCCTTGGACCCGAAGGATTATTGTCTACGCGCATAGGCCTTGAGCAGACTGGGGACATCGAGAATAAGTGCAATGCCGCCATCGCTGGTAATAGTGGCACCCGCCATACCCGGCGTGCCTTGCAACAGGTTGTCCAGCGGCTTGATCACCACCTCTTCCTGCCCGATGAGATTGTCGACCACGAAGCCGACCTGCTGGGTACCAATCTGCACGATCACCACGTGACCGGTCTCTTGTTTGCCATGGCGATTGGCGCCACGGATCAACCACTTGTGCAGGTAGAAAAGCGGGATTGCCTTGTCGCGCACTATGATGGTCAGCTGACCATCCACCACATTGGCCTTCTTCAGGTCCAAGTGGAAGATCTCGTTGACGCAGCCCAGTGGCAGCGCAAAGGTCTGCTCCCCTACCTCGACCATCAGGGTCGGCAATATCGCCAGGGTGAGCGGCACCTTGATCTCGAGACGCGTTCCTTTGCCAAAGGTTGAGTCGATGTGCACCGAGCCGTTCAGGCTCACTATGCTGGTCTTGACCACGTCCATGCCGACGCCACGGCCCGAGATGTCGGAGATCTCTGACTTGGTGGAGAAACCGGGGGCAAAGATCAGGTTGTAAGCATCGGTATCGCTCATGCGGGCCGCGCTGTCGGCGTCGAGTACCCCGCGGCTGATGGCGATGGACTTGAGTTTCTCAGGATCCATACCGGCACCGTCATCTTCGATGCAGAGCAAGATATGATCCCCCTGCTGGGAGGCACTCAGGGTAATGGTGCCCTGACGCGGTTTACCCGCCTTCTCCCGCACATCAGGCATCTCGACCCCATGGTCGCAAGAGTTGCGAACCAGGTGAACCAGCGGGTCGGCCAGAGCCTCCACCAGGTTTTTATCAAGGTCGGTCTCTTCCCCGACCATGATGAGTTCAATGTCTTTCTTCAGGCTGCGGGCCAAATCGCGCACCACCCGCGGGAAGCGGCCAAACACCTTCTTGATTGGCTGCATGCGGGTCTTCATCACCGCCCCTTGCAGATCCGCGGTGACCACATCCAGATTGGCAACCGCCTTGGACATCTCTTCGTCATTGCTGTTGATGCCAAGACTTACCAGACGGTTACGCACCAGGACCAGCTCGCCCACCATGTTCATGATGACGTCCAGGGTCTTGGTATCTACCCGCACAGTGCTGTCGTTTTGGACCGCATTGTTCTCGGAGGCCGCGGGCTTGGCCGGTGCCTTGGCGACTGGTGCAGGGGCTGTGGCCGGTTTAGGAGCGAGCGGGGCCGAAGCCTTGGCCACAACAGGTGCTGCCGCGACCGGACTTGCTGGCACCACTGGCGTGCTGGGCGTTGCAGCAGCAGGCGCGGCCGATTTCATGGTGACGGCAGGACCCTGGCCACGGCCATGGAGTTCATCGAGCAGGCGTTCGAACTCGTCGTCATCGATCAGGGAGTCCACTTCGCTCTGTACCGACGGCAGCGGAGATGGCGTCGGTGCCCCCAGATGCTGACCATGACCGTGGAGCTGATCGAGCAGGGCTTCGAATTCGTCGTCCGTGATATCACCGCTGGCCGAAGGGGCGGCAGAGGGTGCAACCAGTGTCGTCGGTGAGGCGCCCGCCCCGTGCAACTCGTCGAGCAGACGCTCGAACTCGTCATCGGAGATCTCGTCGATGGAACCACCACCCTGTCCGGCCAGGACCGGGGCCGCGTCAGGTGCAGGCTCAGACTCGATGGCAGGTGCCACCGGGCTCTGGTCCGTACTGGCATTGAGCAGTTGCTCTTCCCCCTGGGGCTTGCACAACTCATGGAGATTGTGCAGCAGCTCGGGGGCTGCGGCACTGGTCGGCTCACGGTTTTGCACCTGAACGAACATAACGTTGATGGCGTCGAGGGCCTGCAGGATCACGTCCATCAGTTCAGCACTGAGGGTTCGCTTGCCATTGCGCAGCATGTCGAACAAGTTCTCGGCCCCATGGCAGACATCGACCAATTCGGTCAGCGACAGGAAGCCGGCGCCCCCTTTGACGGTATGAAAACCGCGAAAGATGGCGTTGAGCAGGTTCTTGTCGTCGGGGCGCTTCTCGAGTTCGACCAGTTGTTCAGACAACTGTTCCAATATTTCGGATGCTTCGACCAGAAAGTCTTGCAGTATGTCTTCATCAACTTCGAAGGCCATTCGTCACTCCATTAGAATCCGGGGTTGAACAACAGATCGTCCACATCATCTAGGGTCCGAGCCTGGACAGCAGATCGTCCACATCTCATTTAGGATCCGAGACCGGACTGCAGAACATCCATATCTCATTCAGGATCCGAGGCTGGACAGTAAACTGTCCATATCATCTAGAATCCGAGGCTGGACAGCAGATCGTCCACATCATCCTGACCGTTTACCACGTCATTTCGGGTATGAGGGTTCATGATGGGCCCTTCCGCCTCTATCCCGCTCACGGGTGGCTGGGGAGGGGCAGGCTCAGTCGTCGCGTCACCAAACATGGTCAGCATTTCGATCAATTTGGTTTCAACTTCCTGCACCAGGGTGATTACCCGGCGGATCATTTGTCCGGTCAGGTCCTGGAAATCCTGAGCCATCAGGATATCAGTCAGCAATTGTCGTAATTTATCGGCATCGGATTCAGAAGCCTTAATAAAATCATCCAGTTGATGACACAAAGCCTTGAATTGACCCAGGCTGAGCTCCCGGGACATCAGCGCCTGCCAGTTCGGCAGCACCAACTGGATATTGTCATTGAGGCGATCGGCAATGGGCAGACTGGCCTCGACGGCGTCCATGGTGCGGTTGGCGGCCTTGTCGGTCATGTCGATGACATAACTGAGCCGCTCGCGAGCATCCGGGATCTCCTGATTGGCGAGGGAGGGCAGTCTGGGATCGAGCTGGAAATCGCGCAGTGAATCGTGCAGTTGACGGGTCAGCTGGCCAACCTTGTCAAACAGCATGGCCGCATTAGGGGCACAGACATCGGCGAGCAGTGAATCAGCCGACTCAAACTCCCCCTGCTCCAGATGGGTGACCAGCATTCTCGCTTGCTCGAGGGAGATCATGGCACTCGTTTTGGCCGTCATGGCGGGCCCCTTAGCCGATCCGCTCGAAGATCTTGTCGAGTTTCTCTTTGAGAGTGGCGGCGGTGAACGGCTTGACGATGTAACCGTTGACGCCGGCCTGGGCCGCTTCGATGATCTGCTCGCGCTTGGCTTCAGCGGTCACCATCAACACCGGCAGGTGCTTGAGTTTGTCGTCGAGGCGAATGGCCCTGAGCAAATCGATGCCTTGCATACCGGGCATGTTCCAGTCGGTAACCACGAACTGGTAGTCGCCATTCTTGAGCATCGGCAATGCCGTATTGCCGTCATCCGCTTCATGGGTGTTGTTGAAGCCGAGATCGCGCAGCAAGTTCTTGATAATCCGGCGCATCGTCGAGAAGTCGTCGACGATGAGGATTTTCATGTTCTTGTCCAAATTTTCCTCCTAGAGAGCCGTCGTGGCGGCTTACTTAATGATGCAATAGCGCAGGTTTCAGGGTGCGGATTATGCCTGAGAGTCGGTGGCCAGTGTAGCCATGACACGCTTATGCGTGCCAATCTCGCAGGCGAGCACGCAATCTGTGCATCGCCTGACTGTGGATCTGGCTCACCCGAGACTCACTTACGTTCAATACTTCGCCAATTTCGCGCAGATTCAACTCTTCGTCGTAGTAGAGGGAAAGCACCAGGGCTTCCCGCTCCGGCAAACGGCCTATGTTCTCGGCCAGGGCGCTCTGGAAGCGCTCGGCCGCCAGTTCGTCAAAGCCCAGGTTATTACCCGTATCGGGCCCACCAATCACATCCTCGCTGATCCCAAGATCCTCGATGCCGATGATCTTGCCACAGGAGACATCCTGCAACATGGTGTGATATTCGCCAAGGCCAACCCCCATATAGGCGGCAACCTCGGTGTCGCGGGCATCACGGCCATGGGCCTGTTCCACGTTCTCTATGGCATCCGCTATGGTGCGACTGTTGCGGTGTACCGAACGGGGCACCCAGTCACCACGGCGGATCTCGTCGAGCATGGAGCCGCGAATGCGGATGCCAGCATAGGTCTCGAAACTCGCACCCTTGCTACCGTCAAAGTTGCGGGAGGCTTCGAGCAGCCCAATCATACCTGCCTGGATCAGGTCATCCAGCAAGACACTGCTCGGCAGACGAGCCAACAGATGCTGGGCGATCCGTTTCACCAACGGAGCGTGGCGCTCCACCAGCACATAGGAATCCTGATGACGCAAGTACGCTTGGGCTTTATTCACGAGCACCTTCCTCTGTGATTGCCGGTTTTTGCAGCAGATTTTCCAGGAAGAACTCCAGGTGACCACCGGGCTGATGCGGGATGGGCCAACTGGCAGCCTTGTTGCCCAAGGCGCGGAATGCCAATGCAGCCGGCGACTTGGGGAAGGCTTCAATGATCAACTTCTGCTTGCGTACCGCGGCCCGCAAGTTGGTGTCATAGGGAACACAAGCGACCAATTCCAGGGAGGTATCAAGGAAGCGATCGGTCACCCGGGTCAGTTTGGCATAAAGCTCCTGTCCTTCACGCAGGGAGCGCACCATGTTCGCCACCACCTTGAAGCGGAAGACCCCATGGTCCTTGGAGAGGATCTTGATGAGGGCATAAGCATCCGTGATGGAGGTCGGCTCGTCGCACACCACTATCATGATGTCCTGGGCGGCACGGGTGAAGCTCAACACCATGTCGGAGATACCGGCGGCGGTATCCACCAGCAGTATGTCGACCTGAGTCTTCATCTCGCTGAACGCGCGGATGAGCCCCACGTGCTGGGCTGGTGAGAGCTCAACCATCGACTGGGTACCCGAGGTGGCCGGCACTATCATCATGCCGTAGGGACCCTCGACGATGATGTCGTCCAGGGTGCACTCTCCCGCCAACACGTGGGAGAGGTTGCGATGTACCCGCAGCCCCAGCATGACGTCCACGTTGGCCAGCCCCAGGTCGGCATCCAGCACCATCACCCGCTTGCCTTGCGCCGCCATGGCACCGGCCACGTTCAGGGTGACGTTGGTCTTGCCGACGCCCCCCTTACCACCGGAGACAGCGATCACTTTCACTCGATTATTTGTACGCATTTTGCGCAGACCACTCGCCTGATCCATAGGTATGTTACTCATAAGATTCTGAATCCTCGCCCTCGCCAAAACCCGCACCCCAGAAATAGGGCTCTTCACTCTGCCGGTCCAGCGACCCCATGGCCGCGCCGACGAGCTGGGCTGCGTTGGCAATTTGAATATCTTCCGGAACCCGCTGGCCATCGGTGATGTAACTGATGGGCAGCGCATTCTGGATGCACACGTTAATCACTTCCCCCAGATTGAGACTCTCATCCAGCTTGGTAAGAATGCAGCCGGAGAGCGGTATGCGGCGAAAGTGATCCATGGCCTCTTGCATGACCCGACGCTGGGAAGTCGCCGACATCACCAGATAACTGCGGATCTGCACCTTTGAGCTCTTGACCAGGGTGTCGAGCTGCTCGGTGAGCCTGATATCCCGTTGCCCCATGCCAGCGGTGTCAATCAACACCAATCGACGGTGGCGGAACTGATAAAGGGCGGCCGACAGCTCTTCCGCGTCCCGTACCTGACGCACCGGACACCCCATAATACGCCCATAGGTTTGCAACTGCTCGTGGGCACCGATCCGATAGTTGTCCGTGGTGATCAAGGCTACCTGCTCGGCGCCATACTTCATGGCAAAACGGGCCGCCAACTTGGCGATGGTAGTGGTCTTGCCCACCCCGGTCGGTCCCAGCAGCGCAACGGCGCCCCCTTGACGCAAGATGTCGTCCTCGCTCACCTTGAGCTGTGCCGTCAACACCTCGGCCAACTGGGCCAGTGCCTGATGCACAGAGACATCTTCCGGTATGAGACCTGCCAGCTGATCGGCAAAAGCATCATCGAAGCCAATCTTCTTGAGCTCCTTGATGAGCAAGGCTCGCATCGGCTCACGGCGCTCCACTTCCTGCCACATCAGACCGGAGATCTGGTGTTCGAGCAGCTTGCGAATGGAAGCCATCTCATGACGCATGCCCTCCATCTCCTGGTCGCGCTGGGCCGGTTGCGGCGCACGCTGGGCAGCAGGGCGCGCTTTGGGCTTGGCGGCTTCCGGGGCCGTCCAGTTGCTCTGTTCGGCCAAGGTACGTGGCGCCTGTGCCGGTTGAGAGGCCCCGCGCCCCGCGCCCAGTCCGCTCTGGCCGGGGGTCAGCTGCTGCTGGCGTGCCAACAGGGCAGCCAGGGTATCGGCATACTGCTCGTTCCTGCTCTGCCCGCCTTTGCCCGGCTCCTGGGCCAGGGCTGCGCCGGAAAGCTGGCTGGTCGGGCGCACGGCCTGACGCGCCGCAGACGAAATATTGACACTCTCTTCGTGCAACTGACGGCGAACCGGCAGATCCCTCGGGATGCTGACCTGAGACTGATAGTCTATCGCGGCAACGATCTCGACTCCGCCGGTGACCTTTTTGTTGGACATGATGACGGCGTCCGGCCCGAGAGTCTCTTTGACTTCGGCCAGGGCCGTGCGCATATCCTTGGCAAAAAACCGCTTAATCTTCACCCGTCATCTCCGCTAACTAGTTCTGCCCTACCGCGCTGACAATACGGATCTGCTTGTCATCCGGCACTTCCTGATAAGACAGGACACGCAATCCTGGAATGGCATTCTTGACAAACTTGGCCAGGGTATTGCGTAAAATCCCCGATGTCAGAAGCACCGCCGGTTGACCTTCCAACTCTTGTCGCTGGGTGGCCTCAAGCAGAGAGCGTTGCATCCGCTCCGCCAGGCCCGGCTCTATACCGGCCCCTTCGCCACCACCCGCCTGCAATGATTGATGCAATATACGTTCCAACTCTGGCGCCAATGTAATGACCGGCAACTCGGGGTCCGGGCCCGCGATCTCCTGCACGATCAACCGGCGCAGGGCGATACGGCAGGCCGCGGTCAGCACCTCGGGATCCGGGCTGCGGGGACCATATTCCACCAGGGTCTGCAGTATGGTGCGCATGTCACGAATAGGCACGCCTTCATTGAGGAGATTCTGCAGCACCTTGACCAGGTTACCCATGCTGATCACCTCGGGAACCAGCCCTTCCACCAACTTGCTCTGGTGCCTTCCTATCATGTCGAGCAGTTGCTGTACTTCATCGTGGCCAAGCAGCAGCGCCGCCTGGTTGGAGAGGATCTGGCTCATGTGAGTTGCCACTACGGTGGCGGCATCCACCACCGTATAGCCTAGAGTCTGCGCCTGGGAGACCTGATCCTTGGCGACCCAGACCGCCTCAAGCCCGAAGGCGGGATCCTGGGTCGGGATCCCCTGGATCTGGCCGAACACCTGGCCTGGGTTGATGGCCATCTCCTTGTCGTGGTAGACATTCGCCTCCCCCGTACTCACCCCCATCAGGGTAATGCGGTACTGATTCGGTGCGAGATCCAGGTTGTCGCGGATATGCACAGCCGGTACCAGAAAACCGAGCTCCTGGGAGAGCTTCTTGCGCACCCCCTTGATCCGGTTGAGCAGCTCGCCACCCTGGCTCTTGTCCACCAGGGGGATCAGCTGATAGCCAACCTCGAGTCCGATGATGTCCACCGGCATGACGTCATCCCAGCTCAGGTCTTTCTGCTCGATCGGTGCATCGCCATTGGCCGGCAGCAATTCACCGCTCGCCGCCTTCGCCTTGTTCTGCTTCTCGCGGCGCAACAACCACCAGGCGCCAAGCGCCGCACCACCACCAAGACTCAGGAAGGCAAGGTGCGGCATGCCCGGCACCAACCCCATCATCAGCAAGATGCTGGCGGAGATGACCAAGGCCTTGGGGTTGTCGAACAGCTGGCTCAGCATGGCAGTACCCATGTCCTGATCCGTGTTCTGACGCGTCACTATGATGGCGGCGGCAATGGAGAGCAGCAGTGAGGGGATCTGGGCAACCAGACCGTCACCTATGGCAAGCAGAGTATAAATTTCAGCCGCCTCGCCGAAGCTGAGATCGTGCTGCATCATGCCGATGATGAAACCACCGATGATGTTGATGAAGAGGATCATGATGCCGGCGATGGCATCCCCCTTGACGAATTTGGAGGCTCCGTCCATCGAGCCGTAGAAATCCGCCTCCTGAGTCACCTCGGCGCGGCGTTTGCGAGCATCTTCCTGATTGATGAGACCCGCATTGAGATCGGCATCTATCGCCATCTGCTTGCCGGGCATGGCATCGAGCGTGAAGCGGGCGCTGACTTCCGAGATCCGTCCTGCCCCCTTGGTAACCACCACGAAGTTGATGATGACCAGAATGAGGAAAACGATGATGCCGACCGCATAGTTGCCGCCGATCACCACATTGCCGAACGCCTCGATCACATGACCCGCGGCGTCGCCACCATTATGGCCTTCAAGCAGTACCACCCGGGTCGAGGCGACGTTGAGCGCCAGACGCAGCAAGGTCGCTATCAAAAGCACCGTTGGGAAGGCGGCGAATTCGAGGGGGCGGCGGGTGTAGACGGCCACCAGCAGAACCACGATGGAGAGGGCAATGTTGAAGGAGAACAGGGTGTCCAGCATCAGCGGCGGTATGGGCAGCACCACCATGCCGAGGGAGGCTAACACCAGCAGCGGTGTACCCAAGCCCTTGCTCAGTAGTCCGCGGTACTCTTTCAACCGGCCCAATGATGCCCGCACTGTCATGACGACTCTCAGTTCTTTATCCCAGATGGGCAGATTAAAGCAAACATCGAGCCAATAAAGCAATTTGTTGATTTTAAATGATTTTATTTTGACTGCGTCAGAAGTTTGTCATTTTCGATTTTCGCTAGAAATAGAGAGAACCAGGCCATGGATTGCGGGTGAGGACATCTGAATTGCCGTCATATGCCCGCGTTATTTGCGGCATGCGGTGGGGATATAGACAGATCCGTTCCAAAAAGCGGCAAGTGCCGTCATCAAGTACCCATGTTATTTGCGATATTCGTTGGGAAGAGAGACAGACCCGTTCCAAAAAGCGGCGAGTGCCGTCATCAAGTACCCCATGTTATTTGCGGTATTCGTTGGGAAGAGAGACAGATCCGTTCCAAAAAGCGGCGAGTGCCGTCATCAAGTACCCCATGTTATTTGCGGTATTCGTTGGGAAGAGAGACAGATCCGTTCCAAAAAGCGGCGAGTGCCGTCATCAAGTACCCCATGTTATTTGCGGTATTCGCTGGGTATTGGCAGATCCTTGCCAAGAGGCTGCGGGCGGCGGCCCCGGCCACGGCGGAATTTCTTGAGCTGATAGACATAGGCAAGCACCTGGGCCACGGCGGCAAACAGCCCCTCTGGGATCTCCTGACCTATCTCGGCACTGTGGTAGATGGCGCGGGTCAGCGCCGGGGATGGCAGTATGGGGATCTCATATTCGCGGCCTATCTCGCGGATCTTGAGCGCTATATCGTCCACCCCCTTGGCCAGCACCTTGGGCGCAGCCCCCGGCTTGCTCTGATCATATTGCAACGCCACCGAGTAGTGGGTCGGGTTGGTGATGATGACGTCGGCCTTGGGCACGTCCCCCATCATGCGCCGCGCCGCCATCTCCATCTGCAAGCGGCGGATACGACCCTTGACCTCGGGCTTGCCCTCGGAATCCTTGTACTCGTCCTTGACCTCCTGCTTGGTCATCTTGAGCTGACGGGCATGGTTCCAGCTCTGGAAGGGAATATCGATGGCAACGATGGGCAGCAAGGCGCAACACAGAATGATCAGCATCCACAGAAACAGCTCGAGGGCATCGATGATGCCGCCAGGAAAGGCTTCCAGAGAGAGATTGAGCAGGTGGCTGAACTGACTCGACAAGGTCCACCAGGCAAACAGGCTGATGAAGAGCACCTTGGCGATGGACTTGACCAGCTCCACCCAGGATTGCACCCCGAACATACGCTTGAGGCCGGCAAGGGGGCTGAGCTTGCTCCACTTGGGCATCATGGCCTCGGCAGAAAAGTTGAGTCCACCGAGCAGGGTATTGCCGACGAAGGCCGCCAGCGCCACAAAGGCGAACAGCAGCCCCAGGGGTGCCACCACCTCGCCGATCAGGATGGGCACCATGGCCCCCATGGCATTGGGATCGAATGCCTGCTCCCGCTCCAGGGTGAACCCCATGGTCATCACCTTGAGCATGGCGGTGGCCAGGCGCTCCTTGACCATCAGCAGGCCGAACACGGCGGCCAGCAGCACGCTGGCGGTTCCCAACTCTTTGGACCGGGCGATCTGCCCCTTCTCACGGGCTTGCTGTAATCGCTTGCCGGTCGCCTGTTCACTGCGTTCCTGATCGGAATCAGCCATGGGGGCCAGCTCCGCAGAAACCCAGGGGCAGGTTGCCCCCGCTCAACCAGGCCCCATCAACCATGGGCACCTCCCAGACACTGGGTATCGATGAGCTGGCAGCTCGTCTCCTGCACCCGTTCCCAGAGGGCATCGAAGTGGCCGAGGAAGCCACCTATGGTCAACCAGAGAATGAAGAGCCCCGACATCATGCTGACCGCAAAACCGATGCTGAAGATGTTGAGCTGGGGAGCGGCCCGGGTCATGACCCCGAACGCAAAATTGATGAGCAGCAAGGCGACGATGGCGGAGAGGGACATCACCAGGGCGGCCTGGAACATGACGCCTATAAAGCCAGCCAGAGTACGCAAAGACGCAACCGAGAGGCCCACTGTGCCCACCGGCAGGGTATCGAAACTCAAGATAACCATCCGCAGCATGATGAGGTGACCGTCGAGGGCGAGGAACACCAGGGTCGCCAGCATCAGGTAGAACTGGCCCACCACGGGGGCGGACTGGCCGTTCATGGGATCCACCAGGGAGGCAAAACCCAGGCTGGTCTGCATCGAGATGACCTGACCGGCCAGCACGAAGCTCTCCATCAGAAACTGGGTCATCAGGCCGAGGGCTGCGCCTATCAGGATCTGCTGGCCGAGAATGAGAAAACTGCCGAGGGAGAAGAGCTCGACAGCGGGCATGGGCGGCAACAGGGGAACGATCAGGAAGGTGATGGCCAACGAGAGCCCCATGCGCACATTCATGGGGGCCAGCTTGCTGCCGAACACCGCCATCACCATCAGCAGGCTGCTGACCCGGGCCAGCGGCCAGAGCACGGCGGCGAGCCACTCCAGAATGAGCTGGCTGGAGAAGGTCACGATGCTCGCCCCGGGTCTGTGCGACTCACCCCACCACCTCGGGGATCTGACTCACCATCAGCTGGAAGAAATCCATCAGGCTCTGCAGACCCCAATGAGCACCGGCGCCCAGGGCCAGCAGGGTCACCACCAGTCGGGGCAGGAAGCTCAAGGTCTGTTCGTTGATGGAGGTGGCCGCCTGGAAGATGGCCACCAGCAGACCGACGAACAGACTCGGCAGTATGACGGCACACACCATGATGGTGACCAGCCAGAGCGCCTCGCGAAATACGTCGACAAAGGTTTCCGGACTCATGTTACCAGCTCCTTTCCATTGGCCCGCTTGGCCACCTGCCTGCCGGCCGAGACAGCCGGCCAGAAAAGTCGGCATCAGACCCCAGCCATCCAGCATGGCATGCCAGACAGGTTTCAACGGCTGGGATAGCTGACATCATCCCCCGCTGCCCAGACCAAAGCTGGTCGCCAGGGATCCCAGAATGAGGTTCCAGCCGTCGACCATGACAAAGAGCATCAGCTTGAAGGGCAGCGAGACCAGCATGGGAGAAAGCATCATCATCCCCATGGCCATCAGAATGCTGGCGACCACCAGGTCGATGACCAGAAAGGGCAGAAACAGCATGAAACCTATCTGGAAGGCGGTCTTGAGTTCGCTGGTGACGAACGCCGGGATCAAGACCCGCAGCGGCACGTCGGCAGGCTTGTCCACCTGCACGTTGGCGATCTCCATGAAGGTATTGAGATCCTTGATACGGGTCTGGGCCAGCATGAACTGGTGCAGGGGCAGTTGCGCCTTCTCCAGCGCCTCCTGGGTGGTGATGGTCTCGGCCAGATAGGGCTGCAATGCCTCTTCGTTGATGCGATCCAGCACGGGGGACATGATGAAGAAGGACATGAACAACGCGATGCCGACCAGCACCTGGTTTGAGGGGCTCTGCTGCAGACCTATCGCCTGCCTGAGAATGCCGAGCACCACTATGATGCGGGTAAAGGAGGTCATCATGATGACCACCGCTGGCAGGAAGGAGAGGGCCGTCATCAGCGCCAGCACCTGCAGGGTCAGGCTGTACTCCTGACTGCCGTCCGCCATGGTCTTGATGGTCACAGCCGACATGCCATCCTGGGCCAGTACCAGCGGCGAGAAGAGCACCAGCAACAGCCAGCTCCAGTGACGCTTCATCAATAGACTTTTCATTCCGTTATTCTTTGTCATTGCGCGTCATCAGCTTGTTTAGCTGCTGGGCGAAAGCCTGGGGTTGACGCTCATCCAGCGGCTGCTCCAGACGATAGAGGAAGTTGACCTGCTGGGGAGTCACGCCGAGCAGCAGCTGCTGCTCGCCCACCTTGACCACCAGCAACTTCTCCTTGTAGCCAAGGGGCAAGCTGGCGATCACCTTCATCTGGCCGCCCCCCATCACCTGGGTGAGCTTGCTCTTCTTGAGCAGAAAACCCAGCACCAGGATGAGGCCTATCACCAGCAGGCTGGAGAGTAGCCAGGAGCCGAAGCTCGGCAGTGTGGCGGTAGTCTCTGCCAATGCAGGCAACGGCAACAGCAGTAGCAAGATGGCGGCACGCATCATTTGAGTTTCTTGATCCGCTCTATCTGGCTTATCACGTCGGTCAGCCGGATCCCGAATTTGTCATTGACCACCACCACCTCGCCATGGGCGATCAGGGTGCCGTTGACCAGCACGTCCAGGGGCTCACCGGCCACCCGATCCAGCTCTACCACAGATCCCTGGTTGAGCTGCAGCAGGTTGCGGATGCTGATCTGGCTGCGACCGACCTCCATGGCGATGGTCACCGGGATGTCGAGTATGGTGTCGAGCTTGCGACGCTCCTCGGCACTGATGGGCGCATCGTCTCTCAGCTCTTCGAGGGGAGCCGGTTTGACTTCGGTCGTGACCTGCTCTTCGAGGGCCGCGGCCCAGGCATCGGCCATCAGATCCTGCTCGTCTTCGGGTGTGCTCATCTTACTTCCTTACTGTTCATGATTGGGCGGGCTCTGGGCCTGTTATCTGTGGGGATTTTCTATGCTGCGTTCGAGCTCTTCGAGCTCGGCTTCGCCATCGATGCGCACGCCGCCACGGGTGACCAGGTGCATCTCCGTCTTGACCCCGTCCGGGCGTTTGAGTTTGTCGACAATCTTGAGCGCCACATTCTCCTTGGAGCGCCCCATCTTGGCATGGAAGGTCGGCAAGTCCTCCACATAGACCAGCAGGTTCTCCGGCATCTCCACCGGGATGATGTCGCCGGGTTGCAGCTCCATCAGCTCGCGCAGGGTCAGCTCTGTCTCCAGCAACTTGGCCTTGAGCTCCACCTTGACGTCCATGATTTCGTCACGCAGCGCCTTGCTCCAGCGCACGTCCGTGTCGCCCTTGTCGCTCTGCACACCGGCGTCGAGCAACTCGCGAATGGGCTCGAGCATGGAGTAAGGCATGGCCACGTGGAAGTCGCCGCCACCGCCATCGAGTTCGATGTGGAAGGAGCTGACCACGATCACCTCGGTCGGGCTCACTATGTTGGCCATGGCCGGGTTCACTTCCGAATCCAGATACTCGAAGCCGACGTCCATCACCGGCGCCCAGGCATCCTTGTAATCCTCGAACACCAGCTTGAGCAGCATCTGGATGATGCGCCGCTCCGTGGGGGTGAATTCGCGCCCCTCTATCTTGGCGTGGTAACGGCCGTCGCCACCGAAGAAGTTCTCCACCAGGATGAACACCAGGCGGGCCTCCATGGTGATCAGCGCCGTCCCCTTGAGGGGACGAAAACGCACCATGTTCAGACTGGTTGGCACGAACAGGGTATGCACATATTCGCCGAATTTGAGCATCTGCACGCCATTGATCGACACCTCGGCGGTGCGCCGCATCATGTTGAACAGGCTGATGCGCATGTGACGGGCGAAACGCTCGTTCACCAACTCCAGGGTGGGCATGCGCCCACGGACGATGCGATCCTGGGAGGAGAAGTCAAACTGGGCGACACCGGGATCGCCTGCCGCACCTAACTCCTCCTCTTCGACATCGTCGACCCCGTGCAAGAGGGCATCAATTTCGTCCTGGCTTAACAGATCGCTCACGCTTCACCTATTGCATTACAAAGCCGGTAAACAGCACTTGTTCGATTACGGGGGAAGAGGTCAGGTCTTTCAAGACCCGACGGCACTCTTCCAGTGAGTCATTTCGCAATTTTTCCTTGCCCTCGAAGGTAACCAGCTGCTCGGCGCTGGCTGCGCTGAAGACCCGCAGCAACGTCCCCTCGATGAGCGGTACATGCTGCTTGGCAAGGGCCTCGCTCGGGGCACCTCTCACCATCAACTGCACCTTGATCTGTACCAGCCTGTCCCGGCTCTGGCCCGCCACGTTGAACACGAAGGGACGGGGCATGCCGACATAGAGGGCCGGCAAGGTCGCGGGGTCTTGAACCTGACCATCCGCCTGGGCGCTGGCCTGCGCCTTGCTCGCCTCGTCGCCATCCGAGAGCAGCAACCAGGCGGCAACGCCGCCGCCAATCAGCAGTACCAGCACTATGACTGCCATGATGATCAGCTTTTTCTTGCTGGCCGTCGCCGGGTCTTTTAGCGTGAGTTCGCTATCGTCCGCCATCCCTTGTCCACCCTAGTATCAAACTTGTTCGTTATCATAAACTTAACTTGGGGCGCATCAAGCATAGAAATCAATTCCGCTCTCGTTTGCCGCATCCATGGACAAAGTGAGTCGAGTGACGCCGCTTTCGGCCTCATGTCGGGCGCTATGACCGCCCTCTCGACCGGACTGACCATGGCCCTGCCCCGAGAAACCCTGAGCCTGCTGTTGCGACTGTTGCTGAGTCTGTTGCTGGGTCTGCTGTTGCACGGACGTCTGGCCAAGCTGGATGCCCTGCCCCGCCAGCATCTCCCTGAGCCTGGGCATGGCCTGCTCCAGCATCTCCCGGGTCTGGCCATGTTGCACTACGAAGTTGACACTGGCCTGGCTGTCCTGGCCTAGCTGGATCTGGATTTTCATCTTGCCAAGGCCGAGGGGATCGAGCTGGATCTCCGCCTGTTGCAGCTTGTCCGCCAGCATGACGTTGACCCTCTGCTGCAACTCCGTCGGGGCATCCTGGCTGGCAAGTTTCAGGTGGGGCAAAGAGGGAGCATCGGCACGGGGCTGGTTCAGAGCCGTCTGGCTAACCCGGGGCTCGGCCACAGCGTGCGGCCCTTGATGTTGGCTGGGGGGCACAGCGTCGCCCTCCACCTTCTGACCGCTGGCAACGAAGGACTCGCTGCGCTCAAGGCTTGCCAGCTTGCCCTTGATGATGGGCTCTTTTTTCGCTGACGCTGCGGCTGCGTCGATGGCGGCGGCGGATATCCCCTGAGGCAGGCTGGTCACCGGGGCCTGATTCCCCTGGGATTGAGCCTGGGCCAACACTTGCGAAGACGCGACCAGCGTCGGTGTCACCGAGCTGCCAGTCTGGGGCGCCCCATGCTGACCTGCGGCTGTGACTGGCGTGGCGGCCTGCTTGTCGCCAGCGGTCTTGGCCGCGGCATCCTGACTGACCTCCCCTTCCGTATTCGCTGGCGACAGCGCCCTGTCTTGCTCTTGCTGCTGCGGCCCATGGGACTGAGCACTGGCCGGCAGCGGCCCCCCTTGCTGGGCGAGCTGGGTACCGGCCGCAAAGGCCTGGGCCGGTGTGCTGACATCCGGCTTGCGCCCGGACTCGGTGACCTGCTTGGCGCTCTCAGCGTCTGACCGGACCGCATCGCCCCCTGTCAGCGCCTCCGCGGGCAAAGTATTGGGCAAGACGCCGGACAGGGTCTTGCTGCCCGAATCCACACCGGTCTCGAGCATGGCCGTCACCAGCTTGCCGTTGCGCTCACCAGTCTCTGCTTGTATCTCATCTGCGAGGGCTGGCTGATCCAGGCTCTGGGGCGCAACGGGCTCGCCAGGCTTGCCGGATGTGATTGCGGTTGCTGATGTTGCTGCCGCGCCAGCCTCTGCGAGGCCGGAAGCAGGCGGCAACATGTTGCCATCCGTGGGACGCTGACTGCCTGGTGGCGAGACCAGGCGCGTATCTTGTTTGAGGGAGTCTTGCAGATGAGCGAGGAAAGGGTGGCCGGCCAGGGAGTTGAGCGCCTGAGTGCCGTCCTCGATGACCTCACCCTTAACCTGCTCGACATCTTGGGTCTGAGCGAGGGTTTTGCCTGGCTTGGCGTCAGTCTCTTGACGCGCGAGGCTGACGGCGATGTCCGCCTCGGCCGACTCGCTGTCTGGCTGCAAAGCCTTATCAGCCCCATCCACCTTGACCGTGCCCTCAGCCCGCGTCTCTTTGGAGTGCACTGTCTGCTCCCCTTGCCGGTACTGGCTCATGAGATCGGCAAACTCGGCTTTATCCTCCCCCTGCGAGGGAGCAGCCTGGACAGCCAGGGCACTCTTGTCAGCGCTAGCGGGTGGAGTAATGGGGCTCAACAATGTTTGCATCATCCTGGATTCCGGGGTCTGGGCGCCGATGAGGCATGAATGGGAGTATGGGCGCGCCTTGGTGCGCCATGAGCAACAGAAAGCAAGTTACAGGCCAGAATGCTGGGTTCGGCTGCGCAGGGAGAACTCATCCAGCATCTTCTGCTCCTGACGCTGGGCCTGTTGCTGGGCCCGAACGGCCTGTTTGTCGAGCAGCAGGGCCACCGCCTTGCGTCGCTGCTGGGCCGCCAGCCACTCTTCCCGACGCTGGGTGAGCACCTCGCGGATCTGCAATACCCCTTCATATTGCTGGGTCGCAGCCTGTTCCAGCTTGCTGATGAAGGCGTGGTATTGGGCGTTCTGCTGGGCAGGGATCCCCTGCAAGCCGCGATCTGTCCATTGCTGGTGATAGACCTGACGGTATTGGTTGAGGGCATCTTGCTGCTGCTGATACAGCTTCAAGTCCTGCTGAGCCTTGGCCAGAGAGAGCGCAGCCTGCTGCTCCGCCACCAACAGCCGCTCGGCCAGCAACACCAATCCCTTGCTCATGACTGGCCTCCTGCTGCCACCAGCAACGGCTTCTCGGCCAGTAATACCAATACCTTGCTCATTGACTACCTCGCGCTGGATGAAGGCAGGCTTTCGCCCCGCACTCTGAGTCACTGCATCAACGGCATGGCCACCAGTTGCAGTGCCTGCAGGCCATCATCATAGTGAACGACCTCACGCATGCTTTGTTGCAAGAAGCGATCCAGATACGGCTTCTGGTTGATGGCTCTGTCGATGCGCGGATCCGCCCCCTGGCTATAGGCGCCAATGGTGATGAGATCCCGGTTCTGCTGATAGAGGGAGTAATACTGCTTGAGGGCCCGCGCCAGCCCCTGATGCTCGGCAGAGGTGACCTGAGGCATGACCCGGCTGATGGATTTCTCGATGTCGATGGCCGGATAGTGGCCCGAATCAGCGAGTTCGCGCGACAGCACTATGTGGCCATCGAGAATGGCCCGGGCCGCATCTGCGATGGGATCTTGCAGATCGTCCCCTTCGGTCAGCACAGTGAAAAAGGCGGTGATAGACCCCTGACCATCGCTGCCATTCCCCGCTCGCTCCACCAGCGCCGGTAATTTGGCAAATACCGACGGCGGATAGCCCTTGGTTGCAGGCGGCTCTCCCACGGCCAGGGCAATTTCCCGCTGGGCCTGGGCATAGCGGGTCAAGGAGTCCATCAGCAGCAGGACATTGAGCCCCTGATCCCGGAAATATTCGGCGATGGCCAGCGCCGTCTCGCAGCCCTTGAGCCGCATCAGCGGCGAGGCATCGGCAGGGGCGGCCACCACCACGGCGCGCTCGCGTCCCTCGGCCCCCAGAATATCTTCGATAAACTCTTTCACCTCCCGGCCCCGTTCGCCGATGAGGCCGACCACCACCACATCCGCCACCGAGCCCCGGGTCATCATGCCCAGCAACACGGATTTACCGACCCCGGAGCCAGCAAAGAGTCCCATACGCTGCCCCTGGCCGACGGTGAGCACGGCATTGATGGCGCGCACCCCCACATCCATCGGCTTGTGAATGGGACGACGGGCAAGCGGGTTGATGCGGGTCTGGGCAAATTGCACCGTCTGCGCCGCGATAATGGGGCCCAGTCCATCCAGCGGCTGGCCGATGCCATCGATGACGCGGCCGAGCAGATTCATGCCGACCGGTATGCCATACGCCTCGGTAATGGGCACCACACGGGCGCCGGGGATCACTCCCTTGAGCTGCTCGCTCGGCATCAGGAACAGACGATCGCCGCTAAAGCCCACTACTTCGGCCTCCAGGGTGCCTTCCTGGGTATCGATGCGGCACAGGGCACCGATGGCCGCCCGGCAGCCCACGGCCTCCAGGGTCAGCCCCACCACCCGCGTCAACTTTCCGGCAACCGGTGTCTTGGGGGCTATCTCTCCGACCCGATAACGTTGCAGTCGCTGCCCCAGGCTATTTGTCATCTCAGGTTTCCTTGTGTGTGGTGGCAGGCGGTGCGACAGGGAAGTATCGGGCTCGCGGGCTCGCGGCCTGGCGGCTAAAACCTGACCCTCTCACCAGGCAGTGTTGCAGTCGTTGGCACCAGCGGTTGGTCATGACGGCATCCCGGGGCGACAGGAGAGAGGGCCTTGAGTCAGTCGCGCTGATTGTCGCGCAGGAAGTTGCGCAGTAACTGGTCGATGCGCCCGGAGAGAGCCAGATCCACGCTGGAGAGTTCGGTGGCAAGCTGAATATCCCCAGGCAGCAGGGTCGGATCGCTCTCGAGTCGCCAATGGCGCCGCTCGCACTCCTCCTCGCCGAATGCCGCCACCACCCGGGCAAGATCATCCGGATGCAGGGAGAGGGTGACCCCCTGATTCGAGGCGGGCAACAGGGCCAGTCCCTCCTTCAAGGCACCGAGCAGCAAGGTGGGTGAGGTCACCGCCTCCTGCTTGATCAACGCGCGGGCCAGCTGCATCACCAGGGCGACAAGCTGCTGCTCCACCTCGGCGTCCTGCTCGGCCAGGGGGTCGGCCAGACGGGAGGCGAGCAGGCGCCAGTGGCCCTGCTCCTGCTCGACCAACTCGCGCCCCAGCGCCAGGCCCTCCTCCTTGCCTTGGCTGAGGCCGGCATCGTGACCCTGCTTGAGGCCTTCGAGCTTGCCCTCCTCCAGCCCCTTGGCAAAGCCGGCGGCCTGCCCCTCGGCCATGCCCTCCTCCCAGGCTGCCTGGCGAATGG
The DNA here is from genome assembly GCF_051376105.1 of Aeromonas molluscorum. Lineage (NCBI taxonomy): Bacteria > Pseudomonadati > Pseudomonadota > Gammaproteobacteria > Aeromonadales > Aeromonadaceae > Aeromonas > Aeromonas molluscorum. The sequence goes on along the minus strand of NZ_JBPQCY010000002.1, from coordinate 1,221,166 downwards.
CTTCCAGCTCCTCGGCCGTGATGCTGGGCGTCGGTTCGGGATCGGGTTCAGGCTCCGGTTGCTGCTCCGATTGACGATACCAATCCTGGGGCAGGCCCAAGGCATTGGTCTCTATCTCGGACTCGACTTCCATCTCTGGCCAACCCCAGGTCTCTATCTGGGTATCGGCCGTGTCAGGCCTGACATATCCGCGCAGCTTGCTGTTCTTGGTATTCATGCTGAGATGAACTCCTCGTCACTACCGGCCTGACTTCACCGCGCAGCTTATGATTCATGGTTTAGAGGAACTCGTCGCCGCCACCGGCGCCCAGCATGATCTCGCCGGCATCGGCCAGACGACGGGCGATGGAGAGGATCTCCTTCTGGGCCGCCTCCACTTCTGAGACCCGAATTGGCCCCATTGCTTCCAGGTCGTCCGCCAGCATCTCGGCGGCCCGCTTGGACATGTTCTTGAAAATTTTCTCGCGCATCTGATCGTCCGAGCCCTTGAGGGCCCGCTGCAACAGATCCCCCGGCACTTCCCGCAGCATGGTCTGGATGCCGCGATCGTCCACGTCGATGAGGTTCTCGAACACGAACATCAAGTCCTGGATCTGCTGGCTCATCTCTTCGTCGGAGTCGCGGATGGCATCCATCAACTGACCTTCGACGTTGGTGTCCAGGTAGTTCATGATGTTGGCCGCCGCCTTCATGCCGCCCATCTTGGCGGCCTGCGCGCCTGCCGCACCGGCAAACTGTTTCTCCATGATGTCGTTGAGCTCTTGCAGCGCCGCAGGTTGCACCTCTTCGAGGTTGGCGATCCGCATCACCAGATCCAGCCGTACCTGCTCCGGGAATTGACTCAGGATCTCGGCAGACTGCTCCGGCTCCAGATAAGAGAGCACTATGGTTTGGATCTGCGGGTGTTCGTTCTGGATGATGCTGGCCACCTGACGCGCATCCATCCACTTGAGGGAGTCCAGACCCCGGGCACCTGACCCCAGAATGATCTGATCCACCAGGTTGCTGGCCTTGTCTTCACCAAGGGCCGCCACCAGTGCCTTGCGCACGAAATCTTCGCTGCCGATGCCGATGTTGGTGTACTTCTGGATATCGTCGATAAATTGACGATGCACCGCCGCCACCCTGTCGTGACTGAAATCGGACATGGAGGCCATGGACATGCCGAGCCGTTGCACCTGCTTGGGCTCGAGATGGCGGAAGATCTGGGCCGCATCCTCTTCGTTGAGGCTCAGCATCAGCACGGCGGCCATCTCTATCCCCGTCATCTGTTCGAGGATCTGGCGCTGACCATCGCTGATGTCGTTGCCGGTCACTTGATTCTTATTTTCTTCAGGCATCTTTGGTTACCCATTCTTTAATGACCTGAGCGGCCAAGTCCGGTTCATTCGCCACCAAGGCTCGCACGGCCTTGAGCAGGTCTTCATCACGATGGAGATCCGGCAGCTTGAGGTGGCCATCGCGCACCCCGAAGATGGGCTCTGCCTCGGCTTGGGCCGCCAGCAGACTCAGTTCGTCGTCGCCGCCCAGCACTATGCTGTTGTCCAGATCCAGCTCGCCATCGGGTCTGACATCCGGGTAGAGCAGGCGCTTGAGCATGGGCCGTACCACAGTCACGATGAGCACTATGATGACCAGCACTGAGGCGGCGATACGCACCGCGCGCCAGAACCAGGGCTCCTCATAGATCGGCAGATCCGGCATCACGTCCAGCTCGGGGCGGTTGAAGGGGATGGCGACCACTTCCAGGGTATCACCCCGGGTCACATCGAACCCCAAACCACCACTGATGAGGCGACGCAAGGTATCAATCTCTCCCTGGCTGCGTGGCTCGCGGGTGACGGCGCCATCGGCACCGGTGATCGACTTGTAATCCACCGCCACCGACACCGTCATGCGGCGAATGCCGCCCATCTGACGTCGGGTATGGCTGACGGTGGTATCGAGTTCGTAGTTGCGGGTCGCCTCTTTGCGCGAACGACCGGCGCTGGCACCGCCCTCGCCCCCATCGGCCTTCTCCGGAATACCTGAGGCGGCGGGTGGCTGGTTGGAGAGGGCACCAGGAATACCGCCATTGGCACCGCTGGCACTGTTCTCTTCCAGGGTCATCTCGGAGCGCACCGCAGGCAGGTCCGGGTTGTAGGTCTTGCGGGTCTGCTCCTGCTGGGAGAAGTCCAGGGCCAAGTCCACCTCGGCGGTGTAGTTGTCCATCCCGAGCACGGGGATCAGGATGGCGTCAATTTTCTGTTTGTACTCCAGCTCCTGCTTCTGCTGCATGGCAAATTCTTTGCGGGTCTGGGCGGAGACCGGATCCTGGGAGCCGGAGTTGAGCAGGCGACCACTCTGATCGGTGACAGTCACCCGGGTTGGCTCCAGACCGTGAACGGCGGAGGCGACCATGTCGACGATGGAGTCCACCTCTCCCTGACCCAACGCCGAGCCCTTGAGGGTCAACACCACGGTGGCACTGGGTTTGCGCTCGTTGCGGGCGAACACATTGTCTTTGGGAATGGCCAGCAACACCTGGGCCTTGGCCACGTTCTGGAACTGTTCGATGGCGCTGGCGAGCTGGCGCTCGCGGCTGAGTTTGAGGCGCTCAGATTCCATGCGCTGACTGACGCCGAAGCTGGAATCCTTGAGCAAGATGGCCTCGCCATCATTGCTGCTGGCGCTGTTGGTACCTAACCCTGCCCGGGTCAACCGCAGTCTGATGTCGCCGTAGTTTTCGGCGCTGACCAGCACGCTCTTGCCATCGACCTGATAGGGGATCTTCTGCTGATCCAGATAGTCGAGGGTGGAGACCAGCTCCTCGGTGCTATAGGTGCCAAGGGGCCGCATCTCCGGCTCCTTGCCCCACAGCAGGATGAAGACGGCGATGGCCAGGCAGATGGCCAGCCCCAGGATCAGGGTGATCTGGCGCAGCACGTCGCTGTTGGAGAGGAACCCCAGCGCCGAACTCTTCTGTTCATTCTCGTCAAGGGCACTCGCCCCTTCATGGTTGATCAGCAGATCGCCATTTTGATCGTTAGCCACGGGTCAGATCCTTATCTTCTGGTCTGGTTCATGAGAAAGGGAGGGAGAGAGGAAGGAAAATGCGCTCTCCAGTACCTGGCCAAATAGCAAAATCAACACCCTTAAACCGGCATGTTCATGATGGTCTTGTAGGCATCGACCATCTTGTTGCGCACCTGTACCGTCGCCTCGAAGGCGATGGAAGCTTTCTGGCCGGCGATCATCACATCGGAGAGATCCACCGATTTGTCACCCATGTCGAGCCGGGTGCGCAAGTCGTTGGCATTGCCCTGCAAGCCATTGACATTGCCAAGGGCCTGTTGCAGCAGCTGGCCAAAATCCGAACTGACCTGACCGCTTGGCTGACTGATTGCAGGAATACCCGCTTCCACCTTGAGCGCCTGCATCTCTTGCATCAGGCTGCTTGCACTAATTTCCATTGCTCTTCCCCAGACAAATCATTGACGCTGGCAAGAGATAAGCAATAAGAGTGCCAACCAGGGTGATTCGCTGCGCATCCGGAAGCTGGAGCAGCGGCGCCCTCAGCCCTGCAGGGCCTCCCGGTACTGCACGCGGAGCCTGGCTGACGCACTCGTCTCGCGGCGTAGCCAGCACTAGCAAGTGCTATCCGAGCAGCAACCGCAGATAGCTGAGGTGCAGATCCCTGTGCTCGTCGGCGGGCAGCTTGACCAGCACCTCATCGTGGAGATAGCGGCTCTTGGCATCGGTTTGTCCCGGATCCACCAGCCCCACCTCCACCAGCTTGGCGACGATGGCAACCGCCAGGGCCATGCACTCCGCACTCTCCCGCCCCCAACCAAAACCGCCATCATGATCAAACAAATCTGGGCGAGCCAGGAGGGGGACGACCTCCTCTCCCCAGACCCAGAAGACCATGGGGCTCCCCTCTTGCAGGCGTAGGTAGATGCTCTGTCTATCCCATTCCCGCTGTTGCACTGCGGCGCTATCCTGTCCAGCCGATGTGGGCTCCTGCTCCATCTTGCACTCCTTGTCTTTCCGATAGCTGTGATTTGCCCATGAAAAAGAGGGCTCAAGGCCCTCTTTTACTGCAAGTAGCGTCATTTAAACAGACAGTATTTCAATATGATATAAGAAAATTGCAGCAAAACTTTCCAGATGGCTACTGCTTGTTCAGATCATCATCCAGCCAGTACTTGGAACCCGCAATACTGGCGGCGAGCAACAGGCCTTTTTCGCCAATCTGGTAGATCGCCATGCCGCCATTGTACTTGGCGGTGAGTCCGGCGCTCTCTTCGCCTGCCACGGCCCCCACCTCGGAGGTCGCCTCCCAGCCCTGATGGACGAAGGCATCAAACCTGGCCTTGTCCTCAAACAGGATCACCTGTTGATAGAACTTGCCCCCCAGGCCTGCGGAGAGGCCGCCACCGAACATCTTCATGTAGGTACGGTTGTTATCCTGGCGGCTGACAGCCACCCCGGCCCCCTGGTTGGTGCTGAGCATCAGGGAAAACTTGCGAGAATCAAACACCGCGTAGCCATAGGCATTGTCAAACAGCAGCTTGGCTGAAGGCTGCTCATTGAACAGCCGAACCAGAGCCGTATCGGCCATGGTGTCGAGGGCGCTACGGGCCTGCTCTGCCGTCGTGGGCTCGACCATCTCATCGAGCTTCTTGTCTGCAACCGTCAGCCACTCCTTGCTGGTCGCCACGCTCTTGTCGGTCCACTCCCCTGCGGTGTTGAACGCCTCCTCCCCCCACTGGGAGGCGGAGTCCCAAGTCTGTTTGGAGAAATCGCTGACATCACGCCACGCCTCCTTGCTGGTCTCACTCACGGCCTCGCCCAGATCGGAGGCGGCGCTCTTGAGCTTGTCCCAATCGGCATGACCGGGCATGGCCACCAATGCCACCATGAGCAGGGGCAGAGTTCGCATCTTCATGACTATCTCCATATCAGATACCCGCAAGGGGCGAGAAGCTGTTTGCCCCCTTAGCATACACCGCCAGGGAGCTCGGCACAGCCCCGCAGGGGCCAAGCCCCTGTTTTCCCGGTCGTTTGTTGATCAGGGGTACAGGCTGTGCACCCAGCGCCAGAGTGCGCAATAGCATGCCTGGCGGGGCGCTTGCCAGATGGCGATAGAGAGTGATCAGGTGTCGCTCATGAGTGAGTCTGCGGAGTCACATAATTGCGCTTCATTCTCAAGGCGACATTGACCAGGGCGATCAGCACGGGCACCTCCACCAGCGGGCCTATGACGCCGGCGAAGGCCTGATCCGAACTCAAGCCAAACACGGCGATGGAGACCGCAATGGCCAGCTCGAAGTTGTTGCCGGTGGCGGTAAAGGCGATGGAGGCGTTCTTGTCATAGGGAATGCCCAGCTTCTTGCCCACCAGGAAGCTGGTGAAGAACATCAGCACAAAGTAGACCACCAGGGGCACGGCGACCCGCAGCACATCCATGGGCAGCTCGACGATCATCTCCCCCTTGAGGCTGAACATCAGCACGATTGTGGCCAAGAGGGCGATCAACGTGATGGGGGAGATGGCCGGAATGAAGCGCTCGCTGTACCACTTCTCCCCTTTTGCCTTGACCAGATAGTGACGGCTCAAAAAGCCTGCCAGGAAAGGAATGCCGAGATAAATCAACACGCTCTGCGCGATATCCAGCATGGTGATCTCCACCGCGAAGCCTTGCAGGCCGAACAGGGGCGGCAGCACGGTGATGAACAGCCAGGCCATGAAGCTGTAGGTGAGGATCTGGAACGCGCTGTTGAGCGCCACCAGGCCAGCACCGTACTCCTTGCTGCCGCCACCGAGATCGTTCCACACCAGCACCATGGCGATGCAGCGCGCCAGGCCGATCAGGATGAGACCCACCATGTAGCCCGGGTAGTCATGCAAAAACACCAGGGCGATGACGAACATCAATATGGGGCCCACCAGCCAGTTCATCACCAGGGAGAGGGTAATGGCCTGACGGTCGCGAGTCATGGTACCCATGGTGGCGTAGTTCACCTTGGCGAGCGGCGGATACATCATCAGGATGAGACCGATGGCGAGCGGCACATTGGTGGTGCCGACCGACATGGCCTCGTTCCACTGCGCCACCTGAGGGAACAGATAGCCAATGCCCACCCCTATTGCCATGGCGACAAAGATCCAGAGGGTGAGATTGCGGTCGAGAAAACCCATTTTTTGGCTGACGGGCAGATCGCCGCAGGCTGTTGTACTCATCACGAGACTCCATGAGGATTGGATGAAACGGGCGGCTGATGGCGGGGCAAACCGATTGAAATCAACGCCGCCAACAGGATAAAGAGGGTGGAGATCCAGAGGCAGGCCTCGAGACCATAGAGCTGGAATACCAGCCCGGAGAGCAGGGTGCCGAGCAGACGCCCCAGGGCATTGGCCATGTAATAGAAGCCCACATCGAGCGACACTCCGTCAGCTCCGGCATAGCTGACGATGAGGTAGCTGTGCAGGGAGGAGTTGATGGCAAACAGGGCGCCGAACACCATCAGACCGCCTACCAGGCTGATGGCCGGATGCAGATCGACATGCAGCGCCAGGGCAATCAGGGCTGGGATCAGGGCCAGCAACAGCGCCCAGCCCATGGCGGCCTTGCCATCGGGTACCCGACCCTCTCGCTTGCCGGTAAAGCGCGGCGCCAGGGTCTGAACCACGCCGTAGGCGATGATCCAGAGCGCCAGGAAGCCCCCCACATACCAGTGATCCCAGCCAAAGGTGGAGGCGAGGTAGACGGGCAGTGCCACCACAAACCAGACATCGCGGGCACCGAACAGGAAGAGGCGGGCGGCGGAGAGGTAATTGATGGCGCGGCTCTTGGAGAAGATCTCCCTGAACCTGGGCTTGTTCTTGGCTTTGCCGAGATCCCGTTTCAGGGTCAGCATGCTGACGCCCCACACCAGCGCCAACGCCAGTGCCATGACCAGCACGGCCCCCTGAAACCCGAGCAGGCTCAACAGGGCGCCGCCAAGGAAGAAGCCCATCCCTTTCAGGGCATTCTTCGAACCGGTCAGGAGGGCCACCAACTGGTAGAGCTGACCCTGCGCCTCTCCCGGCACCAGCAACTTGATGGAACTCTTGGCACTCATCTTGTTGAGGTCTTTGGCTACTCCCGAGAGTGCCTGGGCAGCCATCACCCAGGGCACCGTCAACCAGAGCGGCGGCACCAGCAACATGGCGAGCGCCAGCACCTGGAGGGCGAGGCCTATGTTCATGGTGCGGTTGAGCCCGAGGCGAGCCCCGAGCCAGCCCCCCACCAGATTGGTCACCACCCCGAAGATCTCGTAGAAGAGAAACAGGGAGGCGATGGCCAAGGGGCTGTAGCCCAGCCCATGGAAATAGAGCACCACCAGCATGCGCAGGGCGCCGTCGGTCAGGGTAAAGGCCCAGTAGTTGCCGGTCACCAGCAGATACTGGCGAGCCTCGGGGGAGAGTCGGGTCAGTGCCATGGCCGGGTTATCCTTGCGCCTTGTCCATCCGGCCTACCATGCGCATCAGCTCGGCGGTGCGGTTGGCATAGCCCCACTCGTTGTCATACCAGGCGTAGATCTTCACCTGGGTGCCATTGATCACCATGGTGGAGAGCGCATCTATGGTGCAGGAGCGCGGATCCGTCTTGTAATCCACCGACACCAGGGGGCGCTCCTCATAGCCCATGATCCCCTCGAGCTCGCTCATGGCTGCCGCCTTGAGCAGGCTGTTGACCTCGTCCTCGGTGGTGGGGCGGCTCACCTCGAACACGCAATCGGTGAGGGAGGCGTTGGCCAGCGGCACCCGCACCGCATGACCATTCAGCTTGCCCTTGAGCTCGGGGAAGATGTGGGTGATGGCGGTGGCGGAGCCCGTGGTGGTGGGGATCAGGCTCAGGCCGCAGGCGCGGGCACGGCGCAGGTCGGCGTGGGGGGCATCCAGAATGGTCTGGGTGTTGGTGATGTCGTGGATGGTGGTCATGGAGCCGTGCCTGATACCGAGCTGCTCGTGAATCACCTTCACCACGGGCGCCAGGCAGTTGGTGGTACAGGAGGCCGCCGTCACTATGGGGTGCTGCGCCTTGTCATAAAGATGGTGGTTGACCCCCATCACGACGTTGAGCACACCTTCCTCATTGACCGGAGCAGTCACCACGACCCTTTTCACCCCCTGCGCCAGATAGGCGTCAAGCAAGGCCTTGGTCTTCATCTTGCCGGAGGCCTCGATCACCACGTCACAGCCGGACCAGTCGGTCTGACCTATCTCCTTGTTGCGGGTACAGAGGATGCGGTGGGTACCTATCACCATCTGGTCCCCATCGCTGCTCGCTTCATGATGCCAGCGGCCATGGACGGAATCGAAGGTGATGAGGTGTGCCAGGGAGGCGGCATCGCCAGCCGGGTCATTGATGCGCACAAACTCCACATCCGCCCAGTCGAAGGCGGCGCGAAACGAGAGGCGCCCCATGCGGCCAAAGCCGTTGATACCCACTTTGATGGTCATGCTGTTTTCCTTAATCGGCAAATGAATAGTGGCTGTTGAGATAGTCAACGTGGGGCGCCAGGGTCAGCGCCTTGGGACGCAGCCCCTGCACCAGCGTCTTGACCCTGGCGGGGGCATAGCCTGATTCCAGCAGCAGTATGGCCGCCATCAGCCCAGTACGTCCCGAGCCACCACGGCAATGAATGGCCAGGGTCTGGCCCGCGCCAAGCCGCACCAGCAGATCCGCCTTGTGGTTGGCAAAGGCGGCGGCAAACGGTGCCTCGGGGGCACAATCGTCCTCCACCGGCAGTTGGAACCAGGACAGCCCCAACGCCTCGCACTCGGCGGGCAAGGTATCGGCCTTGAATTCGCTAAGCTCGGCATCGGGCATCATGGTGACTACCGCATCGGCCCCGGCGGCTTGCAGGGTCTTGAGGGAGGCTTGCAGGGAAGCCTCCTTGGTGCCAGGGCAGGGAGTGAAGATAAGGCGGGCGCCATTATCCAGGTTCAGGATGTCAAAAGGGTGCATGATAAGCAGCGGCTCCATGTCTCATTGAAAATGTCTGGTGGATTGAAAAGAGGTCAATGGTACGCAACCTTGGCCACACTCTGCCCCTAGCCACGGGCACAACGACTCGCAGCGCGTCACTGTATGTTGCCACGAGGCGGCGCTGTCAACTCACGAGCTCAGCACTTGGGCTGTGCAGGCACAATGCCGCAGGCCTCGGGGTGACCGGCGCAGCACTCCTCGGTCAGGTAACCAATCAGGCTCTGCATCAGCGCGATGTTGGCGCGATAGCGCAGGTAACGCCCCTCTTGTTCCACCGAGATCAGGCCCGCATGCAGCATGGCTTTCAGATGAAATGACAGGGCGTTCTGGGCTATGTCCAGCTCGCTGGCGAGCTGGCCCGCAACCCGCCCCTCCAAGCCAGCCTTGACCAATAGCCGCCAGACATCGAGCCGCACCCCTGAGGCGAGCGACTCAAACAGCTTGCTGGCGACGACCTTGTTCATTTCAACCATGACTCCCCCCCATTCCAGTAGTTGATTCAACTATACAACTATCATTGAAATGATCCATCCAACCACAACACTTTTCCTCCCGGCCCTGCTTTGTTACCCTGCGCGGCCAAATAATCAGCGGCCCGGCCCTGATGCTGCCTGAGCAGGATGCACGCCAGCGCCCAACAAGATTGGCCATCGCTGGCCCCATAACAATGACTCCCCCCGCACGCCTCATGGGCTCAGGGCGGTGAGCGACAACAGAGCGAGAGAATCGACATGCGCCAACGCATACAACAAGAGTGGTTCGCCAACATACGCGGCGACCTGCTAGCCGGCACAGTGGTCGCGCTGGCCCTGATCCCGGAGGCGATCGCCTTCTCCATCATCGCTGGCGTCGATCCCAAGGTGGGCCTCTATGCCTCCTTCTGTATCGCCGTCATCATCGCCTTCGTCGGCGGGCGTCCCGGCATGATCTCCGCCGCCACCGGTGCCATGGCCCTGCTGATGGTCACCCTGGTCAAGGATCACGGCCTGCAATACCTGCTGGCGGCGACCCTGCTCACCGGGATCTTGCAGATAGGGGCTGGCTACCTCAAGCTCGGCAGCCTGATGCGTTTCGTCTCCCGCTCGGTGGTGACCGGCTTCGTCAACGCCCTGGCCATTCTGATCTTCATGGCCCAGTTGCCCGAACTGACCAACGTCACCTGGCAGGTCTATGCCATGACGGCGGGCGGTCTTGGCATCATCTATCTATTCCCGCTGATCCCGGTGGTAGGCAAGCTGATCCCCTCCCCGCTGCTCTGCATCGTCATTCTGACGGCGATTGCCATCACCATGGGCATCGACATTCGCACCGTGGGCGACATGGGCGAGCTGCCCGATACCCTGCCCATCCTCCTCTGGCCGGACGTGCCGCTCAACCTTGAGACCCTGGCGATTATCTTCCCCTATTCTGCGGCGCTGGCCGTGGTCGGCCTGCTTGAGTCGCTGATGACGGCAGCCATCGTCGACGACCTGACCGACACCAAGAGCGATCGCAACCGCGAATGCAAGGGACAGGGTCTGGCCAACATAGGCGCCGGCCTGATGGGCGGCATGGCGGGTTGCGCCATGATTGGCCAGTCGATCATCAACATCAAATCCGGCGGTCGCGGCCGCCTCTCCACCTTTGTGGCAGGCACCCTGCTGATCCTGATGGTGGTCTTCATGGATCAGTGGATCCGTCAGATCCCCATGGCCGCCCTGGTCGCCGTCATGATCATGGTCTCTATCGGTACCTTCTCCTGGGACTCCATCCGCAACCTGAAAAAACACCCGCTCTCCACCAATATCGTGATGGTGGCCACGGTTGCCGTCGTGGTTGCTACCCATAACCTTGCCCTTGGGGTATTTGTCGGGGTACTGCTTGCCTCTCTCTTCTTCGCCGCCAAGGTGGCCCGCTTCATGCTGGTCAAGAGCGAGAGCAGCAGAGAGGGTGACGAGCGCCATTATCAGGTGCGAGGCCAGGTGTTCTTCGCCTCTGCCGAACAGTTCATCGCCGCCTTTGACTTCAAAGAGGTGCTCGGCCGGGTGACCATCGATCTCAGCCAGGCCCACTTCTGGGACATCACAGCGGTGACGGCCCTGGACAAGGTGGTACTCAAGTTCCGCCGCGAGGGGACCCAGGTCGACGTGATCGGCCTGAACGAGGCGAGCGCGACGCTGGTCGACCGGTTCGGGGTACAGGATAAGCCCGAAGAGATAGAAAAACTGCTGGCCAACCACTAAGGAGAGACCATGACCCATATCCTCGCCTGCCTCGATGGGATCGCCAGCCAGGAGGCCATCTGCGATGCCTCAGCTTGGGCTGCGGCCATCACTGGTGACACTGTGACCCTGCTGCATGTGCTGGAGCGCCACCAAAACGTGCTACCCGACTTGAGCGGCACCATTGGTCTGGGGAGCCGGGAGACCTTGCTGGCCGAGCTGGCCGAACTAGACCAGCAACGCAGCCAGCTGGCTCGCCAACAAGGCAAGTTGCAGCTGGATGCGGCCGCCCATCAGCTGGCGGAGCACGGCATCTTGGCCAATCGCCTGCAACGCCACGGTGACTTACTCGATACCCTGAGCGATTTTGCCGAGCAGACTCGCTTGCTGGTACTCGGCAAGTGCGGCGCCCGGCACGAGGGTGAAGATGCCGTGGTGGGCAGCCAGCTCGAGAGTTTGCTGCGCACCCAGCGCACCCCGGCGCTGGTCGTACAGCGCCAGTTCACCACCCCCACCAGCCTGCTCTTTGCCTTTGATGGCAGTGAGACGGCACACCGGGCCCTGAAGCAGCTGGCTGGCAGCGCCTTGCTCAAAGGCTTGACCTGCCATCTGGTGATGGTGGCCGACGCCAGCGCCGAGCACAGCGCTCAGCTCGATGCAGCCGCCACCTCACTGCGCCAGGGGGGCTGGCAGGTGATCTCCAGCCTGCAACAAGGTGAACTCATCCCGACCCTGACCCGCTATCTCACGCAACATCAGATAACCCTGCTGGTAATGGGGGCCTACGGCCACTCCCGCATGCGCCAGTTCGTGCTCGGCAGCCATACCAGCGCCATGCTGCAAGCCCTGCCTTGCACGCTATTGCTGTTGCGCTGACCATCAGGGCCGCCGCGTATACCCCGGGCGGCCCTCTCCTCACTTGCGTTGATAGACTCACCGCCTGCTTCTGCGCTCAAAGCGGTATCATCGTCCTGTCGCAAGCTATCTGCTTAACGCTGGCATGGGCTCCATTTTTGCAGCCATCCCCAGAAAACCCGCACTGGTGCTGCATTTGCGACTGGGAATATCAACGTCTTCGTACGTTTAACGCCTGCGCCCCCGCTCTTTGACATAAATTGTTCCAGTCAACGCGCCCAGTTGTATAGTTTTTGGTTAACCATTCCGGTAAAATCCGCGCCCTTATAAGAGAGCCACCTAAGAGCGATTGAGCGATGTCCAACACAAAACAGGCCCCCAAAGTAGGATTCGTCTCCTTGGGTTGCCCCAAAAATCTGGTCGATTCCGAGCGTATCCTCACCCAGCTGCGTACCGAAGGGTACGACGTGGTGCCCAGCTATGACGATGCCGAGCTGGTCGTGGTCAACACCTGCGGCTTCATCGACAGCGCGGTGCAGGAATCGCTCGAAGCCATAGGCGAAGCCCTGGCCGAGAACGGTAAAGTGATAGTTACCGGCTGCCTCGGTGCCAAAGTGGATCAGATCCGCGAGATCCACCCCAAGGTGCTCGAGATCACCGGCCCCCACGCCTATGAAGAAGTACTGGGACATGTGCACAAGTACGTGGCCAAGCCGACCCACAACCCCTTCACCAGCCTGGTACCGGCCCACGGCATCAAGCTGACCCCGCGCCACTACGCCTATCTCAAGATTTCCGAAGGCTGCAACCACCGCTGCACCTTCTGCATCATCCCCTCCATGCGCGGGGATCTGGTGAGCCGCCCCATCGGCGACGTGCTGGCCGAAGCCAAACGCTTGAAAGAGGCCGGCGTGAAGGAGTTGCTGGTGATCTCCCAAGACACCTCCGCCTATGGCGTGGACGTCAAGCATCGCACCGGTTTCTATGACGGCATGCCGGTCAAGACCAGCATGGTGGCACTGTGCGAAGAGCTGGCCAAGCTCGACATCTGGGTACGCCTGCATTATGTCTACCCCTACCCGCACGTGGATGACGTCATCCCGCTGATGCGCGATGGCAAAGTGCTGCCCTACCTCGACATCCCGCTGCAACACGCCAGCCCGCGCATCCTCAAGTTGATGAAGCGCCCGGGTACCGTTGAGCGCACCCTGGAACGCATCCAGAAGTGGCGCGAGATCTGCCCCGAGATCACCCTGCGTTCCACCTTCATCGTCGGCTTCCCCGGCGAGACCGAAGAAGAGTTCCAGATGCTGCTGGACTTCATCGACAAGGCGGAACTGGACCGGGTCGGCTGCTTCAAATACAGCCCGGTCGATGGCGCCAAAGCCAACGAGCTGCCGGATCCGGTGCCGGCAGAGATCCAGGAAGAGCGCTTCGTGCGCTTCATGGAGCTGCAACAGCAGGTTTCCATCCGCAAGCTGGCCCGCAAAGTCGGCCAGGAGATGACAGTCCTTATCGATGAAGTTGACGAAGAGGGCGCCACCGGCCGCTCCTTCGCCGATGCCCCCGAGATTGACGGTCTGGTCTACCTGAACGGTGAAACCGGCCTCAAGCCCGGCGACATGGTCAAAGTCCGCATCGATGAATCGGACGAATATGACTTGTGGGCCAGCCTGGTAGGCTAACCCCGGAGACAGAAAGACGCCGGTCAGAACGGTGCCAATAAAAAGCCAGTCAGCCTTCACTGACTGGCTTTTATATTTTCAACTCAAGATGATGCCACGATAAGCATCCCGTGCTGGTCTTGATGTAAGCCACTCACAACATATTATCAAGATAATCCGACTCAATAAGGGTATAACTCTCCCTCTTTAAACTGCTTTTAGGTGACTATGGCCAATATGACTATGAGTCACAGTTTCAGTGGTATTTCTCCTGCACTCTTCACTGCGCCTAAACAGCGATATATGGCCTTGTCCGAACAGGTTGAATAGCTTAGGCATGCTCGCTGGCATAGATTAACGCCTTTATCTTGGTGGCTTTCTCAAAGTGGTCGAGCCTGTGCGTCATGATCCACCAGGTGGCCGCCTCCATGAGCAACTCAGGATCGTCATTCTTGTTTGCGAAAAAAGCATAGAATGACAGGCCCACCTCAGGTCCCTTGCTGGCAATCTTTTTGTCACACACGTCAATGAACTTTCTCTTCAAACTTTCCCGCATTCAGCCTCCATCTATTAATTCCTGTCTTAGCGCACCACGATATTTTTAAACGGTAATGCCATGGTTCATCGGTATGATCATAACGCCCTGCCTCACGGAGGGAAGTGGCGAGAGGAGAAAATCCAAGGCGGGTCAATCAATAGTCCGTTAGCTGACCAGGGATGTAGTGCGCCACTATGCGGGGCCTGGGGAGATTACCCGGGCAATCAGGCGGCGCTATCATGGATTCCCCCCTGTTATCCAGTTCACAGTTAGCGTCGATTCAGTCCCGATACAGGCCTTATCCACTACTATCTGAATTGACTCTACCAGCTTAACCCCCTCTAATTAGCATCTCGGATCTCATGCACGAACATCTTATGAAAATTCTGTTGGTCGAAGACGACAAGCTGCTTAATCATCATCTCACCACCCTGCTCGGTGAGGCGCAAAATCAGGTGCATGGCACCGACAGCGCCCAGGTAGCGTTGCACTATGCCGAGGATTACCCCATCGATGTGGCCATTATCGATCTCGGCCTGCCAGACATGGATGGCCTACTGCTGATCCGCACCTTGAGAGAGCGGCAGATTGCCTTCCCCATCATAGTGCTGACCGCCCGCGGCAACTGGCAAGACAAGGTCGAGGGACTCGAAGCGGGGGCCGATGACTATCTGGTCAAGCCTTTTCAGAAAGACGAACTGCTGGCCCGGCTCAATGCCCTGGTGCGGCGCAGCGCCGGTTTTATCTCGCCCAAGGTACAAGCGGGCGATTACGAGCTGGATCTGTCGCGCAAAGAGCTGACCATCGCCGGCGAGGTGGTGGTGCTGACCAGTTTTGAATATCTGATCCTGGAATACCTGATGCGCAATGCTCGCCAGGTGGTCTCCAAGCAACAGCTGCTCGACCAGCTATATGGTGATGGTGAAGGCGATCCCAATACCATCGAAGTGATGGTAAGCCGACTGCGCAAGAAGCTGGATCCGGATGGGGATATACAACCCATCTCCACCATCCGTCGCCAGGGCTACATCTTCAATCTGTCCTGCAGATGACCCTCGCCTTCTTGCTCACCGTTCAGCCAGGTGAGTCCTTGGCATCGCGTTCCCTGACATTGATAGAGGCCAGCTCATGCCGTTGATCCGCCGCTCCCTGCTGGCCAAGCTGATGCTGAGCACCATGCTGGTCATCGCACTCATTCTGGCGTTTGCCGTCTATGCCCTCTATCTGGCCAAGCAGGAGGAGCTCATCAAGCAGACCAGCACCCAGATGCAGGAGAACCTCTCCAAGCTCTTCTCCTCCAAGCTCCCCGAGAGTCAGGGCCAGCCCGGATTTGATACTCTGGATGAAAGTGCCGCCGATCCCAGATTAGACACCCTGATCTGCCGCGCCGATGGCCAGATAAGCTGGGCCAGTCTGCACAAGCCCGAGGTACTCGAGACTAAAGAGACCCTCTGTCAGGATCTGATGAACTACCTTGGCAAGATGGATCATGACTACTTCTTCAAGCTCATCACCATCAAGAGCGGCAACCGCTACTTCATCTACAGTCTGCGTTTCATGCGCAACCATGGCCAGGGTCCCGTCACCTACTACGTGGTGATGATCGATTCTGCCAAACAATATCAGCAGCATATGCAGGATTACCTCTATCAATGCATTCGCCAGGCACTGCTGGCCTATGCTCTGCTCGGGGCCCTGCTGTTGCTCACCAGCATCTGGAGCCTCTCTTCACTGCGAGCCATGGCACGTCAGCTCGATGAGATCCGCGCCGGAAAGCGTGAATCCCTGTCCCAGGATTACGAACGCGAGCTGACCCCCCTCACCGAATCCGTCAACCAGCTATTGGAGAACGAACGCCAGCAGACTCAGCGCTATCAGCACGCCCTCAATGACCTTGCTCACAGTCTCAAGACCCGGTTAGCGCTTATACAGATGACGACACAAGATGTCGCAATGGGGCGGGAGCTGCACGACAACATCAACGAGCAGATCCTGACCATGGATCAGATGGTGCAGTACCAGCTGCGCCGAGCCGTGACCGGTCGAAAACGCCTCGCAGGCAAGGGGACGGAGCCCGTGCCGCTCATCGAGAAACTGCTGGCCAGTCTCGCCAAGGTTTATCGCCACAAGAAGCTCCAGACCCGTTTTCTGTTTGACGATGATGTCTTCTTCCATGGAGAGCAGGGCGACCTGATGGAACTGATGGGCAACCTGCTCGATAACGCCTGCAAGTTTGCCATCAGCGAGATCCGGGTCCAGGTACACCGCCAAGGCAGCAACCTGCTGATCGAGGTCGAGGATGATGGCCCGGGCATAGAACCGAGCAAATCGCAGCAGATATTCCAGCGGGGAGTGCGCGCCGATACATCACCAGGCCAGGGCATAGGGCTGGCCGTGGTCACCGAGATAGTGCACAGCTATGGTGGCGAGATCCGGGTGGATGAATCCCCTCTGGGCGGTGCCAGATTTCAATTGAAACTGCCTCAATGATTTACACATGAACATTTCATGACCTAGAACAATAGGTTAAGTCACTGCCTTATGCATTTTTGCTCCATGTGGTGCATGGAAAATGTGCCTCATATGTGACATAACTAGAGCCATTCTCTGCCGCACGGAAGCGATAGCCATGGCCAAGCACTTTTCATCTGCAATTCTAAGACCCCATCAACAGATGCTGGCCCTGGAGCCACGCATACTGTTCGATGGTGCAGCCGCCGTCGCCGTGGACCATCAAAGCCAGGATAATCAGGACGCCCCCCAAACGGGGCCCGATCATGCCGAGCCCAGCCAGAGCAGCCAGCCTCGCCAGTTGCTGGTCGTCGATGCCCGTATCGAACAGGCCAGCCAGCTGACCAAAAACCTCGACAGCAACGTCAGCCTGCTTGTCATCGACAGCAAAACCGATGCCCTGACTGCCATCGGCGCCAAACTGGCCGAACTGGGCCAGGTCGACGCCATCCAGATCCTCTCCCACGGCGCCGCCGGGCAATTCACCCTGGGCGATCGCACGATCACGGCAGATAACCTGGCCAGCGTCGCCCAGCAGTTGCAAGGCTGGCAGAACCATCTGAGCGAGAATGCCGATATCCAGTTCTACGGCTGCCGGGTCGGCGCCGGCGACTCAGGCCAAGCCCTGGTCAGTGCCCTGGCCAAGTGGACCGGGGCAGATGTGGCTGCCTCCAGCGACGATACCGGCGCCAGCAACAAGGGAGGAGATTGGGATCTGGAGGTGCGCAGCGGCCTTATCGATCAACCGCTGGCCCTCAGCCGGGAAGCCGTGCAAGGTTTCGACAGCCTGCTCGCCAACGCCAGTCCCGAGACCAGCCTGCCAACGGGCAGCGGCACTGTACTGCTGGGTGATACTTTCGAGTTCACGGTGAATCTGAGCAATGGTGCCAGCCAGATTGGCTATGCCCCCTATGTGGATCTCTACCTGACCAGCACGGGCAAGGATGGCGACGATGGCATCAGCTTCGTCAAGGCAACCTACCTGGATCAGACCCTGAAGTTCCATCAGGTCGTCTTCGACGCTTCCGGCAACGCAGCCCACCCGCTCGCGGTCGACAGCAATGGCAACCCGCTCATCATCAGGGCGGCCGATGTCGGGCTCAGGGCCGGGGATACCATGATAGTGCTGGAGATCCCCTTTGGCAGCCTGAGCCAGGGGCAGCCGGACATTCCCATCGAGGTCACGGCGCGGCTGAGCAATCTGGCCGACACCAGCTACTCCAATGGCTCGCCTAGCCTCATCATAGGCACCCGCAGCGGCTTCCAGTACGGCAATGACTCCCTCAACAACCCCCAGAGCGACCCCAGCCTGGTCGAGAGCAGCATCCACAACTTTGTGGTCAACCCGACGGTAATCAGCTTCGAACAAAGCCTGGACATGCGGGAAGGGGAGACGGCCACCGGCCCCAACTTCGGTCATACCCTGACCCTGACCGCCATTCCGGCCGACGGCCAACCCTTGAGCAATGTGGTCATCACCCAGACCCTGCCCGCCAATATGCAGGTGACCGCCATCATCCCCGGTGCCAACGGCACCCTGACCTCCATCACCCTCTCCGATGGTCGCGTCATCACCAACCCGGCCCTGATGGATGCCGCCATCAATAGTGACAGCCTCTTTATCAGCGCCTTCACGGTCGAATACAGCACCCTGACCAGCGCCACCGATACCCTGGTCAAGTTTTACGTGCCCGATGCCGATGCCAACGGCCAGCAGGTGATAGATCCCAACAGCGGCGATGCGGTCCAGATAGTCATCGATGCCCCGACCGCCAGCGGCGAATGGGTTCCTCTCGACCCCAGGGATCTGATGGCACCGGCCACCAGCATAGATTTCGCAGGCCAGGGGGACATAGTCACCTTCACCGCCCGATCCATCGCCTTGCAAAAAGATGTCACCCTGAGCGTCGATGGCGGCAAGGCGGGTATCAGCCCGGGGGATACCCTGGATTACAGCGTCAAGATGGCGCTGTCTGACTACTTTGCCTTCGGAAAAACTATCTTTGGCGAGGGTCAGTTTGTCGTGACCGACACCCTGAGCGATGGTCAGACGCTGACCGGTGTTCCGACGCTGACCCTGACCCGCAACGGGGTCAGTGAAACCATCGCGCTGGTCTACAGCCAGACCCTCAATGCCGATGGCACCACCAGCATTACCTTCGACATAGGCCAGTCTCTGGCCAACGCCTTCCCGCTGATGAGCTGGCTGGCTGGCGATCTCGCCTTTGACACTGACCAGCAGGGCGCTACGCTGGCACTGTTGAGCTATAGCGCCCTGATCAGCCAAAGCTATACCCCCCCGGCCGGAAACCCCCAAAGCGAGATCAATGAGGGCGACGTGATTGGCAACAATGCCAGCGTCACCGCCACCATAGTAGAGAGCAATGTCAACCTGACCGGTGGTAGCGAGTCTGACAGCTCCCAGACCACCACCCGTATCCCCACCAGCCAGGTCGCCATCGACCTCACCGATATCAATGGCGGCGGTAATCCGGGGGGCGCCGTCGAACTTCACCCCGGCGATGATGTCACCTTCCAGCTCAGTTACGATCTGGTCACCGGGGATTATGAGCAGTTCAAACTTACCGTTTATCTGCCCCTGCCACTGTTTGATGTCAGCGGGATCAACTGGACGGAAGGCACAGGCGCCGGTCAGTGGCACTTCGGCAGTGGTGATACCAACCTGGGCGACATCGTCAGTGTCACCAATGGCCCGGGCAACTCCCTCATCTTCGACTTTGGCAACTATGCCACCAGCGACCTGAACGGCAGCCGTATCGAGATAGCCTTTACCCTGACCGTCGGCGATCAACCCTTCGCCGATCAGCGCGCACTCGATGTGCTTGCCCAGTCAAGCCAGGTCACCACCCTGGACAAGACTCAGCTCAGCAGCTCGGATGTCACCGTCATCACCTCAGTCGCCGAACCGGATCTCGCCATCGGCCACGGCGTCGTCTCTTCCAGCAATGGCACAGTCTCCGGTGCCACTGGCGCCTGGAATCCCCCCGGCTCTGGCGGCATTCCTTTCACTGCCCCAGTGACCGATATCAGCGCGGTGAATGGCGATGTCACCGACATAGACGGCGCTGATGCCCTGCGCCTGTCCACCGCCATCGAGAACCGGGGCGGTGGTGGCGCCTTCGATGTGGTCACCAGCATCAATTTACCCAGCGGCCTCTCCTTCGTGAATGGCTCCCTGGCCGATGCCAACCTGACGATTTATCGCGGCGATGGCACCTTGCTGGTGCTGGGCACCGATTACCAAGTCAGCGGCAATACCATCAGCTTCCTTGATGCGGGAGGCCAAGCCACTCTGCTGGCAGGACGGGATGGTTCAGATGCCGACGTGCTTGGCAGCAACCTCGTCATCATCACTTACGATGTGCAGGTCGCCGATGACATCAGGGCCAGCAGCACCCTGGAAACCAGCGCAGTATTGAGCAACTACGCCAGCATAGATAACGGCAACGATTTTACCCCCACGGACCTGGCCGACACGGCGGGCCAGCAGATCGCCGCCCCCACCCTCAGCATCGACTTCACCGGCGGCGATGCCGCCAATGCCTCCAGTGCGGGGCACACTTCCGGGACCAACCTGGTGGTCGGCGAGAGCATGGGGTACGACATAGTGGTGACCCTGCCGGAGGGAAGCACCCAGCAGCTGGACATAGACGACCTGATCCCCCCGGGGTTCAGGCTCGATACCGGCTACAACGGCGATCTGGGGTATGAGCTCATCACCACAGGATTCGCTGGCACCATCAGCACTCCCCTGCTCGCCGGTCTGGGGGGCACCCTGGACAGTGACGGAGTGGGTGCCCGCTTCAGCTTCAGTGTCAGCAGCGCCGATGCCGACAACGACGCGGGCAACAACAGCTTCACCATCCGGGTGCGTCTCATCGCCGATAACGTCGCCAGCAACCAGGATGGCATCACGCTCAGCAATGGCGCCGTCCTGCACTACCAGGATCCCGATGGTGATGTGGCGGGAGGCAGCGCCCAACTGCGTGATGTCACTGCGACCCCGGCCCCCAATGCCATCCCATCAGCCAGGGTCTGGTGAACCCTCCTCCCGAATACGGTTTCGAACAAGGGGATCTCGTCACAGTACAGATAGTGGTAGACAACAGCGGCCCGCTGGATGCCTTTGACATTCGGTTTACCGATAATCTGCCCGAGCAACTGAACAACTACACGCTGCTCTCCGTCTTCTATGACGGCATCGATGTCACAAGCCAGTTCGAGATAGTGAATAACGTGCTGCAGACCAAGGCGGATGCCGATCTGGATATCGCGGTTGGCAAGCAGCTGGTTGTGAACGTCAGCGGCGTGGTGCTGGCCACCGCCACCGATTTTGCCCAGATCAACAACCAGGCCGAGGTGCAGTGGACCAGCCTGGACGGCAGCGTTGGCACCAGTGCAGACCCAACTGGCGAGCGGACCGGCGCCGATGGTGTGCCGGGCAACGGCATCCTCAATGACTATCGCGCCGTCAGCCAGGGGTTGATCCCCATCGCCAGCGGCATCCTCATCTCCCGGGTGGGCGGGGTGACCGAAACCGGCGGTGGCGCCACGGATGCCATCAATGAGCAGGTGACGGTGGGCGAGATCATCCGCTACAAAGTGGTTGCCCTGATCCCGGAGGGGAACAACGACAACTATGAACTGCGCATAAGCCTGCCCAAGGGACTCAGTTTCCTCGACAAGGATCAGGTACGTCTGGCCTTCATCTCCAATGGCGGGGGGCTCAGCAGCAACCTGGACGGCAGCGCTATCACCAACGCCGATGTGATTGGCAATGGCAGCAGCAGCGAAGCCCAGGCCATATCCCCCACCCTGGCCAGCGAGCTGCAAGGCATGCTGGACGCCGGTCAGATCGAGATAGTGACCGATGCCGATGGCAATCAGACCATCATCTTCCGCCTGGGCGATATCAGCAACCTGGACTCGGACAGTGACCTTGAAGGGATCGCCATCGAGTTCAACGTGCGGGTTGATAACATACTGAGCAATCAGGCTGGCACTCAGCTCGGCGTCATCGCCAAGGACTATGTGGGCGCTGATGCCAACAACCTGACCCAGCGCGGCACCAGCCAGACTATCTATCAGGACATCATCGAACCTGTCTTGGGTAGCCTGGACAAGACGGTGGTTGGCTTTAATGCCAATCCGAGCAGCAACACTGGCAGTGCCAGCGTCCAGATAAGCTTCGAGCAAACTGGCGCCATGACGGCCTTTGAGCCACGCCTGACCGATGGCTTCCCCGGCGGCGGCAACTATGCCCTCACCAGCCTGACCATAGTGCAGGACGGCATCACTTATACCTATGACAGCGGTGACAGCGGCAATAACTTTGGCCTGCCTCCCGGCGTCAGCATCACAGTCACCCAAGGGGGCAGTTTCGCCGTCGATTTCTCCCAGCTGGATCCGGGCGCCAAGGTGACCCTGGTCTATCAGGTTGATTTGCCCAACGGCACCACCATTGCCGGCACCGATGCCACCTTGACCTGGTCCAGCCTGCCGGAAGATTTCACCAGCTGGGGTGGCTCAAGCGTCGGGGCGGATGGGGATGTCGGTGGCGAACGCACCGGCCAGGATGGCGCAGGCAATACGCTAAACAACTATGTGCTCACCAGCGCGGCGGGCCTTGGCATCATCAGCGGCACCCTCTGGAACGACACCGCCAGCGCAGACAGTGATACCAGCCCCGATGGCCCGGGACTTGCCCACCAGGAGGTGACCCTGGTCTGGGGCGGGCTGGATGGCGATCTCGCCACCACTGTGGACAACAAGAACTTCACCACCACCACGGATGACGATGGCCGCTTCTCGTTCGGCATTCTGCCCTCCGGTGTCTACCGCCTCGACGGCCCGGCGGGCAGCACCATCATGGACGCCAGCGCCGGTACACTGCAGATACGCATCGACAGCGATGGCGGGGCACTGGGTCAGATTGGCATCACACTCACCGAGTCGGGGATAGATGCGGGCCAGTATGAAGAGGGTGCCAACATCGGCTATGTGGAACTCAACGACGCCCCCACCCTGGGCAATACCAGCCCGAGCCAGAGCGTGGATGAGGATCTGGATCTCAACATCATCGGCCTCTCGGTCGCCGACATAGATGCGGGCAGCGGCGCCCTGACCCTCACCCTGACAGTGGGTTATGGGGTGCTTTCTCTGGGCAGTGCGACTGGCCTGAGTGTCGTCACCAATAATGGCGGCGCCCAGCTGGTGCTGACCGGCAACTTGGCCGCCCTCAATGCCGCCCTGCTGACCCTCAACTATCGGGGCAATCAGGACTACAACGGCAGCGACACCCTCTCGGTCCTGGTCAATGACAACGGCCAGTTCGGGGACAAGCTCGATGGCGACGGGATCCCCGGCAACGCCGAGGATGCCCTGACCGCCACCACCAGCATCCTCATCACCATCACCATCACCATCAACACGGTCAACGATGCTCCCATCGCCAACAACGACGGCGCCATCGCCGTCGAGGCGGGCGGCACGGCCAACAACCTGCCGGGCAATGATCCCCAGGGCAACTTGATCGGCAATGACACGGACGTGGATATCGCCACCAATGGCGACGCTCTGCACCTGGGCCTGGTCACCAGCCAGGCCACCGGCAACCAGGCCACCCCGAACTCCGCCGATATCCCGGTCACGGTGGAGGGTCAGTACGGCACCCTTTATCTGCTGGCGGGAGGGGGTTACCGCTATGTGGTCGACAACGACAACCCGGATGTCGAGGCATTGCGTCTGAGCGGCGACACCCTGACCGAGCGGTTCGATTACCAGCTGCTCGATATCGCCGGCGCCAGCAGCAGCGCCAGCCTCGCCATCACCATCCAGGGCGCCAACGATGCCCCCGTGGCCAGCGATGACGGAGGCAGCGCCACCGAGCAAGGAGTCGGCCAGGCAGGCACGGACGCCATCGGCAATGTGCTCACCAACGACACCGACATCGATGGGGGAGACGGCAAGACAGTCAGCAAGGCGGCCCTGGGGCCGGTCACGGATCTGAGCCAGATAGTGGATGTGCCCACCGGCAGCACCAGCGCCAATGGCGCCGTGATTGTCGGCCTCTATGGCAGCCTGACCCTGGGGGCTGACGGCAGTTATCGCTATGTGATCGACAATGGCAACGCCACCGTCCAGGCCCTGAGGCAGGGAGACACCCTCACCGAGACCTTCAGCTACCGGGTCACGGACCTTGGCGAGCTGCACGACATCGCCGCCCTGGTGATCACCATCAATGGCAGCAATGACGCGCCGGTGGCGGTGGATGACACCGGCAGTGCCGTCGAGGCGGGGGGCGTCGACAACGCCACCCCGGGCAGCGATGCCAGCGGCAATGTGCTCGACAACGACAGCGATCCCGATTCGGCCAACCCCAACGAGACGAAAACTGTCAATGACGTACGGACCGGCACCACCGCGAGCAGCGGCACTGCCGGTTCGCTGGGCAGCCCGCTCAGAGGCACTTATGGCTCGCTGACCCTCAACAGCGACGGCAGCTACCGCTACGTGGTCGATAACGACCTCCCGGCGGTGCAGGCCCTGCGCCTGTCTGGCAATACCCTGACCGACAGCTTCACCTACACCATGGTTGATGCCGCTGGTGCCACCAGTTCAGCCAACATCACCATCACCATTCAAGGGGCCAACGATGCCCCCACCGCCAGCGCCGATGTCGGCACCGCCAGCGAGGCCGGGGGCCTCAACAACACCACCCCGGGCACAGATGCCACCGGCAACGTGCTCAGCTACGACACGGATCCGGATCGCAACGGTGAGCAACTCACCGTCACCGGGGTCAGTATTGGCAGCAATAGTGCGGCCCCAGGCACCGCGCTGGTGGGCCAGTATGGCACCCTGACTCTCAATGCGGATGGCAGTTATCGCTATGTGCTCGACAACAACAACGCGACCGTGCAGCAGCTCTTGCCCGGAGATACCCTCACCGAACTCTTCGACTATCAGATAACGGATCTGGGTGGACTGACCAGCGCCTCCACCCTGACTATCACCATCCAGGGTAGCAATGACACACCGGTGGCAATCAATGATACTGGCACAGCCGTCGAGGCGGGGGGCGTCGACAACGCCACCCCGGGCAGCGATGCCAGCGGCAACGTCCTCGCCAACGATACCGATCCCGACGCGGCCAACCTGGCTGAAAGCAAAACCGTCAGCGAAGTACGGACCGGCGCCACTACTGGCAGCGGCACAGCGGGCACTATTGGTAGCCAGCTCAGAGGCACTTATGGCTGGCTGACCCTCAACAGCGACGGCAGCTACCGCTACGTGGTCGACAACGACCTCCCGGCGGTGCAGGCCCTGCATCTGTCTGGCAATACCCTGACCGATGCGTTCAACTACACCATGGTGGATGCTGCAGGCGCAAGCAGCCAGGCCAGCCTCACCATCACCATTGAGGGTGCCAACGATGCGCCCACCGCCATCGCCGATGTAGCAACCGCCATCGAAGCAAGTGGTGTCGGCAACAATATTGCGGGTACCAACCCCACTGGCGACGTCCTCCTCAACGACACGGATCCGGATCGCTACGGTGAGCAACCCACCGTCACCGGCGTCAGTTTCACTGGCAACAACGCCGCCCCCGGCACAGCCCTCAACGGGCTCTATGGCACCCTCACCCTCAACGCGGATGGCAGTTACAGCTATGTACTCGACAACAACAATGCCGACGTCCAAAAATTGCTGCCAGGGGAAACGCTCCGCGAGGTGTTCGACTATCAGATGAGGGATCTGGCTGGCTTGGTCAGCGCGTCTACCCTGACCATCACCATTCAGGGTCGCAATGACACACCGGTGGCAGTCAATGATACCGGCACAGCCGTCGAGGCGGGGGGCGTCAACAACAGCAACCCGGGCAGCAATGCCACCGGCAATGTGCTGAGCAACGATACTGATCCCGATTCGGCCAACGTCAACGAGACGAAGACCGTCAATGCCGTCCGTACCGGCACCACTGCGAGCAGCGGCACCGCCGGTTTGCTAGGCAGCCCGCTCAGAGGCACTTATGGCTGGCTGACCCTCAATGCCAATGGCAGCTACAGCTATGTTGTCGACAACAGCCTGGCTGCGGTGCAGGCCCTGCGTACCAGTGCCGATGTTCTGACTGACAGCTTCAGTTACAGCATGGGTGATGCCAACGGGGCCACCAGCTCGGCCAACCTCGTCATTCGCATCGAAGGAGCCAATGACGCCCCCGTCGCCAAGGACAACAATGGCATTGCCGTGGCCGACAACGGCGCCGGAAACGTCAGAAACCCCAGCGGCAACCTGCTCACCAATGACAGTGATGTCGACCGTGGTGATCGCCTGACCCTAACGGCAGGCCGTACCGGTGAAGAGCTGGCCGGTGGCAGCCTGGCCCCCGTTACTCAAGGATCCCCTCTGGTCTTGACCGGCCAGTACGGTACCCTGACGCTCTACCTCGACGGCAACTACCAATATGTGCTGGATATCAACAATGCCGATGTGCAAGGCCTGGGCCCCCTGCAGACCCTGAGAGACAACTTCACCTATCAGGCACAGGATCTCGCTGGCGGCGTCGACTTGGCCCAGCTCACGATCACCATTCGAGGCCGTAACGATGCCCCCGAGGCCAATCCGGATCAGGCCCTGGTGATCGAGGCGGGCGGGCTCAACAACGGCAAGCCGGGCCTGGATCCCAGCGGCAATGTGCTCGGCAACGACACGGATCTGGAAGGAGATACCCTGACGGTGACTGGCGTGCAGAACGCCGATGGCCAGGGGGCCAGCCTTGGCACTGTGCTTCGTGGCCGTTATGGGGATCTGGTCATGAATGCCGATGGCAGTTGGCACTACACCCTGGATAACACCCTGGCCGACGTGCAGGCACTGAGGGGCCCCAATCAGACTCTGACCGAGGTGTTCGATTATCAGATTCAGGATGTGTGGGGCGTCGGCAGCGCCAGCACCCTGACCCTCACCATTCGCGGCAGCAACGATACCCCTATCGCCGTCGATGACCAGGCCACCGCCATTGAAGCGGGCGGCGTGAACAACGCGGGCGCAGGTCTGGACCCGAGCGGTAACGTGTTGGACAACGACACCGACGTCGACAGCCAGGCCAATGGCGAGACCAAGACGGTGCTCACCGTCAGCACGGCCAGCGGCACCCGCGTGAATGCGGGCCAGACCCTGCAAGGGCGCTATGGCCAGCTCATTCTCAATAGCGACGGCAGCTATCGTTATCTGGTCGACAATGACAATCCTGAGGTCGAGGCACTGCGCTCGGCCAGTCAGACCCTCACCGAGGTGTTCAGCTACCGGATGCGCGATCAGGCAGGCGCCTTCTCCGAGGCACGCCTGACCCTGGTCATTCAGGGAGCCAACGACAACCCCGTGGCCCGGGATGACAGCGCGGTCGCAAACGATCAAGTCCAGCCGCCCCACACCTCGGGCAATGTGCTGCCCAACGACGGCGATGTCGACGCCAATGATCCCCTGCAGGTCACGGCGGTACGCAGTGGCAGCGAGAACGGCAGCGGCCAGGCAGGCCAGCTCGGTCAGCCTCTGGCAGGCCGTTATGGCTGGCTCACCCTCAATGGGGATGGCAGCTACAGCTACACCATCGATCTGACCAACAAAGAGGTATTAGCGGCCGCGGGCCTGGGGCAGGTACTGCAGGATGTGTTCACCTACACCCTGGGGGATGGCAGCAATGCCACCGACTTGGCCCAGTTGACCATCAATCTCGATATCTCGGCCCCCTATGTACCGCCTCCCGAGAAAGGCGGGGTTGGCCCCCATCAGCTCGACAGGCAGATAGACACTGCGCAGCAGACGGGGCTACCCGATGTCACTCCGGCCATCTTCATCACCCCTGTGGTGCAGCGGGTCGGGCTGGGACTCGATGCCAGCGGCGATCGCTCCGATGGCAGCCAGCTCTTCTTCGGTATGCCCCAGGAGATCCACAGCCAGAGCATAGGCCATGGCCTGGGCCAGATTGAGGGCACCTTCGTCGGCCAGAGCGTACTGGAAAGTGCCATGGCACAGGAGCTGGATCTGGCCAGCTTCCTCGGCCGCCATGGCCGGGTCGATCTCAATGCCGATGGGTTGCTCAGCGACGAATCCCTGTTTGCCCTGACACCACAAGATATGAAGGCCCCCTCGTCCCAGGGCGAGCGGCCGACCAAAGCCAACAGCTTTACTCGACAATTACAAGATGCCGCAGGGCGTCCCGCCGCACCCAAAGGGGATAATCAACCCTTTGTGACCAAATCAGGCGTTTGATTCTAAGGACAGATGATGCCAAGACACGCTCTTCGACCACTTACTCTCGCATCCACCTTGCTGCTGGGCGCCTGCAGCGCCCTGCCGCCCGAGGTTTACACCCCGCAGGACAAGCAGGAGAGGATCCGTCAGGATCGCAAGCTCATGTATGGCCAGCAGGAGCCCGTCACCCATCCCATCACCTTCTATGAGGCGGCGGCCCGGGCGCTCAAGTACAACCTCGACTATCGCCTCAAGCTGATGGAAGGGGCACTGGCCTCAAACCTGCACGACCTCTCCAGCTACGAGATGCTGCCCCGCGTAGTCGCCTCGGCCGGTTATGCCAGCCGCAGCAACGACTCCGGCGGCACCTCTATCGGTATTGAAGACAGGGAAGAGAGTCTGCGGGCCTCGACCTCCCAGGAGCGTTACCGCGACCTGAGCGGTCTTGGCTTGAGCTGGAGCCTGCTCGATTTTGGCGTGGCCTACTACCGCAGTCAGCAGAAGGGCGATCAGGTGATGATGGCGGAAGAGCGCCGCCGCAAGGTCTCCCAAAACGTGTTGCAAGATGTGCGCAGCGCCTACTGGCGCGCCCTCGGTGCCCAGCGGCTGTTGCCTCAGGTCGACAAGCTGATGGCTCGCACCCAGATGGCGCTCGATTCCGCCCGTCAGGCCGAAACCCAGGGGTTGCTGCCTCGTCAGGAAGCCCTTGCCTATCAACGCGCGCTGATCGACTCAGTCTCCCTGCTCAACCAGCGGCGCCAGGATCTGGAGTTCGCCCGTGCCGAGCTCTCCGCCCTCATGTCCCTGCCCCCCGGCAGCGAGATGGTGTTGGCCGATGAGCCAGAGCCCAATCTGCCGGTCCTGACTCAGCGAGTCGACAGCCTGGAGCAGATGGCACTGGAGAACCGCCCAGAGATCATGGAGGAGTGGTACCGCAAGCGCGCCAACCTGCAAGACATCAAGATTGCCAAGGCGGAGCTTTGGCCCAATGTCGGCCTGAACTGGGGTTATAACTACGACTCCAACAAGTATCTCTACAACAATCACTGGTCCGAAGCGGGTCTGCAGGTCTCCCTCAACTTGCTCAAATTCCTGCAACTGCCTGCTATCTGGAGCCTGGAAGAGTCCCAGGAAGCCACTGATGACGCCCGTCGGGTCGCCCTCTCCATGGCAGTGCTGACCCAGGTCAGGGTCGGGGTGCTGCGCTACAACCTGGCCTCCCAGGAGGTCGCCTTCGCCAACGAGAGTCTGCGGGTCGACGAAAGCCTGCTCAGTTATGCCAAAGCCGCCAACACCAGCAGCCAGGGCTCCGAACTCGAGGTGATCCGGGCCGAAGGCCGTTACCTGCTGTCGCGCTATCAGCGCGAGGCGGCATACTCCCAGGCTCAAGCGGCATGGGGACGGCTCTATAACTCGGTCGGCCTGGATGTGCAGCCCGACGAAATTGCCCAGAACGACATCAAGACCCTGTCTCATGCCATCGAAGTGACCATGAAGCGCCAGGCCAGCCAGGAGCTGATTGGCACCAACAGAGGAGTTCCTTATGCCCTTGCACGCTAAGCCCGGGCGCCCATTCGGGCCCTGGCTGTGGTTGGCGTTCATGCTGCCCCTGACCGCACAAGCCGAGAGCCCCCTCCCGGTCAGTGCCGCCATCCCCAACCTGGGCGCGGCCCAGGACGATCCCAATGCGATCCGCATCCTGCTCGCCGCCGAGTTGGAGGCGACCCTCTCCAGCCAGATGAGCGGCACCCTGGGTGAACTTCAGGGCAGACTCGGTCAAACGGTGAAGAAGGGGGCCACGCTGGCTCGGTTCGACTGCCGGGAAGGGGAAGCTCAGGCCAGAGTCGCCCGCGCTGAATTGCAGATGGCACGCCAGGATCTCAGTGCGAAGAGGAGCCTGCGCAAGCTTGATGCCGTTGGCGATCTCGAAGTGGCCATCGCCTCGACCGGGGTGCAGCGCGCCGAAGGGGCCGATGCCCTGGCCCGTGCCCGCAGCAGCTATTGTGACGTCAAGGCCCCCTTTGCTGGCCGCATCGCCCAGGTGCAGGCCAAACCCTATCAGACCATGAGTGCCGGCACCCCGCTGTTCGACCTGGTCAGTGATGGCCCGCTCAAGGTGCGGCTCAACGTGCCTTCCCGTCTGCTGCCAACGCTCAAGGAGGGTCAGCCCCTCGAGGTCAATGTGCTCGAAACGGGCAAGGCCTACCCGGCCAAGGTGAGCCGGATCAATGCCAGGGTTGATGCCGTGGCCCAGACGGTCGAGCTGGAGGCCAGATTGGAGGCATCTTATCCCGAGCTGGTCGCTGGCATGAGTGGCGTCGCCCGCCTGACCCAATGACGGAACGGCTCCCCTCCCCCCAGCTGCTGCTGGCCCTGACCGCGCTGCGGGACAGGGCCATGGCGGCCACCAGCCTCAACGCCCTCGCCTTCTCCATGGCCAACGACCTCTATCAGTTGTTGCCCTTCCATCAGGCGCTGGTATTCGCCCACCACGGTCAGGCCCAGGAGCTGCTCTGCGTCTCCGGTTTGGCCCGCCCGAGCGAGGACTCCCCCTACCTTATCTGGCTGGCGCGGGAGGCACTGGACCTGCCTGAATCGCTGGTCGACGGCTGGAGTGAATGGTGGCCGGACGGCGTCTTGTGCATCCCCATCCAGCAGCCAGAGGGGGGCAGGCTCGGCCTGGTCTGCCTGCTGCTGGAAGCGGAGCCACCCGCGGCTCTGCTGACCCTGATGCAGGGGGTCTGGCAGACCTGGGCCTACTGCTGGCATAGCCTGACCCACCAGCCACGGCTGCTGGGCTGGCGACCGAGTCGACGCCAATTGCTGCTGGTCGCCCTGGTGGCCGGGCTCATGCTGCTCATCCCGGTGCGCCAGAGCGCCTTGGCCCCAGCCGAGATAGTGTCGCGCCAGAGCCAGGTGATCAGCAGCCCGCTGGCGGGGGTCATCGCCGAGGTGGAGGTGCGCCCCAATCAGGCGGTCAGTGCCGGTACGCCGCTGTTTCGCCTCGATGAGACGACCCTTCGCAACCGTGCGGAAGTGTTGACCCAGGAGGTCGCGGTCGCCGACGCCGAGCTGCTCGCCGCCAGCCAGCGGGCCTTTGACAACCCCCAGAGCCGGCGGGAGTTGACCCTGCTCAGCGGCCGCGCCCAACAGAAGCGAGCCGAGCTCAATGGCGTCCAGTTGCAACTGGGCCGCAGCCAGGTGCTGGCCCCCGCCGCAGGGGTCGCCGTATTCAGCGATGCCAATGACTGGCTCGGCAAGCCGGTGGTGACCGGGGAGCGCATCATGCAGCTGGCGGATCCCGCCCGCCCCGCCATGCGCATTCAACTGCCGGTGGCCGATGCCATCGCCCTTGAGCCCGGCGCCGAGGTGGCCCTCTTCCTCACTGCCTACCCCTTGCAGCCCCTGCGCGGCAAAATATTGGAGACCAGCTATCAGGCACAGACCAACGCCGAGGGTGTGGTTGCCTATCGCCTGCTGGCCAGCATAGAAGAGGCCCCTGATCACGCGCGGCTTGGCCTGCACGGCACCGCCAAACTCTATGGTGAACGGGTACTGCTTGGCTACTATCTGCTGCGTCGCCCCCTGGCCGCCCTGCGCGCCTGGAGCGGGCTCTGATGCTGGACCCCGCCGACTTCCCCCTGCCAGCCCTGCGTGACGACCTGCAGCTTTGCCCGACTGGCCGCAACCCGGATGGGGAACCGGCCTGGCTCATCCAGGACAAGGTGGTCAATCGCTTCTACCGCATCGGCTGGTTTGAGTTCGAGTGCCTGGTGCGCTGGGCCGGACAGACCCCGCGCCGCTTGCAACAGGCCATCGCCGCCGAGACGGCCCTCCACCCGGAGGTAGAGCAGATATTGGGGTTCTGTCAATTTCTCGAACGTCACCAACTGCTGCGTCCCAGCCCTCAGGCCGTGGCGCGACTGTGCCAGGCGAGCGAGGGCAAGGCCTGGCTCACCGGCCGCTGGTGGCTGCACCATTACCTCTTCTTCCGGGTGCCGCTGCTGCGTCCCCAGGCCCGGCTGCAAGCACTGGTAAACCGGCTCGGCTGGCTGTTTCACCCCCTCACTGGCTGGGTTGTACTCGGGGCCAGCCTGCTCGGCATACTCCTGGTGCTGCAACAGTGGGATCAATTCACTCATGCGGTGGTGGAGTCCTTCTCCCTCGATGGGCTGTTCAGCTTCGCCCTCGCCCTCGCTCTGGCCAAGACGCTGCATGAGATGGGCCACGCCCTGGTGGCGACACGCCAGGGGGTCAGGGTCGCTCACATGGGGATCGCCTTCGTGGTGCTCTGGCCCATGCTCTATACC
This sequence comes from Aeromonas molluscorum, assembly GCF_051376105.1. Taxonomy (NCBI): domain Bacteria; kingdom Pseudomonadati; phylum Pseudomonadota; class Gammaproteobacteria; order Aeromonadales; family Aeromonadaceae; genus Aeromonas; species Aeromonas molluscorum. The sequence goes on along the minus strand of NZ_JBPQCY010000002.1, from coordinate 1,188,791 downwards.
GACACCAGCGAGAGCTGGAAGCTGGCGCACTCCCGCCAGCGGCTCGCCATCGCCAGTGCCGGCATATTGACCGAACTGGCACTGGCCGGGCTGGCCACCCTGGGCTGGGCCCTGTGCGCAGACGGGGCACTGCGCAACGGCCTGCTCTATCTCGCCACCACCAGCTGGATACTGTCGCTGGCCCTCAACGCCAGCCCCTTCATGCGCTTCGACGGTTATTTCATCCTCTCGGATCTGCTCAACTTCCCGAACTTGCATGAACGCGCCTCTGCCCTGGCCCGGGTCGCCATGCGCCGTCGCCTGCTCGGTCTGATGGAGCCCTGGCCCGAACCCTTCCCGGCATCCAAGCGTCGCCTGCTGATCACTTTCGCCGTGGCGACCTGGCTCTACCGACTGGTGCTCTTTCTCGGTATCGCCGTCGCCGTCTATTTACTCTTCTTCAAGCTGTTGGGGATCCTCTTGTTCTGCGTCGAAATCAGCTGGTTCATCCTCCTGCCCGTCTGGCGGGAGCTCAAGCACTGGTGGCAGGAGCGGGCCAAGGTCGCCCGGCCCCGCCGACTCTGGCTCGGTCTCTCTCTGCTCACCCTGCTCACCCTGCTGGCCCTGCCCTGGCACAGCGAGATCAACGGCAGCGGCGTGGCCCGCGCCGAACGGCAACTGCCGGTATTTACCCCCTTCCCCGCCAGACTGGACGCCTTGCGCCCCATTGGCCCGGTCAAGGCAGGCGAGCCACTGCTGCAACTGGTGGATCCGGATTTGGCCTGGAAGGTACGAAGCAATGAACAGAACATACAGAGCTACGGCGCTCGCTTGGGCGGCATGGTGGATGATCCTCAGGGTCTCAATGAACAAACGGCGACGAGAGAGCGGCTGCGGGTGCAATACCGGGAGGCAAGTGCTACCCGCGCCGAGATAGCAAGGCTCAAGCTGCAAGCGCCCTTCGATGGCCTCTGGCTGGATGTGGATCCCGAATGGCAGCCGGGTCAGTGGCTCAATAGCGAGCAAGCGGTCGGCATACTGGTCGATCCCAGCAGCTGGCAGCTCGATGCGTATGTGGCGGCAGACGATGTCGCTCGCCTGCAACTGGGCAGTCAGGTTCGCTTCTACCCGGACGGCGTCCTCGCCCCCCTGTCCGGCACCCTGGTCGACATAGCCCCGACCCGGGCCAGCAAGCTCAAGTACCCCATGCTTAGCTCCCGCTTTGGTGGCCCCATCGCCACCAGCAACCAGGGGCAGGATCTGGTGCCGACCCACACCTTGTTCCTGGTGCGCATCCAGCTCGGGCAGGCTCCCGCCAGCTTGCGCGAGACCCGGGGCAAGGTCGTGCTGAGCGGCAGCGAGCGCAGCCTGCTCGGCGAGGCGGCAACCCAGCTCGCGTCTGTCCTGCTGCGCGAGAGCGGTTTCTAAATCCTCTTTGGTAAGCCCATCAAAACACAGGCATAAAAAAACCGGCCCATAGGGCCGGTAAATACAGTTCAGGCTTTGTCAGGTGACAAACACACTCAGCGGGTGACTCGCTACTCCGCGTCCTGCGGACCTCACGAGTCTTGAATGCGTGGGTTCACTATAAGCCGCCGTGGCTTAATTGGGGCTGAATCAGAGCGCTATCCCCATGGCCTGACGCAGATAGGCGCCCGCGCCGAGCAAGCCCGGCCCCTGATGAGTGATGAGGAAGACCGGTATCTCCTTGAGATAGGGCTTGAAACGCCCCTTGTCTTCGAACGCCACCCGAAAGCCGGAGGCGAGGAAGAACGCCTGGAAACGCGGCACTATGCCACCGGCAATATAGACGCCGCCAAAGGTGCCCATGTTGAGCGCGAGGTTGCCCGCAAAACGTCCCATCAATACGCAGAACAGGCTCAGGGTGCGACGGCAATCGAGACAGGATCCCGCCAGCGCCCGCTCGGTGATGTCCTTGGGGGCCAGCTCGGCTGGCTCGCGACCATCGGATTTGACCAGACCACGGTAGAGATTCACCAGCCCGGGGCCTGAGAGGAAACGCTCGGCCGAGACATGGCCCAGCTCACCGCGCATCACCTGCAACACGGCATCTTCTTCTTCCGTGTTGGCGGCAAAGTCAGTGTGCCCCCCCTCTCCCGGCAGACTCAGCCACTGGCCCGCGGCCTGCACCAGATGCGCGACCCCAAGGCCCGTGCCCGCCCCATAGATGGCCACCGGCTTGCCTGGCTGGGCCTGGCCGCCACCGAGCTGGATCTTGTCATCCTCACCAAGCACAGGCACCGCCATGGAGACGGCGGTGAAGTCGTTGATCACCAGCAGACGAGTCAGTCCCAGGCTGGCCTGCATCTGCTCGATGGAAAATGCCCAGCTGTGGTTGGTCATGGCCACCCAGTCGCCATTGACCGGGCAGGCGATGGCGATGCAAGCCTCACTCACCAGCACCTGATGTTCGGCGAGATAGAGACGGATCACCGCCTCCAGGGAGGGGTGCTCCAATCCGGAATAGGTCTTTGGCAAGGTGATGGTGCCTGAGCTCAATTCACACAAAGCAAGCCTGGCGTTGGTGCCGCCGACATCGCCAACCAGGGCATGGGTATGCTGCATAATCACTCCTTCGTTCCTTCGTTAAGGGCCCGGCAGTGCTGACACCCGAGCTTATTATTTGGCTGGGATTCTACCCGAGGCGCTCCCTGGCGAGGGGAGCCAGACACCACAAACGTGCGCGAGCTCACAGTGTTGTTGCTTTGCAACATTTGTAAGCGGTTTCAAAAGGGTTCTGGAAATTTGTAACTAAAATAACGAAATAATTAGACATGAGTCATACTTTACAGGGCCGAGATTAGTTCCGATAAGCGCTTGTCTTGTATAGTCATCGGCGTAATTGGAAACCTTTTTAGCCCCCTGTTTAGTGCAAAGACACTGAAGCTAAATTACAAGAAAGCCTGGTGGTAATGATGAATACCCTCGATAAGATTACGAACAATCTGGAAAGTTTCAGTAAATCGGAGCGCAAAGTCGCCGAGGTGATCCTTGCCTCTCCCCAGACGGCCATCCACTCCAGCATCGCCGCCCTCGCCAAACTGGCCGATGTCAGCGAACCCACGGTCAACCGCTTCTGCCGTCGTCTCGACACCAAGGGTTTCCCCGACTTCAAGCTGCACCTGGCCCAGAGCCTGGCCAATGGCACCCCTTATGTGAATCGCCATGTCGAAGCCGAAGATGGCCCCGAGATTTACACCGCCAAGATCTTCGAGTCCACCATGGCCTGTCTGGATGCGGCCAAGAACAGCCTGGATATCTCCGCCATCAATCGCTGCGTCGATATCCTGACCCAATCCAAGAAGATCAGCTTCTTCGGTCTGGGCGCCTCCTCCGCCGTGGCCCGGGATGCCCAGAACAAGTTTTTCCGCTTCAACATCCCTGTGGTGAGCTTCGATGACATCGTCATGATGCGCATGAGCTGCATCAACAGCAGTGAAGGGGATGTGGTGGTGCTCATCTCCCACACCGGTCGCACCAAGGCCCTGGTCGAGATCGCCTCCCTGGCCCGCGAGAATGATGCCACCGTCATCGGCATGACGGCCAAGGACTCTCCCCTGGCCCGGGAGTGCAATCTGGTGCTCTCCATGGACGTGCCGGAAGACACCGATGTCTACATGCCCATGGCCTCGCGCATTGCCCAGCTTGCCCTGGTCGACGTGCTGGCCACCGGCTTCACCCTGCGCCGTGGCATGAAATTTCGTGAAAACCTGAAGAAGGTCAAGGAAGGTCTGCGCGAATCCCGCTTTGATACACCTCACTCAGCCTGAGTCGACGGGGGCCCAGTGCCCCCGATAGGTGTACCCGCCGCCATTGTGTAGTATTGTCATTTAGCAACAATATCCCCTCCGATGGCGTTTGGGCCTCTGCCCGCCGGGACAGTATTTCAAGTCATATCAACTTCAAACTGGAGTCTTTCATGCCAAGACGTACAAAAATTGTGACCACACTCGGTCCTGCTACCGACCGCGAAGGGATCCTCGAGGGGATCATCCGCGCCGGGGCAGACATGGTGCGAATGAATTTCTCTCACGGCAGTGCAGAAGACCATATCCAGCGGGCCGAGCAGGTGCGCACCATCGCCGCCAAGCTGGGCCGCCACGTCGCCATCATGGGGGATCTGCAGGGTCCCAAGATCCGCGTGTCCACCTTCAAGGATGGCAAGGTCTACCTGGCCATCGGTGACAGCTTCATCCTGGATGCCGCACTGGGCAAAGGTGATGGTTGCCAGGAACAAGTTGGTATCGACTACAAGAGCCTGCCCGATGATGTAGTGGCGGGAGATATACTGCTGCTGGACGACGGTCGGGTGCAGCTAAAGGTTGAGCGCGTGGAAGGTACCCGCATTCACACCACAGTGACTGTGGCGGGCCCCCTCTCCAACAACAAGGGCATCAACAAGCAAGGCGGCGGCCTCTCAGCCCCGGCCCTGACCGAGAAAGACAAGGAAGACATCAAGACCGCTGCCCGCATGAACGTGGATTACCTGGCCGTCTCCTTCCCCCGTTGTGGCGATGATCTGCGCTACGCCCGCGAACTGGCCCGCGAAGCCGGTTCCAACGCCAAGATAGTGGCCAAGGTAGAGCGCGCCGAAACCGTCGCCACCGACGAGGCGATGGAAGACATCATCCTCGGCGCCGACGCTGTCATGGTGGCCCGTGGCGATCTTGGCGTCGAGATTGGCGACCCCGAGCTGGTCGGCGTGCAGAAGAAGCTGATCCGCCACTCCCGCCGCCTCAACCGTGTGGTCATCACCGCCACCCAGATGATGGAGTCCATGATCAACGCCCCGCTGCCGACCCGGGCCGAGGTGATGGACGTGGCCAACGCCGTGCTCGATGGCACCGATGCCGTCATGCTCTCCGCCGAGACAGCAGCCGGGCAGTTCCCCATCGAGACGGTCACCTCCATGGCCAGCGTCTGCGTGGGCGCCGAGAAGCACCCCAGCATCAATGTCTCCAACCATCGCATGAGCTACACCTTCACCTCGGTGGAAGAGGCGGTGGCCATGTCGACCATGTATGCCGCCAACCACCTGGAAGGGGTGCAGGCCATAGTGGCGCTGACCGAGTCTGGCACTACACCGCTGTTGATGTCACGCATCAGCTCCGGCCTGCCAATCTTCGCCATGTCTCCCCACGCCAAGACCCTCTCCTGGACCAACCTCTACCGCGGCGTCACCCCTGTATTGTTCGATGCCGATGAGAGCCGCCCCGTCTACGAGGTGTGCCGCGAGGCCTTGGAAGTGCTCAAGGGCAAAGGGCTGCTCAAGAGCGGGGACATGGTCCTGCTGACCCACGGCGACAAGATGGAGACCGTCGGCAGCACCAACACTTGCAAGGTGATGATGGTCGAGTAACGAGCCCCATCATGCTGATAAACGGCTCCCGAGGGAGCCGTTTTTGTGGCTGTCATCCCGCCACCAGCCTTGGGGGACTAAGGCATTAACTGCCGCGATAGAGCTCCACCTTGTCCCCATCGCTCAGGGCGCCGGCGCCGCGCACCACCACTCTGTCGCCCTGCTTGAGCGCCCCGCTGATGGCGACCTGGCGCTCGTCACCAAATAAAATGGTGACCGGCACCCGGCTCACTGTCAGGGCATCCCCCTCCCCCTGCACCCGATAGACAACGCTGCCCTCGGTATTGAGCACCAGGGCATCCCGGGGCAGCAGCATGGTCTGCTGCTCGCCAAGGGGCAGGGCGACACGCACCGGCGCCCCTATGATGTAGCTACCCTCCACGGGGGTAAGCCGCAACTCGATGAGGCGGGAGTTGGGATCGGCGCGAGCAGCCCGCTGGTAATAGGTCGCCTCGCCGCGCAGTGCTCCCCCCTCAACCTTGAGCCGGGTCTGGAGCGCCAGACGCAGGGCCCAGTCGATGGGGGCCTGCAATCGGATATCCGGCGCATCGGGATTGACCAGCTCCAGGGCATTCTCCCCTGCATCCACGTGCTCCCCCGGCTGAATGAAGTGATGGTTGACCACCCCATCAAAGGGGGCATAGATGTGGCTGCGCCGGATCTGCTCCTCTATCTGGCGCGCCGCTATGCTCGCCAGCTGCAGCGCCAGACTGGCCTGCTCCACCTCCAGCCTCGCCTTGTCGAACTGGCTGAGTGAGGCGTTGTTCTGTTTGCGCAATTTGTCCTGGCGCTCGAATTCCGCCTTGGCAAAACGCAGGCTGCTGGCCCACCTGGCGTGTTCGGCGCGGGCCTGCTCCAAAGAGAGGCGCAGTGCCGCGGCGTCGAGGCGCAGCAGCTCCTGCCCCGCCTCGACCCGGCTGCCAAAATCGGCTATCCACTCGACCCGACCGCTCTGCTCGGCGCTGAGCATGGCCTGCTGGCGACTGGCCACAGTGCCACTGACCCAGAGGCTGGCCCCGGCCTCCCCTTGCGTCACTTCGGCCAAGGTGACTGGCTTGGCCCAGAGCGGCAAACTGGCCAGCAGGACGACCCCGACAATGATTTTATTCACATCCCTCTCCTTCCATGGATCCGACACTCCTCTTCTCAAGCCCCGGTCAGGCGCGCTGGCGCAGCGGTGCGGTCACGGGCGCCCGCTCTCCCAGACGCAAGAAAGCAGGCAGCAATATCAACGTAAACAAGGTACTGCAGCTCATGCCGCCAACGATGACGGTGGCCAGCCCCCGATAAATTTCACTGCCCGCGCTCGGACTCAGCATCAAGGGCAGCATGCCGAAGATGCTGGTGAGGCTAGTCATGGCGATGGGGCGCATCCGGCTACGCAGTGCATCGGCCACGGCGTCCCCCCGTGCCAACCCTTCCCGCTCGGCCGTGCGGGTCTGATGTACCAGCAAGATGGCGTTGTTGACCACCAGGCCCAGCAGAATGACGAAGCCGATGATGGTGAGCAGATCCATCGGCAGCGGCACCACCAGCCCGCTCAGCTTGAGCGCGACCACGCCACCGACGGTGGCGAGCGGCAGCGTCAGCAATACCAGCAGGGCATCCCTGACCGAGGCAAACAGACCCCAGAGCAGTACCAGCAGTATCACCAGGGCAAACAGGAAGATACTGCCCAGGCTGCCGAGCGCCTGCTGCAGGCTATCGGCATTGCCAAAGACCCGCAACTCTCCCCCGGCGGGTAGCAGGGGGCGGATACGGGCAAAGCTTTTACCCTTGAGGGTATCGAGTACCTGTTCCATGCTCATCCCCTCTGGCGGGGTAATATGCAGGCTCAGGCTACGACGGCCATCGGCGCGAAAGATGCCGGAGGGGCCCATGTCATGTTCGACCCGGAGCAGCTCCCCCAGAGGCACTATGCCACCCCGGGGCGTTGCCAGAGGCACCGCCTTCAGATCGTCCGGGTTGCCCGAGGTCTGCCCCATCAGCAGGATGTCAAACCGCTCGTCGCCATCGAAATACTCGCCAACCCGCAGGCCATCCCCGAAGGTCTGGATGATGGTCGGCATGGGGCCTCGATCCCAGCCCACCTCCGCCAGTCGCCGATCTTGCGGCACCAGCCGCAGCTCGGGTGCAGTGAAGTCCAGGGAGGGCTCTGGCCGCACCTGGGCGCCTGGCAGATCCCCTTTGACTATCTCCATGGCCACCCGTGCCGCCTGGTACAGCTCGGGCAGGGCGCCGCCCTGGAGCAGCAGCTCGACCCCGTTCTCGCTGTCAAACCCGCCAAACAGTGACCCCTGGCCGCCAAAGGCCCGGGTATCGGGAATGCCCTGCAGCAACTCTTTCATCAGCAGGGTTTCCAGCTGCTTGATGCGTCCATCATCCTTGGCCCGCACGCCAATCTGGGCCCCGCCCGGGTAGCGCATGATGTAGTAGTTCTTGAGGGCGGGTTCCTTGACCCCTTTCATGTAGGGGTCGAGGCGGGCTATCAGGGTGTCTATCACTTCTTCACGCTGAGCCCGGAGGTTAACCCCGGGGGTGAAGCTCATCCAGACATCGATGGCGTCGCGCTTCACGTCCGGCAGGTAGTTCATCTTGGGCAGCAGGGCCCAGCTGGCCAGCATCGGCAAGCTCATCATGACGAAGATGATGGTCCAGCGCCGCGCCGGGGTGCGGGTCCAGTGGAGGATGCGCACCGTTGCCCGCCGCCAATAGCAGTCATAGGGATCCGCCAGCCTCTCCCGCCCCATCCAGCGCGACGCCACGGCCGGCAGCACGGAGACGGCCACCAGCATGGAGACGGTGACGGCACTGGCGATGGTGAGCGCCAGATCGGCAAACAGCTGGCCTTCGACATCATTGAGCAGCAGCACCGGCAAAAAGATGGCAACCGTGGTCAGGGTCGAGGCCACCAGGGCCGCCCACACCTGACTGGTCCCGGCCAGGGCCGCCCCCGCCCTGTCGATGTCACCTCGTTCGTGGCGCCGATAGATGCTCTCGAGCACCACGATGGCAGCATCGAGCACCATGCCCACCGCGAACGCTATCCCGGCCAGGGAGATGACATTGAGGGTTCTGTCCATCAGCTTGAGCAGGCAGAGGGTCAGCATGATGCTGATGGGAATGGCGAGGGCGATCATCAGGGTCGCCTTGAGCTGGCGCAGGAAGACCCAGAGGATGGCGCAGGAGAGCAGCACCCCCAGCCCCAGGTTAGCGGTCACCATGTGGATGGCGCGATTGATGTAGAGAGAGGCATCGAACGACTGTTCCATGTGCAGCCCGGCGGGTTCGAGCACCTCGCGGTTGAGCTCGTCTACTTTGGCCTTGATCGCCTCCAGAGCCGCCAGGGCATTGGCGCCGTTCTCCTTGAAGATCTGGGCTGAGATGGCCTGATTGCCATTCTGGATGCGCAGCACCGGGGAGTCTTCCCGGGTCAATCGCACCTCCGCCACATCGCGCAGGTAAATGGGCAGGCCATCGCGCCAGTCCACCACTTTCTCCTTGAGACTCTCCACGTCATAACGGCCGGCGAAGCGCAGCTTGTACTCCCAGCGCCCTATGTCCAGGGTACCGGCAGAGACGTCCCAGCCGGTGGCGGCACGGCTTGCCAGCACCGGGATCTCGACCCCCAGCTCGGCGGCGCGATAGGGATCGAAGCGGATCTGGATCTGGCGGGCATTGATACCATCAATCTCCACGGTGGATACCCCGGGGATGCGCTCCAGCTCAGGTTTGACTCTGGACTCGATCAGCGGCTGCTGATCATCAATGGCACCCTTGGCCCCCGGCAGCTGCTGGATGAAGAAGAAGGTCAGGGTGTCATTGCTGCTGTAGTTGTTGAGATAGGGACCATCTATGTTGTCCGGCAGACTGGAGACCCGGTTCAGGCGAGAGATGATCTCCAGCTGGACCCGCTGCATGTCGGTGCCGATGGCAAACGCCAGATCCATCTCGACGAAGCCGGGATAACTGTTGCTGGTCAGGCTCTTGAGCCCCTGCACCCCTTGCAGCTCCTGCTCGATGGGGTCCGTTATCTCGGATTCCATCTCCTGGGGCGAGGCCGAACGCCAGGAGACAGAAATGTTGAGATGGGGCCTGTCGATGTCGGGAAATAGCTGTACCGGCAGGCTGCCCATGCTGAGCAGTCCTGCCAAAAAGATGAGCACGACCGAGACCGCCACCCAAATGGGGCGTTCGATCGCCGTCTTGGCGAGATTCATTTCATCTTCCCTGATTTTGTTGTTATTGGCCCGCTCCGCGGGCCTGCTTCCTGCCCCAAGGGTAAGGGGGCAAATCATTACACTGGAAATCCAATTAATTGTAAATGCTCGAAATACAAACAAAAAAACCGGCCATCAAGGCCGGTTGAAACAGTAGGAAAAAATCTTATGCCGCGTCGTCGACCCGGGTGGTTTGCCCCATGGACTCGAGCTCGCCGGGGGCAAAATTGTCAACCTGGATGGCCTCGTAACGCAGGGCATCGGCGGCCAGCAGCTGGTCGGCCTCCGCCTGGGTCAGGATGGATTGGGCCAGGGCTGGGCTCACCAGATCAGCAATCGCCAGCTTGCGGGGCAGACGCCCCTCTTTCTGGGCCTGGGCAATCTTTTTCTCCAAAGGTTGCACCGCCACCATAGCCAGGAAGGCACGCTCCATCTGACCGACGGCATCCTGCTCATCCTTGCCCACATAGCACAAGGCGGTGAGGCGATCGCGGAACTCGCCCGGCTTCATCATGGCTTGGCAGATTGAGTGACAACGGTCATCGGCTGGCATCTGATAATGAATGCCAAACGGGAAGACCACGCGCTTGAGCAGGGCGCCAACGACCTTGTTCGGGAAGTTCTGGAAGAAACCATCGAACGCCTTGCCGATAAGGTGCAAGTTACGCTCCAGGGCATACTGGACGAAGGGCAGGTCCGATACCATGCGGCCTTGATCCTCGTAATGCTTGAGGGTCGAGGAGGCCAGGTAGAGATGACTCAGCACATCCCCCAGACGCGCCGAGATCATCTCCTTGCGTTTGAGATCGCCACCCAGCATCAGCATGGATATGTCGGCACAGAGGGCCAGCGCCTTGCTCATGCGTGACAGCTGCTGATAATAACGCGCCGTCTCGCCGCCCACGGGGGCGCTGTTGAAGCGGCCCAGGGTCAACCCCTGGCCAAGGGCACCAAAAAAGTTGCCGGCACCGAAGGCCAGGTGCTTCATCAGCAGGCCGTCAAATTTCTCGAGACCGCGCTCACCGTCCGGATCTGCCGCCGCTTCCAGCTCGGCAAACACATATGGGTGACAGCGGGTAGCGCCCTGGCCGAAGATCATCAGGTTACGGGTCAGGATGTTGGCCCCTTCCACCGTGATGGCGACCGGTATGCCCATGTAGGCGTAGCCGGTGTAGTTCTTGGGACCGAGCTGGATGGCGCGACCGGCGTGGATATCCATGGAGTCATCCATGACCTGGCGCGCCATCTCCGTCATGTGATACTTGGAAATGGCGGTGACGATGGCCGGCGCCTGACCCAGATCCAGCGAACCGGCCGTCATGCGACGCGCCCCTTCCAACTGATAAGTGAGGCCACCGATGCGCGCCATAGCCTCTTGCACCCCTTCAAACTTGCCAATGGACATGCCGAACTGCTTACGCACATAGGCGTAGGCACTGACGGTGCGACTCGCCATGTGGCCACAGGCGGCCCCCAGGGCTGGCAGGGAGATGCCACGCCCGGCGGAGAGACACTCGACCAGCATGCGCCAGCCACGTCCTGCATACTCAGGCCCACCGATGATCCAGTCGATGGGGATGAATACATCCTTGCCAAAAGTCGGGCCGTTCAAGAACGCCAGCCCCATGGGGTAGTGGCGATCGCCGACGCGCACACCGGGGTGACTGGTCGGGATCAGGGCACAGGTGATACCCAGCTCTTCTTTGTCGCCCAGCAGTTGCTCGGGATCGTAGAGCTTGAACGCCAGCCCAAGCACGGTAGCGCGTGGCGCCAGGGTAATGTAGCGCTTGTTCCAGTTGAGGCGAATGCCGAGCACCTCCTCCCCCTTGTAGAGCCCCTTGCAGATGATGCCCTTGTCCGGGATGGCTCCCGCATCGGAACCGGCTTCCGGCCCGGTCAGGGCGAAACAGGGTACGTCCTTGCCATTGGCCAGACTCGGCAGCCAGAAATCCTTCTGGGCCTGAGTGCCATAGTGCATCAACAGTTCCCCCGGCCCCAGCGAGTTGGGCACCATGACGGTGACCGCCACGCTCAGACTCTTGGTGGCGATCCGGGTCACTATGGTGGAGTTGGCTATCGCCGAAAACTCGCGGCCGCCGTAGGATCTTGGGATGATCAGCGCAAAGAAACCCTCTTTCTTCAGATAATCCCAGACAGGTTCGGGCAGGTCTTTGGTCTCGTTGACTATCTTGAAGTCGTCAATCATGGCGAGCAGGGTCTCGACCTGATTGTCGATGAAGCTCTGCTCATCGGCACTCAAGGTCGGCTTGCCGTAGCCATGCAATTTCTTCCAGTCCGGGTTGCCACGAAACAACTCCCCATCCCACCAGACGGAGCCCGCCTCCATGGCCTCGCGCTCGGTGGCAGACAGGGGCGGTAATATCTTCTTGAAGATGCCAAAGACCGGACGGGTCACCAGCTTCTTACGGATAGCCGGGACGCCGAGCACTACCGCAACGGCCACCACCAGCAGGACAAGCAATGTGATCATGGTTCAGTTCCCTCTATTTCACAGTTCCGTTAACTTATTGTTTTGATTAGACAGCCAGGGATAACCTGGTCGACTCCACCGGCGCACCGACACCGGCGGCCAGGTAAGGAATAACGTTGCGCACCAGCGCTTCCACATCGAGACGCTGGCCAAAATCGGCCTGGGCTATGTCGCGCAAGGCATCGGCAGAGGCCATGGTGAAGACCACAGTGCCCAGGGTGAAGTGCAGTCGCCAGAACAAGTCTGCCGGGGTCAGCTCAGGATTGGCTTTGGAAATCGCCAGGGTGATGCGCTGCAACACGGCGCCATAATGACCGGTGATGAAGCGGCGCAGGTGACCCTGGCTATCGATGTAGCCACGGCCCAGCAGCTGCATAAAGATCGCCGGTCCATTGTGGCGTACCGCAACGAGCTTCATCAGGGGACCGACGAAGCTCTCGAACACCTGCAGCAAGGTTAACTCGTCTTGCTCCATGAGGGAGACCAGTTTGGCGTCCAGCTCCGGCATAAACAGGGAGAGATAACGGTCCAGCACCGCCTGGATCAGCTCCTTCTTGGAGCCGAAGTGATAGTTCACCGACGCCAGGTTGACGTCGGCCTCGCCGGTGATCAGACGCAAAGAGGTATCAGCGAACCCCCGCTCGGCAAACAACACCTCGGCAGCATCGAGAATACGGTTCTTGGTATCAATCTTGCTCACTGTGCACCCCACTTAAACGAATGTTTAAAAAGTACGTTTCACAGCCTGGAGTGTCAAGAGAATGTGAACGGAGGTTAGGGAAATGTTTTATTAAAAAACTTTGAACTTTGACCAAAGAACGCACTCTATATCTATGCCACTGCAATTAAACATTAAGTCTCGCCCAACCAGCCTCGTGCTGATTGGGCATTTTTTTATGGCCATGTTCACGACAACGCCTGGAGAACCTTGCCTCTAGGCAGGCGCGCCATCCATTTGAAAGGTAAAAAAGAGATAAAAAAAACCGCCGCAGAGCGACGGTGGGGAAAGAAGGTTGCGTCGTCCTGACCCAACCCATCGATGGAAGTTCAGGCTGCACATCGATGAGCACATACTACCCAAGCATCTCGGGCAAACTTTGTCAGAGTTGCAGGCAATTGTGACAGAGTATGGCAAGCCCTCTTCGTGGCCCCCTTCTCCCCTATTTGCTATGCTGGCGCTCTTGAATATCAAGGGGAACGCCATGAAATACACAGTCGACACCCATACCCACACGGTCGCCAGCACCCACGCCTACAGCACCATCCACGACTACCTGCCGATCGCCAAGGCCAAAGGGATCAAGCTGTTTGCCACCACGGATCATGGTCCCGACATGGCCGATGCTCCCCACTTCTGGCACTTCGTCAACCTGCATGTACTGCCACGAGTCGTCGACGGGGTCGGCATACTGCGCGGCATCGAAGCCAACATCAAGAATCTGGATGGAGAGATCGACTTCCCCGAGCGCTACGAATCCCGCCTCGACATGATCATGGCCGGCTTCCATGAACCCGTGTTTCCCCCTTGCGACAAGGCGACCCACACCCAGGCGATGATCAACGCCATCAAGAGCGGCCGGGTCGACATGATAAGCCACCCGGGCAACCCCGCCTTTCCCATCGACATCCAGGCCGTAGTACGGGCCGCCGCACAATACAGGGTCGCGCTGGAGGTCAACAACTCCTCCTTTATCCACTCCCGGTCTGGCAGTGAAGATAACTGCCGTGCCATCGTCGAAGCGGCGCGGGATCTGGGAGCCTACCTCACCTTCGGTTCCGACTCCCATGTCGCCTTCAGTATCGGCGACTTCGAACATTGCCAACGTCTGGTGACCGAAACGGGCTTCCCCGAGGAGCGGATCCTGGCCCGCTCTCCCCGTGCCCTGCTCAGTTTCCTCGAGAGCCGTGGTCGGGCCCACATACCGGAGTTTGCCGATCTCTGATCCACCCCGTAACACCATGAGCCTACTCATAAAAACGATTCGGGCACATTGACTTGCCAGGGCATTTTCGGGAATCTAGACCGACGCCGATATAGCTCAGTTGGTAGAGCAGCGCATTCGTAATGCGAAGGTCACGAGTTCGATTCCCCTTATCGGCACCATATAAAACAAAGGGTTAGCTTCTTGGTGAAGCTAACCCTTTGTGCATTTTGGCGCTGTGCACTCGCTGGGTCTGCCAGGCTTGTAGGCGCTTCTGCCCCCCGATGATGAAGACAAAAAAGACCGGCACGAAGAAGATGGCCAGCAGGGTACCGCTGATCATGCCGCCAAACACGCCGGTGCCGATGGCATGCTGGGTCTCCGCGCTGGCGCCGCTGGCGAGCATCAGCGGCACCACGCCGAGGGTGAAGGCGAGCGACGTCATCAGGATGGGGCGCAGGCGCAGGCGGGCGGCGGTCACCACGGCCTCGAGCAGCGGGCGCCCTTCGCCGTGCAACTGGCGCGCAAACTCCACGATGAGGATGGCGTTCTTGGCCGACAGCCCGATGATGGTGATCATGCCCACCTTGAAGAAGACGTCGTTGGGCATGCCTCGCAGCATCACCGCCGCCACGGCGCCGAGCAGGCCCAGGGGCACCACCAGCATCACGGAGAGCGGGATGGACCAGCTCTCGTAGAGCGCCGCCAGCACCAGGAAGACCACCAGCGCCGAGAGCAGCATCAATATGGGAGCCTGGGCCGCCGACTGGCGCTCCTGCAGCGATTGCCCCGTCCAGGCCAGGGCGAAGCCCGGCGGCAGCTGTGCCACCAGCCGCTCCATCTGCGCCATGGCGGCGCCGCTGGAAACCCCGGGGGCGGCACTCCCGGAGAGGCGCACGGCGGGGAAGCCCTCGAAGCGCATCATCTGCTGCGGCGACTGGCGCCAGGTTGGCGTCACTACCTCCCGCAGGGGCACCATGCCGCCACTGGCATTGCGCACCCGCAGGCCGAGCACGTCATCGAGCTGCATGCGCGCCTTGGCGTCGGCCTGCAGTATGACCTGCTGCATGTGCCCGCCGTTGGGGAAGTCGTTGACGTAGAGCGAGCCCATCGCCGCCGACAGGGTGCTGCTCACGCTGGTGAACGAGAGCCCCATGGCTTCGGCCTTCTGCCGGTTGATCTCGAGGTGAATGCTCTCGCCGGGGGGCAGGCTGTCGGGATAGACATCGCTCACCACCTCGCTTTGGGCCGCCAGCGCCAGCAGTTGCGCCTGGGCGGCCAGCAGCGCGGCTTCCCCCTGGTTGGCCCTGTCTTGCAGGAAGAGCGTGAAACCCGAAGAGGTGCCCAGCTCGTCGATGGCGGGCGGCAGCAGGCTCATCACTGTGCCTTCCTTGCTGTTGGCCATGGCCGCCTGTGCCAGCTCTGCCTCTTCGGCAGCCGTGGCGCCATGACGCTGATCCCAATCTTTGAGCATGGTGAAGGCCATGGCCGCATTGGGGCCGGCGCCGGAGAAGCTGAAGCCCTGCACCACCAGGTTGGTGCCCAGCGCCTCACGAGAGGCCACATGGGCCTCGAACTCCTTGATGACCGCCAGGGTGCGCTCGCTGGTGGCGCCGGTCGGCAACTGGATGGAGGTCATGAAGTAGCCCTGATCCTCGTCCGGCAGGAAAGAGGAGGGCAGCTGGGCGGCGGCGATGGCCAGCACGGCGCAGAGGGCGATGAAGGCCGCCATCATGCGTCCGCTGCGCCCGACTAGCCAAGTCACCCGCGCGCCGTAGCTCGCCGTGAGTCGCTCGACCCCCCGGTTGAAGGCACCGAAGAAGCCGCGCTTCTCATGATGACTCGGGCTGACAGGGCGCAGCAAGGTGGCGCAGAGTGCGGGCGTCAGGGTCAGGGCAAGGAAGGCCGAAATGAGGATCGACACCGCCATCGACAGGGTGAACTGCTGGTAGATGACCCCCACGGAGCCGCTGCCGAACGCCATGGGGATGAACACCGCCGTGAGCACCAGGGTGATGCCGATCACCGCCCCGGTGATCTCCTTCATGGCCCGCGATGTCGCCTCCCTGGGCGAGAGCCCCTGGGTGGCCATCAGGCGCTCGACGTTCTCCACCACCACGATAGCGTCGTCGACAATGATGCCGATGGCCAGCACCATGCCGAACATGGTCAGGGAGTTGATGGAAAAGCCGGCCAGCAGCATCACCGCGAAGGTGCCGAGCAGCGCTATGGGAGCGACGATGGCCGGGATCAGGGTGCAGCGCAGGTTCTGCAGGAAGAGGAACATCACCAGGAACACCAGCACCATGGCTTCCAGCAGAGTGTGGATCACCTTGTCGATGGAGACCTTGACGAAGGGAGCCGAGTCGAACGGGATTGAATAGGACATGCCCGCCGGCAGGGTGGGGGCGAGCTGGGCGAGACGGGTGCGCACCGCATCGGCGGTACGCACGGCGTTGGCACCGGGGGAGAGCTGGATGGCGGCGCTGGTGGCGGCCACCCCGTTCTCGCGGTTGGAAAACCCGTAGGATTGTGCCCCCAGTTCGACCCGGGCGACATCACCCAGCACCAGCTTGGCGCCATCGGCGCCGGCCCGCAGCACGATGGCGGCGAACGCCTCTGGGGTCGTCAACTGCCCCTCTACCGTGAGGGGGACCGTCAGGCGCTGCCCCGGCAGGGTGGGTTCGTCGCCGATGCGCCCCGGCGCTATCTGCACGTTCTGCTGCTCGATGGCCTGCGCCACCTCGCCTATGGTCAGACCAAAGGCGGCGAGCTTGCCCGGATCCACCCAGATACGCATGGCCTGCTCGGCGCCGAACAGCTGCACCCGTCCCACGCCGTCGATGCGGCGCAGTTCCTGGACGATATTGCGCGCCATGTAGTCGTTCAGCGCAATTTCATCGAAGCGGCCATCCGGCGAGGTCATGCCGACCATCATCAGAAAGCCGGATGAGGCGGACTCCACCTGCAGGCCGTTTTGCCGCACCGCCTGTGGCAAGCGAGGTTCGACCCCCTTGATGCGGTTTTGCACGTCCATCTGGGCCAGCTCAGGGTCTGTGCCCGGCTTGAAGGTAGCGGTGATCTGCGCGCTGCCCGAGGCGTCCACCGACGACTCGAAGTAGAGCAGGCTCTTGACCCCAGACAGCTCGCGCTCAATCAGGCTCACCACAGCGTCGTTCAGGGTCTGCGGCGTGGCGCCCGGATAGGTGGCATAGAGGGTCACCGACACAGGCGCCACCGAGGGATAGCGGGAGATGGGCAACTTGGGGATGGCGATGACCCCCGCCAGCACGATGAAGAGGGCGATCACCCAGGCAAACACCGGGCGATGGATAAAAAACTGCGGCATGAAAATGTCTCCGATTCAGCGGGTGTGGGTACCAGCTTGCTGGCCGGCAACAAGGAGTTGCCAGGGGTGGGCAATGACCTGCATACCCGGTGTCAGGCGGTCTATCCCTTCGATCACCACCTGTTGTCCGGCGCTGAGCCCGGACGCGATGCGGTACTGGCGCGCCACCAGCTCACCGGTTGTGACAGCTATCTGTTGTGCCTGCCCATTGGCATCCAGCACCCACACGCTGGTCTGGCCCGATGTGCGCACTACCGCCTGCTGGGGCACGCTCAGGGCGTTGACATAGCGGGCACGGGGAATGCGCGCCTGCACATAGAGGCCGGGCAAGAGCCGCCGCTCGGGATTGTCCACCAGCACCCGCAGCAGCACGTCGCCGGTCCCGGCATCCACCTCGATGCCGGAGAAGAGGATGTGCCCCTGCATGTCGAGCGGCTTGCCATCGCTGCCGAGGATCGCCACCGTCAGTTCAGGCGCCGCCGACCCTGCCTGCTGGCGCAGGGCGTCCAGCACAGAGGCCGGTTGGCGCACATCGACGTAGACCTGATCGATCTGCTGGATCCTGGCCATGGGAGTGGCATCGGTGGGCGACACCAGGGCCCCTTCGCTCACCAGCGCCTGATCGATTCGCCCGGCAATGGGAGCCTCCACGCTGGCAAATTGCAGGTTCAGCTGGTGCCGGGCCAGGGTAGCCTTGGCCTGAGCCACGTCGGCGGCCGCCTGATCCCGCTGGGAGACGGCGTCGTCATAGGTCTGGCGGCTGATGGCGTCGGTGCGCAGCAGCGGTACCAGGCGGTCAATCTGGATGCGTGCGCGGGCCAGCACGGCCTCGGCCCGCTGCAATGCGGCGGCGGCGCTGTCGACGTCCGCCTTGAAGGGGGCCGGGTTTATCTGGAACAGCACGGCGCCTGCATTGATTTCGGCGCCCTGCTCGAACAGGCGGCGCTGCACTATGCCGCTTATCTGGGCGCGAATTTCGGCGCTGCGCACCGCAGCCACCCGGGCGGGCAGATCCTCGCTGATGACAAGATCCTGACCTGCCAGCGTCATCACAGATACCTGAGGGGGGGCCGGCGTGTCCTGCGCCTGCGGCGCCCCATCGCAACCCGCCAACCCGAATACGGTCATGACTGCGAGCAGGACGCCCGCATACCGCCGTCTGATAAACATCATCCATTCACCTCGTTAAGCCGTCTCCCCGGCATGGTGTTGCCGCGAGAGCACATCGAGCGGGCATTATGGAGAGAGGCTATTGCGAATGATTCGAGGCTTTGTGGAGAATCCATGGAGGCGGTGATAAAGTTCAACCCCACCATTTTCGAGTCCGACCATGTCGTATCTTCCTGCTTCCGCCAGCCCGGCGGCCCAGTCACTGGTACTGATCGCAGAGGACGAAGCCGAGATCGCCGACATCCTCGCCGCCTACCTGCAACGTCACGGATTGCGTACCCTGCATGCCGCCGATGGCCGCGAAGCCCTGGATATGCACCAGAGATTCAAACCCGATCTCCTGCTGCTGGATGTGCAGATGCCACGGCTCGATGGCTGGCAGGTGCTCAGCGAGATCCGGTCCCGTGGCGACACGCCGGTGATCATGCTGACTGCCCTGGATCAGGACCTCGACAAGCTGATGGGGCTGCGCATGGGGGCGGATGACTATGTGGTCAAACCCTTCAACCCGGCCGAAGTGGTAGCGCGGGTACAGGCGGTGCTCAGACGCAGCCAGGCGGCAAAACAGGCCACTGCCCGGGTGCTGCGGGTCGGCCCCTTCCAGATCGATCTTGAGAGCCACGAGGCCAGCCTTTGCCGCGATGAGGGGCAACAGCTGCTGGATCTGACCCTGACCGAGTTCAAGTTGCTCGCCTCCCTGATGCGGGCGCCGAAGCGGGTGTTCAGCCGCGCCGAACTGCTGACCCACTGCCTGCCGGAGGGGGATACCCAGGAGCGCACTGTGGACAGCCACATCAGCAAGTTGCGCAAGAAGCTCGAGGCGCACGGCATCCAGGGGGGGCCGGTCAGTGTCTGGGGTGTCGGTTATCGCTTCGGGGGCGATACATGACATCGGCACCCGGCCTGCGCAGGCAGATCATTCGCTCCCTGGGACTGATGGCGCTCGGCATCATCTCCCTCGCCGTGATCGGCACCTATGTGTTCTACGCCATTGCCGTGACTTATGTGCCTGGCAGCATCTCCGAGAGCTGGATGCCCTCCAGGGTCGAGATGATCTGGATCGGCTCGACCATTCTCATTGCATTGGGGATGGCGCTGTACGTGGCGGTGCGTCTCTCTCGCCGCATCCTGACCCCGCTCAATTTGGTGGCGAACAGCTTGCGAGAGGTGGCAGAAGGCAAACTCGATGCCCGGGTACCGATGGATGAACAGGCAATCGGGGAGACGGCACAACTGGTGCGGGACTTCAACACCATGGCCGAGCAGCTGCAAAGCATGACCCGCGAGCGGGAGTTCTGGAATGCCGCCATCGCCCACGAATTGCGCACCCCGGTGACCATTTTGCGTGGCCGCTTGCAGGGGCTGGCCGAAGGGGTGTTTTTGCCAGAACGTGAACTCTTCGAAGGCTTGCTGCGTCAGGTGGAGGGACTCACCCACCTGATCGAAGACTTGCGGGTATTGAGCCTCAACGACAGCGGCCACCTGGAGTTGCAACGGACAGAGGTCCGGCTGGCCGACGAGCTTGCCGTTGTGCTCGAGGCGTTTGCTCCCCCCCTGGCCGCCAGCGGTTTCACCCTCAAGGGGGAGCTCGATGGCGAGCTCTTTGTCTGTTGCGATGCACTTCGTATCCGTCAGGCACTGATGGCGCTGCTGGAAAATGCCCAGAAGCATGGGGTGCCGGGCCTGCTGACAGTGCGTCTGTATCGCTCAGATACCCAGTGCGTCCTGAGTGTGGAAGACGAGGGGCCCGGCATCGGCGAGGAGGTTGCAGCCCATATCTTCGATGCGTTTCGCCGGGGGGATCCGTCGCGTTCGCGCAAGAGCGGCGGCAGCGGGCTCGGGCTCGCCGTGGTCAAGGCCATTGCCGAGGCGCACGGCGGCAGTGCTGTTTGCCAGCCTACTGGGTGTGGAGGAACGATGTTCATTCTTTCTTGGCCAATATCGGCCAACTCCCAGCTGTCCTGAAATATATCCTACTATTTTGGCCCGACGTTGCTCCAGTAAGTCAGTTCGATGGCCAGCCTTTCAACCCGTATGAGCTAGCACTCGTTAGGCCAAATCTCGCGCATAGTTTTGCTCGCTAAACCCGTTTTGAATGGCAGTAGCTAAGACCATCCGCGGTAGCCAAGCGGTTTAAGCGACAACGCCGCACTATCGCTTTGCTCGGGAACATAGTCAGTACGGTGCCGAGGGTGGGATCTGGTCTCAGGGAGAGAGAAAGAGCGCCACTTTTGTTTAGAGCCCAAGCGATGACATCAGTTGGGCTTTTTCAATGCTTCTTGGGGCAGCGGCAGCAGCCCCAGATCGCCGTTTCCCTCGCAGCGCTAGGTACTATCGGAAGGTGAGAGATGTGGCCTCGTTGGGCGGTACCCGCAGATGGCGGTATAAACCCAATCCAGCTACCAGGCCAATCAACCCCAGAAGCCCCCAGATAGCGACGATAGGTCGAGATCCCGCGTCCCCCAGCATGAATCCAATCAGCAAATTACCCAGCAGCGCCATACAGCCGCCAGCACTGGCATAGAAACCGTAGTAGCTACCCAACTGAGCCGCGGGAGCGTAACGGGGCAGTTGGGCTGCAAACAGCGGGAAGCAGAGAATGGAGCCGATAGAGAGAAGGGTGACTTGCAGCAGTACCGCAGGGACAGGCCAAGGAGCCAGCAGCGGCAAGGATAAGTAGCTGGCCCCCATCAGCCCGATGCCCAACCCCATGGCGAGCGGCACCCCCAGGCGGCGCTCCACCAGACGGGACGCCGGCAGCTGGAGCAGGACGCCTATCACGGCCGAGAGGGTGAAAACGCCGCCGAGCAGATGGGTAGCGTCTGGCAGGCTCTGGATGTGTGCAGGTAATGCCAGATAGAGCTGATGGAACAGGACCTGATAGCTGCCCGCCAGCAGAGTGAACACCATGAAGGGGCGCTGGCGCACTATGGTGCCCCACTGGCGCAGGATGGCGCCGCGCGGAGTGTGGGTGTCTACTGGGCGTTTGGGCAGCACCCGATATTGAAGCACCCCGAGCAGGGCGAACAGGCTCGCTGCCAAGAGCCCCGTCAGGGCATAGCTCTGCTGGGTCAAGGTGAGGCCGACCAGGGGGCCGAGCAGCATGCCCGCCTGACTGGCGAGATTGTGCAGAGCGAAGGCGCGCTGACGCTGACTAGGCGCGCTGCACTCGCTCGCCAGATAGGCCTGGGCGCAGGGGGTGAACAGGGCCCCGGCAAAGCCGGTCAGGGCCGCTGCCAGCAGCAGTATGGGCAGGGATTCGGCCCAGCCCAGCAGCGCGAACCCGGCCGAGCGCACCAGGCAACCCCAAACAATGGCGGGGTGATAGCCGATGCGATCCCCAAGGGTTCCCCCCAGCAAAAAGAGCCCCTGCTGACTGAACACCCGCGCCCCCATGACCAGACCGCAGGCCCAGCCGGCAAGGCCAAGCCCGCTGCCCATGTGCTGAGCGAGGAAGGGCAGCATCATGTAGAAGCCGAGGTTGAACGCCAGACCATTGATGATGAGCAGGCGGGCAGCCGGGCTCATGCCCTGCCAGTCCCGCCAGTAGGAGGTGCGGCTCATGCTCTGTTCACCCGGGGGCCGAGTATCGACAAGGCAACCTGGCAGGCCTGAGCACCGCTTGCGATCCGCGGCCAGCACCTCGCTCTCGGACACATCATGATTGTCTGCGCACGGTGCGAAGGAAGGGGATGCCGCTCTGATCGTGGCTTATCTGCACCGGCACCTGATAGAGGCGCTCGATGAGGGCGGCGTCGAGCACCTGGGCGGGGGGGCCGAAGGCTTGCAGATCGCCCCCCGCCAGCACGATCAGCTGATCGGCAAACTGGGCCGCCAGGTTGAGATCGTGCAGCACCACCAGGGTGATCCACTGCTGCTCCCGGGTCTGCTGGCAGAGGTGCTCCATCAGTTGCATCTGGTGGTGAAGGTCGAGGGCGCTGACCGGCTCGTCCAGCATCATGATGCGGGGATCGCGCAGCAGCACCTGGGCGAACAGCACCATCTGGCGCTGGCCCCCGCTCAGGGAATAGAGGGGGCGATCGGCCAGATGGGCGATGCCAAGGGCCTGCAGGGCGCGGCCGGCAGCCAGGATGTCCTCGTCTGCGAGGCGCATGGATAGGCTATCGAGGCGCCCCAGCACCACCACCTCGATGACTCTGAGGTCCAACTCCAGCTGGATGTTCTGGGGCATGTAACCAAATTGCTGACGCCACTTGGTCATCGTCATCTGGCGCGGCGATTGCCCGGCCAGGCTGATCTCGCCGGCGGCCGGGGTCAGTTCGCCAAACAGGGTGCGCAGCAGCGAGGTCTTGCCGGTGCCGTTCGGGCCAATGATCACATGGACCTGGCCCGGGTGCAGGGTGATGCTGAGATCCCGCAGCAGGGTCTGCTGGCCGAGAGAGAGGGAGAGTCGGGATATTTCAAGCACGTTTACGCCCCCTGCCGAGGATAAGCCAGATGAAGAAGGGCACGCCAATGAGGGCAGTGACGATGCCGATGGGAAAGAGGGCGCCCGGCACGATGGACTTGGAGAGCACGGAGGCGGCCGACAACATGCAGGCGCCACACAGGGCCGACAGCGGGATCAGGAAGCGCTGATCTTCCCCCACCAGCATGCGGGCGATGTGGGGTGCTACCAGGCCGACGAAGCCGATGATACCGACGAAGCTGGTGGCGGTGGCGGTGAGCAGGGCGACCAGGATCAGGGTTTTCATGCGCAGCCTGTCCACGTTGACCCCGAGGCTGCGGGCCCGGGCCTCCCCGAGGCGCAGGCTGGTGAGGGCCCAGGCATCCCGGTAGATGAGCAGGGTGCAGATCAGAGTGACAGCAGCCGTGATGGTCAGGGCATCCCAGGTGGTGCGCATCAGGCTGCCAAACAGCCAGAACATGATCTGCTGGTTGAGCTCGGGGGAGGAGAGAAACTGCAGCAGGGAGAGCAGGGACTGGAACAGAAACAGCAGGGCGATGCCCGCCAGGATCAGAGTCTGGCTGCTGACGTTGCGCATCATGGCAAGGCCAAACAAGAGGCTGGCGGCAAACATGCACAGGATGAAGGCACCGGCCGGAATGGCGACCAGGGGCGGCAACCCGAGCCCGCCGGTATAGAGCGCCAGCGCCGCGCCCAGGCCCGCTGCCGCCGCAAGCCCCAGCGTGTAGGGGCTGGCCAGGGGGTTGTCCAGCAGGGTCTGCATCTGGACGCCGCCAAGCCCGAGCGATGCGCCGACCACCAGGGCCATCAGGGCGATGGGCAGGCGCATGTCATGGACTATGGTGCGGGTCATGGGATCGGCCTGGGCGGGGGAAAAGAGGGCATCGACCACTTCTCCCAGCGGCAGCAGGGAGGGGCCGGTGGCAATATCGAGCACCAGGGTGATGCACAGTACCAGGGTCAGCAGTGCCAACCAGTGCCAGCGGCGGCGCTCCCGTTGCCGTTGACGGATGAGGGTCTGCTGGAGGGCAGCCAAATCATTCATGATAACCATCCTGAAACGGGCACTCTCAAGGAGCGCCCGCAAGGGTTAAAGAGGGATGACGAAGAGAGACTTTCCCGACTCGGGTCGGGAAAGTCCGGCCCGTCAGGTTTAACCTGCCATTACTTGATTCCCAGCATAAAGGTGCCCTGGGGACGGATCGGCAGATAGTGTTTGTAGAAGTTCTGATAGGTGGCCAGGGGATCGAGATCCTGGAACAAGTCGGGATAGAAGGCCTTGGCCATGAATTCGATCAGGGCGGCATCCATGATGCTGCGGGTAGCGCCGTGGTAGACCGCATAGAGGCGACCCTGTTGCACGGCGGGCAGCTCGCGCCAGCCCGGACGGGCGGCAAAGCCTGCCAGACGCTGGCGCACTGTTTCGGCAGATACATCCTGACCGACCTGCATCGCCTCTGCACTGCTGACGCTCTCGTAGCCCGCCATCAGGATCACCTCGGGTTTGCTCGCCAGCAGTTGCTCAGGGTGTATGGGGCCCCAGCGATCGACGAAGGGAGCCGCGATGTTGTCACCGCCGGCCAGCAGGGCCATGGCGCCCCACATGTCCTTGCCATAGGTGTAGCTGTACTCGGCGGGGCCCTTGTCCCCCAGCTCGATGTAGACCCGGGGCGGCTGGCGCTTCGCGGCGGCGATGCGCGACCGGATGGTATCGATGGTGGCCTTGTACTCGTCGGCCATCTTCTGGGCACGGGCCTCCTGGCCGGTCACCTTGCCAAGCAGCAGGGTGCTCGCCATGTGGCGGGCCAGGGTCTGGGCGTTGTAGTCCACTACCACTACCGGGATGCCCGCCTGCTCGAGGCGTGGCAGATCCGCGCCGAGGGCTTCGTATTGCCACTGGGCCAGGATCACCAGGTCGGGTTTGACCGCCAGGGTCTTCTCGATGGAGAAGCTCTGATCCTGCACGTTGCCAAGGTCGGGCACCTTGGCCAGTTGCGGCTGGCTGGCGACATAGAGAGACCAGATGGCGGGGCGAGACTTGACGAACCAGCCACGGGACATGCCCACCAGGCGATCTGCGCCACCCTCACCGGCCACGGCCAGATAATCCTCGGGATAGAAACCGAGCACGATGCGATTTGCCGGGAGGCTGAGGGCGACCTTGCGGCCCATCACATCTTCCACTTCAACGGGGGTGGCGGCCTGTGCCATCCAGCTGGTTAGGGCTATCTGGGCAAGAAGTACAAGCTGCACTATGGGGATGCGAAACATTTGTCGAGGCCTTCCGGATCTTCATAAAAAAAAGGATGATAATTATTACTATTAAGTTGTGAGGGAGCAATAGGTTTCTAATGGTCACTCCTGCTGGCAAAAATGGGGCGTTGTTTCCTACATCCGCCACCCCTCCCCCAGCCCCAAGTGACCGCTACACTCAAGGCTTTCTGACAGGCAACCATCGCTCCCGAGGCGGATTCGGTGTCGCACCCTAAACCTTGGGTTTAAGCGCCAATGTGGAAGTCATCTCGATGAGTCGTCACCGCATCGCCTCTTCCATCATCTGATCCATGCTCCCCATCGCCTTGCGCAGTCCTTCGTCAGTGCAAAGGCCACAGGTTTAACCACTGCTTACTAAGCCATATAAAACAAATGGTTAAGTTCATTTAGAAGCTAACCCTTTGTGCTTTTTGCGAGTTGGCCCAACAGCGCGCATCACATACCCGTCTCTGGCAATTCCCCCCCCCCGCCGCCGCTTGACCATTAAAAAGTCACGGGTACACACCCCGTCATAAAGCCAGAAGGGAGCCGCATCATGATGCGGCTCCCTTTGTCATGTCCGGCACTGGCGAATTGGGGCCACTCGCTGTCGGTTGAAGGGTCGATAACCCGTATTTAGCTATCAGGCAGCGCATCGAACCCCGAGATCACATCGAACAGCTCTTCGTCGATGGCCCCTTGGCGAAGACGGTGAAATTCACTCTCAAGCGTATCGAGCAGCTCGCCAATGTTCTTCTCGGCGCGTTGCATGGCGGCCAGGCGACTGGCGTTTTCACTCGCGAGCGATTCGGCGCATGCACGATACAAAGAGACAAAAAGATACTCACGGATCAGGGCCATCTGGGTGGTCAGGTTGCGATCGAGCAATTCGGGCCGTTGCTTTGTCGGCCAGCGGCGGGCCACCAAAGCCTGCTGCCAAGTGGCATCGAGGGGGAGCAGTGGCTGACAGATTGGCTCGTAAAGCGATCCTGACTTTGGGCGATTGTGAAACACGAGGATCCTGCTGACATCTCCGCGCTCGCGCAGGGATTCGGTTTCGATCAGGATGTCGCTGACCAGCGCGCTGATCGCCGAGATGGCACTGGGCAGACGAAAGGCCCGTCCCAGGGTGAAATCACTGTCATCGAGGCGTGAGCGGATCCGATCGCCCGCTGTCCAGATGATGTTGGCGCCCGGCAGCTTATCCAGGGTTTCACTGACAAACTCAACCAAGGATTCGTTGAACTGCCCGACCAGCCCCTGATCGGAACCGAAGACGACCGCCCCCACAGGCCCACTCTCCTGCTCGTCGGCAGGCCGACCTGCCCCTTGCCATTGGCGCAAACTGGCAACCAGGCCGAGCTGAACCGCGCGGTCATAATCATCCAGTGAATGCACCGCACTCTCATACTGACCAATGCTAGAGGCGGCCATCGCCTTCATCGTCCGCACGACAGATTCGAGATCGCGGGCACTGGCTATCTGGCGGCGCAGGTTGGCGGCAGTTTTACTCATTCGCTCCCCTCGTCAGCCGGCAGGAACTGGGCGAGCACCTGCCGCGCCAGGTCAACTATCTGGGTGCGATCCTCATCCGCGATGGCGTCGGCGCTTTCCAGACGGGCACTGTGTTCAGGGGATAGCTGATCGGCGGCCTCGCACACGGCGCGCTCGGCCTCACCCATCTTGCCCAGTGGGATGGCATCAAACAGCCCCGCACTGAGCGCCAGCAAAATCGCTATTTGCTGCACCATGGGGAAAGGCGCAAATTCCTGTTGTTAGTCGCATGAGCCTCCGAATTCTCCTTGTCGCTGTCGGCTTGTTTGCGGTGCGCTTCGTCGATGGCACCGATCATATAGAGCGCACTCTCCGGGAGATCCTTGAACTCATCGCGCAAAATACGCTCGCAGCCATCCAGCGCATCATCCAGGCTGACCTGGCGCCCCTGCATGCCGGTAAACTGTTCCGTGGTGAAAAACGGCTGCGTCAGGAAGCGCTCCAGTCGCCGGGCGCGCGCCACCACGTTGCGGTCCTCACTGGATAACTGTTCGAGGCCCAGCATGGCGATGATGTCCTTGAGATCGGCGTATTGCGCCAAGGTACGACGGACCTCCTGTGCCAGGGCGTAGTGACGCTCACCTATGATGCCCGGCGTTGCCATTTTTGAGTTCGACTGCAAGGGATCGATGGCCGGATAGAGCCCTTCGCTCGCCCGTTTGCGCGACAGCACTATGGATGCGGAGAGATGCGAAAAGGTATGCACGGCGGCCGGATCGGTGAAATCATCCGCGGGCACATACACGGCCTGGATAGAGGTAATGGCACCGGTATCGGTATTGGCGATCCGCTCTTCCAGCTGGGCCAGCTCAGTGCCCATGGTCGGTTGATAGCCAAGACGGGCAGGCATCTGCCCCATCAGCCCGGAGACCTCCATGCCGGCCTGGATAAACCGGAAGATGTTGTCGACAAGCAACAGCACATCACGGTGTTCGTCATCACGGAAATACTCCGCCATGGTCAGCGCGGCATGACCGACCCGAAATCGTGCCCCCGGGGGAGCATTCATCTGCCCGAATACCATCACCATGTTGTCGAGCACGCCTGCGGCCTTCATGTCGCGATAGAGCTCCTCGCCCTCGCGACAGCGCTCGCCGATCCCGCAGAAGATACTGACCCCTTTATGCTGACCCAACATGTTGTGGATCATCTCGGTGAGCAGAACCGTTTTGCCAACGCCAGCACCGCCGAACAGACCGGCTTTACCGCCGCGCTCCAAGGGCATGAGCACATCGATAAGCTTGATCCCGGTGAGAAAAATCTCGGGCTGCGTCGAGCGACGGGCCAATGCCGGAGGGGGGTTGTGTACACTGCGCCAGGTAACGGCAGGGGGAGGAAGACGATCAATCGCTTGACCAAAGACATCGAACATTCGTGACAGGATTTCTTGACCGACCGGGGCCAGCAAGGGTCCACCACTGTCGTTCACCAGCGCGCCCCGCGCCAATCCCTGGGTGGGCGTCAGGGCAATACCACGTACTCGCTGTGCATCCAGCTGCGCCTGCACCTCGATGACTATCTCACCCTCGGCCCCAATCCTCAGCAAGGAGTGGATGGGGGGCAACTGTTGTTCGAAGCAGACATCCACGACACTGCCACGCACCGAGACGACTGTGCCCATATTGGGCGGTGCTCTCTTGTCTGCCATAGAGACTCCCTGGCGGCTCGCACTTAGACCATGGCGAAAAGATAGCCAGCCTGTCACTGACCGCACGGGCAAGAAAGAGAGCGTTTAAAGCTCGGCAAAACGGGTCTTCATCGTTTGGCGACTTGCTACGGGACGATGTGATCTTATCAGGACCACTGCCCTGGATATGTACGTTAACGAACAGACAACACGCTATCTCGACCGCGCAGTGTCAGCGGCGTCGAACATTGCCAGCATCTGGCGAGCGAAACAGGATCCCCCAAGGCGCGGCTCCTGGCCGCGCTCCCAGTCATGATGCCGATGGCGTCTGGATGGTGCGGGGTGGCCGCACGCGCCGACGAAGGGAGAGACTCCAATCCGAACGGAAGGCCCCTTAATAGGTGCTGGCCGCGATCCCATCGACAGCCTGATTGACCTCAGTGACTCGCGGCTTGCGCCGCCTTGCAGGCTTTACCGGCGGCCAGCAGCAAGCCGACCAGCGTCAGCAGGGCGGCAAAATAGCCGACGCCCAGCCAGCCATCGTATTGCCAGGCCAGCATGGCGCCGCTCGAACCCAAGGTGCCGCCGAGGAACATGCCAACCATGAACAGGGTATTGATCCGGCCTCTGGCCTCCTCCCTCAACCCGTAAATAAGATGCTGATGGGCAATCAGCGCACTCTGTACCCCCAGATCCAGCAAGATGACCCCGACGGTGAGCCCGATGAGGGAGAGCCAGGTCTCAAAAACCAACCAGGCGAGCAGCGTCAGCAGCGCCCCCGTCATGATGACGGGCCTGGCCCCCAGCCGATCGGCCAGCCGTCCTGCCAATGGCGCCGCCAGCACACCGGCGGCTCCCACTACGCCAAAGAGCCCGGCGGCATCGGCGTCCAGCCGATAATCAGAGTGTGCCAGATAGAGCGCCAGCACAGTCCAGAAGGCACTGAAAGAGGCAAACAGGGCGGCCTGGGTCAGGGTCGCCTGGCGCAATCTTGGCTCCTGGCGCCAGAGGGAGGCCAGCGAACCCAGCAGGGCGCCATAGCTCATGGGGGTACGAGCCAGACCCAGAGGGATCATCTTGGCCATCAATGCGGCGCCCAGCAAGGCAAGGGGCACGCCGAGCCAGAACATGGTGCGCCAGCTGGCATAGGCGGCCACAAAGCCCGCCAGGGTGCGACTGAGCAATATACCGCTCAGCAAGCCACTCATCACGCTGCCCACGATGGCACCGCGCCGGGCGGGGGGTGCCAGAGAGGCTGCCACCGGCACTATCTGCTGGGCGGCGGTGGCGCCTATGCCGAGCAGGGCCGAGGCCACGACCAGCATCCAGGCACTGCTTGCCGTGGCGGCAAGCGCGGAGGCGATGGCAATCAGGCCAAACTGGCCGACGATGAGCCAGCGCCGCTCAACAAGATCCCCGAGCGGCACCAGAAAGAGCAGGCCGGCGGCATACCCCAGCTGGGTTAGCATGGCGATCAGTGCCGTGGCGGTCTGGCCGGGGAAGTGGCGGCCAATTACCTCCAGCATGGGCTGGTTGTAATAGATGTTGGCAACGGCCAGACCGCATGCCATGGCCATGGCGAAGACGAGACGCCCGCTGACCCCTGATGCGGGCAAACCCGCAGAACGCTCTGTGACTCTCATGACCTGTACCCTGACGATGGGTTGAACGGGAGCCGTGCCTGAGCACGGCCGCTATGATGCATAGCCTAGTGAGTCAGGCTCGCCCGCAGTAGAGGCTCGCAGCCGATAACAGTTATTCCTCCTGGGAATGGATGGTCGTCTGGCTGGCCTTGTCACTCGCCCACTCCGACCGGGATCCCGCCAGGCTCGGCAGGGCGGCAACGAAATCGACAAAGGCGCGAGCCTTGGCGCTCATCAGTCGCCCAGAGGGATAAATCGCCCAGAGATCCAGGGCGGGCAACTGCCAATCGTCGAGCACGGTCACCACCTCCCCCCTGGCCAGCTCGGGGGCAAACATCCATTCCGATGTAATGGCAAGTCCCAGTCCGGCCAGGATGGCGGCGCGCAGCCCCTCGGCGGCCGAGACAGTCAGTCGCCCCCGGGTCGTCAGCTGCACCTGCTCTTCGGCGCGGCGAAACAACCAGCGCTGCCCGCCCCCCTGACGCAGACTGTAGACCACCACCTGATGGTGCAATATCTCCTGGGGCGTCCCAGGCTTGCCCATGGTTCGAAAGTAGTCCGGGGTGGCCAGCACCTTCATCTGACAGCGGCTGAGCTTGCGGGCCACCAGACCGGAATCGTCCAGATCCCCGAGCCGCAGCGCCACATCTATCCCTTCGGCAATCAAATCCACGTTGCGATCGTTTAGCACTATGTCAATCTCAAGCTGTGGATGCGCCGCCAACAGACGGTCCAGATGGGGGATGATATGCACCCTGGCAAAGGTCACGGGCGCGCTGATCCGCAGGCGCCCAGAGAGACCAAGCCCCGACGCCTGTACCTGGGCCTCCGCCTCCTTGATATCTTCCAGCGCCCGCTGGGCGCTGATGTAATAGGCTTCACCCGCCTCGGTCGGGGTCAGGCGCCGGGTCGAGCGCAGCAACAGCCTAACCCCGAGTCTGGCCTCCAACTGCGCCACTATCTTGGAGACGGCAGGTTGGCCCAGATTGAGCCGACGAGCCGCCGCCGAGAAGGAGCCGGTTTCGACCACAAGTACGAATATTTCCATGGCGCCCAGTCGGTCCATACACACTCCAAAAATCTGCTGCATCTTGCTGCGTTATCCCATCAAGATACTCCCCCGCCACCGGTTTCCCTAGCCCGGAGACCGTTGGTTTGAGTCATATATGCTCGCCTTGTCATCGTCTGTCCGCACCATCAATATCGGTGAAGAAGTGATGCGCCAATATCAAGCTAAAAAATAGTTCAAATACTTAACACCCCAGTCAGAGTGACAACAAATAGAAATAATAAAGCCATTGTCTTTTTAATATATTTTTAATCACAGGAAATATAAAAAACCAAGCCTCCTCCCCCTGATAGGAAAAAACACACAAACCGCCATAAACATATATCGTCAATCCAGTGACTGCATGTAAATACATGGCTGCCTACCCATGATTCAATACTGATCACTGTGCACAGCGGGAAGAGATAGGCTTGATGGCACCTGACGCCGCCTTAACGTCGCCCAACCAGGGGACGCAGGTTAAGATTTACAAGGGGCATTAGGGTTGTCATCATGCAAAATCTTGGTTTTCCTGATAGCGACTCGGCGGTTTTCATCATGTTCAATCATGTCTCCCTCTCCACCTTCAACGAGCTGGAGCTGATGGTGTATCACTACGTCATCAAGCACAGGGAACAGGTCCCCTATATGCGGATCCGTGAGCTGGCAGAGGCTGCCGGGGTCTCGACCACCACAGTGCTGCGCTTTTGCAAGAAGCTAGGCTGCAGCGGTTTCTCCGAGTTCAGGATCCGCTTCAAGCTCTCTTTGGAGCAAGACACTGGCTCAGTTACCCGCTTCGGGGTCAATGAGTTGATGAGTTTCTTCAAGAGCATCAACAACCCCGAGTTCGAGACGCTGATCGACCAGGCCGCCGCCCTTATCTCAGATGCCGAACGAGTGCTCTTTGTCGGGGTCGGCACCTCGGGCTCCCTCGGAAAATATGGCGCCAGATTCTTCTCCAACGTCGGCAAGTTCAGCAACCATATCGATGACCCTTATTACCCTATTAGCACTGACACCTTCAACAAGGCGGTCGCCATTATTCTCTCTGTCTCGGGGGAAACACCGGACATGTTGAAGTTGGCGCAAAAATTCAGTTTTCACAAATGCAAAATAATCAGCATCACTAATAGTGAAACCTGTTCTCTTGCCAAATTGGCAGACTTTAACCTCTCCTACCATATGCCACAACTCCTCATCGGCCAGAACCACAATATTACAACTCAAGTTCCCGTCGTTTATATCCTTGAGACCATAGGCCGCCGTTTGACGACCAATCCACCCGCCTAAAACAGCTTGTTTTTTCATTGTGACAAATCACTGATGACCTATTTCGTTATATCGTGACTTTGTTATTTGCTTTGCTACCATCAGCCATCGCACCTCGCCCAGAACCGCGCCCAATCATGGGGCTCTTACCGATAGTTCGGCGAGGAACAACCATGCCATGCCCTTATTCGGGCCTTGATGAGAGAGAAGCCAATGAAACAGCAAGGATTACCAAAAGACTTTCTGTGGGGCGGCGCAGTAGCGGCCCATCAGGTGGAAGGGGCCTGGGATCAGGGCGGCAAAGGACCCAGCATAGTCGACGTGCTATCGAGTGGTGCTCATGGGGTCGACAGGGTCATCACCGACGGCATACTGCCCGGCTATCACTATGGCAACCATGAGGCGGTGGATTTTTATCACCACTACCAGCAGGACATAGCCCTGCTGGCCGAGATGGGCTTCAAGTGCTTCCGCACCTCCATCGCCTGGTCGCGCATCTTCCCCAAGGGCGATGAGCTGGTTCCCAACGAGCAGGGCCTGCAATTTTATGACGACCTGTTCGATGAGCTGCTCAAGCATGGCATAGAGCCTGTCATTACCCTCTCCCACTTCGAGATGCCCTGGCACCTGGTCAAGGAGTACGGTGGTTGGAAGCATCGCAAGCTGGTCGAGTTCTTCGTGCGCTTTAGCGAGACGGTACTGCGCCGCTATCAGCACAAGGTCAAATACTGGATGACCTTCAACGAGATCAACAACCAGCGTAACTGGCGCTCCCCCCTGTTTGGCTACTGCTGCTCTGGCGTTATCTACAACCAGGAACCCAATCCGGAAGAGTGCATGTATCAGGTACTGCACCACCAGTTTGTGGCCAGTGCCCAGGTGGTCAAGCTTGGCCATGAGATCAATCCCGCCTTCCAGATTGGCTGCATGATAGCCATGGTGCCCCTCTATCCCTACTCCTGCCATCCGGACGATGTGATGTATGCCCAGGAAGCGATGCGCGAGCGCTTTCTGTTCAGCGACGTCCATGTGCGTGGCGCCTATCCGAGCTATATCCGCAAGGAGTGGCAGCGCAAGGGTTACCAGATAGCCATGGAGCCCGGTGACGAACAGATACTGCGAGAGGGCTGCGTCGATTACATCGGCCTGAGCTACTACATGAGCAATGCGGTACGCGCCCACCACCAGGGCAGTGGCACCGCGCTGTCAGGCTTCGAGGGCGGGGTGCCCAACCCGCACCTCAAGGCATCGGATTGGGGCTGGCAGATAGACCCGGTCGGCCTGCGTTACAGCCTCAATATTCTCTATGAGCGCTACAACAAGCCCCTGTTCATCGTCGAGAACGGCTTCGGCGCCCTGGATATGCCGAGTGAAAGCGGTGAGGTACAAGATGACTACCGTATTGAATACCTCAGCGCCCACATCGCGCAGATGAAGAAAGCGGTGATTGAGGACGGGGTCGAACTGATGGGCTACACCCCCTGGGGCTGCATCGATTGCGTCTCCTTCACCACGGGGGAGTATCGCAAACGCTACGGCTTCATCTATGTGGACAAGCACGACGATGGCAGCGGCAGTCAGGCGCGCAGCAAGAAGCAGAGCTTCCACTGGTACCAAGGGGTGATAAAGAGCAACGGTGAAACGCTCTGAGCTCCCCCAGGGGCCAGCTCATTGGCTCCATCAAGATAAGAGAAGGGCTGCCTCAGGGCAGCCCTTCTTCATTGTTGAAACCATGGATGGCCGATGAGCTCACCGACCCTTATGGATCAATAGAGGCAGAGCCTGCGCCAGGGCCCGGTGACCTCGCACAATCCCGTCTCCTCGGTCGGCTCCCAGCCGAGACGCCGATAGAAGGCAATGGCGGCGGTATTATTGATGGCCACCTTGAGGGAAGCGGGTCTGGGCAACTCGGCCAGTGCCTTCTCCAGCAGGGCACGCCCCATCCCCTGACCATGCCAATCGGCGGAAACATAGAGATGATGAACGAAACTGTCTGGCGCCCAGATGGCGATGAAACCGCAGGGAGTGCCCCCCTGCTCTGCGACCCAGATCTGCTCGCCGCTGATCTGCTCGGTAAAATCTTCCAACGCAAATTGCGAAGGATCTACCCAATGAAACGTCTGGCGACGTCCTTTTTGAAACAGACGGGATAATGGTGCCACATCCGCTTCAGTCATGGCTCTGATCATCAACCTTTCTCCCTTGCATGGCCCGGCTCGAGCACGCTATTGGCTATCAGCTTACCCCAGATGGGTGACAGGAACCGGTTCACAAGCAGGCGAGCTGCTGTTAATTTGAACAGATGAGGGGCTATACTGCCCGGGTCCCGCCTACGGATGTGTGAGGTTTGCCGACCATGGATAACAAGCAACTTGAAGGTAACATCTTTATTCCCGCCCACCTAGATGATGTCTGGCATGCCTGGACTACGGAGAGCGGGCTGCGCAGCTTTCTCGCCCCTGAATGTCTGATGGTGGCCGAACCCAATGGCCCGTTCGAGATCTATTTTCGCCCCGACGCCCCCCATGGTGAACGGGGCAGCGAGGGTTGCCGGGTCATGGCCGTCATGCCCCATGACCTGCTCAGTTTCAGCTGGAATTTCCCCCCCCATCTGCCCCATGTACGCCAGCAGAAGACCCAGGTCAGCCTGCGCTTCGTGCCTGAAGACCAGGGTACCCGCCTCCATCTGCTGCAGACCGGTTGGGCCAATGACCCAGACTGGGATGAGGGCTACGACTACTTTCGCCATGAATGGTTGGACGTCGTACTACCCCGCCTGCAATACCGTTTCACCCACGGTCCCATCGACTGGCACAACCCCCCCAGCGGCCAGCAGCTCAAATGCCTGGCGCAGTAACCGCCAGCTTTCTTGCGTCACAAGCAACGCCGCCCAGGGGCGGTGTTGTTCTTATGTGACAGCCAAGGCCCTTGATTGATGGGTCACGCAGCCCGCGAAAATAACCCTGAAACACCAAGGCCACCCTGAGGTGGCCGTGGTGTTGGCGCGCCGAGAGCCCCGCGATCAGACCCCCAGCCGATCCCGCAGGCTGTACCAGGCGGCGCCGGCGGCGGTGAAGGGGATACGGAACAGACGCCCCCCCGGGAAGGGGTAGTGAGGGAGCTTTGCGAACGCATCGAAGCGTTCTGCCTGGCCGCTCAAGGCTTCGGCCAGCAGCTTGCCCGCCAGATGGGTACAAGTGACGCCGTGGCCGCTGTAGCCCTGCATGTAATAGATGTTGTGGCCGATGCGGCCAAACTGCGGCAGACGCGACATGGTCAGCAAGAAGTTGCCGGTCCAGGTGTATTCCACTTTGACGTCGGCCAGTTGCGGGAAGGTCTTGAGCATCTTGGGGATGATCAGCCGCTCGATGTCGGCGGGATCCCGGGCGCCATAGACGACACCGCCGCCGTAGAGCAGCCGGTGGTCGCCTGTGGTGCGGTAGTAATCGAGCAGGTAGTTGCAATCTTCCATGCAGTAATTCTGCGGCAGCAGTTGCCGGGCCCGCTCTTCCCCAAGCGGCTCGGTGGCGATCACCTGGGTACCGCAGGGCATGCTCTTGCCCGCTAGCTCAGGCACCAGATTCCCCAGATAGGCATTGCCCGCGACCACCACGAAGCGCGCCTTGACAGCCCCCTTGGCGGTGCGCACCAGCGCCGGTTGCCCGGGCTCTATGCTGGTCACGGCGGATTGCTCGAAGATGCGCCCCCCTTGGCTGCGGATGGCCTCGGCCTCCCCCAGCGCCAGGTTGAGGGGATGGATATGGCCACCCCGCTTGTCGAGCAGGCCACCGACGTAGCGATCGCTACCCACCACCTGACGGATCCCCTCTTTATCCAGCAACTCAAGCTGATCGTTGCCCCACTTCTGCCAACGCCGCTGCTGGGCCTTGAGCTCGTGCAGCTGCCGCTCGGTATCGGCGGCAAAGACGCCTCCTTGCTGCAAGTCACATTGAATGTCGTAGCGCTTGATGCGCTCGCGAATGATGTCACCGCCCTCGAACAGCATGCTGCCCAGCAACTTGGCCTGATCCGGCGGACAACTCGCCTCTATGTTGTCGATATCGCGGCTGTAGGAGTTGACTATCTGGCCGCCGTTGCGACCGCTGGCGCCAAAACCGACTCTGGCCGCCTCCAGCACCACCACCGAATAACCCTTCTCAACCAGATGCAGGGCACTGGAGAGACCGGTATACCCGGCGCCTATGATGCAAACATCACACTCCAGTTGTTCATCGAGACTGGGGAAAGGCGCATGGGTATTGGCACTGGCGGCGTAGTAACTCTTCACATGTTCGGTCATGATCCCTCTATCCTCACACGATTGCGCTCAATAATGGCTGAAAATGAGGCCTTGCCTGGCCTCTTTTTGGGGACAAAAACGCAGTGGCTGCGAGTCGGGCGGACAGTGCCACCCGTTCATTATTTTGCACACCCATAACCAAAAACCTCTCTATAACACCACTTCTAGCACGCCAACATCGCTGTGGGCAACCGCATTTAACACTTGAAAAACAAAACCGCGACCATTATGGTCATCCAGTGCTTATTATTCTATACAGTTGCGTCCTGGGTTATTTCCTGTGATCTCATCCCGAACGCCCTGAATCTACCGCCGAGGCCCCCATGTCACAGACAGCGCAGCTCGAACCCCAGACTCACTCCCTTGCCTATATAGATGGTCGCTGGTGCCAGGCCCATAGCGGTCGCCAGTTTGAGGTGACCAACCCGGCCACCGGCGAACTCATCACCCTGGTGCCGGACATGGATGGCGCCGATACCCAGGCCGCCATAGAGGCAGCCCATGCCGCTCAGCCTGCCTGGGCGGCACTCACCGCCAAGGAGCGCAGCGCCAAACTGATGCGCTGGTATGAGCTCATCATGGCGGAGCAGGATGCCCTGGCGCGGCTGATGACCCGGGAGCAGGGCAAGCCCCTCGCCGAGGCCAAGGGGGAGGTCGCCTACGGCGCCAGCTTTATCCAGTGGTTCGCAGAAGAGGGCAAGCGCGCCTACGGCCGCACCATACCGGGCTTCAGTAGTGACAGGCGACTGGCCACCATCAAGCAGCCGGTCGGGGTTGTTGCCGCCATCACCCCCTGGAACTTCCCCATCGCCATGATCACCCGCAAGGCAGGCCCAGCCCTGGCCGCCGGTTGCACTATCGTCATCAAGCCCGCCGCCGAGACGCCCCTGTGCGCCCTGGCCCTGGCAGCACTGGCCGAGCAGGCCGGCATCCCGGCGGGGGTGCTCAACGTAGTCACCTCCCATCAGGCCGCCATCATAGGGGATGAGCTCTGTGCCAATCCTCTGGTGCGCAAACTCTCCTTCACAGGTTCAACCCGCATCGGCAAGCTCTTGATGCGCCAATGCGCCGACACCATGAAGCGCGTCTCCCTTGAGCTGGGCGGCAACGCCCCCTTCATCGTGTTCGACGATGCGGACTTGGACGCCGCCGTGACCGGGGCCCTGGCTTCCAAGTACCGCAATGCGGGCCAGACCTGCGTCTGCGCCAACCGCATTCTGGTGCAGGCCAGCGTCTATGACGCCTTCGCCGGGAAGCTGGCCGCCGCGGTGCGCGCCTTCAAGGTGGGCGATGGCCTTGGCGAAGGCAGCCAGATTGGCCCCCTCATCAACCAGGCCGCCGCCGACAAGGTCGCCACCCTGGTGGAACAGGCTCAGGCTGCCGGTGCCCGCGTGCTGGTAGGTGGCAAGATCCACGTTGCCGGCCCCCTCTTCTACAGCCCGACCATATTGACCAACGTCCAGGCCGACAACCCCATACTGCAAGAGGAGATCTTCGGACCCGTCGCCCCGCTGGTGCGCTTTGAGACCGAAGCCGAGGCCATCACCATCGCCAACGACACCCCTTATGGGCTGGCCGCCTACTTCTATGGTCGCGACATCGCCCGGGTATGGCGAGTCGCCGAGCGCCTCGAATACGGCATGGTGGGCATCAACGAAGGGATCATCTCTACCGAGCTGGCGCCCTTTGGCGGCATCAAGGAGTCAGGCCTGGGCCGGGAAGGCGCTGCCGAAGGACTCGATGAGTATCTGGAAACCAAATATCTCTGTTTCGGCTCCATTGCATAACAAAGCAATATGGTGAATTATTTATTCACTAAAATGGCACACCGGACCAGCAGTGCCATGAGATGAGACAACCTAAGGATGGGGAGCGGCAGCCAGACTGCCGACTCATCAACATACAGTGAGGGGCTAGCCCCTGATGGGAGAATCAAGATGAGCAATCAATCCTGGCAGGCACGTCGCGAAGCCGCCGTGGTCAACGGCGTTGGTACCCTGATGCCGGTCTTTATCGACAAGGCACAGAATGCCGAACTGTGGGATGTGGAGGGCAACCGCTACATCGACTTTGCCTCGGGTATCGCCGTGCTCAACACCGGCCACAACCATCCCAAGGTGGTGGCCGCGGTACGCGAGCAACTGGAAAAATTCAGCCACACCTGCTTCCAGGTCACGCCCTACCCCGGCTACATCGAGCTTGCCGAGAAACTCAATGCCCTGGTGCCGGGATCAACCCCCAAGCGTACCCTGTTTCTCTCCACCGGTGCCGAAGCGGTGGAAAATGCCATCAAGATAGCCCGCGCTCATACCGGTCGCAGCGGCACCATCGCCTTCAAGGGCGGCTTCCATGGCCGTACCATGATGGGCATGGCGCTCACCGGCAAAGTGGTGCCCTACAAGACAGGATTCGGCCCCCTGCCGGGGGAGGTCTATCACCTGCCCTTCCCGGCCGATTATCTGGGCGTGAGTGAGGCCGATGCCTTGGGGGCGCTCGACCTCTGCTTCAGTGCCGACATAGAACCAACCCGGGTCGCCGCCATCATCATAGAGCCGGTACAGGGTGAAGGGGGCTTCTACCCGGCCTCCCCCAGCTTTATGCAGAGCCTGCGCAAGATCTGCGATCAGCACGGCATCGTGCTTATCTGTGACGAGATCCAGAGCGGTTTTTGCCGCACAGGAAAAACCTTCGCTACCGAATACAGCAACATCGAGCCAGATATCATGACCCTGGCCAAGAGCCTGGCGGGGGGCTTCCCGCTCTCGGCCGTGGTTGGCAAGGCGGATATCATGAACGCCGCCAAGCCCGGTGGATTAGGGGGCACCTATGCGGGCTCCCCCATCGCCTGCGCCGCCGCGCTGGCGGTGCTCGAAGTCATTGAGGAGGAGCAACTCAACCTGCGCGCCCAGGCCCAGGGCGAGCAGATAAAGGCCCGGCTGCACCGGCTCGCCGAGCGGTTCGACTGCATCGGCGACATTCGCGGCCCGGGGGCCATGGTGGCCATGGAGCTGGTCAAGGGGCGCGATGCCCGGCAACCTGACCCCGACCTCACCAAGCGTCTGGTGGCCGAGGCGGGCAAACAGGGGCTGGTGCTGCTGGCCTGCGGCGTGCGTGCCAACGTCATCCGCTTCCTGGCACCGCTCACCGCGTCCCAGGCGCTGGTTGACGAGGGGCTGGACAAGCTGGAACAGGCGCTGGCCGCCGCCCTCTCCTAGGCCGGGTGCCGCGACCGACCACCTCAGCCCGGGCCCAGTGCCCGGGCTGAGTGTTTACCCCGGAACAAGCCCCTGAACTTGCACCAAATATTTGCACCATACCGCGCTGCCATGGGTTGTCATCCCCGTCCATCTGGGGCAAAATGCGCGCCGCTAAAATAACCGACTTGGTTGCCAAGTCGGTTATTTTCATTTTGTTGTTTACCACCATACCGAGGCCGGGCCTTTTCCCGGAAATGATATCCGGGGTCGCACTCATAGATGGCGCGAACCCACCCATGATTTATGCCGCTATGAGGAACAAGATGGGGCTCTCTTATACTTCGTCTCCGCTCGCCGGAGTCAGCCTTGGCAACGCGATTGCCAACGACCTCTGCACCACTCCATCGAGTGTGCGTCTGTTCAGTCCCCTGGCGTCTCGCCATGACCATGCCCTGGCGGCAATGCAGGAGGTTCGCTGATGTCTGATGCACCGGTTCGCCTCAAAAAAACCCTCAAGCTGTGGCAAGTCGTGGTCATCGGCCTCGCCTACCTGACCCCCATGGCGGTGTTCGACACCTTCGCCATGGTCTCCGACATCACCAGCGGCCATGTTGCCACCTCCTACCTGCTGGCGCTGGCCGGGATCCTGTTCACCGCCATCAGCTACGGCCATCTGGTTCGCAAGTATCCCTCTGCCGGGTCGGCCTATACCTACACCCAGAAGACCTTCCATCCCTACGTGGGCTTCATGGTGGGCTGGTCGTCCCTGCTCGATTACATGTTCATGCCGATGATCAACATGCTGCTGGCCAAGATTTACCTGACCGCCATGTTCCCCGGGGTCGAACCCTGGATCTTTATCTTCGGACTGGTGAGCGTGATGACCATGCTCAACCTGCGCGGCATCAATCTGGTGGCCAACTTCAATGGCCTGATCGTGCTGGTGCAGGTTGCCATCATACTGGTGTTCCTCGCCCTGATGGCCCATGCCGTCTACTTCGGCGAGGGGGAAGGCACAGTGCTGAGCAGTCGTCCCTTCTACTCGGATCACACCGCCCTGCTGCCGCTCTTTACCGGCGCCACCATTCTCTGTTTCTCATTCCTGGGCTTCGATGGCCTGAGTTCGCTCAGTGAAGAGACCCCCAACGCCGGCAAGGTGATCCCTCGCGCCATCTTGCTGACCGCCCTCATTGGCGGCATCATCTTCGTGCTGGTCTCCTACTTCCTGCAGCTCTACTTCCCGGACATCAGCCGCTTCAAGGAGCCCGATGCCGTGCTGCCGGAGATCGCCCTCTACGTCGGTGGCAAACTGTTCCAGAGCATAGTGCTGGTCAGCACCACGGTCGCCGTACTGGCCTCCGGCATGGCGGCTCACGCTGGCGTGTCGCGGATCCTCTACGTGATGGGGCGCGATGGCGTCCTGCCCGAGAAGGTATTTAGCTACGTGCATCCCACCTGGCGTACCCCGGCCATCAACGTACTGCTGGTCGGCGCCCTGGCGCTCTCCGCCGTCTCCTTCGATCTGGACATCGCCCTGGCGCTGGTCAACTTCGGCGCCCTGGTCGCCTTCACCTTCGTCAATCTGTCGGTGATCGCCCAGTTTTATGTGCGCGAACAGCGTAACAAGACCCTCAAGGACAACGTCTGCTTCCTGCTGCTGCCCCTGTGCGGCGCGGCCACCATAGGCCTGCTCTGGATCAACCTGGAGCTGAGCTCCCTCTACCTTGGCCTCATCTGGGCTGCCCTGGGCCTGGTCTACCTAGTGCTGCGCATCAAGCTCTCCCAGGCGCCGCTGCGAGAATACGAAGAGGCGGAGCTGCAATAAATCGCGCCCGTCACACCTTGCAAACAGAAAGGGGAGCCATCGGCTCCCCTTTTTATCCCCCCCAATGCGACGCAAAGGCGCTCTCCACCAGCGGTCTCCCTTTGCCAAGACCAGCAAAAGGGAGCCTTGGCTCCCTTTCATCGACATCTTGGCTCGCGCTAATGCTTATTTGATCACGGCCTTGCTCGCCGCCTTGGCGGGGTTGTCGACGACGTTGCCGACCTTGTTCCTGGAGTCAGAGACCGAGTCCTTGGCATCGGAGACCTTGCCTTTCTTGTCATCCAGACCGACAGAGTCCTTGGCCGTTTC
The DNA here is from genome assembly GCF_051376105.1 of Aeromonas molluscorum. Classification (NCBI taxonomy): domain Bacteria; kingdom Pseudomonadati; phylum Pseudomonadota; class Gammaproteobacteria; order Aeromonadales; family Aeromonadaceae; genus Aeromonas; species Aeromonas molluscorum. Next base: position 1,146,826 of record NZ_JBPQCY010000002.1, on the reverse strand, counting down.
AGCGACGGAGCAGCGCCCGCCAACCCCGACCGTGGCCTTCATGGCCGCACCCTTGACCGCCTTCTCAGGGGTACAATCCGGATTGATGACTCCCGCCTGGGCACCCAGGGTGATCAGACTGAGGGAGAGACAGAGCAGCAGTTTTTTCATGACAGACCCACTTTCGATGACGAATGAATATCTGCCAGTGTAGGGCGATGTGTGCCGGGAGCAAGGTGCATCCGCTCGCCCCCCTTACCTGGGTGGCTTGCGCCACGAGAAGAGACAGCTCATCTACAGGTCCAATCAGGCCCGGTTATCTGGCCAAGAGGCCCCGTAAAAAAGGGGCCGGCCCGCCATGGCATCGAACATTCTCGAAGCGTCTTGAATTGTCGCAACCTGGCGAAGATCGCTTACCCGGCGATCCGCTGAATTTATCGCACCAGACGCCTGGCGGCCGCCCTGCCGGGATTGTCCACGGCATTCTCGACCCGCTGCTTGCTGCTGCGCGCCTTGCGATAGGCATCATCCACGCCGCTCGCCTGGGCTGCCTTGCCCTTGGCATAGCCCGCCGGATTGTTCACCGCATTCTCGACCCGCTGCTTGCTGCTGCGCGCCTTGCGATAGGCATCATCCACGCCGCTCGCCTGGGCTGCCTTGCCCTTGGCATAGCCCGCCGGATTGTTCACGGCATTTTCGACCCGCTGCTTGCTGCTGCGCGCCTTGCGATAGGCATCATCCACGCCGCTCGCCTGGGCTGCCTTGCCCTTGGCATAGCCCGCCGGATTGTCCACGGCATTTTCGACCCGCTGCTTGCTGTTGGCCGCGGAACAGCGGCTATTGATACCCGTAGCGCCATTGACGGCCGATCCCACCGCTACCTGTCCGGCACTGCAACCAGAGGAAAGGACGTCAGCCCGAGCAGAAAGGGAGACCAGGATCAGGGGAACTAGCAAGAGAGACCCGTGCTTCATGACAGACTCGCGATAGCTGAAAAACGACCGCCAAGTCTAATGGCCTGAGGAGTGAGCACAAGCATTGATGAGTGTGACTCAGCAGCCTGACCAGGCAAAGCACACTCAGTTTTGTACCCAACCGGCATGCTGGTCGAGGGGCGTACCAGGAATAGCCTGACCGCTTGCCATCCCTGTCAATGGGCGCCCCGAGGCGCGCCAACTGTCATCAAAACATCATCAAAACGTCACTTTGTCATAAAAGTGTCATCGAGCCTTGTTGTAATGCGCCGGTCAAATTCATCAGCAGACGGCCAGCGCCGTCCCAAGAGGCTTTATGCACAACCCTGACTCCTTGCCGCAGCAGCACAACACCTCCCATCGTGCGCTGTTCCACTGGATAACTGTGATAGCGCTGGTCTACCTGATCCTGGTGGCGGTGGGCGCCGTCTCTCACGGCTTCAAGTTGTTCTCCGGTGGCGCCGAGGGTGCGGCCGAAATCTTTGCGTTTGCCAACAACCCCTTCGTCGCCCTGCTGCTCGGCATCCTGGCCACGGCCCTGGTGCAGTCGTCCAGTACCGTGACCTCCGTCATCGTCGGCCTGGTCGCAGGCGGCCTGCCGCTGGCCATGGCCATTCCCATGGTGATGGGCGCCAACCTCGGCACCACCATCACCAACACCATCGTCTCCATGGGTCATATCCGCGACAGAACCGAGTTTCGCCGCGCCTTTGCCGCCGCCACTGTCCATGACTTCTTCAATTTGATGGCCGTCTTCATCTTCCTGCCCCTGGAGCTTGCCTTCGGCCTCTTGCAGCACAGCGCCGAGTTCCTGGCCCATCTGCTGGTCGGCTCGACCGACATGTCGATGAAAGGCATGGACTTCATGAAGCCGCTGACAGCGCCAGCCATGCAGCTCATCGATGCCGCCGTCGCCTTCTTGCCCGGCAAAGGCCCTGCCCTGGCCACCATCGCCATCGGTATCCTGCTGATCCTGGGGTCGGTCACCTACCTTGGCAAGGTGCTGCAAAAAGTGCTGGTTGGTCGCGCCAAGGCGCTGTTGCACAAGGCGCTGGGTCGTGGCCCCCTCACCGGTATCGCCTCGGGCACCCTGGTGACCATCATGGTGCAATCCTCCTCCACCACCACCAGCCTGATGATCCCTCTGGCCGGCGGCGGCGTCTTCACCACCCGCCAGCTCTACCCCTTCACCCTGGGCGCCAACATAGGGACCACCATCACGGCCCTGCTGGCAGCCACCGCCATCGGCGGCAGCGGCGCCGAACTGGCGCTGACCATCGCCCTGGTGCATGTGCTGTTCAACGTCTTCGCCGTGGTGCTCATCTATGGGCTACCCTTCCTGCGCGACCTGCCCATCCTGGCCGCCGAGTGGCTGGCGCGGGTCGGCAGCGAGAACAAGTTGCTGGCACTGGGCTATGTGGGAGGCCTCTTCTTCGCCCTGCCTGCGCTGATGATGGCGCTGGCAAAATGACCCGCCCCCGGGCTTAACTGAATGGATTGATTCGGCAAGGAAGGGCGCCATTGGCGCCCTTTTGCTACCCCCGTTCGACTCACTGGGATAAGATATTCATCTCATTGTCTTGCAAGGATTTAGTGATGAAAATTGTGTTAATCGCCGTCCTGATCGCCCTGGCGGCGTACTACTTCTACTCCAGTAACAACAACAAGAAACTGGCCGAGGAGAATATCCGCGCCGGCGATCTCTTCCTCGCCGAGAACAAGGCCAAGCCGGGCATAGTGACCACAGAGTCCGGCCTGCAATATCAGGTACTGGCCGAAGGCGAAGGTGGCATGCACCCCAGCGCCAGCAGCAAGGTCAAGGTGCACTACGAGGGCAAACTGCTCGATGGCACCATCTTCGACAGCTCCATCGCCCGTGGCGAGCCCATCGAGTTTGGCCTCAATCAGGTGATCCCCGGTTGGACCGAAGGGGTGCAGCTGATGACGGTCGGCGAGAAGGCTCGCTTCTTCATCCCGTCCAGGTTGGGCTACGGCAACCGCGCCACCGGCAAGATCCTGCCCGGCTCCCTGCTTATCTTCGAAGTGGAGCTGCTCGCCATCGACTAGCAACACCATGAACGCACCGTAAAAAGGGAGGCACTGCCTCCCTTTTTGTTTAGCCTTCCCGTCTGTCCCCCAGCCATCTGCCTGCCCGATTATCAACCCTGAGTGAAGAGTGATTACACACCTAGCCTAATTGTTCACCACAAAAAGGGGGCGGATAATGACTTCATCGCCTGCCAAGGCCCCCTCTGATGGAGCACTAAGATGTCCCCTGTCTGGTTTATCTCCCACGGCGCACCGGATCTGGTACTGCGCGACCAGCCTGCCACCCGGTTCATGAAGGATCTCAGCCTGGGGCCGCTCAAAGGGCTGGTCGTCATCTCGGCCCACTGGTTCAGCCGCGAGCTGGAAGTCAACGTGGCGCACAACCCGGCGCTCATGTATGACTTCCATGGCTTCCCCGATGCCCTCTACCGCGTGCGCTGGCCCGCCAGCAGCCCGGCATGGCTGCAACAGGCAGTGCAGGAGACCTTGCAGCAAGGGGGGCTGGCCGCCAAACCGACCCAGCGTGAGCTGGACCACGGCGTCTGGTCACCGCTCTCCCTGCTCGATGCCAGAAGCGAGATCCCCCTGGTGCAGATCTCCATCCCGGCGGGCATGGACACGCGCGCATTGTGGCAACTGGGCCAGGCGCTGGCACCGCTGCGCCAACAAGGCATTGGCATACTGGCCTCCGGCGCCATCACCCACAATCTGAGGGCGCTCGGCCCCGATGGCTCCCCGCCCCCCGTCTGGGCCAAGGCGTTCGTTCACTGGCTGGAGGAGAAGATGGACAGTCAGGACAAGGCGGCCCTGCTCGACTATCGCGACCAGGCTCCGGGGGCGGTGCAATCCCACCCCCATGACGATCACCTGAGGCCGCTGTTCGTGGCCCTCGGCGCGGCAGGGGCAGACAAATCGGTCCGGCTGCATGATAGCTGGGACTATGGCAGCCTCTATATGGGCAGTTATCGCTTCGGTTAAGCCCACGTCATCCCACGATAAAATCGCCCCATAAAAAAGCAGAGGAGCCATGGATCCTCTGCTTTTATTGCGCTGGTTGTGCGCATCAGCGCCTGATATTGACCGGCAGGCGGGGATCCCGTTAGCGAGACGGCTCGCCCGCCAGCAGTTGCTCCGCCTCTGTCACCAGCTGCTCGGTCAACTGATGACTGCGCAGATAGCTGTCGATCAGGGACTGGTCGGCCCGGCCCCCTGCAATTTGTTCATACCAGTGATCCAGCATGGCGGCGAAGCCACGGCGCGCCAGCACCGGTTGCCAGTCATTGGCGGCCAGGGTCTGTACCACCTGATCCCGGGCTTGGGTGCCTTGGGTGCAGTTCTCTATCTGGAGTGACAGGTTGTCGCCATAGAGGCTGATGCGCTCCTCGCCGACCCCGGCGCTGCGGTTCATGCTGCCACTGACCGCCACCTGCCCGCTTTGCCAGGCGACGCTCACCCCGGCCAGCATGGCCGGGTCCTGCGCGCTGGCTCTAAATACCCGGTGCAGGGCGCCACTTGGCAGGCCGCCATAGTGGCAGAGGCTGTCGAGCACATGGATAAAATCATCGAACAGGAACTGGCGGGGCAGCCCGGGCAGGGCGTGGCGGTGCTTTTGCCAATGCAGCTCGGTCACCGGCTGTGCCCGCCCAGCCGACAGCGCAGGCAGGTAGCGGCGATTGAAGCCCACAAACAGCGGGCAATCTTGCTGCAACGCAAGCTGGCACAAGGCCTCTACCTCAGCGGCACTGTCGCACAGCGGCTTGTCGACGAAGGTGGGAATGCCCGCCAGCAGACTTCGTCTGGCCAGATCCCCGTGCACCGCCGTGGCGGCATGGATCATCACCCCGTCGGGGCGGCTCTCCAGCAGCGCATCCACGTCGGTAAAACACTCGGCCACCCGATACTGGCGGGCCAGCTTGTCGAGCACAGATGGACTCCGGGTGCAGAGCAGCGGCGTCACCCGCTCATCGCTGGCCAGCAGTGGCAAATAGGCCTTCTGGGCGATATCACCCAACCCAATCATGGCAATACGCATGATGTTATCTCTCCCTCAAGACTGCGCCCAGCTTACCCCATCCTCTTGTGAGTTATGAAGCGATGGGCTAGCGTGGACTCCCTTTTTCCAAGCCCCGACCAAGATGACGCCGACTCTCTATCTGCTGCGCCACGGCCAGACCCGCTTCAATGCCCAGCAACGACTGCAGGGCCACTGCAACTCCCCCCTCACCCCATTGGGGGAACAGCAAGCCCGCGCCATGGGCGCCGCCCTTCGCCAGCAGCTGGACGACCCCGCATCCTGGACCCTCTATGCCAGCCCCCTGGGACGGGCCATGCAGACCGCCCGCCTCGTCTGCGACGAACTGGGCATGAGCCATGACAGGATCCGGGTCGATGAGCGGCTCAAGGAGCTGGGCCTGGGGGAGTGGGAAGAGCGTCGCCTCGACGAGATCCGCCCCCTCTGTTTTGCCCTGCAAACTGGCGAGCCGGACTGGTACCTGCAAGCGCCAGATGGCGAGGGGCTAGCCAGCCTGCAAGCGCGCTGCCACGACTGGCTCCATGATGCAAGTCTGGGCTCCCGGCGCATCGCCGTCGCCCATGGTTTGTCCGGCATCATGCTGCGCGGCCTCTATGCGGGATTGAGTCACGAGGCGCTCTGGCAACAGGAGCTGCCGCAAGATGCCTTGTTCCGCCTGCAAGGGGGAGAGATCACCCGCATCCCCTGTCAGGCGGCGCTACTGCCCCAGATTTAACGACACAAGCGGCGCGGCTTTAACGAAACAAGCGGTACTGCTGTGACGAAACAAGCCGCGCAAGCGTCAACATGACAGCGGGCCAAGAGGCCCGCTGTCAGGATGTCAGTTTTTGGACTTGCCCCGCTCATCGACCAGTCTGCCCAGACGGGCGCCCAGTTCAGAGCAGAGCATGGCGCAGGCGATGGCAGCGACCATCTGGATAACGTCAAACCCCTCCCTCTTCTCAAACAGCGACGGGGCCAGCAAATTGAAGGCGATGATCCCCATCAGCAGCCCGGTGCCACTGCCTATCTTCTCAAGCTTGGATTTGACTCTGACCGTCATCTGACTACTCCTGTGCAGGGGACAAACGCCCGCCTTGATGTTGATCGGGGATGGTCATCATGCCCTCCCCCTATCAATGAAACCTGGCCGCACAAGATAGCAAAGCCGCCCCCGCCTGACTGCTTTTATCGCCTCTGCCGCCAGGCTTTGATGACAGAGTTCAAAAAACGAGAATTCTCTGATAGTTGCCTCACTTTTGCTGCTCGCTTGGGAGGCTTCGTTTGGCTTACCATAGCCATCCAGAACCTGTTGAACTGCGATGGGTTGCTGCCCTCGCTGGTCAATGAAGCATATTGGAAGCTGTAATCCACGGGCGGTAGCGTGAGATTTGGTAGCTTTACGCCTCATACAAAAAGGTGGGTGTCCCAAAGGGATTTCCTTTTCCTCCTTTTTTGGTAAGCTATCTCCATGGAAAATATGGGAACCTAGAACAAGTTCATCCGAAATTTTCATTTTGTATGCATTAGACAGATTTGAATCTAGAGATAAAATAATTAATTTGTTGGATGCAGGCCATATTGTAATATGTGATAGATATTCTTTTTCTAATATTGCTCATCAAAGTGCAAGGGCTCCCCAAAATGAAAAAAAATCTATGGCAGAATGGGTCAGTAAAGTAGAGCATGAAATACTTGGTCTTCCTACTGCTGACTTAATTCTGTTTCTAGACTCGACAACGGAGTGGTCACAGGAGCTTGTTTCAAAAAAAGACAAGCGTATCTATACAGATAAAACTCATGACATACAAGAATCATCTAATGAGCATCTGAGTGAAGCGCTGATACAATTTAGGGCGCTTGCAGAAAAAGAAGATTGGACAGTTATTCCTTGCTTGAATAGTAGCAATGCTATGCGTTCTATATCAGACATTCATCAGGAAATTTTCAAATATGTCACAGATTTTATTAAACATCGATAAATATATTTCTGGTGATTCGCATAGACTTTTTATAAATTTAAGTCTTGGTTGTTCATCTCAGTGCAGCTATTGTTATTTGCCGATAGAGGGTTTACCATTATCCTCTCACAGCCTTGGTTTGAATTTAATAAAAGCTGAATCCCTATTGGAACTACTAGAGAATGATTCTCGCTTTATCTCTGGCCCTAACGGGACAATAATCTCTATAGGCTGCTTCTCTGAATGCTGGGACGCGACCATAAAATCAGAAACAATTATTTTAATACAAGAGCTGCTTAAGTATTCAAATCCTATTCAATTTGCAACTAAGCGCCGAATAGATGAAAACGATGTAAAAAAAATAACGGAGCCGTGAATTCAGATAATAAGTGCAATGCCCATGGTGCATAGGAGAGAGGCGGTCAACTACCAGTTAGGGTACGCTTCTTCTCGCCAAAGAAACAAAGCGATACACCATGAAATACCAGCAGTTGACCGAGGGGCTACGATACCAGATTGCCTGCCTCCGTGACCATGGCCTGTCACAGGCCCGCATTGCCAAACAGCTCGGGGTTCATCCATCGACTATCAGTCGTGAGCTTCGTCGTAATTGTGCTGGGCAGGCCTATCAGCCGCAGCAGGCTCACCAACTTGCCACGGCACGACGGCTGACGAGTCAGAAGCGTACTGTCCCGTCTGATACCATCGACTTTGTTTGCATGGCGCTGGTCGCGGACTGGAGTCCCGAGCAAATCAGTGGCGTTGGAGACATGATTAACTGCCCGGTTAGCCACGAGTGGATATACCGCTATGTGGCACGCGACAAGGCCAACGGTGGCACGCTATACCGGCATCTGCGTCAGGGTCACAAACGCTATCGCAAGGGTAAGAACAGCAAACGCAGTGTCATTCCCAATCCGGTATCGATTGATGAACGCCCTGCGATAGTCAATGAGCGGAGCCGTGTGGGAGATTGGGAAGTCGATACCGTGTTGGGTAAGCAAGGCAGCGGTGCAATAGTGAGTCTGTTGGAGCGTAAGAGCCGGCTCTACCTGGTTCAATACGTTCCCAGCAAAACAGCCAGCGCGGTGGCGGACACCATTATCAGCATGCTGAAACCCTACCAGGCACATGTCCATACCATCACAGCTGACAATGGTAGCGAGTTTGTCGAACATGAACGTGTTGCAGCAGAGCTGGAAGCGCAGGTGTACTTTGCGCATCCATACAGTGCATGGGAACGGGGACAGAATGAGAATAGCAATGGTCTGCTGCGGCAATATGTGCCCAAAGGCAGTGATTTGAGTGTGGTGACAGCAGAGGCACTGTCAGCCGTCGAAAAGCGGCTGAACTTCAGGCCGCGCAAATGGGGATTTAAACAGCCACAGGTGGTTTTTGACGAACTTCTGAAGCAGCCTGATTTTTAATCGGGAATTGCACTTCGAAGTTGAATTCGCGGCATCCTAAATGGAATAGGCAGGTTGTTGCATACATTAGCAGTGCTACAATCACCTATTGGCGAGACTATGAGAAGGGAACTACACCACCAGACTTTAGATTTCAGCGGTGCAATACAAGACATTGAAAAATACACCAGCATTGAGTGTTGATGTTGTTGAGGTGATAAGAAGACCAAAATCAATTGCACGCACCTGCTCATAGTTGAGCATAACTCTGATTCCCATTACAAAACAGCCAGCGCGGTGTACACCATTATCAGCATGGTGAAAAAAAACCAGGCACATGTCCATACCAAAACACAGCTGACAATGGTAGCGAGTTTGTCGAACATGAACGTGTTGCAGCAGAGCTGGAAGCGCAGGTGTACTTTGCGCATCCATACAGTGCATGGGAACGGGGACAGAATGAGAATAGCAATGGTCTGCTGCGGCAATATGTGCCCAAAGGCAGTGATTTGAGTGTGGTGACAGCAGAGGCACTGTCAGCCGTCGAAAAGCGGCTGAACTTCAGGCCGCGCAAATGCTTGGGATTTAAACAGCCACAGGTGGTTTTTGAATATTTTTAATCGGGAATTGCACTTCGAAGTTGAATTCGCGGCATCCTAAATGGAATAGGCAGGTTGTTGCATACATTAGCAGTGCTACAATCACCTATTGGCGAGACTATGAGAAGGGAACTACACCACCAGACTTTAGATTTCAATCTTTCAAGAATTGTAAATCAAATGGTATGAATGCCTGCCTCTATATAAAACCAGTACTTCAGGGAATTACAATACAAGACATTGAAAAATACACCAGCATTGTCATTGCGGAGAATGTTGATGTTGTTGTAGGTGATATATTTATTGAAGACCAAAATCAATTGCACGCAACTCCATCCCCCATATCAGACCTGCTCATAGTTGAGCATAACTCTGATTGTCATTACATTAAGAATAGCCTTAGCAAGGTCTGTAACGTGTATACCAACAGTACCAACCACCTTCTTGCATCGATAGGTTAAATATGAAAAAAAACATTGTAGAGAAAATAGTCTCATATGTCGAAAACACATCAGACATCAGTATCTCTGAATTCCTTAAAAAGGATAATGATAACTTTGAATTAACAATATTCTGCCTTGGCATTGTCAATTCAAAAAAAGATATAATTCTATACAAAGATGGTAAAAAAATAATATTTTATTCAGCTCAAGATATAATTATGGAGGCTGCGATAGATGGTGAGAAATATTTATGTCAAGGTACATCAGTAAAACCATTATACGAGTTATTAATCGCAATACGTATACATGAAGTAGAGTCGTATGAGATATTTAATTACCCTCCTGATATGCGTGAACAAAGATTAAAATCCATTTATAGCTACTATGGCATTAGCGGACAAAATATAGACAAGCTAACTCAATTGTGGATGAATACTAAATGAATCCAAACAATATTTGGGGGGATATTAGTTTTAACGACATAATTTTATGGCTTCTTTCTCTTTCAACATTAATATTTATACTTGATAGCTTGGGGTTATTACCAAGATTTATTGCTAGATATCTAGCAAAAAACCGTATGGATTCAACATTAAAAGCTCTAGATGAAATAGGAGCTCATATATCTTGGTATAAAGAGAAAACCCCATTCAAGAATTTTCAAATCAGGGTATGTGAATGCTTAAACGGGGAGCCTGAATATGTTGTTAGATTACAGGGTTTACTTGAAGAGCATACAATATCATCAGGAGTAAATATTGGAGAAACAAGAAGTTTCTCAACAAATGCTTTCTATGATGTTATTGGGAGCACAACATGCCCTGATGTTGCAATAGAATATGCGAAAATTCTTAATACATTCATGTCTGAACATGAAATTAATAGATTTGATATAACACCAAAAGATGGCGCTCCGCTGTTGGGGTATGAGCTTGCAAAAATGAGAAAAACACCATTTATATTGGGTGTTTGTAAAAAGGGAATGGTTGTTAACAACGATTATAAGAGCCATTTCGAATTAGACTATCCATTAACGTTAAATATCAAAGACAAGCGAATACTTCTAGTCGACGATAGCACAACAGGTGGAAGAAAAATGCTTTCTCTCGCGGAGAGACTTCGTCAAGAAGGCGCCATCATTGAAAATGCCATTATATTATTTGAACCTCAGGGAAAAGGTGCCAGAGAGGCATTAAAGAAACTGAAGATAGAACTACATGCCATAGTTAAGGGCCCAAAGGGTAAAATATAATGCCCCATCAAATAATGAAACTCCAAACTAAATAAAAAGGCGACCATCTGGTCGCCTTTTTACTATCTATCGCTTTCCAATCAGAAAATATCACCGTGCCGGTCGCTTGGCGCCGTTGCCTTTTGCGGCAGGCTTTGGGCTGCCGGTTTGCCAGCGGGTTTCCCACCTGCGCCTGCCGCGGGCTTGCCGTTGCCAGCGCCTTTCTGCGACAGGGAACCAGCCGGTTTGCCATTGCCCGCCTTGTTGCCAGCCCCATTGCCCCGCTGATGAACGTCTCTTTGTTGAGCAATAGGGCTGTGGCGGGTCAGGGCCGGTTTCAGGCCCTTGTTGAGACTGCGCTCGGCCTTGACCTCGCCGCGTCCTTCCGGCGGCACCAGGCAGCTCGGGCCGTTGCCGATCAGATGGCCCTTGCCCATCTCCAGCAGGGCCTCGCGGATCATGGGCCAGCCGGCCGGATCGTGATAGCGCAGCAGCGCCTTGTGCAGGCGACGACGACGCTCGCCCTTGACCACGAACACGTCCTCACTCTGGCGGCTGATCTTGCCGAGGGGGTTTTTCTCCGTGTAATACATGGTGGTGGCGTTGGCGAGCGGCGACGGATAGAAGTTCTGCACCTGATCGAGCTTGAAGCGGTTCTCCTTGATCCAGAGTGCCATGTTCACCATGTCTTCATCCGTGGTGCCCGGGTGGGCCGAGATGAAGTAGGGGATCAGGTACTGCTCTTTACCCGCCTCTTTCGAGTACTTGTCGAACAGCTCCTTGAACTGGTAGTAGCTGCCCATGCCCGGCTTCATCATCTTGGAGAGCGGCCCCTCCTCGGTGTGCTCGGGGGCAATCTTCAGGTAGCCACCGACGTGGTGCTTGGCCAGCTCGCGGATGTAGCGCGGATCTTCCACGGCGATGTCGTAACGCACCCCTGAGGCGATCAGTATTTTCTTGATCCCCTTGATGTCGCGCGCCTTGCGGTAGAGATCGATGGTCGGGGTGTGGTCGGTGTCCATGTGCGGGCAGATGGTCGGCCAGACGCAGGAGGCGCGGCGGCAGGTCTGCTCGGCCTTAGGACTCTTGCAACGCAACTTGTACATGTTGGCGGTGGGGCCGCCCAAATCCGAGATGACGCCGGTAAAGCCCGGCACCTTGTCGCGGATCTCTTCGATTTCTTTCAAGATCGACTCTTCCGAGCGGCTCTGGATGATGCGCCCCTCGTGCTCGGTGATGGAGCAGAAGGAGCAGCCGCCGAAGCAGCCGCGCATGATGTTGACCGAGGTCTTGATCATCTCGTAGGCCGGGATCTTCTCTTTGCCATAGGCCGGGTGCGGCACCCGCTGATAAGGCAGGCCGAACACGCCGTCCATCTCGTCAGTTTCGAGCGGGAAGGCGGGCGGGTTGACCCAGATGATGCGATCGCCATGGGACTGGGCGAGCGCCCGGGCGCAGCCGGGGTTGGTCTCGTGGTGCAGAATGCGCGACGCATGGGCGTAGAGCACCTTGTCTTCCTTTACCCGCTCGAAGGCCGGCAGCTTGACGTAGGTCTTCTCCCAGGGCTTTTGTTTAGCGGGCTGCACCAGGATGGGCTTGGCCTCCTGCTCCATAGGAGCCGTGCCCTCGTCATCGCTGCAGGGCGCCCCTTCCATATAGGGGTTCATGATGGGATCGATGCGGCCGATACGGTCCAGCTTGCTGGAATCCACCCCGCGCCACTCCGGCAGCGGCTCCTTGCGGATCACGGCGGTGCCGCGAATGTCCTGCATGGTGGCGATGGTCTCCCCCGCCGCCAGACGGTGGGCCACTTCGATAAGCGGCCGCTCGGCGTTGCCGTAGATGAGGATGTCGGCCTTGGCATCGAGCAAAATGGAGCGGCGTATGGTCTCGGACCAGTAGTCGTAGTGGGCGATGCGGCGCAGGGACGCTTCGATGCCGCCGATGACCACGGGGACCTCCTTGAAGGCCTCCTTGCAGCGCTGGGTATAGACCAGAGTTGCCCGATCCGGCCGCTTGCCACCTATGTCCCCCGGGGTGTAAGCGTCATCGTGGCGCAGCTTCTTGTCGGCGGTGTAGCGGTTGATCATCGAATCCATGTTGCCCGCCGTCACCCCGAAGAAGATGTTGGGCTTGCCCAGGCGCATGAAGTCTTCTTTGGATGACCAGTCCGGCTGGGCGATGATGCCAACCCGAAAACCCTGGGATTCGAGCATGCGGCCGATGACCGCCATGCCGAAGCTGGGGTGATCCACATAGGCATCCCCCGTGACCAGGATGATGTCGCAACTGTCCCAGCCGAGTTGGTCCATCTCCGCCCGGGACATGGGCAGGAAGGGGGCGGTGCCGTAGCACTCTGCCCAGTAACGGGGATAGGAAAACAAGTTGGTAACCGGCTGCATTTTGAACACCTGGAACAATTCGGGTCGCGCATTATACCGGCAGAGCCCACCGGGGGCGATGGCTTTTTATCCCTGTTAAGGCAAGGGATAAGGCCATCGCGGAGGATGGCCTTAGAGGGGACGCAAGGCAGGGGCGCGTCGGCGCCAGAATCGGTGCTGATGGCGCAGCCAGAGCTGATGACCCCCCAGCAGTACCCAGAACAGGGCGGGCAGCAGGAACAGGGGGTGGGTCGCCTCGCGCAGCATCAGCAACCCCAGCAGGATCATGACGAAGGGGCGGCTCTCGTAGAGCCAGAGCGGCCACGCCTGCTTGCGCTTGCCATCATTGCGTGGCTGGCTGAGCTGATACCAGACCAGGCCGCCGACGAGATAGACGGACAGACCCGCCAGCAGCAACCTCGCCTGTTCACTCACTCCCATGAGCAGGAGTCCACAACCCAGGCAGAGCAAGGGCGCTGCCTCACGACGTGACAACTTCAAGATGAGCATCTCCGGTAGACCATGACTTCAATGTAGTCAATGGCGGCCTGGCCTGCGTCATCGGGTCACCAGATCGCTCCATATGGTGGGGCCCGTCATACTCGGGGCGCGGTGCCGATGGCCTCATCAACCTGCTGGCTGCGCTGACCCGTCATCCCGGCCCGCCTGGCAAGCAAGTGATAACAGGCGGGGATCAGCAGCAAGGTCACCAGGGTCGCCAGACTCAGGCCAAAGAAGACCACAGTCCCCACCGTCATCCGGCTCTCATAACCCGCCCCCATGGAGAGCATCAGTGGCACGGCCCCTATCACGGCGGTAAGCGAGGTCATCAAGATAGGCCGCAAGCGGCGCACGGCACCGGCAATGATGGCCGCCTCGAAGGTTTCACCCCGCTGGCGCAGCTGGTTGATGAACTCCACGATCAGGATGCCGTTCTTGGTCACCATGCCAATGAGCATGATCAGACCGATCTGGCTGTAGATGTTCATCTCCTGCCCCGTCAGCCAGAGGCCGAGCAGGCCGCCGAAGATGCCGAGCGGCACCGTCATCATCACCACGGCCGGGGTGATCAGGCTCTCGAACTGGGCCACCAGCACCAGATAGACCACCAGCAGCGCCAACCCGAACACCAGGGCCATCTCCCCCTGGTTATCGCGATAATCCTTCGAGTCACCGGCGTAATCCACCGTCATGCCAGCCGGTAGATGTTCATTGGCCCAGCCATCGAGCAGGTCCAGGGCTTCGCCCAGGGTGTGGCCCGGGGCCAGATCCGCAGTCAGGGTTATCGCCTTCTGGCGCTGGTAGTGATTGAGCCGGTTTGGACTGGCCACCTGCTTGAAGCTGGCCAGGGTTGAGAGACTCACCATCTCACCGGTGGCGGCTTTGAGATAGATGCGGCTGAGATCCGAGGCGCCATTGAGCTTGGTCTGATCGGCGCGCAGATAGACGTCATACTCCTCGCCCCTGTCCACATAGGTGGTCTTGGTGCTGCCGCCGAGCAGGGTTTGCAGGCTGTTGGCCACCGTCGACACCGGGATCCCCAGCTCGCTGGCCCGGTCACGGTCTATGGTCACCTGCAGCTCAGGGGTCTTCTCGGCGTAATCGAGATCCGGGTTGGTCATCAGGCCGCTCTGCTGGGCCAGCGCCTTGAGCTGATTGCCGACTTGGTTGATCTCGCCATAGTCGCCCCCTTGCAACACAAACTGTACCGGGGCGGTCGAGCCGCGTCTGAAACCGGGCTGGAAGGGTCTGATGGTCACATCCGGGATATCGGAGAGCAGGGTCGCCAACTCCTTGGTGAAGGCGGTGGCATTTTGCTCCCGCTTGGCCCAATCGGTGAGCTGGATGATGGTCATGCCGGTCTGGTCGCCCCCTCGCCCGAAGGCCGGGGTGCTGAAGCTCATGGCCTGTACGACCCCTTTGCCGAGCAAAGGCATGATGGCGGCCTCGACCTGCTGCATGTTGCGTTTCATCCGCTCTATGCTGGTGCCCTCGGCCCCCTTTACGAACACATAGACGACGCCTCTGTCCTCGGTCGGCGTCAGGTTGGCAGGCAGCAGCTTGATGAGGCCGACACTGCCGACCAGACAGAGCAGCAATACCAGCAGGGCCCAGCCAGATCGGGGCAGCAGCCAGCCGAGCAGGCGGCGATAGTGCTTCTCGACCCGGCCCAGCACGCGATCCAGGGCCGCGGTCAGCGGGTTGGTGGTCGCCTTGGCCCGCATCAGCCAGGATCCCATGGCCGGCGTCAACGTCAGGGCGACCAGAGAGGAGCAGATCACCGCCAGTGACAGCAGGATGGCAAATTCGGTAAAGAGCCTGCCTACCATGCCATCCATGAAGGCGATGGGTACAAACACCATCACCAGCACGGCCGTGGTGGCGATGACGGCAAAGCCCACCTCGCGGGTGCCGTGCCAGGCCGCCAGTAACGGAGGCTCGCCACGTTGCAGGTGATGGTGAATGTTCTCCACCACCACGATGGCGTCATCCACCACCAGGCCGATGGCGAGGATCAGTGCCAACAGGGTGATGAGGTTGATGGAAAAACCGAGATACCAGGCGCCGATAAAGGCCGAGATCAGCGATACGGGTACCGTGATGGCGGGAATAAGGGTGGTGCGCCCCTGCCCCAGGAAGAGATAGAGCACGGCCACCACCAGCAGGGCGCTGATGGCGAGGGTGTAGTAGACCTCTTCGATGGACTGTTTGATAAAGATGGTGGCGTCGTAATCGACCTCCAGGCTGGCCCCTTCCGGCAAGAAACGCTGCATGGCAGTCATCTTCTGCTCTATCCCCTGCGCCACCGCCAGGGGGTTGGCGGTAGACTGGGGAATGATACCTATCCCCAGGCTCTCCTTGCCATTGCGCTGGTAGGCGCTGTCTTCGTTCTTGGCCCCCACGTCCACGTCGGCAATATCGGCCAGATAGACCGGCTGGCCATTGGCGGCCGTGGTGATCTGCAGGCGGCGAAAATCCGCGGCTGTGTTGTAGAGCCGCTCTATCTGCACCGCCACCGTCATGCTGTTGTTGCGGATCTCGCCGCCGGGCAGCTCTATATTCTCCCGGATCAGCGCATCCTCGACGTCATTGACGCTGATGCCGCGGGCGGCCATGTCCACCGGGCGCAGCCGCACATACATGACCCGCTCCAGATCCCCCGACAGCATCACCTCGCTCACCCCGTCCACCAGGCTCAGAGGATCCACCAAGACCCGGTTGGCATAATCCGTCATGGCGGTTCTGTCCATCTGGCTGCTGCTGAAATTGAGCCAGATGGCGACATCGCCATTGCCGCTGTCCTTGGTGATAAGGGGGTCATCCACATCATCGGGCAGCTGGGTACGCGCACGGGAGATGGCATCGCGCACATCCGACACCCCCTCAACCATGTTCCAGCCCAGCTTGAACTCCACCGTGACGCTGGAACGCCCCTTGCGGGTCGAGGAGTTGATGTTCTCTATGCCGCTGATGCCCGAGAGTTGATCCTCGATGGGCTTGGTGACCTGGCTCTCCATCACCTCGGGGGCCGCCCCCTCATACATAGTGGTGATGGAGACGGAAGGCGTCTGCACATCCGGCATCTCGCGCACCGTCAACTTGGCGAACGCCACCAGGCCAAACACGGTGAGCAGGGCACTGATCACCACCGCCACCAACGGGCGGCGCACTGACATATCCGAGAGCCACATCAGCCGTTCACCTTCGCCAGATCCTTGACCAGCAAGCCATCCCGCAGGTTGACCAAGCCCTCCACCACGATGCGATCGCCAGCCTTGAGCCCCTCAGTCACCCAGACTTGCTCCCCGTGGGTTTCACCCAGGGTCACGGGCAGGCGCTTGACCCGTCCATCGGCCTCGAGGCGATAGACGAAGCGCTGTTCACCGAGATATTCCACCGATTGGGCCGGGATCAACGTCATCTGCTGGGCAGGCAGCGCCAATTCGACGCTGAGCAGCATGCCGGGACGCAGTTGGCCGGATGTGTTGGGGAAAATGACCCTGGCCTTGATGTTCTGGCTACTGTCGGAGACCCGGCTATCGACCGTCTCCAGGGCGCCGTGAAACGTTTGATCCGGCCAGGCTGAGCTGGTGCCACTCACCGTCATACCGGGTCGCAGCAAGGAGAGATAACGTTCGGGTACGGCCAAATCCAGGCGCAGCCTGGCAAGTTCGTCCAGATGCAGCAGGTTGTCGCCATTACTGACCAGCGCCCCTTCGCTCAGGTCAATCAGGCTGACGGTGCCATTGAATGGCGCACGCAGCTCACGCAGACTCAGCTCATAGCGAGCCGCCGCCAGCCGGGCCTGGGCCATGGCGACGGTGGCCTCCTGGCCTTCGAGCTCGGAGCTGGTCACGGCACCACGGGCCACCAGACGTTTCATGTCGCGCAGCTTGCGCTCCTCGTCACGTACACTCGCCCCCTGCTCGGCCAGTTCGGCCTGCTGCTTGCCAATGTCGAGCTGGATCAACAGGTCTCCGGCCTTCACCTGCTGGCCAGAATGGACCGCGATGCGAACGATGCGCCCCGTCACTTCCGGGCTCACCATCACGGCGCGATTGGCGACCAGCTTGCCGACCAGCTTGAGCATGGGCTCGGTCAGGGTCTGACTGACGGTCTGGGTTCGAATATTGATCGGGTGAGCCGCGCCCTTGGCAGCGGGCGCGCCAGAGCGGTAATACCAGCCCCCGATAATCAGCAGAGTGAGCGCCGTGAGCAACAACAAGCTACGCATTTTCATTGATGGATCCAGCAAACAAGGGTATGAATTTCACAATAGAGGGCCATTCTAGCCCCAGTTCTTGCCGTGACTATGTATAAGTGTGACAAAAGGTTACAGGTGAAGTACAAGCTTTAACCGCCTGGACCCCGGATACACAGCGTGCTCGGTCATTCATGCGGCAATTCACCATCATCAAGGAGCAAAACAGTGGCACGAAGACCCAGATTGGGGCTCGCCCTTGGTAGCGGCGCCGCAAAAGGCTGGTCGCACATCGGTATCATACGCGGCCTGGAGCGGCTCGGGGTCAAACCTGATCTGGTGGCCGGTTGTTCCATTGGCAGCTTCGTCGGGGCGGCCTATGCGGCGGGCTCCCTCGATAACCTGGAGGAGTGGGTGCGCGGCTTTACCCGGTTGCAGGTGGTCAGCATGCTGGATCCCGCGCTCTCTGGCGGTCTGTTTCGCGGCGAGAAGGTGTTTGGCATCGCCGGCGGCCACTTGGGGGAGCCCAGCATCGAAGAGCTGCCCATGCCATTTTCCTGCGTCGCCACCGAGCTCGATACCGGCCGCGAGATCTGGCTCAAAGAGGGCCCCTTGCGCCAGTGTGTGCGCGCCTCCTGTGGCATGCCGGGCCTGCTGACCCCAACGCTGCTCAACGAGCAGTGGCTGATCGATGGCGCCGTGGTCAATCCCGTCCCCATCTCGTTGGCCCGCGCCATGGGCGCCGAGGTGGTGATCGCCGTCAACCTCAATACCGATATGCATCAGCCCTGGGATCAGGAACCGGATGAGGTGATCGAGCCCCAGAGCGGCTTGTTCGGTCAGTGGTTCAACCGGGGGGGCAACGGCAGCCCGACCCCGCCCGGCATGTGGAATGTGATGAGCAGCACCCTCAACATCATGCAGGAGCGGATCACCCGGGCCCGCATGGCGGGGGATCCACCGGAGATCCAGCTCTGCCCCCGCCTTGGCAACCTCTCCATCATGGATTTTCACCGGGCAGGAGAGGCCATTGATGAAGGCGAGGCTTGCGTCGAGCGCAACGCCCATCAGCTCAAAGAGGAGCTGACCCGGCTCGGGCTGCTGCCTGCCACGCCAGACCCCTCCCCCTAAGCCAGGATGCCCCCGAAAAAAGAGCGCCACCAGGCGCTCTTTTGGCACGCCCTCTCTGTCTGGAAGAGCCCCAGCCCCTTGAGCATGACGCGCTGGCGCGGCCGAGGTGTGTCGCTGGATGAAAAGAGCCGCTGAATCAGCTTATGCATTGTGCTCATCGCGATGGATGGGACCTGATGGGGGAGTGACGGGCAAAAAAATGCCGCCCTTGGGCGGCATTTTCATGGGAGCAATCTCAGGCTTAGCCTTTGACGAGATCGTCCGGACCAATCTGACCAATCTCGGCGACCTTCTTGTCGGCGAGCAGCCAGAGAGTGAACTTGTGCAGTTCCGGGTGATGAGCCAGGGCAACCAGGAAGGCGCCACCGACTTCACGGTAACCGAGTTCGTAGTTTTTCAGGGTGGTGGGGGGAACACCCAGCAGATCAGCAAACTTGGGACGGCTCAGGCCGACGGCTTCGCGGATCTGGCGGATCTTCTTGCCAACAGTGTCAATGTTTGAATTCATAATGGTTCCATACTCCGTATGGCGGATTGACTCCGCCTTATTTTTCGCGACGACTCGTAGTCAAGTGTATCAGTTTTGAACGGACTCGTTATGGTCGAGCCTCTATCTTATAAACGCCTTTTGGCGACAACCCTTAAAAACCTCGGGGATGTTAATCGCTCAATCGCTCGAGGTAAACAGTCTCGAAGAGAAACCTTTATGAAGGCCTGTTGGATCCTCCGTATAATCGACTGACTATCTATAACGAGTAATAAAAATGGCGTTTCCTGGAATAATATCCCGTCTACATCCGAGTCCCGCCCCGCAGGATCTGGCCCTGCAACTGCAACAAGGCCAGCATTATCGGGCGGAAGCCTTCTTATTACCTGCGTCCATGATGGGGCTGGCCAGCGAGATCTCATCGGCCCTGCCTGAGCGCATCAGCCTCTACCTGAACCAGGAGCAAGCCGGATTAACGCTACGTGGCCATGACGGCGCCTTGCACGCGGACGGCACTCTTAAACTGCATAATGGTCAGCACATTGAACTGGCCAAAGCGCCCGGACAAGGCAAGCTGGTCCCCGAATCTGGCCTGCGGGAGATGGGTCTCTGGCTGGAGGCGGGCCACAATCACTTCATCTGTCCTGCCGCGCTGCAACCCGTCGCGCGCGCCATCCTCAATATCTGGCCTCTCGACCCTTATCTGGCAAAACATTTTTTACTCAGCTTCACTCCGCTGCTCGAGTCGGCTACCGAACAAGATTTACTCGCCGTGCTGACAGCACGCCTGGACAGCGCCATCCCGCAACCAGACTGGGTTGAGGCCTATATGAAGCTTGAAAAGCGGTTGCATAGGACTTACTTAGACCACTGAACAACGAAGCTGAACCCCAGCTTGCGTGAGCGACACAATTTGGCTTATGCCTCTTTTGTGAGCTTGATCATGGTTTGAAATGGGAATACAGTGCGCATCGTCATCGGATTGACACCCTTTTGGGGTGGGTGAAATGTGTGCAAGCACGCCCCCCCTCTTCATGGATGAGAGAGATCCCGGATAACACGGGATCCCTGTCAGACTCCTTGCCATCGTTGGCAGAGCCTGCAGCTTACATAAATCAAAAAGTGCGAAGCACGTGATCAACGTGCCATCTCAACGAGGATATATTTATGATGAAAATGGCCCCTTCCCTGATCGCCATCGCTATGGCCACTCTGGGTGCTACTGCTGCTAACGCCGCTGACGATGTCTACTTCGGTGCCGGTGTTGGTGCTGCTCACTTCAACGGTCTGAACAACATCAACGGTGTTGACGATGGCACCGAAGATGCAGCCGCAGCCAACGCTTTCGTTGGTTACAACTTTACCGAGAACTTCGGTACCGAACTGGGCTACCAGTACGCTGGCCGTGGTAACACCGAAGGCTCCCGTTACGAGAACCAGGGTGCCACCCTGTCTGGTATCGCTCGTCTGCCGGTTGCCAAGGATCTGTCCATCTTCGCTGAAGGCGGCGCCTACTGGGCTCACACCGACGGTCTGGAAACTTCCGACACTCGCGTTTCCCCGCTGGCTGGCCTGGGTCTGACCTACAAGCTGAACGACGCCCTGGATCTGCAGGCTCGTTATCGCTACATGTGGAACGTCTCTGACCTGTCCACTGCTGCTTACAACACCTCTGATGACAACTACAAGTCCAACCAGAGCGTTGCGACTATGGAAGTGGTTTACCACCCGTTCCGTACCTCCTACGTTGAGCCGGTTGCCGCTCCTGTTGTTGAAGAAGTTGTGGCTCCGGTCATCGTTGAGAAGAACTTCACCATGAGCTCCGACGTGCTGTTTGCCTTCGGCAAATCCACTCTGAAGCCTGAAGGTGTTGATGCACTGAACGGTCTGTACCAGCAAATCATCGACGCTCAGCCGAAAGACGGTAGCGCCGTAGTTGTTGGTTACTCCGACCGCATCGGTTCCGACGCTTTCAACCAGAAGCTGTCTGAAGCTCGTGCCCGTACCGTAGCTGACTTCCTGGTCGGTAAAGGCATGGCCGCTGGTAAAGTGTCCATCGAAGGTCAAGGCGAAGCGAACCCGGTCACTGGCAACCAGTGTGACGGTATCAAAGCCAAGGCTCAGCTGATCTCCTGCCTGGCCCCGGATCGTCGTGTTGAAGTCCGTGTTGCTGGCGTGCAAGAAGTTCAGCAGTAATCTCTTCGAGATTCTGACTACAAGGGGATGCATCGCATCCCCTTTCGTTTTTTTGGCCAGCTAGCGACAATCTCTGTCGGAGCCCTACCCCGCTTTTATCTCCCCACCCAGCCCTGCCCCCTCATAACGCTGCATATTCGTTCAGTAACTTGATCAACGTGAGCCAAAAGAATACAGTTATCACGCTTGTAAGGTATTGGATGAATTATTAAAAGTGCCTCTACCGGTTAGTTGTCCACGGAAGCCGTCGCTGCCGTGAGTAGCCAGGAGTCCTTCATATTCATTCATGCTGTCCGTGCTACAACACGGAGATATGCCATCCGGTTTCCCGGGTGCGTTGCATATGACTAAGAGTGCTCGCCAATGATGCGGCAAACTCAACGAGGATATAACGATGAAAATGAAAGTGGCACCGACCCTGATTGCCCTGGCCCTCGCGGCTGCCGGCAGCACCGCAGCCCAGGCTGCTGACAACGACTGGTACACCGGTATCGCCGCCGGTTGGGCCTATACCCACGACCTGGAAGACTTTGGCAAGAACGCCGATGTGGACAAGGACGCAACCGCGCTGAGCCTGTTTGGTGGTTATAACTTCACCGAAAACTTCGGTGCCGAGCTGGGCTACCTCTATGCCGGTAAAGCGGGCATAGATGGCGTCGACTTCAGCAGCAAGGGCGCCACCCTGTCCGGGATCGGCCGCCTGCCCCTGGGCGACATCTTCTCCGTGTTTGCCGAAGGTGGTGCTTATGTCTTCCACGCCAACGGCAACAACCAGAGCGACAACGGCATAGCACCGTTGGCCGGCCTGGGTCTGACCGCCAAACTGTCTGATCTGATCGACGTGCAGGCTCGCTACCGCTACATGTGGGACGTGGGTGACGAGAACAAGACTGGCAACAACATGATCTGGGAAACCGACATGAGCGTGGCCACTCTGGAACTGGTTCTGCACCCGAACCGCACCTCCTATGTTGCTCCGGTCGCCGCGCCAGTGGTTGCTCAGCCCGAGCCGGTCATGGTCGACAAGAACTTCGCCATGAGCTCTGACGTGCTGTTTGCCTTTGGCAAATCCAGCCTCAAGCCGGAAGGGGTTGATGCCCTGAACGGCCTGTATCAGCAGATCGTTGAAGTTCAGCCCAAAGATGGCAGCGCTGTGGTTGTCGGTTACACCGACCGTATCGGCTCCGACGCCTATAACCAGAAGCTGTCAGAAGCCCGTGCCCGTACCGTGGCCGACTTCCTGGTTGGCAAAGGTCTCCCCGCTGGCAAAGTTGCCATCGAAGGGCAAGGCGAAGCCAATCCTGTGACTGGCAATCAGTGTGACGGCATCAAAGCCAAGGCTCAGCTGATCGCCTGCCTGGCACCGGATCGTCGCGTCGAAGTGCGCGTGACTGGCGTACAGGAAGTGCTGCAGCAGCAATAATGACTGTGTGAAGCCCTGCTAGCAGGCTGAATACCGTTTATTAAAAGAGGAGGCCATGGCCTCCTCTTTTATTTACATGAAGTTTTCAATCGAAGCTGTTTCGTCATGTATTATCCTGGAGCACCTTGATGCTCACCATCACTCCGGTCTTGAGATCCTGCTCACAGCCCAGGCACTCTAAGTCTGTGTTCAGCCACGCAAAATCATGGACGGTGGCTATAACTAGATGGTGCGTAACAACTCTTGCACAACAAAAAAGAGGATAAGCAATGAAACCAAGCCTGTTATCAGCACTGATTGCCGTGGCATTCGCATCAGCTGCAAGCCTTCCTGCCCAGGCCAACGACTGGTACGTCGGCGGTGGCGGCGGAGTATCCATTGGCCATGATCTGGATGATCTGGGTAGTGACGTCGACAAGAATGACACCGCCTGGAGCCTGTTCGGTGGCTATAACTTCACCGAGAATTTCGGTGCCGAACTGGGTTACCTCAACACCGGCGACTGGAGCGTCGATGGTGAGCAGTTCAGCAGTCAAGGGGCCACACTGTCGGCCATTGGACGCCTGCCTCTGGGTGACATCTTCTCGCTCTTTGCCGAAGGGGGTGCCTATATCTATCAGGTCGACACCATCAATGGCTCGGACAATGATTATGCCCCTCTGCTGGGGCTGGGCATGGGGGCTCAGCTGACCGACTGGCTCGACCTGCAGGCCCGCTACCGTTATATGTTCCGGGTCGGCGATGACCCCGACAATGGCAAGCTGGGCAGCGGCACTGATCGCTGGGTCACTGACGTCAGCGTCGCGACTCTGGAGCTGGTATTCCATCCGAATCGCCATGCCTATGTGGCGCCGGTCGCTGCGCCCATGGTGGCGGCGGCAGTCGCTCCGGTGATGGTCGACAAGAGCTTCTCCCTGAGCTCGGACGTGCTGTTTGCCTTCAACAAGGCAACGCTCAAGACCGAAGGGAGCAGTGCCCTGGATGATCTCTACCAGCAGATCGTCGAGGTCAATCCCAAAGATGGCCAGATCACCGTCATGGGCTACACGGATCGCATCGGCTCTGATGGTTATAACCAGACGCTGTCGGAAGCCCGGGCCCGTACCGTGGCTGATTACCTGATCGGCAAGGGCTTGCCTGCGGATCGCGTCTCGACTCAGGGCCTGGGCGAAAGCAACCCGGTCAGCGGTAGCCAGTGCGACGGTATCAAAGCCAAGTCGGATCTGATCACCTGCCTGGCACCGGATCGCCGGGTCGAAGTCAAAGTCACCGGCACCCAGACCGAGCAGACGCCAGCGCCGGTCGAGCCGCAGCCCATGACGGAACCCATGGATAGCGAGCCAGCTAAAGCCTGACAACCCCAGCCTCTGTTGTGCAAACAAAGAAGGGATGCCTCGGCATCCCTTCTTTCATTCCAGCCTCTTTCGTTAGAAGGAGGTACGACGATAGCGTCGATACAGAGGGCGCCAGAAGTTAGCCTCTATGGCCTTGTCGATCACCTCGTCCGGTGTCTGCACCGCCTTGCCCTGCAGCATGGCGGTCTTGGCCACCATCTTGGCGATGTAACGGGATACCTCGTGGATATCCGCCAGATCCGGCAGCAAGGAGCCCTCCTCGCCTTTCACCAGGGGAGAGCACTCCGCCAGGGCGCGGCTGGCCGACATCAGCATGGCATCCGTCACACGCTTGGCGCCGGAGGCGATGACCCCAAGGCCGATCCCCGGGAAGATGAAGGAGTTGTTGCACTGGGCGATGACATAGCGCTTGCCCTTGTATTCCACCGGGGCAAAGGGGCTGCCGGTGGCGACCAGCACCTGACCATCGGTCCAGCGAATGAGATCCGCCGGGGTGGCTTCCACCCGGGAGGTCGGGTTGGAGAGCGGGAATATGATGGGGCGAGCACAATGCTTGTGCATGGTCTTGACCACCTCCTCGGTGAACAGACCAGGCTGGCCAGAGACGCCGATCAGGATGTCAGGGCGACCGTGTTCCATCACCTCCAGCAGAGAGATGTTGTCCCCCACCGGCCAGTCGGCGATCCGCTCCAGCGGCTGGGAGAGGCGACGCTGGAAATCGAGCTGGTTCGGGATCTTGTCGGTGATAAGACCGAATCTGTCCACCATGAATACCCGACCTCGGGCCTCACCATCGCTCAAGCCTTCGGCCTTCATCTGCGCCACTATCTGCTCGGCGATACCGCACCCGGCGCTGCCGGCGCCAAGGAAGGCGACCCGCTTCTCGGAAAGCTTGGCCCCCGAGGCCTTGCAGGCGGCGATGAGGCTGCCGAGCGTCACGGCGGCCGTACCCTGGATGTCATCGTTGAAGCAGCACAGCTCGTCCTTGTAGCGGTTGAGCAGTGGCATGGCATTGCTCTGGGCGAAGTCTTCGAACTGCAGCAGTATGTCAGGCCAGCGGCGTTTGACCGCCTGGATGAAGGCATCGACGAATTCGTAGTACTCCTCCCCCGAGATGCGCGGATGACGCCAGCCCATATAAAAGGGATCATTGAGCAGCTGCTGGTTGTTGGTGCCCACATCCAGCACCACCGGCAGGGTATAAGCCGGAGAGATACCGCCACAGGCGGTGTAGAGCGACAGCTTGCCGATGGGAATGCCCATGCCGCCTATGCCCTGATCGCCCAGGCCCAGGATCCGCTCACCGTCGGTCACCACTATGACCTTGACGTTCTGCTTGGTGGCGTTTTGCAGCATGTCATCGATCCTGTCCTTGTCGGAGTAGGAGATGAAGAGGCCACGGGCACGGCGATAGATGTTGGAGAACTCTTCACATGCCTTGCCCACGGTCGGGGTATAGATGATCGGCATGATCTCGGTCAGGTGATCCCGGATGAGGCGGTAGAACAAGGTCTCATTGGTATCCTGAATGTTGCGCAGATAGATATGCTTGTCCATATCATTGCCAAAGGCCATGAATTGGCGATAGGCACGTTCCGCCTGCTCTTCGATGGTTTCAATGTTCTGGGGCAGCAGACCTTCCAGGTTGAAGTTGCTGCGCTCCTCGCTGGTGAAGGCACTGCCCTTGTTGAGCAGCGGCGTCTCCAGCAAGGCGGGACCGGCGTAGGGGATGTAGAGAGGACGTTTCTGATTATTATCTTCAAACATGGTTGGGTACCTTGACGATGTGGCCCCTGGATCCTATGGGCTTAGGCCAACAATTTCAAAGGTTTTAGCCATCGTTGTGCGCCTGGATCAGCCCGGTCAGCACGGGCCTGCGACCGAGGCGGCGAAACTCGCCAGGGGTCTGACCAGTTGCACGGCGAAAACGGTTCGCAAAGTTGGCGCCATCGCTGTAACCGACCCGCCCCGCCAGCTCGCTGAGGGGCCAATCGGTATAGAGCAGCAACTGGCGCGCCTTCTCCATGCGCAGCCCGGTCAGCCAGGCCATTGGCCCCATGCCAAACGCCTGCTGGCAGAGCCGGTGCAGGTGCGGCGCCGAGCAAGCCAGCAGGCTGGCCAACTTGGCCACAGTCCAGGGCTCATCGAGTCGCCCCTCCACCAGACGCTGCAAGCCCTGCAACCTGCCGAGGGGCGTGCCCCTCGCCTCGCCGCGCAGTACCCGGGCCAGCAGGGTCAACAGCAGGGAGAGCAGCTGAGGTTGCAAGGCCGAACGGCTCCCCTCGGTGTGCATCAAGTGCAGCAGCTGACGCAGTGACTCCCCCTCGCCACTCACCCAGCAGTGATGGCCGAGCCGATGCAGATGATGCCAGCGCGGCACATCGTCGAGCAGGATCCAGCTGGTCTGCCAGCTGTGGCCATCGAGCCGAAGGCCGCCGGGCAAGGCCGCAGGCAGAAACACCAGGGCGCCTGCCGGGATGGGGCTCTCCCCCTGTTCGGTCAGCAAGACGCCCCCCTCGCTGTGGCTGAGCAGCAGGATGTGAAAGGCGGGCTGATTGCGCTGGATAAGATAATGATCGCGCAGCACCGACAGTCCGGTGAGGAAGATCCCCGCCTCGCCCAGCAGAGGCAGCCCCTCGCGTCCCAGCATGCGCTCCTCGCAACTCTGCGCTATCTCAAGACACTCCCTCTCGAACACCGCGGCTCCTTAATCGATAATGGATAGTTTTGCACAAACAAGACGATAGCCACTCACAGCGGCCGCTCCCGTACTTCCACTTATGATATCGAGCATCAACCTTATGTTTCCACGACCCGGTTAACAGTAATGAACAATTGGCAAGCGATTTTCAAACAAACCACCGACAAGGAATTCATGGGTAGACTGTGGCGACTGGCACTGCCTGTCTCCCTGCAATCCATGATGTTCTCCCTGCTCGGTCTCATCGACATCATGATGGTGAGCCAGCTGGGTGCGACCGAGGTTGCCGCCGTCGGCTTGGGAAACCGGGTCTTTTTCTTCAATCTGCTGGTGGTCGCCGGCCTCTCTGGCGGCGTCTCTGTGCTGGCGGCGCAGTACTACGGCCGCAACGACCTGAGCGGAGTGCGCCGTGCCCTGGCCCTGGCTCTGCTCAGCGCCGTGCTGGTCAGCCTGCCCTTCGCCCTGCTCTATACCTTTGCCCCCGGCAGCGTGCTGGGCTTTGCCAGTCAGGATCCCGTGCTGCGCCCCCTGGCGGATCAGTATCTGATGATCACCGGCGCCACCATTCTCTGCACCGCGCTGGTGGTGCCGCTGGAGGCGGCGCTGCGCTCGGTCGGCAATGCCACTGCCCCGACTCACATCGGCCTTATTGCCATCGTCGCCAACGTGCTGCTCAACTATGCCCTCATCTTCGGTCACTTCGGCTTCGAGGCCATGGGCGTGGCGGGCTCGGCTTGGGGCACCACGCTGTCACGCCTGCTGCAAACCGCGCTGCTGATTGGCTACGTGATGCACAAGGAGGCTCGCCTGCTGCCGCGCCGGCCCGACTGGCTGCTGGCCCTCTCGGCCAAAGAGGCGCGTCGCTTCGTGCTCATCGCCCTGCCCCTGCTGCTGCACGATGGCCTCTGGGCCTTCGGCATGTTGCTCTACGGCTTCCTATACGCTCACCTGGGGGTGGACTCCCTGGCCATCATGACCACGCTCGGAGCCCTGGAGGGGATCCTCATCTCCCTCTTCTTCGGGCTCGCGGTGGCCTGCGCCACCCTGCTCGGCCATCGCCTCGGCGCCGAGGAGTATGACGCCGCCTGGCTGCAATCCCAGTTGCTGCTGGTGTTGGCCCCCCTTGGTGCCCTGCTGGTTGGCCTCTTCGTCTGGTTCATGCAGGCGCCCCTGCTGCTCTGGATTGGCAACCTGCCCGCAGAGCTTCTACCCCAGGCCGGCCAGGTGCTTGGCATCCTCTGTCTCGGCATGCTGCTCAAGGTGTTCAACATGGTGGGGATCGTCGGGATACTGCGCTCGGGGGGAGATGTTAACTACAGCATCTTCATCGACATCGTCAGCATGTGGTGCATCGGGCTGCCCTTGGCCTGGCTGGCGGTAAGCTGGCTCGGCTGGCCGCTGACCTGGGTAGCGGCCGTGGTGTTGCTCGAGGAGGTGAGCAAGGTGTGGCTGGTGCATCGCCGGGTACAGCGCCGCCGCTGGCTGCGCAACCTGGTGACCAGCTGAGGGGGCTCCCGGCCCTCGATTGACTGGTTTGGTGCGCCTCGCTTTGCAGCAGATCAACATCTGAGGGGGGCCATGGGTGTATGCTGTGCCCATCGGTTTTGCGGGGCGGGCCCTGTGCCAGGCCCCAGGTTAGGAGAGAGACGATGCACACACCAAAAGAGACCCTGAGTCAGGAAGCCCTGCTCACCCTGGCCAACGACATTATCCGCAGCCATGAGGACTTCATCCACGGCATGCGCGCCGATGGCGTGGAACAGCGGGGAGACGTCCTGGTGTTCAAGGGGGAGTATTTCATGACCGATGATGGCACCCCGACGCCCAAGACCATGGCGGTATTCAACATGTTCAAGTACCTGGCCCACCAACTCTCGGACAAGTACCAGCTGGACTAAACAAAAAGGGATGCCTTATTGGCATCCTTTTTTGTTTGGAGTATCAAGCTATTGCACTCAAGCGACGCTCTGATCCGGGGCTACCGGCTCTCCCGCCACGCAGTTGCGACCCGCCACCTTGGCCTGATAGAGTCGCTCGTCGGCCCGATTGAGCAGGCTCTCCGAGGATTCGGCAGAATACATCAGTGCCACCCCGATACTGACGGTCACCTCGAGCAACTCCTCGCTGGTCGGGCTCTTGATGAGGCGCGCCTCCACCGCCAGACGCAGCTGCTCGGCAAATTGCATGGCCTGTCGCCCACTGCTGCACTTGGGCAGCAAGATGACAAACTCCTCCCCGCCGTAGCGGCCGAGCACCATCCCCTCCTCGAGCTGCTCGGCCAGGCAGGCGGCCACCTCCTTGAGCACGGCATCCCCCGCCAGATGACCAAAATGATCATTGATGCGCTTGAAGCGATCGAGATCGAGCAGCAGCAGGGCGAAGGGTTGCTGCTGGTAGAGAAAACGGGCACGGGCCTGCTCCAACTGCTTCATCATCAGTCGCCGGTTCATCATGCCGGTCAGTTCATCCGTGGTGGATTCGCGATAGAGCTGCAACAGCATATTGAGCTGGCCGCACTGTACCCAGGCACTCGCCAGGGCGAACAGGGCAAGCAGCCAGAACTGATCCAGGGTCGCGGCGCTCCAGAGAGGCTGGCCAAGCAGCAGCCAGTTGCCTCCCAGCATGGCCACCATGATGCACGCCGCCAGTTGCAGGCTGAGGGAGAGGGGCACGGGGAAGATGGCGAACAGGCTGATCAGCAGATAGGGAAAGGCGGAGTAACCGGCCTGGAGATCCTGCTTTGAATCGAAGCTTGCCAGACAGAACAGCGAGAACAGCATCATGACTGTCATCAGATAGCCAAGAGCCAGTTTCATCCGTTCCCGACGAAAGTGGATCAGATAGGAGAGCGGGATCAGCGGCGAGAGAGCCAGCAGACAGAAGGCGCGCGCCTTGAGCAGATGGGCAAACTGTTCCTGGTTCAGGGTCAGCCAGTCAACCCCCCCCCAGACTGGGATGCCAACCATCAACAGGCAGGTGAGCAGTCGCAGCCTGACCGTCATGAATCCCATGCGGGTCAGGGTGAAATCTTCCGAATGCGCGCGGGCACTCCAGAACTCCGACAGCTTCAACATCCAGAGTCTCCAAGTCGTGAAAGAGGGCTCATTCTACGCCTACGCATGGCAAAAACCCATGCCATCAATGGGTTTTACCGCTCACATCCCGCATCCAAACCGGCGGATCATAATCTTCGCACGCAAACGTTTCAACCTTACGACAAATAAACCCGTTTATGGCCAATTGCCGCTGGATCTCACCTTTTCAATCACTACAATAGCCGCCAAATTCCCTCCCCCTCCCCCATAAAATTTCGAGGTATCTATGGAACAGGCTGCTCTCAAGAGCGCTCCCGACGAGCCGCAGCGGCGCCCCCATCCGGATCTGGTCTACGGCATCAATGAGGTTCCCCCCCTGCCCCAGACCCTGTTCGCCGCCCTGCAACACATGCTCGCCATGTTTGTTGCCATCATTACCCCGCCCCTCATCATCGCCAACGCCCTCGGTCTGCCCGCCGACGACACCCGCTACATCGTCTCCATGTCACTGGTCATGTCCGGCATCGCCTCCTTTATCCAGACTCGTCGTTTTGGCCCCATCGGATCCGGTCTGTTGTCGGTGCAGGGCACCAGCTTCAACTTCCTCGGCCCCATCATCGCCTCGGGGCTGGCCCTCAAGCAGGCCGCCATGCCCACGGACGACCTGCTCGGCACCCTGTTTGGCACCATGCTGGTCGCCGCACTGACCATGGTGGTGCTGAGTCGCTTCCTGCATCTGGTGAGTAGGGTCATCACCCCGCTGGTGACCGGCATAGTGGTGCTGCTCATCGGCCTGACCCTGATCAAGGTGGGACTCATCAGCATGGGCGGCGGCTACGGTGCCCTGGCCGATGGCAGCTTCGCCAGCCATGGCAACCTCTTCCTCTCCCTGCTGGTGCTGGGATTGATTGTGCTGCTACAACGCAGCCACAACCCCTGGCTGCGCCTCTCCGCCATCATGATTGCCATGCTGGTCGGCTATGGGGTCGCCTTGCTGATGGGCAAGGTGCAGGCGCCAACCTTCGAGGGGCCGCTGCTGATGATCCCGCAGCCACTGCGTTATGGACTCGGCTTTGATTGGCAACTGTTCGTGCCGCTGGCCATCATCTTCGTGGTCACGGCGCTGGAGGCCATTGGCGACATGACGGCCACCTCGGATGTCTCCGGCGAGCCGGTCAGCGGCCCTCTTTACATGAGTCGCATCAAAGGCGGCGTGCTGGCCGACGGTTGCAACTCCATGCTAGCGGCCATCTTCTCCACCTTCCCCATGTCCACCTTCAGCCAGAACAATGGCGTCATCCAGCTGACCGGCATGGCCAGTCGCCACGTCGGTCTTTTCATCGCCGCCATGCTGGCCCTGCTTGGGCTCTTCCCGGCGGTGGCCAGTCTGGTACAGCAGATCCCCGAGCCCGTGCTGGGCGGCGCCACCATCGTCATGTTCGGTACAATCGCCGCGGCCGGGGTGCGCATCATCTCCCGCGAGGAGCTCGACCGACGCGCCTTGATGATACTGGCGGTATCCCTCGCCATGGGACTCGGGGTCGCCCAGGTACCCGAGGTGTTGCAGCACCTGCCGGAACTGGCCAAGAGCGTCTTCTCCTACGGCGTCGCCACCGGCGGCCTGACCGCCATCATCTTGAATCTGCTACTGCCCAAGCGGCTCCCAGCCGGGACCAGATAATCAACAGATAAGCCCCCAAGCCCCGCTAGTCGGGGCTTTACCTTGCCTGCGAGTGGCGTTAGGGTGCACTCTCCTGGTCAACGGATACCCGTCATGCCCTACACCCTGCTCGCCTTGCCTTCATCACTGCCCCCGGATGCCACCCTGGCTCAGGATCAGCGCTGGCTGAAGGAGTGCGCCCATCACGGCCTCTGGCCCACCTGTGGCAGGCCCCCCAATGTCTCATCGTTACCCGCAAGGATACCCGGCT
Organism: Aeromonas molluscorum; assembly: GCF_051376105.1. NCBI lineage: Bacteria > Pseudomonadati > Pseudomonadota > Gammaproteobacteria > Aeromonadales > Aeromonadaceae > Aeromonas > Aeromonas molluscorum. The sequence goes on along the minus strand of NZ_JBPQCY010000002.1, from coordinate 1,114,831 downwards.
GCCCCATTACGCCGCGGCCTGCCAGCAGCTCGCAGCCGAAGGCTGGCCCGTCCATGTGCGCGACAGCGGCGGCACCGCCGTGCCCCACGGTCCTGGCATTCTCAACCTCTCCTTGCTGCTGCCCCGCACCGCTGCGGATCTGGCCCACTACTACCGGCTGCTGGGCGCACCGCTGCTGACCCTGCTGGGAGAGCATGGCCTGGAGGGGAACTACGACTTCGTGCCTGGTTCGTTTTGCGATGGCCAATACAATCTGGTGATCGAGGGTCGCAAGATAACGGGTACCGCTCAGCGCTGGCTGGCACCTGGCCAGGATCACGGCGGCGCCGTATTGGCTCAGGCCATGCTGTTGGTGGCGGGCGATGTGGATGAAGGCACCCGGATGGCAAGCCGCTTCTATGAACTGGCAGGCGGGGAGCTACGCTTTGCGCCCGGCACCTCGACTACCCTGGCCCGTTGCATTGGCTGGCAAGGCAGCGATGCGCAATTGCTCGACAACATTCGATCACGGCTCAAGGAGCTGCTGAGCACAGCCCTGATACCCTGACCCTCTCCCAGAGAGGAAACAGCTCAACCACAGCGCCAATAAAAAGCCACGACAGGGGTCGTGGCTTTGCTTTTTCAAGGCAGGTTCAGGTCAGACGGTTTGTGGCGCCGGCTCGGGTTCAACATCTCTGCCCCGAGCAAAGTAAGCCTTGGTCTCGGCGATCACCACATGGCGCAGGCCGATGAGACCGATGAGGTTGGGCACCGCCATCAGGCCATTGACGATGTCGGCCAGCAGCCAGATCATGTCGAGATGGAGGAATGCCCCCCCCGCCACCAGCCCCAGATAGATGAGGCGATAGGGCTTGATAGCCCGAGTCCCGAACAGATACTGAGTGCAACGCTCACCGTAGTAGTTCCAACCCAGGATGGTGGTAAAGGCGAAAAACAGCAGTCCTATGCTCACCAGATATTGGCCTATGTGCGCATCCAGCCCCTGGGCGAAGGCGGCACTGGTCATGGCGGCGCCGCTGAGATCGCCGCTCCAGACGCCGGTGACCACCAGCGTCAGGCCCGTCATGGTGCAGATGATGATGGTATCGAAGAAAGTGCCCGTCATGGAGACCAACCCCTGCTCCACGCAGGAGTTGGTCTTGGCTGCCGCCGCCGCGATGGGGGCTGAACCTAGACCCGATTCGTTGGAAAACACCCCCCGCGCCACTCCGGACTGGATAGCCAGCATGATGCTTGCACCGACGAAGCCACCGGTCGCGGCATGGCCGCTGAAGGCGCTGCTGATCACCAAGGCGACCGCCTCCGACAAGGCACCGACATTGTTTACCAGCACCCCGAGACAGGCGGCGATATAGAAGAGCGCCATGAAGGGCACCACCTTGCTGGCGACGCTTGAGATGGACTTGATCCCACCCAGAGTCACCAGAGCGACCAGCAGGGTCAGCACCAGGGCAGTCCACTCACGGGGCACCGAGAAGGAGATCGTCATGGCGTCGGAGATGGCATTGACCTGCGGGAAGGTGCCTATGCCAAAGAAGGCGACGCCTATGCCAAACAGGGCGAACAACTTGGCCAGCCACCGGCTGCCGAGCCCCTTCTCCAGATAGTACATGGGGCCGCCCGCCATCTGGCCGTTGCTGTCCAGCTGTCGATATTTGACCGCCAGCAGGCACTCGGCATATTTGGTGGCCATGCCAAACAGGGCCGCCATCCACATCCAGAACAGGGCGCCCGGGCCACCTAGCTTGATGGCGGTAGCGACTCCGACGATGTTGCCTGTGCCTATGGTGGCCGAGAGCGCGGTACAGAGCGCGGCAAAACTGGAGACATCCCCCTGTTTGCCTTGGCCCTGATCACGACCAAACACCAGCTTGAGGGCCAGGGGCAGCCGTACCAGCTGCAGCAGGCCGAGGCGAAGAGTGAGATAAACACCGGTCCCGACCAGCAGGATCAGCAGGGGTGGCCCCCAGACAAGATTATCGATGGCCGTCAGGGCCGATTGAATTGATGACATGCATCCTCCTTAAAAAACATAAATTAAGGAGGAGAAGGATGATCTTCCCAAATAGTCACGATCGCCAGAGGCGATCGGATGCGGGCTAAGCCCAGGTACAACCATCCCATCCCCTCTGTCCTTTTGCCTGAGAGTTTCCGGTCTATTTATCATTGATAAACAAGACCTTGCTCCTTCGGCGCCCGATTAAACGGGTCTCTCCAGAGTATCGTCCAGTAGCAGTCCACACCGGTTGCCCGGTACCTGAAAGATTTACTTCTTCGGTGGATGGTCCCCCATCGCTCTCCTGCTACCTTCATCCGAACTAGTTTTGGATTAGGCAGCGGCATATTAGTCCAAAATAATGTGACCTGTCTCGCAGAAATCCCTGTTTTTCTCTCTGGCGTCCCAACTCCGGTAAAAAGTAAACAGATTGTTAACTATCAATTAGTTAGCCCACAGCTGACCCAAAAGCTCTCCTTGAATCCAGAACACCCTTTTCGCAGCGGATATCAATTTCCCCTTTCGTCTCGACCAGAAAATCTTGCCAACATAGACAATCAAAAAGCTTGCATGACAAATCAATAAACCGATAATTGCGCGCATATCCAAGCAGTAACCATGAAAGTTATGCAGCTTGCTGGATAGGTCCCTTCCGGACCGCTCGCCTGAGCCGGCCGTTGCCGTCTCAACAAACCAAGGCTAGGGCAACTCCGCCCCCTAAGGATGATCAAAAGACAATGAAAGAGACCCTTGTGGCACAAGATTACCGCCAGCTGGTTGAACAATTTGGCTCTCCCCTGTTGCTGCTCGACAAGGCTGCCGTACGCCGCCAATATCGGGCTCTGTCTGCCGCCCTGCCCGAGGTGCGCCTGCACTACGCGCTCAAACCCCTGCCCCATGAGGCCGTGGTCTCTGTGCTCAAGGAAGAGGGAGCCTGCTTCGATCTGGCCACCAATGGCGAAGTGGATCTGGTGCGCAGCCAAGGGGTTCGCCCGGGTCGCTGCATCCATACCCATCCCATCAAGCGCGACAGCGATATTCGTTATGCGCTGGAATATGGCTGCACCGTCTTTGTCTATGACAACCCTCTGGAACTGGACAAGTTTCTGCCCTACAAGGATGAAGTGAAGCTGCTGCTGCGCGTCAGCTTCCCCAACCCCAACACTAAGGTCGATCTCTCCAAAAAGTTTGGCTGCACCCCGGAGCAGGCGCTGCCCCTGCTGCAACTGGCTCAGGCCAAAGGCCTCAAGGTGATGGGACTCTCCTTCCATGTCGGCTCCCAGGTGCCCAACAGCGAGCGCCATGTCCAGGCCATCGATGCCTGCCGCGAGATCATGGAACAAGCCTGGGATCTGGGGCTCAAGCCTTGGGTGCTCGATATCGGCGGCGGTTTCCCAGTCGATTATGAGGGAGGCGAGTTCGATATCGATGGCTTCTGCGCCCCGATCCGTGCCGCGCTTGCCAAGCTGCCAGCAACAGTGCAGAAGATTGCCGAACCGGGCCGTTTCATCAGCGCCCCTGCCATGACCTCGGTATCGAGCGTGATGGGCAAGGCCCACCGCGGTGACAAGATCTGGTACTACCTGGATGATGGCCTCTACGGCAGCTACAACGGTCAACTCTATGACCACGTCACTTATCCGGTCAGCACGCCTTATGCCGGTGGCGAGCTGCACAATGCCGTGCTCTCCGGCCCGACCTGTGACAGTGTCGACGTGATCCGTGACGGCATCATGCTGCCGGACCTGGAGATTGGTGAGCTGGTGATAGGGAAAGTGATGGGGGCCTATACCTGGGCATCGGCATCGACCTTCAACTTCTTCCCCAAGGCCAGTATCCTGATCCTCGATAGCAGCCAGCAGAGCCAGAAGCTGGTCGCCGTCGCCTGAAGGGTTGGGCCATGACGCCGACATAGAGAGGGGGAGCCATCGGCTCCCCCTCTTGTTTGCATTGTCATGCCAGCATCATCAGAACTGGCTGGTCAGCAGCCAACCTGTATAAGCAAAGAAGATACAGAGCAAGATCCCCCCTTCCACCCGGTTGATGCGGCCCTTGCCTTTGCGGCCCAGACACATCACCAGCAGCAGCAGGGTCAGCCCCATCATCAGGCTCCAGTCACGGGTCAATACGGCCGGATCCACATCCAGAGGCGCTATGCCGGCGGCGATGCCGACCACGGCCAGGGTGTTGAACAGGTTTGAGCCGAGCACGTTGCCGAGCGCCAGATCATGCTCCTTCTTCTTGATGGCCATCAAGGAGGAAGCCAGCTCGGGCAAGGAGGTACCAATGGCCACTATGGTCAGACCGATGACGAGATCGCTGATGCCAAATGCCTGAGCTATGGTCACCGCGCCCCACACCAGCAGGCGGGAAGCGCCAACCAACAGCACCAGACCCACGATCAGCCAGAAGATGGCTTTCTTGAGGGGCATGGCCTCGCTGTCTATCTCCACATTGACATCGGCGTCCAGGGCATCACCCTTGCCGGTGATCCCAGCCCAGATGGACCAGCCCATCAGCCCCACGAACACCAGGCCCAGGATGAGGGCATCGCCACGACCCAGATGACCGTCAAGCAGCAAGGCACCGGTCAGCAAGGTGATGCCGAGCAGTATGGGGATCTCTTTGCGCACCACCTGGGAGGAGACGGCGATAGGGCTGATGATGGCGGTCAGCCCCAGGATCAAGGCGATATTGGTAATGTTGGAACCATAGGCATTGCCCAACGCCAGAGCGGGGTTGCCCTGCATGGACGCCAGGGCCGAGACCACCATCTCGGGGGCCGAGGTACCAAAGCCAATGATCACCATACCGATGAGCAGGGGCGGCATGCCCGCATAACGGGCGGTGGCCGCGGCACCATCGACAAATTTATCCGCACTCCAGACCAGCAGGGCCAGTCCGGCAATCAGGGCAACAAAAGCCAGGGTCATACGTCTTCTTTCCAATCGGGGTTGAGCTTCAGGGCGCCATGACAGTCACGGCATCAACAGGAACGGCGACCCAAGGGTCGCGTCGGCGCCAGTGTAACCGAGGAATATCGGTTTTCAAGGGTTAACTCAGCCTTGATTAACTATCCCAGCAGCGCGAGCAGGGAGTCGGCATCCGAGACTTCGAACTTGCCGGGCGCCTCGACATTCAGTGCAGTGACCAAGCCATCCTCGGCTATCAGGGCAAAACGCTGGGCACGTACACCGCCAAAGGATCCTGTCTCTTTCTCCAGCCCCAGCGCCCGGGTCCAGCTGGCATCGCCATCGGCCAGCATGGTGATGGCCTGCGCATTCTGTGCCTCGCCCCACGCCTTCATCACGAAGGCATCATTGACCGATAGGCAGTAGATGGCATCGACGCCCTTGGCGCTGAACTCATCCGCCTTGACCACATAACCGGGCAGATGGGCATTGGAACAGGTCGGAGTGAAGGCGCCGGGCACGGCGAACAGCACCACTTTCTTGCCCGCAAACAGCGCCTGGGTATCCAGTGTCTGTTTGCCTTCGGTGGTGAAGATGGTGAATTCGCCCGCGGGCAGGGATTGGCCAACTGAGATCATGATGAGTCTTCCTGACGGTATATGATGACGAGCAGTCTACCTCAGATGGACGCACCGTGCAGGAGTGTGTCAGGCACCGCCTCTGGCCTGCCAATGCGCGAGAGCTATCAGGGAGTCCGGGGTAAATTCGGCGGCCCGGTTGGCGATCTCCGTCAGACTCATCCAGTGGACTGCGCTTACCTCTTCGGCCTGCAACTGCAAGGGCCCCTGATAGTGGCAGCTGTAGAGATAGCCCCACACCTTATAGTTGCTGCCCTCGGCCAGGAAGCTGCCGTGTTCGTTCAGCGGTATATCCAGAATGCCAAGCTCCTCCCCCAGCTCGCGCAGGGCACTGGCAAGCGGCACCTCGCCCACCGTCATGACGCCGCCAGCGCAGGCATCCAGCATCCCTGGGCAAAAATCCTTGCCGAGGGTACGGCGCTGCACCAGCACCTGTCCCTCATTCCCAAGCACCAGTATGTAGCTGGCACGATGGCGCAAGTTTTCGCGGCGCACCCTCGCCCGCTCGGCCACCTCAATGACATTGTCATGGTCATCGACCACTTCGACCCACTCCATGCTGCTCTCCTGAGCCATTTTATTGCTAACGCCGCAGTATACATGGAGAAAAAACGTGTCGGATCAGCCACTGGTCTATTTTCTCGCGTAGCGTGCCCGCGTTGACCGTTTAAAAAGAGAGGACACCCGCAGGTGTCCTCTCGATGACCGCACCTCTGCCCCTCAGTTGTGCAGTATTTGAGAGAGAAACAGCTTGGTGCGCTCGGACTGGGGGTTGTCAAAGAACTGCCCTGGTTCGTTCTCCTCCATTATCTGGCCCCGATCCATGAAGATGACTCTGTCCGCCACCTGCTTGGCAAAGCCCATCTCATGGGTGACGCAGAGCATGGTCATTCCTTCGTTGGCCAGCTCCACCATGACGTCCAGCACCTCGCGCACCATCTCGGGATCGAGCGCGGAGGTAGGTTCATCAAACAGCATCACCTGGGGGTTCATGCACAGGCTGCGGGCGATGGCGACACGCTGCTGCTGACCGCCGGAGAGCTGTCCCGGGTACTTGAGCGCCTGCTCGGGGATCTGCACCCGCTCGAGGAAACTCATGGCGATCTCCTCGGCTTCCCGTCGTGGCAGTTGCTTGACCCAGATGGGCGCCAGGCAACAGTTTTCCAGTACGGTCAGATGGGGAAACAGGTTGAAGTGCTGAAATACCATGCCCACCTCGCGGCGCACCGTCTCGATGTTCTTGAGATCCGAGGTGAGCGCCAGCCCCTTGACCAGGATGTCACCACGCTGGTGCTCCTCCAGCCGGTTGATGCAGCGGATCATGGTGGATTTGCCGGAGCCCGATGGCCCGCAGATGACGATCTTCTCTCCCTTGCTGACACTCAGATTGATGTTGCGCAACACATGGAACTCGCCATACCACTTGTTGACGTCCTTGAGTTCGACCACATAGTTGTTTTCCATAATCAACAGCTCCTAACGCTTGTGGCCCGTGTGCAGCTTGCGCTCCAGGTAGATGGAATAACGGGACATGCCAAAACAGAACATCCAGAAGATCAAGGCGATGAACACATAAGCCTCGGTGGAATATCCAAGCCAGTTGGGATCGGCCAAGGCCACCTTGGAGATGGCCAGCAGATCGAACAGCCCGATGATCAACACCAGGCTGGTGTCCTTGAACAGCGAGATGAAGGTATTCACTAGAGAGGGTATGGTGATCTTGAGTGCCTGAGGCATGATGATGAGCCCCATCACCTTCCAGTACGAGAGGCCCAGGGCATCCCCCGCCTCATACTGCCCCTTGGGGATCGCCTGCAAGCCACCGCGCACCACCTCGGCCACGTAGGCCGACTGGAACATGATGATACCGATCAGTGCCCGCAGCAGTTTGTCGAACTCCACCTCCCCCGCCACGAACAAGGGCAGCATGACGGATGCCATGAACAGCACGGTAATGAGCGGCACAGCACGCCAGAACTCGATATATACGGTGGAGAGGCTGCTGATGATCGGCATGTGGGAGCGGCGGCCAAGGGCCAGCAAGATACCAAACGGCAGGGCCACTGCGATGCCCACTACCGCCAGCACCAGGGTCAGCATCAAGCCCCCCCAACGGTTGGTGTCAACGTTTTTCAACCCAAAACCACCGTGCAACAGCACATAGGCAAGGCAGGGAAACACCAGCAGGGTAAAGAGTGCCAACCACCCCTTGCGCGGCGTCTTGGGCCAGATCAGCAGCGCCAACAAGCCGGCCAGTCCAACAAACACTATGTTAACCCGCCAGCGTTGGTCGATCGGATAAAAACCGTAGATATACTGGCCAAAACGACTTTCGATAAAGAGCCAGCAGGCCCCCTCTGGGTCACAATCAGCCCGACCGTTGCCACTCCAGGTCGCGGAAATGAAGGCCCAGTCGATCAGGTGCCAGAGTGCGGGCAGCAGCAGATAGGCCAGTAGCAGGGTCACCAAGCCATTCCACCAATTGGGAAACAGATTGGCGCGCAGCCAGGCGAGCAGGCCGCGCCGGTTGTCAGGCGGCGGCAAAGCCTCTTGCATCTCAGTGACGAACATAGCGCCCCCTTGTCATATGCCAAACACCGCTAGTATGAAGGTGATAAGTGCCAGTCTCTTGCCTGTCATCTGGCCTCATCATCGTTCCACCAGCGCCATCTTGCGGTTGTAGATGTTCATCAGCACTGAGGTGCTGATACTGATGACGAGATAGACCCCCATGGTCATGGCGATCACTTCAATGGCCTGCCCAGTCTGGTTGAGGGTGGTACCCATGAATACCGAGACAAGATCCGGGTAACCGATGGCGGTCGCCAGGGACGAGTTCTTGGTCAAGTTGAGATACTGGCTGGTGAGCGGCGGAATGATGACGCGCATCGCCTGGGGAATGATCACCAAGCGCAGGGTTCGGGTCGTAGAAAGCCCCAGGGCCGAGGCCGCCTCCGTCTGGCCATGACTGACGGCCAGTATGCCGGAGCGCACTATCTCGGCGATGAAGGCCGCCGTATAGATGGTCAACGCCAGCAGCAGGGCCGCCAGCTCTGGCAACACTGTCAGGCCGCCGCGAAAATTGAAGCCCTGCAAGGAGGGCAGACTCCAGGCAAGCGGGCTGCCCACCAGCCAGAAGGTAGCAAGCGGCAGCAACAGGATAAGCGCGAGGGAGCTGAGCCAGACCGGGAAGATTTGCCCCGTCAACTCCTGGCGACGGTGTGCCCAGCGCCGTATGCCCCAACTCAGGATAAGGGCCAGCAGCAAGGCCCAGAGCACATAGCCAAATCCCTCCTCGAACAGGGGCTTGGGTATGTAGAAGCCACGCACGTTGAGAAAGGCCAGATCGCCCAGATTCACGCTCTCACGCGGCGATGGCAGGGTCCGCAGTACCGAGAAGTACCAGAAGAAGATCTGCAGCAACAGAGGGACGTTGCGGAAGGTCTCGATATAGACGGTTGCGATGCGCGACACCAACCAGTTCTTCGACAGTCGCGCCACCCCGATGACGAAGCCGAGCAGGGTCGCCAATATGATGCCCAGCACGGAGATGAGCAGCGTATTGAGCAGCCCTACCACGAAGGTGCGACCAAAGGTGTCAGTCTCGTCGTAGGGGATCAGGCTCTGCAATATGCCAAAGCCGGCCGTGTTGCCGAGAAAGCCAAATCCTGTGGTGATACCACGGGCTTCCAGGTTGGTCAGGGCGTTATTGATGATGTAGAACAGGAAACCGAGGACTGCCGCGACGGCCAGACACTGGAAGATCAGCGCCCTCACCTTCGCGTCATACCACCAGCGGCCCTGTTCCTTCCTCTGGTCGTGCGATTGTGACGCCATAGGGGTTACTCCGACAAAGCCAAGGCAAGAGGAAAGCGGGGGGCTCTAAGCCCCCTGCCAGAATACCTAGCGAATGGGTGGTGCGTACATGAGACCACCCTTGTTCCACAAGGCATTGATGCCACGGTCTATCTTGAGTGGTGAGCCGGCACCGACGTTGCGCTCGAACATCTCACCGTAATTACCGACCTGCTTGATGACGTGATAAGCCCACTTGTCATCCAGGCCGAGTATGCTGCCCTTGGGATCCTCAAGCCCGAGCAGACGGCGTATATCCGGGTTGGTGGATTTAAGCATCTCATCCACGTTGGCACTGGTCACTCCGGCCTCTTCGGCGTTGAGCAGCGCAAACATGCTCCAGCGCACCACCTTGAGCCAGGGCTCATCCCCTTGGCGTACCACAGGTCCCAGCGGCTCCTTGGAGATAACTTCAGGCAGCACTATGGCGTTCTCCGGCTTGGAGAGCTTGATCTTGAGGGAGTAGAGCTGGGATTGATCCGAGGTCAGCACATCGCAGCGCCCGGCCTCAAAGCCCTTGACAGTCTGATCCGAGGTATCGAACACCACTGGGGTATATTTCATGCCACCGTTGGCACGGAAATAATCGGCCAGGTTGAGCTCGGTGGTGGTTCCAGACTGGATGCAAACGGCAGCACCATCCAGCTCCTTGGCACTTTTTACCCCTAGGGTTTTGGAAACCATGAAGCCTTGACCGTCGTAGTAGTTGACCCCGGCAAAGGTGAGACCAAGCGAAGCATCACGGGTCATGGTCCAGGTGGTGTTGCGCGAAAGTATGTCAACCTCCCCGGATTGCAGCGCGGTGAAGCGCTCCTTGGCGGTAAGGGAAACATATTTGACCTTGGTTGCATCCCCCAGCACGGCGGCGGCGACGGCGCGGCACACATCCACGTCCAGGCCGGTCCAGGTGCCCTTGGCGTCCGGGTTGGAGAAACCGGGCAGACCATCCCCGACCCCGCACTGTACGAACCCTTTCTTCTTGACCGCATCCAAGGTGCCTTCAGCCCAGACATTGGCCGCCGTCAGCGACAACGCAACCAGCACGCCAATTTTATGTATCTGTTTCATATCACTCTTCCCTGTGGTTCAACTCACATTTTCATCACCGCAGCCTGCCGATGACACGTTTCCTTTCCGCACTTTTTGCAGCTTATCCAGCCCGAAAAAAGCCTGTCAATCGGTGCAAACAAGCACTGGACTGGTGCAACAGCACAAAATATCCAGATGGCCCGATATACATGTTGTGAATAAAAAATAGACCCATATCGCCCAAATAGCATACTAATGATACCGGTAATGGCCATGCGGATCTTTTTTGTGCTTATTTGCCAGCGCCCCAAAAGGGGGCGACACTTTTTATTACAACTGACTCATATGGTTCATATTTTTGTCATGACGCACCGTCATAGTGGGCCCTGTCCAAACGAGAAGGTATATCTGATGAAGGTGTTCAAGAGCTTGTCCCCCCGCCAGATAGCACGCCATGTGAAGAGTTTTCACCGGGGCAGTTTCATGGTCGAGGAGATGGGGCTGTTTGAATTTACCAGGGGTGAGATCACTCTGGAGAACCTGCGCTGCAACAAGACGTTGAGTCTGGCAACCAGGGTTAACCGGGTGCTTCGTGGCCTGCGTCAGGACAACTTATTGTTGGGATAACTTCCGCGAGTCTTATTGGTCCTTTGCTTCCATATTCTTTTTTCGGCCCGCAGGTCACTGACCGCGCGGGCCGTCTTCTATTTCCGTGATGACACCATTCTCGACGGTGACAAACTGCATGAACTGGCTGCTACCGAAGTTATAGGTCCAACGCTCCGCGTACTTGACCGTCATGCGGGCACCAAAGCCATTCTCCTCATAACGGGTCAGATCTTCCCTGAGCATTGGTTGGCCGCACCGCACCAGCAGGATGGCCGTGCTGTCTCCCTCCGTCAGCAGATCGCGCTTGCAGCGCAGTGTGCCGGCGCTGACAGGCAGTGCCAGCGCACACAGCAGAAGAAGCGAAAGCAGACTCTTCATTTGGCGTTCCATCTGAACAGGGCGGCACCCAGGGTGACGCAACACAGGGTGAACAGGCCTATCTGGGTCAGCATGCCTGTGACCTCTTGCCAGCCGGCCCCCTCCAGCATCACGGCCCGTGCCGCCTCAATGATCTGGGTCAGCGGCAATCTGGCCGCCACCGCTTGCAGCCATGGGGGAGATCCTTCCAGTGAAAACCAGACACCGGATAAGAACATCATGGGCAGACTGATGAGATTGAGCAAGCCGCTGGCCAGCTCCTCATTCTGGATGCGGGCAGCCACCAGCAGACCAAGGGAAGCCATCGCCGCCCCGCCCAGCAGAGTGATGAGCAGCAGTAACCAGCCAGAGCCAAGCAGGGGGGTGCCGAGCAGCCAGTAGGCGACCAGAAATACCAGCAGGCTCACTACCAGCGTGATGGCGACCCTCGATAACAGTTGGGCACAGAGAAACTCGGTCGCGGTGAGCGGGGTCGCCCTCAACCGCTTGAGCACACCGTTCTTGCGATAACGCACAATGACATAGCCGACCCCGAACAGGCCGGAGAACATCAGATTCATGCCAATCACCCCCGGCAGCAACCAGTCCCCATAGCGAATGGCCTTACCCGGCAAGATATCGCGCACCAATGGGGCCATGCTGATCTGCTTGAGCAGGTACTCGGCCAGCCCCCCACTCGGCGAATCCGGATTGACCCAGTAATTGCCCCCGGCAGGATTGAGCAGCAAATCCAGTTGATGGTGACGGACCTTGAGCTGGGCAGAGGCCAGGTCCTCATACTTGATCAGCTTGAGCTGCGGTATGGTCTCGAGGGCCTGGTAGGCAGCGGGCAGCGTCCCTACGACGCCGAGCTGGAGCAAGGGTTTCTGGTTGCCGGTGAAGATAAGGGAGAAACCCAGCACCAGCAGCAGGGGCACCGCCATGTTCCAGACCAGGGCGGCGCGATCGCGCACAAACTCCAGATTTCGGGCATAGAAAAGGGCGGCAATGCGCCTCAGGCTGTCTCTCATTCCAGGCTCCTTGCCATGGTTTCGCCCAAAGAGGCATAGGCCAACAAAGCGCGGTTCATGCCCCGCTCCTCAGGCTATGGCCGGTCAGCTTGAGAAAGAGATCCTCCAGATTGGGGGAGCGGATCTGCATGCCAGTCAGGGGGATCTGCAACTCGATCAGGCGCGGCATCAGGGTTGCAATATCGGGGCAAGTCAGCTCCATCAACTCCCCCTGCCGGCTAAGCGGGAGTGCCAGTTGCATCAGGGCCGGGTGCGCAGGCAGGCGTACCAGCACCCCATCGAAATGCTGATCGAGCAGCGCCTGTGGGGTGTCCAGGCTCAGCAGGCGACCTCTGTCGACGATGGCAATGCGATCGCACAGCTGCTGCGCCTCATCCATATAGTGGGTGGTCAGCACTATGCTCTTGCCCTGGGCCTTGACTGCCTTGACCCTGTCCCAGAAGTGGTGACGAGCCTGGGGATCCAGGCCGGTCGTGGGTTCATCGAGAAACAGCAACTCGGGGTCGCCAAGCAGGGCCAGGGCCAGCAGCAGTCGCTGGCGTTGGCCCCCGGAGAGACGGCGACTGTCCCTGTCGACGAAGTCTTCCAGGGCACAGAGGTTGATTAACAACTCGAGAGGGAGCGGTTTGGGGTAAAGGCGGGAGAAGAGGCGCAAGGTATCGCGCACGGTCAAGAAATCCTGCAACGCCGTGTGCTGAAACTGAATACCGATGCGCGAACGATAATCAGGGCCGGGGGGCGCGCCATGAAACAGGATCCGGCCACTATCCGGGGTTAGTACCCCTTCAAGCAGCTCTATGGTGGTGGTCTTGCCGGCCCCATTGGGGCCAAGCAGGCCGAAACAGCTGCCATCCGGGATGGCAAAGCTCAGGCCATCGACCGCCTTGACGCCGGCGAAATGTTTGACGAGATCGACTACTTCGATGATGGCCGACATGGGTTCCCTCCCCCCTTGACTCATCCGACTATAACGAAATCCGGAGATCCCTCCCACCTTCGTCGCCATCGGGCCAAAAACAAACGGCGGCCCGAAGGCCGCCGCTTGCATCGAGCAGACTGGATCACAGAATGTCCAGCAGCTCCACTTCGAATACCAGCGCGGAATAAGGTGCGATGGAACCGGCACCACGGGCGCCGTAAGCCAGATCATGCGGGATGAACAGCTTCCACTTGGAGCCAACCGGCATCATCTGCAGGGCTTCAACCCAACCGGCGATCACGCCAGTGACCGGGAACTCTGCCGGCTCACCGCGGGCAACGGAGCTGTCGAATACGCCACCATGGGTGAAGGTACCATGGTAGTGCACACGCACGGATTGACCGGCAACCGGCACTGCGCCATTGCCCTCAACCATGACTTCGTACTGCAGACCGGAATCGGTCACCTGAACGCCATCGCGCTTGGCATTCTCGGCCAGGAACACTTCGCCATCGGCGGCGGCGGCCTTGGCGGCGACTTCCTGCTCGGCTTGCATACGGTTGGTGATCACCTGGAAGGCGTCATTGATATCATCACGGCTGACAGCGAACTCCAGACCGTTGAGGGCATCTGCCAGACCTTGCTGCAGGGCAGGAATATCCAGGCCGGCGAAGGCTTGCTGAGCCAGCTGATCACCCATGTTGCGGCCGATGCCATAACTGGCCTTCTGTTCGATAGAGTCGTATTGGGACATTGAGATTCTGCTCCGGGTCCATGTGTCAAAAGAGCGGATATGATAACAGAATTTTTACCGAGGTGCTGCCGCCAAGGCCCATGCCGGCACGCCCTTGTGACCTGGCGCTCCATTCGGTTGCAGAAAGGGCCAGGCTGCGTCGGACTTGAGGCAACCCCCTTCCGGCGAACAGATCCAGATGGCAGATTCGACTGGTGACAACAAAAACGGCCAGCAAGGCCGGCCGTTTTTCTCTGCACCGCAACCTGCTTATTGGTCCAGCAGAGCCCGCACTGCGGCAACCTTGGCGCCATCGGTGATGTTGATCCGGCCATCGTCCGAGGTCCCCATGTTGACGCCATGGGGCACCATGCCACCGCGCCAGCCCATGCCGGACATATGCACCTCACTCACCCCGGTAAATTCCAGGATGGTTCGCACGTTGTCGGCATTGACCCCGGCCCCCGGCATCAGGCTGGCGCGCCCCGCCAGGGCCTGCGCCATGGCTTGCAGGGTTTCCAGACCCGCCAGGGCGGTCGATGCATGGCCAGAGCTCAAAATCCGCTCACAGCCAGATGCGACTATGGTCTCCAGATCGGCGCGCCAGTTAGCGCTGAGATCGATGGCGCGGTGGAAGGTGACGCCCAGGGGGCCAGCAGCCACCATCAGCTGTTGGAGCTCAGTCGCGGGCACACGCCCCTGTTCATCGAGCAGGCCAACCACCACCCCTTGCAGACCCGCGGCGCGGGCTGCGGCTATGTCTTGCAGCATCAACTCAAATTCGAGTTCGCTAAAACAGAAATCCCCGGCACGGGGCCTGATCATGGCATAGATGGGAACACGGCCATGGCGTGCAGCCTGCTGCATGAAGCCATAGGAGGGAGTGAGCCCTCCAAGCCCGAGGGCCGAGCAGAGCTCAATACGGTCTGCCCCCGCATCCTGAGCGGTAAACAGGGATTCAAGGTTATCGATGCAGACTTCGAGACGGGTCATCATAACTCCTCGTGATGGATGAGGTGAGACCCGTCATCGGGTCTCACAGATGGAGCAGCGCCGCACCACGTACCCCGCCTGCACCGCCGAAACGGGCCTGGCGGATCTCGGGCAGAGCCACCCCGGGCAGCAGGTGCCCCGGCAGGCGCAGCGGCAATTGTTCATAAAGAGCGGCCAGGCCACAGAGGCCACCACCGAGTACCACCACGTCCGGATCCAGCACGGAGAGTGCAGTGGCCAGCCCCGCCGCCATGATTTCGAGCCAGCAATCCAGGGTTGCGACCGCATGAGGCTCTCTGGCCTCGAAACGCGATACTATCTGCTGGCCGGAGGCGCGCTCGCCACTCAGATGCAGGTAGAGACGCTCCAACCCCGTACCGGAGGCATAAGTTTCGAAACAAGCGAGTCGACCACAGCCACAACGTGGGCGAGGCAGGTCGGGGTACTTCATCAATATGGTGCCGGGCAGCGGATAGTGACCTATCTCCCCCGCCAGCCAGTTGCGGCCCTGAACCAGACGGCCATTGACATAGACGGCGCCGCCGATGCCGGTACCAATGGTGACCGCCAAGGCCGCGTCGGCTCCTTCGGCTGCCCCTTGATGCACTTCGGACCAGAGGAAGCAGTTGGCATCGTTATCGACCCGCACCTCGCGATCGAGCCTGGCACCCAGATCCGCTCCCAGATGGCGGCCGTTGATACAGGGCAGATTGGCGGCCACTATGCTCTTGTCGGCACGGTTGAGGATGCCCGGAAAGCCGATACCGACGGTGCCACGCACGCCATAACGTTTATCCGCCGCCAGCACTCGGCCAAGGATGATCTGTTGCAGCGACTCGTAGTCGTCCCCCGGGGTCGCCAGACGCTCCTCGTGACACAGGGTCAAGGCACCGTCATAGACGGCAAACGCCACCTTGGTACCACCTATATCGAAACCGTAATACATGCCCACACTCCCTTGCAGCTGAGAAAACGACTCTGTTCCAGAGCTGGTCATTGTATTAATTCGCAAGAAAAATAAAGTGACCCACCCCGAAAAAACGGAGCCTAGTCACAAGTCGCGGGACATTTTTTGCTGCAGGCAGGGTCGGCCCTGCTGGCTCAGAGTGCGTTGGACGCCATCGAACTGAAAACCGCGGCGCAGGTAGAAGCCTTCCCCCACCAGGTTGCCTGTCAGCAGCCAGAGGCTGACTCGATCATACCCGGCTCGCCGCATCTGCATGGCCACCGCCTGCCAGAGCCGCTTGCCATAACCATGACGCCAATGGGCCGGATGCAGATAGAAGGCGCGGATATGCGCCTCGGGACCCGTCTCGCCATCCTGATGCCGCCAATAGAGCAGACCCACTACCACCCCCTGAACACAGACCAGCATGGGCCTTGGGTCATTGCTTCCCAGCCGCCTGCGCCACAACTGCAAGTGCACACTCGGGGATAGGTTGTCGAGCAAGTCGGCGCCCAGTATTTCGCCATAGGCGGCCAGCCAACTGGCTCGCTGCAACACCGTCATAGCGGCGGCGTCCTGCTGGCGGGCCATGCGCAGTGTCACCTCCGGCATTACCTTTTGCACTGGGGAGTCAGGCCGGCGGCACGGGCCTGTTGGTAGAGGGGGGTTGCCGTTGCAAGCTCGGCGCTCAGCTCACTGATCCGGCTCTCATTGCTCGGGTGGGTGGAGAGCAGCGCGGGAGGCGTCTTGCCCCCGGCGGCCTGCCCCATGTTCTGCCACAGCGGGATAGCCTCGGACGGGTTAAAACCGGCGCGAGCCATCAGATCCAGCCCCAGCCGATCCGCCTCACTCTCCTGCTCCCGCCCATAAGGCAGGCTCACGCCGACCTGAACACCGAGCCCGAGCGCCGCCATGGCCGCACTGCCGCCCTGGCTGCTACCCAGGGCGGCATCGGCGACCGCCAGACCCAGCCCGGTCAGCTGATCACGGGAGAGACGCTCGTTGGAGTGCTGAGCCAGCACGTGTGTCAACTCGTGGCCGATGACGGTGGCTAGCTGATCCTGATTCTTGGCCACATTGAGCAGGCCGCTATAAACCCCGATCTTGCCGCCAGGCAGGGCGAAGGCATTGACCTGCTTGGAGTCAAACACCACCACCTCCCAATTGCTTATGCCATAACTGCTCGGCACCTGAGCGGTCACCGCCTTGGCGACACAAGAGACATAGGCATTGAGCTTGGCATCCTTGCTCACCTTCTCCTGCTGCTTCATCTGGTTAAAGGAGTCAGCCCCGAGTTGGTTCATCTGCTGAGGAGAAAAGAGCAACATCTGACTGCGGCCCGTGGGGGACTGGGCACAGGCGCCGAGCAGCAGGGTGCTGGCGGCCAGCAGTGTCACTTTGGAGAGAGCAGAGATCATCAACAGGATCCTTGTAGCTGGGAATGTCCTATTTTCGGGAAAGGTGGCGCCGCGCGCAAGTGACTATGATTTGTCGCCCTCATTTACGCCCATAAAAAAACGAGCCCGATTGGGCTCGTTTTTGGCACTCTTGCCAAGAAGCGGTATTACATCATACCCAGCTTCTTCAGATCGGCTTCGACCACCTTGGCCGGCACCGGTACATAACCGTCTTTGGCGACGATGGTCTGGCCCGCTTTGGAGAGGATGAGTTTGACGAACTCCTGCTCCATCGGGGCCAGCGGCTTGTTCGGGTGCTTGTTCACGTACAGGTACAGGAAACGTGACAGCGGGTACTTGCCGGTGATGGCGTTGTCGGCGTTGGCTTCGATGAAGGTCTTGCCATCTTTGGACAGGGGCACGGCACGCACGCCGGAGGTGACATAACCGATACCGGAGTAACCTATCCCGTTCAGGGAGGAGGAGACGGACTGCACCACAGAGGCGGAACCCGGCTGCTCGTTCACGCCGCTCTTGAAGTCGCCGTCACACAGGGCGTGCTCCTTGAAGTAACCGTAAGTACCGGATACCGAGTTGCGACCAAACAGTTGCAAGTCCTTGCCTGACCAGTTGCCATCCAGACCCAGATCAGCCCATTGGGTGGCGGCCTTGCTCTCGCCGCACTTGAGGGTGCTGGAGAAGACAGCATCAACTTGCTGCATGGTCAGCCCCTTGATGGGGTTGTCCTTGTTGACGAACACGGCCAGGGCATCGACGGCAACGCGAATAGCGGTCGGCTTGTAGCCATAACGCTTTTCGAATGCTTCCTCTTCACCTGACTTCATGGCACGGCTCATGGGGCCGAACTGGGAAGTGCCTTCGGTCAGGGCGGGAGGAGCGGTGGAGGAACCAGCGGCCTGGATCTGAACGTTGACGTTCGGATAGACGCGTTTAAATTCTTCGGCCCACAGGGTCATCATGTTGGCCAGGGTATCGGAACCCACGGACGACAAGTTGCCGGAGATGCCACTGATAGGCGTGTATTCAGGCAGATTTTTGTCGACGCCGTAAGCCATAGTGCTGGCAGAGAACACCACTGCAGCAGTAACACCGATAACAGCAGCCAATTTGTTGAGTTTCATCCAATCTCTCCAAAATTACAGAAGGTCCGTTCTTTAAGACGGCGCCAGTATCTGACCTGGCAGTGACAAATTTATGTCTTATTCATGACGCTTTGATGACAGTCAACCAGATAAGCCAGAAACATAAAGGGCCGCTGCTGCGGCCCTTCATGTTCATAAAAAATAAAGACAATCAATGGGTTCTATTTTGCGATCGCAGACTTTGCCACCACCAGGCGCGCCGGGATCAGGAAACTGAAGCGACTGCCCATGCCAACCCGGCTATCAATATCCAGGTGAGTGTCGTGATGACTCAGGGCATGCTTGACGATGGCAAGGCCAAGGCCGGAGCCGCCGGTGTGGCGCGAGCGCGCCTTGTCCACCCGATAGAAGCGCTCGGTCAACCGCGCCAGATGCTCAGAGGTGATCCCCTCCCCCTCATCGCTCACCGCAAACAGTGCCAAGGCCCCCTGCCTGCGCCACTCCACCACAATCTTGCGACCGGGCGGCGTGTAGTGGATCGCGTTGTAAACCAGGTTGGACACGGCACTGCGCAGCTGATCCTCGTCACCGAGCAGCCTGAGATCCGGCTCGACCAAGAACTCGATGACGTGTGCCCTTTCTCCGGAGAGCGCCCGCGCTTCCTGTTCGAGCAGAGAGAGCATGGCCGGCATGTCGACCCTGCGGGAGAGGTCGATATCCGGCGCAGCCTCGATGCGCGACAGGGTGAGCAGCTGGTTCACCAGGTTATCCATGCGCACCGTCTGCTCCATCATGACCTTGTGGGCCTTGGCCCACATAGCCGGAGGGGGCGGCTCTTCGGTCATCTCAAGATACCCCTTGAGCACGGTCAGCGGGGTACGCAACTCATGGGAGACGTTGGCCACGAAGTGTTTGCGGGTCTTCTCCAGGCTGCGCAGCCGGGTCACGTCCCGCACCACCAACATGGCCTGATCCTCGGCGTAGGGCATGATGCGAAATTCGAGAAACTTCTCCTCGTTGATGGGGGAGTGCATCTCGAAAGGCTCATCGTAATCACCCTTGTTGAGATAACTGACGAAGCTGGGTTGGCGGATCAGGTTGCCGATATGCTGGCCCGCGTCCTCCGGCCAGCGAAAGCCGAGCAACTGTTCGGCCAGCCGGTTGCACCAGAGGATGCTGCCATCGGTGCGAAACACCACGGCGGCATCGGGCAACGCTTCGGCACCCTCCCTGAAACGGCGGATCAACCCCGCCAGCTCACGGCGTCGCGCCCTGTGACGCTGTTGCAGCTTGTAGATACCGTTGAAAATGTACTCCCAGCTGCCACTGCCGCTTGGCGGCACCAGGCTGCGATCGTGCCACAGCCAATCAGAGAGCCGCTTCTGGAAACGGTAATGCCAAGCCAGATGCAGGCAGGTGGCTGCCAGCAGACTCAGGGCCAGGCAATCCATCAACCATCCAAACAAGACGAAGGGCAGGTAAAAAAATGCCATTCGCCACAACTGTCGCCGCCAGGCGTAGGGTTGCAACATAGCTGCCTCTAGAGACGGGTGGAGAAGCGATACCCTGCCCCGCGAACCGTCTGGATCAATCTGTCGTGGCCCGAGCCTTCAACTGCCTTGCGCAGCCGGCGAATGTGCACATCCACCGTCCGGTCTTCCACATAGACGTTGGTGCCCCAGACGTTGTTGAGCAACTGTTCACGGCTGTAGACCCGCTCAGGATGGGTCATGAAGAAGTGGAGCAACTTGAATTCTGTCGGTCCCATATCCAGCGCCTTGTCTTCGGCACTGACCCGGTGGGAGACGGGATCCAGCTTCAAGCCCTGTACCTCAATGACCTCGTCCACCGAGGTGGGCGACACACGACGCATCACGGCATGCAGGCGAGCAGTCAGCTCCTTGGGAGAGAAGGGTTTGGTGATGTAGTCATCGGCTCCGGCCTCCAGGCCGCGCACCTTGTCCTCTTCCTCACCCCGGGCAGTCAGCATGACCACGGGGATCTGGCGAGTCATCTCATCTTGTTTGAGTTGCTTGAGGAACTGGATACCGCTGCCCCCCGGCATCATCCAATCCAGCAGGATCAGTTCAGGGTAAGGCTCGCACACCTTGGCCAGCCCCTCGGCGAAATCCGCCGCCTCTATCGCTTCGTATCCTTTCTGTTCCAGTACAAAACAGAGCATTTCGCGGATCGGTGCCTCATCCTCGACCACCAGTATTCGCTTTGCCATATCCCTTCTCTCTCCTCATGAAGATTGGTGCGCCAATTATTAGAATTTTGTATGACACTTTTATGACTTTATGACAGCGAGGAGAATAAACGTTTTCAGTCGCGACTGTCAGCATGGCGCGCCAACAGGTCCCAACGGTTGCCACTGATATCCTCAAACACCACCACAGTGCCGTAACTCTCCTCGCGCGGCTGTTCACAAAAGTGGACACCGGCGGCACGCATCCGCTCGTAATCTCCCCAGAAATCCTGAGTCTCCAGGAACAAAAAGACCCGGCCGCCCCCCTGCTTGCCGATATGAGATGCTTGCTCGGCATTGGCGGCCCGTGCCAACAGCAGGGCGCAGCCAGCTTGGGTCGACGGGGCGACCATGACCCAGCGCTTGCCTGGTTTGCCCGGCTCATCGAGAAGCGTGTCTTCGAGCAAGGTGAAGCCGAGGGCCTGGGTGAAAAAAGCGATGGCGGCATCATAGTCTGCGACCAGCAGGGTAAGGGCGCCAAGGTGAGAGGCCATGGGGAGTTCCTTATGACAGCGAGGATCAATGAGTGTGAGAGGCCCGGCAGCCAGACAGCAAAACAGGGCCGGATGGCCCTGTCATTATACCTGTCGGTACGCTGGCATTAACAGCGCGTCATGGGCGCGAGCCCCTGGCCGCCGAAATCAGAAATAGAGGCGGGCGACAGATTCGATGACGCAGCCGGGGCGACGTACCCCTTCTATCTCAACCTTGATCTCTTTGAGCAGTTCGAGTCCGCCCTTGATGGGAGTCACTCGAATGAGTTTGGTACGGGCCCGCACGTTACTGCCCACCTTGATGGGATAGGGGAATCGCACCTGATCCAGGCCAAAGTTGACCACCATGCGAGCAGTGGGGAACTCGGGGTTCTCCTCATCCACCGACCCTGTCAGTCGAGGCAAGAGCGCCAAGGTCAGAAAACCGTGGGCTATGGTGCTCTTGAATGGCGATTCGGCGGCGGCGCGATCGGGATCTGTGTGTATCCACTGGTGATCGCCAGTGACGGCGGCAAACTGATTCACCATATCTTGGCTGATGTGGAGCCAGTCACCGACATGGGTCTCCTCGCCGACCTGGCTGTGCAGGCGTTCAAATACCAGCGCGGCCTCCCCGACCAGGGCAATACCGGGCTGCGGGGCAACCTGACCGTTCACGACCTGACGCTGCTCGGATTGCTGCTCAGCCTCGACCACCGGCTGACCATGGGCGTCAAGCACCCGCCCCAGCAAGGGGTGAAGGTGTGCTTTTTGCTGAAACTCACGCCAGTAGTCACGGATAGCCGGCGAGAGCCAATCCTTGAGCTCAAAGGGGTGCTGCGCCAAGATTTCGCGCTTTCGCTTCAGAAAATCGACCACTTTCATTAACCAATTCCTATCTCTAATTAACCAACGAACAGGTCTAACCAGTCCTATTTTATGAAAGTTTCAGGTGCAAGTGCAAAAAAATCTCGGCGTACAGCTGTACCGGCAGCGAAAGTGACCACTCACATGGACCGCTCAAGCCGCGCCAGTCCTGCGGAAAAACGATTATCTGCTTTCGGGTCCCTTCTCCAGATAGCATCCGATGAAATGGCCCAAGTGCCTCATCAAGGCCGCTATTCCCCGTCATCTGACGGGGAATCTGACGAATGAAGCCCCTGCCGGGGAACGTCAGGGGTTGGCCATTAACGGGGAATGGTACGATAACGCAGTGGGTTCAGCGCCAGGGCTACAAATAATCAAAGGGGCGCAGGGCAATCCCCCATCGCCCCCTAGGCTGGCTGTCAGATGCGGTGAGAGCCTGTCTGAGAAGGCTGTCAGTCTCTCGGCCAGAGGTTGTCGGCTTCAGACTCGCAATGCAGCACGGCGAGCCACAGGGGCTCTCCTGCTCACTCGGTTCAATCTGTTCAATCTGTTCAATCGCTTCAGTCGCTTCAGTCGGACCAGCTATTGTCGCTTTGGAAGCTCCAGGCCAGGATCCGGCTCTGCTTGTTGCCCAAGTTCATCTCGATCACTTGCTGTCGTTTGGCTCCTGCCTGACTGATCGCCAGCCTGGCCGCCGCTAGGTTCTCTTTTTTCGAGACCAGTGAGCTGAACCAGAGACATTGGCCGGCAAAATCCCGGCTCTCCCGGATAAGCGAAGCGAGAAAGGCCGCTTCGCCCCCATCACACCACAGCTCGGCCTTCTGACCGCCAAAGTTGAGCACAGGGGTTTTGCTGTCACTCTCGGCCTTGCCCAGGTTGCGCAGCTTGCGGCGGGTCCCCTCGCTGGCCTCGGCCAGGGAGCTATGAAACGGCGGGTTGCACAGGGTCAGAGTGAAGCGATCCCTGGGCCCGATGATGCCATGGAATACCCGGCGAGCATCGGTCTGCAATCGACACTCAATCTGCTTGCCAAGGCCATTGCTGAGCGCCAGCAAATTGGCCGCCTTGACCGACACGGGATCGATGTCGGCCCCAACGAAGCGCCAACCATATTCGCGACAGCCAAGCAGTGGATAAATGCAGTTGGCACCCACCCCTATGTCGAGCACTCTCACTCCCTTGCCGGTACGCGGCGCCTCTTCCCCCTCGCTGATGAGGTCGGCCACATGGTGCAAGTAATCGACCCGCCCCGGAATGGGCGGGCAGAGGTAACCTGCGGGCAGATCCCAGTGGCGTATGCCATAGTGCAACGCCAGCAACGCCTTGTTGAGCGCCTTGACGGCGGCAGGATCGGCAAAATCCAGGGTACGAGTACCATGGTCGTTGGTGAACACGAAGGGGGTCAGTTCGGGGGTGTGCAAGCAGAGAGCCGCCAGATCATAGGGAGCATGATGGCGATTGCGGGGATGCAATCCGGCTTTGGTCGCTGTCTCTCGGGTCATCTGGGGCCTAGTCATCTGGTGCCAGGTCAATCCTGGCGAAAAGCGGGCCCACACTATAGAGAGTCGGCCTGCAAAAGTCTAAATGATGGCCATAAAAAACCGGGCCGCCAGGGCCCGGTTTGAGTGAGGTTGGAAAAACTGTCCGTACTGCGAACGGTTTGTCCAGCCTGGCTCTTAGATCTCGATGCGGCGCGCTTGCCAGAATTTATTGCGCCAGTACTGATTGTCCAACCGGGAGCGGGTTACACCGGCTCGGGTCGAGGCGTGAATGAACTCGCCATTGCCCACATAGATGCCCACATGATTGAGTCGGGAGCTGATCTTGAAAAATACCAGGTCCCCTTCAACCAGTTCCTGCTTGGAAACTCTGGTGCCCTCGTGCACCTGAGAGCGGGTATCACGTGGCAACTCAATGCCCACTGCGTTGCGATACACTTCACGGGCGAAGGCGGAACAATCTATGCCGCGTTCACTGGTACCACCGAAACGGTAGGGAGTACCACGCCACTCTTTGAATACAGTCAGAATTTCGTTTACGTCAGGTGTTTGGTTGACTTCCGGTTCAACCACGGGCTCCATCATGGAGACCTCGATCTTACTAGCGACATCAGGTTGGGGTGCCGAAGCACAACCCACCATGCCGAGTGAGACCAGCAGTAGCATCAGGTAACGCAATCCTTTATCCCCGCAAAGTTGTTAAAACTTGTTAAAATACGGCCTTTGGCAGGCAAATTATGAAATGCAACAGTCCTCGACTATATCCAAGAATCCTATCGAGGCAAGTGAAAATCCCTATCAAGCTCACACTTTTGCAATAAAATGCGTTATTTTTCATCATTAATGTGAGGATAGCCAAACAAGATACCCTGCCGACAAGCCGCTGCAGACCAGTTACTGTGTGCTATTTATCCCTGCTTTATCGATTTTTTGAAGTGAATAATGATGACAACTACGGATCTGTTTTTGTTAAATGCTACCAACGTGGCCCAAACCCAGTTGTCTGGCCTGGAGCCATGGCTCAATGCGTTGCAGCGCCAGCAATGGCAACAGATAAAGCAGCCCAGGCGCCGCCAGGAATTTCTCGTCAGCCGAGCTGTGCTTAACCGGTTATTGACCTCCCATCTTGGCCAGGACCCGCAAAACCTGCACTTTTACACAGGCCCCCATGGTAAGCCCGCCCTCACCGGCCCCGGGCAGGATCATTGCCATTTCAACCTGAGTCACAGCGGCGACTGGCTGGTGATTGCCATTGGTGACCAGGGGCCTCTTGGGGTCGATCTCGAACTCGGTCGCCGCGCTCGCTCCCCCCTGCCCCTCGCCCAGCGCTTCTTCGCTGCAGCCGAATATCAGTACCTGGCCGACCTGCCACAGGCCGAGCAGAACTCGGCTTTTTATCGACTCTGGTCGCGCAAGGAGGCCGTGCTCAAGGCTCATGGGGGCGGTATAGCCGCCGGACTGGATAAAGTGGAATTTGTACCGCAGCAGAAGTGGCGCCTGCTCAACCACCTCGACGGGGTCGACTACCGGGTCCATGACTGGCCCTGGCAGGGGGGCTGGCTCAGTCTCGCGGGCAGGACGAGTGACGTGCACCTGCATCAGCTCGATGAATGTCTTGAAATCATGACAGGACAACCCCATCTTGATAAAAACCCCTAGCCAAGAGCCAGTCTCATGATCGTTGACATCCATCCCCAGAATTTCCAGATCGAGTTGCTCGATGCCTCCATGCAAAAACCGGTCGTCATCTATTTCTATGCGCCGCAGATGCCGGAATGCCAAGGGATGACCCCCCTCATCGAACAGCTTGTGGGTGAGAACAACCCGCAGGTCACCCTGGCCAAGGTGGACATGAACGACCCCCAGCTGCAACCGCTGGCCGGCCAGCTTGGTCTGCGCGCCCTGCCCGCTCTGGTACTCTTCCATCAGGGGCAACCGGATGAGCAAGCGATACTGGAGGGTCCGCAAGATGAAGAGACCCTGCGTACCTATTTCGCCGCCTTCTCCCCCAAGGAAGAGGAGGAGCTGCTCAAGCGAGGGCAGCAGGCCCTTGCCGAAGGACAGGCCGATGAGGGCTATGTCGATCTCGCCAAAGCCCATCAGCTGGCAGGAGATCGCCACGACATCCATCTCTGGCTCATTCAGGCCGCCCTCGATCTCAACCGCCTAGACGAAGCCGAGCAGCGACTCGCTCAAGTACCCATGGTGGCCCAGGATGACCATTATCAAACCCTTTGCTCCCGCCTGGCCCTGGCGCAGCAAGCTGCCGACAGTCCAGAGCTGCGCGCCCTGGAGGCCCGTTACCAACAGATGCCGGACGACTTTGCCCTGGCCCAGGAGCTGGCCGTACTTTACAGCCAGGCAGGGCGTCAGGAAGAGGCGCTCACCCTACTGTTGACCATACTGCAACGGGATCTCGGTTTCGGTGAGGCGAGAAAGACCTATCTCGATATCCTGGCGACCATGGGAGCTCACCCGGCAGTGGCCGGTTTCAGACGCAAGCTCTACAGCCTGCTCTATTGAGTCGTACTTGCACAATGAGATGACAAGAGAGGGCTATGCCTGACGGCGTGGCTCTTTTTTATCAATGGCATCATGGAAATGGATACAGATGGGGCAAAAACGCGGGATAAATAGCGGAATTTGGCAGCGAAAGGCAAATTTTTGGCAAAAAAAAATGGCGCAGAGACTGCGCCATTTTTTCGCATGAATTACTTCTTGTAGGAAGTAGCCATGTTGTCCAGACGCTGGTTAGCGCGCATGGCTTCTTGGTTGGCTTGAGCAACATCAGCGGCCATTTTGGATTGATCAGCACGAACAGCGCTAACATCTTGAGCCAATTGGTCAACTTTGTTAGACAGGTTCTGTACGGAGGTTTCCAGTTCGCTGGTGTTAGCACAACCGCCCAGCAGGGCAGACAGACCAACAACACCTACCAACAACAATTTTTTCATTTTTAAAGCTCCCTTGAGCTCGCCAGACGTTTAGCAAGCGGCGTGATTATGGCACAAAAAAATCTTACTTTGGATAGGCCCCATCACAGATAAATGCACTAAAACCCTCATTTTTTTTTCTTCTTGCACGATGTGCGCAAATTTCAAACAAAACGGGGCCTCAGTGATGAGGTTCGAACAAAGCGTAACCAAAAAATGCCCTTATTACAATTTCGTATGGAACTTAGGCAGAACGTTCAGTCAACATCTGACGATACTGCACCAAATCCTCTATGGTCAGCACCGGCATCTGGTGCTGGCGGCCAAATGCGACCAGATCAGGCAGACGGGCCATGGTGCCATCGACCTTGGTCAGCTCACACAGCACACCAAAGGGTTTGAGCCCGGCCAGCTGCATCAGATCCACGGTCGCCTCGGTATGACCACGACGGGTCATGACGCCCCCGTTGCGAGCCCGCAGCGGGAAGACGTGGCCGGGGCGATTGAGATCGGATGGCTTGGCGCCATCGGCAATGGCGGCACGTATAGTGGTGATGCGATCGGCGGCGGAGACCCCTGTGGTGACCCCCTGAGCGGCTTCGATGGTGACGGTGAACGCCGTCTGGTATTGGCTGGAATTGGCCTCGACCATCATGGGTAGTTCGAGCTGGCGTACCCGCTCTTCCGGCAGGCAGAGGCAGACGATGCCGGAGCACTCGCGGATCATCATGGCCATTTGCGCATTAGTCATGGATTGCGCGGCGAAAATGAGATCCCCTTCGTTCTCGCGATCTTCATCGTCGGCCACCAGTACACCGCGACCGGCACGCAGGGCGGCCAGGGCCGCTTCGACTCGTTCGATGGGATGACCAAATTCACTGAGTAAAGACTGATTCATGGTAAGACTCCGTTAACTTCACAAGTACCAGAATCAGGGCATGGAACAGACAGAGAGAGGCATGCGGCGGCTACCCGAAAGGGCCACGCGTGGAACAGTCTGTCTTATCCTCTTTCATCCGGACTATGACCGTCGGCTCCGGCATCTCACCGGATCTGCTGACCCCGGCCTGTGGCCGGGCGCTCGCGGGCTCCCCGAGTCAATCGGGATACCGCCGGTGGGGAATTTCGCCCCGCCCTGAGAATAAGCGCAGACAGACTAAAGAAATTTGTCGCGCTATGCCAGCCTGACGATGCAAAAGCCAGTCGGTAGCGAGATTTGACGCCCAGACTGTCCATTGGCTTTTCCTTTATGGCATAGTGCCTCAAAAAACAGGCCCAGCGGGCGCGCTGCCCCGCCTGGACGGCCATCACAATAATGGAAACGATGACAGACATGGAAAAGAAAATACTGCTCACGGATTGCCCCGATGCCAAGGGCCTCATCGCCAAGATCACCAACATCTGCTACAAGCACCAGCTCAACATCAACAAGAATGACGAGTTTGTCGATCACGAGAATGGCCGCTTCTTCATGCGCACCGAGCTGGAGGGACGTTTCAACGACGAGACCCTGCTGGCGGACCTGGATGATGCCCTGCCCGCCGGAGCCCTGCGTCGTCTGGTCAAGGTGGGCAAGAAGCGGATCGTCATATTGGTGACCAAAGAGACCCACTGCCTCGGTGACATCCTGATGAAGAACTACGCGGGCGCCCTGGACATGGACATAGTGGCGGTGATCGGCAACTACGACACCCTCGCAGAATTGACGGGCAAGTTCGACATCCCCTTCCACACCGTCAGCCATGAAGATCTGAGCCGCACCGAGCACGAAGAGCAGGTTCGCGCCATCATCGACGGCTATCAGCCCGACTACGTGATCCTGGCCAAATACATGCGGGTGCTGACCCCCAGCTTCGTCGAGGCCTATCCGCGCAAGATCCTCAATATCCACCACTCCTTCCTGCCCGCCTTCATCGGCGCGCGTCCCTATCGGCAAGCCTTTGATCGCGGCGTGAAGCTGATTGGCGCCACCGCCCACTTCGTCACCGACGATCTGGATGAAGGCCCCATCGTCGAACAGGACGTGATCCACGTGGGTCACACCTTCAGTGCCGAGGGCATGGCCAAGGCGGGTCGGGACGTTGAGAAATCCGTACTGAGCCGCGCGCTGGAGCTGGTGCTCAACGAGCGGGTCTTCGTCTATGGCAACAAGACTGTGGTGTTCAAGTAACAGCACCATGCAAAAAGGCCCCGCGGGGCCTTTTTTGTTATCGGAAGAGATGCGGGTACCCTGCTCAGCCCCTTCTCTCCCTGGTTACTGCGGCGCACCGTCACGGCTTATCTGCGAAACGGATAACCCCTCAGCCCTTTCATCTGTCTATCCCAGCGATGGCCCCATCATCGAAATGCGGCGTATCACAGTGCTAGATCATCGACAACCTGCACATGTAGCTGGCAGTGGCGGCTTCACCCCGGGTCCAGCCGCCACGGTTAGCACCAAGCTCTCAGAGCGGCAACTCGTTGACCGTGAGTTTGCCCTCTTGCAGCTTCAGCTCTGCCTTGAGGTTGTTCTGCTGCGCCTTGAGATAGCCCAGTTGCTGGAGCTGCACCAACATAGGTGCCAGCTGAGGCACTGCTTCCCCCATTCCCTCGCTCAGGCTGAGTTTGAAGAAACCGGAGAGCGCCTTCATGCCATCTTCCTGCCCTGCCAGATTGGCCAACGTAGTCGACGCCAGAGTCAATTGCCCCGTGAGCGAGGCTGGCTCGCCATTGAGCCGCGAGCTGAGATCGGTAAGGGTCAGCGTCAGGCCACGACCCAATACCTGATCCAACGCGACGAGCAGGGCTTGCTGATCCAGATTGCCCTGGGCGCTCAACTCTTGCAGCGCCTGGTAACCCGCCAGATCCAGCCCCTTGACCTCAAGATCGAGTTTGGCATCGGTCAGGGCCAGGCTGTCCGTGTCGTTGGTCATGTCCAGGGCGGCCAACTGGATCTGGTAACGATTGGACAGGGTGTCAGCATCCTCCCCTTCCAGCCTGCTGTGGCTGGTGAGACGCTGCAATGAGACGTTGATCCCCTCTTGTGGCTGCAGTAAGGAGAAGCTGGCCAGCGTCATTGCACTCTGGGGCGAGAGCCAGCTGCCATCGACATCCCTCAGCTCGGCGCTGCCATTCAGATCTGCCAGCATCATGTCAGCCCCGCCCTGGGTCTCATGGAGACTCATCCCCGCCCAGTTGAGGGTCATGTGGCCATTGCCGACCAGATCACCGCTGTAATCGGCCTGTAACGGCTCAAATGTCATCTTCCCCTGCTCATGCTTGAGGCTAAAAGCCCCTATGTTGAGCTTGCTCTGATTGCCCTGCGTCAAGAGGTTGGTCAAACTGGTCAGTTCCAGACGCCACTCCTTGAGCCCCTGGGACGCCAGCAGGGGTGCCAGGGATCCCTGTTCGGTATCGAGCAGCAATTGGCTCTTCACATAGAGCGGCAGGATCACGCCCTCCACCTTGAACGCCAGCACGATCGGCTCCCCATGACTCAACTCGCCATCTAGCTGGGCCAGTGCGTCCGGGCCTATGATGAGACGCGCTTCACCGTCCCGATGCCATAAATCGCTGCGGCCCTGCTGCCACTGCAGCTCTATCCCGCTCTGCTCGCGCAGCTTGACGATCTGCTCCGCCAGCTGGCGATCAAATTCATTGCCCGTATACCAGCAGGCACCCAAGCCAGCCCCTATCAGAGCCGCGCCTGCGACACCCCAAATCCACTTTTTCATCAAACCATCCATTTCAATCATGCTTGCAGGCACTTTACGGGGCTGACTGCACGGCGGCAAGGCCATCCCGCACTCACAACAAGGGGCTGAACAGGTAGAAAATGTTCTCCATCACCCGCTTGTACCAAGGCCGGGCACGCCAGTCGACCAGCACCATGGGCGTCGCCTCCTGCATGTAGCCCTCGACCAGCTTGCTCAGCTGGCCGACAAATTCGGGATTGTCGACCAGCAGAGTGACCTCGAAGTTGAGCCAGAGGCTGCGTCTGTCGAGGTTCACTGTGCCAACCAGGGCGAAATCATCATCGACCAGCACGCTCTTGGTATGCAGCAGACCGGCGTCGTAGCGGTAAATTTCCACGCCCGCCTCCAGCAGCTCCTCCATGAAAGCGTTGCAGGCATGGTTCGCCATCAGGGAGTCATTGCGGTCTGGCAGGATCAGCTGTACTTGCACGCCCCTTGCCGCCGCCGAGGAGAGCGCGGCCGCAAGGGGATCGTCTGGCACGAAATAGGGGGTCGTCAGCACCAGATGGTTGCGGGCCTGATAGATGGCGAGCAACAAACTCTGCTGGATGCAGTCACCGCCGACGAAGGGGCCGGACGGAATGAGCTGGGCACGATAGTTGTTTTGAGGCCAGGATTCGGGGTCATGCTGCAGGCTGTCGAGCAGCCGCTCCCCGGTCTCCATCTCCCAGTCCCAGACGAAGATGGACCACATCAGCGGCACTATGGGCCCCTGTACCCGGATCATGATATCGACCCACTGGCCTATGCCGGCATCCTGTTTGAAGAAGCGCGGATCCACCAGGTTCATGGAGCCTGTGTAACCCACCTTGTCATCGATCACCACCAGCTTGCGGTGCATGCGCAAGTCCTGGCGCTGGAAGGGAATTCGCCAGGCACCGACCGGCAGCACCTCGACCAGCTTGACCCCGGCCTGGCGCAACACCTTGGGCCAGCGCGAGCGGAAGAACTCCTTGCTTCCCACTGAATCGAGCAGCAGACGACAATCCACGCCGCGCTGCGCCACCTCGCACAGGGCCTCGCATACCTCGTCCGCCCAGCCGCCAGGGTGCCAGATGTAGAACTCCAGATAGCAAGATTGGCTGGACTGACGGATGTCCTTGGTTATCTCGCGCAAGATCCAGTCCGGCTTGTGAAGCAACAGCATGCGATTGCCGGAGAGCATGGGCATGGCGAGTCGCCCCTGGATAAGATCGTGCAGGGGCTGGGCCTTTTCGCTCACCTCGCAGTGGTGCTGCGGGAAGAGTCGGGCCAGATGACGGATCCACTTGGCATAAGGGCGGTACATGGCCTGAGCACGCTCGGCACGGCGCTTGCCAAGACGCACCTCGCCAAACAGCACATAGAAGCCGACGCCGGCAAAGGGGATGGCATAGATGAGAGAGAGCCAGGCGAGAGAGACCCCGATAGGGCGACGCTTCATGACCACCCGCAGGGAGACGCCAGCAACGATGACGGTGTGAAACAGCAGCAGCAGCAGCCCCAGGAAACGGGAGAACAGCAGATGCAGGTCATATTCCAGAGTGTTGAACACGGGAACTCCTATGGCGATGAGATGAGGGCGGCCAGGAGATCCCGCCGAGCTGGGATGATATGCTGTCGAGCCAATCCCATTCAATCAGGACACACACATGATCCTGCACGCTATGTTGCTCAACCTGGCCATGTTGGGCCAAGGCTCATATGACATCAGTGAACAGCAAATCAATCAATACCTGCAATCCCAGGTTCAGGTAGACAAGCAGCTGGAGCTGCCCGGCATCATCAAGGCTCATGTCCAGCTGGAACAGAGCGATGTCCAGATAGGGCGTCAGAGCCCGGACACTGCCCGGGTCTTTGGCAAGGGAAAACTCAATATCACCCTGCCTGACAGCACCAACTACGATGCCCGTCTTTCCATGACCTACGAGGCAAGACCGCGCTATGACAAGACACAAGGTGCCCTGTTCCTGGATAACATGAAGCTGCTCGAGTACAAGCTGGAGCCTCTGGAAGCGGAGCAAAAGTTCGGATTCATGCTCAACATGCTGCTAAAGAGCATGGAGAAGCGGCTCGAGACCCAGCCGGTCTATCGACTCGACGACAAGGATCCTCAGCAGGTCTGGCTAAAAGACAATCTCATTGGTCTGGAGCTGACCCCGGGCACCATACATCTGCTGACCAAGGGCTCATAGGGCCACGGCATACTCACCGGGATAGCGGATCAGCAGCTCTATCTGGTAGCCCTGCTGGTGTTGCTTGATGAAATGGCTGTGGAGGGGCCCCTTGAGCTCCTCCAATGCCAGATCGACGAAGCCAACCTTGTGATAGAAGGGCTGCTCGAATGGCAAGGCCTGGCAGATGATGGGCTTGCTGATCAGATCCTGGCAAGCCAGCTGCAACAGCCGGGAGCCCAGCCCCAGAGACTGGTAGTGGGGAAGCAGGCGAAACCCGCAGAGATGGTAATACTCTTCTTCTTCGCGCAGCCGCACGGCGCCAATCAACCAGTGAGCATCGCGCACCACAAAGATCCTTTCGCTCAAATCAGGCATGTAATAGGAGAATGTGGTTTCGTAATAGTCCCTGATCAGGGAAAGATCCGCATCACAATACTCTTCGAAAGTGAGCTCCATGGCTCGGCCATCCATCAAAACACGCTCCCCTATCCGTTTGCCGCACTCGGCGCCCACTCAGCCAATCTGATTAGACCAGCCAGCCGGAGAAGATAGCACGGGGTCGGGCGACAAAACAGCGAGCACTGCGTGCTTTGTGAATAAGCGCGAACCAGCCCATTGAGAAGCCTCTTTTGTCGCAATTTTTCTCTCTCTGACCCGGCGCCTCTTGTTGGACATCCTTGTTCTTACGAGGGTTGGATGCTTTACTCAACTGGCACCGATACAAGGAGTACCACAGTGAACACAAGGATGTTGCTCACGATTTTACTCGCCGCCAGCTTGCCCGCCTGGGCTCAGTCCCCTCCCCCAGCCGAGGTGGTGATGTTGAGCGTCGCCCCTCAGAAACCCTCGGCCAGCAAACAGTTCCAGGTCTACAAATCCCAGCAGAGCAACGGGGTCACCCGTTACTCGGACATCAAGCCGGAACAGGGGCATTTTGAATTGCTGCTGTTCAACGACTGTTTCGCCTGTGACCCCAAATCAGGAGTCAACTGGAACACAACTGGCCTCTTCCTCTACGACTATGCCAGCACCATACAGGCCGCGGCACACACCTATGAGGTGGATCCTGCCCTGATCCGGGCCCTGATCCACGCAGAGTCAGCCTTCAACCCAGTGGCAGTCTCGCGCAAGGGGGCCATGGGGCTCACCCAGCTGATGCCCGCCACCGCGCGTGAACTGGGGGTCGGTGACCCCCTGCTGGCGGAACAAAACATCTTTGGCGGGGTCAAGTATCTCTCGGGCCTGCTCAAGCAATACAAGGGGGATGTGGCCCTGGCCAGCGCCGCCTACAACGCCGGCGCCGGCGCCGTGCAGAAATATGGCGGCATACCCCCTTATGCCGAGACCCGGGCCTATGTTAACCGGGTCCAATTGCTGCATCAGCGTTACCTCACCATGATGAAGGCAAAGGGGCTCTGACACCCTCTCGCCTCGCCCCCGCTCCTGAAACAAAAAGTTCCTGAAACAAAAAACACGCCAGATGGCGTGTTTTTCAGTACACAAAAGGGGGCTATTTCTGCTCGGTCGCCACCATGCGGTAGGCCAGGGCCCCCAGGATGCCACCCACGATAGGTGCAACCCAGAATAGCCACAGCTGGCTCACCGCCCAGTCACCCACAAACAGCGCCACACCTGTACTGCGCGCCGGGTTGACCGAAGTATTGGTCACCGGGATGCTGATCAGGTGAATGAGGGTCAGACAGAGACCGATGGCGATGGGGGCAAAGCCCGCCGGCGCCCGGCTGTCGGTCGCGCCCATGATGACGAACAGGAAGAAAGCGGTCATCACCACTTCACATACCAGGGCCGCCAGCATGGAGTAACCACCAGGGGAGTGCTCGCCAAAACCGTTGGAGGCAAAACCGGCGCTCACATCAAAGCCGGTCTGGCCGCTGGCGATCACAAACAGCACGGCACCTGCGGCTATGCCGCCCAGTACCTGAGCCACTATGTAGGGCAGTACGCCGCTAGCCGGGAAACGTCCGCCGGCCCACAGACCCATAGTCACGGCCGGGTTGAGGTGGCAACCCGAGATGTGCCCAATGGCAAAGGCCATGGTCAGCACGGTCAGACCAAACGCCAGGGAAACCCCGAGCAGACCGATGCCCACATCCGGAAAGGCTGCTGCCAACACCGCACTGCCACAACCGCCCAGCACCAACCAAAAGGTGCCCAAAAACTCTGCTGCATAAGGTCTCACGATAATTCTCCTGATTGATCAATGTCTTCTATGACAGAAGC
Source organism: Aeromonas molluscorum (assembly GCF_051376105.1). Classification (NCBI taxonomy): domain Bacteria; kingdom Pseudomonadati; phylum Pseudomonadota; class Gammaproteobacteria; order Aeromonadales; family Aeromonadaceae; genus Aeromonas; species Aeromonas molluscorum. The sequence continues at coordinate 1,080,162 of NZ_JBPQCY010000002.1, read as the reverse complement.
CTCACAAGAGCCTGCTATCACAGCAAGTGTATTATCGAGATATGAAGGCGGATGACGAGGGGGCCTTTTTCCGGCAAAAATGTGATACTCATCACAAGTTATTGTTCTTGCAGCAAGATATCCCTATATAGAATAAGGAATTACACGGTGGTTTCAAAAGAATACGACAACTTCTGGCAGCCTTGGGCAAGAAAAAGACATTCAGGGCAACATCACGCAATGGTGGGCGGCATGGCTAGCACAATAGCGCGTCCGGCTTAGCGATAGCGACCGCGAACGGAGCCTGACACCCGGCCAGCCATCTTGATCAGGCTCTGGCGGGTATGAAAATGACAAAGGGCGACCCCCAAGGCATCGGCCGCATCGGCCTGAGGCGTTGCGGAGAGCTTGAGCAGATGAGTCACCATGTGTTGTACCTGCTCCTTGGCGGCGCCCCCTGTGCCGACCACGGCCTGCTTGATCTGGGTGGCCGAATACTCGCTCACCGGCAGGAAGGCATTGACCGCCGCGACGATGGCGCTGCCACGGGCCTGGCCCAGCTTGAGGGCAGAGTCAGGGTTGCGGGCCATGAAGACCCGCTCTATGGCAAATTCGTCCGGTTTGAACTGGGTGATGATCTCGCAGACACCGTCATAGACTTGTTTGAGGCGCTCTGGCAATTCACCGCAATCGGTACGAATGCAGCCCGAGCCCAGGTATTCTGCCTTGCCGGCGACGATGCGCAGCACACCGTAGCCCGTGATCCGCGAGCCGGGATCTATCCCCAAAATGATACTCATGACAGCTGTTGTTCCGAAGGCAGATGATGGGCGCCAAGATAGCACAAAGTCGCGCCCCCTTGGCCGATGCCTTGCAACCAGTACTGCCAGCCTGGCTGGCCAGCCATCGATTGGCACCTGTTGCCACCGGCAGAGGCGGTGTCAAAAGGCGCTTAACCTCTCAATGAGGTATTCCTCTCTAACCCACTTCCACCCGGTTACGCCCCGTCTCCTTGGCTCGATAAAGCGCGTCATCAGCTCTCGCCAGAACCTGCTCCAGGGCGTCACCACGACGCTCGGCCACCCCGAGTGAGGCGGTAATTCTCAATGACTCTGGCCAGTGCTCATATCCTGCCAGGGCGACGCGGATCCGCTCTGCCAGCGTTCGCGCCCGTGCCTCTTCGTAGTGCAGGCAGAGCAGGATGAACTCCTCCCCACCCCAGCGGATCAAACGGCACAGACTATCGCAGCAGACCAGCACCTCGCTGACCAGGTGCTTGAGCACCTCATCACCAATGGCATGACCATGGTTGTCGTTGACTAGCTTGAAGTGATCGAGATCCAGATAGATGACACTCAGCGGCATGTCTCCCAATTCATTGAGCAGACTTTGACCGCCGAGTCGATTGAGGGCGCCGGTCAGGGGGTCATAGCGCGCCTCCAGCTCGGAGCGGCGGCTCTGTTCGGACAGAGTCTGGTTGAGCTGCTCGGCCTGCCGCCAGGCCGCCCGGGTCCGGCGCAGCTTGTCGCGCAGCACCAGATGCTGCACCAGAAATACCAGCAGGCCATAACCCAGCCAGAAGGCAAGCAGGCTGCGATAGAAGAGACCCGCCTCGAACCAGGGACCGTAGAAGACGAGCTCCTCCACCTTGAGCCGGTAATGGCCCATGGGCATCTCGGCGCCGCTGGCCACCTCGATGGCGAATATCCGGCTCAAGTCAGCGCCTTGCTGCAGCAGCGGGATCCGATAGTCTTGGACCCACCAGGTGGCGGGGCTGAATACCGTGAGCGGGATCTCCAGGCGCAGCGCGTCTTTGTGGTTGCGAAACAGAACTTCATTGACCTTGTGGGAGACGGGATCATCTCGCCGGGAGTAGCTGGGATCGTAGTTGCGCAGATAGATACGCCACTCCTGAGGCTTGGGGCCATCGATACTCATGGCCAGGGTCATCCGGCTGAAACCGGACAGATCCAGCCCCTGATCTGGCTCGCTCAGGGTGAACACTATCTCGCAAAACGGGTAACGATAGTCGGCGCGCAACTGGCAGTCGATACCAGCGGGCTCATCTGGCAGCAAGCTGGCCTTGGAGCCCCCCTGATGAACGCTGTCATCCAGCGCGCTAATGACAACCCGCTCCCTCTCCAGCACATTCAACTGCCGTTCGGGTCCGTACTCGAACAGGGCGATCGCCACCAGGGTCAAGAGCAACAAAGGCCAGAACAGGCTATCGATCAGCAAGGGGCGAGGTGAATTCATGACAACTCCGAGACGATGAGAGGCTTACTCTACATCAGTCAGGGGCACACTGCCCTGATCCAAATCCGCTCTCTCGATAAAAATATTAGTAGTCCAGCGTCTACCGCAAGCCCTCCCGCCAGATAGCTCGCAGCCCGGAACGCACTCACCACATCAGCGCCTTACACGACGCCCTTGCGTGCCAGACGCCGATAGAGGGTAGTGCGACTGATACCCAGTCGCCGCGCAGCCTTGCTCACGTTGCCATCACATTCGGCCAGGGTGCTGGCGATTTGCCTGTGGCCAGCCTCACGCAAGCCATGAGGCACATCCTCCGCGACCAAGTTGCCTGGCAGTTGCAAGTGTGCTGGACGGATCCACCCCTCCCCCTCGGCCAGCACGCAAGCCACCTCGAGGGACTGCTTGAGCTGACGCACATTGCCAGGCAGGGGGTGAGCCAGCAACCGCTGCTCGGCCTCCTCCGTCAGCTGCAATGCGGGATCCATCTCGGCCAGCAAGCGGCCCAGCAATTGACGTCTCTCCTGGGGTGGCCACTCCCGCCAGGGGGCGAGCCGCTGGCGCCAGCCGCACAGCCGGTAGTAGAGATCTTCCCGAAAGGTACCGGCACTGACCATGGCACCAAGATCCCTGTGGCTGGCGCAGATCAGCCAGAAATCCACCGCCTCGGGCCTGTGGCTGCCAAGGGGGGTCACGGCGCGCTCCTGCAATACCCGCAGCAGCCGGGTCTGGGCCAGCAGCGGCAACTCGCCTATCTCATCGAGCATCAGAATGCCCCCATGGGCGGCGCGCAGATAACCGGCGCTGCCCTGGCTGCGCGCGCCACTGAAGGCTCCGCCCACATAGCCAAAGAGTTCGGCCTCCACCAGATCGGCGGGCAAAGCACCGCAGTTGACGCACACCAGAGGGGCGGCGGCCCGGCTCGATGCTTGATGCAGGCGTCTGGCCATGTGCTCCTTGCCGCTGCCCGTCTCCCCCTCCAGCAGCAAAGAGATGCCCCGCTCCAACATCTTGAGGGGCACATTCTCCTTGCTTTCTACCTGCAATCGAGGAGGCGGGATCCGACAGATCTGATGTTCACGCAGCAGTTGACGACCATCGAAGGCATGCTGGCCTAGCCAGAGCCGACCGGCCCGATTGGCACCAAGCAGCTCTCCGGCTTCCCCGAGTAGCAGGCGCGGTGACCACAGGGTCTGGGGATCGAGATCCACCAGCCAGCCGGGACGGCGGGCCAGCAGGGCATTTTCCAGCGTCATGGCCAGCAGACGCACCGTGCCCAGCATGTCGCCACCGTGATGCCGGGCATCCGAGGAGATATCCAGTACGCCAAGCAGGTTGCCGTCCGGCGCCAACAGCGGGCAGGCACTGCAACTGAGAAAGCTGTGCTGGGCGAAGAAGTGCTGACTGCCAAGCACTTGCACCTCATTGCCCTCGGCCAGGGCTGTGCCGATGGCATTGGTGCCCTTGCTACCCTCCCCCCAGCGGGCACCGCTGCGCAAGAAGATACGTTCGGCGTGGCGGGCAAAGCTGTCATCGCCGCTGGCGGCGAGTATGGCGCCTTCACCGTCACAGAGCAGCAACCGACAGGGTCTTCCTGCCAGCAGCTGGATGAACAGGGGCAGCACGAATCGCTCGAAACAGAGCACCAGCTCCCGACTCGCCTCCAGCCGGGCAGACAACTCCCCCTGAGGCAGCAGATCCAGTTCTGCGCTCTGCTGGCGACTGAGCCCCTGATGCAGGCAACGCTGCCAGGAGCGGTGAATGGGGTCGGACACGGGTAGTTCGCGCATGATGCCTCCTGTTCAGAATCGTGACAGTCGTTACAGCGTGTGTCCCGTTTTGGAACAATAGGGGACGACTTGCCAGGGTCACTGGTTAAACAAGATACGCCGCCAACCGATGTTTGATAACGTTTTTGTAACTTTTAATGGGCAATGTTGACCCTTGGCACGACCCTTGCGATGTAAGTGCGATGACAAGTTTGCAAGCAAGCAGCGGCTCATCCCGGCACGGACCGGGTAACACACACCACACACAAGGAAGATGCCATGATCTATACAGCACCCGGCCAGGCAGGCGCCCTGGTCAACTTCAAGTCCCGTTACGACAACTTCATCGGAGGCGACTGGGTCGCCCCCCGCAGTGGCCGTTACTTTGAGAACATCTCACCGGTGGATGGCCGTGTGTTCTGCGAGGTGGCCCGCTCCGATGCCGCCGATATCGAGCTGGCGCTGGATGCCGCCCACAAGGCCTTTGCCAGCTGGAGCAAGACCAGCGTCACAGAGCGCAGCAACCTGCTGCTGCGCATCGCCGATCGCATCGAGCAGAACATCGAGGTGCTGGCCATCGCCGAGACCTGGGAAAATGGCAAGGCGGTGCGCGAGACCCTGGCTGCCGACCTGCCGTTGGTGGTGGATCACTTCCGCTACTTCGCCGGCTGCATCCGTGCCCAGGAGGGATCGGCTGCCGAGCTGGATCAACACACCGCCAGCTATCACTTCAAGGAGCCCATCGGCGTGGTCGGCCAGATCATTCCCTGGAACTTCCCGCTGTTGATGGCGGCCTGGAAGCTGGCACCGGTGCTGGCCGCAGGCTGTTGCAGCATACTCAAGCCCGCCGAGCAGACCCCGGTCACCATCATGCTGCTGATGGATCTCATCAAGGACATTCTGCCCCCCGGCGTGGTTAACGTGGTCAACGGCTTTGGCGCCGAGGCGGGTCAGGCACTGGCCACCAGCGACCGGGTCCAGAAGCTCGCCTTCACCGGTTCCACCGAGGTGGGTGCCCACATACTGCGCTGCGCCGCCGACAAGCTGATCCCTTCCACCGTCGAGCTGGGTGGCAAGTCCCCCAACATCTATTTTGCCGACGTAATGGACCATGAGAGCCAGTACATCGACAAGGCGGTGGAAGGCATGCTGATGACCTTCTTCAACCAGGGCGAGGTATGCACCTGCCCCTCCCGTGCCCTGGTGCACGAGAAGATCTACGACGACTTCATGGACCGTGTGCTGGTGCGCGCCCGGGCCATAGTGCAGGGCAACCCCCTGGACACCGCCACCCAGGTGGGGGCGCAGGTGTCCCGCGAGCAATACGACAAGATCTTGAGTTACATGGCAATCGGCCGCGGCGAAGGTGCCAACATGCTGATCGGCGGCAATGCCGCCAAGGTAGCGGGCCTGGAGGGGGGCTTCTACATCCAGCCCACCATCTTCTTTGGCCAGAACAAGATGCGGGTATTCCAGGAGGAGATCTTCGGGCCTGCCCTCGGCGTTACCACCTTCAAGAACGAGGCCGAAGCCCTGGCCATTGCCAACGACACCCAGTATGGGTTGGGGGCAGGCCTGTGGACTCGCGACAGCAATCTGGCCTGGCGCATGGGCCGCGGCATCCAGGCTGGCCGGGTCTGGGTCAACTGCTATCACGCCTACCCGGCCCACGCGGCCTTTGGCGGCTACAAGAAGTCGGGGATAGGCCGCGAAACCCACAAGATGATGCTGGATCACTACCAGAACACCAAGAACCTGCTGGTGAGCTACGACATCAATCCCCTCGGCTTCTTCTAGAGCGAGCACCACCATAACAAGGGCGCCTTCAGGCGCCCTTGTTGTTCAGGTCAGCTTTCCCGCTCGCTCCCCATCCCTCCCAGCTGCTGGCGATAGCGCTGGGGCGAGCAGCCCAGCTCCCGATTGAACATGGCGATGAAGGCCGAGGTGGAACCATACCCGAGCCGCCAGCCTATCTCCTGCACCGGCAGCTCGCCCTTGAGCCAGGCCAGCGCCCTGAGCAGACGCAGCCTCGCCCGCCACTGGCCAAAATTCATGCCGAGTTCACGCACGCAGCGCCGGGCCAGGGTGCGCTCAGTGCTGTGCAGCTGCTGCGCCCACTGGGCCAGGGTACGCGGGTCGGCAGGATCGCTGCGCAGCGCCGCCAGCATGGGCGCCAGCAGCTTGTCCTGACTCATGGGCAGATAGCTGTCCTGGCAGCGGGTGCGGGTCAGCTTCTCGATCAACAACTCGGCCTGATGCACGTCCCAATCATCGGTCATGTGGCCGACGCGGCGATCGCAAAAATCCGCCAGCAGTGCCTTGAGCAGGGGAGTCAGCTCCAGCAATCTGGGCTCGGGGGGCAAGCGCCGGGCCAGCGCCTCGCTCACATAGATGGAGGTGTAATCCAGAGCCTGCTGGTTGTAAGCCGAGTGCAGCATGCCCGCGGGCACCCAGATGAGGTAATCGGCCGGGGCCACCAGTCGATGCTCGCCCACCACTATCTCCATGACTCCCAGACTGATCAGGCTGAGCTGGCCCCAGGGGTGGCTGTGGGCAAGGCAGGCATTGCCCGCCTGGATCTGGCTGTAACGAAAATAGAGGGGGTTGGGAGGCGCCAGGGCGCTATCCAGCGCCAGATAGGGGTGGGATGACACGGCTTGTCCTTTTCACGGGATGAGTTGTCAGTTTTACGTTACTTGCAATGATAAAGACAAGAGTAGACTGGCGCCATTATCATGAGGAGTCTGTGATGCCCCTGTTTTCCCCCCTGCTGTTCCCACTGATGGCCGTCTTGATCTGGGCCACCAATACCGTGGTCTCCAAGGCCGCCGCCACCCTGGTCGATCCCGCAGCCATCTCCTTCTATCGCTGGCTGATCGCTGCCCTGGTGCTGACCCCCTTCTGCCTGCCCCAGCTGTGGCGCCGTCGCCATGAGATACGCCCCTGGCTTGGCAAGCTGCTGGTACTGGCCTCTCTTGGCATGGTGCTCTATCAGTGCCTAGCCTATTACGCAGCCCACAGCACCTCGGCCACCAACATGGGGGTAATAGGCTCCCTCATCCCCCTGCTGACCCTGCTGCTGGCCACCCTGCTCTTTCGTCAACGTCCCGGACGCCAGGCCTTCATCGGCATGAGCCTCTCCCTGGTGGGCGTGCTCTGGCTACTCGGTCAGGGAGACCCTCTGAGCCTGCTGCGCCAAGGGATCAACCCGGGGGATGCCATGATGTTGCTCGGATCGGCCAGCTATGCCCTCTACGGTCTGCTGATCCGTCGCTGGCAATTGCCATTTGGCCCCTGGCTCAACCTCTACCTGCAGGTGCTGCTGGCCGTCGTTCTACTCATACCGGTCGCCGCCAGCGCCGATTCTCTGGCGGTCTCGGTCCAGGCCTGGCCCCTGGTGCTGTTTGCCGGGATCGCTTCCTCCCTGCTTGCGGCCTACTGCTGGCTGCAAGGGGTGACCAAGTTGGGCGCCGAGCGCACTTCTGTCTTCATGAACCTGATGCCGCTGTGCACGGCGCTGATCGCCGTCATCACTCTGGGAGAGCCCATCCATGGCTATCACCTGCTGGGGGGCGGCCTGATCCTGGCGGGGGTCATGCTCTCCCAGTTCAAGCCAAGGACGCGCCCCGCTCTGGCAGAAAGGGCATAAGCTGGCGTGAACGGCCATGACAGCACAATACAAAAAGGGAGCCTGGGCTCCCTTTTTGTATTGTGCTGTCAAAGAGGCGCCGACTCAGCTGCCCTGGCGCCAGTGGTAACGCCGCTCCGGCCGACCACGCTGGCCGTAGTTGAGATCCACATCGACCCTGTCTTCAGACTCCAGATACTCCAGATAGCGGCGCGCCGTGGTGCGGCTCAGGGAGAGTCGCAGCGCCACCGTATCGGTGGAAAATGCGGTCTCCGGCTCACCGGCCAGCAGTTCCAGCACCTGGCGCAGGGTGATGGCATCGATCCCCTTGGGGGTATCGCGTACCTCCCTGGCCTGGGGCCGCCCCTTGCCCATCAGCTTGTCCAGATCGCTCTGCTCAAACGGACCCTGTTCGCACAGGCGGCGATGCAGGGTGAGGATCTCGTCCAGGCTCTGCTGAACGCGAAACAGCCGCAGCGGCTTGATGATGTAATCTTGCACCCCCAGATTGAGGGCCTGCTGTATGGTCTCAACGTCGCAGGAGGCAGTCACCATGATGACGTAGGCCTCACGATTGTGGCTGCGCAGCCGGTTTACCCATTCGAGGCCTGATCCATCGGGCAGGGAGATATCCACCAACAGCAGTTGCGGCTGGGCCGCACGCATCATGAGGTCAGCCTGGGTCAGGCTTTCGGCCCGCCCCAACAGGGAAAATCCGGGGGTGGAGGAGACCAGCTCGGCCAAGATGGCACCAATCCGTTCGTCATCCTCGATCACCAGCGTGAAAATGGGCGCCATAACTCACACCAATTGGTTTTTATTCAAATAGATACCGAACAGAGTGGTCTGCTCGGCGGTGCGACGCCATTCTATCACACCCCCTCGTCTGGCCACCGTCTCCTTGACCAGGAAGAGGCCCACCCCGTGATCGCCGGTCTGGCGGCTGACGCCGTAATCAAACAGGTGATCCGCCTGCGCCTCATCCGGCCCCTCACCACTGTCCTCCACCTCGATCACCAATCGCCGCCCGAAGTCATCCAGCGAGATGAGCACCCGGGGGGGGCGCTGCTGGCGGTTGGTCCAGGCGGCGCGAATACCGTTGTCGAGCAGGTTGCCGATGAGGGTGATGAGATCCGCCGACACCGCCGCCGGATACTCCCCTAGCGCAGAGTCGGGATCCAGCACCAGCTCCACCCCCAGCTCCCGCGCCCGGCTGAACTTGCCGAGGATGAGCCCCGCCACCGGCTTGTCTTCGATGGCTCGCAGCAGATCCTGCAGCATGGTCTGGCAGGCCTCGTTCTCCTGCTGGATAAGCTCCACCGCCTGATCCACATGACCGAGCTGCAACAGCCCGGATAGGCTGCTCAGCTTGTTGGCGAACTCGTGGGTCTGCATCCGCAGCATCTCGGCATACTGGCGCAGATGGGTCACCTGCATGCCGAGGCTGCCAGTCACCTCGGGTCGACTGAAGATGAGCAGACGACCGGGCACCTTGCCCTCCACCGCCTGCCAGCGCCCCACGAATGCTTCCCCGTGCACGGTGAAACCCAGCTCGGTCTCCATCTGGGTCAACACCGGGGCCAGCAGCGGCGACAGCTCCGCCAGGGGCTGCCCCAGCAGGGCATGACGCCCGGTGCCGGGCAGACGCAGCTGGTAAACCGCGGCGCTGTTGAGCATGCGAATGCGACCCCTGTTGTCCAGGGCAATCACCCCCTCCGAAATATGCTCCAGTACCAGATCCTGCAACATGAAGCGATTGACGATGGCCTCGGGTTCCAGATCCAGCAGGGTGCGGCGCAGCAGATGCAGTACCCACAGAGCCAGCAGCAGGCCACAGCCCAGCACGGCAAGGATGGCGCAGACCAGCAGAGTGATCCGCTCCAGATAGATGCCCTCCACCGTCTGCATCAGGTAACCCACCACCACGGCGCCGAGGGCGCGTCCATCCGCCCCTATCACGGGGGAGAAACAGCGGATAGACGGCCCAAGGGTGCCAGTATCCTTGGAGCAGTAGCTGAGCCGCTCGTTGAGCGCAGGCCAGATATCTTCACCACGGAACAGGCCGCCGATGCGCTCGGGCGAGGGGTGACTGAGGCGGCGGGCATGCGCGTCGGTCACCACCATGTAGGCCGCGTCGGTGCGATTGCGGATCCCCTCCACATAGTCGCGCAAACCGGGATCGCTGCCCTGCTGCAGGGCCTGCACCACCCGGTTGTCCGCCGCCAGCACCCGTGCCAGATCGCCACCGCTCTCCTGCAAGTTGCTCTCCAGCAGGTGGCGGATAAAGAGGGCGAGCAGGCTGCCAAGGATCAGGATCAGCAGCAAGGAGAGCCCGAGGGAGAGGGTGACCAGTTGGTGACGCAGTTTCATCGATTAGCCTTGCAACATCAGGACGCTGACCAATAGTGCGGACGCCACCAGGTCTGGTCAATGAGCGGCGCGGGATCGCCGCCAAAATCCGCCAGTCCTTCGTCACGGGCGGTGAGGGCCACGGCCCTGGCAACCGCGCGCGCCACCTCCCCCACCTGCTCGATGGGGGGCAATAGCCGCCCCTCAGTCAGCGGGTAGGCGCCTACCGCCCGCACCGCCGCCTGCAACATGCCGTCACTGATACGGCGCGCCTTGACGGCGCAGGCCCCCAGACCAATGCCCGGGAAGACATAGACGTTGTTGCACTGGGAGACCACCCGCGCCTCCCCATCCACGGTGACGGGGGCAAAGGGGCTGCCGGTGGCGAGCAGGGCGCGCCCCCCGATGGCCTGCCACACCTGCTCCGGTGTCGCTTCGGCGCTGCGGGTCGGGTTGGAGAGCGGCAGGATCACGGGGCGCTCGCACGCTTCTCCCATGGCGCTGAGCACGGCCTCGTCAAACAGGCCGCCCTGGCCGCTCACCCCGATCAGCACGCCGGGGCGCAGCCGCTCAATGAGCCCGGGCAGCTCGGCGCAGGCCTCTTGTGGGGGGCGGGCAAAGGGGCGCTGGGAGGAGGTCAGATTGGCGCGGTCCAGGCAGACCAGGCCATCCTGATCAAACAGCTGCACCCGATCCGGGCTACCCGCCAGCCTGGCCAGCATGGCGGCGATGCCGCAGCCCGCCGAACCGGCACCGACGATCAGCACAGGGGTATCGGCCAGGGCACTGCCAGCTTGTTGCAAACCTGCCAGCACGCAAGCGGAAGCCACTGCCGCCGTGCCCTGAATATCATCGTTGAACATGCACAGTTCATCGCGATAACGGGCCAGGAGATTGGCGGCATGCTTGCCGGCGAAGTCTTCGAACTGCAACACCACCTGGGGCCAGCGGGTGCGAATGGCCGCCACCACCTTGTCCATGAAGTGGTAATAGGGTTCGCCATCGACCCGGTTGGCCTGCCAGCCGAGGTAGGAGTCATCCTCCAACAGCTCGGGGTTGTTGGTACCCACATCGACGCACAACGGCAGGGTTCGCGCCGGGTTGATGCCCCCGGCGGCGGAGTAGAGCGCCAGCTTGCCGATGCAGATCCCCATGCCGCCGATGCCGAGATCGCCGAGCCCCAGCACCCGCTCGCCATCGGAGATGACGATGACGTCCACCTCCTGCTCCACCGACGCGAAGATGGCGTCCAGATCGTCCCTGTCATGCCAGGAGAGATAGAGCCCGTGGCTGCGCAGATAGAGATCGCTGTGGCGCTGACACGCCTCCCCCACCACCGGGGTGTAGATGATGGGCAACAGCTCCGGCAGGTGGTGGCGTACCAGATCATAAAACAGCACAGGGTTGTCTTCTTGCAATTGGCGCAGCAGCAGGTGCTGATCGAACGGACTCTGCATGGCGCAGATCAGACGGTAGATACGGCGGCGCTGTTGGGCCAGGGACTCCTCTTTATGGGGCATGCGCCCCATCAGGCCCTGTCGCTTGCGTTCTGCATAGGGCAGGCTGGTGCCCATCATGATGTCGTTCATATTCGTTTCCTGTATCAGGTTTTCAAGCGAGCAGAGAAATAAGTCCGGTGGCCAGAATAAGCATCACGGCCCCCCCGAGGCGGGAAGAGATCTGGGCAAAGGGCATCAGCTTCATGCGCTGGGCCGCCGACAGCACGGCCACATCCCCCGTGCCGCCCATGTTGGCCATGCAGAGACCACCGGTGATGGCCGCCTCTATGGGGTAGAAACCTATCATGCGCCCCACCAGCGCCGCGCCCAGGGCACCGCCCATGACGGTGACCAGCACCATGATGAAGTAGGTGACGGAGAAGGCACCGATGAGCTCGGGGATGCTGGTATAGGCGACGCCTATCCCCACCAGCAGGGAGGGGGTCAGATTGGTGACGACGAACTGGTACCAATCGGCGGCGGCGCGCTCGTAACGGCGGGGCAGCAGGCCGCTCACCTTGATGAAGGCAACCGCCAGTATCATCAGGGCGAAGGGGTGCATGGGGATGAATTTTCCGAGCAGGGAGCCGAGCACGAACATGCTGGAGCTGATGAAGAGCCCCATGCCGAGGCTCTCCAGGGTCGGCGCCTCAACCTGCTCCTCGACAACCTCCTGTTCTATCTCCTTGATCATCAGCTGGCCATTGCCGGTCAGGGAGGGGTAGCGACGACCGAGCCGTACCAGCAGAGTGCCGACCAGAATGGCCAGGGTGTTGGCGATCACCACGGCGGGAACCATGCGCGACAGCAGATCCGCACTGGACATCTGCAACGGGCCAGAGAGGATCTCCACCAACGGCACGGCACCCGCGCCCATGCCGCCCCCCATGATGGGCAGGCCGATGAGCAACACCGCATTCTTGAAGCCGTAACCCATCAGGCTACCAACCAGACCGACACTGAGCAGGGCCAGGGCGACCCCCCCGAGGATCACCGGCAGGTAACGCATGGCGGCATTTTTAAGCAGGGCACTGCTCATGCCAAGCACTGAGCCGGTCACCAGGCTGGCGATGAAGAAGTTGAGAAAGCCGCCCTCCTTCATGAAGCCGATGATCACCTGACCCGCCTCGACCGGCAGGATCCGGTATTCGAACAGGGCGGCGCCGCCGAAGATGGCGAGTATGGTGCCGCCCCCCAGGTACTCCCGGATGGGCATGATGCGATCCCCCAGCTCGGTCAGCAGGGTGCCGAGCACGAACATCAGCGCCAAGGCGCCGACCATGCCGAGCGGCAGGGATCCGTTCCAGCCTGAAAAGAGGACGCAAGCAGCAAGCCCGAGAAAGATCATCATGGGCATGCCGGCGATTTGTTGATTGCCCCAGGGGGCGGCTTTCGAGGTAGAGAGGCTTTTCATTGTTATGCTCCAGCGTGTGAGGTGGCGCTACTCTAGTGCTCCTCCCCCTGCCTGTCGGTTAGCCCGGCTACAAAGGCATATAAAATCATTAAAACCTTAAACGCCATGGCCTGGCCGCCATCCGCCAGCGGCGCCCCCTCGCCACACCGCCGCCTCTCCCAGGCTCCATGCCCCGCTTAAACAAGATCTCGATCACACTATTTACTTAGCCTGCTAATTAAATATAATGGTTAGCATGCTAAGTAAGTGGAGGGTGAAATATGGTCAAGGATCTGGAAATACTGCGTGAGTTGTCATTGGCAGAGCAGCTGGGACGACTCAGTCGACTGTGGCGCACCGTGGCCGATCACGAGCTGGCCCCCCTTGGCCTGACCCATCCCCGCTGGACCGCCTTGTGGAAGCTCTCTCGCCTGGGCGATCGCCTCAGCCAGAAGACATTGGCCGAAGCCCTGGAGATAGAACTCCCCTCCCTGATGCGCACCCTGGGCCAGCTGGAAGAGCAGGGATTGATCGAGCGTCACTGCTGCCATCAGGACAAGCGGGCCCGCATCGTCAGCCTGACTGCGCAGGGCAAGGCGCTGCTCGATCAGATAGAGGATCGCATCATGGTGGTACGCCGCGAGCTGCTCGGCGGCATCAGCAAGCAGGAGCTGGCCAAATTCGAAGAGATCATTACCCGCATATCGACCAATGCCATCGACAAGCTGGAACAACAGAGTGAAGAGAGAGAATAAGATGACACCGGATCAACAATTTGCCCGCTGGATAAAGTACTCAATGGTGGGCTTCGTGCTGGTTTTTGCCTATTTCCTGCTGGCCGACATTCAGATGCCACTCACCCCCCAGGCCATGGCAACCCGGACAGTCACTCGCATCACTCCCCAGGTCAGCGGCAAGATAGCCGAGGTGGCGGTGCACAACAACCAGGCGGTCAAGCAAGGTGATCTGCTGTTTGCCCTGGATGTCGAGCCGTTTCGCCTCGCGGTAGAGCAGGCCCAGCTCGCCCTCGATCAGGCCATGCAGGACAACCGCCAACTCGATGCCAGCCTGGAGGCCGCCAAGGCGGATGTCAGTGCCAACCAGACAGACTTGGATCAGAAGGCCCGGGATGCCCGTCGCCTGGATACCTTGTTCGCCCAGAAGCTGGTTTCCACCCAGCAGCGGGATCAGGCCAACAGCGCCTGGTTGACCGCCCGCGCCAACCTGATGGCAAGTCAGGCTCGTCTCGAGCAGATCAAGGTCAGTCGCGGCCTGGCCGGGGCCGACAACCTTCGCCTGCGTCAAGCCCGCAACAAGCTGGCCCAGGCCGAACTCAATCTCGCCTATAGCCAGGTCATGGCTCCTCAGGATGGCATAGTGACCAATATGCAGCTCAAGCACGGCAGCTTCGCTGCGGCTGGCTCGCCCCTGCTGGCGCTGGTATCGGACAAGGTGGATCTCATTGCCGATTTTCGCGAGAAGAGTCTGCGCAATGTCGGTCCGAACGCCCAGGCACTGGTTGCCTTCGACGGTGAACCTGGCCAGATCTTTCAGGCCAGGGTCAGCAGCCTGGATGCCGGGGTCAGTGCCGGCCAGTTCGATGCCAACGGCCTGCTCGCCAACCCGATCGAATCGGATCGCTGGGTCCGCGATGCCCAGCGCCTGCGCCTGCACCTGACCCTGGACAAGATGCCGCTGGGACTGCCCACCGGTGCCCGCGCCACCGTCCAGCTGCTGCCGGACAATGGGCTGGCAGCCCTGTTCGCCCGTGGCCAGATCCGGCTGCTCAGCCTGCTGCACTACATCTATTGATTCATGACTGACCGAGCCCGCACCATGGCAAACAGCACAGTGATAAACCCGGTTTTATGGCACAGGCCCCTGACGGGCAACGAATTGCGCCAATGTCTGCGCATCGCCTTTGGCAGCACCATCGGCTTTCTGCTCTGCAAGCTGTTTGGCTGGAACTACGGTGTCTTCTTCACCGTCACCCCCATGCTGCTGCTGGGCATGGTGCCTGTGATGAACGGCCATGCCGCCCGCCAGCTGATCGCCTCTGCGGTCACCTGTGGTCTGGAGGTCGGACTGCTCGGCGGCCTGTTTGGGGCTCATCCCGCCCTGATGACTCCCATTGCCTTCCTGCTGTTCCTCTATCGTTTTGCCGCCATGTCCAGAGGCAGTCTGTTTCTGTTCGGTGCCAACGGCGTGCTCAGTTTCAGCATCATGCTGCACTTTGCCAGCTACCCCAGTACGGATCTCAATGATCTCATCTTCAGCAATATATGGGCGAGCGTGCTCTCAGTGCTGATTGCCTACCTGATGACCGCCCTGCTGCCAGATGTGGAGCCCCGCCCCCGTCCCACGGCCCAGCCCAAGGCGCCACACCGGATGCGACATGAAGCGCTGCTGGGGGCTGGCGTTGCGACCCTCTCCTTCATGGTGTTCCAGATATTCGACCTGCGCGACTCCATGTCGGCCCAGGCCACCACACTGCTGGTGCTGTTTCCCATGCACTGGAACGGTGCCCTCGGTTATGCACGGCGCCGTGCCATGGGCACCCTGCTCGGTGTCAGCTTCGGGATCCTGAGCCAGCTGGTGCTCTATGACTGGTCAGGACAGCTGATCCTGGTCGCCCCTCTGCTCTGGCTGGGCGCTATGTTGTTCAGCCACGCCCATGTCAAGGAAGCCAGCGGTTCCGGGGTCGGTTTCGGCGCGCTCACCACCCTGGGCATCCTGTTCGGCCAGTACCTGACACCGGGTAACGATCTGGTGTTCAGTGCTCTCTATCGGGTCAGCAGCATCATGTTTGCCATCGTGGCGACCCTGCTGGTTTGCTACTTGCTTCATCATCTCCTCAATCGATTCGAGGCGACCCGCTTCGGACACTGACCCCTATTCGACTACTGTAATGAGCCCATGGATGAGCTTTGTTTTGCCCCGACACCTGTCGGGGCTTTTTTGGGAAAGATGCGGCCCCCGCCATCATGAACAGAGCCACCGGTGGGGCCGCATCAGCTCAAAAATGTCGCAACCTGGTCCCTGATGTCATGGTACGACCGACCCGGACCCCTTAGCCCTTGCCTGAATATTCTGCTCTGTTAGGCTTTAGGGTCAGGCTATGGGTTCAGTCGAACCCGAACCTCATTGATGGAGTCTTCATTGTGATATTTCTGCGCTTTTCTCTGCCGGGCGCCCTGCTGCTCGGTCTCGCTGGCTGTGCCCCGGCCCCCCATACTCTCACCGTCACAGGAGGCGACCCCATCGCCTATCAATGTGCCAATGATCAGAAGGTCCAGGTGAGCTATTTTGGCCTCTCCGATGACAGCCTCAGCTTCGTCAAACTGGCCCTGCCAAATGGCAAGGATTACACCCTTCCCCAGGTCGTCTCGGCCTCGGGGGTCCGCTATACCGATGAGCATGAGGCCGTCTGGTGGAACAAGGGAGAGGAAGGTTTTGTCGAGATGCGCGACAAGGCTGGGGAGTGGCAAAACGTCTATAGCGACTGCAAACAGCAATAATGAAAAATCCCGGCCTGGCCGGGATTTGTTATTTCACCTCGATGTTGAAGCGACTCACGACGCATACCGGTATGGCGCCCGGGTTCTGCTCGGCGGCCCGATAGCGCACCTTGGCCAAGCCCGACAAGGCGGGTGCCGCATGCCGGGGGCTCAGATGCCAGGATCTCCGGGCTGAACAGCTTGCCATTGGGGTTGATAAGGCAGCGGATCGCCACATGTCCCTTCATTGCCCCCCTTGCCGCAACCCCCACGGGGCGACTGATCCCAGGTCATATCGAGCGGCGGCTGGTTCAGCGTCACGGGGCTCGGGGCCGCAGCCCCCAAGCAGGCCGAGCACGGCGGCCCAAGCGGGACATTCACACGCATTCAACGCGCCCTGTTGCATCAGACTAGGATGAAACGGCGCCAGCAACCGCCATGGTTGTCCGCCGGTTGCTGGCACGAATCAACCCCATTTGAGCAAATAAAAAGCCAACCCGGTCGGGTTGGCTCAAAATGCAAAGGACTTGCTTGGATCAGGCGCGCTTGTCGCTGACCACCAGCCAGAGCGCATGCACCATGCCGGGCAGGCCGCCGAGCAGGGTCAGCACTATGTTGATCAGAAAATGCAGGCTAAATCCTACTTGGATAAAGGCACAGACCGGGGGTAAAAAGATGGCAAGCAAGATTTTAAGCACGTTGTTCATCACATTCTCCTGTGAGTTTGATGCCTAACAGTAAGCCCACAGTCAGCAATTGGCAAAGGCTAAGTCGGGGCCAAATGACAGCAGCCCCTGCCCCGCGTCCCCATCAGAGCAGATTGCGCAGTGGCGCAGAGCGGATCAGCGCCGCGATCTGATGAACCTGCTGATTACTGCTGCCCCGCCACAACAAGCCAGGATCGGCCAGCGTCTGCTCGAATCGACCATCCACCAGCACGTCCAGCAGAGCTGCCAGCTGCCACTGCGCCTCATCAAGCGCCTCGAGCCGATAACCGGTCCAGCACCAGATATCCTTGCCCGGGCACTCGGCTCGTACCCGATTCACCAGCGCCAGCACCTGAGGCACATTGGCAGGATGGAGCGGATCGCCCCCCGAGAGCGTCAAGCCACGACGCTTGATCCGGCCATCGTTGAGATCCGCGATGATGCGATCGCTCATGGCCGAATCGAATGCTTTGCCACCATCGAGGCGCCAGGTGCTCTGGTTGTAACAGCCGGGACACTGGTGCACGCAGCCGGAGACAAACAGACTGGCGCGGGTGCCGGGACCATTGACCACATCGACCGGGTAATATTTGTGGTAGTGCATCTCCCCCCCTCTTCTTCTCGCATCCAATACCGGTTAAAGAGCCGATAACGGCGGCCTCCGGCATTACTGTCGAGCCAGCGCCGCCATCTTCGGGGCTGACCGCAATCAACAAGGGCTCAAAAAGAGCCCTTTCATTTCCATCAGCAACCAACGGCCCCGTCATGCTCGATCACAGGTGTTTGACCCGGCGTTTCACTTCTTCCTGCTTGCCCGCATTGAAGGGACGCGCATCCGGGCTGCCGAGGTAGCCGCACACCCGACGGGTCACGGAGACCTTGGCCGGATCGTGGTTGCCGCAGCGCGGGCAGGTGAACCCCTTGGAGGTACACTCGAACTCGCCGGTGAAGTCGCACTCGTAGCACTCGTCGATGGGGGTGTTGGTGCCGTAATAGGGCACCTTGTCATAGCTGTAGTCCCAGACGTTCTCCAGCGCCTCCAGATTGTGCTGCAAGTTGGGATACTCGCCGTAGCAAATGAAGCCACCATTGGCCAGCGGCGGGTAGACAGCCTCGAAGTCGAGCTTGTCATAGGGATTCACCTGCTTCTCCACATCCAGATGGAAGCTGTTGGTGTAATAACCCTTGTCGGTCACCCCGGGTACCAGGCCGAACTCCTTGGCATCCATGCGGCAAAAACGCGAGCAGAGGTTCTCGCTCGGGGTGGAATAGAGGCTGAAGCCATAGCCGGTCTGCTCCTTCCACTGCTCGGTCGCGGCCTTGAGGCGGGCGATGATGGCAATGGCCTTCTGCTGCAACTCTGCGCTGTCAAACAGGTGGACATCGGTGCCAAACAGGGCGTTGATGGTCTCGTGCACCCCGATGTAGCCGAGCGAGATGGAGGCGCGGCCATGTTTGAAGATCTCGCTGACGTTGTCATCGGCCTTGAGACGCACCCCGCAGGCTCCCTCCATGTAGAGGATGGGAGCGACCCGGGCCTTGACTCCCTCCAAGCGCTCGATGCGATACATGAGGGCTTCTCTTGCCACCTCAAGCGCCTCATCCAGCAGTGACCAGAAATCACTCTCGTCCCTGGACTTGAGTGCGATACGCGGCAGGTTGAGGCTCACCACCCCGATGTTGTTGCGCCCCTCGTGGACCAGCTCGCCCTTCTCTTCGAAGGCACCGAGGAAGGAGCGACAGCCCATGGGCGTCTTGAAGGAGCCGGTTACCTCGACCACCTGATCGTGGTTGAGGATGTCCGGGTACATGCGCTTGGTGGCGCACTCCAGAGCCAGCTGCTTGATGTCGTAGTTGGGATCCCCCACCTTGTGGTTGAGACCGTCCTTGATGGCGAACACCAGTTTCGGGAACACCGCCGTCTTCCGGTTCTTGCCAAGGCCGGCGATGCGGTTGCTGAGGATGGCACACTGGATCATCCGCGACTCCCAGCTGTCCCCCAGACCAAAGCCAAAGGTGACGAAGGGGGTCTGACCGTTGGCGGTGTGCAGGGTATTGACCTCGTACTCCAGGGACTGGAAGGCGTCGTAGCACTCCTTCTCGGTGCGCGCCATGGCGTAGGCATCCACGTCCTTGATCCCCCACTCCTCGGCCACCTCCCTGTGCTTGTGCCAACTGATGGTGACATAAGGCGCCAGCACCTCGTCGATGCGGTTGATGGTGGTGCCGCCATAGATGTGGCTCGCCACCTGGGCAATGATCTGGGCCGTGACGGCGGTCGCCGTGCTGATCGACTTGGGCGTATCTATCTCGGCGTTGCCCATCTTGAAGCCGTGGGTCAGCATCCCCTGCAAGTCGATCAGCATGCAGTTGAACATGGGGAAGAAAGGGGAGTAATCGAGGTCGTGGAAGTGCAGATCGCCGCGCTCATGGGCCTGCACCACGGCTTTGGGCAGCATGTGGCTGATGGCGTAGTGTTTGGCGACGATACCGGCCAGCAAGTCGCGCTGAGTCGGGATCACCTTGGCATCCTTGTTGGCATTCTCGTTGAGCAGGGCCGCATTGGTCTGCTCCACCAGGCCACGGATCTCCTGGGCCAGGCGGCCACGGGCCTCCCGAGCCTGATCCCGGTCGTGACGGTATTCGATATAGGCGCGGGCGATGGCCTTGTCGTCGGAGGCCATCAGATGATTCTCGACCCGGTTCTGGATCTCGTGAATATCGACCTCGGCGCGCCCCTCAAGCTCCCTCGCCACGGCCATGGCGACCGTATTGGCCAACCCGAGATCCCCCTGGCCGACCGCTTGGGCTGCTCGCCCGACGGCGGCTGCAATCAGTTCGACAGCAAAAGGCGCACGGCATCCATCACGTTTGATCACTACCGGTTTCATTTCTCATCCCCGCAAAATGGCCGCACCTCGTCGACCCGATAAACGCTCCCGGCCTGCCTCGGCTCGCGAGGGCGAGACGAGACCAGCCGGGCCTTGGGCCCCTGGCTGGCATCTGGGAGTGCTGAGGTTATCCACAGCTTACAAACACAACATATGGGATGTTTATCTATTTAATTCCCTATATGTGGTGGCTATTAGGCCCCAAAGCCGAAGGCGCTTTCTTGATCCAGGACAGGTTTTTCGCCAGCTGCTCAGTTAGGAAACAGCGTCAAAAGAGCACTTTTTACCGCTAGGCCAGAGCCACTCTGGCCTAGGAGCTGATCCCTCCCTCACAAAGATTTGTGGTCCCTGATGCCAACCGCGATCACTGCCGATCTGCGACCAGCAGGGCAACGCGGCGGCGCCAGAATGGGAGACTGTATAGCGACAGCAATGTGCTGCCGCAGCAGATGAAAGAGGGGTTGAATGGATTGGGCGTCGTGGGCGCCGCTCACAGGCGCGGGCAGACAAGGGGAAGAACCCATCAACAAAAAGACCCGACCAAGGCCGGGTCTGCAGCGTCTCAGGCAAGGGATCCTGCTCAGGGCTGGATAGCGGCTTGCAACTGCTCCTCGGTCCAGATGGTGATGCCGAGCTCCTGAGCCTTGATGAGCTTGGAGCCCGCCGCCTCACCGGCCACCAGCACGTCCGTCTTGGCCGACACAGAACCGGCCACCTTGGCGCCAAGGGCCTGCAGGGCCGCCTTGGCATCGTTGCGTGACAGGGTGGTGAGGGTGCCGGTCATCACGAAGGTCTTGCCCGCGAAAGGTTGTTCGGCCGCCTCTTTGCGCTCAATCTCCGGCCAGTGGATACCGGCGGCCAGCAAGGCGTCGAGCACCTCGATGTTGTGGGGCTGGCGCAGGAAGTAGTAGACATGCTTGGCGACTACCTCCCCCACATCCGGCACGGCTAGCAGCTGCTCGACGCTGGCGGCGCGCAGGGCATCCAGGGTCAGGAAATGATTGGCCAGGTTCAGGGCCGTCGCCTCGCCCACTTCGCGAATGCCAAGGGCAAACAGGAAACGGGGCAGGGTGGTACTGCGAGCCTTGTCGATGGCGGCCACCAGATTGAGGGCGGATTTGGGTCCCATCCGCTCCAGACCCGCCAACTGGATGGCGTTGAGGCCAAACAGATCCGCTGGCGTCTTGACCAGCCCTTTGTCCACCAGTTGATCCACTATCTTGTCACCCAGACCATCCACATCCATGGCGCGGCGAGCGGCGAAATGCTTGATGGCAGCGGCCCGCTGCGCCTCGCAGAACAGGCCACCGGCGCAGCGGGCCACCGCCTCGCCCTCGTGTCGCTCCACCGCCGAGCCGCACACGGGGCAGGCGCTGGGGAAAAGGATCTCCCGGGCATCCGCGGGACGCTGGGCAGCCACCACGGCCACCACCTGGGGGATCACGTCCCCGGCCCTGCGTACTATCACGGTATCGCCGATCATGACGCCAAGACGCTCGATTTCATCGGCATTATGCAAGGTCGCGTTGGAGACGGTGACGCCGCCGACGAACACGGGCTTGAGCTTGGCCACCGGGGTGATGGCACCGGTACGACCGACCTGGAACTCGACGTTCTCCAGCAGGGTCATCTCCTCCTGGGCCGGGAACTTGTGGGCGGTGGCCCAGCGCGGGGCGCGGGCCACGAAGCCGAGTTCTTGCTGAAGAGGAATGCTGTCAACCTTGTAGACGACCCCGTCAATTTCATATTTCAGGGCGTCACGGCGAGTCAGAATGTCGTCGTGGAATGCCTGACAACCCGCCGCCCCCTCCATCAACTTGACCTCGGGGCTCATGGGCAGGCCCCACTCCTTGAGTTGGCAGAGCCGGGCAAAGTGGGAATCGCCTAACAGCTCGCCGCCAATGCCAACCCCGTAGGCATAGAAGCTCAAGGGGCGGCTCGCCGTGATGCGGGAGTCGAGTTGTCGCAGGCTGCCAGCAGCGGCATTGCGCGGGTTGACGAACACCTTCTCCCCCTCGGCCAGGGCTTTCTCATTCATCGCCTCAAAACCGGCCTTGGGCATGAATACCTCACCGCGCACTTCCAGCCGGGAGGGCCAATCCTGGCCACGCAGCTGCAGCGGGATCGCCTTGATGGTGCGCACGTTGTCGGTGATCTCCTCCCCCGTGCTGCCATCGCCCCGGGTCGCCGCCTGCACCAGCCGCCCCTCCACATAGAGCAGGCTCACCGCCAGACCGTCCAGTTTGGGCTCGCAGCAGAAGGTGAAGCTCACCTCGCGCTTGAGGCGATCCCTCATGCGCTGCTCGAACGCCACCAGCTCTTCGCTGCTGAACACATTGTCCAGACTCAACATGGGGATCTCGTGACGCACCTGATTGAAGGCCGTCAGTGGCGCACCGCCGACCCGCACGCTGGGGGAGCTTGGGGTTTTCAGCTCGGGGTGCTCGCTTTCCAGCGCGATCAGCTCGCGCATCAGGCGGTCATATTCGGCATCAGGCACAGTGGGATTATCCAGCACATAGTACTGATGGCCATAGTCGATAAGCAGTTCACACAGTTGACGGTGGCGGGTGAGGGATTCGCTCATGAAAAAATCTCGACTGTGGTGGAAATAATAAGTTAGGCGGACAAATAAAAATGCGGCACCCAGGTACCGCACTTTTTATTCACTCGATAGCGCGGGACTCTCAGTCGCGGCTGGCCTCGAAGGCGGCCAATTCACGGCGATACCGGTCGATAGTCTCATCGCTGAGCGGGCTGCGCTCCATGTCGGTCAGCATGGCATCCAGATCGCTGGCAAGCTGATCGGCGGCTTGCAACAGGTGTTCGAAGGCGAAGGCCACATTGCTGCGCAGGGGCAGCTGCATGAACAGGGAGACCCCAGGCGTATTGAACTGCTCCATACGGTACGGATTGAAGGTACCTGGCTTGACCATATTGATCATGGAGAACAGCACTTCACCGTGCCCATCGAGCCCTTCGTGGCGGTGGAAGATATCCATTTCGCCGAACTTGAATGCCAGGGATTGCAGGGAGGCCAACAAGGCAGCCCCTTGCAGCTCCTGACCGGGGCGAGCCATCAGGTTGATCACATAGACATCCTGCCAAATCTTTTCGACGGGGGCGCGATCCTGCTCTGGCTCGTCATAGACGGGGGCGTAGACAGGTGCCTGCACGGGCGCGACCCTTGCCTCGGCGCGGGGCTGCACTCTCGCCTCTGCCCTTGGCTCAAACTGGGGCTCATCAAACTGCGGTTCGACATGCTTTGGCGCCTGACGGGGTTCGGCACGCACGGTCTGTTCCCCAAAGCTGAGGCCACTGGTGTAGGCCGGCTCGGGCTGAGGTTCGTCGTCAAACGGCTGCAACGCGGGTTCGTGCTGGGGACGAGAGCGATAGACAGGGGTGCGGCGATTGACCTGGGCGGGCTTGCGCACAGGCTCCGCAGGCGCTGGCTCCTCGTAGATCTCCTCCTCCTCGTCATAGACAGGAGGCGGCGCGACGGGACGGGCGACCGGTTTGCGCGGGGCTGGCGGCGGCAACTCGTCCTCATCATCATCGAGGTAGTCATGGCTAGGCGCGGCTTCGGGCTGCAGCTTGGGCTCAGCACGGCGGCCAGCACTGACCACGCGAACCTGGCCAACGCCGTCGCTATCGAAGGCATCGCTATCACGATCCCGTGCTTTGGTGTCCATCCGGTTCAAGGGTTTCTCCTTGATCGGGGACTGACGATTCTTCCTGTTGCTCCACAACCCGTGAATGAGCAATGCCGCTATGGCAATCCCGCCCAAGGCGACCAAGATGTAACGCAATTCCTGCATTAGCTGCTTCTCTTTCTAGTTTTGCTCAGCCAAAGCGACGGCTTCACCGATATCAACCGAGACAATGCGTGAGACACCAGGCTCTTGCATCGTTACGCCGATCAGTTGTTCAGCCATCTCCATGGAGACCTTGTTATGACTGATGTAAACGAACTGTACTGTGCTCGACATCTCTTTGACAAGAGAACAGAAGCGACCGACGTTCACTTCATCGAGCGGTGCATCCACCTCATCCAGCAAACAGAAAGGCGCTGGATTGAGTCTGAAGATGGCAAAAACCAGCGCCAGCGCGGTCAAGGCCTTCTCCCCCCCGGAAAGCAGGGCAATGGTAGCATTCTTCTTACCCGGAGGTCTTGCCATGATACTCACCCCGGCCTCTAAAAGATCGTCGGATGTGAGCTCCAGCCAAGCGCTCCCGCCCCCAAACACCTTGGGGAACAGGGATTTTAAATCTTCATTGACCTTATCGAAAGTGTCACGGAAGCGTATTTGTGTCTCTTTATCAATTCTTTTAATGGCTTGGCCCAAGGTTTCCAAGGCTTGCTCGAGATCCTGGCACTGATTTTCCAGGTAGCTGGCCCGGGTTTTCGCCTCCTCATATTCCGCCAGTGCCGCCAGATTGATGGCACCAAGTGCAGCCACCTGACTCTCCAGAGTCTGGATCTCCTGGCGCAGGGCCGTGCGATTGGCGGCGATCAGCACCGCCTGGTCGAGATCGATCAGCCGCACCCCCAACTCCTCGAATTGCTCATGCAGCCCCTGACGACGGGTCAGGTTGCGTTCACGCTCGAGGCGCAGCTGGGCCAACTGCTCTTGCAGCGTCACCAGCACGTTGCGATCCGCTGCCCGGGTCAGCTCCAGCTCGGCCAACGTCTGATCAAGCTCGGCGATGCGTTGATGGCAGGCCAGTTGCGCCGTCTCCAGACTGCGCTGTTCATTGAGCAGGGGCGACAGATCCTGACCCACTGTCTGTTGCGGGGCCTTGAGCTGCGCCAATTCCAAGCCGAGCCTTGCCAGCTCTTGCTCGCGCAGCGCAATGATCTGCTGCTGATTCTGACGTGCCAGCTGCAAGCGTTGGCTGCTCGCCAGTTGCTGCTCGCGGCGCCCCCGCGCAGCCTCCAGCTCCTGCTCGGCTCGCCGTCCCAGCTCCTCTGCCAGTTGCCGCGCTTCACGCTCAGCCTCTCCTTGCGCCAGATGCTCCTGCAACTGGGCATCAATCAGCTCAAACTCCCGGGCAAGCGCTTCGCTTCGACTGGACTCAGATGCCTGCTCGGCATCGAGGCGGCGCAGCTCCTCACCAAGCTGGCCCAGGCGCAGTAACCGCTCCTGGCGCTGCCCCTGCTGCTGACTCCAGGCTTCGCGCTGGCGCTGCCAGTTCAGCTCCTGCTCGGCCAGCATCCGGCTTTGCGCTTCATGGGATGCCTGCTGTTGCACTCGCAGTCTATCGGCCTCTTGCAGGGCATTGATCAGCCTGCGGCGCTCACCATCGGCCTGGCTGCGTTCCTGGTGCAATCGTTCCCGCTCCCCTTGCAGAGCCAGGGGACCCAGAGCACCCTCCTGACCCAAATCGGCCCAGTTGCGCCCGAGCCAGTCTCCTGCGGGGGTGAGCACAGACTCCGCCGCCGCCAGCTGTGTTTGCTGCTGATGGGCCGCCGCCAAATCCTGCGCCAGCCAGATGCCATTGAGAAATGCCGGGATATGCGTCCCCGCCACTTCAGCCCCCAGCGTGCCTGGCACAGCGGGTTCCGCCGGGCCAATCCAGAGCCCTTCATGACCCTCGGGGCAAGTATCAGCCGCGCTGGCCGTGATCCAGCGACCCAGTACCTTGTCCAGGGCCTGGGCCCAGGTTGGCGAAACCTGCAAGCCATCGGCCAATTTGTCGCCGCCCAGTTGCGGACCCAGGATCTGATCCAGGGTGGTGAGCCGGGCATCGAGCTCGCGCAGCAGACTGGTCTGTTGCTGCTGCCGTTCATTGAGCCTCTGATGATGGGCACTGCTCGCGCGGACTAACTCGGCCAGCTCCCCGTTCTTGGCGCGGGTCAGCTCGAGCTCGCGGCCCAGAGCCTCCAGTGCGGGTTGCAAGTCCGGTTGACCGGCCAGGGGATCCCCTTGCTCCTCCTCGAGCTTGAGGCGAGCAAGCCGGGTCTTGGCCTGCAGCTCCTGCAGACCATTTTGCTGAGTGCGAGTCTGATTGAGGTTGGATTGCAGCTGAGCCTGTTGCTGCAACCATTGCTGTTGCCGCGCCCGGGCGCCCTCCAGGGCTTCGCTTGCAGCCAAGCGCCGCACCTGCTGCTCCTCAAATAACTGCTCACATTGCTCGAGCCGGGCCTCCTCCTGCTCGGCCGTCAGCGCCTGGGTGGCCTGTTCGGTCAAGAGTTCGGCCAGTTGCCCCTTGAGCCCTTCGATGCGCTCGGTCAGTGCGATGCTGCGCGTCTGCCAGTCACGCCCCAGTTCATCGCGATGAAGTTGCTGCTGCTCGAGACGTGCGATGGCCTGCCCTCCGAGGAAGAGCTGCTGCTGGCGCGCCGTCTGCTCGGCCTGGGCCTCCTGGCGGGCCACCGACAGGCTGATGTGGTGGCTATCGTCCTGGCTGCGCTTGGCATCGAGGGCGGCAATGGCAAGATCCACCTTGGCCAGCTCCTCCTTGGCCTGGGCCAAGCGGGTCTCCAGCGCCCACAGCTCGGAGCCAATCAGTTCGGCGCGGGCGGCGCGCGAGCGGCTCTTGAGCTGGGTGTAGTGTTCGGCGGTCTGTGCCTGGGCTCGCAGATGGTCGAGCCTGCTGCCCAGCTCGCTGCGAATGTCACCGAGCCGTTCCAGGTTCTCCTGGGTATGACGAATGCGCAGTTCGGTCTCCCGGCGCCGCTCCTTGTAGCGAGAGACCCCTGCGGCCTCCTCCATGAACAGCTTGAGATCTGCCGGGCGCGACTCCACCAGGCGACTGACGGTACCCTGCTCTATGATGGCGTAGCTGCGCGGGCCAAGACCTGTGCCGAGGAAGAGATCGGTGACATCCTTGCGCCGACATTTCTGGCCATTGATTTCGTAATGGTTGCTGCCATCTCGCAGCACCTCGCGGCGCACCGAGATTTCGCTGAAACGGCCAAACTCACCTGGCACTCTGTTGTGGGGATTGTCGAACACCAGTTCGACCGAGGCGCGGCCATGGGGGCTGCGATTGAGAGAGCCATTGAAGATGACGTCTGTCATGTTCTCGCCGCGCAGATGGCGGGCCGAGCTCTCCCCCAGCACCCAGCGCACGGCGTCTATCACATTGGATTTGCCGCAGCCGTTGGGACCCACTATGGCGGTCATGTCAGCACTGAGCACTATCTTGGTCGGCTCGACAAACGACTTGAAGCCGGCGAGCTTGATCAATTTCAGACGCATGTAGGCCTATATCCGGACTAAATAGTGGGGCGGCGGGTCGATGACTTTACCAAATCAATGGCTTGTTTGTAATATGCAGGCTGTTCCCTGTCATGGATGGAGCTCATATGAGCCAATCACGCCCCCTAGTCAAAGACTCAATCAGCGGTGCAGACTACTTCCTGCGCGGTTTCTCGCTGATCCGTCAACCGGGTATTCGCACCTTCGTGCTGATCCCGCTGCTGGTCAACTTCCTGCTGTTTTCCGGTGCCTTCTACGCCCTGCTGCTGCAGCTCGATGGCCTGTTCGCCTGGTTGCACCAGCAGATCCCCTCCTGGCTATCCTGGCTCGATTACCTGCTCTGGCCCATCGCCCTGCTGACCATACTGGTGGTCTTCTCCTTCCTGTTCAGCTCGGTAGCAAACTGGGTGGCCGCTCCCTTCAACGGCCTGCTGGCCGAGAAGGTAGAGCAGCAGCTCACCGGCCAGACCAGCGCCGAAACCGGCATGCTCGACGTCGTCCGGGATGTGCCGCGCACCTTTGGCCGCGAATGGACCAAGCTGAAATATTACCTGCCCAAGGCGATTGGCTGCCTGATCCTGTTCCTGATCCCGGTCGTGGGCCAGACCCTGGCCCCGCTGATCTGGTTCCTGTTCAGCGCCTGGATGATGGCCATCCAGTATGTGGACTACCCCTTTGACAACCACAAGATAGACTTCGTCACCATGCGCGATGCCCTCAAGCAGCGCCGTGGCAAGTGCCTGAGTTTCGGCGCCCTGGTGACCCTCTTCTCCGCCATTCCCGTGGTGAACCTGTTCGTGATGCCGGTGGCCATCTGTGGCGCCACCGCCATGTGGGTCGATCAGTACCGGGATGAGCAGATCAGAGATTAAGGGGATAGTTTCATAAGTAAAAGAGGGGGCGATAGCCCCCTTTTCATTACTTAATCTAATGTGAATATGAGAGTGCTTGTAGGGCTGGCACAGGCTTGTTAGGATGCGGGCCTTTCTCGAACCCGGGTATTTCTTATGTTACATGCACTCTTCTTGCTCGGCCTGGTCGCCGAAGGAATGACGGGCGCGCTGGCGGCGGGCCGTAGGCGAATGGACCTGTTTGGCGTCGTCATCATCGCGTCGGCGACGGCCATCGGCGGCGGTACCATACGAGACGTGCTGCTGGGGCATTATCCCCTGCTCTGGGTCGAGCACCCCCTCTACGTGGTGCTGGTCGCTGGCGCCGCCCTGGTCAGCGTCATCTGCGCCCCCTTGATGCGCTACCTCGGCAAGCTGTTCATGGCCCTCGATGCCCTGGGACTGGTGGTCTTCTCCATCTTTGGCGCAGCCAGGGCGCTGGAGATGGGCCATGGCGCAGGTATCGCCTGCATCATGGCCGTGGTCACCGGGGTCTTCGGCGGTGTGCTGCGCGATTTGCTGTGCCAGCGTATCCCGCTGGTGTTTCGCCGTGAGCTCTATGCCGGCGTCTCCCTCATCACGGCCGGGCTTTACTGCCTGGCTCTTGCACAGGGTCTGCCTAATGATTGGGCGGCATTCGGCGCCATTGGTATTGGCTTCGTGCTGCGGCTGCTCGCGGTTCGCTTCAAATGGGGACTGCCCACCTTCAACTACCAGTATGCTTCCCACTAAGCAGTAGACGCCTTGCTGGCCCGCTGAAAAACCGCCAACAAAAAAAGCGCCAAATGGCGCTTTTTTGTTGGCAGGCTTATTTGATCCCGTCGGAGCTGAAGAAGGTCGCCTTGTCGGCAATGAAACGGATCTTGATATTCTGTTGCTTGTCGCCCCAGATGCAGCTGGTCGTGCCAAGGGCATCATCGCAGCTGTCCGCCTTGCCAAGAATGGCGCTCGCCTCGCTGTAGCTGATCCCCATCTTGAGCTTGTCGTAGTTATCACGGTTGACCTTGCCGCAACCTGTCAATACCAGGGCCACCAAGGCACCTACCAGGATCTGCTTCATATTCTTCTCCTCTGTATGAGGCATCAAGCCTAGCAGCTTCCCCTTGCCCCTGTCAGCCAATGAGACCAACTGGGTCTACCAGCTGCGCACTGGACCCGTATCCAGGTGAACGAAATTGTCGCGGGGGTAATACCCCACGCCACCCACGTTCAATTGCAGCGCCGCTTTGCGCAACTGAGCAAGCTGCACCCCCGGCAGCCGCACATCGACCGCCTGGCCAAGTACATGATAGCTGTGCTTCGCCACGCCCTTGCTGCGCCTGTGCTTGGCATTATTGGTGGCCGGAGAGCGGTAACCCGAGATGAGCTGGATCTCGCCCTGATGGCCGAGACGCTGTTGCAGCAGATAGAGCTGATCAAACAGCTTGCGGTCTATGTTGAACACCTCATCGCGCCTGTAGTCGCGCAGCAGATGGTTAAGTTCGGCCAGACCGTCCGGCAGATAACGCCCCTTCTCCCAGTAACTGGCCTTGACCCGCTCACCGGTGTTGAGGTTGAAAAAACTCAAATCGCGACTGTTGGTGCTGCGGCTCGCCTGGGCGGGAAAGGAGAGCAGGCTGGCCCCCATCACACAGCCAGCCCCCAGTAGCAGGCGGCGTCGGCTTATCTCTTTGTCGAGCATGTCGGCTCCGTCTGAGTGTGAATAAATTTAAGACAACCGCTCGAACTTAACCGCCGCCTTCCTTTCATGTCAAACCTTAATCCGCCAACAAAAAGCCCGGCCTGAGCCGGGCTTGCTAGATTGTGCACGGGATCACAAGGCACGGCTCTGATAGCTGACCCGATCAAATCCATAGATATCGTTGCGCAGTTGCTGACGACCCTGCTCGTCGAGCCAGCTGCTCCAGTAAACGGTAAATACCGGCGTTGGCGTACTGAGCGGTAGCCACTTGGTCTTCTCTTCCTTGAGCAGGCTGGCGACCTTGTCTGGCTGATAGCGGGAATCGGCAAGCAGCAACTCGGCCAGATCATCGGCATGTTCAACCCGGATGCAGCCCGAACTGAAGGCCCGGGCCCCCTGTTCAAACAGCCCCTTGCGCGGAGTCGAATGCAGATAGATGGCATCGTTGTTGGGCAGGTAAAACTTGTAGCGACCCAGCGCATTGTGATCGCCAGGTTTTTGCCGCAGGCGGTAGGGGAAGCCTTGAGCCAGGGCCTGGTGCCACTGCTCCTCGGTGAGATACTGTGGATTGCCGGCACTGTCGGTCACCTCGAACTGCTCGCGGGACAAGTAGCTGGGATCGCGACTCATTTTCGGCAATATGTCTTTGTTCAAGATGGATCTGGGCACATGCCAGGCCGGATTGATCACCACGGATCGGATCTCGCTGGCCAGGATAGGGGTTTCCCGCTCTTCCTTGCCGACGATGACCCGGCTGGTGAATACCTCGCCGCCCCCCTGAACCACACTCAAGCGATAATCGGGAATGTTGACCAGCACATAACGACTGCCGACCAATTGATCCACCAGATCCCGGCGCCAGAGATTGCGCAGCAGCAAACTGGCACGAACCACAGGGCCGGTATTGAGCCAGGCCAGGGTACGGCGACCTATGATGCCGTCGGCAGTCAGACCGTGCCGCTGCTGGAACAGCTTGATGGCCTGTTCGGTCTCGGCATCATAAGCCTGATCCTGATGGGCGGGTGCCGCATCGCCGAGTTCATTGAGCATGGCGCGGATCTGGCCCAGTTCCGCGGAGGTATCGCCGCTGCGCAGGGTCGGCATGGCCAGGGTTGGCCAGGTCGTGGCCATGGGCAGCGCCAGCAGCTTGTGCACCTTGGCTCGCACTGCCTCATACTCGGCTACCTGCGGTCGCAGCGCCCGCACCTGATCGAACAGGTCGCCGCGATTTTCCACCGGATCCGACGACTGGGAGAGATCCAGCTTCTGGGTCTTCAGTTGCTCGCGAGAGACCAGGTCCATGGCGCGCCACTGCTGCTGGAAACGGGCCAGCTTGCCGAAAGCCTCATCATAGAAAGGCCCCCGTCCCTGTTCGGGCATGGCATTGAGCCGTTGCCACAAACGCTGAAATTCAGGATGCAACTGGGCCAGTGCAGCCTCTTGCAACTGATGTTCCAACTCCTCTCTTGCCTGTTCGGTTCTGCTATCCCTGTACCATTCATGGGTGCCTATCGCAGTACTCACCACCACGGGGGTCTCGGTGGCCTGTGCCTGCCCCAGCGGCAAACAGCCCAGCCACATCAGGTTTGCCAATGCCAGCCAATACTTCTTTCCCATGTGAACCTCAACTAGATCCGAACATTGCCATCCAAGTCAGAGCGACCCTCTCAGTGGCCCATGATGCGACAATAACTACAAACTGACTAGGGTGTCTGTGTGTAGCGTTGCCAAATACGCCCATACTGCCCGGACTGGCGCAGCTGCGCCAAGGCAAGATTAACCTGCGTCACCAGGGCTGGTGAGACGCTTCGCTTACTGAACATGAAGAAGGTGGGCAGGCGAGCGACCGGTTGCTCTGCCATCACCACCTTCTGCCCAAGCCCGGCATCAAT
The DNA here is from genome assembly GCF_051376105.1 of Aeromonas molluscorum. Lineage (NCBI taxonomy): Bacteria > Pseudomonadati > Pseudomonadota > Gammaproteobacteria > Aeromonadales > Aeromonadaceae > Aeromonas > Aeromonas molluscorum. The sequence continues at coordinate 1,048,529 of NZ_JBPQCY010000002.1, read as the reverse complement.
GAGCCCCTGATGGGTTGCCAGCCTATCCCCGAGAAACCCATCGATACGCCCCAGCAGCAATTTGTGATAATTCTGGCTCTCTCTGGGTACTGCGCTCACCTGATGGGAGTGGCGAGCAAGCAAGGTGATCAGCTCATCCCCATAGAAATAGCCGCGGGTTACCCCCAATCGCTGGCCCTGCCCCAGCCAACTGGCAAGGCTGTTCCCCTGCCCCTGAGTCCCGATATCCTTTATTAGCCAGAGCCCGGTTTCCCCGGGGTTGTAGGCATCGGAAAAGATCCCGTAGACGGCCCGTTCTTCATTGATGAACGCCTCCATGGCGATGTCTATTTCGCCAAGCTTCACCCCCTGGAGCACCCGCTTCCAGGGCCGTTCGACATAGGTCAGCTGGCAGGGGATCTGGGCCATCACGGCCTCCAGCACTTCGATGGTAAAGCCCCGCATTCGGCCACCATCATCACGACTGTGATAGGGGGGCCATTGATCGTAACCAACCCGTAGCGGGTGCGGGCAGAGGGTCGCCGCCCACAGGGCTGGCGAGAGCAACAACGCAATCAAAGGGAGTAGCAAACGGGTCATGGGCCATCCTTGCGCACAGAGTCGCGCCATCATAAGGGGATATGTGGGGCAAGGCGACCATCTCAGCCAAAAAATTGGTGTCAATTGATGACGCACTGGATCCTGCCCAGCCGGGACCTGATCACCCTCTTCAAAACCCGCTGAGCGGTTCCGGGCAAGGGACAGCGCAAAATCATGCCACGGCACAGGGTGCCGGACATGGATGGTGATGAGGAGTTACAGGGGTTAATATATGAACAAATATTTTTTTGTGATCCACTATGCTTTTTTTGCAATTGGATTAGCATATGCGCGAGTTAGCCTCCCCCTAGGGCGTAGAGAGTAATATGACATACAAAAAGTTCGGTTTTATCGCAGCCATCCTCGCCTTGAGCGGCTTTTATCTCTACACCCTCTATCTGGCTGCCCACCCCAATGTGAGCCTGGCCTATCGCCTTTATTACCTGGAAGGCAAGACCCGTTTCTGGGAGCACAACTCCAGCATGACCTATCGCATGGGCAACGAGCTCAACCTGACCAAGCCGAGCCGCTTCCTCTCCAGCGAGGGCTGGTCCAAAAAGCCAAGCGAACAAGGTACCCAGCTAAAGGGTCAGGGCGGTCTCTATTTCTTGCTGCCCAAACAGGCTAAACCGTCAACTGACCAGAGTGATCTCACCGTGCAGGCTCGCATCAACAGCCCGCAAGCCGGTGCCCTGCTCAAAGTGGCCATGGGTCATGACTTCGTCACCACCATCAAGCTGGCCAAGGCGGGCTTGAACGAGATCAACTTCCAGCTGCCCGGTGAGGCGCTGAGCCAGGATCCCAAACAGCTCAACTTCCTGGCTCTCTCGACCGTGACCCCGCTCAATGTCGAATCGGTGCGACTGAGCACCGAGTAACAGCCTCCTCTTTCATGCCCCTTTCCTACAAGGACAGCCCCATGTCGCAAGCCAATTTCCGACTCTCTCTGGTCGTGCCCGTTTATAACGAGGAAGAGAGCATTGATGCCTTTATTGCCGCGATAGACTCAGAGCTTCATGCCATCAAGGAGCATCTTGAGATCGTCTTCGTCAACGACGGCAGTCGCGATCGAACTCGTGAAGTCGTCGAGCAGGCCATCGCCCGTGATCCCCGGGTCACCTTGGTGAATCTGGCGCGCAACTTCGGCAAAGAGGCCGCCATGACCGCAGGCCTGCACCATGCCCGTGGCGATGCCATGGTTCCCATGGATGTGGATCTGCAAGACCCCCCCGCCCTCATCCTGGAGTTCGTCAAGCTGTGGCAAACCGGCGACTATGACACTGTCTATGGCATCAGGGTCGACCGCAGCGCCGATACGCCGATGAAGCGCATCACCGCCGGCGGTTTCTACCGCTTCTTCAACGCCCTCTCCAGCGGCACCAAGCTGCCGGAGAACGCCGGTGACTTCCGATTGATCGATCGTCGGGTCGTCGAAGCCATCAAGCAGCTGCCAGAACGCACCCGCTTCATGAAGGGGCTGTTCGCCTGGGCCGGTTTCCGTGCCGTAGGCGTGCCTTACGAGCGCCCCGCCCGCCATGCCGGTGAGACCAAATTCAATTACTGGAAGCTGTGGAACTTCGCCCTTGATGGCGTGATGAGTTTCTCCAGCTGGCCGCTGCGGGTGTGGAGCTATGTCGGGGTCGGCGTTTCCTTCGTTGCCTTCCTCTACATCCTCAAGATAGTGACTCAAGTGCTCTTCTTCGGCATAGACGTGCCCGGTTACGCCTCGCTGATGTCGGTGGTGCTCTTCCTTGGCGGCATCCAGTTGCTCTCCCTTGGCATCATTGGCGAATACATTGGTCGCATGTTCGTGGAAGTGAAACAGCGTCCTATCTACCTGATTGAAGGGGTCTACGGCCAATATGCCGCCCTGGAGGCGAGCAAGACGCCCGCCCCCAAGGCCAAGAGCCGAGCCAAGACCAGCAAGCCTGAGCAGGCTGACGCAGCAAAAGCCGGCCAGGAACAGGATCCTGCATGATCTCCCGCGATGAATTCTGGCGGTTAGTGCGCTTCGGCTTCGTCGGTGGTGGCGCCACGCTAGTAGATCTGGGCAGCTCCTTTGCCCTGTTCCACAGCTGGCCCGGCATCAATGAGCATGTGGTCACCACACTCGCGTTCTCGGTGGCCTTCTGGTTCTCCTTCTTCGGTCATAGGTACATCACCTTCCAGAAGCAGGGAGCCGTCGGCAAGTTCCTGCTGGTTGCGCTCTTCTCGTTAGTAGTGCGCAACCTGATCCTGAGCGGCCTGCTGTTTGCGGGGCTCTCCGGTCTGCTGCCGGTGGTCATCGCCACCTTGACGGTCACCATACTGACCTATGTCCTCTCCCGTATCTGGGTATTCGCTTGATGAATGACGTGACCAATCTCACACCGCCAGCCGCGGTGCCCTATCGTCCCTCCCTGCGCATCAGTGGCCATGACTGGCTGCTGATCTTTGCAGCCTTTGCCCTGAGTCGCATCGCCTTGTATGGCATGGGTTACTTCGGCGTCCAGCTCTACGGCAGCCCCATAGGCCCCTTCCAGGCTTACTGTCAGTTCGACTGCGTCTGGTTCCAGCGCATCATAGAGAACGGTTACGATCTCTATCCACGCTGGCTCAGCAAAGGCAATGCAGCCAACTGGGCCTTCATGCCCCTCTACCCCATGTTGGCCGGTGGCATCTCCAGCCTGCTCGAGGTCGAGAGCCTGTTTGGCCTGATGCTGGTCGCCAACCTCGCTTTTTTCGCCAGCCTGCCACTGATGCTGCTGGTGCTGCGTCAACTCAAGCTCGGGGATGAAACGGCCCGCTTCGGGGTCTGGCTGCTCGCCTTCTCTCCCTTCTCGGCCTATTTCGTATCCGGCTATACCGAGCCCATGTTCATGGCGCTCATGCTTGGCATGTTCCTGTTCGCCTACCGGGAGCAGTGGATGATGGTGGCCGTACTGGGGATACTCATCTCCAGCACCCGCAACCTGGGGGTCATGATGGTGTTCCCCGTGCTGATCCTGGCAGTGCAGGCCTATGGCATCCGCGAGTTCCTGCGCTTTAGCGAGCGGACCCTCAAGGTGATACTCACCCTCTGGCTAATCCCCTTCGGCCTGTTCGCTTACATGGTCTACCTCTACCATCTGATGGGGGATGCCTTGGCATTCAAGCACATTCAGGTTGCATGGGGTCGCCACATGGACAGCCCACTGGACTGGTGGATGAGCGGCTTCGAACTCGGTGGCCGCAAGGCCTACCTCTCCATCATGGTGATGTTCGGCTGGGCCCTGAACGGCTATCTGTTCTACAAGAAGCGCTGGGCCGAGGCGACCCTGATGTTCATCTGCTGCACCATACCGCTGATGACAGGGCTCAATGCCATGCCGCGCTACATGTTTGGCCTCTATCCGACCCTCCTGGCGATCATCTTGCTGACTCATCGCTGGCCCGCCATCCGACCGGCGGTGCTCTGTCTGTCCGGCATGGTGGCGTCTTTCATCGCGGTGGCCTTCGTCAACTTCAAGTTCTTCACCGTCTAAATCGCTCATGACCAGAGCAATATGCCGACCCTGAGGTCGGCATATTGCTATCTGGCGCCCCTCCGACCAGGCCGCCCCCCTTGAAAGCGTTGCCATTTGAACCGAGTTCACAGATCCCGGTTGCCGTTTACCACTCCCTCCTGACGCCCCTTAGAATGAGTCATCCCACTGCTAGACAAAGGAATGGTTCATGCGTCTCCCCCCTCTGTTGCTCGCCCTGCTGGCCCTGCCCGCCTGGGCGGCCCCCGACCTGCACCTCTATGTGGATGGCAAGGCAGTGCCCGCCACTCTCAGCATGACCGGGGGCGTGCAGCAGTTGACCCATCATCTGGCCAAGGGCAGCCACCAGATCCGCATCAGCGACACCGGCAACAGTTGTGGCACCAGCTTTGGTCCGGACGAGGCGCAACCACTGCCGTTTGGTACGGCGCAGCCCATGGACACCTGCGCCGGGAGTAACAGCTTCGCTCTCAAGGTGATGCTGGCGGGGGATTATCAGTTCAGCTTCGACCCTCAGACCCCCAGCCTGAAAGTGCTGCGCGCCACCAAGACGAGTACCTTTAAACGTCATCCCCCCGAACAAGCCTGCCTTGCCTGGGATGGCGGCCCTGTTACCGTCTCGTTGCAAGGGGTCTGGCCAGATGGTACCCGGCTGCGGGATGCCTATTCCCGGCAAGAGGCCGTGGTCAGTCAGGGCAAGCTGACCCTGACGCCCAGCAAGGATAGCGGAGGCCTGCTGCTGCTCGAACCTGCCACGCCCCCTGAACCCGCCCCCTTCGACTGGGATCAGGCCAATGTCTATTTTCTGCTGACCGATCGCTTTGCCAACGGCGATCCCGGCAACGATCACAGCTTTGGCCGCCAGAAAGATGGCCAGGATGAAGTAGCCACCTGGCATGGGGGAGATTTCAAGGGGCTGACCGCCAAGCTGGACTACATCAAGGCACTCGGCATCAATGCCATCTGGATAACGCCCATGGTGGAACAGGTGCACGGCTTCATCGGCGGCGGTGAGCAGGGCAAGTTCCCCTTCTATGGCTATCACGGCTACTGGGCGCTCGACTTCACTAAAATCGACCCGAACTATGGCGATGAAGAGAGCCTCAAGAAACTGGTGGACGAAGCCCACCAACGTGGCATGCGTATCATCCTGGATGTAGTGATGAACCACGCCGGTTATGCCACCCTGGCCGACTTGCAGGATCTTGGACTGACGACGCTGGCTCAACATACCGACAAGTTGCCGAGCAGATGGAGCGAGTGGCGCCCGAGTAGCGAGCAGAACTGGCACGACTACAACCAGTTCATCGACTATCAGTCACCAGCGTGGAACAAGTGGTGGGGCCCAGACTGGGTGCGGGCGGGTCTGCCAGGCTACCCCCAGCCCGGCAACGACGATGTCACGGGCACGGTCGCCGGACTACCGGACTTCCTGACCGGGTCCACCAAGCAGGTGGGGCTGCCCCCTCTGCTCGCCGCCAAGCAGGATACCCGGGCCAAGGGGCTCCCTAATGCAAGCGTCAGCGATTACCTCATCGCCTGGCACACCGACTGGGTACGCCGTTTTGGTATTGACGGCTTTCGGGCCGACACCGTCAAACATTTGGAACCCGAGGTATGGCTAAAGCTCAAACAGGCGGGCAGTGCGGCCCTCAAGGAGTGGAAGGCGAACAACCCGACCAAGAAGCTCGATGATCTGCCTTTCTACATGGTGGGCGAGGTGTGGGATCAGGGGGTCAGCAAGGATTTCTGGTACCAGAATGGCTTCGATGCGCTGATCAATTTCGATTACCAGCGTGAGGCTGCCCTGCCCCAGGCCCAGTGCCTGGCCAGCGCCGAGCCAACTTACGCCAGCTATGCCAGTCGCCTCAATCAGGACTCGGACTTCAATGTGCTGAGTTATATCAGCTCCCACGATACCAAGTTGTTCTTCGGGGACTATCAGGATGTGGCGCTGCAACGACGGGTCGCCAGCAGCTTCCTGCTGCTGCCCGGCGCCGTCCAGATCTACTACGGTGACGAGTCGGGCCGAGGGCTGGCCAAGGATGGTGGCGTCTTCGATCAGGGGGTCCGTTCAGACATGAACTGGCAGGAGCTGGCCAGCGGTGACAAGGCCGAACTGGTCAAACATTGGCAGCGACTCGGCCAATTCCGCGCCCGGCATCCGGCCATCGCCGCCGGCAGCCATCGCCAGCTATCCGATGTGCCCTACAGCTTCTTGCGGGAAAAAGGGGCCGACAAGGTGGTGGTGGTGTTCGCCGGACGCGAGCAACCCTAAGAGCCAGCCTGATCATCACTGACTCGCACCGACCACGGTCAAGAGTACAGGCAGGTGGAAAAATCCACGAGGGGAGCCCAGGCTCCCCTCGTTCATGCCAACCATCTGATGACAAATACCTGAGCTGGCGCCCGATTCAATCACGCAAGTTTAACCCTGCGACTTGGCGGCCAGAGCAGGCCAATCCTTGCCGGCTCGCGCCAGGGTCTCCTGCCACAAAGGCCAGGCCAGCAGATGTTGCTGATAAGCCCCCGCGGCCCCCGGCAAGGCAATGCCGTAGTTGAACAGACGCTGGGCCATGACGGCGTAGAAGGCATCAAGTATACCCGGAGCGCCGAAGTAGAAGCTGGCGCCAGCCTGGGCCCAGATCACCTGCAATCTGGCCAGTTCGGACAAGGCTTCCAGAGGCGGCTCCTGTTTGCGGGGCGCCCCCAGAAAATAGGGCAAGCGACTGCGGATCTGGCCAAAGCCGGAATGCAGCTCGGCGCACAGGCTGCGCGCCAGGGCACGCCGGGCAGGATCCGCCGGATAGAGCCCCCGATCCGGACAGAGCTCATGCAGATATTCGGCGATGGCCAGGGAGTCATGCACCCGCACCCCATCATGCACCAGCCAGGGCACCAAGCCTGCCGGGGCCTGCTGTTTGAGCCTGTGCAGGGCCGCTGCATCCTTGAGTCCGAATGCCTGCTCGCGCCATTTGAACCCTGTCAGCCCGAGTACCAGCGCCGCCCGCATCGCCCAGGTCGAGCCCGTGCCGACCGTCAATACCATCTCATCCATCTTGCTCTCCTGCATCGCCAAGGTTCCGGGCCACCCAATCACAGGCGACGAGTTGCTGGCTGCTTGTTATTGCCTACTGATAGACATAGCAATTCATCCCGGCTGACCGTCACATTTGTCGGTCTGCGTGTTTGACCACCATGGGGGGCGATGCTAGTTTGATGTTCCAAAACAAATAGTTAACATCGAGCCATGGACAGCCAATTTACCATCGTCATCGCGGATGACCACCCCCTGTTTCGGGGCGCCCTCTATCAAGCCGTGCACATGGCTATCAGCGATGCCCAATTGCTGGAGGCCGACTCCATCGACAGTCTGGCTCATCTGCTGCGGGATCACCCCGAAGTAGACCTGTTGCTGCTCGATCTCAAGATGCCGGGAGCCAATGGCTTCGAGGGGTTGGTACATCTGCGCGGTCAGTATCCCGACCTGCCTATTGTTGTCGTATCGGCCTCGGAAGAGGCCTCCGTCGTACAGCAGGTACTGCGGCTCGGAGCCTTGGGGTTCATCCCTAAATCCTCCTCGATGAAGCAGTTGGTGACGGCGCTCAATGCGGTCATCGCCGGTGATACCTGGCTGCCAGAGGGGGTTTCGCTCAGGCCAGAGAGTGAAGATGAGTCCAGCCTGGCCAGCAAGCTGGCCAGCCTCACCCCCCAGCAATACAAGGTGCTGGTGATGCTGCGCGATGGCAGCCTCAACAAGCAGATAGCCTGGGAGCTCAATGTCTCAGAGGCGACCATCAAGGCGCATATCACCGCCATCTTCCGCAAGCTCGACGTCAAGAATCGCACCCAGGCGGTGATTGCCCTGCAGCAGCTGGATATCAAGGATAACTGAGCGGCGTCTTCTCACTGCCGGATCGTGACTTGTCTGCTGTGCAACTGTGGCTCGCAAAAAGTACGATCGTCCTATATGCTGTCACGGGATCGACACCGAGGTGATGGATGAGCAAAGGCCGACTGACCCGTGAGACTATTTTGCAGCAAGGTTTCGAGCAGGCGAGCCTGCAGGGGCTGGAGAGTCTTACCATCGGCTCCCTCGCCAGCCGGTGCGAGATGTCCAAGAGCGGCCTGTTCGCCCACTTCCAGTCCCGGGACAATTTGCAGATAGCCGTGCTCGAATATGCAGGCCAGGTGTTTCGGGATCGTGTGATCCAGCCGGTCCGCCAGCAGGCACATCCCAATCAGCAAGCCAAGTTGCGCGCCCTGCTCGAGGCCTGGCTTGCCTGGAACCAGAGCTTCGCCGGACGCTGCATGTTTCTCGATGCCTGGACCTCGGCCGAGGAGGGTGAGGTACAGCAAGCCGCCCGCCAGCTGGTACGCTTCTGGCTCGACTATCTGGCCCGCCAGATTGCCGCAGGCCAGGCCAGGGGTGAATGGCGCGCCGAGATGGATCCCTGGCGCGCCGTCTATCGGCTCTATGGCCTCTATCTGGGGGATCTGGTGTTCGGAGCCCTGGCCCTGAGCGAGAACCCCGAGCAGCATTTCTGGCCCGAGGCAGAGGCGCTGTTGATCAGTTGGCGGCCAGACTGATCGCGCTGATGCCCTTCATCGATTCAGTGTTTTCAGCATCTTTTTTTTAAAACCGATTAAAAAGCACGACCGTACTCAAAATAACAAAACAGCCGCTTCACACCGGCGCACCACAGGAGTGACCGCCCATGAGCAGCAAGATCTACTTCAATACCCGCCGTTTCAGCCCAAGCAAGTGGCTGCTCGGTCTCGGCACCCGCTTGCATCACGGCCTGGCCCCCGCCCACGCCAAACGCACCGCCAGCAAGCTATTGCTGACTCCAAGTCGTGTCCAGCGCGACACAGATCTCCCCGCAGGTCTGGTGCGCCAGGCCGTGCACACCAGCGAGGGGCAGCTGATGAGCTATCGCCTCGGTCAGGGGCCGGTCTGGCTGCTGATGCATGGCTGGTCCGGCAGCGCCAGCCAGCTCTACCCTCTGATGGAACAAGTTGCGGCCCGGGGATTCACCGCCATCGCCTACGATCACCCCGCCCACGGCCACAGCGAGGGGAAAACCGGCCATCTGCCCCGCTTCGTGCGCGCCCTGGACGAAGTGATCGAACGGTTTGGGCCCATCGCCGGTGTCATGGCCCACAGCATGGGAGGTGCAGTGGCCCTCTCCAGCCGTCACCCTCGCCTGCAGACCTGCCCCCTGTTGCTGGTCGCCCCTGTCATCGACTATGTGCCCCAGCTCTACGCCATGGTGGCGCGATCCGGTTATTCGATGCGGCTGTTCGATGCAGTGGTCAAAGAGATCGAGCAGGAGTATCAACACCCCTTGAGCGAAGTGGATCCTCTGGCAGCCCTGGCCAAACGCAGCGGCCCTGCCCTCATAGTCCACGACGAGCAGGACAGGTTTGCCCCCCATCAGGACTCTCTGCGCGCCAGCCAGAATGGCCGCACCCGGCTCATATCTACCCAAGGTCTGGGTCATGGTCGCATACTGGCGAGCCCGCCCCTGTTTGCCGCCTTCGTCGAGCTCAGCCAATCGGTGAGCTGAGACCCCGGGACCGGAATAATAGAGGGGAGCCGTGGCTCCCCTCTATTATTCCGCGCGGCATGAGTGGGCTCAATAGACCAGCTTGGGTGCATAGAAGAAGGGCTCGATAGTCGGCGTCCCTCCCCGGCACTCGGGACGCAGCGCATCGGCACTGGCCAGCAACCAGTCGGTGCGGTGGCGATAGCCCAGATTCATGGTCTGCTCGGTGTCGAAACAGACACTGATGATGTTGCGCGAGCCCAGCACCCGGCGCCCTGGCATGGCCTCAATCCAGGCGGCAGCTTCCCGCCCCTGCACCCGGTTCTCCTCATGGTAGGAGTAGTGCCAGAGCGGCTGGCGGGCGAACAGCAGATGCTGCTCCTTGAAGCCGACCAGCAGCAGCTGATCTCCCCTGGGCACCTCTTGCGCCGCCTTGACCATGATCTCCTCCGGGGTGCGCACCTCGTTGAGCCGCATCGCTATCTGGGTGGAATAGAGCAGCCAGCCGAAAGCCAATGAGCCGAGGATCGCTAGCAGCGGGGCGCGGCGCAAGGTGCCATTGATCACCAGCAGACCGAGACCCAGGATCAGCAGTGGCAACCAGGGATGTGCCCCAAGCTCGGCCGCCTTGGCGGCCAGCCTGGCATTGAACATCAAGGCCAGGGCACCGCCAATGCCCACCAGGGCGAGCAGCCAGCCCAACCCCTTGAGCAGCCGTGCCGGCCAGACCCGGTCAAGCAGCTGACTCAGCCAGGGCGCCGCCAGCAACGCCAGCACCGGAGTGCCCGGCGTGATGTAGACGCCGCGCTTGCCCGGTGAAAGAGAGAAGAACAACAGCATCAAGAGCAGATAGCCGAGCAGCAGTATCACCCGCCTGTCACCCTCATTGCGAATGGCACGAGTCCAGCAGACCGCGAGCCAGGGCAGCAAGAGCGAGACCGGCAGCCAGAAAGGGGGGATCACCGAGGTGAAGTAGTACCAGAGGGGTTTGACGTGATGCCAGGAGTTGGCATAACGGGTCACCGTCTGGCGCAGCAAGATGTTGTCACGATAAGCCTGCAGCACAACATCCCCACTCGCGGCCACGGTCGCGACCATGGGCAGCAACCAGAGGGCGACGGCCAGCAGCATGGCCAGCGGGCCCAGCAAGCCTTTGAGCCAGGCGGCGCGGCTGGCTTGACGCAATTGATCTCTGTGCGTCCAGATAGCCGGGATAAGCACCAGCACCGCCAGTATGCCGACCCCCTTGGTGATGATGCCAAGGCCGGCGGCGAACCAGCCGAGGTAGTACCAGCGCCAACCGCCGCCCGTGAGCAGGAAACGCAGGAAACCATAGAGCCCCAAGGTAATGAAGAAGCTCACCAAGGCATCTATCTGCGCCGTTTTGGCCTGCAGGGTGAACTGGACGGTAAAGAGCAGCAGCACACCCGCCAGGAACCCCATCTGGGCATTCCACAGGCGGCGCCCGAGATCCCAGGTCAGCAGCAGAGTGCCCAACCCCGCCAGCAGGGAAGGCAGCAAGAAGGCCGCCTTGAGCGAGCCTGTCACTAGATAACCGAGGGCAATGCCCCACATGAACATGGGTGGCTTGTCGGGATAGATCTCGCCACCACGCATGGGAAACAACCAGCGGCCGCTCTCGACCATCTCCTTGGCGACCAGGGCAAAACGAGGCTCGTCGGCGGGCCAGGGGTCGCGCAAGCCGATCCCCGCAGCCAGTATTACCAGCGCCAGCAGCATCAGCCAACCGAGCGTCTGGCGCGGAGATGCCTCCAGTAAAAATCGATCACTTATCATGGCAATCCTTTGTCATCAGTGAGTCGCCCTGTCCCGACGCCAGCCGCGGTGCTTGACGTCCAGATAGAGGCTGTAGAGCGCAGTGAAGGTGGGAAACAGATTCTGCAAGACGCCGACCGAATCTTGCTTGGGAGAAAAGATAAAATAGCTCAGCGTCATCAGGCTGCCGAGTATGCTCATGTACCAGAACAGGCGCGGGATCACCGGCTTGCCTGCCCGCTTGGAAGCGATGAACTGCACCAGCCAGCGCCCGCCAAACATCAAGGCACCCGCATAGCCGATGAGTTTCCAGCCGGTGACATGCAACCCTGTCCACAGCAGCCAGTCAATCTGGGTCTCCAGCATAGTCAATCCAGCAGCTCCCTGACTCGGACTACCTTGGCCCTGCGCAGCAACCAGCAGACGCCGATCACATCCACAAGTCCGACCCAGAGCCGGTTCCAGACCCCGTATTTGGACGTTCCGGCCTGACGTGGCCTGTGGTTGACCGGGTAAGAGGCCATCTTGCCGCCATAAGCCTGGATCAACGCCGGAATATAGCGATGCATGTGGTTGAAGCAAGGCAACGCCAGATAGCGCTCACGCCTGAGGGCCTTGAGACCACAGCCGGTATCGGGGATGCCATCGCGCAGCAAAAGATCACGAAAGCCGTTTGCCAGTCGGGATGAGAGTCGCTTGACCCAATCATCCCGGCGATTGACCCTGTGGCCAATCAAGCCCACCAGCGCAGGATCCGCTTCATTGCGCCCCATCAATTCGCGCAGCATGCCGGGAATATCGGCCGGATCGTTCTGGCCATCACCGTCCAGTATCACCAGCCAGTCGCCACGGCTATGTCGCACCCCGCTCAGTACGGCAAAGCTCTGACCCACTCCTTGCTCATGGCGCAGCACTCTGAGCCGGGGAAAATTTTGCTTTATCCGGGTCAGAATGGCAAAACTGTCATCGGTGCTGCCGTCATCGACATAGATGAGTTCATACTCGAACTGGCTATCCATGGCCTGACGGATCTCGCCGATCAGGGGGGCCAGGTTGTCCCGCTCGTTCTGCGCCGGTATAACGATGGAGACGCTGATTTGCGCTGATTGCATTAATGGGGCCTTTATTGATTTCGCAACACGATTCACATTAACCCACGACAGGGCTGAACTGGGACTGGATTTACTCTGACTTTACACATGGCCTTAACCACTTTTACCAATAATGTTATAGACTTGTAGTCAACTCACTGCCCAGTTTTGCTCACAAAAATGACGCCGATATGACGTCAATCTGCCCCTTGCAGGCGCTGGCAGAGCTCAGTTTTCAAGATAGGATCCGGTCGGCGGCTCTTGTTTTTAGCGCCACAATATAACTCATAAGAGTCCTAGAGACATCTGCTATGGCCAAACCTAATACAGCCCTGCTGTTAACCGGTGGTGGCGCTCGCGCCGCCTACCAAGTTGGCGCCCTCAAAGCCATCGCCGAACTCTATCCTCGCAATCAGGGGATCCCTTTCCCTATCTTGTGCGGTACCTCGGCCGGCGCCCTCAACGCCACCGCCCTCGCTTGCCATGCCTCATGCTTTCATCTGGGAGTGCGTAAACTTGAGTGGGTCTGGCGCCGTTTCGAGACGCGCCACATCTTCGATTTTCACCCGGGGCGTCTGCTCTGGCGTCTGCTCTACGAGGGATCGGCTGGCCTGATCCATCCGGACCCGAATCGCGCCTTCAACCTGTTCGACAATAGTCCACTGCGCAAGCTGCTCGAGCAGCTCATCGACTATCACCGCATCGACGACAATATCCTCTACGGCAGTCTGGAGGCCCTGGCCATCACGGCATCGGATTATGAGAGCGGTCTTAGCACCACTTTCTTTCAAGGGCGCTCCCAGCATCATCCCTGGGAGCGGGAACGCAGGCGTGGCATTCGCACTCTGATCACCTCAGATCATCTGATCGCCTCCAGCGCCCTGCCCTTCATCTTCCCGGCCACCCGCATCGGCGACAAATTCTATGGCGATGGATCCATTCATCAGCTCAGCCCCCTGAGCCCGGCTATCCATCTGGGAGCAGAGCGGATCCTGGCCATTGCCCTGGCGCCGCCTCCCCAACAAAACCAGAGCCAATATCGGGATCGGCTGACCAGCTCCCACATCGCCAGCCGCCTGCTCGATACCGTGTTCACCGACACCCTCAATTCGGATCTGGAGCGCCTGGGCCGCATCAACCTCACCCTGTCACTCATTCCAGAGCGGGACAGAGCAAGACTGAAACTCAAGACTGTGGAAGCCTGCGTGCTCAAACCGAGCCAGGATCTCGACATGCTGGCGCTCCCTTTTCTGGCACAGTTGCCGACCAAAATGCGCCGCTTGCTGCGCGTATTGGGAGTCAGAGGGGATGAAAACAGCAGCCTGGCCAGTTTTCTGATGTTCGTACCCGGCTACTGCCAACAGCTCATCGCCCTCGGCTATCAAGACACCCTGGACGACAGAACCCGGGTGGCTCACTTCCTCGACATCGATAGTCAGGCCAGCGCCCCGCCAGTCACCGCAGCCCAACCAGCCCGATAGCAGCCAGCCAGGCCCTGTTCTTTCTCCGTCTGCGCCGTCTGCTGATTGGCGGCCCTCCAGCCCCCCAACATGCTCCCACCGTCTGCCCGGCCTGCCTCAATGTCCTTCCAGCAACCGCTGTTCCGCCTGCTCTATGGCGGCATTGGTACCAAAGAGCACCAGGGTGTCCCCCACGCCCAACAACAGCTCAGCCCTGGGCTCCAGCACGTCACCCCCACGCTGCACTTCCTTGATGTGTACCGCCTCCAGGGCCAGCTCCTGTACCTTATGGCCTATGGCCCAGGCCTGCTCGCTCAACACCAGCGGGTGCAGTCGCTCTAGGCTCTGATCCCGTTCCAGATCCGGGGCACTCTGCCCTCCCCAATAGAAGCCGTGCAAGAAGGAGTACTGGCTGTTGCGCTCCTGCTCCATGCGCCGGATCACCCGACCTATGGGCACGTCGCAGTGCAGCAAAAGGTGAGACACCAGCATCAGGGTCCCCTCCTGGGATTCGGGTACCACCTCGTGAGCCCCCGCCTGCTTGTACTGCTCTAGCAAGCGATCATCCTGGGTGCGTACCACTATCTTGACCCCTTCTGCCAAGCCGGGGATGAGGGAAAGCATGGCGCCAATTCGCTTGGCATCATCGAAGGTGACAATCACCAGCCGGGCCCGTTGCAGGCCAGCCGCCAGCAGGATCTCCCGTCTGCTGGCATCACCAAACGCCACCTGTTCCCCCGCCAGCTTGGCCTCGTTCACCCGCTCTGGGTCCAGATCCAGTGCCAGGAAGGGGATCCCCTCCAGCTTGAGGAAGCGGGCGCAGGTCTGACCCGCTCGGCCAAAGCCCGCGATGATGACGTGACCACTCTTGCTAAGGCCCGATTGGGCCACTTCTGATTGGGAAAGCAGGGAAGATCGCGTCAACCAGCGCGCCAGCTCCTGGGAACGACCCACCAGCCAAGGGGTAATGGCAATAGAGATGACGCCAATGCCGATCAGCAGGGAGACGATATCCTGGCCGAGCAAGCCATGGTTGAGCGCCAGGGCCAGCAGCACGAAGCCAAACTCGCCAACCTGGCTGAGCATGATGCCCGCCGCCATGGCATCGCGTTTCCGCTCCCCCATCAAGCGCCCGGCCAACAGCACCAGCACTGACTTGAACAGTACCAGCAGCACCACAATCCCGGTCACCTGCCACCAATGGTGTGCCACCTGTTGCCAGTCCATGGCCATGCCGATGGTGATGAAGAAAAGCCCCATCAACACGTCGCGAAACGGCTTGATGTCTACCTCCAACTGGTGACGGTAATGGGACTCACCCAGCATCATTCCCGCCAGGAAAGCCCCTAGCGCCATGGAGAGCCCCATCCACTGGGTGAGAGAAGCTGCGAGCAGAGCCACCAGCAGGGCGCTCAGCACGAAGAGTTCGTCCGAGCGGGCCCGGGCAACCTCATGAAACAAGGAGGGCAACAACCACTTACCCACCGCCAGCAGGCCGAGCAAGGCCAGCAGGCCCTTGATTGAGGCCCAGGCAACGGCAACCAGCAGCGCATCGCCCTGGGCCTCGGGCTCGGCCAGTATGGGGATCATCACCAGCAGCGGCACCACGGCCAAGTCCTGAAACAGCAAGACGCTGACCCCGAGCTGGGCACGGCGGGTGTGAAGCTGCTTTTGCTCCCCAAGCTGCTTGATCACCACCGCGGTCGAAGAGAGGCTGAGGGTCCCCGCCACTACCAGAGCCTGTGGCAAGGTCAAACCCCACCACCAGCCAATCCAGCAAAACAGCGCCGTAGTCAGGATCACCTGCAGGCCACCCACTCCGATTACCAGGCTACGCATGGCGATGAGTTTGGAGAGGGAGAACTCGAGGCCGAGGGAAAACATCAGGAAGACCACCCCAAGCTCCCCCAGAGTGTGCATCATGGCTTGCTCAGTCGCCCACGCCAGACCATGGGGGCCGAGCAGGATGCCTGCGATGAGGTAAGCGAGGATCGCCGGCAGGCCCAAGCGCCGGAAAACCGCCACCAACAACACGGCTGCAAACAGCAGAGTCAAAAATTCCGTATACAATTTTCCCTCCTATTTTATTGACTTAAGTCTAGTCAGCCGGGGTTGGCCCTATAGAACATATTTTGGGCGCGGATCTTGCAATGCTTGACACCATGGTGGGCCAAGGTGCCGCTAGGTAAGGAAAAAGAGTGGATAATTCAACATCGTGGAGAGGGGCCAACGCCTCAGTCGGTTATGACGCAGCACAGTGGATCCGCCAACTGGATCACCTGACGCCCGTGATAAGTCAGCCAGCCCATGGCTTGCTCGAGCGCCTGCTCGGTCAGCAGACCTTGAGCGAGCTGCTGGCAATCTTTGCCCGCACGGCGGCAAGGATTGTCCGCATCCACAGCCTATGCCTAGAGGGCACCAACCACCACAGCCTGATCCAGTGCCTGCCGCAAGATCAGCTCAGCTTGCACAGCCAGCAATTTCCGCTCAGGGATGGTCAGGGGATCTGTCTGGGCCAGCTCCATTATCAGCTGGTTCAGGCCCCCAACCAGCAACAGATCGATGAGTTGCAGGCCTGCCACCGCCAGTTCGAGTTGGCGCTGCCTCTCTATCTGCGGCTGGCAAATCTGGAGCAACAGGTGCGTCTCGATCACCTGACCGGGCTTGGCAACCGGGCCTACTTCGACGAAGCCCTCGGCCGCGCCGTCGAACAGCACAGCCGGGATCCCCATGGCCTGGTATTGGTGCTGCTGGATCTGGATCGCTTCAAGCAGGTCAATGACACCTGGGGCCACCCGGTCGGCGATCTGGTGCTCAGCCGCTTCGCCCAGCTGCTGCAACAGTGTATCCGCGCCACGGATCAGGCATTTAGGATCGGGGGTGATGAGTTCGCCCTGCTGCTGCAACCGGCCGATGCCGAGGCCTGGCGCCCGGTATGGCTACGTCTGCAACAGATGCTCAACAGCCACCAGGAGCTCGCCAGCTTCGAGGTCGGCTGCTCCCTGGGGGCCGCGCACTGGCTGCCGGGCATGAACGTCTACACCCTGTACGAGACCGCCGACAGCCACCTCTATTCCCGTAAAAAAGCCGGCGACGTGGTCTAAAGGCCAAGCAATGAGGTAGGTCTGCAGGGAATAGGCAAGCCAGGGGCCTGCGCTGCTTAAAAACACCGGGGCGGCCAATGGCCGCCCCGGTGTTTTCATGGCAAGGACTCAGCCTCGGTATCGCCCGGGGAGTCCAGCCTCTGCCAGGCCAGCCCCAGATTACCCGTGCGGGCAAATCCCTCGCAGATAAAGAGATCCAGAGCCGCCGCGGGCGTCTCCCCATAGAAGATCATGGGAATACGCCCCCGTTGCCAGGAGGGCACGCCGTACTCCTGCCACAGCTTCTTGAGGCGGCGGCTTCCCCCCCGCCCCTGAGGGGTCAGGGTCTGGCCAGGCGCCACCGAGAAACGAATGGAGAGCGGCTCATCCGCCTCGGGCAGCCTCAGTTGCCCCTCGGTACTTATCTTCAACTGCAAACTGCCAAGCCTATCCGGCAAGGTCACCAGGACGTCAGGAACCAGAGGGATCTGCTCGGTCAGGGGGGCGAGATCCGGGCGCACCAGATGGAGCAAGCCCTGGTAGCGGCGACAACTCACCCGACCCCAATTGAGTTGAGGGTTGGCGTCCGGACGTGCCAACACCAGCTCGTCCCATAGCCGGGCGAGCTGATCCCGGGCTGGCATATCGCCCCCCTGCCGCCGGATCCAGTGACGGAGCAGATTGTTGCGTCTGGCCGGGCTCAACTCATGGAGCGGAGCGATGCGCAGCGCCTCCCCCTCTCCCGCCAATCGCCAATCCTCGGCAGCCAGCTCTTCGAGCAGCGCCTGCTGCTCGGCGCACAGCGCCATGCTGCGGGCTGCCGTCTGGGCGATCGCCGGCCAGCGTGCCCTGAGCCCGGGGATCACTCGCTGGCGCAGGAAGTTGCGATCGTAACTCAGGTCCTGGTTGCTCTCATCCTCCACCCAACTCAGCCCAGCCTCGCTTGCCGCCTCGGCCAGATCCTGCCGACTCACCGTCAGCAAGGGCCGCAGCAACGCTCCTTTGCCAAAAGGCTGACTGGGCAAAATACCGGCTAGCCCCCGTGGGCCGGCACCACGCTTGAGTGCCAGCAGCAGGGTCTCCAGCTGATCGTCCTGATGATGGGCCGTGAGCAACCATCCCCCCGGGGCAAGCGCCGCACTGAGCTGCCCATAGCGGGCGGTGCGGGCCTGAGCCTCCAGGCTTTCGCCATTACCCCGGTTCAGTTGCACCCGTGCGACCTGCAGCGGCACACCGAGCTGCCGACAGAAAGCGGCGCACTGCTCGGCCCAGGCATCGGCATTGGGACTGAGCCCATGGTGCACGTGCAGAGCACGCAAGGGCAGTTGCCGCTCGCGGGCGAAACGTTCGGCCAGCAAGAGCAGCAGGGTGGAGTCGAGACCGCCGCTGTAAGCCACCAATAAGGAGCTGGAACTTGTCGGCGTCGGCAGGGTCTGACAGAAACATGAATAGAGTTGAGAAATCATAGGCTTCCCCGGAATAGACGGGCCGATCTTAGCAGAGTCGGGCTTATCAAGCTGTAACCGGGCTGCTAGAGTGAGACTCGCCTGCTCTAACCCTGAGCAAGGACGCTAATAACTCGAATTGGAACAAGCAAAATGCACAACAAAAAAAGCATACTGGCCGGATTGATCGGCTTGGCTTTGCTGGCAGGTTGCAGCCAGGGGCCTGCCCAGGATCAGGCCCACTCAGGGCTGACTTTGGCCAACATGGATACCAGCGTAAAACCCGGCGACGATTTTTTCCGCTATGCCAACGGCCATTGGCTCGCCAGCGCCAAGATCCCCGATGACAGACCCGCCGACGGCGCTTTCTATACCCTGCGCGACAAGTCGCTTGCCGATGTTCGCACCCTGATAGAAGCGCTGCCCAAAGACGCCCCCCAGGGGTCGGAAGCCCAGCAGATCCGTGATTTCTACGCCAGTTACCTGGACAAGGGCGGCCGTGATGCCAAGGGCCTGAGCCCGCTTCGCCCCATGCTCGCCGAGTTGGATCAGGTAACGGATAGCCGCACACTGGCCCAGGCCCTGGCGCGAACCGGCAAGGTTGGCGGCAGCGCCCCCTTCGGTTTCTGGATAGGGCCGGATGCCAAGGCGCCAACCCGGTACAGCGTCAACATCGGTCAGTCCGGCCTCGGCCTGCCGGACAGGGACTACTACCTCAAGAACGATGACGCCAGCGTGCACCTGCGCCAGCAATACCAGCAACACATCGCCGGCATGCTGACCCGGGCCGGTGAACCCGATGCCCAAGGCAAAGCCAAGCAGATACTGGCCCTTGAAACCGCCATCGCCCGCATCCAGTGGGACAAGGTCGCACTGCGGGACAGGGAGAAGAGTTACAACAAAGTCGCCACCGGCGACCTCAGCCGCCTCGCTCCCCATATCGACTGGCAGAGCTATCTCAATGAGGCGGGCATCGCCAATCAGCCGACGCTGATCCTGGGCCAACCCAGCTACCTGCAAGCTCTGGATACACTGATGGTGCAGACCCCGGCAGCCCAGTGGCGCAACTACCTGAAGTGGCAACTCATCAGCGACTACGCCCCCTACCTCGACAGTGGGACCGACCAGGCCAACTTCGCCTTCTTCGGCACCGTCCTGAGCGGTACTCCCAAGCAGCGCGCCCCCTGGGAGCGAGCTCTGGCGGTGCTCGATGCCCATCTGGGCGAGGCCGTCGGCAAGCGGTATGTGGCGCAATACTTCCCCCCCGAAGCCAAGGCCCGCATGGAGCAGCTGGTCGAGAACCTGCGCATCGCCTATGGCCAGAGCATCGATACCCTCGACTGGATGTCGCCAGCCACCAAGGCGCAAGCCAAGGAGAAGCTCGCCAAGTTCAGACCCAAGATTGGCTACCCGGACAAGTGGCGGGACTACAGTGCCATCCGGGTCGAACCCGATGATCTGATCGGCAACCTGCTGCGAGCCCAGGCTTTCGAGTATCAAGAAAGCCTGTCGCGCCTTGGCACTCCGGTCGACAAGGATCGCTGGTATATGTCGCCCCAGACGGTGAACGCCTACTACAACCCCAGCAACAACGAGATCGTGTTCCCGGCCGCCATACTGCAGCCCCCCTTCTTCGATCTCAACGCCGATGATGCGGTCAACTATGGCGCCATCGGCGGCGTCATCGGCCACGAAATGGGCCATGGTTTCGATGATCAGGGCGCCAAATCCGATGGGGACGGCGTGTTGCGCGACTGGTGGACCCCGACCGATCTCAAGGAGTTCAGGTTCCGCACCAGCCGGTTGGTTGCTCAATACAACCGCTTCGAACCCATCGCGGGTCAGTTCGTCAACGGCCAGTTCACCCTGGGGGAAAACATCGGCGATCTGGGCGGCCTCACCATAGCCCACAAGGCCTACCTGCTGTCGCAGGGTGGCAAGGAGGCCCCCGTACTCGATGGCTTTACCGGCGAGCAGCGCTTCTTCCTCGGCTGGGCCCAGGTGTGGAAGGGCAAGTATCGCCCCGAGCTGATGCAGATGCTGCTGAGTTCGGATCCCCACTCCCCGCCCGAATACAGGGTCAATGGCGTGGTGCCGAACATCCCCGCCTTCTATGAGGCGTTCAAGATAGAGCAGAGTGACAAGCTCTATCTGGACCCGGCCAAGCGAGTCAAGATCTGGTGATCACCACCTCGTCTAGGCAGATGAAAAGCGCCGGGCAGAGATGCCCGGCCCACCCGTTTCCATCCGTGACTGGCAACTCATGCTTGCCAGTCAGCGCAGTCAAAAGGGTCAAATCGATGAAAACCTTGCTCATGACACTCGGCCTGCTCAGCCTGCCACTGGCCGGCCAGGCGGCGGAGGGTTTTTTCAAGCAGCTGACACTGCCCTCAGGTCAGGTGATCACCGTCAACGAGGGACGCGGCGAACCCGCCTCCACCGGCAGCTACGACGTGCGCCTCTACTCCGGCGCCAACCCCCAGTTCCCGCTGGATCAGTTCATCGACGGCAAGGTATTGCCCCGCGATGGCAGCATCAAGGATCTCAAGTTGCAGGATCTCAACGGTGACAAGCAGCCCGAACTCATCGTCATCATGGAGAGTGTCGGCAGCGGCAGCTACCTCAGTGCCAATGCCTTCATCATCAATCCGCAGGAGGGGCTCGACCTCTTCAACCATGTGGAGGGATTGGCTCCAAACGATGATGTGATCCAGGCACTTAAAACCCCCAGGGATTAATGGACAATCAAGCGGGCAGCTCACCACGCTGGGCTGCCGCCTTGCTTGCGACCAACAATCAAAGGCAATTCCCGCGGCACCCATCACAAGATGGTGACGTGCCCGCGGTCTCCAATGGACGCTCATTTTCTCTGCGCTTATAATCGCCGCACAGTGCCATAACAAAACACAAGGAGGTAAAAAATGGTTATCCAAGCGTGTCCGATGTTCTCGGCCCGCCTGTTCGGCACATTCCCGTGCTCTTGCCTGCATACCATCGCGCTGCGATAGCGGGTTCGAGCAAAGCCGACTCCCTTCCCAACCGAGACCTTTCTCGACCGTTGTTGCCAGCGCTCCTGATGACAGGGATTTCTGATCCCGAGATTTGAGAGAGCAAGAGCATGACAACCCTGATGAGTACCCATTCCCTGCAAATGAGTGCGGGACATCTTCCGTTATTTGACAACCTGGACCTGAGCATCCGCAGCGGTGATCGCATTGGCCTCATCGGTGCCAATGGCTGTGGCAAGAGCACACTGCTCGCCCTGCTGGCCGGTCAGCGTCAACCCCATGACGGACGCATACACAAGGCCACCCCCTGCCGCTGTGAATTCGTGGCCCAGCATCTGCCTGTGCAACTGCAAACGCTCAGTACCCGCGCCGTGCTGTTCGATGCCCTGGACAACGAAGCCGACCAAGGGTGGCAGGTGGACAAGATGTTGACCGAGCTGCAACTGGCAGAGCAGGCCGACCTCCCGGTCAACGCCCTGAGCGGTGGCCAGCACACCCGTTTGCAGATTGGCCGCGCCCTGCTGCGCCAGCCCAACCTGTTGCTGCTCGATGAACCCAGCAACCACCTGGACTTGCCCGCCCTGCTCTGGCTGGAGCGCTTCCTGCTGGCGTGGCGCGGCGCCTTCGTGCTGGTCTCCCACGATGGGCGCCTGCTCGATCGGGTGACCCGGGATACCCTGGTTCTGCGGGATCGACGCCTCTATCGCTTCGCCCTGCCCTGCAGCCAGGCGAGGGCAGCCCTGGCCGAAGAGGATGAGCAGGCCCGCCTGCGCCGGATGGATGAGCAAAAAGAGATCGACCGCCTGAGCGCCAGCAGCAAGCGCCTCGCCATCTGGGGACGGGAGCATGACAACGAGAAGCTGGTGCGCCAGGCGAAATCCATGGAGAAACGGGTGGCCAGACTGCAGGAGGAGCAGAGCGTGGTCGGGGCGGATGCCCCCTGGCGCCTCGAACTGCACGGCCAGGCCCTGCCCGCCGATGCCCTGCTGCGGCTCGACGCCCTCGACGTGCGCCCCGCCCCCGGCTTGCCGCCGCTGTTGCGGGCCGAAGATCTCTGGCTGCGCGCCGGCGACAGAGTCGCCCTGCTTGGCGCCAATGGCACGGGCAAATCCTCCCTGCTTCGCCAGTGCTGGGGCGAGCTGTCCGACCAACTGCCGGCTGAGGGCTGGTATCGCCACCCCGGCGCCAGCATCGCCTACTACGATCAGTCCCTGCAGCAGCTGGACGACGACGCAACCCTGACCGATGCCCTCTATCCCCTGGCGCCTTTGCCGGAGGTAACGCTGCGCCAGGCCTTGATCCGGGCGGGTTTCCCCTACTCCCGCCACGGCCAGCGAGTGCATGGCTTGAGCGGGGGGGAGCGGGCCAGACTGCTGTTCCTCGCCCTCTCCCTGGCGAGCCACCATCTGCTCTGGCTCGATGAGCCCACCAACCATCTGGATCTGGCAGGCAAGGAGGAGCTGGCCGAGGCGCTGACCGGCTTTGCCGGCGGCGTATTGCTTGTCTCCCACGACCGGGATCTGATCGAGCGCAGCTGCAACCGTTTCTGGGTGATCAGGGAGGGCCGGATCCACGAAGCCCACAGCGCCGAGCGGGCCTATGCCGAGCTGCTCGGCGATGCGCCCTCGTTGGCTGCAGACAAGGCAAGCCTGGCCGCCTCCGCAATGGTGCAGGCCCCGGCCGGCCCGGCGGATAACGAAGAGGAGCTGCTGGCCCGCTGGTATGAACTCGATGCCCTGCTGGCCGCCGATCTCGCCCGCAAGCCCAGGCACCAGACCCCGCGGCTGCAGCAGAGCTGGCGCGACGAGCTATCCCTGATCGCCGAGCGGCTCGGTCTCCACTGAAGGCCAATGCCAACCCAAAGGAAGAAGCCCCGCACTGCGGGGCTTCTTCCATCTAAAACCGATGTCATTTGACGACCGTTATTTGATCACTGAGCAGGCCCCATCATCGACCGCGCCTTGGGGCTGACGATACCTGCGTCGCCACCAGACGAAGAGACCATAACCCAGGGTCAGCAGCAGGGCATAGATGCCCTCTGCGGCCAGGGCGACCATGACGGCCGCGCAGAGCAAGGCACTTAACCCCGCCAGCCACTTGCCGCCGCCTGCCAACAGGCGCCAGCCCGCCGCCATGCAGAGCAGATAGATCAGCACAAAGTTGCCATTGGCGTAGCGGATCAAGGTATCAAGGGGCAGCCGCCACCAGAGGATCAAGGTGATCGAGGCGACACAGATGCCGAGCACCAGACAGAGCGCCCGCACCGGGGTTCCCCTCGTAGACAAGGTTGCCAGGGGAGCAGGCAGCTTGCCTTCGCGCGCCATGCTCCAGATGAGGCGGGCGAACCCTTGCAGGTAGATGTTGATGCTGGCAAAGCAGGAGAGATAGCCGAGGATGGCAACCAGCCACTTGGCGGTCGGGCCGAACAAGAGCGCCAGAAGGGTCGGAATGGCGGTGGCATTCTTCGCCTCATCGCCATAGAGACCATATTTGAGCACGACCAGGGAGTGGATCCAATAGATGAGCCCCGCCAGCAGCACGCCACCGAGCAGCGCCAGGGGGTAGTCACGCTCCGGTTTTTTGAACTCCTCACCCATGTGGGCGAAGGCTTCCAGACCGACGAAGCACCAGAACATCACCGCCAGCGCCGTGGCCATGGCGGGCCACTCACCGGCGTCTGGCAGAGGCTGAGCGGCATCGCGCCAGCCAATCTCGCCCTTGAGGGCGATAAGCAGAGTCAGCCCCACGATGGCCAGAGCGATCAGCAGTTGCAGATTGCCCGAGGATCGCGCACCGCGCAGACCGAGCAGCAAGACGCCAAGCAGGGTCAGCAACTGTATCGCCCACAGGGTCAGCTCGCCGAGTGCGAACAGGGCATGCCAGAATCCTGCCGCTATGGTCAGTGCGGCAGGCAAACCCACCGGCAGCACGGCCAGAAACAGGAAGGCGGAGTAACGTTCGGCCCCGGCCCCAAAGGCCTTGCCGATAAGATGCGGCGCCCCGCCCGCATGGGGATAACGCCGCCCGAGCCGGGCGAACGTAAAGGCGATGGGTAGCACCAGCACGATGAGCAGCCCCCAGGCCCAGAGCGAGGCTCCCCCCGCCAGGGAGGCCGCGGCGGCAGGTACCACGAAAATCCCGGTACCAAGCAAGGAGGTCGCCAGCAACCCCATCCCCTGCCACAGTCCCAGATCCTTCTTTAAGCTCGACATTTTCCGTTGTCCGATGTGAAAATCGTCCACCATGTTAGGCCAATTCGGCCTCGCAGGTAAGTCATCAGACTGCCGCTTGGCAGTGGTGAAGTGACGGTTATCACCGCCATTTCGTCGGCCATAACCGGGGTGCGCAGGAAAGCAGCAGCAAAGAGGCAACGTGGACAAATACGACGACAAGATAGTGGCCCTGCTTTCGCAAGATGGTCGGCTCAGCATCAGCAAGCTGGCCGAGACGGTGGCGCTGTCCCGCTCCGCGGTGAGCGAGCGGCTCAAGCGCCTGGAGGAGCGAGGCATCATCCTCGGCTATCGCGCCGTGCTGGCCGAGCCCCAGGGCCAGATCAGCGCCTTCTTCGAACTCAGCTTTCGCACCCCCCGCTGCGAGCAATATGGCGCCCGCATCGGCCAGATCCCCGAGGTGCGGCTCTGCTACAGCATCAGTGGCGACACCGACATGCTGGTGCAGGTCAGGGTGGCGAGCATGACGCGGCTCGACGCCATTCGCCAACAGTTGGAGGCCCTGCCCCAGCTCAGCATGATCAAGACCCATACCATCTTGAGCGAGCTTGTCGATCGCACCCGTTGAGCCAGTTCAGGGATGCCCAGACAACACAAAGCCGCCCGAGGGCGGCTTTGTGTTGATAACGCTGACTCAGAACAAGAGGGAGTAGAGGATGCCGGTCATGGCCAGCACGCCAATCAGGGTCACGAACAGGTTGCTGGGCTGGCCCGCAAACTTGCGCATGGCCGGTACCTTGGCAATGGCGTACATGGGCATCAGGAACAGCAGCATGGCGATGATGGGGCCCCCCAGGGATTCGATCATGCCGAGTATGCTGGGGTTCACCGTGGCTACGGCCCAGGTGGTCAGGATCATGAACAGGGCGGTGACCTTGTTGAGCCGCGTGCTGTCAATCGACTTGCCACGTTCACGCAGCATCTTGACCATCAGCCCATTGAAGCCCTCTTGTGCCCCCAGATAGTGACCCAGGAAAGACTTGCTGATGGCGACCATGGCGATCAGCGGCGCCAGGGTGGCAATCACGGGATTGTCGAAGTGGTTTGCCAGGTAGGAGAGGATGGAGATGTTCTGATCCTTGGCCGCCAGCAAATCACTTGGAGAGAGTGCCAGTACGCAGCTGAACACGAAGAACATCACGCTCACCACCATCATGATGTGGGCGCCCAGCAGGATGCGGTTGCACTTGCCATCGGCTCGCTCACCGTAGCGGCCCTTATTATCCACCGCAAACGACGAGATGATGGGCGAGTGGTTGAAGGAGAACACCATCACGGGAATGGCCAGCCACAGGGTCTTGACGAAGTCCCCATTGAGGGCGTCGGACAAGGCCGGCGCCTCGCTGATGATGGCACCATTCCAGTGCGGAACCAGGTAGAAGGCCAGCCCCATGAGGGCGATGACGAAGGGGAACACCAGTATGCTCATCGCCTTGACGATAAACTTGCCCCCCAGACGTACCACGGCCATCAGGGAGAGGATCAGCCCCAGGGCCAGCAGGGCACGGGGTGGCGGCGTCATGCCGAGCTGATGGATCATCAGGCTCTCCACCGTGTTGGTGATGGCAACGGCGTACATCAGCAAGATGGGGTAGATGGCGAAGAAGTAGAGCAGCGTGATGAGCTTGCCCGCCATCTTGCCAAAATGCTCCTCGACCACCTCGGTGATGTCACCATCCCGGGTCGAGCCAGAGAGCACGAAGCGATTGAGGCCACGGTGAGCGAAGAAGGTGAGCGGCAACGCCAGCAGGGTCATGGCCAGCAGCGGCCAGAGTCCGCCGACCCCGGCATTGATGGGCAAGAACAGGGTGCCGGCACCGATAGCTGTACCATACAAGCCCAGCATCCACACCAGATCAGCCTTGTTCATGCCAGTGGCACGGGAGCCCTGGCGCGGCAGACTGCCTTCTACTGCAACATTCATCTCGGACATGAGTCGTTCCTGTAGTTTGAGAATCGAATTTCTGGCTCACGGCAAGTGCCGCCTTGTTCCGACTCCCTGGAACCCTGTGTCCACCCTGGATCTGGCTCGAACCGTGGCGCAATCCGGCAAGCGTTACCTGATTGCAACAAGTGGGGCGATAGGGGGATTCACTTTGAACCATGTCACGGCGCTGTTCACACTCCGTTAACCCGCATCGCGTTGATGGGGTCACTCTAAATTAAACATCTCGTCAAATCACAGATAAATTTGAAGAATTAAACAAAAGTTTGACTTAAATCGTGTTTGCAGCGCCTTGAATCACGCTTCCTTTCCAGCTTGATGAAAAACCGTTAACAACTCAGGGGAACAGCTTGGTGACGCCCCTCTGCCAATGAAACAAACTGCTTACATCCCCTCCGCTTGGCACCCAAGTTGTGCGCCGCCTTGCCCTGGCGTACCCTGTTGCTCACCATTTTTCCGTTGAATAGATATGGCCGTTACCCGTACCGATCTCGCCGAACTGGCCGTGTTTGCCGCCGTCGCCCGCCATCAAAGCTTCAGCAAGGCGGCCCTCGAACTCGGCGTCTCGGCCTCCGCCCTGAGCCACAGTCTGAAAGGGCTGGAGACCCGCCTGGGGGTCAGACTGCTCAATCGCAGTACCCGCGCCGTGGTGCCGACCGATGCGGGCCAGCGGCTGCTGGAGCAGTTGCTGCCGACCCTGAACCAACTGGCGACCGCCCTCGAGGAATTGAGCCGCCACAGCGATGAACCGGTCGGCCGATTGAAGATCTGTGCACCGCGCAGTGCCATCGACGAACTGCTGGCCCCGGTGCTTATCGACTACATGGTGCGTTACCCGCGCATGCAGGTGGAGGTGGTGGAGCAGGAGCTGATGCCGCGCCTCATCGAGGATGGCTATGACGCCGCCATCTTCTATGGCGATCTGCTGCCCAAAGAGATGATAGCCGTGCCGCTCGGGCCGCCCCAGCGCTATCTGGTGGTAGGCTCCCCCGCCTATCTGGCCGAGCATGGCACGCCGCAGCACCCTCGCGAGCTGTCCCGTCACGCCTGCATAGGTTATCGCTTGACCCCTTCCCACCACTACCGCTGGGCCTTTGCCGGGGAAGAGGGCAGCCAGCTGGAGATAGAAGTGACCGGGCCCCTGACCACCAGCACCCCCGCCCTCTATCTGGGGGCCGCCGAGGCGGGCTTGGGGTTGGCTTATTGCCTGGAGGAGGAGGTGAGCAAACAGCTGGCGCAAGGAAAATTGGTGAGCATGCTGGAGCAGTGGTGCCCCACCTTCGCAGGTTTCTCTCTCTTCTATCCCAGCCGCCATCAGCTGGGCCATGGTTTGCGCACCCTGATCGACCAGCTTAAAGGCCACTATCGAACGTGAGATTACTGAGCATGACTCATCAAACCATCAAATAAAGACGGGATTATCAATAAAAAAATATCAATCTAGACTGTCTGCTCGATAATCGGCCTCCCCGAGAGAACAGATATGTCTACCTATTTCACCCTGCGCCAGCGGGCCATGACCCGCCGTTTCTGGGGCTATGCCCTCCCCTCCATCATGGCCATGCTGGTATCCGGTGCCTACTACCTGGTCGATGGCATCTTCGTCGGTCACTACGTGGGCGCCGCCGGTCTTGCCGGTATCAACCTGGCCTACCCGGTCATCATGGTGCTCATTGGCCTTGCCGCCATGATAGCCATGGGGGCGGCCACCGCCATCTCCTTCCAGCAAGGTGCCAAGAACCTCAAGCTCGCACGCCAGGCGCTGGTCAATGCACTCTGGCTGCTGACCTTGCTCGGCACTCTGGCCCCCCTGCTGCTGCACCACTGGCACATCGATATCCTGCTGGCATTGGGGATAGAGCAAGGCACAGAAACCTGGAAACAGGCCAGTGACTACCTCACCTGGATTGGTGGCGGTACCCTGCTGCTGGCCAGCAACCTGGCGGTACCCTATCTGTTGCGCAACGATGGTCGCCCCCGCCTCGCCATGATCCTGGTCAGCAGCGGTGCCCTCCTCAACATCGCCCTCAACTATGTGATGGTCGGCCGACTGGGGTTGGGACTGGTGGGCACGGCCCAGGCGACCCTCATCGCCGAAGGGGTGGTCAGCCTGCTGGGGTTGGGATATTTCTTTACCGCCCATGCCAGGCTGCGTCTCTCCTGGCGTGATCTGGTGCCCAAATGCCCGGCCATGCCCGGCTTGCTGTTCAACGGTCTGCCAAGCCTCATCGCCCAGTTCAACCTGGGGTTGCTGCTGCTGCTGCACAACAGCCAGTTGATGGTCTATGGCTCGGTCAAGGATCTGGCGGGCTTCACCGTGGCCGGTTACACCGAGGCGGTGTTCATCGTGATATTGCAAGGCCTGGCGTTCGGCATCCAGCCCCTCATCAGCCAGGCGGCGGGGGCCGGGCGCAATCGGGACCTGAGCTTCCTGATGGCCATGGGGCTCAAAGTGACGCTGATCTACGGGGTGGCGGTCTGGCTGCTGGTCCAGCTGCTGCCGCAACCGGTGGCCATGCTCTATACCGGCAGCCAGGATGGCGAGCTGCTTGCCGCCGCCGTCAGCAGCCTGACCCTCAACCTCGGCGCCATTCCCCTGGAGGGGATCATCATGTTCGGCATAGTGTTGCTGCAGTCCATGGCCCGCACCAGACAGGCGCTGATCATCTCGGCCGCCAAGACGGCGCTGCTGCTGCCCCTCATCTTCTGGCTGCCGCTCCAGTGGGGCCGGGACGGCGTGCTGCTCGCCCAGCCCACGACTGTGCTGCTGTTGACCCCGCCGCTGTGCTGGCTGCTGTGGCGTGAATGGCGTCGCCTCAAGCTGGCGTGCGCTCCTCAGGCGCCTGCATCAGGCCAAGCCGCCCGTCAGCAAGGAGTGCCGCTTGCCCGGCGCGCCAGCGGGACTCCGTTGAGTTGAGCCAACAAGGGGTCGTGCAAGACATGGCGCCAGAAGACATCATGTGAACCCCCTTTATCTCGGACACAAAAGGAAGGCCCCCGCAATGCGAGGGCCTTCTGGTATCGGTTCGATATGACGCCTGGGCTTAGCAGTAGCCGTAACCCAGCAGACGCTGGTAGCGCTGGTCGAGCAGCTGATCGCTGTCGAGGGGACGCAAAGCATCCAGATCCTGCTTGATGCGGGCCTTGAGGCGCTCGGCCATCAACTCCACATTGCGGTGAGCACCACCGAGCGGCTCCTCGACGATATTGTCGATGAGCTTGAGCTCTTTCAGACGCTGGGCCGTGATGCCCATGGCATCGGCGGCCACCGGCGCCTTGTCGGCGCTCTTCCACAGGATGGAGGCGCAACCTTCCGGCGAGATGACCGAGTAGGTAGAGTACTGCAGCATGTTGACGCGATCACCTACGCCAATGGCCAGGGCGCCGCCCGAGCCGCCTTCACCGATCACGGTGCAGACCACCGGCACGGTCAGACCGGCCATCACTTTCAGGTTGCGGGCAATCGCTTCAGACTGGCCACGCTCCTCGGCACCCACACCTGGGTAAGCACCCGGGGTGTCGATGAAGGTGATGATCGGCATCTTGAAGCGCTCGGCCATCTCCATCAGACGCAGGGCCTTGCGATATCCTTCCGGACGCGGCATGCCGAAGTTGCGCTTGATCTTCTCCTTGGTCTCGCGACCCTTCTGCTGACCGATGATCATCACCGGCTCACCGTCGAGACGGGCGATGCCGCCGATGATGGCCTTGTCATCGGCATAGGCGCGATCGCCAGCCAGCTCGTCGAAGTCGGTGAAGATCTGCGCGATGTAATCCAGGGTGTAAGGACGCTGGGGATGGCGCGCCATCTGGGATACCTGCCAGGCCCCAAGATCACCGAAGATCTTCTTGGTCAGCTCTTCGTTTTTCTTCTCCAACCGGCGGATATCTTCTTTGAGATCCACGGCGTGATTGCCTTCGCTCACATGTTTGAGCTCATCGATCTGCGCCTGCAATTCGGCTATCGGCTGTTCAAAATCCAGAAAAAGACTCATAGGGCCTTAGAACCTCTAATCAAAAACCAATTCCACCCGCTCTCGTCCCAGCAGGACACGCAAGTCATCTATCAGTTGATCGGTGGGCGTCACCCGCCACTCGGTACCGAGCGTCAGTCGCACCCGTGAGCCGGGACGCCGATAGTGTACCTGAACCGGACAGACTCCGGCACGAGCGGGCTCCAAAATCTCGCTAAAACGCTGAAAAAAGCGTTCATCTATGCGCTGTTCGTCGAGAGAAATACGGATCGCCCTGGCGAATCGCTCCCTCGCATCATTGATATCCAGCAGTTCACGGGCCGACATTTTAAGGCCACCGGAGAAGTCATCAAAGCTGACCTGTCCAGAAACCACCAAAATACGGTCTTTTTGCATCAATTCTTCGTATTTTTCCAGTGCTTCACTAAATAGTGTCACATCCAGACGCCCGGATCTGTCGTCCAGGGTAAAGATCCCCATCTTGTTGCCGCGCTTGGTGACCATGCTGCGAGCCGCAATCACCAGACCCGCTGCCGTGGTCACCGTATCCCGGGAGGTGGGATGCAGATCGCACAGCCGACCCGAGGTATAACGGCGCAGTTCGCTGCTGTACTGGTTGATGGGGTGGCCGGTCAGATAAAGCCCGAGGGTCTCGCGCTCCCCTTCCAGCCATACCTTGTCCGGCCACTGCGGTACGTTGGCGAACGCCTTTTTGACGTCATCAATCTCCTGGGTCAAGACCCCGAACATGTCGACCTGACCAAATGCCTGGGCCTTGGCATGCTGCTCGGCGGCGCGCATCGCCTCCTCCAGGGTGGCCATCAGGGCGGCCCGGTGGGGGCCGAGCCGGTCCATGGCACCGGAGTAGATGAGCTTCTCCATCACCCGCTTGTTGATCTTCTTGATGTCGACCCGGTTGCAGAAATCGAACAGATCCCGGAAGGGGCCGTCGCTGTCCCGCGCCGCCAGGATAGCATCGATGGGGCCCTCGCCGACCCCCTTCACCGCCCCGATGCCATAGACGATATGGCCATCTTCATTGACGCTGAAGCGATAACGGCCGGTATTCACGTCCGGCGGTATCACCGTGAGCCCCATGCGCTGGCACTCGTCCACCAGGGTCACTATCTTGTCGGTGTTGTCCATGTCGGCCGTCATCACCGCCGCCATGAACTCGGCCGGGAAGTGGGTCTTGAGCCAGAGGGTCTGGTAGGAGACCAGGGCGTAGGCGGCGGAGTGGGACTTGTTGAAGCCGTAGCCCGCAAATTTTTCCACCAGATCGAAGATCTTTACCGCCAGCTCGCCGTCGATGCCGTTTTTAACGGCGCCTTCCTCGAACCCCGAGCGCTGCTTGGCCATCTCGGCCGGGTTTTTCTTGCCCATGGCCCGGCGCAGCATGTCTGCCCCACCCAGGGTGTAGCCCGCCAGCACCTGGGCTATCTGCATCACCTGTTCCTGATAGACGATGATGCCGTAGGTGGGTTCGAGTATGGGCTTGAGGCTCTCGTGCTGCCAGGTGGCATCCGGGTAGGAGATGGCCTCATCCCCGCGCTTGCGCTCGATGAAGTTGTCCACCATCCCGGACTGGAGCGGGCCCGGACGGAACAGTGCCACCAGGGCAATCATGTCTTCGAAACAGTCGGGTTGCAGCCGCTTGATCAGATCCTTCATGCCGCGGGATTCGAGCTGGAACACCGCCGTGGTCTCGAAGCGCTGCAACAGCGCAAACGACTTCTTGTCATCGATGGGGATGGCGGCGATATCGATCGGCGGCTTGCCCTCTTTGGCCAGGCGCGGGTTGATCATGCCGAGCGCCCAGTCGATGATGGTGAGGGTGCGCAGCCCCAGGAAGTCAAACTTCACCAGACCAGCATACTCCACATCGTTCTTGTCGAACTGGGTGACCGGGTGCTGTCCTTCACTGTCACAATAGAGCGGCGCGAAATCGGTGATCTTGGTGGGCGCTATCACCACACCACCGGCGTGTTTGCCTGCGTTGCGCACCACCCCTTCGAGGCGGCGCGCCATGTCGATGAGATCCTTGACCTCTTCATCCTGATCGTAGAGCTCGGGCAGCTTGGGTTCGGCCTCGAACGCCTTGGCGAGCGTCATGCCCGGATCCGGCGGTATCAGCTTGGAGATACGGTCCACGAAGCCATAAGGGTGGCCCAACACCCTTCCTACGTCCCGCACTACCGCCTTGGCGGCCATGCTGCCGAAGGTGATGATCTGCGACACCGCATCCCGGCCATACATGTCGGCGACGTGATCGATCACCTCGTCGCGCCTGTCCATGCAAAAGTCGACGTCGAAGTCGGGCATGGAGACCCGTTCCGGGTTCAGGAAACGTTCGAACAGCAGATCAAACTCCAGCGGATCGAGATCGGTGATCTTGAGCGCGTACGCCACCAGCGAACCCGCCCCCGACCCTCGGCCGGGACCGACCGGAATGCCGTTGTCCTTGGACCACTGGATAAACTCCATCACGATGAGGAAGTAACCAGGGAAGCCCATCTGGTTGATCACCTTGAGCTCTATCTCGAGGCGCTCATCATACTCGCCGCGCTTGGCGGCACGCACTTCCGCGTCCGGGAACAGGAAAGCGAGCCGCTCCTCCAGTCCCTCCTGGGCTTTCACCACCAGAAACTCTTCCGTGGTCATGTCGCCGGTCGGGAAGTTGGGCAGGAAATATTCCCCAAGGCGCACAGTCACGTTGCAGCGTTTGGCGATCTCCACCGTGTTCTCCAGCGCCTCGGGGATATCGGCGAACAGCTCGGCCATCTCGGCCTGGCTGCGCAGATATTGCTTGGGGCTGTAATTGCGCGGCCTGCGCTTGTCCGCCAGGGTGTAGCCATCATGGATGGCCACCCGGATTTCGTGGGCATCAAAGTCTTCGGCGTTGAGGAACACCACCTCGTTGGTGGCCACCACCGGCAACTCGAACTCGGCGGCGATGGCCACCGCCATGTGCAGGTAAGCCTCCTCGTCCGGCCGCTCGGTGCGCAGCAACTCGAGGTAATAGGCATCGGGGAAATGCTGGCGATAGAAATCGAGACACTGCTCGGTCTGCTGCCGATTGCCCTTGAGCAGAAACTTGCCCACGTCCCCCTCACGCCCACCGGAGAGCACTATCACCCCTTTGGCATGATCGCTCAGCCAGGCCTTGTCGATGACAGGCTTGTCCTGCACATGACCACGCTGGTAGGCACGGGAGATGAGCATGGTGATGTTCTGGTAACCCTCATTGTCCATGGCGAGCAGGGTGAGCCGAAACAGCTCCTCCCCCAGCTCCTCGCTCTGCGCCCAGAAATCGGTGCCGACTATGGGTTTGAGCCCCTTGCCGTGGGCCGCGCCATAGAAGCGCACCAAACCGCACATGTTGACCTGATCGGTCAGCGCCAGGGCGGGTTGACCATCGGCGGCGGCGGCGCTGACGAGAGGAGCAATCTTCTGCAGGCCATCGACCATGGAGAAATCGGAATGAACGCGCAGATGGATAAAGCTAGGCTCGGCCATGGTCACTCCCTGGTCGTTGGTTGAAGTCGATTGACACTATCGTCGGTTGAGTCATGGATAAAGGCCGCAAGGTCACTCCTGCCCAAGGGCCCGGCGCACCGGCTTGAAGCTCTGGCGATACTCGGGCAAGGGGCCGTGTTCAGCCAGAATGGCAAGGTGCTCAGGGGTCGGATAACCCTTGTGGCGGGCAAAGCCATAGACG
Source organism: Aeromonas molluscorum (assembly GCF_051376105.1). Taxonomy (NCBI): domain Bacteria; kingdom Pseudomonadati; phylum Pseudomonadota; class Gammaproteobacteria; order Aeromonadales; family Aeromonadaceae; genus Aeromonas; species Aeromonas molluscorum. Next base: position 1,014,168 of record NZ_JBPQCY010000002.1, on the reverse strand, counting down.
GGGTGGCGGCTATCGAGCTCAGTCATCTCCTCATCACGGGTTACCTTGGCGAGGATGGAAGCGGCACTAATGGCAGCCACCAGGCTGTCGCCCTTGACCACGGCGCGCGCTTCCATCGGCAGAGCCGGGCAGCGATTGCCGTCGATGAATACCAGTTCAGGTACTATCTGCAGCCCGGCCACGGCACGCTGCATCGCCAGCATGGTGGCGTGCAATATGTTGTGCTCATCGATCTCGGAGGGGCTGGCACGACCGATGGCCCAGGCCAATGCCTTCTCTTTTATCTCGCCGTACAGGGCGAGACGCTTCTTCTCGGAGAGCTTCTTGGAATCGGCCAGCCCGGCGATGGGCCTGGCAGGATCTAGGATCACGGCGGCAGTGACCACGTCGCCCACCAGGGGACCGCGGCCAACTTCGTCCACACCGGCAACCAGCTTGTCTTCGGGAATATCGATCATCATCTTGCAGCCTTGAATTAAAACAGGCCCCGCAGGGCCAGTATCAGCACAGCATCGCCAGCAGGCGTACTATTTGCCAAGCAGTGCGAGTACAGCATCGGCAGCCTGCTTGTCAGCGTCGCAACGGATGCTCTGATGCAGCCGGGTGAAGGTGGCGATGAGCTCGCTGTTGTCGTGGGCAAGCAGTTTGCACACCTCGTCGACCAGATTCTCGGTGGTGCATTCGTGCTGGATAAGCTCGGGCACCAGCATCTGATCCGCCAGCAGATTGGGCAGGGAGACGTAATCCGTCTTGACCAGGCGCTGGGCCAACCAGTAACTAAAGGGCTTAAGCTTGTAACCGACCACCATGGGTTTTTTCACCAGCATGGCTTCCAGTGCCGCCGTGCCCGAGGCCAGCAACACCACATCGGCGGCCGTCATGGCCTCCCGACCCTGCCCTTCGAGCAGCACCATCTCCAGCTTGGGGGCTATCTCCTGCTTGATGCGGAGAAACTGCTCCCGTCGCGCCTCGTTGACCAGCGGCACGATGAAACCGAGATCAGGGTAATGTACCGTCAAATGCTTGCACGCTTCGAGGAAGAGAGGGGACATAAAGCCCACCTCGGCGTTGCGACTGCCCGGCAGCACCGCCAACCAGCGGCGGGAGGGATCCAGCCCGAGCTCGGCACGAGCGGCAGCCTGATCCGGCACCAGCGGGATCCCGTCGGCCATGGTATGACCCACGAAGCGGCAGGGCGCATCGAATCTGTCGTAGAAGGCTTTCTCGAACGGCAAGAAGGCGAGCACCAGATCGGTGGCGGCCTTTATCTTGTGAATGCGGCCCTGACGCCAGGCCCAGACCGAGGGGCTGACATAATGAACCGTCTTGATACCGGTACGGCGCAGTTTGAGCTCCACCCCGATATTGAAATCCGGTGCATCCACCCCGATAAAAATGTCGGGTGGATTGTCAATGAAATGGCGGAGCAGTTCGCGGCGGACCTTGAGGATGCGCGGCAGACGGCCCAGTACCTCGGTGATCCCCATGACGGACAGTTCTTCCATCTCGAACAGCGCCTTGACGCCGAGTGCCTGCATGCGCGGCCCGGCTATCCCTTCAAACTGCGCATCCGGATAACGGCATTGCAATTCACGCACCAGGCCGGCGGCCAGGATGTCGCCGGAGGTCTCTCCGGCAACGATACCGATGCGCATGGGATCAGGCACGGATGATGCCACGCTCATTGTCTTTGAGGAAATCGACATAGAGCTGGACAGCCGGTTCGGCTTGTGCCATCTCAATCAGCACGGGCAGCACCTCTTCGATGGTCTTGCCTGAACGGAAGATCTCCTTGTAGGCACGCTTGACCGCAGAGATGGCCTCCGGGCTGAAACCACGACGACGCAAGCCCTCGGAGTTGACCCCGAACGGCTTGGCATAGTTGCCGGCAGCCATGACGTAAGGCGGCACGTCCTTGTTCAGGGCGGCGCAGCCACCGACGAAGGCGTGGGCGCCGACCCGGCCAAACTGGTGAATGGCGGAGAGACCGCCGAAGATGACGAAATCGCCGATCACCACGTGACCCGCCAGGGTCGCATTGTTGGCAAAGATGCAGTTGTCACCGATGATGCAGTCATGGGCCACGTGCACGTTGACCATGAACAGGTTGCCACTGCCCACCTTGGTCAGACACTGATCCTGCACAGTGCCACGGTGGACGGTGCAGTTCTCGCGAAAGACGTTGTTGTCGCCGATCTCAAGGAAGGTGCGTTCACCGGCGTACTTCTTGTCCTGGCAATCCTCTCCGATGGAGGTGTGCTGGAAGATCTTGTTGCCGCGGCCAATCTTGGTCGGCCCCTTGATCAGAACATGAGAACTTATCCAGGTGTCATCACCAATTTCCACCTCGGCGCCAATGACGGAAAAGGGGCCTATCTCAACCCCTTTGCCTATCACGGCAGACTCATGGACGATAGCAGTATCGTGAATGACGGCTGTCGAATCGATCACTATTACACCTCGCGTTTGGCACACATCAGTTCGGCGGTACACACCACCTCACCATCAACGGTAGCCACACCGGTAAATTTGGCAATGCCACGACGCTCCTTCAGGAACACTACGTCCAGCACCAGCTGGTCGCCAGGGCCAACCGGACGCTTGAAGCGTGCATGGTCGATGGAGGCGAAGTAGTAAAGTTCATTCGGGGACGGCTTGCCGACCATGGTAAATGCCAGGATGCCGGTGGCCTGCGCCATGGCTTCCAGGATCAACACACCGGGGAACACCGGCTTGGCCGGGAAGTGGCCCTGGAAGATGGGTTCGTTGAACGAGACGTTCTTGATGGCACGCAAGGTTTTGCGCTCATCGCTGATCTCGTAATGCTCAACCTTATCCACCATCAGGAACGGATAACGGTGTGGCAGCAGATCCATGATTTCCTGGATCCCTAAGCTTTTCTTTTCAGTAGTCAAAACAGTACCCTATCGTGATTATTCTTCGTCACCCAGTTTCTTCTCAAGCTTGCTTAACCGCTTGTGCATCTCGTCGATACGCATCACCCGGGCGGCGGTCTTGCGCCACTCTTTATTGGTTTGCAGGGGGATGCCGGACGAGTAGACACCGGGCTCGGTAATGGGTCGCATCACCATGGCCATACCGGTAATGGTGGCCTGGTCGCAAATCTCCATATGCCCGTTAAAGACGGAAGCGCCGCCAATAATACAATACTTACCAACCTTGAGACTACCGGCCATCACAGTCGCACCCGCTACGGCGGTGCCGTAGCCAATCTCGACGTTGTGGGCGATCTGGCACTGATTGTCGATGATGACATTGTCGGCAATACGAGTGTCTTCCAAGGCGCCCCTGTCAATGGTAGTACAGGCGCCAATCTCGACTCTATTGCCGATGGTCACGCCACCGAGCTGAGGGATCTTGATCCACTCGCCACGCTCGTTGGCATAACCGAAACCGTCTGCCCCTATCACTGTACCGGCTTGCACCAGGCAGTCTGTTCCCAGCGTCACTTCATGATAGAGAGTGACATTGGCCCACAGGCGGGAGCGATCACCCAAGCGGGTGTTGTTGCCTACGAAGCAACCCGGACCTATGCGGACATCATTCCCCAGCACGACGCCGGATTCGATGACCGCATTGGCACCGATGGCTACCCTCTCACCCATCTGGACATCGGCGGCAATGACAGCGCTAGGATGAATATCCATGGCTGGCTGCGGCGTAGTATCCAGCAACTGGGCAACCCGGGCAAAGCCGACATAGGGATCCTTGAGTACCAGTGCATTGGTGGGACAAAACGGCAGGTCTTCCTCCGTGATCAACACGGCGGTGGCCTGACACTGTTCCAGATAAGTGCGGTACTTCTTGTTAGACAGGAAGGTTATTTCCCCCTTCCCGGCCTTTTCCAGTGTCGCTACCTTGCGAATTTCCAGGCTTCCGTCGCCATGAACCTGTGCCCCAAGCCGCTGGGCCAGCTGTGCGAGAGTGAATACCATCAATTAGTTGCTCTTACTGACCTGAGAGATAACCTGACCGGAGATGTCCAGCTTGCTGGCAGCATAGGGGGCGGCGTTGCGCTCCAGCACCAGATCGTAACCATTGCTCTTGGCGATGGAATCGATGGCAGCTTTCACCTTGGTCAGGATCTTGTTGCGCTCTTCTGCCTGACGACGGCCGTTATCCTGCTCGAACGCCTGACGCTTCTGGTTGAACTCCATCTGCAGCTTGGCCAGTTTCTCCTGGTTCTGCTTCTTCTGGTCAGCGCTCATGAAGGCTTCATCCTTCTTGAACTTCTCAACCAGTTTCTGGCCATCGGATTCCAGTTTCTGCAACTCACGCATGCGCGGCTCGAATTCGCCTTTCAGCTTCTTGGAAACAGCTTCACGCTGGGGCAATTTCTGGAAGATTTCGCTCATGTCGACCACGGCAATCTTGGTGTCAGCCAGGGCGGAACCCATGCCAGCGACCATCAGAGCAATACTCAGACCAGCGACTTTCAATGCTTTGTTCACACTTACTCCTTGTACCCCCGGATGAGGGTAACTGATTACCTTGAATTGCAAGCGACACCCGGTGCCAACTTGTTACTTAGCGGGGCCCGACAGGCCCCATTATTCCCCGCCCTCTCGAGGAGAGCGGCTACACCAGGTGGGACCAGCCCTGCTGGCCCCGTCCTTTAGAAGGTACGGCCTATGTTGAAGGAGAAGAACTCGGTTCTATCCCCTTCGTACTCTTTGAGCGGACGTGCTATGGCAAACACCAAGGGGCCCATGGGTGAGAGCCACTGAACCGACAGACCATAGGAGGCCCGGAAGTTGGTGGGGTCCGAGTAGTCCATCAAGTACTTGCAGCCCGTCACACAACGGTTCTGATACTGGTCATAGTCGAAGGTGGTATCCCATACCGAACCCGCATCAACGAATACGCTGGTACGCAGTTGAGGCTGATAGGTTTCAGAGGCAAAAGGCGTCGGCACAATCAGCTCGAGAGAGGCGATAGCCAGGGCATTTCCCCCCACTGAACTGTCGGTGCCTTGGGCAACATCATTACCCCCTACGTTGTAGTAGTAGAGCGCCTTGGGACCGACGGTATTGCTCTTGAAGCCACGCAGGGTATCGAAACCACCGGCGAAGTAGTTCTCGAAGAAGGGCAGCACGTGGTCATAGTCGCCGTTGCTGCCGTAGCCGTTGCCGTAGGAGACGCGGGCCTTGGTCATCAGCACCCAGCTGTGATCCACATCGAACGGGAAGTAGTGAGCATCTTCGGCGTTGAGCTTGAAGTACTGCAGATCCATCCCGGGCACGGTCACCTTGGCGTTAAAACGCTGACGGTTACCATCGCTCGGGAAGGTCCCCTTGTTCAGGGTGGAACGGGTCCAGCCAGCGGTGAAATCGACCGTGTTGAAGGTCAGTCGGTTGTCACCGTCGATGTTGGCGCTGTATACCTTCCAGAACTCCTCAACCTGCTGATAGGGGTTGGGCTGGGACAGCTTGTTATTCTCGAAGCCCAGACTGAAGTCGAGGCGGTTGTTCTCGTTGACCGGGAAACCGCTGGAGAGGCGGAAACCTATGGTGGTGTTCTCATAGTCAACGATGTTGGCATCTGCCGCGCTGAACTCGTTGTAATAGAGACGCCCCCCCAAGCTGACCCCATCGACGGTGAAGTAGGGGTCGTTATAGCTCAGGTCGATGCTCTTCGAGTAGTCGTTGGTACTGGCCGAGATGCCGATCTTCTTGCCGGTACCCATAAAGTTGTCCTGCTGCAGACCTGCCTGCAGGCTCAGACCCGAATCAGTACCATAGCCAACCCCGGCATTGATGGATCCCGCCGGCTGCTCCTTGACCTTGAAGTCCAGATCAACCTGGTCATCACTACCCGCAACCCGTTTGGTATCCACGTCGGCACTTTCGAAATAGCCGAGGCGGTTAAGGCGAGTCTTGGACTGCTCGACGTTGTCGGAGGAGAGCCAGGTACCTTCCATCTGACGCATCTCGCGGCGCAGTACTTCATCTTTGGTGGTGACGTTGCCGCTAAAGTTGATATTGCGTACATAGACTCGGGGACCCGGCTCTATGTTGACGATCAGCTCGACTTCCTTGGTTTCATCGTTGATCTGCGGGAAGGTGGTGACCTTGGGATAGGCATAGCCGTAACGACCGAGGAACTTGGAAAGCACCTCTTCGGTGTGGGTTACCTGGCTCGCAGAGTAGACGCTGCCTGCCGTGATGGGGATGAGCTCCTTCATCTCGGCGCCACGGTCTATCATGTCACCCTTGAGCTGGATGCCAGAAACCTTGTACTGATCCCCTTCCTTGAGGTTGAGGGTGACATAGACCCCCTTCTTGTCAGGGGTCATGGAGACCTGGGTAGACTCCTGGGCGAAACGAATGTAACCGCGATCCAGATAGTAGGAGCGCAGCACTTCGATATCGCCTGCCAGTTTCTGCTTCTGATAGCGCTGATCGCCGGTGAAATTCCACCAAGGCACATCGTCCTTGAGGGAGAGCTGGGCCAGCAGTTTCTCTTCCGGGAATACATTGTTGCCGACGATGTTGATCTGCTGGATCTTGGCGGCTTCACCTTCGACGAAGGTGAACTTGAGGTCGACCCGGTTGCGGGGCAGCGGGGTGACGATGGCCTTGACCTTGGCGGAGTACTTACCCACGCCATAGTAGAAGTCTTCCAGGCCCTTCTCGAGAGAGCTCAGCACGGTACGATCCAGGGGATCGCCCACCCGAATGCCGGAAGACTCCAGGCTCTGGGTCAGCTGCTCTTCCTTGATGTCCTTGTTGCCGGAGAACTCGATGCTGGAGATGGTCGGTCTTTCCTTGACCGCCACTTGCAGCACATTGCCGTCCCGATAAACTTTGACGTCCTCGAAGTTGCCCGAGGCATAGAGCTTCTTGATGGCGCTGGCCAGGGTAACGGGATCGACGGTGTCACCGACCCGGATCGGCAGGTTCAACAGGGCGGCGCCCAGTGTCACCCGCTGCAAACCGTCAACCTGAATGTCTTGCACCACAAAAGAGGCAGGGGCCGCCTGGGCCAGGAAGCTGGCACCCAGCAGGCAACTCAACACCAATGCTTTTTTAACAGCCATTTTGTTCTTATGTGTCCTTGTTGATGCTCTGGCCTCAGAGGCGAGCGAAATCATTAAACAGCGCAATACCCATCAGCAACATCAGAATGGCGGCGCCTATCCTGAACCCCACTTCCTGAATCTTCTCCGAAACCGGCTTGCCGGTCACTGCCTCGATGAGGAAATAGACCAGATGGCCCCCATCCAGCACCGGCAGCGGGAACAGATTGATGATCCCCAAGTTGACGCTGATCAGCGCCAGGAAACCGAGAAAATAGACCAGACCGTAATCGGCACTGTTACCTGCACCCTTGGCGATGGAGATGGGCCCGCTCAGGTTGTCCAGGGACACTATGCCACCAATCAGCTTGCCTATCATATCGAAGGTGAGCGTGATCAGGCTCCAGGTCTTGTGCATGCCCTGCCAGAGGGCATCAAGCGGGCCATACTGTAACAGAATTCGATATTCATCCGGTAATGGAACCACTTGAGGCGATAATCCCACGAAGCCCACCGCCTTCCCCTTTACCTCTTTGGCATGGGGAGTCAGGGTGATGCTCTGCTCACGGCCATCACGCTCAATGGTCAACTGCAATGGCTGGTCGGGGGAGGATTGTACCTTGCCCACAAAGGCCACCCAGTCGGTCAGGGGCTGGCCATCCAGCGCCAGGATCTTGTCCCCTTTGCGCATGCCGGCCGTGGCACTGGCACTGTCCGGTACCACTTCGGCCACCACGGGTAGCACCTTGGCGCCCAGCGGGATGATCCCCAGGCTGACGATCGGCGACTCTTTATCTGGATCGAATGTCCAGCTCTTCAGTTCGAGAGTCTTGTCGCTGGCATAGCTGCTCTTGGGTTCGGTCAACTTGAGCTGTACCGAGTCGTCACCAAGGTGGCTTATCAGGGCGTAGACGATGCTTTCCCAGTCACCGGTCGGCTCGCCGCCCACCTCGACTATCTGCATGCCAGGCAACAAGCCTGCCTCGGCGGCGATGGAATGGCTGCGCACCTCACCGACGATGGGTTTGACGCTCGGCACCCCAATCATGAACATCAGCCAGAAGGCGAACAGGGCGAAGACGAAATTCGCCATGGGGCCAGCGGCGACGATGGCCATGCGGGCCCAGACGCTCTTGTGATTGAAGGCCTGGGCCTCCTCGCCTGGTTTCAGCTCATCCACTCTGCCGTCCAGCATCTTGACGTAGCCGCCAAGGGGGATCAGTGCCAGCACATATTCGGTGCCATCTTTGCCCATACGGCGCCAGATAGCCTTGCCAAACCCGATGGAAAAACGCTCCACCTTGACGCCACAACGGCGGGCCACCCAGAAGTGGCCAAACTCATGCACCGCAACCAGCAGGCCCAGGGCGACGATGAAGGCACCTATATTCCAGAGTACGCCCCCCATCAGCCAAGACTCCTGGGGTTATATTCGACCGGGTCGCAACCGAAGGCGCCGACAGCGTTATTCCTGCACAAAATATCCATTAGTCCAATTCCTTGATGTCATCGATGACCCGCGAGGCTGCAAGGAGAAAAGCAGCAGGCCAGGGTATGGCATTCATCGGCTAAGTGCCTTAATCAAATCCTGAGCCCGGGCACGTGCAGCACAGTCCAGGGCAATGAGATCGTCCAGAGAGTCAGCAGAGTGCTGGCCAAAGGTCAGCAGGGCACTCTCATTGACTCTGGCAATATCCATGAAACCGATGCGCTCGGCAAGGAAAGCCGCCACGGCCTCCTCATTGGCGGCGTTGAGTGCCGTGGTGGCACTCTGCCCCTCCTGGCAAGCGGCCATGGCCAGAGCCAGGCAAGGGTAGCGCTCCACATCGGGACGAATGAAGCTGAACTCTCCGACACTGAAAAAATCCAGCGGTTCCACACCGGACGGGATCCGGGCCGGATAAGCCAGGGCATGGGCGATGGGCGTACACATGTCGGGGTTGCCGAGCTGGGCCAGCACAGAACCATCCTTGTACTGCACCATGGAGTGGATGACGGACTGGGGATGGACCACGACCTGGATTTGCTCGGGAGCGGCATTGAACAACCAGCGCGCCTCTATGTACTCCAACCCCTTGTTGAACATGGTGGCGGAATCGACCGAGATCTTGGCCCCCATTGACCAGTTGGGGTGGGCCACCGCTTGAGCCGGGGTCACCTTGGCCAGGTCGTTGATATCGGTATAGCGGAACGGGCCGCCCGAGCCGGTCAGCAATATTTTGCTGATACCGGCCCCGGCCAGATCGCAGAAGCCGGGTTGGCGCTGGATGGCCTCGGGCAGGCACTGGAAGATGGCATTGTGCTCGCTGTCGATGGGCAGCAGCTCGGCACCATGGTCGCGCACCGCCTCCATGAAGAAGGCCCCGGACATCACCAGCGCCTCCTTGTTGGCCAGCAGAATACGCTTGCCCGCTCGCACGGCGGCCATGGTCGGCGCCAAGCCTGCCGCGCCAACGATGGCGGCCATGACGCTGTGGGCATCGGGGTGGGCCGACATCTCGCACAGCGCCTTGGCACCGGACAAAACCTGGGTCTGGCTACCATGGGCCTTTAGCCGGCTCGCCAACTCACGGGCCGCACTCTCATCGACCATGACCGCGAAGCGGGGGGAGAATTCGAGGCAATCGCGCAGCATGGCATCCAGGCTGCGCCAGGCGGTCAGCGCCAGCACCTGCCAGCAACCCGGGTTATGACGCAGCACCTTGAGGGTGCTCTGGCCGATGGAGCCTGAAGCTCCCAGGATCACTAGCTGGCGCATCAGGCCCCCTGGCTCAGCAAGAGATAGCTGAGCAGGAAGACTGGCAGAGCCGCCGTCAGACTGTCGATCCTATCTAGGATGCCACCATGACCGGGCAGCAGATTGCCTGAATCCTTGATGCCCGCCTCACGCTTGAACATGCTCTCGGTGAGGTCGCCCAGCACCGAGGCCAGCACCGCCAGCAGGGAGCAGAACAGCACTGTGCCCATCTTGGCGGGAACAAACCCCATCCACCAGGTCACACCGACCGCAAGCAGGCCCGCGGTAAACAGGCCGCCGCACAGACCTTCGATGGTTTTCCCCGGACTGACGGACGGGGCCAGCTTGTGTTTGCCAAACGCCTTGCCGAAAAAATACGCGCCAGAATCTGCCGCCCAGACCAAGCCCATGACGAACAGCAGGATCCAGGCACCCATGGCGGAGTCGTGATAGAAGTTGTAGCCGCGAATGGCGACCATGGACCAGAAGAAGGGGATGAGCGTCACCAGGCCAAACAGCGACTTGAGCCAGACTGACTCCTTCCACAGTCTGGCGCTCTGGGGATAGCGCAGTACTAGCAGCAGACCAAGCAACCACCAGCTGGCCGCTGTCCAGAGCACGCCCATCAAGATGGGATTAAGCCCGGGGGCCCACAGCTGCTCCACCGGCAGCCACATCAGGCTGGCACCGAGCAAGAGACAGAACAGCAGGGGTATCCATTCCCGCCGCTCACGGCTAACAAAACCGCCCCACTCCCGGCTGGCCAGCAAAAAGACCAGGGCTGCCAACAGGGCAAAAAACTTCAAAGGCAAGAAGAACAGCGCCCCCAGCACCAGGGGGATCAGACACAATGCGGTAATAATTCGTTGTTTTAGCAAAAGAAACCTCTCTCTTGGGAGCGGGGTTTAGCCGGTCTGTTGCTCGGCGATCAATTCCCGGATCTGTTCACCCGTACACCCGAAGCGACGCTCGCGGGCCACGAAAGAGGCAACTGCCTCGCTGAACTCAGCCTCGTTAAAATCGGGCCATAACACAGGAGTAAAATGGAGCTCAGCATAGGCGAGCTGCCATAACAAAAAATTGCTGATGCGGTGATCTCCACCGGTGCGGATCAGCAGATCGACCGGGGGCAGATCGGCCATGCAGATGGCCTGTCCCAGTCGGGCTTCGGTGATATCCTCGGCCTGAAGTTCACCCGCTGCCACGGCTGCGGCCAGCTTACGTGCCGCCTGGGCAATGTCCCACTGACCACCGTAGTTGGCGGCAATATTGAGGGTCAACCCCTGGTTATCCTCGGTCAGCGCTTCTGCTTTGGCGATCTTGGCCCGCAGCCGCGCACTAAAACGCGAGGTATCGCCGATGACCCGCAAGCGGATGCCATTGCTGTGCAGCTTCTTGACCTCGCTGCCGAGCACGGTGAGGAATAGCTCCATCAGAGCACTGACCTCCCCTTCCGGGCGGCGCCAGTTCTCACTGGAGAAAGCAAACAGGGTGAGAGCATCCATCTTGGCCCGCGCGGCAAAGGTAACTGTCTCCCGCACGGCCTTGACGCCGGCCTTGTGCCCGTAGACCCGCATCTTGCCACGGTTCTCGGCCCAACGCCCGTTGCCATCCATGATGATGGCGACATGACGGGGCAGACACTGGTTGGCGCTATCGCCTAAGGCTGCCAAACGCGACATTCATTTCTCCCACAAAGACAAAAGCGCCGTGCAGGGGCACTACACGGCGCTCGTAATATACCTGTCAGAAGCTTAGATTTCCATTAGCTCCTTTTCCTTCACGGCCAGGGCGTCATCCGCCAGCTTGATGAAGGAATCGGTGAGTTTCTGGATCTCTTCCTGGGCACGGCGGTCGTCGTCCTCGGAGATCTCTTTGTCTTTGAGCAGCGCTTTCAGATCGGCGTTGGCATCACGACGGATGTTGCGAATGGCAACTCGGGCACCTTCAGCCTCGGCGCGGACGATCTTGGTCAGATCCTTGCGGCGCTCTTCGGTCAGGGCCGGCAGCGGCACACGCAGAGTCTGGCCATTGCTGGACGGGTTCAAACCCAGATCCGAAGTCAGGATCGCTTTCTCGATCGCCTGCATCATCGAGCGATCGAAGATGGAGATGGACAAGGTGCGAGCATCCTCAGCCACCACGTTAGCCAGCTGCTTGAGCGGAGTCGCTGCGCCATAGTACTCAACCTGGATGCCGTCGAGCAGGCTCGGGTGAGCACGGCCGGTACGGATCTTGGACATCTGGGATTTGAGCGATTCTACGCTCTTGGACATGCGGTCCTTGGCGTCGTTTTTAATCTCGTTGATCACAGTGGTTTTCCTTTTGGCGAACGAACCCGCGACGGGTCCGTTTCTAGCTTAATTTACTGACGTAATGGATAAGAGCGCTTCCGGCTCAGCTTTTACTTTATTTTCTGACACACGGGGCTAAAGAACCTGTCGGCTTAGCCTACTGATCATCAATAGCAAAGCGCCTGCCGGTGCGCTGCCATCTTACTTGCCGACGTGGTGGATCAGTGTACCTTCCGGTTCACCCATGATAACCCGGCGCAGGGCACCCGGCTTGTTCATGTTGAAGACCCGGATTGGCAGATCATGATCGCGCGCCAGGGTAAAGGCGGCAAGATCCATTACTTTGAGTTCTTTATCAAGCACTTCGTCGTAGCTCAGCTCATGATACAGCATGGCGTCCGGATTCTTGACCGGATCTTCGGTGTAGACACCATCGACCTTGGTGGCTTTGAGCACAACGTCGGCTTCGATCTCGATCCCGCGCAGGCAAGCCGCAGAATCAGTGGTAAAGAAGGGGTTGCCGGTACCGGCAGAGAAGATCACTACCTTGCCGGCGCGCAGCTGACTGATCGCCTCGGCCCAGCTATAGGAATCACAAACGCCCTGCAAGGAGATAGCAGACATCAGACGGGCATTCACATAAGCACGATGCAGGGCATCACGCATGGCCAAGCCATTCATTACGGTCGCCAGCATGCCCATGTGGTCACCCACCACGCGGTTCATACCCGCCTTGGCAAGACCGGCACCACGGAACAGGTTGCCGCCGCCGATAACCAGACCGACTTGAACACCCAGCTCAACCAGCTCTTTGATCTCTTGGGCCATCCGCTCAAGTACAGCCGGATCAATGCCAAAACCCTCGGATCCTTGCAGGGCTTCACCACTCAACTTTAGAAGAACACGTCGGTATGCAGGTTTGGGATTGGTACTCATGTCACTGATTCCTGGTCATATAAAGACCGCGACATAAGTCGCGGTCTGGAGTTAGCTAAAACCGGTTCGGTTATGCCTTCTGAGCAGCCGCGATCTGGGCAGCAACTTCGGCAGCGAAGTCAGTTTCCTGCTTCTCGATGCCTTCGCCCACTTCGAAGCGAGTGAAGGAAACAACGTCAGCACCTTCTTTCTTCAGCAGCTCGGCAACAGTCATGGACGGATCCTTGACGAAGGGTTGACCAGTCAGGGAAACCTCACCAGTGAACTTCTTCATGCGGCCTTCAACCATCTTCTCGGCGATCTCTTTCGGCTTGCCGGAGTTGATGGCGATGTCGATCTGAATTTCGCGCTCTTTGGCAACGACTTCAGCAGACACATCTTCAGGCTTGACGAATTGCGGGCTGTTGGCAGCAACGTGCATGGCCAAATCTTTGGCCAGCTCGGCGGAGCCACCGGTCAGCTTGGTGATAACACCAATGCGGGAACCGTGTACATAGGTACCCAAGTTGTCACCTTCAACCAGCATCACGCGACGCAGGTTCATGTTCTCACCGATCTTGGCGATCAGGTTGGTGATGGTCAGCTCGACGGATTCACCGTTACCGAAGTCGGCCGCTTTCAGGGCGTCAACATCAGCAATTTTCTGGGTCGCAGCGATATCAGCGATCTTCTGGCCCATGCCCATGAAGCTGGCATCTTTGGCGACGAAGTCGGTTTCGCTGTTCAGCTCGATCATGACGGCAACATTGCCTTCGGTGCGGGCAAAGATCACGCCTTCAGCAGCGATACGGCCTGCTTTCTTGGCGGCTTTGGCCTGACCAGATTTACGCATGTTCTCGATAGCCAGCTCGATGTCGCCATTGGCTTCTTCGAGTGCTTTTTTGCAATCCATCATGCCAGCGGCAGTGCGCTCGCGCAGTTCTTTTACCAGGGCGGCAGTAACGTTAGCCATGTCCAGTATCCTCGGTCTTGAATTGACAAGAAACAGGGGCCACAAGGGCCCCTGCTAACCAATTACATCAGCTTGGTTAATAAGGGCTTTAACAGTCCTTATCAATTACTCAGCTTCAACGAAGCCATCTTGTTCAGCTTGAACAACGATGTCTTGAGCGCGAGCTTCCAGTACGGTGTCAGCAGCAGCATTCAGGTACAGCTGAACGGCACGGATCGCATCGTCGTTACCCGGGATGACGTAATCAACGCCGTCCGGATTGGAGTTGGTATCAACGATGGAGACAACCGGGATACCCAGGTTGTTGGCTTCTTTGATAGCGATGTGCTCGTGGTCGGCATCGACAACGAACAGCACGTCAGGCAGGCCGCCCATGTTCTTGATACCGCCCAGGCTCTTCTCCAGCTTGTCCATTTCGCGAGTACGCATCAGCGCCTCTTTCTTGGTCAGCTTCTCGAAGGTACCGTCTTGGCTCTGAGCTTCCAGATCTTTCAGACGCTTGATGGACTGACGAACGGTTTTCCAGTTGGTCAGCATGCCACCCAACCAGCGATGGTTCACATAGAACTGATCGCAGCGGATAGCAGCATCTTTGACGGCTTCAGACGCAGCACGCTTGGTACCAACGAACAGTACCTTGCCTTTTTTGGCAGCAACGGAGCTCACGAAGTTCATGGCATCGTCAAACATCGGAACGGTTTTTTCCAAGTTGATGATGTGAACCTTGCTACGGGCACCGAAGATGTAGGATTTCATTTTCGGGTTCCAGTAACGAGTCTGGTGACCGAAGTGAACGCCAGCTTGCAGCATGTCGCGCATAGAAACTTTAGCCATTTTATACCTCTGTATTGGGGTTAGGCCTCCACACATCCCATGTAACCGACCCCAAAGGGGCACCCCGGTACAGGTATCGATGTGTGTGTGTTATTGATTAGGGTGATGAAACTGGGACAAGTAGTTCCAGTTCCGGCGCGCTTTATATCATAAGTTTGCCGCTGGCGCCACCGACGGCCACGCTAAAAATAGCTAACCAGAGTCGACTCTGCGCCATGGATTTGACCTTGTGATGACAATCACACTGGAAGTCGGCGGAGGTTGCGGATAAAATTTTGCCCTGATTGCAAACGCATCTATTTTTCATTACCTGCTTGTTGTCGGTCATACCGACGAAGAACCAGGCCGCAAGAGAGATCCCATGTCCATTAAAATCAAGACGCCGGAAGAGATTGAAAAGATGCGCGTTGCCGGCCAACTGGCCGCCGATGTGCTGGTGATGATAGCCCCCCACGTACAGGCAGGCGTCACCACTGACGAGCTCAACACTCTGTGCCATGACTTCATCGTCGATGTCCAGCAGGCTGTTCCAGCCCCCTTGAACTATCACGGCTTCCCGAAATCCATCTGTACTTCGGTAAACGATGTGATCTGTCACGGCATTCCCAACCACAAGAAATTGCGGGAAGGGGACATCATCAACCTGGATATTACCGTCATCAAAGATGGCTACCACGGCGACACCTCCGCCATGTTCATCGTCGGTCAGACGACCCCCCTGCGCCGCCAGCTGTGCAAGGTTGCCCAGGAGAGCCTGTACGCCGCCATCAAACGCGTCCGCCCCGGCATGTGCATCACCGAGATTGGTGCCGTGATCCAGCCCATCGTCGAGCAGGCCGGTTTCTCCGTAGTACGTGACTACTGTGGCCACGGCATCGGCAGCGAATTCCATGAAGAGCCGCAAATCCTGCACTATCGCAACAACGGCAAACTGGAGCTCAAAGCGGGCATGTGCTTCACCATAGAGCCCATGGTCAACAGCAAGAAGTATCACTGCCGTACCAACCCCAAGGATGGCTGGACAGTCACCACCAAGGATGGCGGCGACTCGGCCCAATGGGAGCACACCCTGCTGGTGACGGAAGATGGCTGCGAGGTACTCACCCTTCGCCCGGACGACACTATCGACCGCCATATCAAACAGGGTTAACATCAAACCCCGGCCCAGCGCCGGGGTTTTTGTTTTCAAGACGATGAGATGCCATGGACGCCAGCCTGCTTTCCCCCCATCTGCTACCCGATGATGACCTCAGCCGGGATAACTGCAAAGAGTACCTGAGCCGCTTCCTCGGCTGGTTGCACGAACGCTTCGATGCCGGTGACAACATCATTGAGCTGGTAGCCACCCGCTCCCTGTACATGGATCAGCTGCTGACCCGGTTGTGGCACAAATTCGGCTTCGATCAAGAGACTCATCTCACCCTGATTGCCGTCGGTGGCTACGGCCGGGGCGAGCTGCACCCCCACTCCGACATTGACCTCCTCATCCTCTATGACGGTGATGACCTGGACGAGGGGCTGGGGCTGCGCATCGGCGAGTTCATCGCCCTGTTGTGGGATCTCAAGCTGGAGGTGGGTCAGTCGGTGCGTAACGTGGCCGAGTGCACCCAACAGGGGCTGGCCGACATCACTGTCGCCACCAACCTCATCGAGGCCCGCTATATCACCGGCAATCTAGGCGGATTCGAGACGCTCCAACAAGCCACCCGCCCCGAGGTATTCTGGCCGAGCGAGGATTTCTTTCGTGCCAAGCGCGCCGAACAGGCCCAGCGTCACCAGCAGTTCCTCGGCACCGCCTACAAACTCGAACCCGATCTCAAGAGCAACCCGGGTGGCCTGCGCGATATTCAGACCCTGGCCTGGGTCGCCCGTCGCCATTTTGGCGCCACCACCCTCTATGAGATGACCAGTCACGGCTTTCTCAATCGCGCCGAGTATCGCGAGCTGCTCGACTGCCAGAATTTCCTGTGGAAGGTACGCTTTGCCCTGCACATGGCCATCAACAGAGGCGACAACCGCTTGCTGTTCGACCGCCAGCGCACAGTCGCCGAGATGCTGGGTTTCGAGGGGGAAGGCAATAGACCGGTCGAGCAGATGATGAAGCGCTTTTATCAGACGGTGCGGCGGGTCTCCGAGCTCAACGAGATGCTGCTGCAACTGTTTGATGAGGCGATCCTTGGCAACACCGCCATGGACGTGCGCCGGATCAGTGACGAGTTCCAGCTCCGTGGTCGACTCATCGATGCGGTCGACGCCGAGCTGTTCGCCCAGGACCCCGCCGCCATCTTGCGACTCTTCTACCAGATAGCCCAACACCCCGAGATAGCCGGCATTCACTCGGCGACCCTGCGTCAGCTGCGCGAGGCGCGCCGCAAACTCGACTGCTGGCTGCAAGAGATCCCCGAGTGTCGTCGCCTGTTCATGGCGCTGCTGCGCCATCCCAACGGCATCGGCCAGCCGCTCACTCTTATGCATAAATATGGGATCCTCGCGGCCTACCTGCCCCAGTGGAACCTTATCGTCGGTCAGATGCAGTTCGACATGTTCCACGCCTACACGGTGGATGAACACACCCATCGTCTGCTCAAGAACATTCATCACTTCCCCACGTCGGCCAGCCGCCAGACCCATCCGCTCTGCCATGAGATAGTGAACCGGCTACGCAAACCCGAGCTGCTCTGTATCGCGGCCTTGTTCCACGACATCGCCAAGGGGCGGCGCGGGGATCACTCCGAGCTCGGTGCCGTCGATGCCCTGGAGTTCTGCCAGCTGCACGGACTGGATCGCTACGAGAGCCGCCTGGTCGCCTGGCTGGTACGCCATCACCTGCTGATGTCGGTCACCGCCCAGCGCCGGGATATCCACGACCCCGAGGTAGTCACCGACTTTGCCCAGAAGGTGCGCGACGAACAGCACCTGGACTTGCTCTACTGCCTGACGGTGGCCGATATCTGCGCCACCAACGACAGCCTCTGGAATGACTGGAAGGGCACCCTGCTGCGGGAACTCTATTTCACTACCCAGAAGGCACTTCGCCAGGGATTGGAAAACCCGCCCGATATCCGGCTGCGTATCCGCGAGAACCAGCGCCAGGCACGGCAACTGCTCAGCCAGCGTCACCTGAACGATGCCTCCATCACTGCGCTGTGGAGCGACTTCAAGGCGGACTACTTCCTGCGCCACAGCCCGGAACAGATCGCCTGGCATAGCCGCCACATTCTCGAACAGGAGGGAGCTGGCGAGACGCCGCTGGTCACCATAGGCAAGCATCCGACCCGAGGCGGCAGCGAAGTCTTCATCTATTGCCGCGACACGCCGAATCTGTTTGCCACCGTGGCCTCGGCTCTGGATCAGAAGAACCTCAACATTCATGACGCACAGATCATGAGCTCGCGCAGCGGCTATGTCCTCGATACCTTCATCGTGCTGGAACCCAATGGCGAGCCCATCAGCCCCAATCGCACCGCCACCATCAGAAAGGCGCTGGAGAAGGCGCTGCAAGAGCCGGGCAAGCTGGTGCTGCGCAACAAGCCACTGTCGCGCCGTCATCGCCAGTTCAGCGTGCCGACCCGGGTTGTCTTTCTGCCTCACAAGGGGGAAAACCGCCACACCCTGCTGGAGTTGACGGCACTGGATACCCCCGGGCTGCTGGCCCGCATCGGTGCCGTTTTCCAACAGTGCGGCCTCAGCCTCCATGCCGCCAAGATCACCACCATCGGCGAGCGGGTAGAGGATTTCTTCAGCCTGACCAATCGCGCCGGCGAGCCGCTGACCCAGGCCGAACAACTCGCCCTGGAGGAGAAATTGGTGCATCAGCTCAACCCCCAGGAGCAAGAAAGCTGAACCAAGTGACCCCCACAGCCTGCCGGGACACCATGACAAGCCAGCTCCAACCGCGTTTTGGGTGAAGAAATCGGCCCTCCCCCTTAAAACCGGCGGGAAAAGTGTGATACAACAAACAGAATTTTATAAAGGAACCCCATCATGACCGAGTTGCAACAGATCATTGAGTCGGCCTTCGAGCGCCGCGACACAATCACCCCAGGCTCAGTGGACAGCGCCACCAAAGCCGCCATACTGCAAGCCATCGAGTTGCTGGACAGCGGCAAGGCGCGGGTCGCCGAGAAGATTGCCGGCGAGTGGGTCGTACATCAATGGCTGAAAAAAGCCGTGCTGCTCTACTTCCGCATCAATGACAACGGCATCATCAAGGGTGACGACGCTCAGTATTTCGACAAGGTTCCCCTCAAGTTCTCCGACTTTACTGCAGAGCAGTTCAAAGAAGCGGGGGTGCGCGTGGTGCCGCCGGCCACAGCCCGCAAAGGCTCCTTCATCGCCCCCAACACCGTGCTGATGCCCTCTTATGTCAACATTGGCGCCTTCGTCGATGAGGGCACCATGGTCGATACCTGGGCCACCGTCGGCTCTTGTGCCCAGATTGGCAAGAACGTGCATCTCTCCGGCGGCGTCGGTATCGGCGGCGTGCTGGAACCCCTGCAGGCCAACCCGACCATCATCGAAGACAACTGCTTTATCGGTGCCCGCTCCGAAGTGGTGGAAGGTGTCATCGTCGAAGAGGGCTCCGTCATCTCCATGGGGGTCTTCATCGGCCAATCCACCCGTATCTATGACCGTGAAACCGGCGAAATCCATTATGGCCGCGTGCCTGCAGGCTCAGTAGTCGTCTCCGGCTCCCTGCCCTCCAAATGTGGCAAGTACAGCCTCTATGCGGCTGTCATCGTCAAGAAGGTCGATGCCAAGACCCGTGCCAAGGTCGGCATCAACGCCCTGCTGCGCTCCATCGACGAGTAACGACTGGACGAGTCGTGACTCGTTGCATAAAAAGGGCGCCGTCGGCGCCCTTTTTATTGATGCGTCTTCTCCCATGGACGTCGCTCGCCACAATGTCGGCATCGACGCCCTGCTGCCGCGACCGACGAGTGATGGGTTATTGAGTTGAAAGCCCCTCCTATCGCTATCTTGCTCCGTCACAAGAGAGCAATATCAACGAGCAAGCGCCACTGTGTTCGCCATCAGGTAACGGGTTCGTGCGGACCTCTTTTTATTTTGGCGTCCCAGTCACAGGCCTGTCGTGCTTTCTCGGTTATCATGGTTGGGCAAGACGGGTTTAAGCCAAGGAAATAGTCGAATGTACGAAAATCTGAAGAGTTTGGGGATCCAGGATCCCACGGCAGTGGACAGTTACACCCTGCGTCAGGAAGCCAACCACGACATCCTCAAGATCTACTTCAAGAAGCTGAAGGGGGAGTTTTTCGCCAAGAGCGTCAAGTTCAAATACCCCAGGCAACGCAAAACCATCTTGGTCGACTCTGGTACCCATCAGTACAAGGACGTCACCGAGATCAATGCCAACCTCAAGTATGTGGTCGATGAGCTCGACAGCCTGACCCAAGGCGTCCATAGCCAGACCGACCCGGACATCAAGAAGAAGATACTGCGCGATCTGCGTCATCTGGAGAAAGTGGTGGCCAACAAGATCAGCGAGATAGAGAAGGATCTCGAAAAACTCTGACAACGGCCTGCTCCATACCAATAGCAAGGGCGCCTGATGGCGCCCTTGCTATTGGTATGGCTTGCAACCTCAGCCTGGCATCTGGCCTGGCCCAATGTCTGCCTGGTGCAAGGGGGCTAGTACATCATTGAGGCCACCCCAGCTGCGGGGTCACGCAAGCGGGCTCTGTGCCACACGCCATCACAACCCCCCGGCAGACAAAATAGAAGAGGGAGGCACAAGCCTCCCTCTTCACATCTGTCTGTCAAGCAAGCGGATTAGTTGCTCTTCATCCAGATATCCATGTCGGTTTTCAGGTTGTCAGACTTGGTACCGAAGATGGCTTGTACACCGGAACCAGCCACCACCACACCGGCAGCGCCCAGTTTCTTCAGGCCAGCCTGATCAACCTTGGCTACCTCTTTCACACCCACCCGCAGACGAGTGATGCAAGCGTCCAGCGAGGCGATGTTCTCTTTACCACCGAAAGCGGCAACCAGGGCAGCAGACATCTCGTCCTTGCTTTGGCTGACCGTCTCTTCAGCAGTCTCGTCTTCACGACCCGGGGTCTTCAGGTTCATGGCACGAATGACGAAGCTGAATACCACGTAGTAGATGGCGGCGTAGACCAGACCCAGGCCAACCAGCAGCCACATGTGAGCGGCACGCGGTGACTGTACAACGAAGTCGATGAAGCCGTTGGAGAAGGTGTGACCGTGTACAACACCCAGGGAGTTGGTCAGCACATAAGCCAGACCCGCCAGCACGGCGTGGATGGCGTACAGCACAGGAGCAACGAACAGGAAGGAGAACTCAATCGGCTCGGTGATACCGGTCAGGAAGGAGGTCAGGGCAGCAGAAGCCATGATACCAACTATCTTGGCACGGTTTTCCGGCTTGGCAGCATGGGCAATGGCAAAGGCAGCAGCAGGCAGACCGAACATCTTGAACAGGTAACCGCCAGCCAGCTGACCGAAGCCGTTACCGGCAGCACGAGTCGCATCGTTGGCAGTCAGGAAGCAAGTCATGATGCCGTGTACTGTTTCACCGGCACCGTTGACACAGGTACCCGCCTGATAGAAGAAAGGCACGTTCCAGATGTGGTGCAGACCGAACGGGATCAGGGAGCGTTCAACCACGCCGTAGATACCGAAAGCCAGTACCGGGTTCTGGTTGGCAGCCCAGTCAGAGAAGGCAGCGATGGCTCCGCCAATGGGTGGCCAAATCACAGACAGGATCACACCCAGACCGATGGAGACGAAACCGGTGATGATGGGCACGGCACGCTTGCCAGCGAAGAAGCCCAGATATTCTGGCAGCTGTATCTTGTAGAAGCGGTTGAACGCCCAGGCGGCCACGCCACCGGCGAGGATACCCCCCAGGACGCCGGTGTCGATCTTGTCGACCCCCATCACTGGCGCCATGACAGACAAGGTGGCGGTCATGATGCCGTAGCCGACGATGGCTGACAGGCCGGAAACACCATCATTGTTGGTAAAGCCAAGGGCGACACCCACAGCAAACAACAGCGCCATCTGGCCAAACACTGAGCCACCGGCTTGCTCCATCAACTGGGAGACGATTTCAGGCATCCAAGTAAAGTGGGCGGCACCCACCCCCAACAAGATACCCGCAACAGGCAAGACCGATACAGGCAACATCAGCGCCTTACCGACTTTCTGCAGGTTGGAGAATGCGTTTTGTAACATGTGTGTACTCCTGAATGATTGTTCCCTAACGGACCCATTCGAAGTTAAGCCTATCATGGGGATGAAAGCTAACCGGAAAAGGGGGATCGGGTGTTTTTTATTTTGACGAGAACAATATAACCCAGAGAAAAGGGAAATTCTTTACTCTGAAATTAGCAGATAGGAAATTTGGAGGGGAGATCACAAGATGATTTGAATAAATGTTAAATGTCGTTTTTCGGCTGTAAATCGGCAATGCTACTATATTTCAAATTGATGAAAAGCGCCGTTTCAAATTGCATCTTAATATCTCCATTCGTAATAAAAAGAAACGCAACGTAACCCAGTGTAACCACTTAACTCTCTTTTGTAGAAACAATATAACCATTAAAAAGGCCCCCGACAATGGAGGCCTGATAAATATAGTGGATGATAAAAACCACATTATTATTTCTGGGATTTTTTCACCGCATCAACAAACACGGACTTGGCTCTAGTAGAGCCTCCTCGCTCAGCTTCATTGACCAGTTGCATCGCCTTATCAATATCTCCGGCCTTGACCGCTTTCTCTATTTGCGACTGATAGAACGCCTCTGTCTCGCTCAGCATGGCAGGAGCAGGCTTGCTTGGCGCCGTCGCCACTAGGGCTGTACTGGTTGCCACTGCAGTAGTAGCCGCGACACCCGCGGCCTGCTGGCCCTGGCTCATGGCAACTTTATCGGCATATTCAGGTTTGAACACAGCCTCAATACCCTGCGCCTTGGCCATGTCGGTGACCACTATCTGAACCAGTCCCCAGGGGGAGTGCGGGATCACCGGATCCTTGATATTGGGTTCGACTGTGTTATTGGCCCGAGCAAAGGCCTTGGCTGGATGCAAGATGGTGGTGGAACCACTCAACTGATCGGCAGGTGCATAGACCACCATATAGGTCTCGCTGGCGGGATTACCCGGCATGCTGCGATCGACAAACACCTTGCCCTCGATGCGATCGGCATCCATCAGGTGAGCTGGCTGATAAGCGAACACAGAGGCACCCAGTACACGGGTCACCTTGAAGTTGGCATCCAACATGATCACCTTGGGTTGCAGCACGGTTTTGCCAACCTGTGAGGCCAAGCGGATATAGAGGTTGCCCGTGTCTTTGGGCAGACGGTAAGCGGCAAAATAGCTCATGCCTTCATCGAAACGGTAGCTGGGCTGCTTGCCATCCAGGCTAAGCAGGGTCTCCCCTTCCGGCAGATTCGCGTATTGGAACTCATTGAAACCAGCGCAGCAATTGCTGGCCTGCGACAGGGCTTGCTTGGCCTGTTCGGCATTGTCCAGAACGGCCGCATGCTCTTGCAAGGGCACGCCCATATTACCCGCACAACCGGTCAACCAGACGGTCACTGCGGCGGCAATCGACATCTTTACCAGCGTCATTCTTATTATCCCTCTTATCCGGTGGCCGTTACCCGGCGAAACGAAACTGCCCCCAAGTGGGGGCAGTCACTAACTTAACTGAAAGTCGGGCTTACCACCAAGCTTCCGCTTGGACACCGAAGTTCCAGGTGTTGTCATCATTGTTGCTGCCATTGAAAGTCTGGCCGTTATCGCCACCGGACTTCAGGTAGGAAGCGAATACGCGGATTTCCGGACGGGCCCAGAAGCTGGAACCGGCAGACCAGGCCTGTGCAATGGTGTACTTCTGACCGCTGCTGTCCTTGCTGTCCTGATCACGGACGTCCTGGGTATCACGATAGTAGCCCAGCTCCAGAATGGTCTTCTGGATGTCATCCCACTTGTACATGGGACGGATCACGGCGGAGAAGGTATCGGCATCAGAACCAGTCACACCGTTGATGGTCACGTCGTTGGACTGACCATAAACCAGCTGGTGACCAAACTCGACCTTGTCACCGACCGGCAGCACGCCCCAGTTGATGATACGGAAGCCATCGCCGCTGGCACCATCCTGGCTGGTCCAGTTACCGGCACCGTAGTAAGCCGGCAGAGTGGCATAGCTATCGCTCATGTACTGCAGCACAGTCTTGTTGAAGCCGCCCAGCATGTTCTGAGTCAGTTCGGCGGTCAGCATGACGCCATCTTTGATGTCGTCGTTGACTTTGTCCTGATCGTCGGTGGGGTTGGCGATGGCATAGTCAGCACCCACTTCCAGAGAGGCATCGCTCCACAGCGGGATACCGGCGTAACGCACGTCCAGTATGTTGTTGTTCAGCTCACCGGCATCGCTACGAGTCCACGCCAGGGAGAGTTTGCCCGGGCCGGCCTGAATGTTCTCGATACCGGCACCGGCACCGGAGACATCCCAGTAGTAGAAGTCGGAAATATGGATGTCATGACGCTGGTAGTAACGCTTACCGGCCCACAGGGTGGCCTCCGGGGCAAAGCCCAGTACGCCCTTGGCCTGGACGTTGAACTGACGAAGGGCAAAAGTGGCGTCATCTTCACACTGCTTGGTGTCGAAGTTGCAGCTGGTACCAGTGCCTTCCCAGTCGTTGGACTGGTTGCTGACCATGGCGACCATGGAGTCGACATAGAAGGACTTGCCGTCCTTGTTATAAACCTCCTGACCCAGCTGCACTTCACCGTAGGTTTCGTTCTCGTTACCCAGACGACCTACTTTGAACTTTTCAAAAGTCTGCATGTCGCCATCTTCGGAGATGCCGACACCGGAACGGAAGTAGCCGTGGAAATCAACGGCGAAGGCGGCTTGAGAAGCCAGGGCTGCGGTAACGGCTGCAGCGATCGGGAGCCACTTTGCTTTCATTTTCATTTTCCTTATTTCCCGCTGAGGAGTGTGTGATCCTTGGGTTTAACTTCCTATCACCATAAAAACGTTTGGGTGATAACCGGGGTCGATTATAGGTAGGCGATATGGGCACAAACATGAGCTAATTCACAAAACAGGGACAAACAGCACAGCCTTACCCCTGCAAGCTAATAACACCTCAATTAGCGTACAAGACAACCACAACTCACCAATATAATTAGAAAACAACTACAACCACACAAGCTGAAAACGGTGTCATCAATTAATTCGCATCGAACACCAAGTGATAAACCAGCAAAACAATGACAAAAACATGACTGAAATCGCTTTCAATGAGGAACTTTTAAATTTAAGACTTGTCGATAAGTCGAACTTTTATCTTCCCTATATCCAGAGTTGATACTCTAATCCGTCAAGGCGAGGGTGCGAAATAATGCATCGGCAGGAAAGGATTTCAGAAAAAATAACGGGCCCAATATTGAGGGCCCGTTTTGTCGCTTATAAATAACGACATGAGTACATTAATGAGGCAATTAATCAGAGTTGTCCCTGCCACTCTCTTAGCCAGGCCAGCGCGACCACTTCAGGTTCGTCGACCACAGTCGCATCAATTTCCAACCTGGGCTGCAAGGCCTGAGCCCCCAATTCCAGTAACAAGGTATCAAGCTGACGGCCTGCACCGCAGAAATGTTCATAGCTGCTGTCGCCCATGGCAACCAACGCGTAATGGAGTCCCTTCATATAGGGCGCCCGCTCCCTGAGGTCGGCGGCGAAGGCTTCCAGATTGGGAGGGACATCCCCCTGCCCGGTGGTTGCCGAAACGAGCAACAAGAAACGCGTCGGCGAGATGTCCTCGAGACGGGCCTCTTCATGCAGACTGCACTCATGGCCCTGGCCCGCCAATTCATCCATCAGGGTCTCAGCGACCAGGAAAGCGGCGCCGTAGACGCTACCCACCACTATATCTATCTGTGCCATTTCACCTCCTCGACTTGGGAATGGTTCCAGCATGCCACAGCAAAAACCCCGGGGACAGGTCAAGAGATCAATACACTGATTTCACTGGTGTTAAGCTGATAAACCTCAGTAGTCGCTCTCGCTTGCTGGCCAGCCAAGTTTGCCAAACAGCGTCAGCAACTCGTCACCAAGGGGAGCCTGAATACGCATGGGCACCTTGAGCACTGGATGCTCGAAACTGAGGGTACGAGCCACCAGCAACAGGCGCTGGCAGCCAAAATGTGCTCGGAAGAACCGGTTATGGCGACCATCTCCATGGGTGGTATCACCGACCATGGGGTGGAAAAGGTGCTCCATATGACGACGAAGCTGGTGCTTGCGCCCCGTGTGGGGGAAGAGTCGCACCAGGCTATAACGACTGGTGGCATGCTGCGTGGAAACCGTATGGGGCAACTCGACCTGGTGCAGACGCCTGAAGCTGGTCACCGCCTCCTGGGCGGGTTTGTCCCGTGCGGCAAGGGCATCGGCAATCTTGTCCAGCTGCTCTTTGAGCGGATAGTCGATCACTCCCTGCTCGGGGGCCCATCCACGTACCAGCGCCAGATACTCTTTGTGTACCCGCCGCTCGCTAAAGGCCTCAGTCAGGCTGCGCGCCACCTCCGGGTTCAGGGCAAAGAGCAGGACACCTGACGTGGGCCTGTCGAGACGATGCACCGGGTAGACATGACGTCCACCGATGAGATCCCGGGTCATCTGCATGGCGAAGCGGGTCTCGCCCTTGTCGAGCCAGCTGCGGTGCACCAGCAGCCCTGAGGGTTTATTGACCGCCACCAACCAGTCATCCTGATAGAGCAGAGTCGGCTTCAGTTCGTCCATCTGCGGCTCATCCGCTGGCAGCGAGTCCTGGGACGAAGGAGCGTGCATGGCGCCATCCTCTTGCCCAGCCGACCTCAGCTCATCCGCAAGGGAGCTGAGATGGCTCACTGTTCCACCACTTTGCCAGAGAGCAGCAGATCGAAACGGGCGATGAGCCGCAACAAGTCAGTCACCTCCGCCAGCTCTTCCTTATAGCTTTCACTCGCCATGGGATAGATGGAGACGCTGCTCGGCAATGGCGCCTGTTGCAGCACCAACTGTTCCATGCGCGGGATCAGCACGAACTGCAACCACTGGTCGAAATTCAGGGTATCGACACAAAATGGCAGTGTGCTGGCAAGTGCCTCTTCACCGGGATGATCAAGCTGCCAGCGATCCAAACGCTGCAACTCGGCGCTCAGCTCACCCAGCAGGCCAGCCACCAACAGATACTTGTTCATCATCAACTCCTCACGATTTCTGCAAACCGGGCTCGTTGCGCCGGCCACCACTTGTCGTCATAGATAACCCGGCGAATGCAAGGCGCAACGCGGTTAACCCGGGCTATCGAAAGGGGCGCCACTATACACAATCTCACCAGGCTTAGGCAGAGGGGCTGCGCCAGGTCCCCGGCTGCCAGTCCATCTCCGCCCTGCTGGCTATCTGGAGCTGGCTCCTTATAATCGGGGCCATGACTCATCAGCCACCCCATGCCATGACCACCATCAATACCCTGACCGACTTCCTGACCCAGGCAGAGACCCAATTCCAGTTGTTTGATCTGGGTCGCCAGGTTCGCCCCCTCGACAGCGCCGAGTTTGTCCGCATCGAGCAGCAGGCCATTCCCTACCCCTGGCCGTTGCAGCAGCACGCCTGGCTGGGGGTGCATTTCTTTCAAGCGACCGAGGAGAAACATTACCTCTGGTTCCTCAAGTTTGCCCTCGATGAGCGAGGCCTGCTCATCTCGGCCGGCCCCAAGCATTTCATGGATCTGGTAGCCGAGACGCTGGGCTACAAACTCACCGGCGATCTGGACGATGCCACCGCCAAGCGACTGGCAGACAATCCTTACACCTTCCGCCCGGCCGAAGCCAAAATGGCCAGCCTGCATGCCAAACTGGGACGCCAGCTCGAACAGGCACCCTCCAGTTATTATCAGGGTCTGTGCCACTATCTGGTTGCGCCTGGGCAGGATGGCTGGCAACAACTTGGCCTGCAGGGCTTTGCCGACTTCGCCGAGCGCTTGCAGCAAGAGAGCAATCTGGCACTGGTGTGCAAAGCCATGGCACGCCTGCCCAATGAGCCGCTTCATGCCCTGTGCCAGAGTCTGGAGAGTGCAGCCCTGCCACCGGCGCTGCAAGGGGCCCTGCTCGAGCGCCTTGGCAAGGAGCAGGAGTGCGCCTCTCCTGATCCCGAGACCCTGGCCTACCTGTGCCGCGCCTTCGCCGCCACCCCCGCTAACCAGGCACGTACCAACAAGTTGCTGACCCTGCTGGAGACCCAGCCCAGCCCCAGCCTGCTGCTCGCCATTGCCGGACGGCTCTGGCCAGATCTGCAACACGGTCCGCTGCTCGATCTCTTTTTGGAGCAGTTGGCGCAGCAACCGACCCCCTTCTTCAATCAGGTCTTCGCCGAGCTGGTCACCCTGCCACTGCTGCGTCCCCAGGTGCTCGCCACCCTGCGCAGCCCGGATCGCAGCCCGGCGCTGAGCCGCGCTATCGGTCGCCTGTTCAACGCAAACTGACCCGACATCAAGGAGCCTGTCCATGGAAGAAATGCTCTGGATCATACTGCTGGTCTGTCTGGCCAGCGCGTTTTGGCAGCAGCGGCGTCAGGCCGAGCTGGCCTGGCAATACCTGAGGCGCTACTGCAGGCAGCATGAGTTGCAGCTTCTGTCGGTGGCTCGCAGCCACAGGCGGCTTGCCCGCAGACCATTGCGTCTGCTCACCTGCTACGAGTTTGAATTCAGCAGCGATGGCGAGAGCCACTATCTTGGCACCCTCACCATGCAAGGGCTCAATGTGGCCGGGATTGATATCCCCCCGCACCGGCTGCCAGGCGGCGGATGAAATGCGTGACCTGCCAGGGGAAAGCGTCTGTTACCAGTGCCGGAGACTGGCACCAGACACTGTCCCTGGGTACGCAAGAGCCAATAAGAGAAGCGGGCTGTCTATAATCTAGGAGTTTATTCAAGGAGAAAGACAATGGACCCCATGGTACATGACATGCCTGCCCTCTTCGCCCAGCTGGGTCTGGCCAACGACGCGGCCAGTCTGAGCCGCTTCATTGACAACCACTCTTTGCGCGACGGCCTGGAACTGAGCGATGCCCCGTTCTGGAACGCCGCCCAGGCCAGTTTTTTGCGGGAGTCGTGGCGCGATGACGCCGTCTGGAGCGCAGCCATAGATCAACTCGATGTGCTGCTGCGCCAATGAGGCCCCTGTTCGCCAAGCTGCAGTCAGGGTAGTCTCTGGCTGCCCAACGCCGCCAAGATGGGACCTTGGCATGCCTGCCCCGTGAGAGAGAACCAGAGGAAGATCAATGTCATCCGCCGAGATCCACCAAATAGCCAGCGAGCTCAAAGCCCGTGGCATCACCCCCACCACCGCCATGGTCAAGGCACGCCTGAGCCAGGCCGTGCCCATGGCCGAGTTGCTAAAGAGCCTCAGTCAGTGGAAGCAGTCGCAACTCAAAGACACGAAAGACGAGCCGATGCAGTCACCCCATGACATGGATGGCACGCCCCAGTCCGACCAGGCCCCCCTGATCCATGAGCCCAGCGTGCAGAGCCTCGCGGCCCAGCTGGACAGGCTCGAGCAGAAACTGGATCGCCTGCTGACCCTCATGACCCACCCCCGCTAAACCAGGCCCAGCTCCACCCATGTATATTCTCGAACTGACTTTCGAATGCTACCGCGATACCTCCCTCGGCGAAGCCGAGCGCGCCATCGTCAACTACCTGGACATGCTGCGTTATCAGGGTCAGATCCTGGGCCGGGAGTTTCCCACCAGCATGCAACAAGGCCACTTCGTCAGCCGGGTGGTCTGTCCCGAGCAAGACAGCCTGCACCCGGATAACCAGAGTGAACAGGTCAGCCTGGCCGAACAAGGTTTGCACCAGGCCGGTCTGCTCGCCCCCAAGCTGCAACTGCTGGGAGCCGATCTGCTCTCGGATGGCACAGACCCTTGTGAGCGGCCGAGCTGGTTACTGCTCTACACCAGCTTCCTGCACAGCTGCTCACCGCTGCGCTGCGGTGATCACTTCGCCCCTGTGCCCCTCTACCGGCTACCCACCATCGCCAATGGCGATCAGAAACAGATCATCAAGTGGCAGGAAGATTGGGAGGCTTGTGACCAGTTGCAGATGAACGGATCCATTGCCGAGCATGCGGCCTTGCACGAAATTGGCGAACCTGGCAGCCGTCTGGCACGACGTGGCGCTGACTTGTGCAAGCGGCTCGAGACGATGACCGGCATCCCCGTCTATTACTATCTCTACCGCGTCGGCGGTCTGAGTGCCGCAGAAGAGCGCGCGCGCGCCTGCCCGGGCTGTGGGGGTGACTGGGCCTTGCCGGCCCCCCTGCACGAGATCTTCGACTTCCAGTGCAAGCCTTGCCGGCTGATCTCCAATATCTCCTGGGACTTCAAGGACTAATGCGTGGCGGCCCCGGGCATGGCAACCCTTATCCTCTCTGAAATGACAAGGGCGCCCTTATCGGGCGCCCTTGTCATTTCAGTCGGTTTGAAGACGCTAATCCGGCAAGGTTGCCAACCTGGCCAGAAAGTGCGGTAAAGAGGGGGCCAGCACCAGACGACGACCGCTGTCCAACCACTCCAGCCACACTTGCCCCGTCTCGTTATCCAGGGAGATAAGCGTCATCTCATTGCGGGTCGTGGCGATAAAGAGCGATGGTGAGCGCTTGAGTTTGCGCAGCATCAGCAGGTGACCTATCAGATTCTCGCGCAGCAGATCGAGATCCTGTTCATTCCAAGGCAGGATCAGCTCAAGCCTTAACCCTTTGAACAGACAAGGCAGTGGACGGCTGAACCAGTGACCAAACCACAGCTTGGCGCTCGGGTGCAGCTCCAGCTCCAAGGCGCCTTCCAGAGCGGTGAAATCGGCAGCATCAGGGCGAGCGTGGGGGCGCCAGGCGACCAAGCCGCCATTGGGTTCACTCAGCTCGCAAGGAGAGCGCCAATCCGCCTCCCACCGACACAAGGGCAGACCCCGTCTCGCCTCACCCTCACGTTGCCAGCGCGAAAAAAAATGCGTCAGGGCAGACAAGACTTGATCCGACATCGAAATTCCTCACAATTAGCGACAACATTCGCTATTGCACCATCAATCCCATGAGCAAACAAGACAGATACGCCAACGCCCTGCAGGGGCTGAGCCTGGGCCAGCAGTCCGCCTACATCAGCCAATACAGTCCCTCCTTGCTGCAACCCGTGCCCCGCAGTCTGAACCGGGACGATCTGGCCCTGCAGGACCCCCTGCCATTCCAAGGCGCCGACATCTGGACCCTGTACGAACTCTCCTGGCTCAACGACAAGGGAAAACCTGTGGTGGCACTGGGTGAGATCAGCGTGCCCGCCACCAGTTTGAATCTGATCGAGTCCAAGTCGTTCAAACTCTATCTCAACTCCTTTAACCAGACCCGCTGCACCAGCCTGGCGGCGGTACGTGAGCTGCTGGCCAAAGACCTGAGCGCCTGTGCTGGTGCCGAGGTAGCCGTGACCCTCTATCCCCTGGGGCAGGCACCACACCAGATAGTTGACTTGCCAGGAGAGTGCATCGATGAGCTAGATATCGAGGTCGACAACTATGAGTTCGATGCCGATCTGCTCGCCGGGGCCGCCGGCCAAGATGAGGTAGAGGAGACCCTGCACAGTCACCTGCTCAAGTCCAACTGCCTGGTCACCAGCCAACCGGACTGGGGCTCGGTGGTCATCCACTACCGGGGCCCACGCCTGGACCGGGAGAAGTTGCTGCGCTACCTCATCTCGTTTCGCCAGCACAACGAGTTCCACGAGCAGTGCATCGAGCGAATTTTCACCGACCTCAAACACCATTGTGCCCCGGAGAAACTCACCGTCTATGCCCGTTATACCCGCCGTGGCGGCCTGGATATCAACCCGTTCCGCAGTGACTGGGAAGAACCAAGTGAGAACCTTCGCCTGATCCGTCAGTAAACTCTGGACTCACGGGGGGGGGCTTGGATAACATGCCCTCACTCCCGTGCGGCCCTTAATCTAATGAATCAACTGTTTTTTCTGGCAATGATGATGTCCTCCCTGTCGGCTCCCAATGTGGATCTGACCAAGGATCAATTGTCTATCGATCTGCAACAGGCTCAGACCCTGGTGTTGAGCGATCCGGCCAGATGCGTAGAGATCACCTCAGCCTTCCTGGTCCGCACCGCCAATAACCCCAAGCAAATCATCAATAATCGCCAAGATTACGGCTACCGCGAACCCATTCTCAGCTTCGGTACCATCGCCCAGGCGACCGGCGCCCACCTGCTCAAGGGCGAGTGCCTGATCCAGCTCGCTCAACACAACATGGCGGATCAGGAGCTTCAACAGGCCCTCGCCCTGGCGAACAAGGAGAAGCAGCCCGAGCTGCAAGCCCAAACCCTCTATCTGATGCTGCGCAACAAGGAGCTGCTCGACAGTGGCCACGATTATGCCCCCCTGCGCGCCCAACTCGATCAGCTGCTCGGCGAAACCGCTCTCAAGAACAGTCCGCTCCAGGTCTATAGCCGGCTGCTGCTCATCACCGACCTTATCGAAGCACACCGGTTCGACGAGGCCAAGCAATGGCTCAATGAAGCGCGGCAATGGGCACGCACCATCGACGATAGCAAGGCTCAGGCCTGGGTCGATGCGGTCAGCGGCGATCTCTATCATGCCCTCAGACAACCCCAGCTCGCGCTTGGCGACTATATTTCGGCCCAGCAGCAGGCTCGCCCCCTGGCCGACCCTCTGTTTCTCGGTCTGCTCGCCAACCAGATAGTGGATCTCTATCAGGAAGAGCAGGAGCCCCAGAAGGCATTGCAGTACGCCAACGAGGCGGCCAACTACTTCCACGCCCTTGGCAATCCCGTGCTGCTCAGCCAGGCTCTCACCGTACTGGCGCGCCTGAACCGCACCCAGGGCGACATGAACATGGCCCTGGTCTATTTCTTCAATGCCCTGGACCTGCTCGACGAAGGCAACCAGCGCATTCAGGTCGCCCAGCTCAAGTACGAAATAGGCAAAACCTATCTGCAAAGTGGCAACCTGCCCCTGGCGCGCAGCTATCTGAGCGCGGCGCGCCAGGCACACCGGGCAGAGGATGACAAGAAGCCCCTCATCGACACCCTGCTGCTGCTCGGTGAACTGCATCTCAAGCAAAAAGAGGCGGCCATCGCCATCTTGCAATTGGAGAATGCCCTGGACCTTGCCAGCCAGATCCGTGACACCGGTCGCCAGTTCGAGATCTACCGCCTGCTCTCTCTCGCTTATGAGCAGAAGGGGTATCTGCAGCAGGCTCTGGAGAGTTACAAGCGCTTCCACCTGCTGAGCGAGCAGATCAATCAGCAGCAGGTCGCGTTGGAGCAGGAGGCCATTCGCGACAACTACACCCAGGTCGAGCGTGAGCAGCAGATCAAGTCGCTGGAGCTGAGCCTGGAACACAGTCGTCATCAGCAGGAGCGCTACCTCTGGTCGAGCGTCATCACAGGCCTGCTGCTGGCCTTCTTCATCTACCTCTTCTTCACCCTCTGGTTGCGACTCAAGAGTGCCCGCCAACAGGCGCGCTTCCTGGGCGAAGCCACCCTGATGGAGCCCCGTAGCGGTCTGGCCAACTGGCAGCGCCTGATGAATCGCTGGCCCAAAGAGATGGCCAAGCGCCAGCAGCAATCGGAACGCTGGTATCTGAATGAACTGACCGAGGGGGAGTTCGATGACAAGTTGCACTACCTGCTCTTCAAGGTGCCCTTCCTGGCCAACAATCTGGAACGGCACGGTTATCAGCTAGCACGGAAGATTGAGACCTCATTCGGTGACTACGTCGCCAAGTTGACGCCCCCCGATGGCCGTATCTATGACCTGCGCGAAGGGCACTTGCTCTATGTGGTCCCCCAGCGCCATGTGGCGAACTTGCATCAGCTGGCCCGTCAACTGCTCGAGCAGCTTGCCGCCTTCCCCTGCGAGCAGCCACTCGATCGGCGCATCAGCCTCGGCATCGTCAGTCATCCATTCCTGCCCAAGGCGGCCACCGCCCTCGATCATCTCGGTCTGTTCGATGTCTGCTACCTGGCCCTGGCGGGGGCAATCCAGTTAGGTGAGAGAGCCAATCAGAGCGCTTGGTTGGAATTGGCCGCGATCGACTGCCAGCAAGCCGCATTTTTTAACGGTGATGTGTGGCAATGCTGCCTGATGGCGATTGACAAGGGGTTGGTAAAAGTAAACTCTTCTCACGACAAACAGTGGATCAACTGGCTTGGCCTGTCACGGACGAAGGGTACAGATGATCAATGACAAGATAGCGAATCGCTGGAGATCCGAGTCGACCTCGCCCGCAGAGGGCTACCCCACCTCCATGGATAATAACAAACAGGGCAGCCTGAAGAATGAATGACATCACTGCCGTTGCGGGACAATTGGCCAGACTCAGAGAGTCCCTTCAGCACAAACAGTTTGAACTCGACGAGACAGTGCTCTGCTCCCAGGCCGAGCGCAGCCGCAGCATCCAGTTTATCGCCAAACTGATGCAGGCTTGCCGTGGCCATGATCGCGAACTCGACAGCAAGCTCGCCAAACTCAAACAGAAGCTCGATGGCCAACCTGCCCTGATCGCTCTGGATCAGGATCTCGCCGCCATCGAGAAGCTGCTGCAACAGCACAGCACGGCCCTTGAGGAGTCGATCAGCCTGACCGCAGGCGCCATCGAACTCGGCTCCAGACAGCTCAAATCCCTCAAGGGTTTTCCGGAAGAGACCCGAAAGTCCCTCAAGGCATTTCTGGCCGCTCCCAATGGTTATGGCCTCAGCGATCATCAGCGCCGGGTCACGCAATTGCTGGAGTTCTATCAGCAGGCCATCAAAATCCAGCTGTTACCCGCTAACCTCCCCCCCCTCGACAGTGCTGGCCATAGCCAGGCATCCGCGAGCAAGGAGACGACCGGGGCTGAGGAGGCATCTGCCTGTCTGGATGGCAAGGTCTATAGCCGTATCGCCGATGAACTGCAGCGCCTCATTACCGAGCTCGACTTTGCCGGTGCTGTGGGTGAGAGCCTGGCGGAAATCCGCCGTCAGCTGCTGATGGGGATGGATCACAATCTGCTGGCCGAATCCTGCCTGCAGGTGATCCAACTCATCATAGAGGGCACCCGTGAAGAGCGTAAAAGCTCCCGGGCCTTCCTGACAGCCCTCAATGAGAGCCTCTCCTCGGTCCATTTCAACTTCACCGAGTCGCTGGATGAGGGACGGGCCTTGCAGCAGGCGAGCCAGACCAGCCGTGTGGCCCTGGATAACGAAGTCCAGGCTATCGATGACACCCTGACTCGCCACCACTCCTCCGAAGCGCTCAAGGATGCCATCAGCGAACACATGGCCACCATCGGCCTGTTGCTGCGGGAGCGGGAGACCATGACCGCCCGCGAACTGCACCTCATCACGCGCCTCTCCACCATGGAGGCCAAGCTGCGACTGATGAAGGAGGAGACGGCAGAGTACAAGAAGCGGCTCACCATCCAAAAGCACAAGTTGTTCCTCGACAGCCTGACCCAGGTTCATAACAGGGCGGCGCTGGACGAACGGCTAGAGCTAGAATACAAGCGCTGGCTGCGCTACCGCACCCCCCTGTGCCTGGCCATCATCGACATAGATCACTTCAAGAACATCAACGACAACTACGGCCATATGGCCGGCGACAAGGCGTTGAAGGTCGTTGCCAAGGCGTTGCAGAAATCCCTGCGCGACACCGACTTCATCGCCCGTTTCGGCGGTGAGGAGTTCGTGGTGCTGCTGCCCAACGTCAATCCGGACAAGTTCGAGACGCCCCTCGAGAATCTGCGCAAGGCGATAAAGAGCATCCCGTTCAGGTTTCGCGATGCCAGGGTCGAGATCACCATCTCCATCGGCGCCACCCTGTTCAAGGAGGGTGACCAACCCTCGGATGCCTTCGAACGGGCCGACAAGGCGCTTTACGGATCCAAGCATGGCGGCAGAGACAGGGTCAATACCGACCTCGGCTAATCTGGCTCAGTGGCCACCTGACAGAGCCTGGCATGGCGCTGTTGGCTCTGGGCCCAGCATTGTCCCGCCAAGGCCTGGTTCGGCCTGCTTGAACGTTCAAAAAAGCAACACTCGCACGGCCCCCTATTCCCCTCCCCCTTGAGTTGGCTCTACTATCAGGCGAGAGGGATGCCCAAAGGCATCCCCTCGATCCCCAGGGAAAGAGACAACGATAACAATTGAGCGAGAAGGGGAAGATCATGATCACACACATCAATCCCGTGGGCAGCATGGACCTGCTGTCCCAGCTTGAGGTAGACAGACTCAAGCAGACGGCCTCCAGCGATATCTATCAACTGTATCGCAACTGCTCGCTGGCGGTTCTGAACTCCGGTAGCCACACCGACAGCTCCAAAGAGATACTGGAGCGCTTCAAGTCCTTCGATATTCACGTGATCCGGCGCGAGCGCGGGGTCAAGCTCGAGCTGTTCAATGCCCCCGAGCACGCCTTCGTCGATGGCGAAATCATCCGCGGCATTCAGGAGCACCTCTTCTCTGTGCTGCGCGATATTCTCTATGTCTCCAACCAGATCGATGCCAACCGCCTGGTCGACTTGGCCAGCCCGAGCCACATCTCCAATCTGGTGTTCTCCATGTTACGCAACGCCAAGGCGATCCTGCCTGGTGCCGACCCCAACCTGGTGGTGTGCTGGGGCGGCCACTCCATCAACGAAATCGAATACCAGTACACCCGCGAGGTGGGCAGCGAGCTTGGCCTGCGTGAACTCAACATCTGTACCGGCTGCGGCCCTGGTGCCATGGAGGGCCCGATGAAGGGGGCCGCCGTGGGTCACGCCAAGCAGCGCGTTCGGTCAGGCCGCTATATCGGCCTGACCGAACCCTCCATCATTGCCGCCGAACCCCCCAACCCGATTGTCAACGAACTGGTGATCCTGCCGGACATAGAGAAACGACTCGAGGCCTTCGTGCGCCTGGGTCATGGCATCATCATCTTCCCGGGCGGAGTCGGCACCGCAGAGGAGCTGCTCTACCTGCTCGGCATCATGATGCACCCGGCCAACGAGCGCCAACCCATCCCCATCATACTGACCGGGCCCAAGGAGAGTGCCGACTATTTCCGCGCCATCGACGACTTCATCAAGGCGACCCTGGGCGAGCCTGCGACCAGCCTCTATCGCATCATAGTGGGCGATGCCACCGAGGTAGCCCGCGCCATGAAAGAAGCCATGCCGCGGATCCGTGAATACCGCAAATCGGTGGGCGATGCTTACTCCTTCAACTGGTCCCTCAAGATAGAGCCCGAGTTCCAGCTACCGTTCGAACCCAACCACGCCAACATGGCGGCACTGGACTTACATCGCAACCAGGCACCGCAGCAGCTGGCTGCGCACCTGCGCCGCGCCTTCTCGGGCATAGTGGCGGGTAACGTCAAGGAAGCGGGACTGCGAGCCATCGAGCAACATGGTCCCTTCAAGCTGCACGGCGACAAGGAGCTGATGCAGCGGATGGATACCCTGCTGGAGAGCTTCGTCAAGCAACAGCGCATGAAGCTGCCGGGAAGCCAGTACGTGCCCTGCTACGAGATAGTGCGTTGATAGCTCGCGGCTCGAGGCAGACAGAGTAAAGGGAGGGGCGCAATGGCGCCCCTCCCTTGTTACAATGGTAACTCGAGCGCGTCAGCGCCATGTCACCACCGCCGGGCCCCGAGGATCTGGCCATTCGAGAAAGCGCAACCGCTATGCCGCCTAAATCCCATCTGCTGATCATCGACGCACTTAATCTCATCCGCCGCCTCCATGCGGTGCAGGCCCAGCAATCCCTGAGCCCGGAACAGGCACTGATCGCCACCCGGGCCAACCTCATCAACACCAGCCGCAAACTGCTGGCAGCCAGCGAGCCGACCCATGTCATCGCCGTATTTGATAGTGAGCTCGATGGTGAGGTGCCAGGCTGGCGCAAGGCGCGCTACCCCGCTTACAAGGAGGGACGCACTCCCATGCCCACAGAGCTCAGGGCAGGGCTTGCCAGCCTGCAGGATGCCTTCTGGGAGTGCGGTATCGACGCCCTGCTCTCCGAAACCGACGAGGCCGATGATTTGATAGCAACCCTGGCCTGCGGCATCGCCCGCCACGGTCACAGGGCCACCATCATCTCCACCGACAAGGGGTTCTGTCAGCTCATCTGCCCGCAGATCCAGATCCGTGACTACTTCAACAAGCGCTGGCTCGATGCCGCTTTCGTCCAGCAGCAGTACGGCGTTGCGCCGGCGCAGCTGGTGGACTTCTGGGCATTGACCGGAGTCGGCGGCTCTAATATCAAGGGGGTGGCGGGCATAGGCCCCAAGGGGGCAACCCAGCTACTGCAGCACTATGGCAGCCTGGAACAGATGCTAGCGGTCGCCACCGAGGACGCGGGCAAACCCTTGCAGAAAGTGCTGGCCCAGGCCGAAGAGGCCAGGCTCGCCCAGACGCTGGTTCGCCTGCGCCTGGATATCCCGCTGGGCTTCAATCTGCAGGAGATCCGCTATTGCGCCCGCTGAGTACAAATAGGCGCAAGCATGATCGGGCTCACCTTCGCTGTTGATGAAAACCGCTAGAATGTAAAGAAACATGGTGGCAATTGGGTGAAAATGATATAAAAACCGCCGAATCCTCCCCCTCCTCGTTCCCTAGAAGTGGATTAGTTTCATGTCAAAAACCAAGATCACCGTTATTCCGGGCGACGGCATAGGCC
This sequence comes from Aeromonas molluscorum, assembly GCF_051376105.1. Classification (NCBI taxonomy): domain Bacteria; kingdom Pseudomonadati; phylum Pseudomonadota; class Gammaproteobacteria; order Aeromonadales; family Aeromonadaceae; genus Aeromonas; species Aeromonas molluscorum. Next base: position 975,613 of record NZ_JBPQCY010000002.1, on the reverse strand, counting down.
CCAGCATCATTGAATCCGCCATCCAGATCCTGACTCATGCCGGCTGCGACTTCGAGTATGAGTATGCCGATGCGGGCCTGGTGGCCCTTGAGAAACATGGTGAGTTGCTGCCCCAATCCACGCTCGACCTGATTGAAAAGAACAAGATAAGCCTCAAGGGGCCACTCACAACCCCGGTCGGTGGCGGCTTCACCTCCATCAACGTCTCCCTGCGCAAGAAGTTTCACCTCTACGCCAATGTCCGCCCCGTCATCTCCTTCAAAGGCACCAAGAGTCGCTACGAGAACATCGACATCATCACTGTGCGGGAGAATACCGAAGGCATGTATTCGGGTGCTGGCCAGAAGCGCAGCGAAGATAATCGCAGTGCCGAGGCGATGAGCATCATCACCCGTGATGGCGCCGAGCGTATCGTCACCTTCGCCTATGAGCTGGCTCGCAAAGAGAGCCGCAAGAAGGTCACCATCGTCCACAAGGCGAACATCCTCAAATCCACCTCGGGCCTCTTCCTGGAAGTCGCACGGGAGATTTCCGCTCGCTACCCGGATATCCAGAGCGAGGAGATGATCGTCGACGCCGCCTGCATGAACCTGGTGATGTACCCGGAGCGCTTCGATGTGATGGTCACCACCAACCTGTTTGGCGATATTCTCTCGGATCTGTGCGCAGGCTTGGTCGGCGGGCTGGGCATGGCACCGGGCGCCAACATTGGCGAGGGCGCAGCCATCTTCGAGGCGGTACATGGTTCGGCCCCCGACATCGCGGGCAAGAACATCGCCAACCCAACTTCGGTGATCCTGGCCTCCATCCAGATGCTGGAATACCTTGGCATGCAAGACAAGGCAGAACAGATCCGCGAAGCGGTGCGCAGCACCATAGAAGCGGGAGAATGTGTGACCCGGGACCTGGGTGGCACGGCCTCCACCGATGAGTTCACACAAGCCATCATTGCCCGGCTATAAATGCTTTAATCCATTGATTTAAAAAGGGAGCTTCGGCTCCCTTTATTTTCTCCGGTGTATGACTTTCCCCCTGTTCTATTGGCAACTATGTTCAATAGACCAAGGATAAGGAGATCCGACATGCGAGCTATGCTGATGCTGCTACTCATAAGCAGCGGGGTAATGGCCATCGACAGACCCGTCGCACAGCGAGCCTGGAAAGAGGCGCCCGAACTAACCCCAACCAAGACCTGGCAATCCAGCCTGGACACCAATGCCCTGCTCAAAGCCCCCAAACCGCTGTCGTTCGGGGTTGATATCAGTACGGATAACCTCGGCAACAAGACCATTACCCCCTATCAGAAACTCAATCTGACACCGGAGAAGAGTGTCAGTCTCGCCTTTGAAAACTACAGACCCAGGATCAAGTTCAAGGCTGGTGGCATGAACACCGCCGTCAAATTGCGCGGGGATGGGGTCAAGATGCAATTCAACCCGACCGACAAGAAGATACCGCTGCAAGTCGAGATCAAGCTCACCGATGATGAGTCCTCCCTGCGTTTCGACTACAAGTTCTGAGCGCCATCTTGCACAAGCTGGCCGCCTAGGTAGAGCGTGTCGGGGAAAAGAAAAAGACCGGCCAAAGCCGGTCTTTTTGTATCCATCATTGCCGCTGCGGGCAAGCCGTCAGATCTTCTCTTCCAGCTTGGAGACCCAGTACTTGTTGTACACATGCACGGTGATCTCTTCGCGATCGTGATAGAGCTGTTTGGCCTGGATGACGAAGGCATTATCAATTTTCTTGAGTAGCTCGCGCAACACCTCAATGTTGTGCACAGCCTCGGCATAGCGCTTCTTCATCGGCAGCTTGAGGTTGAACATTGCCTCCTGGCAATCTCCATCCTTGAACCAGTCGGCGATCATGTGAGTCACCCGTGCCGGCTTCTCCACCATGTCGCACACCAGCCAGTAGATATTCTTCTTGCTCGGCCGCCAGACGAAACCATCATCACGCAGGTGCTTGACCTGACCCGTATCCATCAGGGACTGGGCCATGGTGCCATTATCCACCGCTGTCACCATCATGCCGCGACGCACCAACTGATGCGTCCAGCCTCCGGGACAAGCCCCCAGATCCACCGCCTTCATGCCGGAGGTAAGACGACGGGTCCACTCCTCCTTGGGCACGAACACATAGAAAGCCTCTTCCAGCTTGAGGCTGGAGCGGCTCGGTGCATCAGGCGGGCAGCGCAGACGTGGTATGCCCATATGGAATTCGGAATTGTTGAAGGAGTAGGAGTACCCCAGCAACAGGTGATCGTTGGCCATGAAGAAAGCGTGGAACACGGGACGGTTGCCCGTCTCCTTCTTGGTCAGGATCTCATTGTTGCGCAAAGCCTGGCGCAGCGGCACGGTGAACTTGCGGCAGAAGGCCGACAGCTCCTTGGCCTCATTGGTATCGGCAGTTTCCACCCGCAGATCGCCACAGATGGTGTATTCACGGGTTGCTTCCACGATGGGCGAGATCCGATCAGCCACATCCAGATCCTTCAGCTCATGGGTCACCACCAGCATCTGACGGATGAAGATAAGCTCACGGAATGGCAGCTTGCGCGCCAGCAGATCGGCCTGCTCTTCGTCATACAACTCGTATATCACATAACCGCTGTCGTCCTTGACCCGAGCAAAGCCGTAGCACTGCATGTTACCGGCACGCTCGGTGATCTCTGCCGCCGCCTCTTTCTCAAAACCGGGGCGGCAATAAAGCAGCAGATTATTCATTTTTTCCTCCAAGACGACAGCCCACCCAGATAAGGGCGGTCCATCCCAACATAAAACAGAGGCCACCGGCCGGGGTCACTAACCCAAGCCCCTTGCTGCCAAGCAGCACCATGGCATAAATACTGCCGGAGAATCCCAGGATCCCCAGCGTGAATGCAACGCCCGCCACGGTGATAGCGCGGCGGCGCGGTGCGCACCAACCCAGCATCAGCAGGGCCAGGGCGTGAAAGAACTGATACTCGACGGCGCTATGATAAGCCACCAGTCGCTCCGGACTTATCCCGGTTGCCGCCAGGCCGTGGGCTCCATAGGCCCCCAGCATAGTGGCCGTGAGACCAAAGAGGCCCGCGAGCACCAACCAGACAGGGTTAGTTCTCATCATTAACTCCTTGCAATACAACATCATGGACAGCCCCTGAGGTCTGCGCCTTGATGAAACACTGTATATGGGCCACCGCCTGAGCAAGATTCTCCGGCTCGGTGCGGCCACTGGCCTTGCGCGGCTTGAAACTGTGGTCACCATCTTGCAACCACTGCACATCGACGCAGGCGGAGAAGGGAAAATCCGCCAACTCCAAGCGGCTGCCGAAGCTGTCGCGCTCCCCTTGCAGCAGCAGAGTTGGCGTCTTTATCTGCTTGAGTATCTCACCACGCCAAGCGTCCGGCTTGGCGGGAGGGTGGAAAGGATACCCGAGAACGAACAATCCTGCAGCATTGACGTCATCGGCTATCTCGGCTGCCATGCGCCCACCCATGGATTTACCGGCGATAAAGAGCCGAGGATGGGCAAATTCGGCCACCATGGCACGCCAATGGGCCAGCAATACCGGCTGTCTGTCCGGTGGCCTGCGCTTGCCATCCTGGGCCCGCTTGCTCATATAGGGAAAATTGAAACGGATCACCTCAATATCAGGCCCCGCCAGCAATGCCGATAGCCGGGTCAGGAAATCGTGATCCATACCAGCGCCAGCACCATGGGCCAACAGCAGCCGAGCAGGGGCCTGGGCACAGCCTTCTCGGATCACCTTGTCGCAAACCAGATCAGGCATCGGCAAGCCTTGCCCGGCGGCGGGCCTCCTCTTGCTCTACCAGCTCCAGCATCCAGTCGCGAAATGCCACTATCTTGCCCTGGTCGGCTTGCTGCTCCTGGCACACCAGATAGAAGGCATTCTTGCTAACCAATACCTGCTCGAACGGGCAAATGAGGCGCCCCGCTTCGATTTCTGGCTGAGCCAGCACGCTATGACCCAGTGCCACGCCCTGACCGTGGATAGCGGCCTGGATCACCATGGTGGAGTGGCTGAAGATGGGCCCCTGATTGACGTTGGGGGCATCGATGTCGAGCTGGCGGAACCAGGCCTTCCAGTCACGGCGCGACGTATCGTGCAGCAGGGTATGACGGGTCAGATCTTCAGGCGTGCGCAGCGGCTTGGGACCGGTCAGCAACAGCGGTGAGCAGACCGGGATCAGGTATTCGGTATGCAGCTTGTCACAGCGCAACCCAGGCCAGTTGCCACGGCCATAATAGATAGCCACATCCACGTCGTCGGTGAGCGCGCCCTCGTCCATATCCACCGCCTTGATGCGCACGTCTATGTCGGGGTGACGTTCGCTAAAGCGTACCAGACGTGGCACCAGCCACTGAATGGCAAAGCTCGGCTGCAGGCTGACGGTGAGGGCCCCCTTGGCGCTGCGAGCCAGCAGCTTGTCGGTGGCCTCGGAGATGGAGGCAAAGATGTCCTTGATATCGAGGAAGTAGCCCTGCCCCTCTTCGGTCAGCAACAAGGAGCGATTCTTGCGTCGAAACAGTTTGATCCCCAGGTACTCTTCCAACGCCTTGATCTGGTGGCTGATGGCAGCCTGAGTGACGAACAGCTCTTCGGCTGCCCGGGTAAAACTTAAGTGGCGCGCCGCCGCTTCGAAAGCCTTGAGCGCATTGAGCGGGGGTAAACGACGAGACATGACACCAGCCAACGATGAGTTTTTCTAATGGACCGCATTATAATTTGTCGGTTGCGGGCCGACCAGTGAATAAACATAATTCGCTTCGCAATCCGTTGTCATATGGCTCACTTTTTCTGCCCCATGTGGTTTACATGTGCCTTATGAGTCGACGATCCGATTGTGGTGTTGTGTTTCTTCCTCTGCGGGAAGAGGGTTCAGGCCGTGAGGTGTTGACCCAGTCTGTCATCTGAATGTGTTTGGCGCCTCCTCTTGGATGGCGCCTTTTTTATTGCTGCAACAAGGGGTTGGCCCGCAGCGTGCCACGAGCCCCATCATCATACTTTGAACTGGCCCACCAACTGCTGCTGCTGATCGGCCAGGGATGCCAAGGAGCGGCTATTGTCGGCCGCGGTTGCTGCCTGTTCACGAATGCGATGGCTCACGTCGCGAATATTACTGACGTTACGATTGATCTCATCGGCCACCGTGCTCTGCTCCCCCGCCGCCCGGGCTATCTGCTCATTCATCTGGTGTATGGTACCCACCGCGTAGATGATCTGCTCGAGCACCCGCACCGAGGAATCCACCTTGTCCAGGGTCAGGCTCGCCTGACCATGGCCGCTCATGATCGCCTTGACGACCGCCTGAGTACCCGATTGCAACTGATGGATCAGAGTCTGGATCTCGACGATGGCATTCTGGGTACGACCGGCCAGGTTGCGCACTTCATCCGCCACCACGGCAAAGCCGCGGCCCTGCTCACCGGCCCGTGCCGCTTCGATGGCAGCATTGAGCGCCAGCAGGTTGGTCTGCTCGGCAATGCTCTGGATCACCGTCAGTATGTCATTGATGTTCTCGCTGTTGGCCGAGAGACGCTCCACCTCCGGCTTGGCATCGCTGATGACGGTCATCAGCCTGGCCATGGCAACCTGGGTATCGGCCACGACAAACTTGCCCTCCTGGGCGGCACTGTCCGCCTCGTCGGCCGCCGCGACCGCCGCCTTGGCATGGCCTGAGACCTGCAACGCCGTGGCACTGAGCTCCTCGAAGGCGGTAGCCACCAGATCCACTTCCTGATACTGAGCCTGCATCCCCTCGCTGGTGCTGTCGGCGACCTCGGCGGCCTGGGTGGCGCTGGCGCGAGTGCCGCCTACTGTGGTGATGATGTCACCCATGGTGATCTGCAACTTGTTGAGGAAACGGTTGAAACCATCGGCCAGCTCGCCAATCTCGTCGCTGCGCTGAATATCGATACGCTGCGTGAGATCCCCCTCCCCGGAGGCGATGTCATTGAGGCGGGCTACCACGGCGCGAATGGGCGCCACTATGCGATGAGCCATCCACCAGATAAACAACAGCGCAGCCAAGGTTATCAGGCCGCCTACCCCAAGCTGGGACCAGATGCTGCGCTTTGCCTGGGTCGTCAGCTCGCTTTGCAGCTGGCTGGCCGATGCAAGCACCACGGCCCGTGGCAGATCGATATAGATACCCCAGCGCTGGGAAGTGCCTCTCATGGTCACAGGCATGAAGCTCTGCAGAGTGCGGCCATCCTGGCTCCATTGAGTGAGCGGTTGGCCCGCATCGAGCCAGCCGGTGAGCATGCTCATCAACCCCTGAAACTGCGCACCAGGGGCCTTGCCTGGGGTGATGTCGAAACCGGCGGCACCGGCGACCCGACCACCGTGGCTGAGCAGCAGTATCCGCCCCTGGCCCTGATAGAGGGTCTGATCCATCTCGGCCACCAGGGCCTGCAGCTTGGCCAACGAGATATCCATGCCCACCATGCCGAGCAACTTGCCCTCTTCAAGCAGAGGGGTGGTCACCGAGGTCATCAACACCTCTTGATTGCCAACTTCGTCGAGATAGGGTTCGAGCAGGCAAATGCTCTGATCACGCAGGCTGCAACGATACCATTCGTTCTTGGGAGTACCAGATTCGTCCGGGCTGGCATCATTCAAGGTGGCTTCGTTCATTACCTCCAGGCTCACCTTGTCACCCACATGGGCCCAGTAGCTGGAAAAGCGCCCCTTGTCATTCGAGCCAAGGTCCGTCGATCCCTGATAGTTGGCATCCTCGCCATCGAGCTGATCGGGCTCAAAAATGGCATAGGCTCCCAACAGATTGGGAGAGTGCATGACCGCATTGTGCAGTTGCTGATTGACGGCCCCGCGCAGCGCCTCGGAGTGGATGAAGTTGTCACTGGCATTCTGGCGCTGGAACAATAGGCTCTGGGCCAGCAAGGTGGCCCGGAAATAGGCCTCGTCCAGATAGCTGGTCACCCGGGCCGACTGCTCGGATCCCATGGCTTGCATCCAGCGGGTAGCCGCGAGTTCGGCCTCTGCCGTGGTGGAGGTCATGACCTCATCCTGCATGCGGGATGCGTTGTAAAGGGAGGAGACCACCAGCGTGGCGGCACAGAGCAACAGGGAACAACCCGCAATCAGGGTAATCCGGCCCTGCACTGAGAGAGAGAACATGCGAAACATCCTTTTAATGCAGTTATCTTCAAGTTATCGGTGGCAACAACAAAAACTTAACCTCAACTGTCGAGATCCAGACTAAGTTGATTCACTTCCCCCTCCTTTGGCAAGCCCACCACTAAACCAAGGAGCCGTATGGGTTTTCCTTCCGCCCGAACCAGCCCCTCATGGAGCAGATCATGGAACAGGGGAGCCGAATACCCCCCATGGCTGCGATAGACGGTGGTCTGCTGGAAATCGGCAAACTTGAGCTTGATCCCCTGCCCCATGATCTGATCCCGCGGACAGCGTTCACCAAACCGCAGCTCCAGCTCAGGGATGAGCCGGGTCAGTACGGCCCAGCAGGCCGACTCGTCATACACATCGGCGTCCAGGGTCGTCTCCACCCCGATGCTTTTGCGCACCCGGGTCGCCTGGACCTGGCTGTCATCACGGCCCCAGATACGATCCGCCAGCATCACACCAAGCTTGCCAAAACGCCCCTTGAGATCCTCTTCCGGCAGCTGACGCGCATCTTCGCACAGGTAGAGCCCTTGCAACTCGAGCCGCTCCGCCGTCTTGCGTCCTATCCCCGGGATCTTGCCAAGGGGTAGCAGGCGCACAAAGTCGTCCACATCCTGAGGGGCAATAACAAAGAGGCCGTCCGGTTTGCGCCGCTCGCAGGCCAGCTTGGCCAGAAACTTGTTGGGGGCTACCCCGGCCGAGGCAGTCAGCCCCAGCTCACTCTGGATGGCAGCCCGGATCTGCTCGGCCATCAGGGTGGCACTGCCGCCGCAATGGGCGCTGTCGGTGACATCCAGATAGGCTTCATCCAGGGAGAGCGGCTCAACCAGCTCGGTGTAGCGGCGAAAGATGGCCTGGATCCGGGTCGAGGTCTCTTTATAAAGCGCCATGCGCCCCGGCAGCAACACCAGCGGGGGACAGAGCTTGCGTGCCAGGGCGGTCGGCATGGCGGAGCGCACCCCGAAGCGGCGTGCCACGTAGTTGCAGGTGGAGATGACGCCGCGCCTGTCGGCCGAGCCGCCGATGGCCAGCGGCACCTCGCGCAGGGCCGGGTTCTCGCGCATCTCGACGGCGGCGAAGAAGCAATCCATATCGATGTGAATAATCTTGCGCATGGCACTGTACAAATAAACAGTTAATGTTGACATCTTACCCCAGCGTCAGGATCTAGACCAGATGGGTGTAGTTCGGGATCAGGCTGCTACGATTTCGACTAGTCTACAAGACTCGAAAGACGACGGATCTGGAGGTGATATGCGCAGAGGATGGAGATATAGGGGGCTAGTCTTGGGGTTATTGCTCTGGCCTATGCTGGGGAGTGCCAAGCAGCATCCTACCGCCGAGTGCCGCTGGCTGCACGACAGGATAGCCACGCTCAAGCAGGCCATTGCCAAGGGCGATACCCTGGGCACTCAGGAAGAGCTTGCCCGTTGGCTGCAGGAGTACAAGAGAAAACAGTGTCGCCAATACGACTACTGACGATGCCAAGAGACGGCCTCCATGGCCAGCCTCAAGCAAAAATAAGGCCATCCCGAGGGATGGCCTTATGGCAATCAGATGATCCTGTGCTCTTCGAGCATCTTGCGGCGGGCCTCTTCCTTGGCCATCTTCTTCTTGCGATTGTCACAGGGATCAGGGCAGTCGCATGCCTTCTCGATACCCACTGAGCCCAGGCCACCACAGGAGCCCGAGATGCTCTTCTTCTGGAAGATATAACCGATGGCCATACCGACCACCACCAACAGAAACACCGCGAAGGTGATCAGAAAAATCTGCATATAGATTCCTTACTTAGCATCACGGGTCAGGAATGGCTTGAAGGCGGGAGAGTAACGCTCGTCAAACCCTTCATCCGTCTTGGTCACCATGAAGATGGCCAAGCCTTTTTCGGTTGCATAGGCCATGCCCTTCTCGGGGCCCATCACCGTCAGCGCCGTGGCCAGCCCATCTGCCGTCATGCAGGAGGGATGGACCACAGTCACCGAGACCAGCCGATGATGAATGGGTTTGCCGGTGGCGGGATCTATGGTGTGGGAGAAACGCTGTCCATCCATCTCGTAATAGTTACGATAATCCCCCGAGGTGGCGACCCCGTTGTCACCGACCTGGATCACTTCCTGCACCGAACCCACATTGGCGGTTGGCTTCTCGATGGCGACTCGCCAGGGGTGACCCTTGCCGTTGACGCCATTGATACGCAGCTCGCCGCCGATCTCGACCAGATAGTTGCGCGACCCCTTGGCTTCCAGGTACTCGGCGACCTTGTCCACCCCGAACCCCTTGGCAATGGAGGAGAGATCCACATAGAGATCCGGGATGTCCTTTTGCAAGGTATCGGCATCGGCAGAGGTGATCACGTGCAGATTGCCCAGGCCCGTCTTTTGGCGAGTCTGGCTGATCAACTCATCGGATGGCACCTTGGTCGGCTTTGCATCCGGACCAAAGCCCCACAAATTGACCAGAGGACCCACTGTCACATCCAGCGCGCCCCGGGTCTCACGGCCCAGATGCAGGGACTCGGTGACCACGCGGGCGGTGTCGCGAGAGACCACAATCGGCGTCGAGGTGCGAGCCTGATTGAAGCGGGACAGTTCGGATTCGGGTCTGTAGGTGGACATCTGATCGTTCACCAGCTCGAGCAACTGGTCGATATCAGCCTGGAACTTGGTTTTGTCCGAGATGGCGTCATCGGCCACCTTGATGGAGTAGTAGGTGCCCATGGTGCTGCCGGTGATCTGAGTCTCCGGATGGGTTTTGACATTTTCCTGGCCACACCCTGCCAAGAAAAAGGCTAGCCCGAAGGCTAGCCAGGTCTTTACAACACTGCGCATGGATTAACCACCAAAGTCATCCAGGAGGATGTTTTCGTCTTCAACGCCGAGGTTTTTCAGCATGTTGATGACGGCCGCGTTCATGACGGGAGGTCCACACATGTAGAACTCGCAATCTTCCGGCGCCTCGTGGTTCTTGAGATAGTTCTCGAACAAGACGTTGTGGATGAAGCCGGTGTAGCCATCCCAGTTGTCTTCCGGTTGCGGATCAGACAGAGCGACGTGCCACTCGAAGTTATCGTTCTCGGCCGCCAGCATGTCGAAATCTTCGACATAGAACATCTCACGCTTGGAGCGAGCACCATACCAGAAGGTCATCTTGCGATTGGTCTTCAGGCGACGCAGCTGGTCGAAGATGTGGGAGCGCATCGGCGCCATACCGGCACCACCGCCGACAAACACCATTTCGGCATCGGTGTCTTTGGCGAAGAACTCGCCGAACGGACCCGAGATGGTCACCTTGTCACCAGCCTTGAGGCTGAAGATATAGGAGGACATCTGGCCGGGAGGCGCAGTCCAGTTGCTGGGCGGTGGGGTCGCGATCCGCACGTTCAGCATGATGATGCCAAACTCTTCCGGATAGTTCGCCATGGAGTAAGCACGAATGATCGGCTCCTTCACCACAGACTCCAGCTCGAAGATCTTGAAGCGATCCCAGTCACCACGATACTCCTCGGGAATATCGAAGGTGTTGTACTTGACGTGGTGAGCCGGCGCTTCGATCTGGATATAACCACCGGCGCGGAACGGCACGCTTTCGCCATCGGGGATCTGCAGCTTGAGCTCCTTGATGAAGGTGGCCTTGTTATCGTTGGAGATAACAGTACAGTCCCACTTCTTCACCCCGAAGATCTCTTCAGGCAGTTCGATCTCCATGTCGGAACGCACAGTGACCTGACAGGCCAGACGTTCCCCATGACGGGCTTCGCCCTTGCTGATGTGATCCAGTTCAGTCGGCAGTATGTCACCGCCGCCCGCCTTGACCCGCACCTTGCACTGACCACAAGAGCCACCGCCGCCGCAAGCGGAGGAGACGAAGATGCCGCTACCGGCCAGCACGCTGAGCAGCTTGCCACCGGCCGGACTGGTCACGCCCTTGGCCGGATCGCCATTGATGCTGATTGTCACGTCACCCGCGGTCACCAGCTTGGACTTGGCGAACAGAATGACTGCCACCAAAGCCAGCAGGATCACGGTAAACATGACCACACCCAGAATAATTTCCATTTATGATTCCTTTTCCGATTACAAGGAAATACCAGAGAAGGACATAAAGCCCAGCGCCATCAGACCCGCGGTGATGAAGGTGATGCCCAGGCCACGCAGACCTTCCGGAACATCGGAGTACTTCATCTTCTCGCGGATCCCCGCCATCGCAACGATGGCAAGCATCCAACCGGCACCCGAGCCCACGCCATAGACCACAGACTCCGCGAAGTTGTAGTCACGCTGCACCATGAAGGAGACGCCACCGAAGATGGCGCAGTTCACGGTAATCAGCGGCAGGAAGATACCCAGGGCGTTGTAGAGCGCAGGGAAATACTTGTCCAGGGCCATCTCCAGGATCTGTACCAGGGCTGCAATCACACCGATGAAGGTGATGAAGCTCAGGAAGCTCAGATCCAGACCAGGGGACAGGGCACCGTCTTTCAACACGAAGTTGTAGATCAGGTTGTTAGCCGGTACGGCGATGGTTTGCACCACAACAACGGCAATACCCAGACCCATGGCGGTCTTGACCTTCTTGGAGACTGCCAGGAAGGTACACATCCCCAGGAAGAAGGAGAGGGCCAAGTTTTCGATGAAAATCGAACGAACCAACAGACTCAGATAATGTTCCATACCTTAATCCTTCGCCTCCACCTGCTTGGGATCCTTGGTACGTACGCCCCAAATGATCAGACCAATGATAAAGAATGCACTCGGCGGCAGCAGCAGCAGACCGTTTGGCACATACCAGCCACCGTTGTTTACCAGCGGCAGCAGCTCGATACCAAACCAGGTGCCGGATCCCAGGATCTCACGCACGGTGGCCACGGTCAGCAGCACGGCGCCATAACCCAGACCGTTGCCGATACCATCCAGGAAAGAGGGCAGCGGGGCACTCTTCATGGCAAAGGCTTCGGCGCGACCCATCACGATACAGTTGGTGATGATAAGACCCACAAATACCGACAGTTGCTTGGAGATGTCATAGGCATACGCCTTGAGCACCTGGTCAACCACGATAACCAGGGACGCGATGATCGCCATCTGGGCGATGATGCGCACACTGTTCGGGATCTGGTTACGGATCAGGGAGATGAACAGGTTAGAGAAGGCGGTGACCGCCATGACCGCCAGGGTCATGACGAACGCCGTCTTCATCTGGCTGGTAACGGCCAGCGCGGAACAGACACCCAACACCTGCAAGGCGATGGGGTTGTTGCCGAGCACTGGCGTCAACAGCAACTTCTTCATTGCGGTATTGTCAGCCATTGTTGAGTTCTCCTGCGCGGATCTTGGCAAGGAAAGGACCGAAGCCCTGGGGGCCCATCCAGAAATCGAACGAGTGCTGGACACCATTACTGGTCAGCGTCGCGCCAGAGAGGCCATCGATCTCATGCTCGGAACCAGCCGGAGCATGACCCTTGATCACCCGCAGTGCAGGCTGACCATCTTGACCGAACAGCTTCTTGCCGACGAACAGCTCACGCCATGCCGGGTTCTCGACCTCGCCACCCAGACCCGGGGTTTCGCCCTGGTCATAGTAGGTGATGCCCTTGATGGTCTGGCCATCAGCGGCAACGGCGACGAAGGCATACATGGTGGACCAGAGGCCCTGACCATAGATCGGCAAGATGATGTTATCGACCTTGCCTTCGCTGTCTTTGGCGAAGAAGACCGGCATCAATTTTGAGATCTGACGGATCCCGGCCTTGTCATCGGCAGCAGCCAGACGAAGGTTCTCGGCCGGATTCTTGGCAGCCATCTTGAAATCGAAGCCATCAGCATCGCCATCGACGAACTGACCGGTAGAGAGATCTACCAGACGCGCTTCGATCTTGTCGCCATACAGCTTGCCGAGTTCACTCTTGGCGATGCTGGTCACATCGATGCCAGCAACGGCAAGGATGTTGCTCTGCTTGTCCAGAGCCTTGTTCAGCTGCTGAGCCGGACGCAGGCCCACTGCGGCCACAGAGACCACGATGGAGCAGACCAGGCACAGACCCGCCACTATGCTGACGGTGCCGACGGTTGAGTCTTTATTAAACGCCACGACTGATCCTCCGCTTGATGTTCGCCTGTGCCACGAAATGGTCAAACAGCGGGGCAAACAGGTTCGCAAACAGAATGGCCAACATCATGCCTTCCGGGAAGGCGGGGTTCACAACACGGATCAGCACGACCATGAAACCGATCAGGGCGCCGTACCACCATTTACCTTTGTTGGTAAAGGAAGCAGACACTGGATCCGTTGCCATGAAGGCCATACCGAAGGCAAAACCACCCAGCACCAGGTGCCAGTGCCACGGCATGCTGAACATGGGGTTGGTATTTGAACCTATGACGTTGAACAGCAGGGAGGTTGCCACCATACCGATCATGACACCGGCGATGATGCGCCAGGATGCAATACGCATGTAGACGATCATGGCTGCGCCGATGAGGATCATCAGGGTGGAGACTTCACCGATGGAGCCCGGCAGGTTACCCAGGAAAGCATCCATCCAGCTGATGGCCTGACCGGTAGCGCCATTGATCAGCGACATCTGGCCACCTTGAGCCCACTGGCTCAGTGCAGTCGCGCCAGAGTAGCCATCGACGGCAACCCAGACGGCGTCGCCAGAGATCTGGCTCGGGTAGGCGAAGAACAGGAAAGCACGACCCGCCAGTGCCGGGTTCAGGAAGTTCTTGCCGGTACCACCGAACACTTCCTTGGCCATGACCACACCGAAGGTGATGCCCAGGGCAGCTTGCCACAATGGCAGCTCAGGCGGCACGATCAGCGCGAACAGGATCGAGGTTACGAAGAAGCCTTCGTTGATCTCGTGCTTGCGGATCATGGCAAACAGCACTTCCCAGAAACCACCGACGATGAAGACGGTGATGTAGATGGGGAAGAAGTGAGTCGCACCGATCAGCATCTTGCTGCCGATACCAGCCACCGCCGGATCCAGCGAGGCGCCCAACAGGGTAGCCAGGCCATATTGCCAGGAAACGGCACCGCCGGCAGAGCCGAGGTGCGCGATGGCGGCAATCGCCTGGTTGCCTATGTTGAACATGCCCCAGAACATGGCCGGGAACACGGCCAGCCATACCATGATCATCATGCGCTTCAGGTCGAGCGCATCGCGAACGTGGGCGGCATTACGGGTGACAGTACCCGGAGTGTAGAAAATGGTGAAAGCCGCTTCGTACAGGGCGTAGTACTTCTCGTACTTGCCGCCCGGCTCGAAGTGATGTTCCATATTTTCAAGAAATTGCTTGAAACTCATCGCTTAACCTTCCAGTTCGATCTTGGTCAGGCACTCACGCAAGATGGGGCCGTACTCTGTCTTGCCGGGGCAGACAAAGGTACAGAGCGCCAGATCTTCCTCATCCAACTCCAGGCAACCCAGTGCTTGCGCATTGTCGGTATCGCCAGAGATCAGATCCCGCAGCAGCAGGGTCGGCAGGATGTCCAGCGGCATGATGCGCTCATAGCTGCCAATCGGCACCATGGAACGATCACTCCCGTTGGTCGTGGTGGTGAAATTGAGCAGCTTGCCCTTCACCAGGTGAGACAGGGTGGTGCGGGTGATGGAGAACTTGTCGGCACTGGGTTTAATCCACCCCAGAAACTCCTTCTCGCGGCCCTCAGCCAGCACGCAGACCTGATTGTGGTAACGACCCAGATAGTCATGTACCTCATCGGTCTTGGCACCGCTTAACAGGGAACCGGAGATGACACGGTTTTCATCCGCACGCAGCTCGTTGTGAGTCAGCTGGCTGATGCAAGCGCCCATGCGGGTGCGCAACAGACGTGGCTTGACCACATTCGGACCGGCCAGGGCGATCACCTTGTCGGTGCAGATCTGGCCCGTGGTAAACAGCTTGCCCAGCGCGATCACATCCTGATAGTTGATGTGCCACTGGATCTTGTTGCTGCCAACCGGATCGATGAAGTGAATATGGGTACCCGGCAGACCGGCAGGATGAGGACCGACGAAGACCTCTTCCTGAACTTGCGGCACGGAAGCCTGTGGCAGACTGCCCTCGCCCTTGCAGACGTAAAGCTTGCCATCAGTCAGGCGGCTCAGCACGGTCAGACCGTCGATAAAGGCCTGGGATTGCTCCTTGATGATGAGCTCAGCGCTGGCGGCCAGCGGGTTGGAGTCCATGGCGGTCACGAAGATCGCACGGGGCTCTGAACCGACGGCAGGAACCTTGCTGAAGGGGCGGGTGCGCAATGCAGTCCATTGGCCTGACTCGACCAGGATCTCTTGCACCTTGCTGCGCTCGAGCTTGGCAAGCTCGGCACTGGCAAACTGCTCAAAGGTCACCTGTTCGTCAGAGCCATCGATATCGATGACCACTGATTGCAGAATGCGCTTGGCACCACGGTTGATCTCTGAAACTACGCCGGTGGCGGGAGCCGTGAATTTAACGCCAGGATTCTTCTTATCTTCGAAGAGTGCCTGACCTTTAATGACGCGATCCCCTACTTTGACAAACATAGTAGGTCGCATCCCCACGAACTCTTCGCCCAGTGTAGCAACACGGGTGATGGCCGGGCCATCGTAGATTACTTGCTCTGGCGCACCCAGCACGGGGATGTCCAGTCCTCTTTTAATTGTAATCATACTCACTTGCACTACCGTTACGGGAGAGAGAATGGTTAGCGCCGAGAAATACATCACGACGGGTTGTTGAACACACTCGGCATATGGCTGAACAGATACAAACAAACAACAAATCAGCAACATGCGGGGTGTTTCAAAAGCGCTTGAGTTTACCACTTTCAGACTGCTGACTGCCACGTCAAATGGGGAAAATTAACCCGCTATCACAAAATTAGCCTGCCCACTTGCTTGCCGTACTCCCATCAAAACACGTACTTCCACCACACCAGGACGGAAGTACTCACTAAGGGTTAGTTTCGTGGAAGTTCACCGCAGGATTAGAAAAATTGATGAGATTGGCGACAAATGTTGCCGATGAAATCGGCAAAGGGTAATCCCTTTGTTAATGGAACATCACAGCCTCTCAGTTATTTCCCTGCCGTTCATTGAGGACCAAGCTTGCTGGCACAGACCGGGCTTCGTGGCGCCACGCCCTTTTGTTGCCACTCTTCCTCTGTATAGGTATGCAGTGCCAGCGCATGAACGGGCCCGGCCAGCAGATCGGCCAACAGTTGATTGACCTGACGATGACGGCTGATGAGACGCTGACCGGCGAAAGCCTGACTGACGATGACCACCTTGAAATGGCTCTCTGCTCCCGGCTCGGTTCGATGCATGTGGCTCTCGTTGAATACGTCGAGATGGCCAGGGTTGAGGGCCTCGGAGAGGCGTTGGATGATGGTTTCTTGGGTATTCATGAGATCTTCCGATGACTGATGGGGCAAGCCCCATTCTATCGACTTTGACTCCCAGGGAGAACTTGCATGGCGAGGCAATTGCTGGATCATCCAGGCACCGTGAACCACGGTACCATTCGACTTAGGTTGACTCCCAGGGAGAACTTGCATGGCGGGACAATTGGTGAATCATCCAAGCACCGTTAGAATAGCGCCATTCTATCCAGCCGTGAGACAGACCGTTCAATGCAGACCCACCTCGAGACAGACCATTGCCGCCTGATGCTGCAGCGCTATCCGCGCCAGGAGCAGGATCCCCTGCAGGCATGGGATGCCGCCGATGAGTACCTGATCAATCAGCTGGCAGAGCAGCCTCCCGAAGGCGGCGGCCCCGTCATCATCATGAATGACAGCTTTGGCGCCTTGGCCGCCTTTCTCCATGGCCATCATCCCCTGTGCGTGACCGATTCCTTCGTCAGCGAGCAAGGCACCCTGGCCAATCTGGCCGACAACGGACTGGATCCGGCATCCATCCGCATCCAGGACTCGCTGGCGCCACTGCCAGCGGCTCCGACCCTGGTGATCATCAAGGTATCCAAGTATCAAGCGCTGCTTGAGCAGCAGTTGCTGGCCCTGCGTGAGGTGGTCACCCCGGCCACTCGCATCCTGGCCGCCGGCAAGGCCAAGGAGATCCACAGCTCGACCCTCAAGTTGTTCGAGAAATATCTGGGCGAAACCCGCACCTCCCTGGCTTGGAAGAAAGCTCGTCTCATCCATTGCACCATCGCTGATGCAGCGGGGACAGACCGCGCCGCCCAGGCCAGCCCCTTCCCGACCGTCTGGCCGCTGGAGGGGAGCGAGATGCAAATCCATAACCATGCCAACGTATTCTCGCGCACCAGCCTGGATATTGGTGCCCGCTTCATGCTGGCCAATTTGCCTATCCACAGTGCCCGCAAGGTGATCGATCTGGGCTGCGGCAATGGCGTACTCGGCCTGGCTCTGCTGGCCCGAGACACCGAGGTGGAAGTGACCTTCATCGATGAATCCTACATGGCGGTAGCCTCGGCACGGCTCAACGTCGAGCACAATCTGCCAGCCGCCCTGCCCCGCGCCGAGTTTCTGGTCAACAACTGCCTGGATGGCCTGCCGACCGGTTATGCTGACCGCATCTTGTGCAACCCGCCGTTCCACCAGCTTCAGGCGATTACCGATCATATCGCCTGGCAGATGTTCCAGGATGCGCACAGAGTGTTGCCCAAGGGGGGTGAACTCTGGATAGTGGGCAACCGCCATCTGGACTATCACAACAAGCTCAAGCGACTGTTTGCCAATGCACAAGTCGTTGCATCCAATAGTAAATTCGTTATTTTGAAAGCCATTAAACGCTAGAGGAATCCATTATGAAATCACCAATTCTGCTGCTCGCCGCCCTGCTGCTCGGCGGCTGTGCCACTCACTGGCCCGAGACGGCGCTGCTCAATCCCCAAGTGATCCCGGCGAATCAACAGTACTACTCCGGCAATCGCATCACCATGGAAGGCATAGACAAACGCGCCGCCGCTCATGTGTTCGCCATCAAGCAAAAAGAGAAGGCCCCCGTCTACATCAAGAGCGAGCAGCCCCTCAATACCCTGCTGGTCGAGCGTCTGAGCGAAGGGTTGCGCAGTCAGGGACTGGAGGTGGGCAACAGCGGCACCACCAACCTGACTCTTCAGGTCAATAATGCCTTGGTCAATGTCGAAGAGAAGACGTTCACCTATGTCACCAAGTCCAAGGTGAGCCTGCAGGTGATGGCCGATTTCCAGGGAAGCCGCCTGACCAAGGTGTTCAACGCCAGCGCCAGCAAGGAAGGCCCGGGTGAGCCCAGCATCGCCGATCTGGAGCTGGTCCTGAACCAGCAACTTGGTAGCCTGATCCAGCAGATCATGGCTGACGAACAGCTGCGCGGTTACCTCAAAGGCCAACCAAGCGCCTGATCTCTCTATGTATTAAGGATAATCTCATGAAGAAGCTGATGTTGCTGGCCCTGCTGGTTTGCCCCCTGGCCTTCGCGGCCCCCAAGGTGAAATTTGAAACCAACCACGGCAATATCGTGGTGGAGCTGGCTCCGAAAGTGGCGCCCCAGACGGTGAAGAATTTCCTGCGCTACGTGGCTGATGGCAGCTACGATGGCAGCCTGGTCCACCGGGTCATCCCCGGCTTCGTGGTACAAGGGGGCGGCTATAACCAGCAGTTCCAGCAGTTGCCCACCTTTGACCCCGTGGTAAACGAATCCAAGGGTGGCCTGCCCAATACCCGTGGCAGCATCGCCATGGCCCGGACCCAGGCGGTGGACAGTGCAACCCGCCAGTTCTACTTCAACCTTGCCGATAACAACAACCTCAATGCCAGTGGTGGCGCCGGTTATACGGTATTTGGTCAAGTTGTTCAGGGCATGGAGGTGCTGGACAAGCTGGCTCAGGTTCAGACCGGCTACAGCCCCATCCTGCGCGCCAATGACGTGCCGACCAGCACCATCATCCTCAAGAAGGTGACGCTGCTCGCCGAGTAAGCCCGACAGCCGGGCCCGCTCGGGCCCGGTATCTTCCCCATCCAGTCCCCTTGTCCCTCCGGATCACGGATCGTTTTCTATACTGCTCACTCTCCTCAACATGGATTGGAGCATCTTGTGACTTGTGATGACTACCTGGCCCAGCACAGGGCCCCCTTGGCCTGGACTGTTCGACAGTTTCTGGCACAACAGATCGACTATGACGCCCTGCAGGATATGAGCTGGCAACTGCTCGGCCAATGGCAGGCGGTGCGTCAAGATGCAGCCGACAAGCAGGCCAGTAGCCCGCAAGAGAGCGTGTTCTGGCACCTGCTGCACAGCCTGCACCTCTGGAGTCAGGATGAACTGGCCGAGGATCCGGCCTTGCGTCACCAGCTGCGCGATTGCGCCGCCTGCCTGATGGGAGAGGGTCCGGCGCCCCTTGGCTGCATAGGCACCCGCCCCTGAGGTCAGCCCGCCTGATGCGTTCGCGTCGATGCAACCAAGCAACACCCATGCTGACCGATGGCGGTGGCAATCGCCGATAACCACATCCATTCGACACCTTGCTGGCGACCCATGGATCCCATGATGCCGTCTCTGGTGGCCAGGCTATCTCCCTTTGTCCCCACAATCTGATAGCTCGCCTTGGCGCCGGCGGATGAACCTGCCAAAATGGCTTACTTTTCCCAAGGAGTCAGGCACTTGAACGCTGTCAGCAAACCAAGCTGGAAAGAATCCCTACGAGTCTATCTCGAGCCCCGCGTCCTTATTCTGTTTGCCATGGGGTTCTCCTCCGGTTTGCCACTGCTGCTGGTATTCGGCACCCTCTCCTTCTGGCTGCGAGAGGCGGGAGTGAGCCTGACCGACATCGGTTACATGAGCTGGGTCGCCCTGGCCTATGGGGTCAAGTGGTTGTGGTCTCCCCTGGTGGACAGGTTGGCCTTGCCGCTGCTCTCACGCCTGCTTGGCAGGCGTCGCAGCTGGATGCTGTTCTCCCAGCTGCTGATCGCCGCAGCCCTGGTCGGCATGTCCTTTTGCGATCCCAAGACCCAGCTCGCCCAGCTTGCGCTTTTCGCCCTGCTGGTGGCCTTTGCCTCCGCGACTCAGGACATCGTCATCGATGCCTACCGCATCGAGTCGGCCCCTGAGCGCCTTCAGGCAGCCATGGCGGCCTCCTACATGACAGGGTATCGACTGGCCATGATCATGGCCGGCGCGGGCGCTCTTGCCCTAGCAGCCTGGCTTGGCAGCAACAGCGTCTATGACTATCGTGGCTGGCAGTTAACTTACCTGCTGATGGCGGGGATGATGAGCATTGGCCTCATCACCACCCTCTGTTGCCATGAGCCCGACATCGACGTGGCAAACCAGGACAGGCAGCAAGCGATGCGCAAGTCCCTGCTGCTGCAACACGGCTGGCCACGCTCGTTGGCCGGGCTCGGCGCCTGGGCCTACGAGGCCGTCTGGTGCCCCTTTGCCGACTTCTTCGAGCGCTATGGTCGTTCGGCGCTGCTCATCCTCGGACTCATCGCCTGCTATCGCATCTCGGATGTAGTAATGGGGGTCATGTCCAACAGCTTCTATGTGGATCTCGCCTTCAGCAAAACGGAGGTGGCGACCATTACCAAGGTGTACGGCGTCATCATGACCCTGGTGGGTGCCAGTGTGGGAGGCATTCTGGTGATGCGCTTTGGCACCTTGCGCATCCTGATGCTGGGCGCTCTGCTCACTGCCAGCACCAATCTCTTGTTCGCACTGCTCAATCAGCTTGGCCACAATCTGGAGCTGCTGACCCTGATCATCTCCCTGGATAACCTGAGCGCCGGCATCGCTACCGCGGCCTTCATCACCTATCTGTCGAGCCTGACTAACGTCGCCTTCTCGGCCACCCAGTACGCCCTGTTCAGCTCAGTCATGCTGCTGCTGCCGAAGTTGCTGGCCGGATTCTCCGGCGGTTTTGTCGAACAATTCGGCTACAGCGTCTTCTTCATCGGGACCAGCCTGCTGGGCATCCCCGTGTTGATCCTGATCGCCATCGTTGCCAGACGAGACAGTGCTTTGTTACCGAAACAGAGCAAATAGCAAGCGTTTGCGCCAATTAGGGGGTGATTAGATTCACACTTCCAGAGAAAGTTCCCTCTTGATCGTTTATCCGCGGAAATTAATTGGCTAGAATCCCTCCGCTCCTTGTGGGCAGGCTACGGAAAACCTCAACTAAACGCACAAGAGACCAATAAAATGGCCAAATTTACCAAGACTCTGATCGCTGCTGGTCTGCTGGCGGCTTCCGCCACTCCGGCTTTTGCTGCCGACTATAGCGGCGACATCCACAAGAACGACTACAAGTGGTTCCAGTTCAACGTCATGCACACCATCGATCAGCTGCCCTACAGCGAATCCGAAGGTGGTTACAACGACACCTACTTCGAAATGGAATTTGGTGGTCGCTCCGGTATCTTTGACCTCTACGGCTACGTCGACGTATTCGACATCTTCCAGAGCAAGCACGACGACAAGCATGACAGCGACAACCTGTTCATCAAGTTCGCCCCACGCCTGTCCATCGATGCCATGACCGGCAAAGATCTCTCCTTCGGTCCGGTGCAAGAGGTTTACATTGCCAACCTGATCAACGTAGGCGGTCCGGATGGTCTGTTTGAAGCCATGACTGGTCTGGGTGCCGACGTACAAGTGCCTTGGTTCGGCAAAGTTGGCATGAACCTGTACGCACGTCACGTCAACGAAGGCTCTGGCGAGCAAGGCTGGAACGGCTATCAGTTCTCCATGAACTGGTTCAAGCCTTTCTACACCTTCTCCAACGGCAGCTTCGTTGCCTATCAGGGCTACCTGGATCACCTGTTTGATGCCAAGGACAGCTCCACCGACGGCACCGCCATGTTCAACGGTCTGTACTGGCACTCCGACCGCTACGCCGTCGGTTACGGCCTGAAGTACTTCAACGACATCTACGGTATCCAGAACGGTACCTACGGCCTGAAAACCACTGGTTTCGGCCACTACTTCTCCGTGACCTACAAGTTCTAATCGAACCCGTAGCACGCAGAAACGAAAAACCGGAGCCTTGGGCTCCGGTTTTTTTATGGCATAAGGCGCAGAAAAAAGAGGGCCGAACCCTCTTCGCGCGAGATCAGTCGCGGAAATTCTGGAACTGCATCGGCTGACCCAGCTCGGCGCCACGCACCAGGGCCATGGCCTCTTGCAAGTCGTCACGCTTCTTGCCGGTGACTCGTACCTCGTCGCCCTGGATGGCGACCTGCACCTTGATCTTGGAATCCTTGATAAGCTTCACCAGCTTCTTGGCGACCTCTTTCTCGATCCCTTGCTTGAACTTGACGTTCAGATGGAAACGCTTGCCGGAGTGGACGCTATCACCCGCCTCCATTGAACTGTTTTCGATGTTGCGCTTGAGCAGGGCTGCGCGCAGTATCTCTACCATCTGCTTGAGCTGGAAGTCGGCATCGGCTTCCAGCTTGACCTCTTCCTTGGTCATCTCGAAGCTGGCTTCTACACCGCGAAAATCGAATCGGGTGGCCAGTTCACGATTGGCGTTGTCGACTGCGTTCAACACCTCGTTCATTTTGACTTCAGAGACAATATCGAATGACGGCATGGCCGGGGCTCCTCATGTTGCGTTCGTTATGAGGGGGCAAATCTACCAGAAAACCGGCAAATTTGCTGATTTCGATAAAGGCGCTCTGTTAGAATCCTTGCCATTGCCGACAGGTGAGACCCATGAGTGTCCACCCCATCGCCATTCGGGCACCTCTCTCGGGTCGAATGGCCCACCCTCTTGATCGAGTCATATCATGCCAAGCGGATCTCAATCCCCCTCCACGCCCTCCTGGACCCTGCTCGGGTGCGGCGCCCTCGGTGGCGTCTTCGCCGCCCTGCTGACCCAATCAGGCCAACCGACTCAGGTACTGCTGCGTGAACGCCACAGAGCGACGCTTCACCCCGTCATCGACTTCACCGGTCTGGATGGACAGCATGGGCTTATCAGCATTGCCAGAGGCTTTCTGGCTGATACTCCCCCCATTCGCCGCCTGCTGGTGATGACCAAGGCGGACCAGGTGATCCCCGCCTTGCAGCCCCTGATCGGCAAGCTCGACAAGCAGGTGCCCATCGTGCTGCTGCACAACGGCATGGGGGTGGCCGAGCGCGTCGCCGAGCTGTTTGCAGACAACCCAATCATCGCGGGCGTCACCAGCCATGGCGCCCTGCAACAGGGCCATTTCGTGTTCCGCCATACCGGCCGGGGCGAAACCTGGCTCGGCCCGGTCAACGAGCAAGGCCGCCAATTCGCCCATCTGGCCGATCGTCTTGCCCAGGCACTGGGTCAGGCTGGCTGGGACGAGCAGATCCTCGCTCGCCAGTGGCACAAGCTCGCCATCAACTGCGCCATCAATCCGCTCACCGCCCTCTATCGCATCAAAAATGGCGAGCTGACAGGCCCACGCTTTGCCGACACCCTGCAACAGATCTGCATCGAGGTGGCCGATGTCATGAATGCAGAAGGCATTGCCACTACCCATGAAGAGCTGGCACGGCGGGTGCAATCCGTCGCCGGACTGACCGCGGACAACTACTCTTCCATGCAGCAGGATCTGGAACAGGGCAAAGAGACAGAGATAGAGGCCATCACCGGCTTCCTGCTGGCCAAAGCCCGGCTCCACGGCATCATGGTACCGGTCAACCAGGGCCTCTATCAGGCCGTCAAGGATCGCCATCAGGGCGAGAGCTGACTCACCCAACCCGAACCAGGAGTCCCCCATGAGTGTCTTGGTACTGGTCGCCCCCGGCTCGGAGGAGATTGAAACCGTCGCCATCCTGGATGTGCTGGTGCGCGCCAACATAACGGTGCTGCTAGCCTCCTGTTGCCCTGCGGGCCTGCGCCAAATTCGTGCCTCGCGCGGGGTACAGCTGGTCACCGATTGCCATCTCGATGAGCTGCCGCAAGAGGAGTTCGAGATGATAGTGGTGCCCGGCGGCCTGCCCGGTAGCGAATGCATCCGCGATAATACCCGTGCCATCAGCCTGCTGCGCGAGCAAGCGGCCAGTGGCCGCTGGCGCGCCGCCCTGTGCGCCGCCCCCGCCGTGGTACTGCTGCCTCATCAGCTGCTGGGCAAGGCGAGCATCACCTGTCATCCCGGCTTCTGGGCCCGGATCCCCAGTGCCCAACTCAGCCATGAGCGCGTGGTCATAGATAAAGACGCGCGGCTGGTAACCAGTCAGGGGCCAGGCACGGCCATCGAGTTTGCCCTCACCTTGGTACAGGTGCTGCGCGGCGCCACTGCGGCCGAGGCCGTCGCCGGCCCCATGGTCATTTGAGGGGGACGATGGCGGATGCGGGACTGGGCATGAAGCCAGCGTATGAGAACAGGGGGAGCAGTGCTCGCCTTGAGACAGGCGCCTGGCCCGGCACTTTATCGCCGCCAACAAAAAGGCCTCCAACATGGAGGCCTTTTTTATCAGCGGTACACCTGTCTTACAAGCGGTGCCGGCAAGGCACCGCTGAGATGAGTGGGGGCTCGCCTCTTACTTGACGGTCACCCGGGCAAACTTGCGCTTGCCGACCTGATAGACAGCAGTACCGGCACCGACCAGCGCCTTGCCATCGTCCAGCTTCTCGCCATCCACCTTGACCGCGCCCTGCTTGATCATGCGCAGCGCTTCCGAGGTGGTGGCCACCAGATCGGCGTCTTTGAGCAGGTTGGCGATGGCCAGCCCTTCCCCTTCCAGGATAAGCTCGACCTCCGGCATCTCGTCCGGAATGGCGTTCTTGGAGAAGCGCTGGGTGAAGTCTTCGTGGGCGGCTTCGGCGGCGGCCTCATCGTGATAGCGGGCGATGATCTCTTTGGCCAGCCAGATCTTCACGTCGCGCGGGTTGAGGGTGTTCGCGGCGATACCGGCCTTGAACCCTTCAATCTCGGCCAAGGGACGGGAGGAGAGCAGCTCGTAGTAGTTCCACATCAGGTCATCGGTGATGGACATGATCTTGCCGAACATCTCGCCCGGGGCATCGTGCACGCCTATGTAGTTGGCGGAGGACTTTGACATCTTCTTGACGCCGTCCAGACCCACCAGCAGCGGCATCATCAGCACGCACTGGGCGGCCATGCCGGCATCTTTTTGCAGTTCGCGCCCCATCAGCAGGTTGAACTTCTGATCGGTACCGCCCAGCTCGACATCCGCCTTGAGCGCGACCGAGTCATAGCCTTGCAGCAGCGGATAGAGGAATTCGTGAATGGCGATGGACTGGCCGCCGCTGTAGCGCTTCTTGAAGTCGTCGCGCTCCATCATGCGGGCCACGGTCTGCTTGGCTGCCAGCTTGATCATGCCGGTCGCACCCAGCTCGCCCAGCCAGGTGGAGTTGTACTCGATGCGGGTCTTCTTGGGATCGAGGATCTTGAACGCCTGCTCGGCATAGGTGAGGGCGTTGTGCTTGATGGCCTCTTCGGAGAGCGGCGGACGGGTGCTGTTCTTGCCGGAGGGATCCCCGACCATGGCGGTGAAGTCGCCGATCAGCAAGATGATCTCGTGCCCCAGGTCCTGGAAGGTCTTCAGCTTGTTGAGGATCACGGTATGACCGAGATGAATGTCGGGTGCCGTCGGGTCCATGCCCAGCTTGATGCGCAGGGGGCGCCCTTCCTTCAACTTGGCAATCAGTTCTTCTTCAACCAGAATTTCTTCCGCTCCGCGCTTGATCTCGGCTAGCGCCACCTCGAGCTGGGACATTTTTTGACACTCCAATCACGATTCCACAGGGCCAGCCATATTACTGGAATGGCGAGGCAATTGGAAAGCCTGTAAAATCCGCTGATTCCGCCCGACTTCACGCCCTTTTCTCATGCATATTTGGCACGCCTTCAACGCTCTTCCTCTCTGGCACCGCAAGATGGTGCTGATCCTGACCATTCTGGTGATGATGCTGGCCGCCTGGCCCGGTGAACAGGCCGTCGCCACCCGGGTTGATGAGCATGTCGCCAATCTGGCCCGCGACGAACAGCAGGATGAACATGACCGCCTCGCCATGGAACGGACGGCCACCCCGCCCAAGGCTCCTTATGTGACCAAGCAGGTCAAGGTGCGCAGCGGTGACAACATGGGCATCATCTTCCAGCGTCTGGGCCTGCGCACGGCAGACCTGCACCTCATCGATCAGCTCAAGGCCGCCGATCCGCTGCGCATGCTCAGGCCCGGTCAGGAGTTGACCTTCAAGCTCACCCAGGAAGGCGAACTCCATAGCCTCTATTACCCCCACAGCCTGGAGCAGGCACTCAAGGTCAATCGACGGGAAGATGGCTTCGTGGCCAAAGCGGTACGCCTCGAACTCGATACCCGTGAAAACTGGGCCCAGGGCAACATCCGCTCCAGCTTCTGGGGGGCAGCCAGCGAAGCGGGCATGACCGAGGATCAGATCATGGACTTGGCCGCCATCTTCGGCTGGGACATCGACTTTGCCCAGGACCTGCAACCAGGGGACAGCTTCAGGGTGCTGTTCGAGGAGAAATTCCAGGATGATGAGCGGGTCGCCTCCGGTGATATTCTGGCCGCCGAGTTCGTCAACCAGGGCGAGATCTACCGCGCCGTGTTGAGCGAGGATGGCAACTACTACACACCGGCGGGCAAGGCGATGCGCAAGAGCTTCCTGCGCGCGCCGGTCAACTTCAAATACATCAGCTCCAACTTCAATCCGCGCCGCCTGCACCCGGTCACCGGCAAGGTTCGCCCTCATAACGGCATCGACTACGTGGCGCCGGTGGGTACCCCCATCATGGCCTCGGGGTCGGGCAGCGTGGTGGCAGCCGGTTACAACCAGTTCAACGGCAACTATGTGTTCATCAAGCACGCCGGCAACTATGTGACCAAGTACCTGCACCTCTCCAAGCGCACCGTCAACAAGGGCCAGCGGGTGAAGCAGGGACAGACCATTGGCCTGCTGGGCAGCACGGGCCGGGTCACGGGCGCCCACCTGCACTATGAATTCCTGGTCGCCGGGGTACACAAGAACCCGCGCACCCTGACTCTGCCCCAGGCGGAAACCCTCAGCGGACGCGAGCTGAGCCAGTTCAAGGTCCAGGCCCAGCAGCAACTCGCCAAGCTGGAGCGCCCAGAGACTCAGCTCGCCCTGCGCCGGAACGAATCCTGAGCCGCGCATGATCATGGTGCCTGTTCTCCCCAGGCCACAGGAGCACGCGTTGCCAGCGCCGATGAGCGACAGGCCACGGGGTTATCACAAGCAATGACAAGGAGCTCGCAGATGGCTGAACGTTACTTGGGTCTGATGTCCGGAACCAGCCTGGACGGCATAGATGCGGTGCTGATCGAGGTCGATGGCGATACTCTGCGGGTCGAGGCGGCTCTCTGTCACCCCTGGCCAGAGGCAACGGCCCGTGAACTCCATGCCCTCTGCACCCCCGGAGAGAACGAGATCGATCGCTTGGGCGTCGCCGACAACCTGGTGGCCCGTGAATTTGCCGCCGCCACTCAGGCCCTGCTCGAAAAAGCAGGGCTGGCGCCCACCGACATTCGCGCCATTGGCAGCCACGGTCAGACCATTCGCCATCGTCCGCACCTTGGCTTTACCCTGCAAATTGGCAACAGCGCCCTGTTGGCCGCCCTCAGCGGCATCGACGTCATCAGCGACTTTCGCAGCCTGGACATGGCCCTCGGCGGTCAGGGGGCGCCCCTGGTGCCCGCCTTCCATCAAGCGCTGTTTGCCAAACCCGGCGCCCTGCGGGTGGTGCTGAATCTGGGCGGCATCGCCAATATCTCGGTGCTGCCGGGCAACGCGGGCGGGGTCTATGGCTTTGATACCGGCCCGGCCAACACCCTGCTCGATGGCTGGTATCGCCGTCATCAGCCAGACGGCGGCAACTACGACGCCAGTGGCAAGTGGGCCGCCAGCGGCAAGCCTATCCCGGCCCTGCTTGATAAACTGCTCGCTCACCCCTACTTCGCAGCCTCCTGGCCCAAGAGCACGGGGCGGGAGATGTTCACCCTGGAGTGGCTAGACCACGAACTGGCGGGCAGTGCATACGCCCCGGTGGATGTACAGCGTACCCTGCAATCCCTCACCTGCCACAGCATAGCCCGCCAGCTGCCCGCGGTGGATGAGACGCAAACCAGGCCCGAGCTGTTCGTCTGCGGCGGCGGCGCCCACAACGGCCCCCTGCTGGCGGAACTGGCCACTCTGTTGCCCCACTGGCGTATCGCCAGCACGGCCGAGCTGGGGCTAGCCCCCGACTGGGTGGAAGGGGCCGCCTTTGCCTGGCTGGCGCAGCGCTTTATCCAGCGCCAACCGGGCAACCTGCCCGCCGTCACCGGCGCCAGTCGCCCAGCCGTGCTGGGCGCGCTCTATCCTGCCTGATCGATAGCCCGGATCAGACCTTCGCATCAACCATTTCGAGGCAAAGAGGGCAACCTGCCCTCCCGTGCACGGGGGCCCGCCGTCTTGCCGTCTTGGGCGCCCTCTCTCCTGCCGGAGAGCTGACACTGGGCGCCAGGCCTGAGGTACCCGCCTGACACCAACCCAGAAAGCTATTCAACGCATTTTTCAGAACGTCTGCCCCTTTCGCCTGCCTGCGCCTGATCGAAGTCATGCAGGCAGGTAAGCGGTCATCTCGCACCATTTTTATTACAAGCACCCGCGACAATTGCCCCCTATGGCATATTTATCTCGTTATCAGGCGAGACTGATATTATCAGGACCAACGTACAAGCCGCTATTCAACTGCAATAACACAGTATCGCCCATGCA
This sequence comes from Aeromonas molluscorum, assembly GCF_051376105.1. Taxonomy (NCBI): domain Bacteria; kingdom Pseudomonadati; phylum Pseudomonadota; class Gammaproteobacteria; order Aeromonadales; family Aeromonadaceae; genus Aeromonas; species Aeromonas molluscorum. The sequence continues at coordinate 946,774 of NZ_JBPQCY010000002.1, read as the reverse complement.
ATATTTTGAATTATATTCCAGCCACATCTTTACCAGCCTTTTCATGCTATGGAGCTAGCATATTTTTAACTGGCTAGATAGATCCCATAAAAGATTAAAAGTGCATATCCATGCACAATAAAATAAATTAACCGCAGAGCAGCGCATATTATTAACGCTTCATTCACAGCTCGGCCCCATCCCCATAGGAGTAAGAACCCAGTCCAGACGGGCTCGCCTGCGACACCAGACCTATTTGTTCCACCTCAACATGCTATTCACCCTGAATTGAATAGCAAAACAGCTATATTTCAGGGCGTTGAGCCATCTCATAGAAATGCGATCCCAATTTGCATCTCCCGATGGCCACTCATAGAATCGCCTCGTCTGAAATAATCAACCCCGTCCCTTCCTCTCTTATCCAATTTAGCTATTGAGTGGATTACACATAATAACCGGAAGGCACCCGCTGGCGCAGTCGCCATGGCGCACTCGGATGGGGTGAACCTGTATCTTGCGTTAACAACGAATACTAAAAAGAGGAATATCTATGAGTGGCACCATCATCAAGGCTGCAAGAAATACCACCAATGCCCCCCAGGATCTGGGCCCCTACACCCAGACGGTAGCGTTCTCTCATTACAACAATATTTCTGCCCAGCTGCCGGTCGATCCCAAGACCGGCAAGATGGTGAGTGGCGACGTCAAGGTACAGGCCAGACAGTGCCTGACCAACCTCAAGGCGATCATAGAGAGCATCGGCCACGTGATGGACGATATGGTCAAAGCCACTATCTTCCTGAAAGACATGGCGGATCTGGAAGCGGTCAACAGTGTTTATCGCGAATTCTTCCCAAGCTATCTGCCGACCCGCACCACACTCGCCGTGGCCGCCCTGCCGCTGGATGCCCAAGTGCAGATCGACGCCATCATCTCCAATGGCGAAGGCACCTTCCCGCAGGCGCCCTGCGCCCTGGTAAAACTCGCCCGCAACAGCGAAAAGGCACCGCACAACCCGCTCTCGACCCATACCGTCGCCTTCTCCCACTACAACAATATAGGCGCGCAGCTGCCGGTCGATGCCGCCTCGAGTCAGCTGGTCGCCGGTGGCATCAAGGAGCAGGCCGGTCAGTGCCTGCGCAACATCAAAACCGTGCTGGAGAGCATCGATGTGCCATTTGACGACATCGTCAAGGTAAACATCTACCTGACCAGCCTCGCGGATCTGGACGCCATCAACGAGGTCTACACCACCTTCTTCCCGGACTCCGCCATTGCCCGCGCCGTCGCCTATCTGCCGGCCCGCTCTGTGGTCAGTGCCGCCGCCCTGCCCATGGGTGCACTGGTGCAGATGGATGCGGTCATCTCCCACGGTGACGGCACACCGCCGCAACTGGTAGAAGACAGACACAATCTGGTGATCGCTGCCCGCAATACCGACAAGGCACCGCGCAGCCCGCTCCATTGCCAGACCGTCGCCTTCTCCCACTACAACCATCTCTCTGCGCAGCTGCCGATTGACCCCGCCACCGGCAAGATTCTGGCTGGCTGTGTCAAAGAGCAGACCGCCCAGTGCCTGAGCAATATCAAGGCGATTGTCGAGAGCATCGACCATGTGATGGACGATATCGTCAAGGTCAATATCCAGGTCAAAAACATCGCGGATCTGGATGCGGTCAACGCCATCTATACCCAATACTTCCCGGACTATCTGCCCGCCCGCACCGTCATTGGTGTAAGCGAGTTGCCCGCCGGCACCCTGATCCTGATGGATGCAGTACTCTCCAATGCGGAAAGCACCCCGCCGCAGGTGTAAGGCATGCTCTGAATAATAAAAAAGAGACCGGATGATGGCTGGTCTCTTTTTACATGTTTATGATTTTCATTTTTAAATAAATGCAGAGGGGCGCGAATTCAACTTCGAAGTGCAATTCCCGATTAAAAATCAGGCTGCTTTCAGAAGTTCGTCAAAAACCACCTGTGGCTGTTTAAATCCCAAGCATTTGCGCGGCCTGAAGTTCAGCCGCTTTTCGACGGCTGACAGTGCCTCTGCTGTCACCACACTCAAATCACTGCCTTTGGGCACATATTGCCGCAGCAGACCATTGCTATTCTCATTCTGTCCCCGTTCCCATGCACTGTATGGATGCGCAAAGTACACCTGCGCTTCCAGCTCTGCTGCAACACGTTCATGTTCGACAAACTCGCTACCATTGTCAGCTGTGATGGTATGGACATGTGCCTGGTAGGGTTTCAGCATGCTGATAATGGTGTCCGCCACCGCGCTGGCTGTTTTGCTGGGAACGTATTGAACCAGGTAGAGCCGGCTCTTACGCTCCAACAGACTCACTATTGCACCGCTGCCTTGCTTACCCAACACGGTATCGACTTCCCAATCTCCCACACGGCTCCGCTCATTGACTATCGCAGGGCGTTCATCAATCGATACCGGATTGGGAATGACACTGCGTTTGCTGTTCTTACCCTTGCGATAGCGTTTGTGACCCTGACGCAGATGCCGGTATAGCGTGCCACCGTTGGCCTTGTCGCGTGCCACATAGCGGTATATCCACTCGTGGCTAACCGGGCAGTTAATCATGTCTCCAACGCCACTGATTTGCTCGGGACTCCAGTCCGCGACCAGCGCCATGCAAACAAAGTCGATGGTATCAGACGGGACAGTACGCTTCTGACTCGTCAGCCGTCGTGCCGTGGCAAGTTGGTGAGCCTGCTGCGGCTGATAGGCCTGCCCAGCACAATTACGACGAAGCTCACGACTGATAGTCGATGGATGAACCCCGAGCTGTTTGGCAATGCGGGCCTGTGACAGGCCATGGTCACGGAGGCAGGCAATCTGGTATCGTAGCCCCTCGGTCAACTGCTGGTATTTCATGGTGTATCGCTTTGTTTCTTTGGCGAGAAGAAGCGTACCCTAACTGGTAGTTGACCGCCTCTCTCCTATGCACCATGGGCATTGCACTTATTATCTGAATTCACGGGCGAGATCTTTATTAATTACAATCACATCACGCCACACATCACCAACCCCAGAACAATAGTTAACTCCCAAAGATAACTGTAATGCCAGCACCGACTGCACCACCAAAAACAGAAGCTAAGAAGATAATTACCAACTCCATTGACTTACTACTTTTACTTTCAAAATAACTTATTATTTCAGCCGTTTCTGCAATAGGATAAGATGGCCAGTTATTTATTAAGCCGCTTCATGTACAGGACCTTAAGAAAAAACGTCAATTAAAACACCTTCCAAGGTCCTGTTTTGTATCGATTTTCGTTGCTTTGTCCGGCGAGCGTTTTTTGACAGAAAATCAACGGCCCATTCCAGTCGCTCCCTTATTTCGCTGATGGCTCGGTGCGCTATCGCTTCCAATATCGGCAGCCACCATGTCACACCACTCTTCGCTGCCTTGAGCGTCGATAGACCCTCTTTCATCAGTGTCTGTGCCACTCGTCGTCTTCAGCACCAGCGACAGCAGGCTGGCCCACACCAGACCCTCGGCGATCGCTTGCTGTCCCGTCACAAAACCCTTGAGGTTGTTGTGCGATTTCCACTCCTTGAACAGCAACTCGACCTGCCAGCGGCAGCGATACAGACGCATTACGCGCTCTGCTGGCCATGCATCACGTGGCAAGTTGGTCATCCAGATGCAGAATCGCTTCTCCTCGGCGAACCAGCGCCGGAGCAATCGATATTCGTATTGACCCGCTCTCACATTCATATCCAGCACTTCTGCCCGGCAGTGCCGCCGTCCTGCCTCCTTGAGTGACATGCCGGTCAGCTTGGGGACTGTTCGCCCATCATCGCGCCACGCATTGAGGATCTCTGGGTTCAAGTTCTTGCTCCCCCGCACCAGGTAAAAGCCGCCAGCCTTGTTCACCTCGGCAAAATAGGCGTGACTGATGTAACCCGCATCCGCCAGCAGCAGGCTGCCGGTCAGCACTTTGGCATCAGGAAGAAACTGGCGCTCAGACGCGGTGTCGGCAGAGAGCTGCATACAGACCGGTTTTTGCTCCAGCAGTGACATGAGCATGTGGCATTCGATGGCGGCTGGGCTGATGGTCTTGAATCGTCCGGGAAAGACAGTGGCCAAGCGTTTATGAACCGCAAAAGAGGTGCCATCCTGAAGCAACACCTGCTTGAAAGCGCCCTGGGCAACCTCAGTCACCTGCTGACCAATGCGCAGGGCGATGGCTCGCTCAACCAGGGCCTTCATAAACTGGGCAAATGCGGGTTTGCGCAACTGGTTATGAAAGGGTTTGTAGGAGACTTGATGGGCGCCAATGAGCTGCAAGCCATTGAAATGCAGATGCAAACTGGCAATGGCCGCGACTGTGTCCCCACCGAAGGCGCGTAGCAGGGAGGTGACCAGCATCCAGGGGGTAATGGTGCGCAGACGCAGGCAAAACTTGCAGAGGCGTGCAATGCGCTCGAGCTCGGCGGGAGCGAGGAGTTGATTGAGATAGTGATTGGCGTGGATAATAGTCATGGCTTCGGGCGTGGCGGTTTTGTTTGGCGATAAAATCAGATCACAAACGAAGCCTTTTTCATATCTATTTCAATTGGTTGCCGCTAAAGATCCTGTATATGAAAGCCGCTAGGACGGCAGGACGGACTCCTTGTACTCGGCAGACTGGGCGTCGAACACGTCGGTGGCCGGCAGGGAGACCACGCGCACGGCACGGCCCTTGGCGGTCAGCTGCTCATAGGCGGCCACGGCCAGCTCCACTTCGGAACCGGTGGCGATCAGGATCAGCTCCGGGGTACCGGCACAATCTTTCAGCACATAACCACCCTTGGCGGTATCGGCCAGCTGCTGGGCGCTGCGGTCCATCTGGGGCAGGTTCTGGCGGGAGAAGATCAGCGCAGTCGGGCCATCATTGCGCTCGATGGCGTGTTTCCAGGCGATGGCAGACTCTACCTGGTCACAGGGGCGCCAGGTGCTCATGTTCGGGGTCAGACGCAGGGAGGCGATCTGCTCGACCGGCTGGTGAGTCGGGCCATCTTCACCCAGACCGATGGAGTCGTGGGTGTAGACGAAGATGGCGCGCTGCTTCATCAGGGCGGCCATGCGCAGGGCGTTGCGGGCGTACTCCATGAACATCAGGAAGGTGGCGCCGTAGGGGATGAAACCACCGTGCAGGGCGATGCCGTTCATGATGGCGGACATGGCGAACTCGCGCACACCGTAGTGGATGTAGTTGCCTGCCGCGCTCTCAGGAGTGAGCGACTTGGAACCGGACCACATGGTCAGGTTGGAGGGTGCCAGATCCGCAGAGCCACCCATGAACTCAGGCAGCAGCTTGCCGAAGGCTTCCAGAGAGTTCTGGGACGCTTTACGGGTCGCAATCTTGGCCGGGTTGGCTTGCAGGGCTTCGATAATGCTGGCAGATTCAGCGGCCCAGTTGGCAGGCAGCTCACCTGTGGTTCGGCGTTTGAATTCGCTTGCCAGGGCCGGGTGAGCGGCTTCATAGGCGGCAAACTTGGCAACCCAGTCGGCTTCAAGCGCCGTGCCTTTCTCCTGGGCATTCCACTCGGCAGCGATCTCGGACGGAATAACGAAGGGTGCGTGATCCCATTTCAGGAAAGCACGAGCGGCGGCGATCTCGTCGTTGCCCAACGGCGCGCCGTGGCAATCGTGGGAGCCGGACTTGTTCGGTGAACCGTAGCCAATGATGGTGCGGCAGCAGATAAGGGTTGGCTTGCCGGTCTCGGCCTTGGCGGCTTCGATGGCGGCGTTGATCGCTTCCGGGTTGTGGCCGTCGACGGCAGGGATGACGTGCCAGCCGTAAGCTTCGAAACGCTTGGGAGTATCGTCGGTGAACCAGCCTTCAACGTGACCGTCGATGGAGATACCGTTGTCATCCCAGAATGCGATCAGTTTGCCCAGTTGCAGGGTACCTGCCAGGGAGCAAGCCTCGTGGGAGATGCCTTCCATCAGGCAACCGTCGCCCATGAAGGCGTAGGTGTAGTGATCGACGATGTCGTGACCTGGCTGGTTGAACTGCTCGGCCATGGCTTTTTCAGCGATCGCCATGCCCACGGCATTGGTGATGCCCTGACCCAGTGGGCCAGTCGTGGTCTCGATACCTGGCGCATAACCGTACTCCGGGTGACCCGGGGTGCGAGAGTGCAGTTGGCGGAAGTTTTTCAGATCCTCGATGGTGAGGTCATAACCGGAGAGATGCAGCAGGGAGTAAATCAGCATGGAGCCGTGGCCGTTAGACAGGATGAAACGGTCGCGGTCGGCCCAATTGGGGTTGTTCGGGTTGTGCTTGAGGTGGCCGCGCCACAGCACTTCGGCGATATCTGCCATTCCCATGGGGGCGCCCGGGTGACCGGAGTTGGCTTTTTGTACGGCATCCATACTCAATGCGCGAATGGCATTGGCAAGCTCTTTACGAGAAGGCATCTGTATCTCCTGCGATTGCTTCATTTGATGGCCAAGATTAAGGCGCGTTATTGTCCCAGCAGGGGGCGCGAGGTGCAAATATTATCTGGGCGAATAAAGTGGCTTTGGGAGCGCAGTCGCTTTTCTTGGCTCGGCAAACGATTCGCGTTGCGACCATTTTCAACCCTTTATGGGTAGTGTCAGCCACAGACGACACCAAACCAAAATAGTACTGGCAATCACCCTGCCCCCTCTCTAAAATAGACGTCCAGATGTAGATACCTCTACAAAGACTCTCCTTGTAAGACGTCCAGATGTAGATATCTCAAATGCAAAGACTCTCCTTTTTACCTGGTTATGGCCAAGGCGATAACCCCTAGCGTTGAGAATGCTCCCATGGCAAAGCTGTTTACTTCCGAGTCGGTCTCCGAAGGCCATCCCGATAAAATCGCCGACCAGATCTCCGATGCGGTGCTGGACGCCATCCTGGAACAGGATCCCATGGCCCGTGTCGCCTGCGAGACCCTGGTCAAGACTGGCATGGTGCTGGTCGGCGGCGAAGTAACCACTTCCGCCTGGGTTGATATCGAGCAGATCGTGCGCGATACCGTCCGTGAGATTGGTTACACCCACTCGGACATGGGTTTCGATGCCGACTCCTGCGCCGTGCTCAATGCCATCGGCAAGCAATCCCCCGACATCAACCAGGGCGTTGACCGTGCCGACCCCTATGAGCAGGGCGCCGGTGATCAGGGCCTGATGTTCGGCTATGCCACCAACGAGACCGAGGTGCTGATGCCAGCACCCATCACCTACTCTCACCTGTTGGTGAAACGTCAGGCGCAAGTGCGCAAGAATGGCACCCTGCCCTGGCTGCGTCCGGATGCCAAGAGCCAGCTCACTTTCGCCTATGACAGCGAAGGCAAGATCCTTGGCGTCGATGCCGTGGTGCTCTCCACCCAGCATTGCGACTCCATCAGCCACGCCGACCTGGTCGAAGCGGTGCGCGAGGAGATCATCAAGCCGGTACTGCCCGCCGAGTGGATCAGCAAGAACACCAAGTTCTTCATCAACCCGACCGGCCGTTTCGTTATCGGCGGCCCCATGGGTGACTGCGGTCTGACCGGTCGCAAGATCATCGTCGATACCTACGGCGGCATGGCCCGTCACGGTGGTGGCGCCTTCTCCGGCAAGGATCCCTCCAAGGTGGATCGCTCCGCCGCCTACGCCGCTCGCTATGTCGCCAAAAACATAGTGGCCGCAGGTCTGGCCGATCGCTGTGAACTGCAAGTCTCCTACGCCATCGGCGTGGCCGAGCCGACCTCCATCAGCGTCGAAACCTTCGGCACCGCCAAGGTCTCCGAGGAGCTGCTGGTCACGCTGGTACGCGAGCACTTCGAACTGCGACCCTACGGCCTCATCGAGATGCTGGATCTCAAGCGTCCCATCTTCAAGGCAACCGCTGCCTATGGCCACTTCGGTCGCGAAGAGTTCCCCTGGGAGCGTACCGACAAGGCCGAGCTGCTGCGCGCCGCCGCTGGCCTCTAAGCCAGCTCGTCAGGCTGCCTGTGGCAAGAAAGGGGGGGCTCAGGCTCCCCTTTTTCATGGCCGGGATCCGGGTGAACAGGCCCCTTGCCTGCTTTTCGTCAGCATGAGCAAGAGGTAGACTGCCCCCTTTCGCTCACCTGTATGAACAGCCTTCAATCGACCATGTCAGCACTCACTCTCCCCCAGATGCAGCAGATCCTGACCGAACGGGTCCAGCTCTGTTTCAGTCAGGCCGAACAGACACTCGCTCGCCAATTCCCGCGCCCGCAGATCCATTGCAATATGCGTGGCCGGGCGGCGGGAGCCGCGCGCCTGCAGACCTGGGAGCTGCGCTTCAACCCGGCGTTGTTTGCCGCCAATCAGCAGGCTTTCCTCGATGAGGTGGTGCCCCACGAGGTGGCGCACTTGCTGGTGCATGCCCTGTGGGGCGCTGGCCGAGGCAAGGCGCGAGTGCTGCCCCACGGCCGCCAGTGGCAATCAGTGATGCGAGAAGTGTTCAATCTGGAACCCAGAACCACCCACAGCTTCGATCTCGCCGTGCTCGCCCAGCCGAGCGTGACCTACGCCTGTGCCTGTCAGCAACATCAGCTCTCCATCCGCCGCCATAACAAGGTGACCCGTGGGGAGGCCAATTATCATTGCCGACGCTGTAAGCAGGTGCTCACTCGCCCCTGAATCAAATACTGCCCCCCATGCCTGGGTGCGCCGCCAACCTCAGTCTCCGTATCCCTTAAGGAACCTCATGTCTCGTTTCGCCTCGTTCATCCTGCTTGCCCTTTTCATGGCCCTGCCGCTGCAAGCCCAGACATTTCGCGCCGCCAAGCAGGATCTCAATCGCCTCTATCAATCCCATCCCACCAGCTTCTACTGCGGCTGCGACATCGACTATCAGGGCAAGCAGATGAGCCCGGATCTGGCCAGCTGTGGCTATGAGCCACGCAAACAGGCCAAGCGCGCCGCCCGCATCGAGTGGGAGCATGTGGTGCCCGCCTGGGAGTTCGGCCATCAGCTGCAGTGCTGGCAGGAGGGAGGCCGCAAAAACTGCGGCAAGAGCGACGAGTTCAACCAGATGGAGGGGGATATGCACAACCTCTTCCCCGCCATCGGCGAGGTGAATGGCGATCGCGCCAACTATCGCTTCTCCGACTGGAATGGCAAGCCGAGCCAGTATGGCCAATGCCAGATGCTGGTGGATTTCAAGGCGCGCCGGGTGCAGCCGCCCAAGGGGCCGGTACGGGGTCAGATAGCCCGCGCCTACCTCTATATGAGCAAACAACACGGGCTGCGTCTGGCCGCGCAACAGCGTAAACTGTTCGAAGCGTGGGACAGGCAGTATCCGGCAGATAGCTGGGAGTGCGAGCGAAATCGCCGCATCGGCAAGCTGCAGGGCAACACCAATCCCTTCATTGAAAAGCAGTGCCAATGACACCATGTAAGGCAGCAGGCGCCGCCTTGCCCCCTGACAGGAGCGGGATGAGAGCCATCCCGCTCCTTGAGCCAGCCAAGAGACAGACACTTAGCCATGCGCATTCCACGTATCTATGAACCCATGCCTTTGGGCGTCGGCCAGACCCTCGCCCTGTCGGAAGACGGTGCCAATCACATCGGCCGGGTACTGCGTATGCAAGCCGGTCAGGCCCTGGAGCTGTTCAACGGCGATGGCCAGCAGTATCAAGCCCTCATCACCCACGTCGGCAAAAAGTCGGTCGAGGTGAATATTGAGAGTGCCCAGACCCTCTCGGTCGAGTCGCCCCTGGCCATTCACCTGGGTCAGGTGATCAGCCGTGGCGACAAGATGGACTTCACCATCCAGAAATCGGTGGAGCTTGGCGTCACCTGCATCACCCCGCTCTTCTCCGAGCGCTGCGGCGTCAAACTGCCCGCCGATCGCCTCGAGAAGAAACGAGAGCAGTGGCAGAAGGTGGTGATCAGTGCCTGCGAGCAGTGCGGCCGCAACACCGTGCCCATGGTTCGCATGCCCATGGAGCTGGACGACTGGCTGGCGGAGCAGACCCTTGAGCTCAAGCTCAACCTGCACCCGCGCGCCGAGTACAGCATCAGCACACTGCCGGTGCCTGAGCATGGGGTACGGCTGTTGATAGGTCCCGAGGGGGGCTTGTCCAGTGATGAGATAGCGCGCACAGTGACCCATGATTTCAAGGAGATGCTGTTAGGCCCTCGGGTGCTGCGCACCGAGACTGCGGCCCTGACCGTCATCACGGCACTGCAGTGCCGATTCGGCGACTTAGCTTGAGATAACAGAACCCCTGCCAGTCCATGGGGCGGCAGTGGCTATTTCAGCAATCTCGCCTGACATACCGAGGGTCGATCAGGCTTTGCTCATCGACCCTAACAACTAATCGAGCCACAGAAGGAATTCCGGATGACCATCAAACTTGGCATCGTGATGGACCCCATCTCGACCATCAACATCAAGAAAGACTCCAGTTTTGCCATGCTGCTGGAAGCCCAGCGTCGCGGCTATGAGCTTTTCTATCTGGAGATGGCCGATCTCTACATGGAAGCCGGCCGCGCCTTTGGTACCATGCGCCCGCTCACCGTGGAGCAGAATCCGGCCAAGTGGTATGAACTGGGTGAGGTGGTCGATCAGCCGCTCAGCGAGCTCGATGTGATACTGATGCGCAAGGATCCCCCGTTCGACACCGAGTTCATCTACGCCACCTACATGCTGGAGCGGGCCGAAGATGAGGGCAGCCTCATCGTCAACAAGCCCCAGAGCCTGCGCGATGCCAACGAGAAGCTCTACACCGCCTGGTTTGCCGAGCATACCCCCACCACCCTGGTCACTCGTAGATCCGACAAGCTGCGCGCCTTCCACGCCGAGCACAAAGACGTGATCCTGAAGCCTCTGGACGGCATGGGTGGCGCCTCCATCTTCCGCATGAAAGAAGATGACGCCAACGTTGGGGTCATCATCGAGACTCTCACTGCTCACGGGGAGCAGTACTGCATGGCACAGACTTATCTGCCCGCCATCAAGCAGGGCGACAAACGGGTGCTGGTGGTCGATGGCGAACCCGTGCCTTACTGCCTGGCACGCATCCCGGCCCAAGGGGAGACCCGTGGCAACCTGGCGGCCGGTGGCCGCGGCGAGGCGCGCCCCTTGAGCGAGGCAGACTGGGCCATCGCCCGCGCGGTCGGCCCCACCCTGAAAGAGAAGGGGCTCATTTTTGTGGGCCTCGACATCATCGGCGATCGACTGACCGAGATTAACGTCACCAGCCCGACCTGCATCCGTGAGATAGAGGCCGCCTTTGACGTCTCCGTCACCGGCATGCTGATGGATGCCATCGAGCGCCGTCTGACCCGCTGATAGCCCAGACTGAAAAGACAACGAGGGAGTGGGACAACCCGCGCCCTCGTTTTTCATCCCCCTGTCAAAACCTGAGGTCGCAACGTGCGGCAACGCCAAGATAGTGGGCCATTTCGGGCTTTCAGCGACAATCCCCCAAACGCTGCCCCCTCATGCACGGCGCCCATCGGGCTTGTCAGAGGGTCAGCTCCGAGCCCGCCCACTAAAAAAGCGGTTTTGCCCGCCCGCCCTAGCTGCCATAATTGGCACAAATACCCCGGCCTTGCACTATTTGACCCATGCAAACACTGCAAAATCATTTTCTGCTCGCCATGCCGAGCCTCAAGGATCCCTATTTCGAGCGCGCCCTCGTCTACCTGTGCGAGCACAGTCCCGAGGGAGCCATGGGGCTGGTAGTCAATATCCCCGTCGACATGGCGCTCGATACCATGCTGGCCCAGCTCAAGCTGACGCCGCCCCCCAAACCCGAACTCAAGCAGTCCGTGCTGCAGGGCGGGCCGGTCGCCGCCGAGCGCGGCTTTGTGCTGCACAGCTTTCGCCCCGGTTTCAACTCCAGCCTGCAGGTCAGTGACGAGCTCATGGTCACCACCTCCAAGGACATACTGGAGACCCTGGGCACGGAGCTGGCACCGGATCACTATCTGGTGGCGCTGGGCTACGCCGGCTGGAGCGCAGGCCAGCTCGAGCAGGAGCTGGTCGACAGTGCCTGGCTGGTGATACCACCGGACAAGGCGCTGCTGTTCGATACTCCGACTCACCTGCGCTGGCAGCAAGCTGCCGCCAGTATTGGGGTCAACCCCTTGCACCTCTCCAGCGACATAGGGCACAGCTAAGCCTGGCCCTTCCCTCACCTCACAGGTACAGACATGTCATCAGCGCGCAGCATCATGGGCTTCGATTACGGCACCAAGAGCATAGGGGTCGCCATCGGCCAGGAGCTCACCGGCACGGCGCAACCCTTGCGCTCCCTCAAGGCCAATGACGGCGTACCCAACTGGGACGAGATAGAGAAACTGCTCAAGGAGTGGCAACCGGACTTGCTCATTGTCGGTCTGCCGCTCAACATGGACGGCACGGATCAGGAGATCACGGTGCGGGCCCGCAAGTTCGGCAATCGGCTCCATGGCCGCTTTGGCAAGCAGGTCGAATTCAAGGATGAACGACTCACCACCACGGACGCCCGCGCCCGTCTGTTCGAGCGCGGCGGTTACAAGGCGCTCGACAAGGGCAGCGTGGATGGCGTCTCGGCCCAGCTTATCGTCGAAGCCTGGATGGAAGAGCAATACGGTTAGGGGTCATCGCAAAGAGAGCCTCCTCCTCGGCCAGTGCGAGCACACCACTGGCGACCATGAAAAAGTGCGCCGGGGCAGCCCGGCGCACTTGTATCCGTTATCTATCGAGCTAGGACTAGTCAGCCAACTGGCTCAGGATGGCGTGAGCCGCCTTGATGCGCGCCTCGTTGGGATAGTTGCGGTTGGCCAGCATGACAATGCCTATTCCTTTGGCAGGTACGAACGCCACGTAGGCGCCAAAGCCGCCGGTCGAGCCGGTCTTGTTATAGAGCCGCTGCTCGCCCATCGCTTTGGGCACCGCAAAACCCGTGACCGGATTGGCCTGGAAGCTCACCGCCGGTGAGTTGCCCGCCAGCAGCACCTGCTCGGTGACGGGATAGGCGTAACTCTCCCAGCCCAGTCCCTGAGTCATGCCCCCCACCGAATGGAAGCCGGTGTGGGTCAGCGCAATCGCACTTGTTACCGCGGCATCTCCCTGATACCCCATGTTCGCCTCGACAAACTTCAGCAGATCCGCAGAGCCGGTCTTGATGCCATAAGCCTCGGCCGCCAACACGCCCGGGCTGACCCTGACGGGCTTGTCTTCCTTCGAGTAACCGTAGGCATAATTCGCCATGGCCGACTCCGGCACCTGGATATAGGTATGATGCAAACCCAGCTTGGGCAGCAGGGTCTGGCTCATCAGTTGCTCAAATGGCTGGTCCAGGCTATTCGCGGCCAGGTGACCAAACAGGCCTATGCTGGGGTTGGAGTACTGGCGATGGGTACCCGCCGGGTAGGCTGGCGTCCACTGGCGATAATAGGCATGCATCTTGTCGATGGAATCCACCTCGTCGGGGAATTGCAACGGCAGACCGCCCGCACTGTAGGTGGCGAGTTCGGCCATGGTGATGCCGTCGAAGGCGGAGCCTTTCAGCCAGGGCGCATGCAGGCTCGCCTTGTCATCCAGCTTAAAACCGCCCTTGACCGCGGCATAGGCGCCAAGGGTCGCGGTCAGGGTCTTGCTGACCGAACCAATCTCGAACAGGGTCTGCTCACTGACCTTGGCCCCGGTAGCCCGATCCGCCACCCCATAGTTGAAGTAGTGCGCCTTGCCCCCTTGGAGCACGGCGACCGCCATGCCCGGGATCCTCTGCTCTTTGAGCAGGGGCTGGATGCTGGCATCGACCAGCTTGTTCAGGGTATCGGTTTGAATGTCGGTGGCAGTGCTGCCCGCCTGAGCCAGGCCGACCCAGAGCAGCGTGCTCGCTGCCACCCAGTTAATCCGCTGTCGTTGTTGCATTGGGTTTTCGTCCTCTTGTTTATCGGATGCCACCGTCACGGTGAGCAGTGAGACCAGCTTAGCTGGCCAGCATGTGCTGGATATGAGGCCATGTGAAGTCTGGGTGAAGTGACGCGAGAGATGGTGATGACATGGCTTGCTCGCCGCCACGGCGGCCGATGACCAGCACCGCCGCCCCGCACGTTGCGCCCACTGCCGAGCCATAGAAAAAGGGGAGCCACTGGCTCCCCTTTTTAGCTGTCTGGCTTGATGCGTTATTTCTTGGCTGGGGTATCCCAGATCCCCGCTTCCAGCTGGCTGCGGATCTCCGGGTACTTGTTGGCATCGAAGGTCGGCACCTTGCCCAGCTTGAGCTGATCGTTGTAATCCTTGGCCAGCTTGATGGCGACCCCGGAGAGCAAGAGGATGGCAACCAGGTTGACGATGGCCATGAAACCCATGGAGACATCTGCCATGGCCCACACGGTCGGCAACTCACCCACGGAACCAAACATCACCATGCCGAGCACCAGCAGACGGAACAGCAGCAGGCCACCCTTGTGGTTGTGCTCGAGGAAGATGAGGTTGGTCTCCGCGTAGGAGTAGTTTGCCACGATCGAGGTAAAGGCAAAGAAGAAGATGGCGGTGGCAATGAAGATATTACCCGAGCTGCCAATCTGGGACGAGAGCGCCCGCTGGGTCAGCTCAACCCCCGTGATGCCAGAGCCCGGCTCGAACTGACCGGACATCAGGATGATGGCGGCAGTACAGGTACAGATGACGATGGTGTCCATGAAGACCCCCAGCATCTGCACATAACCCTGAGAGGCCGGGTGCGGCGGATAGGGGGTGGCGGTCGCGGCGGCGTTGGGGGCAGACCCCATACCGGCTTCGTTGGAGAAGAGACCGCGCTTGATACCATTGATCATCGCCTGGGAGATGGCGTAACCCATGGCGCCGGAACCGGCCTGCTCTATGCCAAAGGCGGACTTGAAGATAAGGGCAAATACACCGGGTAGCTCGGTGATGTTCATCGCCACAATGACCAGGGCCAGCAGAATGTAAGCCAGGGCCATGAAGGGCACCACCAGCTCGGCGAAGCGGGCTATGCTGCGGATGCCGCCGAAGATGATAAGGCCCGCCAGCAGCACCAGGACGATACCGCTCATCCAGTCAGGAATGCCGAACGCCACGTTCATGGCCAGGCTGATGGAGTTGGCTTGCACGGCGTTGAATATCAGACCGAAGGCCAGCAGCAGGCAGAGGGAGAAGAGCACCCCCATCCAGCGCATGCCAAGGCCGCGCTCCATGTAATAGGCAGGACCACCTCGGTAGTTACCGTCCTCATCCTTGACCTTGTAGAGCTGCGCCAGGGTGCTCTCGACAAAGGCGGTCGCCATGCCGATAAAGGCGATCAGCCACATCCAGAAGATGGCACCCGGGCCACCCAGATAGATGGCAACAGCGACGCCGGCCAGATTACCCGTGCCCACTCGGGCCGCCAGACTGGTACAGAGCGCCTGGAAGGAGGAGATGCCAGCCTTGTCAGATTTCCGGCTGTTACGCAGTACCGAGAACATGTGGCCGAAGTGGCGAACCTGGATAAACCCCAGGCGGAAAGTGAAGAAGATGCCGACCCCGATCAGCAGGTAGATGAGCACGGCTCCCCACATCAGGTCGTTCAGTAAAGCTATCAAGGTATCCATAATTCTCTCGTTGTTATTCACATCCATGGCCAGTCTGCGCTGACCGCTTTGCTGTATGTTGCCAAATAAGCTTTCTGCTAAAGGGGCGGAATCTAGCATAGCGTGCTGATTCAGAATAGTGATCCAGGTCACCCTGATCACAAAAAACGAGCGATAGCGGGCCTAAAAACAACATTTATTCCGCAAACATTCAACAAAAACGGTAATCCATACCTAATGTGGGTATATTTATCCCGAGCAGGGATGCAGGACGGCACGGCCTTGCTTCTCCGATCTGCGCGCCATCGTTTGCTCAAACGTTTCCCTGCACCCTGACAAAAACAGCCAGCTTTTTGAAAAACGTTTTACATGTAATAAAATTTCAAGTAGTGGTCATGATATTTTTTGTGATCAATCACTCAAATATGATAAAAAGCCAAAAAAGGTGGCGTTAATAAGCCGCTCGATAGTGCGATAGCTGCATTAAAAACATCATATAAATCATTAACTTCAACCATGATGCACCCCAAGAGCCACGCCGCTGTTCGATCCCTGTGCAATCCCCCCTCTTGCGGTAGGCCCTTCAACTGTATTAAGTAGGCAAACAGTGTGGATGGGGTCTCCTCATCCAGCAGTTCTGAGCGTCTGACGCCGCGTTTTTGTAATTTTGTTTCAAAACGTACCGCCCACGCCATCACCCTGGGATGACTCCCCATCAAGAGATGATATTTGCCATGGCCGATAAATTAACTCAGCTCAAAGCCCTGACCACAGTCGTTGCCGACACCGGTGATATCGAAGCCATCAAGCGCTACCAGCCGACCGACGCCACCACCAATCCTTCATTGGTGCTCAAGGCCGCCGAGATCCCCGAGTATGCACCGCTGATCGACGACGCCATCGCCTGGGCCAAGGCCCAGAGCCAGGACAAGGCTCAACAGCTCATCGACGCCGGTGACAAGCTGGCGGTCAATATCGGTCTGGAAGTGCTCAAGATAGTACCGGGTCGCATCTCCACCGAAGTGGATGCCCGCCTCTCCTTCGATACCGACGCCAGCATCGCCAAGGCCCGCAAGCTGATCCGTCTCTACAACGAAGCTGGCATTGCCAACGATCGCATCCTGATCAAGCTGGCCTCCACCTGGGAAGGGATCCGCGCCGCCGAAGTGCTGGAGAAAGAGGGCATCCAGTGCAACCTGACCCTGCTGTTCTCCTTCGCCCAGGCCCGCGCCTGTGCCGAAGCCGGTGCTTTCCTGATCTCCCCCTTCGTCGGCCGGATCCTCGACTGGTACAAGGCCAAGCACAACCGTGACTACACCCCGAGCGAAGATCCGGGCGTGGTATCCGTTACCGCCATCTATGACTACTACAAGCAGCACGACTACCAGACAGTGGTCATGGGCGCCAGCTTCCGCAACACCGGCGAGATCCTCGAGCTGGCTGGCTGCGACCGCCTGACCATAGGCCCCGCCCTGCTGGAAGAGCTGAGCAAGAGCGAAGGCGCCGTGGTGCGCAAGCTGAACTACACCGGCGATCGTCTGCCTAAGCCGACCCCGATGAATGAAGCAGAGTTCCGCTGGGAGCTTAACCAAGATGCTATGGCCGTTGAGAAACTGGCCGAAGGGATCCGCATGTTTGCCGTCGATCAGGGCAAACTGGAAACCATGTTGGCCAGCCGCCTGGCTTGAGTCTCCACCTGCTGAAAAAACCGGGCACCCTTTGGGTGTCCGGTTTTTTTTCGCCGATTAATTTAGCCAATTGAACCCTGTCATATGAATGTCACGAAAACGTTTTAATTTCCATAGCACTGTGTTATACGGTTGATGAAAAGAATAACAACCAAGGAGGGATCCATGGATATGTTCAGCTATGACGTTGAAGATGTTGTTGAGCTGGGTTCACGCGGTCGCGGGACAACGGGAAAAAAACGCAAGTGGAGAGAAATCGAGGCATTGAAGGATAAACATCGCTTGCAGAAGGAGCTGCAGTCGATCGATATCACCTACGATGGTCTCTCCGAAGAGATAGTGCTGTAACAGCATGGACTCTCATTAAAAGACCCCGCCTCTGCGGGGTCTTTTTATTTCAGCCAAGCAGTCGTTTGCCCCGTTCTCGCGCATAAAAACAGGCCCGGCATGATGCCGGGCCTTTTTTTATGGCGTAGCCAGCTAGCTGGCAGGCAGAGAGAGGCGGCGAGCCAACTCCTGAAAGTGCTGGCTTACCTCGGGTCCGAACAGGGGATCACCTATGGCACGGTTTTGCCACTGTTGCTCGAGTTGGCGCCAGTCATCTTCGGTCAGTGCATCGCGCAGATGCGGGAAAACCACCCCTTCCTCATAGTTCATATGGCCCTCTTGCAAGATGATGAACTGGGCCAACTTGGCGGTAAACTGATCCAGGGGAATGACGGCATCCAGCAGGATCATCTCCACCATCTCCTTCAACTGGGCACCGGTCTCGGCCAGACAGGCATGCTCCAGTTGCAGCCGTTGGCTAACTTCTCCCTCGACCAGGCGGTACTTGAGGTAGTAGTCATAGATGAGATCTTCCTTGGGATGGTGGTACTTGTCCGCCACTTCCAGCAGATAGTCGATCACGTCACGCACCAGCGCATAATCGACCGGCCGCTCCTCATTGATGGCATTGAGCTTGCTTTTGAGCAGATCCAACAGTCTGGCTATGTTGAGATGATCCTGGTGCAGCTTGGCTAACATGGGCTCTCCTTAGCTTAAAAATGGGCATGTCCGCCTTTGAGTATACGGCCATTTATCCCCTCAACTTTGCCCTCAATCAAGTCAGACGCAGACAGAACACCAGTCGACCGGGCTCTGGCTCTGCTCAACCAGCAGGCGATTCGTCTCAGTGAAGTGACCACAGCCGATAAAGCCGCGATGGGCTGAAAGCGGGCTGGGATGGGGTGCGGTGAGCACATGGTGACGCTCCTTGTCGATGAAACGCCCCTTCTTCTGGGCATGGGCGCCCCATAACAGAAACACGACCCCTTCCCGACTGGCATTAAGCTGCTCTATCACCCTGTCGGTGAAAGTTTCCCAACCCAGCGAGGCGTGAGAGTGAGCCTGACCAGCCTCAACGGTCAGCACCGTATTAAGGAGCAGCACCCCTTGCTTGGCCCAGGACTCGAGGAAGCCATGGTTGGGGATGGTGAAGCCGGGCAAGTCCCGCGCCAGCTCCTTGTAAATATTGACCAGCGAGGGTGGCGTACGGACGCCGGGCAATACGGAGAAACAGAGGCCATGGGCCTGGCCCGGGCCGTGATAGGGGTCTTGTCCCAGGATCACCACCTTTACGTCCGCCAGCTCGGTCAGCTTGAAGGCATTGAACACCTCGCTTGTCGGAGGGTAGATGAGCTTGCCCGCTTCCCGCTCAGCCCTGACCGCAGCCAGGGTCTGCTTGAAATAGTCCTGCTCCTTCTGGGAGCCAATCACATCCGTCCAGGTCAACACCGGGATACCTCGTTCTCAATTTCTGCAAGGAGCCCAGAATAGGGGGAGGAACCGCCGGACGCAACCAGAGCTGACTCAGACCCGCCCCAGTAAAAGGGCTGAAATAAGGGAGCAGAGATCGAGCCCCCGGTCATATCCCGTCACTGGCCTGCGTTTATCTATTTAGCCAAAAAGAAGATAAGGTGTAGTTAAATTACTAGATTAAGGATTGGAAAGGTGCATAATTAAGTTATCTTACCTGTTGGTATAAATGACTTAATATTGATTAAACTCAACGAATTAAATGTCTGAAAGCGTCACTTTCCAGACGTTTTTTGATTTGGATCAAATTTGGTTTTATTACTAACGTGTTATATATGACCCCATCAAAGTAAAGGTGTAAGGCAAGCGCCCGTTAAGGCTGTTTCAGTTATTTTCAGCACATTTGGGTAATTTCCTTACAGTGGATCCGCTTTTAATGAGGAGTCATGCCATGATCAAGGGCATTCAAATCACCCAGGCCGCCAACGCTGCACTGCTGAATTCTTTCTGGCTGCTGGACGAAGAGCAGCAACAGGCTCGCTGCATTTGCGCCAAAGGCGACGCCTTTGCCGCCGACCAGGAAGTCAAACTGTCCGATCTGGGCCAGTTAGAATATCGCGAGCTGCCGCTGCAAAGCGACCCGGTCGTCGAAGGTGGCCAGCACCTTAACGTCAACGTGCTGAGCCGCGAGACCCTGGAAGATGCCGTCGCCAACCCCGAGAAATACCCCCAGCTGACCATACGTGTCTCCGGCTATGCGGTGCGATTCAACGCCCTGACTCCGGAACAGCAGCGCGACGTCATTACTCGTACCTTCACTAAGAGCCTGTAAAATCCGGCTTCTGGTACGCAATAAAAAAACCTCCCGTCGGGAGGTTTTTTTTATTGGTGGATACCACGGCACTGGCCATTGAATATACCGAAGCCACCTGACTCAAGGCGAACCGGTCCACGGAGCGGGCACCGGCTCTTCTTTGCTATCAGGCTGAGGTATCGAGGGGGTCGAAGCCCTTGATGAGGTCATCGATCGCCTTCATCTGCTTGAGGAAGCCTTCCAGCTTCTCCAGCGGCAGGGCACTCGGACCATCGCAACGGGCCACCTTCGGATCAGGATGGGATTCGATGAACAGACCTGCCAAGCCGACCGCCATGCCGGCACGAGCCAGCTCGGTCACCTGATCACGACGGCCACCGGAGGCGGCACCCAGGGGATCCCGGCATTGCAATGAGTGGGTCACGTCGAAGATCACCGGATAGCCTCCCGTGCTCTTCTTCATCACGCCCAGACCCAGCATGTCCACCACCAGGTTGTCATAACCGAAGTTGGCGCCGCGCTCACAGAGGATCAGCTGATCATTGCCGCACTCCTCGAACTTGTCGGTGATGTTCTTCATCTGGCTTGGGCTCAGGAACTGCGGCTTCTTAATGTTGATGACGTTGCCGGTGCGGGCCATGGCCTCCACCAGATCGGTCTGGCGCGCCAGGAAGGCGGGCAGCTGGATGACGTCAACCACCTCGGCGACCGGCTTAGCCTGATGCACCTCGTGCAGATCCGAGATCACCGGCATGCCGAAGGTCGCCTTGAGCTCCTGGAAGATCTTCATCCCCTCTTCCAGGCCAGGACCCCGGTAGGAATGGATGGAGGAGCGATTGGCCTTGTCCCAGCTCGCCTTGAACACAAAGGGGATGCCAAGCTTGCTGGTCACTTCCACGTACTTCTCGCACACCGCCATCGCCATGTCGCGGGATTCCAGCACGTTCATGCCACCGAACAGCACGAACGGTTTGTCGTTGGCTACATCGATGTCATTGATCTTGATATTCTTCTGTTCCATCTCAGGCATCCTTAAAGTGAAGAGGCTGGGGGCTTGCATCCAAGTCGGTCCGTTATGCCCTGGGCACACCGGTTTGATACTCTTCTGTTTCAGTTCCCAGGCCCCTTAAAGTGAAGGGGCTTGGGGCTTGAATCTAAATAAGTCCGCTGCGCCTTGGGCACACCGGTTTTGATTTTCTTCTGTTTCAGTTCCCAGGGGTCCTCAATGGAGGGGCTTGGGGCTGAGATCCAGAGCGGCCAGCTGCATCTTGAGCACATCGGCCACCGGATCGTCCGGGCATTGTTCAATAAAGTATTCAAAGTCCTCGGCGGCGAAACGCGGGCAGTCAAGCTGCTCATAGATGAAACCTCGATCCCGCGTCTCCATCGGATCACCGGGTTTCATGCGCAGCAACAGCTCGCTGGCACGGAGCGCCTCGGCCATGCGATTCTCGCGCAGCAAGGCACTCTTGCTGACATTGATCAGCCGTTCGATGATCTCCCACTGCCCCGAAGGTTGCAGATGATCCGGTTTCAGGGTCGCCAGGTTACCGAGGGAGCCACGCAGTAACAGTTCGATACGGCTGTGGCTCAGCACCTCGCCATTGAAGGGATCGACATAGACCTCCCCCTCATCACCCGCAAAACTCACCAGGAAGTAACCGGGGAAGCAGATCCCTTCCACATCCAGCCCCACACGTCTGCCAAGCTGGATCAACAATATGCCGAGGCTGACCGGTATCCCCTGGCGCTGCTCCAGCACGGTGGCAATGTCGCTGTTGCCAGAGGAGAAAAAGTCCTGCCAGTCGCCGTGAAACCCCAGACTCTGGTAGAAACCATGGATCAGCTGAGTGCGCACCTCGTCGGCGGTGCCTTCCTGGAGTGTTTCATTGAGCCACTCGTCGAGCAGCTCCAGTTCGCGCAGGGATCCTTCCCCATTATGCTCATTGATCTCCTCGCTGACGCTCAGGGCCAGCAAGGCGAGATCCTGGGCCTCAAAATCGGTCCACTCATCGATGCGAAACATCAGGCTATTCCCCTAGGTAGCAGACCGCTGGTCGTAAGCAGCGAGTCGGCAACCTCAGTCCATTTATCAATACCGGGCATCATGGGCCTTAACCAAACAGCGTTGAGTGCTTGAGTATGGCCAGCTTGGCCACGAAATAGACCCATCCCAGTGTGCCCAAAAAGGCAAACCAGCGGATCAGATTGCCACGGGCCAGACGCAGCGCCATCAGTCCCAGGAAGGCAACCACCAGAATGGATACCAGCTTCTCGCTGAGCCAGGGCACGACATTATTGAACGGATTGAGGTCCAGCACCATGCACAGGGCCACGCCGGTGAGCACCACCAGGCCATTGCACCAGCCACTCAGTTGCAGGGTGCGGGGATCCCTCGCACGGCTAGACCCCGTTTGCTGCCAGTAGAAGCGCAGTATGAACATCAGCACGGCGGCGGCGATGAGCAGCAGGTGAAGATGTTTGAGAGCAAAATACATCACTTATTCCTTGAACAAGACAGGGGCCTGGCCCGCCATCAGTCATGAGGGTGCCAGCAACCCAGGGTCACTCGCTCGTTATCGCCATAATCGCGTATGGTCGCCACCCTCTGATAACCCTGCTGCAACAGCAGGTTGCGCACCGCCTCCCCCTGGGTCCAACCGTGTTCGAGCAGCAGCCAACCTCCCGCGAGCAGATAGTCCGGGGATTGCGCCACTATCTGGCGCAAGTCAGCCAGCCCCTGCTCGTCGGCGACCAGTGCCGAGCGTGGTTCGAAGCGCACATCACCCTGAGCCAGATGTTCGTCATCCGGATCTATATAGGGTGGGTTGGAGACAATAAGGTCGAAACGCGGCGGCGCCGCCAATTCGGCCAGCGGGGCAAACCAGCTGCCCGCCAGCAGTGTCAGTGGCAATGACAAGGCCCGGCTGTTCTCCCGGGCCAGGGCGACGGCATCGGGCATCAGATCCAGGGCCCAGATATCGTCACCGGGACGCTCTGACTTGAGCGCCAGCGCGATGGCGCCGGTGCCGGTGCCAAGATCGAGCAGGCGGCAAGGCCCGGCGGGCAACCGGGAGAGCGCCTGTTCGACCAGTAGCTCGGTATCCGGACGCGGGATCAGCGTCGCCGGGCTGACTTTGAGGGGGAGCGACCAGAATTCCCGCTCTCCGATGAGGTGGGCGATGGGCTCACCATTCAGACGGCGAGTGAGCCACGCATGCAAAGTGGCCTGCTGGGCGGCATCGAGGGTACGCTCCGGCCAGGTCATCAGGTAGCTGCGCCGACAATCCAGCAGATGGCAGAGCAGCGCATCGGCATCGGCGCGGGGGGATTCCCCAAAGGCCAACGTCGCCATGATATGGGCCCGGGCTTGCTGGATCTGCATCAGCGGCGCTCCACCGAGGTCATGGCGTTATCGGCACAGAGATGCTGCATCAGCTGTTCTCTGCCAGAGAGGCGAGCTGATCGGCTTGATACTCCTGCACCAGGGGGGTAATGACGCAGTCGAGATCCCCTTCCAGTATTTCGCCCAGCCGGTAGAGGGTGAGGTTGATGCGGTGCTCGGACAAGCGACCCTGAGGGTAGTTGTAGGTACGAATGCGCTCGGAACGATCGCCGGACCCGACCAGATTGCGACGGGTGCTCTGCTCGGCGGCGCGGTGACGTTCATCTTCCGCCGCCTGCAAACGGGCGCTGAGCACGGACATCGCCTTGGCGCGGTTCTTGTGCTGGGAACGCTCATCCTGGCACTCCACCACCAGACCGGTCGGCAGGTGAGTGATGCGGATGGCGGAATCCGTCTTGTTGACGTGCTGACCACCGGCCCCGGAGGCGCGGAAGGTATCTATCTTCAGGTCGTTCGCATTGATCTCGATCTGCTCGGCTTCCGGCACTTCCGGCAGCACGGCGACAGTACAGGCGGAGGTGTGCACCCGCCCCTGGGATTCGGTCTCGGGCACGCGCTGCACGCGATGGCCACCGGATTCAAACTTGAGGCGGCCATAAACGTGCTCGCCATCTATCTTGGCGATCACCTCCTTGTAGCCACCATGCTCACCGTCGTTGCAGCTGACGATGGAGAGGCGCCAGCCCTGACGCTCGGCAAAGCGCGAGTACATGCGAAACAGATCGCCGGCAAAGATGGCGGCTTCATCACCGCCCGCCCCGGCACGGATCTCCAGATAACAGTTGTTGTCATCCCGGGGATCTCTTGGCAACAGCATCACCTGCAGCGCCTGTTCTTGCTCTTCTAGCGTGGCTTTGACCAGGGGCAGCTCTTCCTGCGCCATCTCGCGCAAGTCGGTGTCCGTGTCCTCCAGCATCAGCTTGGTGGTTTCCAGATCGTCTTCGGCCTGACGAAAACGCTGGAAGGCGTGGACTATGTCTTCCAGCTGGGAATATTCCCGGGTCAGGGCGCGGTATCTGTCCTGATCCGAGGCCACCCCCGGCTCGCCGAGCAAGGCCTGTACTTCTTCGTGGCGCTCGATGAGGCCTTCCAGCTTTCTGATCAGTGACGGATTCATAGTTCCCGATATCTCAATGGTGACGGGGCGGCGTGGCCTGCCCGGGCAAAGTTAGTCCGCTGACAGGCCAAGTACCTGACGCAGCTGGATCAGCTGTTCGCGATCCCCGCTCGCCCCCGCCTGGCGAAGGGCCTGGGTCGGAGCATGGATCAGCTTGTTGGTGAGTCTGTGGGTCAAGGCGCGAGCGGCCGCCTCGGGGGATTCCCCTTGCGCAAGCGCTTGCAGGGCGCGGGTCAGCTCCTCTTCGGCGTACTGCTGGGCCTGGGCGCGGTAGTCGCGGATGAGATCCACCGCATGCAAGGAGCGATACCAGTCCATGAACTCGTCGCGCTCTTCCAGGACGATGACCTCGGCCTGGGTGGCTGCCCGCTTGCGAGTCTCCAGATTCTGCTCGATGATGCCCTGCAGGTCATCGACCGTGTAGAGGTAGGCATCGGGGAGATCGTCCACCTGCGCCTCTATGTCGCGGGGCACGGCGATATCCACCAGGAACATGGGCCTGAAACGGCGCGCCTTGAGTGCCCGCTCCACCATGCCCTTGCCGATGATGGGCAAGGGGCTGGCGGTAGACGTGATGACGATGTCCGCTTCGTGCAGATAATCCGGGATCTCTTCGAGGGTCATCACCTGGGCGCCAAATTCCTCGGCCAGGGTATGGGCGCGCTGCAGGGTGCGATTGGCCACCATCATCTGACGGACGTTCTGCTCGCGCAGGTGACGGGCTACCAGCTCGATGGTCTCACCGGCCCCGACCAGCAGTACCTTGGTCTGGGAGAGATCCGAGAAAATACGGCGCGCCAGGCTCACGGCCGCGAAGGCGACCGACACGGCGCTGGCGCCTATTTCGGTGTCGGTGCGCACCCGCTTGGCCACGGAGAATGCCTTCTGGAACAGCCGTTCCAGCGACCCCTTGAGCACCTCGGCCTGCTGGGCATGGGCGTAGGATTGCTTGATCTGCCCCAGGATCTGCGGTTCGCCAAGTACCAGAGAGTCAAGCCCACAGGCGACCCGCATCAGGTGGCGCACCGCCTCCTCGTCATGATGCTGGTAGATGGCCTTGTCCACCTCGGCGTTATCCAGGCCGTGATACTGCTGCAGCCACTGGGCCACCTGCTCGCCATGACCTTGTTCCAGGGCACAATAGAGCTCGGTGCGATTGCAGGTAGAGACGATCACCGCCTCGCTCACCCCGGGCTGCGCCGCCAACTCCCGCAGGGCATGGTCGATGCAATCCGGGCCAAAGGCGACCCGTTCCCGCAAGGCGACACTGGCGGTGTTGTGGTTGATTCCGAGGGCAAGCAGACTCATGAGTGGGCGCTGATCGTTTCTTGGGCACAGGGTGTATAAGGCCGACAATTGTACGAGAAAGGGTAAGGCTTTAAAAGCAATACGGCCGCCCCTTATACTGTGACAAATCACCATTTCGGGAGCCTTACCTTGTTCTTGCGACTTTTCCCCCTACTTGGCCTGCTACTGCTAGCCGGCTGTACCACGACCCAACCCCAACGCCAGCAAGTGGATTGGCAGCAAGAGCGGACCCGACTAGAGCGTCTTGATCACTGGCAGCTATCGGGCAAGATGGCCATCATCACGGCCCAGCAGAAGGGCAGCGCGCGCCTCAACTGGCAGCAAAACGGCGATGATTACCGCTTGAACCTCACCAGCCTGATTGGCACCAGCATACTGGAGCTGAGTCGAGAGCGAGGAAAAGTCAGCCTGACCGACAACGAAGGCAAGCTGCATCAGAGTCAGGATGCCGAGGCGCTCATCTACCGACTCACCGGATGGCACCTGCCCATCGACGGGTTGCCCGAGTGGATCAAGGGGTTGCCCGGCAAGGCCGACTACAACCTCAACCCGGACAACAGTCTGGCGAGCGTCCGTGATGGCCAATGGCAGATCAACTATCAGGACTACCGGGATCAAAATGGCTACCGCCTGCCCCACTTGCTCAACATGACCGGCCCCCAAAGCCGCCTCAAGCTGCAAATCAACGAGTGGATCCTGCAACCATGAGCCAGATTCGCTGGCCTGCCCCGGCCAAACTCAATCTGTTCCTGCACATCAATGACCGTCGCCCGGACGGCTATCACGAGCTGCAGACCCTGTTTATCTTCCTCAATCACGGCGACTGGCTCGAATTCGAGCCGCTGCCGGACACCGACCAGCTCACCTTGAGCCCGGCCATTCCCGGCGTACCTGATGAGCAGAATCTCATCATCCGCGCCGCCCGGCTGCTGCAAACCAGGTTGAGCCATCCCATGGGGGCCCACATCCGACTGGAGAAGGTACTGCCCATGGGCGGTGGCATTGGTGGCGGCTCATCGGATGCCGCCACTACCCTGGTGGCCCTCAATCATCTCTGGCAAGGGGGATTGAGCCTGGATGAGTTGGCCGAGCTGGGGGTGAGCCTGGGGGCCGATGTGCCAGTGTTCGTGCGCGGGCGCGCCGCCTTTGCCGAAGGCGTAGGCGAGCGGTTGCAAGCGGTGGAATTGCCCGAAGCCTGGTACCTGGTTCTCAAACCCGAGTGCCACGTCAGCACGGCCGAGGTTTTTCAGGATCCGGACTTGCCACGCAGTACCCCCAAATTGGCATTGAGCAGCCTGCTGGACGGGGTTTGGAAAAACGATTGCGAGCCACTGGTGAAAAAGCGCCACCCCGAGGTTGCCAATGCGCTCGGCTGGTTGCTAGAATACGCGCCGTCAAGAATGACGGGCACAGGAGCCTGCGTCTTTGCTCAGTTTGAAGACGAAGAGAGTGCTCGAAAGGTGTTGGCCAAGGTACCGAGAGAGTGGGGGGGATTTGTCGCCAAGGGCGAGAACATATCACCACTCTTCGTGACATTGCAACAGACTCAATGATTGGGGTATCGCCAAGCGGTAAGGCAGCGGGTTTTGATCTCGCCATTCCTAGGTTCGAATCCTAGTACCCCAGCCATCATTGACGCATAGGAAGGATCACCGAAGGCTGACGACCGTCATGGCTTCGACCCCCTCTCCTCTGTTATAAGGTCTCTGCATAGTTCATTCGGTTGGTCTGCCGACCCGGGCCCATTGCCCTGCCCCGTCAGCTTGCTAAATCGTTTGCTAGCGAACGATATGGGTTCGATTGCGGACTCACCCACATACTGGATGCAACCCCGAGGTTTCAAACCGTGCCTGACATGAAGCTGTTTGCTGGTAACGCAACGCCGGAACTAGCCCAGAAGATCGCAGATCGCCTGTTTATCAAACTCGGCAATGCTGCCGTAGGTCGCTTTAGCGACGGCGAGATCAGCGTACAGATCAATGAGAATGTACGTGGTGGCGATATCTTCATCATTCAATCCACCTGTGCCCCGACCAACGACAATTTGATGGAATTGATCGTCATGGTGGATGCACTGCGTCGTGCTTCAGCTGGCCGTATCACCGCTGTCATCCCCTACTTTGGCTATGCCCGTCAGGACCGCCGCGTCCGCTCCGCCCGTGTACCCATTACCGCCAAGGTTGTCGCCGACTTCCTGTCCAGCGTGGGTGTCGATCGCGTGCTGACCGTTGACCTGCATGCCGAGCAGATCCAGGGCTTCTTCGACGTCCCGGTTGACAATGTGTTCGGCAGCCCGGTGCTGCTCGAAGACATGAAGTCCAAAAACCTCGAGTCCCCTGTGGTTGTCTCCCCGGACATCGGCGGCGTGGTACGTGCCCGTGCCATCGCCAAGCTGCTGGACGACACCGACATTGCCATCATCGACAAACGCCGTCCCCGCCCGAACGTCTCCCAGGTCATGCACCTGATTGGTGACGTCGCCGACCGAGACTGCATCATTGTCGATGACATGATCGATACCGGTGGCACCCTGTGCAAAGCGGCCGAAGCGCTCAAAGAGCGTGGCGCCAAGCGTGTGTTTGCTTACGCAACTCACCCTGTGTTCTCCGGCTCCGCCGTCGAAAACATCAAGAACTCCGTCATCGACGAGCTGATCATCACCGACTCCATCCCGCTCACCGCGGAGATGAAGGCCATCGGCAAGGTCAAGCAGCTGACCCTCTCTACCGTGCTGGCCGAGGCCATTCGCCGCATCAGCAACGAAGAGTCCATCTCTGCCATGTTCGAGCATTGATGCTGGCTCGCCAGCTTGCTGGCAGGCCAAATAAGAAAAACCGCCCCAGGGCGGTTTTTCTCTTTTCAGTACTCGGCGAACGACCAGGATCCCGGCGTGAACGGGCTTGGCAACAGAACAAATGGCGAGCCGGGACGGCATTGGTTGAGTGATCGCCACTCGGCGGCTAGAATATTGCGTCCTATTGCCCTAGGCACTCCGCTTCGGGCTGCTGCGAGTGAAGAGACTGAGCGTGACAAGCCAAATCAAATTGATCGTCGGTCTGGGTAATCCTGGCGCCGAGTATGCCAAGACCCGCCACAATGCGGGCGCCTGGTATGTGGAGCAACTGGCCCGCTGGCACAACGCCAGCCTGCGTGAAGAGCCCAAGTTCCATGGTCACATCGCCCGCATCCTGGTCGAGGGAGAGGATGTGCGGTTGCTCATCCCCAACACCTATATGAATCTCTCCGGCAAGGCAGTGGCTGCCCTGGCCCGCTTCTACCAGATAGCGCCCGAAGAGATGCTGGTCGCCCACGACGAACTGGATCTGCCCCCCGGCATCGCCAAGTTCAAACAAGGCGGGGGTCATGGAGGCCACAATGGCCTCAAAGACATCATCACCAAGATGGGCAATAACAGGGAATTCTTCCGGCTGCGGCTCGGCATCGGCCACCCCGGCGCCAAGGAGCTGGTCGCCGGCTTCGTGCTGACCAAGGCGCCCAGCAGTGAACAGAGTCTGATCGATGCCGCACTGGACGAAGCCCTGCGCGCCACCGACATTCTGTTCAAACAGGGTATGACCAAGGCCATGAATCGCTTGCACAGCTTCAAGGCCGAAAAAGCATAAGCACGCGGCATGAATACCTGCGTATTCATGCCGCGTGAACAAGATACGGGCCATGAACGCTGTACCGTTCAGGGCAGAAAGAAAGATAGACAGGAGCCGCGTTGGCGGCTCCTCACAGCATCCATCACGTAAGGTAACTATTCATGGGTTTCAAATGCGGTATCGTGGGCCTGCCCAATGTAGGTAAATCCACCCTGTTCAATGCGCTGACCAAGGCTGGCATCGAAGCCGCCAACTTCCCGTTCTGCACCATTGAGCCAAACACGGGTGTGGTCCCCATGCCGGATCCGCGTCTCGACGCCCTGGCGGCCATCATCAACCCCCAGCGCGTGGTGCCGACCACCATGGAGTTCGTGGACATCGCCGGTCTGGTCGCGGGCGCCTCCAAGGGTGAGGGCCTGGGTAACCAGTTCCTGGCCAACATCCGCGAAACCGAAGCCATCGGCCACGTGGTGCGTTGCTTCGAGGATGAAAACATCATCCACGTTGCCGGCAAGGTCTCCCCGGCCGATGACATCGAGGTGATCAACACCGAACTGGCCCTGTCGGATCTGGATGCCTGTGAGCGCGCCATCCACCGTCAGTCCAAGCGCGCCAAGGGCGGCGACAAGGATGCCAAGCTGGAAGTTGAGACCCTGGAAAAGATCCGTGCCGTGCTGGAAGAGGGTCAGATGATCCGTGGCATGAAACTGGACAAAGAGGAGCTGGCCGCCGTCAGCCACCTCAACTTCCTGACCCTCAAGCCAACCATGTACATTGCCAACGTGGCGGAAGATGGCTTTGACAACAACCCCTTCCTCGACAAGGTCCGTGAAATCGCCGCCGCCGAAAATGCGGTCGTGGTCGTGGTCTGCTGCGCCATCGAGTCCGACATTGCCGAACTGGATGACGACGATCGCGCCGAGTTCATGGCCGATCTGGGTATCGAAGAGCCAGGCCTGAACCGGGTGATCCGCTCAGGTTATGAACTGCTCAACCTGCAGACCTATTTCACCGCTGGCGTGAAAGAAGTACGGGCCTGGACCATACCGGTCGGCGCCACTGCCCCGCAAGCGGCAGGCAAGATCCACACCGACTTCGAAAAAGGCTTTATTCGCGCACAAACCATCGCGTTTGATGATTTTATCACCTACAAGGGTGAGCAAGGCGCCAAGGAAGCGGGCAAGATGCGAGCAGAAGGGAAAGACTATATCGTCAAGGATGGCGATATCATGAACTTCCTGTTCAACGTCTAACCCCATGACAGGTCAGCATTTGCTGGCCTGTTTTTTCTCATGTCTCAGGCCTTTATGGTCATCCCCATGAGTTTAAAAAAACCAGATTGTTGGGCTTTTGCACGACAGAGCGCAATATCTGGCCAAACGCACTCAAATTCGGTTTTTCTGGCAAAAAAAGGGTTGACGCCCCAAAGCCAGATCCGCATAATTCGGGCCGCACAGTGACGAGGCAACGACTCACTGGACGCTAGGTTGGCTATGTAGCTCAGTTGGTTAGAGCATCGCACTCATAATGCGAGGGTCACAGGTTCGAATCCCGTCATAGCCACCATTTCTAGTTGCAGTTGGGGTATCGCCAAGCGGTAAGGCAGCGGGTTTTGATCTCGCCATTCCTAGGTTCGAATCCTAGTACCCCAGCCATTATTGATTGGTCATTGGCGTGAGTCGATGGCAAGCCGTGAAAGCAGTGACGATTCAAACTCGTCAATGCAGCCGGTCATGTACTGGTATCAAGGCAGAAGTTTGAGGTTCTTTGGCAGCTTGCTGGCTGTTGGAGAGTAGCAGTTGGGGTATCGCCAAGCGGTAAGGCAGCGGGTTTTGATCTCGCCATTCCTAGGTTCGAATCCTAGTACCCCAGCCATTTTTACCTATCATCGACGTGTCGATGAGTCACTGCGGCAAACGTGAGGGATTGATCCCGTCAACGTATCCAGGTGCAAGTCCTGGTAACGCAGTCATTTTACTTGTAGACGACCTTGTCGCATACAAGACGGCTATGTAGCTCAGTTGGTTAGAGCATCGCACTCATAATGCGAGGGTCACAGGTTCGAATCCCGTCATAGCCACCATTTCTAGTTGCAGTTGGGGTATCGCCAAGCGGTAAGGCAGCGGGTTTTGATCTCGCCATTCCTAGGTTCGAATCCTAGTACCCCAGCCATTTTATCTGTCATTGACCCTGTCGATGACATGCTGTGATAAACGTGAGGGATTGCGATCTCGCCGACGTGATTAGGTTACTTACCTAGTGTCTCAGTAATGTTAAGGTTCTTTGTCAGCACTCGTGCTGTTGAAGGACATTGTTGGGGTATCGCCAAGCGGTAAGGCAGCGGGTTTTGATCTCGCCATTCCTAGGTTCGAATCCTAGTACCCCAGCCATTTTACCTGTCATCGACCGTCGATGATGTGCTGTGGTGGAGCGGTGAGGTTTCGATCTCGTCAACACGCCCAGGTCCAAAGCCTGGTCACCCAGCGAATTTTACTTGTAAACGACCTGGTCGCATACAAGACGGCTATGTAGCTCAGTTGGTTAGAGCATCGCACTCATAATGCGAGGGTCACAGGTTCGAATCCCGTCATAGCCACCATATAGTTTGCGGAAGTGGCGAAATTGGTAGACGCACCAGATTTAGGTTCTGGCGCCCTAGGCGTGAGAGTTCGAGTCTCTCCTTCCGCACCATTACAGCAGTACCAAACAGACCAGCTCAGGCTGGTTTTTTTGTGCCCGGATTTTACTGTCTCAGCCCGGCCTCTTCGTCCTGTTGCCACATCCACTCATCTTGGCGGCCATGGTCCCCCCTGATAACAAATAACAATGTGCCATCACAAGGCGGCCCGCAGGCCGCGCCTGCCCATCGCCCCGCATTCTTCCCACTCAAGACTGCACTCAGAACGGGAAAAACCAGGGGATGGCGACCACGCTCACGCCCATGACCAATAAGGTAAAAGGCACTCCCACTCGCACGAAGTCGATGAAACGATACTCGCCAGGGCCTAGCACCAGGGTGTTGACCGGTGACGAGACCGGCGTCATGAAGGCCGCCGAGGCCGCGATGGCAATGGTCATGGCAAAAGGATAGGGAGAGACCCCCATCTGCTGCGCCGCGCCTATGGCGATGGGTGCCATCAATACGGCGGTGGCCGTGTTGGAGATGAAGAGCCCGGTGAGCGCGCAGAGGGCAAACAGACTGGCCAGCATGACCCTGGGCCCCATGTCGCCGACCAGATCCATCAAGAGGCCAACGATAAGATCCACCCCTCCCGTCTTTTGCAGCGCCAGGGCAAAGGGCAACATGCCGACGATGAGGATCAGGGTCGGCCAATGGATAGACTTGTAGGCACTCTCCAGATCGATACAGCGAAACTGGCCCATCAGCAGACAGGCTATCAGCGCGGCCACCACGTTGGGCACAGGATCTGTCACCATCAGCAGCACCATGACCCCCAGCGAGAGCAGTGCGTAGGCAGCCTGGCTGCGGGCCGGGGCCATCTCGTCCACTTCGGCGGGCAGTCCCAGCAGCAAGAAGTCCCTTTGATGGGCATGTAGCTGGCGAATGAGGCTCCAGTTACCGGCCAGCAGCAACCTGTCCCCCAGCTGCAGCGGCTCGTCGACCAAGCGTCCGGTCAGCGCCTCGCTGCCGCGCCGCAGCCCCACCACGCTCAACCCATACTGACTGCGAAAGGTTGTCTCGCGCAGGCTCTTGCCAAGCAGGCTGGACTCGGGAATGAGGGAGATCTCGGCCAAGCCCACCTCCCGCGCCTGATCCGAGAAATAGTCGCCTCTGAGTATCATGGGCTCGAGCATGGCCTCGCTGCAGAAGGTGCGGATATCCACCTCGGGATCCGCCATGTCGATGAGCAAGACGTCCCGCGCCTGAAACTCCGAGATGCCCGATACGCTCACCATGACCCGCCGGAACTTGCGCCAGCGCTCCACACCGATGACATTGGCACCATAGCGGGCACGCAGTTGCAACTCATCCAGGGTATGGCCGATGAGCGGCGAGCCGGGCCTGATCGCCAGGCGCCGCGCCCGCCCCGTCAACCGATAATCGCGGATAAGCTCGCGCAATGTGCTGCGGCGCGATCCCTTGCTGCGCCCGGGCGGAGTATCGCTGGCCAGGGTGCGACGGATCAGCAGCATGTAACCGATGCCGAGCACCAATATGATGAGCCCCATGGGACTGAAGCTGAAAAAGCTGAAACCGGGGATGGCATGGCGCACCAGCTCACTGTTGACCACCATGTTGGGCGGTGTCGCTACCAGGGTCATCATGCCGCTGATGAGACCGGCGAAGCCGAGCGGCATCATCAGCCGCCCAGCAGGTATCCCCATGCGGTTCGAGACACTGAGCACCACAGGAATGAAGATGGCCACGACGCCAGTCGAGCTCATCACGGCGCCGAGCCCGGCGACCGCCACCATCAGCAGCACCAGCAGCCGGGTCTCACTGTTGCCCGCCACCTTGACCAGGGCGTCGCCCACCTGATAGGCGATGCCGGTACGTACCAATCCCTCCCCCACCACGAACAGGGCGGCGATCAGGATGACACTGGGATCGCTGAAGCCGGCCAACGCCTCATTGAGGGTCAGGATCCCGCTCAGCACGAACAGGATCAGCACCAGCAGGGCCGTCACATCCATGCGAACCCTGTTGCTGACGAACAGATAGATGGCGCCCAGCAACAGGCAAAGCACCCAGACCAACTCGGAATTCAATGACCTCTCCTTCTTCTGCGTCACGCGGTCTTCATGATGACTGCGGACTCCATCAGAACACAGCCCCCATTGCAGCATCTTGTGACATATCAATAAAGCCAATCCTCTTCGCGCTGAGCACCCTGGAATGCAATTCTTTGATCTCGCTCGTGAAGGGGCGGACAAAAGTCCTGCCAGCCCAGCCCCTGCCCCCTTAGAATGGCTCGCAGCTCCAGCCCCATTTTTCAAGGACATGACGATGAGCATATTCGAGTGGTTCAGCATCAATCACACCCTGGTCACCATCCCTCTGGGCAGCGGTTACGCCATGTCCTGGATTGAAGGGATTGGCACTCTGTTCGGCCTGGCCTGCATCTGGTTCGCCAGCCAGGAGAAGACCATCAACTACCTGTTTGGCCTCATCAACGTCAGCCTGTTTGCCATCATCTTCTTCCAGATCCAGCTCTACGGCCTGTTGATGCTGCAACTGTTCTTCTTCTGCGCCAACCTCTACGGCTGGTACGCCTGGACCCGCCCCGCCAACGCGCAGGGGGACACCCTGCAGATCCGTTGGCTCAGCAAGTCCAAACTGCTGATGACCGCCGCCATCAGCGTGCTGGCCATCGCCCTGCTGACCCGCTACATAGACCCCGTATTCGCCACCCTGGCACGTACCTCGGTCGCCCTGCTCAACCTGTTCGGGGCCGATCTTGCCATGCCTGAGCCCTCCCCCGACGCCTTCCCGTTCTGGGATGCCACCATGACGGTGCTCTCGGTGGTGGCCCAGATCCTGATGACCCGCAAGTACGTGGAGAACTGGATCCTCTGGGTGGTCATCAACCTCATCAGCATCGGCGTCTATGCCGCCCAAGGCGTCTATGCCATGTCGCTCGAATACCTGATCCTGCTGTTTATCGCCGCCAACGGCACACGCCTCTGGATGCTGGCCGCCAAACGCCCGCAGCAGGTGATCGTATGAGCCTGCTGCCCCACCTGCAATGCCGCCCGGATCAGGTTGCCGAGCATGTGGTGCTGTGCGGTGATCCGGCTCGGGTCGATCGCATCGCCAGCCAGCTCGAACAGTGCGAGTCGCTCGGCCAGAACCGGGAGTTTCGCCTCATCAACGGCCGTCATCAGGGCCTGCCCATCACTGTGTGCAGCACCGGCATAGGGGGCGCCTCCGCCATCATAGCGCTGGAGGAGTTGGTGCAGGCTGGCGCCCGGGTGCTGGTGCGAGTCGGTTCTGCGGGGGCCTTGCAGCATGAGATCGGACTCGGGGATCTCATCGTCGTGGAGGGGGCCGTGCGCCACGATGGCGCCTCCCTGGCCTATCTGCCTGCCGAGTACCCGGCCTGCGCAGATATCCGGCTGCAAGCCGCCCTGCTCGACCATATCGCCACCAGTGGCCTGCCTCACTGGCACGGGCTGGTGCGCTCCCATGACAGCTTCTATCGGGATGACGAGCAGAAAGTGTGCCGCTACTGGCATGAGCGCGGTGTGCTGGGGGCAGACATGGAAACCGCCGCTCTGCTCGTCGTGGGGCGACTTCGCAAGGTGCGGGTCGCCGCCGTGCTCTGCACTGTGGTGGCGTTCGAGCAGGACGTGCAGCAGGGCGTGAGTGATTACGCCAGTGCAGAGGCCGCCATGATGAAAGGGGAACAGCTGGCCATCGCCGCCGCATTGCACGCCCTGGGTCAGTGACAGGGCCAAAGCGTTAAGTCCCGCACACTCACCCTCATTCGCGCTGGCATAGGGTCGGCGCGCTTGTTAGCCTCCCTCCTCTTCCCTCTATGCAAGGCCCTTTCAAGGTGCAGCAAGAACCCTATCCCCTGGGTCGCTTTCATGCCGAGCTGAGCCGGCTGGCCCCCAAATTTTCCCAAGCCCTTCAAGCCTGTTCGCTATTTGATCGCCGCTACCTGCCCGGGGAATTCATCATGCGCCAGGGGGAGCAGAGCGAGCACCTCTATCTGGTGGCGACGGGACGGGTCTCCCTCAGCAGCGCCGTCCACTCCGGGCGCCTGTTCCAATTGGGGGAGATAGCCTGCCAGCGGCAGATCTTCGGCGAGATGGAGTTCTTCAGCGCCACCCCGGTGCAGTGGAACGTGGTGGCGCAGACCGAACTGGACGCCAGCGTCATCTGCGCTCACAAGCTAGCCCAACGGCTACTGGCCGAACCCGAGCTCACCCTCTTCTTCGCCTCGGCGCTTGCCAGCGACTATCTGGATACCCTGGACATCACCACCAGCCGCCTGCTGCACCCCATCGCCTACAACATCGCCTATGAACTGTGGCGCGAGCGCCAGCGCACTCCCATGCTGGGGTCACGCAAGCGGGCGCACGAGGCGGCGCGCTTTGGCACCACAGAGCGCGTCTATCGCCGCGCGCTCAAGGAGCTGATCGACCAGGGCATAGTGCAGGACGGGGAGGATGGCCCGCAGATAGCCGACGTGACCAGGCTGCGTCACTACCTGGCACTCTGACCCGCTCGCGTACCGAAGCGATCCCGCGCCCGCTCAATGGGTACGGTTCGACAGCTCATGGCGTTTGAGTGCCACCAGAGTGAGCAGCAGGGCGCCGCTGGCGATGGCCGCCATGCCGATATAAGTCCCGCTAAAGCCCGGCGCCAGCTCGGTCGGGCTGAGGTGGTCCAATGGACCATCCGCCGTGGTGGACAGGGAGGCGTGGAACAATACCGAGCAGACGGCAACACCGACGGCGCCGCCCAGCTCGCGACCGAAGTTGAACAGCGACATGCCGATGCCGCGATCCTGGGCGGGCAACGCGCTTTGCACCACCACTGCGAGCGCAGGCAGGGTCAGTCCGAGCCCCAACCCGGCAAACAGCAGCGCCAGCCTCACCCAGACATCGAAGTGCAGCAGCCAGAGGGCCAGCGCCGCCAAGGCGAACCCCATCACCACGAACCGCTTGTATTTGCCGGTGCGGGCGATGAACTTGCCACCCACGAAGGCCCCAAGGGTGATGAATACCATGAAGATCACCATGTCCTGGCCGCTCTCGCTCGCGCTCATCCCCTTCTGCCATTGCATCTGCAAGGGCAGATAGACCAGCACGGCAAACATCAGCAATTGGGCAATCAAAGAGAGCAGCACCGCGACCAGATAACCGGGCAATCGCACCAGATGGGCAGGCAATATGGGGTCATGGGCACGCCGTTCGATGAAGATGAGCAGTAACAGTGCCGTCCCGAGCGCAATGACCAGCCAGAGGCTCGGCAACGGGGTATCCGGAGAGAGCAGCAAGAGCGACAAGGTGGTCACCGTAATCAGCAGCCCGGCCCCCTTCCAGTCGAAGCGACTCTGACGACGCAGGTTGAGATGACGCAGATTGCGATTGACCAGCCACAGTGCCAGGGCGCCGAGCGGCAGATTGATCCAGAAGATCCAGCGCCAGTTCAGTTGTTCGGTAAAGTAACCTCCGAGCAGCGGGCCCGCTATGCTGGAGACCGCATAGACAATGGAGATATAGCCCTGATATTTGCCCACCTCCCGCGGCGGTATGCTGTCGGCAATCACAGTGAAGGCAAGGGCGATGAGGCCACCTCCCCCCAATCCTTGCAGCACCCGAGCCGCGAGCAGAGTAGGCAGATCCTGGGCCAAGCCGCAGGCAAGGGAACCCGCCAGAAAGAGTACTATGCCGATGTTAAGCATCCGCAGGCGGCCGAACAGGTCGCTCAACTTGCCATAGACCGGCAGCGCGGCTGTCGCAGCCAGCAAGTAGGCGGTAACTACCCAGGTCAGGGCCGAGCCGGCATTCAGCTCGGCGCCGATCATGGGCAGGGGCGTGGTGACAATGCTCTTCTCCAGTGACCCCAAGGCAATGACCAGGGCCACGCTAGAGAACACTGTTTTTGGCGAAATAGACATCAGGGGGCTCGCAAAGGGATAGGCCGCGACGGGCTCGGTGTTTCACATGGTGCCATATTATGAGGACGACTGCCTCCATGCCTCATGGCCCCTCGCCTCCCACTCCAACCTGGTCCCCGCTATCGCCTGATTGGGCCTAGGCCATATCGGCTCCCATTGCACACTCAGGCACAGAGCATGAGACGGATCCCAGCATAGCCTGCGTGCCTCATGTTAGGCTGGGCTTTTCCCCCGCGCGGAGCTAACCCCTTGTTTGAACAATACGATGCCCTGATCTTCGACATGGACGGCACCCTGGTCGACTCCATGCCCCTGCACCTGGATGCCTGGCAGATTACCAGCGATGAATTCCAGCTCGCCTTCGATCGCGAGCTGGTGAACAGCTATGGCGGCATTCCCACCCGCAAGATAGTCGCCATGCTGGCCGAGCAGCAGGGAGTGACCATCGATGTCGAAGCCTTCACCCGCCGCAAGATAGCACTCTATTTGCAGCACATAGGCGAGGTCGCCGTCTTCCCCACGATGGCGGAGCTGGTCAAGGCGCAATATGGCAAGATCCCCATGGGCATAGGAACGGGGGCCCCCCGGGACCAGGCGCAGCAGATATTGCGCACTACCGGACTGGATGCCTTTATCCCTGTCCTGGTCAGCGCCGATGATGTGCAAAACCATAAGCCCAACCCCGATACCTTCCTCAAAGTGGCCGAGCTGCTGGGGGTCGATCCCCATCGCTGCCTGGTGTTCGAAGATACCGAGATCGGCATCCAGGCCGGCAAGGCGGCGGGCATGGCAACCATGCTGGCGACAGAAGGTGTCCTGAAGCGGGCCTGATGATCCAGCCGGTCGCACTGACCCGCTGTCAGCGCGTGGATGCCGTCACGCGATAGCGGGTCCATCTTCTACTGGCGGTAAAGCAAGGGGGGAGCGTCTAGCAACAAGAGACTTTCGTTAAGACCCCTCTCATCGAAGCGGTAGCAAATCCGCTTGGCACCTTGTGGTACCGTCCACCCTGCCCTTCTCCTTCTCTTCCTACTCCTGCTAGTCAGACGACAAACAGCAGACTTGCAACATGCCTTCGGCTGGCCTCATCCCAGGGAGTGGTCAATCGCCATGATGAGTGGCTTGCTTTCGACGCAATGCCGGATCAGTTCCCACAACGGGAATCACACATTGCCATTTTAATTTGGACACCATAAAATTAATCTCAAATTAACCTGATAAATAATGATATCAACTTGATAAATTCCAATAACAACATTTCAGCTACATCCCGGCAACTAGAGTATCTAGCTTGAACAACGATAAAATAGAGATACATGTTGTTTGTCGTAAAGACAGCATGGATAAATATGGTGAGAGCGTACAGGCACTGCTCGATACCCGCATTCACCCTGATGATATTCCTCAAAGACTGAGTGTGAGTGGATGTACCGTCTGGACATTTCAAACACTTATTAATTTGAATTACTACTATGGGGATGACATTACGTGTAGCGTTGGCACTACATGCCTGCCAAATAAAATAAACTTGCTTCATTACGATGACTTTAGCCCGAGAGTAAAGCCATGGCGCGGGCTGACTGTGGTCTGCCGTGCAGACAGACCGCATGTTTTTGGGGCCGACTATGTGGTCGAGCAAATACAGTCCGCGGAGAAAAATGGTGGCCTATTCATCTCACATTGGCCCCAGCCAGGCCTTAAACCAAGATGTGCGCAACGAACTGCAATTACGACTATTGGTTATTTTGGCCGTATAGATAGCTTTCCTCCCGAATTGACAAGCGATGCATTCAGAGAAAATTTGGCCGCGCATGGTCTTTTATTAAAAATAGAGTTAAATAACTGGACTGACTATCAGGATGTAGACATTGTCCTTTGCTTTCGAAAACACCACGACCATACCTTGTCGCGCAAGCCTGCGAGTAAGCTCATCAATGCATGGCTGGCTGGTTGCGTGTTAATTTGTGATGATGAACCCGCAGTAAAGGCAATCAAAAACAGCCCACTGGATTACTTGGTCGCACATAACTCAGCTGAAATAATAAAGACTGCCGTCATGCTAAAAAACAATCCGGATCTGTACCATGCAATGACAGCCCATGGAAAGCAGAGATTAGGTGAATACTCCAGAGAGGCCGTCGCAAAAAACTGGATGCTTCTGTTTGATAAAATCTGGGCAAAAGGATTAAATCAGCAAAACATCACCATGAAAGCGCTGGTATTTTTTCTCTGGAAAGCAGTCAAGCCATTCAGAAAATAACCCCCCGTTCATGACGTATTCACGCTTAACGATAACGCTGTCTAAATACCGCCCGCCGATAATCATCACTCCCCGATAAGATAGATAAACGCCTCCCAATTGGGAGGCGTTTCAACACGACATGACCGACAACTGACATCGAGGTCCCAACCCCACTACATGCTATTGGTGGATTCGAAGATCTTGTCGGCGGAGGCTTCGACGAAGCCCGGGTAGAGCACGCCATTGGCCTGCGGATAACGCAGGGCAAACTCGTAGAAGCAGCTCGGTATGGTGCGCACCCCGTCTGTGAAGGCCACATCGGCCTTGTCCGCCATGGTGGAGGACTGCTCCAGCATCACCTGCGGATCCCCCTTCACCTCGCCACCGGCGGTATTGAGTACGAAACCCGCCGCCTTCAACGCCTCGTTGACCAACTGTATGGTGTCAAAGTCTGCCAGGCGATTGATGCTGACGGTGAAGTGGTTGGCGCGATAGCCCCAGGCCGCCATCCAGGCCGCGTACTCGCTCTCGGCCAGCAGGGTCTGGTAGTCGGCGTGGGAGACCTGCCAGGGGGCACCGGCGTAGAGGAAGGCCGAGGTGTCGGTCAGGTGATCGGGTACCTGATCCACCAGCTTGTGGATGATGGCCTGGGCGCCTTCGGAGAGTTCCTCCACCTTCAGCTCGCTGATGAACACCTTGGGCGCATCCGGATCGGCATGTTCGAAGTGTTTGGCATAGAGCTTCTTGGCCTTGAAGACATACTCATCCCTCTCCTCGTAACCCAGCGCCCGAAAATGAGCGGCCAATGTTTCGAGGCCCACCTGGGGCAGATTGAAGGTGCGGAACGCCACATGGTCGTTGACGATGGCGGCACCGCCACCAAGCAGCTGATGTACCTTGTGGGCACTCGGGGTGACCTGAATGTAGTTATCCCACAGATGACCGAACAGGGTTTCGATATCCTTTTGCATCACTTTATTCCTTTGCTTGCGGGTACAGACAAGGGCCCTCGAGGAGCCCTTTTGTTATCAATCGCTGACGAGGTGCACAGGGCCTTGCCTTAGAAGCTCAAACCGGGGGAGAGCTGCTCTGGCATGGCAGCCTTGCTGTCTTCCACCGATGCGACCGGGTAGGCGCAGTAGTCGGCGGCGTAGTAGGCGCTCGCCCTGTGGTTGCCGGAGGCACCAATGCCGCCGAATGGCGCCGCACTGGAGGCACCGGTGATGGGCTTGTTCCAGTTGACGATACCGGCGCGAATGCGCTTGAAGAAGTGGTTCCAGTCCGCTTCGTTATCCCCAAGCAGACCGGCCGACAGCCCGAAACTGGTCGCATTGCCCAGATCGATGGCGGCGTCGAAGTCCTGGTAACGGGTCACCTGCAGCAGTGGGCCGAAGTACTCCTCATCCGGCAATCCTTGTGCGACAGTGATGTCGACAATACCGGGGGAGACAAATCCCGTGCCCGGCTCCAGATGCTTGAGGGTGAGCAGGCTCTTGCCACCCAGTGACTGCAGCTTGGCCTGGGCCTCGACCATGCCGATGGCGGCACGCTCGCTTATCATGGCTCCCATGAAGGGCTGATCCGCATCATCGTAGTGACCCACTTTGATCTTGCCGACCACCTCGATGAGGCGCGCCAGCAATGCGTCGCCGGCCGGGCCCTGTTCCACGAACAGACGGCGAGAACAGGTGCAGCGCTGACCCGAGGTGATGAACGCGGACTGGACGATGGCGTGCACGGCGCCGTCCACATCACTCACGTCTTTTACGATGAGCGGGTTGTTGCCACCCATCTCCAGCGCCAGGATCTTGCCCGGTTGACCGGCAAATTGCTGATGCAGGAAGTGACCGGTACGGGACGAGCCGGTAAAGAAGAGGCCATCGATGTCGCTGTGACTTGCCAGGGCTTTGCCGGTGTCGACTTCCCCCTGCACCAGATTGATGACACCGGCGGGCAGACCCGCTTCCTGCCAGATTTTGAGCATGGCCTCGGCCACCATGGGGGTCAGCTCGGAGGGCTTGAACACCACCGTATTGCCGGCGATGAGTGCCGGCACTATGTGGCCGTTGGGCAGGTGGCCGGGGAAGTTGTAGGGGCCGAACACCGCAACCACACCGTGGGGTTTGTGGCGTACGAACGCCTTGGCACCCGGCATGGGATTTTCGACCGTGCCGGTACGCTCATCGTGGGCGCGCAGGGAGATGGCAATCTTGCCCTGCATGGCGGCGACCTCGGTGCGGGTCTCCCACAGCGGCTTGCCGGTTTCGCGGGCTATGGTGAGCGCCAATGCTTCCTTGTGCTCGCCGAGCAGTTCGGCGTAGCGACTGATGATGGCACTGCGCGCCGCCAGGGGGAGATCCGCCCAGTGGTAGAACGCGGTGCGGGCAGCCTTGACGGCGGCATCCACCTGAGCGGCACTGGCCGCTTGACCGCACCAGACCACCAGGTTCTTGGCCGGATCTTTTGACTCGAACGCCTTGCCCTCACCCGCCAGCCAGTTGCCATTGATCAGCTGTACTAATTCGCTCATTGCTCATATCCCTTGTTGCTTGGCTCTCGCCTGCCAGGCCACCCAGTGCGGGCCGCCAGCTCATCGTGTTCAGCGGGACAATGCATCGCACTATCCCCATGTTGTCAGTCCAGATCCACGACCCTGACCTGATCGCCATTCTCCACCTTGAGGGCCGCGGCCATCTTGGGCGGCACTATGGCCTCCTGCTTGTCCAGATCGACCCGGATATTGCCAAGGCAGGCACGGTATTGTTCGAAGCGGGTGTTGCACAGCAGATAGGTGTGGCCACCCAGGGGCTCGCCCACCACCACGGTCAGCCGTTTGCTGCGGCGTATGCTGCGAATGTTGTTCACATCGCACTCGACGGTGGGGCCGGCATCGAAGATGTCGACATAGCCGCGGTTCACGAAGCCCTCGTCCTGCAGCATCTTGATGGCAGGGCGGGTCTTGTCGTGAGTTTTGCCGATCACGGCCCGCGCCTCATTGCTGAGCAGATTGACGTAGATGGGGTACTTGGGCATCAGCTCGGCGATGAAGCGCTTCTTACCAATCCCGGTCAGATAGTCGACGGTGGGGAAATCCATCGAGAAGAAGTGCTTTTGCAGCCACTCATAAAAGGGGCTGTGACCCTTTTCGTCGGAGACGCCACGCATCTCGGCGAAGACGGTCTTGTCAAACAGCTCGGGGTGTTCGGCCATGAACAGGAAACGGTGCTTGGAGAGCAGCCGACCGTTGAGTCCCTCGCGAGCACATTCGCGCAAGAAGAGCGTGCAGAGCTCAGAGTTGCCGGTGTAGTCATTGGACAGAGTGAGCGTCTCGACCACGTTGTAGATGCCGAGCTTGGGGGAAGAGTGCACCACCTTGCCGATGTGATAGTTATAAAACGGCTGGGACAGGCCCACGGCCGCATCGATGGCGCAGGTGCCAACCATGTCCCCGGTGTCCAGATCTTCGGCCACGAAGAAATAGAGGCAGTCGCCCTTTCCCGCAGGTTTGTCCGAAAAAGTCTGGGTGGAGGCGTCGATTTTGCGCTGCAGCAGCTCATCATTAACCGGCAAGGAGGTCATGCCAGTACCGGATTCGATGGCGCAAGTCTTGAGACCGGCAAAATCTTTCTGTTCGATAGGACGGATTAACAACATAGATGACAACTCCCTTTCATTGACGACAGGTGGGGTCCCGGCTCCTGCCGGGAGGGCTCCCCACCTCAATTCGGGATCAGGCGTTAACAACCTGAGCCACGGCCAGCTCGAAGCGAGCCAGACCTTCCTTGATGTCCGCTTCCGGGATCACCAGGGAGGGGGCAAAACGCACTACGTTGGTGCCGGCCACCAGGGCCATCAGCCCCTGATCGATGGAGGCCAGCAGGAAGTCGCGAGAGCGCCCCTTGAAGTCATCGTTCAGTACGGCGCCGAGCAGCAAGCCCTGGCCACGCACTTCGCTGAAGCAGTGGTACTTGGCGTTGATGGCTTCGATGCCGGCGCGGAACAGGGCTTCGCGCTGCTTGACCCCTGCCAGCACTTGCTGAGTGTTGATCACATCGATCACCGCCTCAGCCACGGCACACGCCAGCGGGTTACCGCCGTAAGTCGAGCCGTGAGTACCCACTTTCAGGTGAGCGGCTATCTCTGTAGTGGTCAGCATGGCGCCGATGGGGAAACCGCCGCCGAGCGCCTTGGCGCTGGTGAGGATATCCGGCGTGACGCCCAGACCCATGTAGGCAAACAGTTCGCCGGTGCGGCCAACCCCGGATTGCACTTCGTCATAGACCAGCAAGGCATTGTGCTTGTCGCACAGCTCGCGCACACCCTTGGCGAATTCGTCGGTGGGACGAATGATGCCACCCTCACCCTGCAAGGGCTCCATCACCACGGCGCAAGTGTTGTCGGAGATGACAGCAGCCAGCTCGGCCAGGTTGTTGTAGGTGACATGGGTGATGTCGGCAGGCTTGGGGCCGAAACCGTCGGAGTAGGCGGCCTGGCCACCCACGCTCACAGTGAAGAAGGTGCGACCGTGGAAACCCTGATGGAAGGCGATGATCTGGGTCTTGTGCGCACCGAACTTGTCGATGGCATAGCGACGGGCCAGCTTGAGCGCGGCTTCGTTCGCTTCGGCGCCCGAGTTGCAGAAATAGACCTTGTCGGCGAAGGTGGCGGCGACCAGCTTCTTGGCCAGACGCAGGGCCGGCTCATTGGTCATGACGTTGGAGAGATGCCACAGCTTCTCGCCCTGAGTTTTCAGGGCTTCGACCAGCTTGGGATGACAATGACCCAGGCCATTGACCGCAATACCGCCGGCGAAATCCACATACTCACGTCCAGCCTGATCCCAGACACGTGAACCTTCACCACGCACCG
The DNA here is from genome assembly GCF_051376105.1 of Aeromonas molluscorum. Taxonomy (NCBI): domain Bacteria; kingdom Pseudomonadati; phylum Pseudomonadota; class Gammaproteobacteria; order Aeromonadales; family Aeromonadaceae; genus Aeromonas; species Aeromonas molluscorum. The sequence continues at coordinate 901,822 of NZ_JBPQCY010000002.1, read as the reverse complement.
GGATGACATTGGCGGGCGCATAGTTGGGAACCATCACTTCATCGAACACTTCACGTGTCACTGCCAACAACTCTGACATACTTGCTCTCCTTCCAGATGGCGACAGAATAATCCACCGCCTAAAAGTTAAATCCGTGTAAACGTGACGGTATTGTCACAGAAAAAAAGTAAAAAGTCTGTAACTTGACGGCCTGCAAGGAACAATCTTCGATTGCCCGTGAGATTTTAGGCAGCCCCATTGCATAACGGCTCAGAGGCTGTTGGCAAGAGATAATTTCGACTGGCAGAGGGGTGAATAAACCGTCAGAGAAAAAAATTTTACCCATAGCGTAAAAATGAGACTCAAGTCACGTCTTATAGCCGAAACAGGGTGAAATCCCCCAAGGTTTTGGGGTGGGAAAGATGAATCAATCTAGTCGAACGGACAGCCTGGGCGATGGATGGGAGCCGAGGCAGCCCATCAGCAGATGATGCGGGTAAAGGAGATAAAGCAGTGCAATATAGGGCAGGATGGACTCAGCGGTGAGCCAGGAAGTTGGCCAGCAACCCATGGCCCTGTTCGCTCAGGATGCTTTCGGGATGAAACTGCACCCCTTCCAGGGCCAGCGTCTTGTGGCGCAGCCCCATGATCTCGTCAACGCTGCCATCCTCATGCTCGCTCCAGGCCGTCACGGCCAGGCAATCAGGCAGTGTCTGCGCCTTGACCACGAGTGAGTGGTAACGGGTCACCCGCAGCGGATCATTGAGCCCCGCGAATACCCCCTCCCCCTGATGACGGATAAGGGACGTCTTGCCATGCATCACCCGGCGGGCACGCACCACCTCGGCGCCAAACGCCTGGGCCAGGGACTGGTGGCCGAGACAGACTCCGAGAATGGGCAATTGACCGGCGAAGTGCTTGATGGCGGCCAGGGAGATGCCAGCCTCATTCGGTGTACAGGGTCCGGGGGAGATCACCAGGCGCTCGGGGGCCATGGCCTCAATGTCGGCCAGGGTCAACTCGTCGTTGCGTTTGACCACCACCTCCTGCCCCAGCGCACCAAAATACTGCACCAGGTTCCAGGTAAAAGAGTCGTAGTTGTCGATCAGTAACAGCATGCAATAAACCCAGGGATTGAAATCGAGGCGATGGTAACCCGCCGTCGGCTGGCGAGTCGCGCATTCTGGCACGTCTGTCCTGGTTAATAAACGCCTGCCAATGGATGCCGCGGGGGCGAGGGCCCGCCCATCAATGCCCTCCTGGTGGATCATTCCACAGGGGCCCGGAACCCGCAGCCAGGAGTCCGCCCGCTCTGCTCCTCCTCTCTATCACCTTGGCTACCCCTCTCTTGCCGGGCGCATTCCCCCGAGACCCTCGACATTGACCGGACGCCTCGTCGACAGATCACCGCGAACGCTCTCCTGCGGCATCGCTCGTCCTGTCCCCTGAAAATAAAAATGCACAACCTAAATCACAAAATACAAAACGATGTTTCATTTTAATTTGATCGCTATTTTTTATTTTGCTATCGTGCCTTCAACGACAGGAGTTCCCGACACATTGTCATTGATGCCGCGTGCGGCCCGCAATTGAGGTTCATTATGCAAACTCGTCAAAGCATCCACAGCGATCATGCCAAGCAACTGGACACCCAGGGCCTGCGCCGTGAGTTTCTGGTAGAAGAGATCTTCACCCCGAACGAGCTGACCATGACTTACAGCCACATCGACCGCATCGTGTTCGGTGGCATCATGCCGGTTGATGCGCCATTGACCTTTTCCGATGCGCTCGGCAAGGCATTCGGGGTCACTTATTTCCTCGAGCGGCGCGAGCTCGGCCTCATCAACATCGGCGGCCCGGGGGTGGTGGTGGTGGATGGCACTACCTATGAAGTGGACAAGGCCGAGGCGCTCTATGTCGGCCAGGGGGCCCGTGCCCTGAGCTTTGCCAGCGTCAACGCCGAGCAGCCAGCCAAGTTCTACTACAACAGCGCTCCGGCCCATACCAGCTACCCGACCCGCAAGGTCACCCAGGATCAAGCGTCTCCGGCGACCCTGGGGGACCCATCCACCAGCAACCGCCGCACCATCTACAAGTATCTGGTACCGGACGTGCTGCCGACCTGCCAACTGGTGATGGGCATGACCCAGCTGGAAGAGGGCAGCCTGTGGAACACCATGCCCTGCCACACCCACGAGCGCCGCATGGAGGTCTATTTCTACTTCAACATGAAGGAGGACGCCGCCGTGTTCCACATGATGGGCAAACCGGACGAGACCCGTCACCTGCTGGTGCACAACGAGCAGGCCGTCATCTCCCCGAGCTGGTCCATTCACTCCGGCGTCGGCACCCAGGCCTACACCTTCATCTGGGGCATGGTGGGCGAGAACCAGGTATTCGGTGATATGGACCATGTCGCGGTCCAGGATCTGCGCTAAGCCCCCATCTCGAGCAGCCAGGGCGGCGGCTCCTGACACTTAATCCCACACCTTCCTGTGGCTAGAGGTAACAACATGATTCTTAATGCATTCAATCTGAAAGATAAGGTCGCCATCGTCACCGGTTGCGATACCGGTCTGGGTCAGGGTATGGCACTGGGCCTTGCCGAAGCGGGCTGTGACATCGTCGGCATCAACATTGTCGAACCCAGCGACACCATCGCCAAAGTCGAGGCCATCGGCCGTCGCTTCCTGAGCCTGAAGGCGGATGTCAGCAAGGTAGACACCCTGCCGGCCCTGGTCGATCAGGCGGTCTCCCACTTCGGTCGCGTCGATGTGCTGGTGAACAACGCGGGCATCATTCGCCGAGACGACGCCATCAACTTCAGCGAGAAGGACTGGGATGATGTGATGAACATCAACATCAAGAGCGTGTTCTTCATGTCTCAGGCCGTGGCCAGGCAGTTCATGGCCCAGGGCGAGGGCGGCAAGATAGTCAACATCGCCTCCATGCTCTCCTATCAAGGCGGCATCAGGGTTCCCTCTTACACCGCCTCCAAGAGCGGCGTCATGGGCATCACCCGCCTGCTGGCCAACGAGTGGGCCAACCAGGGGATCAATGTCAACGCCATCGCCCCCGGTTACATGGCCACCAACAACACCGCGGCACTGCGCGCCGATGATGACCGCAATGCCGCCATCCTTGAGCGGATCCCGGCGGGTCGCTGGGGTGTGCCGGACGACATGATGGGCCCGGTCGTATTCTTGGCTTCTGCCGCCTCCGACTACATCAATGGCTATACCATCGCTGTCGATGGCGGCTGGCTGGCGCGTTAATTTCCCCCTGTTTGACGAGGCGCCGCGAGGCGCCTTTTGTCGTTGTCCGCGGACAGGAAAGCAATATGTTCCTCGATAATCTCTGGTTTGCCCAATCCATCGGCCTGCTGGCTTGTCTCGTTGGCGCCACGGCGTTCATGCAACGCCAAGACAACAAACTCAGACTCCACCTCACCCTCAATGGCTCCCTGATGGGCCTGCACTTCCTGCTGCTGGGATCCTCGGTCGGCGCCATCAACTGCCTGCTGTGCGCGATGCGCAACTGGGTGTCCGGTTACTATCGCGGGCCCGGCGTGATGCTGCTGTTTCTGACGCTGGCCTGGCTGCTGGTCATCCCCCGCATCGAGCATCCGGTGCAGATGCTGACTCTGCTCGGCACCACCCTTAGCACCGTCGCCTTGTTTCGCCTCAACGGCATTGCGCTGCGACTGTGCATGCTGAGCAGCACCCTCTGCTGGCTGACCCACAATATCTGGGCGGGATCCATCGGTGGCATCCTGCAAGAGAGCATCTTTTTCGTCATCAATGGCTACACCATCCTCAAGCTCTACCAGGCAGCCCCGCAGGACATCGAGGGGTGAACCACCCTGCCTGCGGGTCCAATCACGGGCAACGGGTCACTGTCGATGGGAACTGAAATGCAAAAGAGCAGGCCAAGCCTGCTCTTTTTGAGACGAGATACTCAATCAGCGTGAGGAGTGAGAACCAAATGGATAGTCGTGGAAACCCAGCCCGGCAGAGATATTGGCCGCCGCCTCATGCAACTGGGCCACCAGGGTGGCCTTGTTCTCTTCATGGAAGCGCACCAGGGGCAACGACAGGGAGAGCCCCGCAATGATCCGCCCCATACGGCTGTAAATAGGCACGGCGAAGCAGCGCAGACCGTGTTCCATCTCTTCCCGATCTTCGGCGTAGCCTTGCTCGCGCACCTGAGCCAACTCCACCAGCAGCGCATCGACATCGGCGAGGGTATGCTCGGTAAAGCGCTCGAAGGTCACACCGGCCAGCATGGCGCGCACTTCCGTTTCGGGCAACCAAGCCATCATGACTTTGCCAAGGCCGGTGCTGTAGAGCGGACGGCGACGACCGATACGGGAGTACATCCGCAGGTTGTATTCGGAGTCAATCTTGTGCAAATAGACGATGCTGTCTTCATCCAGCATCCCAAGGTGCAGGGTCTCTTTGGTCAGCTTGCCGAGCCGATGCATCTGCTCGTCGGCAATCTGCACCAGATCCTGATGTTCCAGCGCCTTGGCGCCCAGCTCGAACAGCTTGAGGCTAAGGGCATACTTGTCAGTTTCACCCTCCTGGGTGATATAACCCAGGGTCTTCATGGTCTGCAAGAAACGGTAGACGGTGCTCTTGGACATCATGATCCGCTGGGACAGCTCGGTCACTCCGATCTCTTTCTGCTCCCCCAGTGCCTGCAGTATGCCGAACACCTTGAGTACCGATGATACCGATTCTGGCGAGTTGTCTATCATCGACATTGTTCACTTCCAAAAAAAATGATTGATTGTTTCATTGTATTTGAAATGAAATGACCATCATAGTGACAGAGCCGATTATCCAGTCAAATCATCTACTAATAGATAGAGAATGTGGTCTCGCTCACGCAGGTATCGGCCAGAGCCTCGCCGAACGCGCTGACCATGAGAGCGTCCCTAGCGGCCGACGCACGGCCACCCTTCCTTGCCTGCTTGCTTCCTCACATCAATACAAGACCATTGTCACATTTTTAATGAAATGATGTTTCAATTGTTTTTTCTTCCCTGTCAATTAAATAGAATGACGCCATCATCAACGCGGAACACGCGGGAGGATCTATGTCTATCAAGGTCGCCGTCATTGGCGAATGCATGATCGAGTTGTCCGAAAACAAGGCCAACATAGTGCGCCATTTTGGAGGGGATACCCTCAACACGGCCGTTTACCTGACCCGCGCCAACCCTGACATCTCGGTGCATTACGTGAGTGCCCTTGGCACTGACCCCATGAGCAGCGCCATGCTGGCGCAGTGGCAGCAGGAGGGGATAGACATCGAGCTGGTGCAGCGTCTCAGTCACAAGCTGCCCGGCCTCTACCTCATCGAGACCGACGAGCGCGGGGAGCGCACCTTCCACTACTGGCGCAGCGACGCGGCGGCCCGTTATTGGCTGCAAACCCCGCAAGCGAAGCGGATCGGTGAGCGGCTGCATGAATTTGATTATCTCTATCTGAGCGGGATCAGCCTCGCCATCCTGTCACAAGCTGACCGGCTGACCCTGCTGCACCTACTGGCCGACTGCCGGGCTGGCGGAGCCAGAATTGCCTTTGACAACAACTACCGCCCCCGCTTGTGGGAGAGCCAGGAAGCGGCCCGGCAAACCTATGCCGCCATGCTGGCGCTGACCGATCTCGCCTTCCTGACCCTGGATGACGAGGTCGCCCTCTGGGGGGACAGCAATGAGTCCCAGTGCCTGACCCGTACCCGTGCACTGGGCGTGAACGAGATCGTCATCAAGCGCGGGGCCGCGCCCTGTCTCATCGTGCAGCCAGAGTACCGCTGCGAAGTGCAGGCCATCCCCCTGACGAGCGAACAGGTCATCGACACCACTGCGGCGGGGGACTCCTTCAGTGCGGGTTACCTCGCCACCCGGCTGGCGGGGCACTCCATGGCCGACTCGGCCCGCTATGCCCATCGGCTGGCAAGCACCGTCATTCAACATCGAGGCGCCATCATCCCCCTGACTGCAATGCCACATCCCATCACCCCTGACCACCCATCCCACGAGGCTTCCCATGTCCCCATTGCTTGAAACACTATCGACCCTGAAGATCATTCCCGTCATTGCCATCCAGGATGCCGACGATGCCGTGGCCCTCGGTCGCGCCCTGTTGGAAAACGGCATGCCCAGTGCCGAAATCACCTTCCGCACCCCGGCAGCAGCAGAATCCATACGCCGACTGAGGGACGCCTTCCCCGAGATGATCATCGGTGCAGGTACCGTCTTGACCACGGCCCAGGTCGATCAGGCCATCGCCGCCGGTGTGGATTTCATCGTGAGCCCGGGGCTCAACCCACGCATAGTGCAGTACTGCCAGGCCCGCGGGGTGCCCATCATTCCCGGCGTCAACAATCCCAGCCAGGTCGAGCAGGCCATGGAGCTGGGTTTAAAGACTCTCAAGTTCTTCCCGGCAGAACCGTCCGGTGGGCTGGCCATGCTCAAGGCCATGAGCGCCGTCTATCCGGTCGCCTTCATGCCCACCGGCGGCGTCAGTCCAAGCAATGTGAAGGCGTACCTTGCCCTGCCCGCAGTCTTTGCCTGTGGCGGCACCTGGATGGTTCCCGCCAACCTCATCGACAATCGCGAGTGGTACAAAATCGGCGTCCTTGCCAAGGAAGCCATGGCCGCGCTCTGAGCCTGCATGGGCCTGTCCCACGGGCCCATCATTCCAGCCCCGACCGGTTTGCCATAGCCCTGCGCCGCCGGTTCAATGAAAGGATCCATCCCATGATCGTTGGTAACCTGCAGCAACTCGCCATCGCCATGCTGCCGCCCCCGCTGTTGCGCCTTCTGAGCCGGCCCGATCTCTCCTTGCACAAGCTGCAGCAACGGGAAGAGGGAAAATATGATCTCATCGAGGATACCCTCTTCTACATCGTTTCCTGCCCCACCACCGCTCAGGAAGCGGATCTGAAGAGCGAATTTCACGATCGCTACCTAGATATCCAGATAGTGCTGCTCGGGCAGGAGATGATAGCCCTCAGCCCCACTGTCACCTCCCCCCATGACCACCGGGAAACCAAGCCGGATCTTATCTTCCTGGACAACCCGGCGATCACCACCCGGCTGCTGCTCAATGTCGGCGACTTCGCCATCTTCTATCCCGGCGAGGTACACAGACCCACCTGCCAGGTCGGCTCTTCGGCCCAGATAAAAAAAGTCGTGTTCAAGATCTGCAAAACCTGGCTGTCCGCCCAGTAATGGCCACTGGCCGCAACCATTCGTTCCTCTCTCTTGCATGAATGCCCCTGCCTCCAGCCGTATTGAGAGGCAGGAGGCCAGCTCCGCGCATGACACCATGTCATCACTGGCGGCTCCTCTTCTCGTGGCCCTTTGGGAGCTGATGCTCCCCCTTTTCGCGATAGAAAACCTCGATTGAAATCCCTCTTCAGCTTCACTGTGACAATGCCACATGCAGCAAACACAAAACTTGACTCAGCATTCCTTCAAATATGGAACGCCATTTCATTAACTTGAGTTTGATCACTGAAATGCGGCCGGATTCGCGTAGCATGAACGACATCAAAATAACCAAGGGATAACACACATGCGTACCATCAATGCTCTGCCCAAGCTGTCTCTGATTGGCACAGTTGTCGCCGCGGGTCTGTTTCTGACTGGATGTGGTGAAGACAGCAAGGCTGCTGGCCCTGTGATCCTGAAGACAGCGTTTAACCAGTCTGAACACAATCCCCAGTTCAAGGCGCTTCAAGATTTCAGCCAGAAGCTCGAAGCCGCCACCGGTGGTAAATACAAGTTGGAAATTCATCCCAACGAGCTGCTTGGGGATCAACGTGCGGCCCTGGAGCTAGTGCAGTCCGGCGCCATTCAGCTGGCTGTCGTCGCCAATCCCTTGGTCGAGAACTTCAACAAGAACTTCTCCGTGCTGGCCATGCCGTACATCTACGACAACCCGGCTCACCAACGCAAAGTGTTCACCAGTGGCACCCTGGATGCCCTGTTCAGCTCTACCAAGGGCAATGGCTTTGAGGTGCTGACCGCCTATACCGCCGGGGCGCGCAGCATGTACGTCAAGGGGGCTCCCATCAAGACCCCGGAAGATATGAAAGGAGAGAAGATCCGGGTGATGCAGTCCGACACCATGGTCAAGATGCTGACCTGCATGGGGGGAACCGGCGTACCCATGGGCCAGGGAGAGGTCTACTCCGCCATCCAGCAGGGGGTGCTAGATGGCGCCGAGAACAACGAGATCACCTACGCCGACCTGAAGCAGTATGAAGTTGCGCCGCATTTCTCCTACACCCGCCATGTGATGGTGGCTGACCTGTTGGTGGCCAACGAGTCCTTCCTGGCAAAGATGGATGCCGCCGATCAGGCGACCTTCCGCAAACTGGCCAAAGAGAGCACAGAGACCGAGTTCGACCTCTTCAGTCAGGCGCTGGAAACCGCAAAGCAGACGGCTACCAGCCAGGGAGCCACCTTCACCGAAGTGGATATCGCCCCCTTCCAGGCGCGCTGCAAGCCGCTGCAAGAGACGCTGCTGGTCACCCCGGAGCAGAAAGATATTTTCAACAAGATCCGCGCACTGGCCAACTAATGGCAGCTGTTGCTAAGGGCTGCCATGGCAGCCCTTTCTATGAGGTTCCTCTATGAAACCCGCTCAACAACCCACAATGCTCTCCGCCCCTCCCGGCCCCCCCGTTCAACAAGGCTTCTATGCCTCGCTGACCGGGTTCAAGCAAAGAGTGGATCTGCTGGTCTCTTATTTCTGTATCGCCATCGTGGCGTTGATGACACTGCTGGTCACCTATCAGGTGGCGACCCGCTACCTGCTCAATGACCCAAGCGCCGTGAGTGAGGTGCTCTCCCGCTACCTCTTTATCTGGCTGGTCTTGATCGGGAGTGCCTATGTCTTTGGACTGCGCGAGCACATGGCGATCACCTTCATGCGCGATCGCATGCCACACAATGTTCGCATCCTGCTGGAGATGCTCGGTGAGCTGGCGACCACCCTATTTGCCTTGCTGGTACTGAGCGTGGGAGGTTACATCGGGATGAGCCGCCAGATGGGACAACTCGACTCGGCGTTGCAGATCCCCATCGGCGTCATCTATGCCGCCATTCCCCTTTGCGGCGTACTGACCGTCTTCTATTGCCTGTACAACCAATACGGGTTGGCCAGACAACTCTCCTTCGAGCACAAGGTATAACCATGGATATTGCGGTTGTTGTCGCGCTGGTGATGTTCATCGGTGCCTTTGTCCTGCTGTTTATCGGCACCCCCATCAGTATCAGCATCGGGCTCTCCTCCTTCCTGGCCATGGCGATGATCCTGCCCTTTGATGGCGCCATCCTGACCTCTGCCCAGCGGGTCTTCGTCGGCCTGGACTCCTTTGCCCTGCTGGCCATTCCCTTCTTCATTCTGGCCGGCAATCTGATGAACAATGGCGGCATCGCCATTCGCTTGATCAACTGCGCCAAGATCGTCAGCAACTTCCTGCCGGGTCCGCTGGCCCAGACCAACGTGGTTGCCAACATGCTGTTTGGCTCCATCAGCGGCTCCGGCGTCGCCTCGGCGGCGGCCATCGGCGGCATCATGTCCCCGATCCAGAAGAAAGATAAATACGATCCCGCCTTCAGCGCCGCGGTCAACATCGCCTCGGCCCCGACCGGCATGCTGATCCCCCCAAGCAACTCCCTGATCGTCTATGCCACTGTCGCCGGCAGCGTCTCCATCACAGCACTGTTCATGGGTGGCTACGTGCCCGGCATCCTGTGGGGGCTGGGGGTCATGCTGGTAGCCGGCTTCATTGCCAAGCGCCGTGGTTATATGGCCGAGCCCGACTCCCTCAAGGGTCTGCGCCTCAAGTTGCTGCTGGATGCCATCCCCAGCCTGCTGATGATCGTGGTGGTCATCGGCGGCATCCTCGGCGGCATCTTCACCGCGACCGAAGCCTCCGCCATCGCCGTGGTCTATTCGCTTGTCCTCGGTGTCTGCTACCGGAACATCAAAGCTGCCGACCTGCCCGCCATCTTCCTGGCCACCGCCAAGATGACGGCCATCGTGATCCTGATGCTGGCCGCCTCATCCATCATGTCCTGGGTGATGGCGTTCACCAAGATCCCGGCACTGATCGCATCGGGCTTGCTCTCCTTCACCGACAGTTTCCTGATCATTCTGCTGGTCATGAACCTGGTGCTGTTGCTGGTGGGCACCTTCATGGACCCCACCCCAGCGGTGCTGATCTTTACCCCTATCTTCCTGCCCATCTGTACCCAGTTCGGCATGGACCCGGTGCAGTTCGGCATCATGATGATCTTCAACCTCTCCCTCGGAACCATCACGCCGCCGGTGGGCCCCATCCTGTTTACCGGCTGCAAGATAGGCGAGATAAAGATTGAGGGGGTCATCAAGCCACTGCTGCCCTTCTTCGTGGTGATCGCTCTGATCCTGATGCTGGTGACCTATGTGCCGGCCATCTCGATGGCCCTGCCCCAGGCGATGGGACTGGTCAACTGAGACAACTTCGCCGAGCGTTGCGGCAAGAGGCCGTCGTTGAACACAGCCAATGAGCCAGCCCCGGGTGATCAGCACACCCGGGGTTTTTCATGGCTGCGCCGCACCGCCAGAAAACGGGCAGATAGAGGATACCGCCGGGCGGTTTGCGGTATGAACAATACGCACGGAAGGCAAATCAAAGAGGAGACGAAACAGGCGTCACCGACAGGGGAAGGTACCTATCGCAACACAACAGCAGGCCGAGCCAATGGCGTCAGCGATCCAGATAACGGCCCTGTTCCATTTCACGCTCACGTTGGCACTCGGCGAGGTAGATGGCGGCGACGATGGCAGGGACGGCATGGTGCCTGTCGATGGCATTGGAAACCATCAGTTGCAGGGTATTGAGGTTCTTGGCCTTGCGAAACTTGCGCAGCCAGTGACCCTTGTCGCCCAGCTCGTCTATGGAGATTTTTTCTTGGATGGACATGCTCACTCTTGGGACTCGGGGTCCACATAAATTCAAGATCCGGGGATCACAGATACCGAGGGGGAAACAAAGAAAGCCAGGTTGAGACCCGGCTTCCTACGGTTACACCACAATCCGATATATCAGGCTCTGGGAACAAAGCCAACCACATCATATACGCTGGCCAGGGTTTTTTCAGCCCTTTCCCGAGCCTTTTGTGCACCGGCAGCGAGGATGGCCTGCAGATGAGTCTCATCTTGACGCAGGGCGTGGAAACGGGCTTGCAGCGGCTCGAGCAGGGCAACCACGGCCTCGGCGCACTCACCTTTCAGATGGCCATACATCTTGCCTTCGAAGTGCTGTTCCAGCTCCGGAATGGTGCGGCCCGTCACGCCAGACATCAGGGTCAGCAGGTTGGATACCCCAGGCTTGTTGACCGGATCAAAGCGCACCACGGCAGGCTCGTCCGAATCGGTGACGGCCCGCTTGATCTTCTTCACTATCTGCTTGGGATCTTCCAGCAGACCGATGAAGTTGGCCTCGTTGTCATCCGACTTGGACATCTTCTTGGTCGGGTCCTGCAGGCTCATCACCCGGGCACCCTCTTCGGGAATGAAGGGCTCGGGCAGGGTGAACACCTCGCCGTGCAGATTGTTGAAGCGGGTGCAGATGTCACGAGTCAGCTCCAGATGCTGCTTCTGATCGTTGCCGACCGGTACCTGATTGGCTTGATAGAGCAAGATGTCCGCCGCCATCAGCACCGGGTAACCGAACAGGCCAACGTTGACGTTGTTCTCAAAGCGCGCCGATTTGTCCTTGAACTGGGTCATGCGCGACAGCTCGCCCATCTGGGTGTAGCAGTTGAGGATCCAGCCAAGCTCGGCGTGCTGGGGCACATGGGACTGGATAAAGACGGTGCTCTTGGCGGGATCTATCCCGACGGCCAGATAGAGGGCGGCAGCGTCCAGGCAGGCTTTGCGCAAAGAAGCCGGATCCTGACGGGTGGTGATGGCGTGGAGATCGACGATGCAATAGAGGCAATCGAAGTCATCCTGCATCTTGACCCACTGACGCAGGGCGCCCATGTAGTTGCCTATGGTGAGCTGCCCGGAGGGCTGGGCACCGCTCAGTACTATTGGTTTAGCCATGGAGAGGAGTCCTTGTTCTTATTCGACCAGCAGGGCATCGAGCTCACAGAAATGCTCGCACACCCAGTCTGGATTGGAGTCGGCAATGGGGCGGCCATAGTTATAGCCATAGGTGAGCCCCACCACCTTCATGCTGGCAGCCTGAGCGGCCAGCACATCATTTTCGGAGTCACCCACCATCAGGGTGCGCGCCGGGCTGACACCCAGCTCATGGCAGGCATGCAGCAGCGGTGTCGGGCTCGGCTTCTTTGGTTCCACACAGTTACCGCCCAGCCAGAGCGCGAAGCAATCGGCAATGCCGAGGGCATCGAGGATTGGCTGCACGAAGTGACTCGGCTTGTTGGTCACCACGGCTTGGCGGTAACCCAGTTTTTGCAAACGTCGCAGACTCTGCTCGACGCCATCATACATAGCCAGACCTTCGAGCAGGCAAGCCTGGTAGTGCCGATCGAACAGGCCGCGGGCCTGGCTGAACTGCTCGCCAGCGCCGCGATAATCCAGGGCGCGGGAGATAAGCTTATCGGCACCATTGCCGACCCAGGTACGGACCACGGCCTCGTCGGCCTCGGCCAGTCCCAGGTCGGCAAGGGTGCGATTGACCGCCAGTGCCAGCTGGGAGGCGCTGTCGATCAAGGTGCCGTCCAAGTCGAACAGCACCAGATCGAAGGGACGATTAACGCTGGACATGAGCAAGCTCCGCACGCATCTGGTCGATCACTGCCTTGTAGTCCGGCTGACTGAAGATGGCGGAGCCTGCCACGAACATGTCGGCACCGGCTTGCGCGATCTCGCGAATATTGTCTACCTTGACGCCGCCGTCGATCTCCAGGCGAATGTCACGGCCACTCTCGTCGATCAGACGGCGCACCTGGCGCAGCTTGTCGAGGGTGCCGGGAATAAAGCTCTGGCCGCCGAAACCAGGGTTGACTGACATCAGCAGGATCACGTCCAGCTTGTCCATCACATATTCGAGGCAGGAGAGGGGGGTAGCCGGATTCAACACCAGACCGGCCTGGCAACCCTGCTCCTTGATGAGCCCAAGGGTGCGATCCACATGATCCGACGCTTCCGGGTGGAAGGTGATGAGATTGGCACCCGCCTTGGCAAAATCAGGGACTATCCTGTCCACCGGCTTGACCATGAGGTGCACATCGATCATCGCCTTGATACCGAAGTCACGCAGGGCCTGGCAGACCATGGGGCCTATGGTCAGATTGGGCACATAGTGATTGTCCATCACATCGAAGTGCACCACGTCGGCACCCGCTGCCAATACCTTGGCAACATCGTCACCCAGACGGGCAAAATCGGCGGAGAGGATCGAGGGAGCTATCAGAAAGTCTTTCATCACGTCATCCATTGGCAGCTAGGCGAAAAAACGGCGCAATTTTACCCCAAACTGGCTCAGGAAACGAGACTGATTGCCGCTTACCGCGCCTCATGCCACACAGGAGGCCTATTTTCCCGGTCAAGGAAGCGATACGAGCAGAGATGTCGCGCCACCCAGGCCGGGAAGGTGATGCAGGTCAGGCTGTCTGGCGCAGCCAAGCCTGATGCATATGGCCGTGATCAGAGCAGAAAAACGGGAGGGATCGCCTTTCATGAGCGGGTCAGCGGCAGGATGTCTCGGCGGGTTCTGGGGCTAAAGGGGATACCTTGACGAAAACTGGCTAGGCTGTAGGGAGCCAGGAGGCACAAATGAACCAACGACTCACCCTGTGGCACACGCTCACCAGCACCCTCGCCGCCCTGTTCGGGGTGCAATCCCAACGCAATCGCCAACGCGATTTTGCCAACGGCTCGCCATGGGCGTTCATCCTGATGGGCGTCGTGCTGATCGCTCTGATGGTCGGCTCTCTGTGGCTACTGGTTAGCTGGGTACTCGGCTAAACCATCCCCTCCCCTAGACGCTGGCTCCTGTCTCGACCAGATCCCCTGGATACCACCCCTGCTCCGGCGCGATACCGGGGGGATAGAGCGCCAGCAACTCGGCCACCTTGTTGCGGGTGCCGCCATTGCGGCTGATGGTGCGTTTGACCAGAATCTCATCGAGCCGGGCACCACGGTAGAGTTCACGGGTCAGTTCAATATCATGGTTGCTGATGAGCACGGGCACTCCTTTCTCGGCAGCCGTGTGACGAGCCAACCGGGCCAGTACCGCCTGATCGTCCAGGGTAAAGCCGCCGGCCGAATAGCTGGTAAAACTGGCCGTGGTAGAGAGGGGGGCATAAGGGGGATCGCAATAGATGACCCAGTCGGCCTGCGCCCGCCTGATGGCATCGGCATAACTCTCGCAGATGAAGGTCGCCTTCTGCGCCTTCTCCGCAAAAAACCACAGCTCTTTTTCCGGGAAATAGGGCTTTTTGTAAGAGCCAAATGGGACGTTGAAGCCACCCTTCTTGTTGTAACGGCACAGACCGTTGAACCCATGGCGATTGAGGAACAGGAACAGAAGAGCGCGGTCGAAGCTGCCCTCCGTCTGGTTGAACTGGGTCCGCAATCGATAATAAGCCGCCTTGTGATTGTTCTCAGCCACAAACAGCTTGCGCGCCTCGGCAATCAGCCGCTCAGGTGTGAGCTTGAGGTGGTTATAGAGCGCAATCAGATCCGGGTTGATGTCGTTGAGTACATAGGCATCGTAATCTGTGTTGAGAAATACCGATCCTGCGCCGACGAAAGGTTCCAGCAACACACGTCCTGCTGGCAGGCGCTCGGCAATCTCTTCAACCAGGGAATACTTTCCCCCGGCCCATTTTAAAAAAGCGCGTGTTTTCTTCATGGAAATCCGGCGTTAAGAAGGCAACAACCCAAAAAGGGGGGCGATTCTACCCCCTTATCCGACCTGCTGCTATGGCTTCAGCTCTTTTTGTACCTGGGCGAACGACTTGGGCCAGGGTTGCCCTTTGACGAGGGCGGGTGGCAACTGGCGGATGGCCGCCTTCGCCTGCTGGAGATTGGCATGATCTCCCTGCAGCACCACAAACCAGGGACTACCACGGAATTGGGTCTGATAGACCCAGACCTTGCCCGCCAGCTTGTTCTCAGCCACGAAGCTGTCGACCGCCGGCCGGTTGCTCGCCCCCATCAACTGCACGCTGTAATGGGTCTTGGCTTTCTTTTGCAAGGTGGCTATCGGGGTCAGGGCAACCCGGGGGGCGGGCACTGCCTGCTCGACGTCCTTTACGATGTTGGTGTTGGTCGCCGGGGGGACCGCCACACTCTGACTGCCTGTCGTCTGTTTGGCCTGCGTACCAGCCTGTAGATTGGGCCGGGGCTGACCGACCGTGTTTGACTCTTCACCGGTCAGCTCTTTGACCACTTCGCTGGGCAGGGCGCCGCTGGCGGTGGGCCCTGTCATCAGCTTCTCGACCACGTCGTCGGAGATCACGATTCGACGGCCCTCGTAATTGCCTGACTCGGCAGTCACTGTCTCGCTCTCCACTTTCTTGGGCAAGACCTTGCTTTCTGGTTTCCAATCGCGCACCAAGGCGTCGGTATCATTACCTGCCGCACCAGGTTGCGCAGCCTCCTGGCTAACCCCTTCCGGACTCTCCCCCGCAATGGGTGCGGGCAGTTCTGTGCTCATCGGCTTAGCCGTCTCCTGACCGTCCTGCTTGTCTGAAAACAGCGAAGGCAGCAGGTAAGTGAGCGCCAACAAGATGCCGATAACGGCAACAAAACCCAGGACGACCTGCTTGATGGGCAGCTTGGGTTGCGACTTCTTGGGTCTTCTGTCGGTCATGATATCCTCCAGGGCCTGCATGATGATGGACGGCTGTCCTTTCGACTGGCTCAGGATCTCCTCTACCCTGGTTTTGGGCAAGAGGGTCGCCGGTATCTTCTGCTCTTTTGCTTTCTCATACAGGAAGATGCGTTGCTCAGGTGCGCTCAGCGGCGCGACCTCCAGCTCAAGGGGCGGCATGGCGCGCCCCTTGAGGCCCGCGCGCATAGTGCGACACCAGACGTCATCGCCGGTCAACAGGGTCGCCAACTGATGAGGCTTGGTCAGGGTGTCATTGTGGCGACACAGGGTCCAAAGCTCACTGCTCACCTCAGCAGGCAACTCATGCGCCCGCTCAATCAGCAGCAGCAGCGTTGCAGGCTTTCCTTCCATCATGCGAAAGAAGCTGTCAGCCAGGGCATCTTGGGGATTGAACAGGGGTTTGTCGACTATCTGCTCAAGCAGCAGCTGACGCACCTCGGCCATCTTCATGTCGGGGCGACCGATCAGGCTCACCACCATCACCTTCTCAGGCAAACGGGTCAGCAACAGCTCGCAGAGGGTGGCGCGGCCGCTGCCGGCTGGACCGGATAGGAATATAAAAGGGTGATTGAATTCAATCAGATGCAGCAGCCGTTCGACCAGCTGCCGCTGAGAGGGAAATTGGAGCAACTTACTCACATTCGGACTCGATCACCGATTGCAATTGAGCATCAGACACATCGGCCACCACTTCGGCATGGCCAATTCCCACCGGCAATACCAGACGCAGCTTGCCAGCAAGCACTTTCTTGTCTCGGCGCATGTGGCGCAGGTAGGTATCAAAATTCATATCGGCAGGTCCCTTCACCGGCAACTTGGCAGCCAGCAGCAGGGCACGGATCCGCTCTTGTTGCTCGGCGCTCAACTGACCACGCAACTGCGCTGTGGCCGCCGCTTGCATGATACCGGCAGCAACGGCCTCGCCATGCAACCAGTTGCCATAACCCTGCTCTGCTTCGATGGCATGGCCAAAGGTATGGCCCAGGTTGAGCAGAGCCCTTACACCGTGCTCAGTCTCATCTTCGGCAACCACATCGGCCTTGATCTCGCAGCAGCGCTTGATGGCATGAGCCAACGCGACCGGGTCCTGTTGCTGCAGCCGAGACATGTTCTGCTCCAGCCAACGGAAGAAATCAGCATCCCAGATGATGCCGTACTTGATCACCTCAGCCATGCCAGCGGCGAATTCTCGCTCGGGCAGCGTCTGCAGGCACTCGGTGTCGATGACGACCAGCTTGGGTTGATAGAAGGCGCCTATCATGTTCTTGCCGAGAGGGTGATTCACGGCAGTTTTGCCGCCAACGGAGGAGTCGACTTGGGAGAGAAGGGTGGTGGGGACCTGGATGAAGGGGATACCGCGTTGGAAGCTGGCGGCCGCAAAGCCCACCACATCCCCAATCACACCCCCACCCAGGGCGATCAGGGTAGTATCACGTCCATGGTTGGTCTCAAGCAGCGCTGACATGATGCGCTCGAAAGTCGCCAGCGTCTTGTGCGCCTCGCCGTCCGGCAGGATCAGGTGTTCTACCTGATAGTCCGCCAGTAGCTGACTCACCCGCTCGAGATAGAGGGGAGCCACCACGGTGTTGGTCACTATCATGACCCGCTTACCCTTGATGGCCTGAGTCAGCACGTCGGGGCGCTGCAGCAGTCCAGCCGCTATTTCTATCGGGTAAGAACGCTCACCCAGTTCGACCTTCAACCTTTCCATGGACGTCCTCGACATTACATACCGATTAGCTTGACGATTTGATTGGCAACGATTTTAGCACTCTGATCATCGGTGTGGATAACAAAGTCAGCCACTTCCTCATAGAGGGCATTGCGCTCGTACGCCAGACGCTCCAGCACTTCACGGGGCGGCTCTTCGGTCTGTAGCAAGGGCCTGCGCTTGTCTCTCTGTGTGCGCGCCAGTTGCTTTTCAATGGTGGTTTCGAGGTAAACGACAATGCCGCGGGCAGAGAGCTTGTTGCGGGTTTCGCGGCTCTTGATTGCACCACCGCCCGTCGCCAGCACTATGCCTTGCTGCTCGGACAGATCGCCGATCACCTTCTCTTCGCGAATCCGGAAACCTTCTTCGCCTTCAACATCGAACACCCAGCTGATATCGGCACCACTGCGGCGCTCAATTTCATGATCTGAGTCGAAAAACTCCATATGCAGTTGTTCTGCCAGATGTCTACCTATGGTGCTCTTGCCCGCACCCATGGGACCTATCAGGAAAATATTGCGTTTCTCAGCCATGTCTTTTCATTAGTAATTACAAACTGTACGACCCCGATGAACTATGGATCGGGGTACCTATGAACCTTATCTTGCGATGGATCAGGAGGGGATTATCTCAATAGAAATCAGGACTGGCAACCGCAGACCTTACGCCCCAGCCTCATTGGGGCGTAAGGTTATATGTGTTTTACCCCGATATGTAAAGCATTCAAAACTTGTCGGTAACTATCCTGGGCGTCACAAAAATCAGCAACTCGCGCTTCTTGTTCTCGCTGGTGGTCTTGCGAAACAAGGCGCCAAGGCCAGGGATGTCGCCAAGCAGAGGCACCTTGCTGACATCGTTTTTGATCGTCTGCTGGTAGATGCCGCCAAGCACCAGTGTCTCACCATTGTTTACCAGCACCTGAGTGGTGATGGACTGGGCATTGATGGAGACGGCATCACCTGTCCCCGTTGGCACCGTTTCGCCTTTAGTATCCTGGGTCACTGTCAAGTCGAGGATGACCCTGTTGTCCGGCGTTATCTGCGGTGTCACTTTGAGGCTCAGCACGGCTTTTTTGAAGGTGACCGAAGTCGCGCCGCTTGATGAGGACTCCACATAGGGGATCTCGGTACCCTGTTCAATCAATGCCGGTTTCTGGTTTGCCGTGGTGACTCTCGGGCTCGCGATAATCTCTGCCTTGCTCTCTTTTTCCAGCGCCGACAACTCGAGATCCAGCAAGGTACCATTGGCCAGACGAGCCACCTGGAAAGCCAGGGTGCCGGCGGCGTTGGTGACAGGTAGATTGACGTTAAGGCGATCCTCAACTCCGGGCCTGGTATTGGTGCCAGTGCCATTACCCGAACCATCATTCCCCTCTATCGAACCCGATGTGCTATTGCCATGACCATCATTCTTGGTCACCCCCCAGCGCACCCCGAGTGCCTCGTCGAAGCCGTCATCTATAGTCACCATCCTGGCTTCAATAACCACCTGCTTGACCGGGATATCGAGGATATCCAACATGCGTTTGATGTTGCTGATCACGTCTGCGGTGTCTTTTACCACCAGCACGTTGGTACGCTCATCCACGCTCACGGCGCCTTTGGCCGAGAGCAGCTTGGTACTCTCGGAGGAGAGCAGGGCCGCCACTTCCGACGCCTTGGCATAGTTGATCTGCATATATTCGGTATAGAGCGGCGCCAAATCTGCCACTTGGTTGCGGCTCTCCAACTGCTGCTTCTCCCGGGCCGCTATCTCTTCTGCCGGGGCCACCAGCAAGATGTTGTCATCGAGACGCTTGTCGAGGCCACGCACCTTGAGAATGATGTCAAGCGCCTGCTCCCAGGGCACACCGTCGAGGCGAAGGGTGATATTTCCGGAGACTGAATCCGTGGTCACCAGGTTGAGGTTGTTGAAATCGGCGATGAGTTGCAACACGGTTCGTACCGGTATGTCCTGAAAATTCAGGGAGATGGGTTTGCCTTTATACTGTTTGGCGACAGAGCCGACTGGCGCGCGCTTTTTCACTTCTATGATGAACAACTTGTCCGCCTGATCGTAGCGAAAATCAAACTGGCCATTTACCGATAGCTCGAATCGGGTGTCATTACCCTGGCGAAATGCCTCAACTTGGGAGACTGGGGTGGCGAAGTCTTGTACATTGATGAGGTTCAGCTGATCGTCCGGGATCCGGGTACCGTGAAACTTGGCCACCACTTTCTGCCCTGTACTACTGACATCCACGGCTGCCGAGCTGTTATCCAGCCGCACCAGAAATTCGCCCTGACCATCTTTGCCACGACGAAAATCGACCCCCTTGACCGAGTTGAAATAGGCATCACCAGTGTTGGCTTTGGTGGCGGGTAACATGATGGGTGCCTTGGTAACAGGCATAGGTACGGGTTTGGCCGCCTTGTCGCCGAGGGAGATGAGCAACTTGTTGCCTTGCTGATGCACTTGATAAGGCATCAACCTGTCCAAGGCAATCTGTATATCAAGTCCTGTTCCTTTGCCATCGACCTTGACGCTGTCGACCCCCTCCTGCTTGATGGGCAGTGGGTTGACCTTCAGCGCTCCTACCGCTCCCGGGATGTGCAGCATCAACTGATTAGGCTGGTAACCCAGCCGGTCGGTAAAACCTGAAACCGGCTCGCTAAAGCTCAACTCCAACAAGAGTTGATCGGCTAACAGGGGGTTTACTTTTACCTCCTGCAAGGTCGGGATCGCCCATGCCGGATGAAACAAGCTGCCCAGTAACAGCGCAGCCACCCTGAATGTTATTGCTGTTGTTATTCTCATCGACGCTCATCCCTGATTATCGTTTCGCTTCAAGAAGATGGACCATCACCAGCGGCAATGCTTCATGCTCATCACTGATTATTTTTTGCTTCCATATTGGCCATCACCAACTGCGTTTCTCGTGTTACCCAACATCCCTTGCCGTCGGGTACTGTTTCTAGCAAATCCACCGCTGTATTGGTGATCCTGATGACCCGTCCCTGATCCAGGCCCATGTAATGATTCAACCCCATGCGCATGGATTGACCATCCGGCGTGCGGATGAGTGCCCACAACTGACCCTGTTTACCCATGGTGCCCTGCATGGCCAGACTTGCCAGCGAATAATTCTCAAGCACCTCTTTGGGTCTATTGGCCACTATCTGGGCACAGTCTGCTTTTACTTTTTGTTCAACGCCAGCACGACTCTCTGGCTGGGGTTCACTGAAGGGGTTTCGTTTATCAATCGATTCATAATGCAGGGGAGAGAACGGCGTTATGACGGGCAGTGGTTCTATGGCTATCGGTGGCCTGGCCTTGATCTGGCTGATATAGCCATCCATATTCTCTTGGCTGTTACAACCAGCCAGCAATAACACAAACCAATACTTGGTGAGCTGCCTCATTTTTTCTGCCCCCCAGCATTGCCATTGTATTTATAGGTTTTGGCCAGCATGGACATGGCGATGATATCGCTGTTCGCGCCATGACTCAGG
This sequence comes from Aeromonas molluscorum, assembly GCF_051376105.1. Taxonomy (NCBI): domain Bacteria; kingdom Pseudomonadati; phylum Pseudomonadota; class Gammaproteobacteria; order Aeromonadales; family Aeromonadaceae; genus Aeromonas; species Aeromonas molluscorum. Next base: position 880,758 of record NZ_JBPQCY010000002.1, on the reverse strand, counting down.
GTGAAAGAGTCCAGAATGACGATACGCGGCAGGGCCGCCATGGCTGCCGTAAACTTGCCTATCTCGTGATAAGTGCCAGCTACCTCAATGCGCATTGGTAATTCGGTGGAGAATTCATGAGGCGCCTCGGCTTCCCAGTGAATACGATTGAGTTTTAGACCGTTGTCGGTGGCGATGAAGCTGATGTCATCAAGCAACCCGGCAACCTCATGGGTGTTGGGCAACTGCTTGAGCTGGGTATCAACCAGTTGCTCCAACTCGACCAGCTGCTTTTTATAGGCAGGCAAGCTAGCCGCCAGCATCGCCTTGCTCTCAAACTGTGCCTTGAGTTCTTTCTCTTTATTCTGTTCCTGAGTCAACGCGGTCATAGAATTGTTTATCACATAGTAATAAATCGCGCCGCCAAGCAAGATGCAACCAAACAGGATGAGTACCCGTTTGGCCGCTTTTGGCCAGCCGCCAATGTTGTTCAGATCCAAATCATTAAGCTGTTGCAGGTTCATGATTTACCTCCCGCGACATCGGCTGGCGACTTGGTGACCTGGAACATCATGGAGAACTGACTGAGGGCAACGGGGGCCACATCCGAGGCAAAAATGGTGCTTATGCGCGATGCCCCCAACCAGCCGGAATCATCAATGCGCCGCATCATACTCGCGACCCGTCCATAGGCTTCGGCCTTGCCATTCACATCGATGACATCACTCTTCAACGCTAGCGTATTAAGGTAGACCCCATTGGGCACCATGACCGGCAACTGATTGAACAGGCGTACAGGTAAGTTACGCCGCTGCTGCAGTCTCTCGATGAGATCCATACGTGCAAGCAACCCTTGGCGCTTATCCTTGATGAGGCGGATTTCACCAAGTTGGGCATCAAGAGTGACCATCTCCTGCACCAAACGTTGATTCAAGCCGCGCTGCTGGGCGACTTGCTGGTTCACGAACCAGTCCACAGCAAATCCCAGCGATGCTGTCATCGCGAGACAAACCCCAAACAGCACACCAAATTGCGTCTTCTCACGCTTTTGCTTAGCGTCACGCCAGGGAAGCAGGTTTATATTTGACATGGTGTGAAGCTCCGCAAGGCCAAGCCAAATGCGGTCATGTACTTGGCTCCATGACCACGACCATCACCGCCACTATGGCCAAACAAAGCAAAAGGATCGGGGTGCAATACCTCCAGAGATAGTTCCTGATGCAGCATATCTGCTAACCCGGCCACCAGACTCCCTCCCCCGGTCAGCACCAGCTTGGAGAGCTCCCGTTGTCCGGATGAGCTGACAAAAAGTTGAATATTGCGACGCACCTGCTGCAACAGACTCTGCAAGTACGGTTGCAGCACCTCAGTCTCATGCCCCTCGGGCAACTGGTTCTGAGTCTTGGCGAGCTCAGACTCATCCAAGGGGAGGTTATAAAAAGAGGAGATAGCTTGGCTGTATTGGTCACCACCAAAATTCTGCAAGCGAAAATAGGTCACTTCACCCTTTTGCACAGAGGCAAAAGTCATGGTACTCGCCCCGATGTCGATGACGGCCACGGGCTTTTCCAAGCTGGCGAGATCAGGCTGACAGGCCAATACGGCGCGGACCAATGCATGGGCTCCAACATCCACCACTCGGGCAGTGAGTTCAGCCTCGGCCAGTGCGCTGACCCGACCGCTGACACTCTCGGTTCGGGCTGCACTGAGCAATACTCGCTGGCGCGTGGCCTCGGAAGCGCCAGCCAATACCTCAAAGTCCAGACTGACTTCATCAAGGGGGTAGGAGATGAGCTGCTCTGCTTCCCGCTGCACCTGATCTTCCAGCTCTCCCTCGCTAAGACCCGCATCGACCAGTATCACCTTGGTGATCACATTGGATCCGGTCACGGCGGTCGCTACATTTTGATTGCTGCCAACCAGCTGGCGCTTGAGGGTCTTGAGAGATTGGCTGACCCTCTCGATGTCCTGCACCTGATAGTCTATCAAGGCCCCTTTGGGCATCTGAACATCGGCAATCGACTCGAGTCTGGGCTTGCTCGCGCTGCCATGCAGGGTAACCGCCTTGAGGGACTGGCTGCCAAAATCAACCCCTATCATGGGGATCAGAGTTCCATTCTTGAATAGCCCAACCATATACACATCCATGCGTTATTGGGTTGTGGTCTTGATTGTAGAACAGCTAACTCCATATTGAGTGGCACCACAACCTAGAATTGCCTAATTATCAGAGCCATAACACATCTTCACTAAATCGCCAGCACAACCGGCATTCTGGCGCAGCTTGGTGAAAAGGGTACGGGATGCTAATCTGAGCGCTCTTTGGCCAGCCGATCCCCTGCTTGGAAATGTCGAATTTTCCTGGGCAGTTTGGGTATACTCTGCGCCTGTTGGTTACTTTTAAGACGATTGGTAGTTCTTCCATGCAGAAATGGCTCGTACGCCTGTTAATAGTGATGATGTTCGGTGCTGTTCTTGGCGTCGCCAGCCTCATCGGTATCTACTTCTACATCAAACCCCAGTTGCCGGATGTCTCGGCCCTGCGTGACGTCAAGCTGGCCACCCCCATGAAGGTGTACAGCCGCGACGGCGAATTGATCGCACAGTTTGGCGAAATCCGTCGCATCCCTCTGCAACTGAGCGATATCCCTCAGTCCATGATCGATGCCGTGTTGGCGACCGAAGATGCCCGTTTCTACGAGCACCCCGGTATAGATCCCATCGGGATCCTGCGCGCGGCCACCGTCTGGGCCGTCTCGGGCAAACCCCAACAGGGCGCCAGTACCATCACCCAGCAGGTGGCTCGTAATTTCTTCCTGACCAATGAGAAGACCATAGTGCGCAAGGTGAAAGAGGTCTTCCTCGCCTGGCGTATCGAACAGAATCTCACCAAAGACGAAATACTGACGCTCTATCTCAACAAGATCCCCCTTGGCTATCGCTCGTTCGGGGTTGGCGCCGCCGCCCAAGTCTATTTTGGCAAAGATGTAAAAGAGCTGACGCTCGATGAGATCGCCATCATCGCCGGCCTGCCCAAAGCGCCTTCCATGCTCAACCCCATCCGTTCTCCAGAGCGCGCTTTCGCCCGCCGCAATGTGGTGCTGGGGCGCATGCTGGATACCGGCAAGATCACCCAGGCCCAGTATGACGAAGCCAGCAAGATGCCCATCAAGGCCCGCTACCACGGCGCCGAAACCACACTCCACGCCCCTTATCTGGCCGAGATGGTGCGCCAGAAGATGGTGGATCAGTTCGGTGAAGACGCCTATACCATGGGCTTGCATGTCTACACCACCGTCAGTGCCGACCGCCAGCGAGCGGCTAAGCAGGCCCTGCTGGATGGCATCACGGATTATGACACCCGTCACGGTTACCGTGGCCCTAGCGCCCAGCTCTGGAAAGAGGGAGAGGCTCAATGGGACTACAACCAGATAGTCGCTCACCTCAATAAGGAGCCTGCCTACAATCCTCTGATCCCGGCTGTAGTGACCAAGCTCGCGGACAAGAGCGCTAGCATAGTGCTCAAAAATGGCAAGCAGGCTGAGCTGAACTGGGATGGCATCAAATGGGCTCGCGCCTTCATCACCGATTCGCGCCAGGGCAATGTGCCCAGAGGTGCAAGAGACGTGTTGAAAGTCGGCGCCCAGATCTGGGTACGAGAACAGGGTGAGTCCTTGATCCTGGCTCAAATTCCGGACGTCAACGCGGCCCTGGTCGCCATGAATCCGACCGACGGTGCCATCGAAGGTCTGGTGGGGGGCTTCAGCTTCGAGCTCTCCAAATTCAACCGGGTCGAGCAAGCTCGTCGCCAGATAGGCTCCAACATCAAACCCTTCCTCTATGCCACCGCCCTTGAGCAAGGTTATACCCTGGCATCCATCATCAATGATGCCCCCATCAACCAATGGGATCCTTCCAAAGGCCCCATGTGGCAACCAAAGAACTCACCGGCCGTCTACGATGGTCCGACACCACTTCGAATTGGTCTCGCCAAATCCAAGAACGTGATGTCAGTGCGCCTGATGCGTGCCATCGGCCTCGATACCTACATGGATGGCCTGATCAAGTTCGGCTTCCCCCGCGAACACATTCAGCGCAATGAATCCCTGGCGCTGGGCGCCGCCGAATTCACGCCAATGGAAGTGGTGCGTGGTTTCTCCATGCTCGCCAACGGCGGCTATCAGGTTACCCCTTATTTCATCAATGAAGTCAGAGACAGCTTTGAAACCCTGCTGTTTGCCGCCAACCCGGCCGCGGCATGCCGCGGCTGCGGCGCCCTGGCTGCCGCCAATATGAACGCCCCCGAGGCCTACCTCAATGTGCCGGGTGACTGGCGCGCACAGTGTGCCATCGACCCCGTGGTGCCCAACAACCTGGCGCCCCAGACCATCAGTGCCCAGAGTGCATTCCTCATCTCCGACACCCTGACCACGGCCATCTGGGGTGGACGTGGCTGGATGGGGACCGGTTGGCGTGCGGCGCGGGATCTCAAGCGTCATGACATCTCGGGTAAAACGGGAACCACCAACGAATCGCGGGATGCCTGGTTCTCCGGCTATACCCCAAATCTGGTGGCCACCGCCTGGATAGGTTTTGACAACCATCAGCGGGCCCTGGGCCGGGTGGCCTACAACGCCAACATGGGCCGTGACCAGACAGCAGGTGGTGAATTCGGTGGCAACGCCGCACAGCCTATCTGGATCGACTTCATGAAAGTTGCGCTCAACAAGGTGCCCGAGCAGCCGATGCCGGTACCGGAGGGCATCATCAAGCTGCCGGTCGACGCCACCACGGGTCTCCTGACTCACGGCAGTAATGCCACCACCGAGTATTTCAAGGAAGGCACAGAGCCAACCCGTTACTCGGCCCCCATCTCGGACGGCAATAGAGTCTATGGGGAGGATGGCTATTACGGTGATGGCGACAGTCCGGTCTCTACCGACGATCTCTTCTGAACCAGGCCCGTCTGGCGGGCCTATTGCAATAAAAAAAAACCGGCGCCTCTGCGCCGGTTTTTTTTATTGCCGCTCACACACTGAGCTGCGCTTGGTGCTGTTCATGGCTCAACTGGCCAACTGCACCTTCATCAAGGCCCGAATACGGCTCGCCAGCTCGTTGAAGCAGGGACGGCGCACCGAATAATGGCGATAGAAAAGTGAGATGGCGCGCCCGGGAACGGGGTCAATCACGGGTCGGTAGCTCACCCCACCCTCATCGCGATTGGCGGGCACCGCCAGGCGCGGGATCAGCGTCATGCCGCTGCCTGCCGCCACCATATTGCGCAGGGTCTCCAGGCTGGTGCCCTGGAAGCGCACATCCTCCCCTACCCCTGCGGCGAAGCAAAACCCCATGGCCTGATCCCGCAGGCAGTGACCATCTTGCAGCATTAGCAGCTTCTTGCCCTTGAGGTTGCCAAGCGGTACAGCCTTGGCGTGGGCTTCGGGGTGCTGCCGGGGGACCGCCAGCCACATGGGCTCCTGATAAAGCGGCAGTGAGCCAAAGCCCTCCATGCCATCCAGTTCAGCCAGAATGACGCAGTCCAGCTCCCCCTCCTCGAGTCGCTTCATCAGTACCTGGGTCTGCTCTTCGTAAAGGTAGAATTCGAGCTGGGGAAAGTGTTCGCGCAGATCCTGGATGATATGGGGCAACAGATAGGGCCCCACCGTGGGGATGAGGCCGATGTGGATCTCCCCTGACATCGGTTCTGCAAAGTGCTGACCGATGTTTTTTAGCTCACGCGCCTCGCGCAGCACCTTGCGAGCCTGCTGGGCCATGGCATCACCGGCTGGGGTAAAGAGCACCTTGCGCGAGGTTCGCTCGATTAAGATAACCCCGAGCTCATCTTCCAGCTTGCGCAACTGGCCACTCAGGGTCGGCTGGCTGACGAAGCAGCGCTCCGCCGCCTTGCGAAAATGTTTCTCCTCTTCCAGCGCTACCAGGTACTCGAGATCGCGAAGGTTCATATATCCCCACTGCTGACGGGCAAAAAATCGACCCCTAGCATGCCCAATAAGTGCTTGAAGAACAAGGCAACCTAGTCAGCCAATCGCGCCAGAAACCCTGCCACGTCTCCCAGATAGGGACCGATGTCGAGACGCTGCAGCGCCTCGCCACGCGCCAGCCCCAAGGTCGGGTAACCTTGGCCCCTGAGTCGGGTTAGCCAACGCTGGCTCTCTAGCAGGGCAGGCTCCAGAGCCTGTGTCTCATAGGCATGCTGAAAGGCAGCCTCATCCACGCCCTGTTCGGCGGCGAGGCTGGCCAACAGCACCGAGTCCCCGACCCAGAGACCATCCCGATAGTGGGACTCCTGGATACGCTGCAACAGGGTCAACTCATTGCCCCCCAGGGTGCCGAGCGCGAGTATGGCGCGAATGGGAGGGGCAGAGTCGAGCTGCAACCCATCCCTGAGCAGCAGCCCATTGAAGTAGCGCTCACCAAAAGGCTGACCGGTCAGGGCCTGGATCCGCTCATCATGAGGTTTGACATAATCACGCAGGGCCAATCCCATCGCCTGGCGCCGCTCGCCTAGCCAGAGACCGCCCGGATGCAGCTTGATCGTTACTCCCGCCAGCCTGGCCGCGGCCGCAAGCAGGGGGGCTGCACCATAACACCAGCCGCAGAGGGGGTCATAAACGTAGTGCAATGTTGTTTCTTTCATCTTCATGGCGTCGTATCCAGCTTGAAAAAACCGGGCCAAGGGGCCCGGTAAAAAACACAGGGAAGTAGGCTCAATGCTTTACCACTTCATCTCGCCGGTCGCGACCTTGGCGCCGATAGCCAGACCATCATCGTCAGGCAACGCGGGGAAGGCTTGCTTCATGCTCTGGATCAAGCTGTCTGAGTCCTTGGCCTTGGCCAGCTCCTGCTCGAAGCGCTGCACATAATCGCGTGTGAAGGTCACGGCTTCGGCCCCCCTGGGCTCTGCTCCCAGGAAGTGGCCCGGGATCACCCTGGCCGGTTTCATCGCCAGCAACTCATTGAGGGTCTTGACCCACTGCGTCCGTGCCGTCTTGGTCTGGCTGTCCGCCATCCAGACATGCACGCCGTGATACACCGGCACGCCACCGAATGCGGTCTTGATAGAGGGGACCCAGAGATAGGCGCTCGGCGTGTTCATTGCCTTTATCTCGATCCGCTCACCTTCAATAGTCAGATGGGACGCCGTCATCACCTCGGGGACTATCAGGCTCTTGGGCGCCTGTTTGCCTAGAATGGGGCCCCAGTAGGCCAGCTTGGCATCCTTGGTGGCCTTGATATGGTCAACTACGTGCTGGCTGGCCACTATCTTGACGTTCGGGAAGGCCGCCTTGAGAGGTTCCAGGCCGAAATAGAAATCGGGATCGCCACCACTGATGAAGATGGTGGTCAGCGTCTTACCACTCTTGTGCAGCAACTCGACCAACGCCTGGCCATCACCGACCCCAAACTGGGCATCAACCAGTATGGCTTCCTTGTCTCCGCTGACGATCTCGGAAGCGACAGGGAAGATCCCCTGCTCGCCCGGGTTGTAGACGGTCACCGTCAGAGGGGCAGCTAGCGCGGCGCCGCTGAGCAGTGTGGTGGCCAGGGTCAAATTGCGAAGTGCTTGCTTGTTCATTGCGTCATTCCTAATGATGGATTCGGGATGAACAGAGTTTATTAGAACGACTGAGTTGCAAATACAGCATAATAGTCACTTCACTGTTGCATGAATCGAACAGATAGAGGTTAAACATGGATAGACTGACCGCCCTGCGGGTCTTTGTCAGTGTGGTGGAACAGGGCAGTTTGAGCGCTGCGGGAGAGCAGCTGGAGATGTCGCGCGCCATGGTTTCACGCTACCTGGCCGAGCTGGAGCGCTGGATGGGAGCCCGCCTGTTGCACCGGACCACTCGCCGCCTCAGTCTGACCGGGCCGGGAGAGGAGGCGTTGTTGCGAGCCCGTACCATGTTGACCCTGGGCGAAGAGATGGAGCAGCTGGCAGCCCAGAGCCAGGATGCCCCCAAGGGATTGCTGCGCATCACCAGCAGCTACTCCCTCTCCGAGGCATTGCTGGTCAACATCGCCAACGACTATCTGGCCCGCTATCCAGGCACGGCTGTCGACATATTGCTGTTGGACAGGACGGTCAATCTGGTGGAGGAGCGTATCGATCTGGCCGTGCGGATCACCAACGATCTGGATCCCAATCTGGTCGCCCGCCGGCTCGGCACCTGCCGCTCGGTGGTCTGCGCCAGTCCGGCTTACCTGGCCAGCCACCCGGTGCCGCAACAGGTGCAAGATCTCGCCTTGCACAACTGCCTCACCTACACCTACTTCGGCAAAAGCCTGTGGCAATTTGATGGGGTGCAGGGCCCTCAGTCGGTTCCCGTCAGCGGCAATCTGAGCGCCAATATATCCAACCTGCTTCTGGCCGCCACCCTGGCGGGGACAGGCATCAGCCTGCAACCCCACTATTCGGTTAAAACGCATCTCGAACGAGGTGAGCTGGTGGCCTTGCTGCCCGACTGGCAGCCCAAGCAAATGGGCGTTTACGGTGTCTATGGCACCCGCAAGCAGATGTCTCCCTTGCTGCGCAGTTTCCTCGACTTCATGGTCGCGCGCATGGCAGCCGATCCACTCTGGCAATAAAACAGGGGCCTTTCGGCCCCTGATAAAGAGAAGCAGGGATCAGGCTTCGAAGCCGGTCAGGGCGATCCCCTCCTCCCCCTCTTGCTCGATGAGGAAAATATCCTTGTAAGCCATATAGATGGAGTAGTTGAGCGCAGGCAACACCACCAGCAGGCCAATCAGCATCAACAGGGTGCCGAGTAGCAGCATGACGCAGCCCAGCAGCCCCCACCAAAGGAAGGGCCACATGTTGCGCTGACAGCCGATGAAGCTGAGTTTGGCGGCCTGCCAGGCTCCGACATCATGGAAATAGATGAGGGCGGGGGCAAAGGTCACCGCCATCAATACCGGCACCAGCAGCAACATCCCCAGCAGCACGCAGAGCAGCACGCCTCTTGCCTGCTCCACCGTCAGGGAAAGCTGTTCGGGATCCTGACTGAACAGATCGCTCAGCCCCCACCAAGAGAGCAGTCCAAAACAGAGCATGGCTATCAGGGTGAAGAGGCCAAGGGCAAACAAGCCCCCCATCATCAGTGGCGTCAATCGGTGGCGAAAGCCAGCGAACAGGTCGGAGAGGGTCAGCCGTCCCTGCTCATCACCCCCTTTGGCCACCACCATCCAACCCGCCATCCACACCATGTAGAGCAGTTGGGAAATAAAGCCTCCCGCGGGTAGCTGCTCGATCAGCAAGCCGACCCCCAGCCAGAGCAGCAACATGGCAACGCTCAGTCCCATGCCCTTGTTGAAGATATCGAATCCACTACGGATCCATAACCAGCCCCGCCCTATGGGGTGACGCTGGGGCTCGGTGCGCAGGGCGCTGTGGGTACTCATCATTTAGCCTCGATAGGATTCGCGGGCTGAGGGCGGCTCAGGGCACAGTCACCGTCACCATGACGGTGGCCGTATAGGGCCCGGTTCGTACCGGCTGACCTGGCAGCTTGGTCGGATACACCCTCACCCTGTAGTCAGTCTTATGGGTGCTTTGCGAGTAGGGTACCCCGATGGCAGTATCAAATGGAATAGGGGTATCCGTATCCTGTTGGAGCAAACCTATGCCCACTCCCGCCAGGCTGGTGTTGATGAAGTTACCCTGACTGGTGAGAGCACCACCAAAGCTGTAACTGAGAGGGATCACGTAGTCGCTCGGGATCTGGCTGCACGACACACTCACATTGACGCTGCGCGGGGCATAACCCCGTGGCACGCCTCCTTCGACGAAGGCACTCTGGGCCACGGCCCCGAGATCCAGAGGAATGCTGGTACCAGCTGGAAACTGGCAGCTCGGGGTTGAGGTGATGCTGATATTCATGGCCAACCGGCTGAACTCGTTGCCAACGTTGGTATCGGGCAGGCTGGAGCGCCGCACGAAGAGGCTGGCGACTGTGCCACTGAAGGTCTGGGTGCCAGTGATCCCCTTGAGCAGCTTGAGGGTATATTTACCGCCATTGACGTCAATGCCGCCAAGCGCCAAATTGAGCAGGTTACCGACACAAACACTGAGCAATCCGATTGTCGTGGTATTGAAGGGGACAGTACGATAACTCCCTCCCACATTGAACTCCGCCTTGAGACCGAAATAATCGTTGAGTTTAATCAGGGTACCCAGGGTATCGGCAATGGTCGGCAGTGTGGTCGCCCCCTGGTAGTAAGCCGTCACCAAGAGACCAAGCGATATACCGGTACAGTCGCAGGTAGCTGTGCTGGTGGTGGCAAAACTGCCATTGGTCGTATCCCCCGGTTGATAGACGCTGACGGGGTTGGTCACCGGGACTGTTGCCAGAAAGGGGCTGGTGCACTGGCCGTTGACGGCGCTCGCATCGGGCAAGTAACAGAGCGCGCCAAACAATAACAGCCCCGGCATCCCCACTCGCTCCAGTGCCCGCCGGGTCCAGCCCGCCCGCTCACCGATTCTGAATTTCATCGCCCTGCTCCCTGAGTCAATTGAAAGCCCTGCTCATGATAGTTGCCATCATCATCAATCCAGCGCGCCCTGCCACGCGCACCGTGCAATGCGATCTCATCTGACACCGCAATGGGCAGAAACAGCTTAGCCTGCGGCGGGATCAAGGCAGCCTCTTGCCAGAGTAGCGACTGCTTGCCGTGGGAGATCAACACCTCACTCAGGCTGATATAAAACCCACCGGGATTGGACACAGTCACGCCCAGCCCCGGCCCGGTTTGCCAAACAAGCCGAGTCACGGCGTCGCGCACTGAGCCAGGCAGGCCTGCGGGCCGATAGAACAGCTTGATGCGGGTGCGATAAGCGAGCTGTACCCTGGCCCCTTCAGCAACAGTTTTGGGAGGTAAACCCAGCACATTGAGCCAGAACAGGGATTCGCGGTCCTGTACCAGATGTTTGGTATCCACCCCGTAAATGCGCAGCATCTGCCCCTTGCGCCCCCCCAACCGGATCATGGGAGGAGTCACCAAAAATGGCGCCTTGCTGTGACTCGGTCCTTGCTGCACATCCCCCTCATCAACCCAGGCCTGCAGCAAGCTGGGGGCCTGGTCATCGTTGAATACCCTGAGACTGGCTTCGGGGGCCCCGCCCGGGTAGACGAGACGCGTCGCCATCAAATTGATGGCGGCCTGTCCCTCTTCTTCCCAAAGCAGGAGCGCACACAGTAACATCAGGCAATAGAGCCGACGCGGCTTCATCATGGCGTCTGCTCAGGCTGACAGAGGGCGGTCACCTGCTGATAGGGAATGGCAGGATCCGGCTTGGGTTGTCGATAGTCCAGACGGCAGCGCTGGCTTCCCTCCTTGCCCCACTGCACGTGAAGCGGCCCCTGTTCGCCGCGCACGAAAATAAGTCCCCCCTGTCCGACCACGGCCACCGAGCGGCCACTGCTATCAACTACATCGGCCCCAAAAGGCAGCGTCATCCGATCCGGTAGCTGGGCCTGCAGCAGCAAGGGTTGGCCGATATGAGTCTCATAGTCGAGTTTGACGATGGCACCGCGCCTGGGGGCCACCATCTGCGCACTGCCCTCTATCTCCACGTCCACCGGCAGCCCCCCCGGATCCAGACTGATGATGTTGTTGCGATAGGGATTGAGCCCGGCCAGCACCGCATAACCATCTCCATCGACCTCACTGCCGATACCATGGCTTATCTTGGCTCCCTGAGCCCCTCTGGCCTCCACCAGCGCCATTGTCTCCCCTTGGGTCTGGCCCAATACCCAACCATCTTTATGTACCAGCAAGGTCCCTTTGGCCGAGGCGACATATTGGGAGTAACCATCTCCCTGACTGGTGCTGGCGCCGAGTTGGGCCGCGGCCCCCTGATACTGCAAATTCCCGCCGTAACCATAGTGGCTGGCTGCGCCCCCTCCATTCTTGCTGGCGTAAAGCCCGTAATAGAGCAGACCATCGCGAGCACCACCATTGAGATCGGCGCGGGCGCTGTAGCCCTGTCCCTCCTGATAGGAGAGGGTGCTACTCAGGCGTGGCCCACCGAGTGCCTCGCCGATGGGAATGCTGAGACTCAACACATATTGATCCCCGCCATCGTCCTCATTGAGGGAGTGACTGGCCGAGAGGGAGAGACTGCCCCAGCTAACCCCCTTGTTGTAACCCAGCTGGAAGCTGCTGTTGTTCGCTTCACCTCCCCAGTAGTTGCGCGCGATGCCACTGAAATAGAGATCGCCCAGCTCCCCTACCGGCTGGCTGATGTTGAGTTGGAAGCGATTGCGTTCCCGTTGCAACAAATTGAGGCGATCTCCCTGCAATGCCGCCACATCGTTGAGGTCCAGATAACCCTCGCTCGAGAACCGGTATGCGGCCAGCGTGACATAGGTGCGGGTGTAATCCAGTTGCTTGCTGTAGGTCAACTGATAGCTTTGCCCCGACAACTCCTTGGCTAATCTGGACTCGGGGGGAAGATCCCGTGCCCAGGAGCCGGTGAGATCGAGAGCGAGAGCGCCATAATCGGAGCCGACTGCCAATCCCCCCAGCAGGGCGCCATAATCTTGCGCCGCAATAGCACCACCGTAGAGGGTCAGGATATTGGAGAGGCCGCGTCTGTAGGTGCCTTGCAAGAAGTTGGGACCATCAACCCCCGCATCATTGCGATACTGGCCCAGGGTCAGGCTAAACCGGGAGGCATCGGTGCGCAGCATCTGCACCACCGATGAAAATGGCAGGGTGAAACTGCGCTCACGACCGTCAGCTTCCGTAATAGTCACATCGAGATCGCCCGCAAAACTGGTGGCATAGAGATCGTCGATAGCGAAGGCGCCAGGGGCAACTTGGGTCTCATAGATGAGTGCCGTTCCCTGACGGATGGTCACCCTGGCATTGGTCTCGGCAGTACCGCGTACCACAGGGGCGAAGCCACGCTCAAAATCCGGCAGCATGGCATCATCGCTGGCAAGCTGCACACCGGTGAAGGGCACACTGTCGAAGCTGTCTCCCGGGGAAAAATACTCCCCCAAGGTGAGCTGGGCTCTCTGCCCTGTGATATCCCGCTGGGCATAGCTGTTGAGCGCTTGATAATCACCTTCGCTCTGAAAGGAGCCATTGTGACGTAAACGCCAGCTCCCCAGGTTGAGCCCACTATTGAGGTTGATGTTGCTGCTGAGCTTGTCTGATGCGCCGCGCTGGTCGCTGTAATAGAGATTGGCGTTATAACCGACAAAACCGGCATTGATCCCCTGCACCCACTGATCCGGCCCCACATAGTTGCGACGCACCCGTCCGACATAAGCCTGCGGCAGGCTCAGCGCACCTGTCAGGCTGGGCAAATCCAGAGTGAAACGGGCTTCAGGCACCAACGCTTCCACCTCGATACAATCGCTCTGTAACAGCGCGTTAACTGCCTGCTGATGAGGGAGCTTACCGATCAACAGCCCCCATTGCTCAACCTGAGCTGATTTGAAACAGAAGCGGGGTGACTGGGGATCCGCGCCCGTCCTCACCTCCAGCTGCTGGCTCAGCTTGTCTTGGCCGTTAATGATGATATCGAGTTGATAAATACCTGGCGGAACAAAGTCGGCGCGAGAGAAGCGGGTCAGGTCGATATTCATGCCAAGAGCGTCAAGCAGCTGGCTATTGAACTCCACCGGTTCGGGAGCCGCTATCGCCTTGGCTTGCACCGGCTCATTCGCCATTGCGGTATGACCGATGAGCAGGATTATAAGCAGGAAAATGCGTGTAACCCGGCAAGATGCCAGGCAGGCGGGGGGGCAAACATGAAGACCTGTCATCGATATGGCGGCAGGGAGAACACAGGCAATCACGGCGCACCTCCCTCCAGATACAGACTGACATCGAATGCGGGAAGACCTGGCGCCGGGCTCAATTCCCCGACCCGGTGCTCGTCAGTTGAACGCGAATCGGCCCACCTCGCGGGCACCATAATCATTAAGCCAATAGAAGGTCACCGTTTTGGCCTGCACTGGCCCGCTCAATCGTTCCAGAGGAAAATCAAAACTGGCTCCAGGCGCCACCATGCCACCGCTGCGATTGACATACTGCCTGGCCTGGGCCGTTGTCAGATCGAGATTGCTGATGCTGACGTGGTAACTGCTCGGGTTGCTGGCTCGCAGCACGTAACCACTCGCCTGGTGCAGCAATTGCCACTGCAACCCGTTGGCGGATTGCTGGATATCACCGGCCAATCCCTGGGGCCGATAGAACAGCTTGATGCGAGAGCGAAAGGCGAGTTGCACCAGATTCTGACCCGCCACGGCAGACTTGGCACTGGGCGGCACTTCCAGCACATTGAGCCAGAACACCGACTCCTTGTTGAGGGGCAGTCCTTGCCCTATGTAAGCAAGGCGCAGGGATTGGCCGCGCAAGGCCTCTATTCGGGTAATGGGTGGTGTGATGAGGAAGGGCAATCTATCGGCACCGGGCCGGATCCGGCGATCGCCCGTATCCATCCAGACCTGAACCAACGCTGGCAGCGTGCCCTTATTGGTCAGCTCCAGTGTCACTTCACGAGCCGTGGAGGGATAGATGACCCGGGTGCCAGATATCTGAACCTGCCCCCAGGCCAGCATGGGAAAGAGCACAACCCCATGGAGCAGGAATCGACCTAACATGCCGCTCCAACGGGCCAGACCCGATACCGTGCTCATGGGGCAGATCTCAGTGATAATCGAGAGAATAGATAAGGTCAGCTGACACCAACCCGGCTCCCACAGGCCCGGTGGCTATGTACTGGGCGCTGTAATAAAGGGTGGCATCGCCGGTCGCATTGAAATCAACCAGTACATCATTGCCCGTGTTGTCTCTCAGATCGATAGGGGTGCTGTCGGATGCTAGGATCTGCACCTCCACGTTAGCCGCCGGGTTCTTACCGCCGGACGCCACCGCTTTATTGCTCAGATTCCCCGTGCTCTGGGCCACGCCAAAGTTCTCGAAATAGGCTCGCACCGAACCCGTCGTCGGGCAGCTGGTGAGCTCCAGATTGAAACCTGTCGCACCGGCGGTTACCCCCAGACCGGAGAGTGCATTGGTACTGACAGTGGGCAGGGTCACAATCGCCGAAGCACTGCCACCGTTGACAGAAATGTCGCAGGTTCCCGCCGTGACCTCCCCAGTGATCGTTATGGTGCCATTGAAGGCCAAGACAGACCCCGAGGCCAGCAAGCTGGCCGAGAGTCCAAGAGCCGCAAGAAGATTTATTTTCATCACAACCTCCACCTAACCCGCTGGGATAGCTCAACTCGGTGTGCTGGCAATGCTCTGTTCTCTATCTCCGGCACATCATCCTTGATGGGTGTCATTTAACGACCAAAAGTTAATGACTTATTAGTAAATAGCACAACCTGCGGCGCAGTGCCTGCCGCAGCTCAAAATATAGAAAGCCCCAAGTGAACCATTCACTGTTTCAAGGAGAAGTACTATTCAGCCTGGGGATGTCAGACAGATAAACGGCGATGTGGCATCATATCGCCTCTGTTATTTGCCTCTATCCGGAGTGGTCTATGCGCCTCTTGTTCTCCCTCTGCCTGCTGCTGTGCAGTGCAGCCCTGCAGGCTGAGCCCGGCTTTATCAGCCGCTTGCTCAATCAACCCGTTCCCGGTGGCATCGCCGTCATTCCCCTCGATGAAGGGAGCCAGACACCTGCTCCTCGCTATGAGGGAAATCCCGTGCTGGTGGTCAAGGAGCAAGGCAAGGAGTGGATCGCCATCGTCGGCATACCGCTCAAGAGCAAGCTCGGCGAGCATCGGCTCTCCCTGGCCGACGGTCGCACCCTCGCCTTCACCGTCGAAAACAAGCACTACCGCGAGCAGCACATCAAGCTCAAGAACAAGCGGCAGGTCAATCCCAACCCCGATGATCTCGCCCGCATCCAGCGTGAACTGGCCGAGCAGACCCAAGCTTATCAGTCCTTCAGCCCGATCCAGCCTAGCAATCTGATGTTTGACAAGCCGGTGCAGGGGCCACTCTCCAGCCCGTTCGGACTGCGACGCTTCTTCAATGGTGAGGAGCGTAACCCCCACTCGGGGCTCGACTTTGCGGTCGGTGCCGGCACTCCCGTCAAGGCCCCCGCCGCGGGCAAGGTGATCCTTATCGGCAACTACTTCTTCAATGGTAATACCGTCTTTATCGATCACGGCCAGGGGTTGATCAGCATGTTCTGCCATCTCTCCAAGGTGGATGTGAAACGGGGTCAGAGTCTGCCCAGAGGCGGCATTCTCGGCCGAGTAGGCTCAACTGGCCGTGCCACCGGCCCCCATCTGCACTGGAACGTCAGCCTCAACGACAGCCGGGTCGATCCCGCCATCTTTATCGGTGCCTTCAAGCCCTGAAGCCGGCTATCCAGAACTGAAAAAAGGCAGCCATTGGCTGCCTTTTTTCATGCACTGACCCCACTTATCCTGAGGTCATAGTCGCCTTGTCTATCAGGAGGTGGCCCCGCCATGGCGTGCCGACTCCTGGCGCATGCCCCACACCATGATGGCGATCAGCAAAGCGCTGGAAGTAGGCAGGGCCAGCCAGACGCCTGCTACCCCCCACAGGGTGGAAAATAGCCACAAGAAACCACCGATCAACACTAGCTTGCCGCCGGTAAGCAGGGAAGCCATGCGCGCGCGGCCTATGGCCTGGAAGTAAGTTGCCCCCACCAGCAACAATCCCTCCAGCGGCAAGCCCCAGAAGTAAAGCCAGATGCCCAAGGTAGCCACCGGCAGCAGGGCCGGGTTGTCGCCGGCAAACAGGTAGACGGCCCCCTCTGGCCAGAGATAGAGCGGGAACAAGGCCAGCAAGGCGATAATCAGGGTCGTCCCCAGCGCCAGGTTGCGAATGCGGATGACCCTGTGCCACAGCCCGGCGCCGGCATTGAAGCTGGCGATGGGTTGAATGCCCATGGCGATCCCCTCGAAGATGAGATAGAAGAAGGCCTCGGTGTAACTTATCACCCCATAAGCGGCGACATGCAGCGAGGTTCCCACCGCCAGCATGGCCTTGTTGTGCATGGCCAATACCACAGAGAGATAGAGATACATCAGGAAGCTGGAGAAACCGAGCCGCAACGTCTGGCCAATTTGACGCCAATCCGGACGCAGGCTGTCCCAACGGATCCGTAGCTGACTGCGGCGGCTAAGGAAGTGCCACAGGCAGAGTCCACCTGTCATCGCTTGTGAGAGCATGGTGGCGATGGCCGCCCCCGCCAGCCCCCATGGCAACACGGCCATCAGCAGGTAATCGAGTAGCACATTGAGTACGCCACCTGCCACCAGGATCCAGGTGGTGAGTCCGGGGTGACCGTCGTTGCGCAGCAGGGCAGTAAACGCCATGGAGAGCACGGCAAAGACCCCAAGCAGGGCGTACCAGTCTAGGTAGGCAACGCCTGCATCGAACACGGCGCCCTCGGCCCCCATCCAGCGCAGCAGTCCCTCCCCGTAGAGGAGTCCGATGCCGCTGAGCAGCAGAGAGGCCAGCAGCACCAGTAGCAAGGCATTGCCGACTATCAGGCGGGCAAGTTGCGACTCCCCCTTGCCCTGCAAGAAGGAGACCCGGGCGCTGGCGCCCATGCCGATGAGGGCTCCGACCGCATAGAGCACGGCGCAGATGGGATAGGCGAGCATCATGCCCGCCAGTCCGTCTTGTCCCAGGATGTGGCCAATGAAGATGCCATCTATGGTGACATAGACCCCGGTGACCAACATGGCAGCCACCGTCGGCGTGACATAGCGCAAACACAGACGGCCGAGCGGGGCCGTGCCCAGATCCAGGGTCGACATAGAATTCTCAACAGTGACAAGCAAAGGGGCAGGATAATAGCCAAACAAATCCATTTTCACCCGTTATTTATGTTACGAATCATTAATATGTAAAACTTTACCCTTCCAGGGCCCTGCTTTAGGCTAGGGCTCTTCTCTCGAACGGAAACGAGCCTCATGTTGCAACGCCTGCTCCCCCTGCTTCTCCTCTGCCTTCCCCTGTTATCCCAGGCCGATGATGCCACCTCGCAAATAGAGGAGCTGCTCCAGAGCGTGCCCAAGGGCGAGGCGCCTGAGCATCAGAAGCTGAGGGAGAGCTATCAGCAGGCACTGCAATACGCCCGGGATGCGGAACGCTACCGGGAACAGGGCAAGGCCTATCAACAGTTGATGATCGACTACCCCAATGAGTCGGCGCGCCTCAAAGATGCACTGCACAACTACCAACCCGCCAACAGGGTGCCACTCGCTAGCCTGAGCGAAGATGCCCTGCGTCAGGCGCTGGGACTGAGCAGTAATCGTCAGCTCAACCTGCGCAAGGAGCGTCAGGAGCTGATCGACAACCTCAATCAGCAGGAGATCACCGGTCAGGAGTTTCACCTGCGCATCGATGAGCTGCGCAAACAACTGCAACAGACGCGTACCCAGCTCGATCGGATGAGTTTCAGTGGGGAATCGGATCGCCAGCATGAGGCGCTGCAGTTGATGACCCGCCTCAAGGAGCAGGCGCTATCGGACAGGATCCAGATGCTGGAGCTGGAACAGCTCTCTGCCCAGCAGCGCAGCGATCTCGCCAAACTCAAGGTACAGGGACTCAACCTTGCCATTACCGACGAAGATGAGTGGCAAAACGCCCTCATCAGCCAACAGAACCTGCTCAGGCGCCAGAATACCGAACGCACTCTGGCCCAGAGCGAGCGGCTCAAGGCCCAGCTCACCGCCGACATGCCGCTGCTGCAGGAGCAGCAACAGCAGAACCAGACGCTCTCCATCCAGCTCGGCACCCTGGAAGAGCAGATCGAGCTAGTACAAGACGAGCAGCGAGATCTGGACAACAGCCTCTCTCACCTCAATGACCTGGTCGATTCGGTCCGCGAACAGCTCGAATGGCTGCAGATAAGCAATGCTTACGGTGAAAACCTGCGCAGCAAGCTGGCCGACTTGCCCGCCTACTTCCCCCTCGACAAGCTAGAGTCGGCCATAGTGCAGTCGCGCATCGCCAAATACCGCTATGAAGGGGAGCAGGAGGGACTCAAAGACCCGGCTCAAGTGAGGGATAAACTGCTCGAAGAGGAGAACAGCAAGCTCGACCGCTCCCAGGTCACAGTGCTCGATAACCTGCTCAAGACGCGTCGCCTGCTGTTGACCCGTCTCAATGATGCCGCCGATACCCTGATCCAGGAACAGACCAGGCTCAAGCTGCTCTATATCCGCCAGAACAGCAAAATAGATGAAATTCGCAATCTCAGTGCCAGCCATCTATTCTGGCTGCCGGATGTACCTCCGCTGACTCCTGCTGTCCTGCTCGGAGTACCTGCCGCCCTGGGACTGGCCTTCGATCCTGCCAACTGGTGGCAACTGCCACTGGCACTGGCCGAGCAGGGCACCACCCGTCTTACTTTCATTGTCCTCACCCTGCTGCTGCTATTCGGACTCTGGATCCGGCTGGCCCGCCACCTGAGCAATTTCAGCCAGCAGATAGCCCCAAGGGTCGGCAAAGTGACCCAGGACAAGTTCAGCCTGACCAGCCGTCTGCTGCTTCGCTCCCTGGTCGCCGCCCTGCCCCTGCCCGCCATGGCACTGCTGTTGCGCTACCAGCTGGAGGGGGCATGGCAATATCCCTTCGCCATCGCAATCGCCAAGGGGCTCGGTGAGATTTGGTTCCTGCTGCTGGCCCTGCTGCTGGTGCGTCATCTCACCATGGAGAAAGGCATACTCATTCACCACTTCGGCTGGAGTGGCGTGCAGGTGACCCGAGTCTGGGGCCAGTTCCGCACCCTCTTACTGATCCTGATCCCCAGCTTCTTCGTGCAGGGCATGGCCGACAGCTATCAGGAACATGCCTTCTACGACACCCTGGGCCGGCTCGCCTTCATGGTGGGGGCGCTCTGGCTGCTGCTCTTCTTCGTGCGCCTCAATCGTGAACGCTTGCCGCTGACCTGGGGCCAGGCAGATATGAACAAGCCCCACCTGTTGCACCACTTCATCTGGAACGCCCTCATGCTGGCGCCCCTGGTGGCGGTAATAGGTGCCCTGCTCGGCTATTTCTACACCTCGCGCATCTTGCTGCGTCAGCTGGAAGTGAGCCTGCTGATGGGGCTCGGTTGCCTGCTGATCTATTACCTGGCAAGGCGCTGGATGCTGATCCAGCGCAGGCGGCTCGCCTTCGATCGTGCCAAGAGCCGCCGGGCCGAGATCCTGGCCCAGCGCGAGCGTGAAGAACAAGATGATCTCAGCTCGGAGATCCCGGATGTGGTGGAGGAACAAGAGCTGGATCTGGATACCATCAGCGCCCAGTCCCTCGGCCTTATTCGCACCCTGCTGATGCTCGGCTTCACCATCCTGGTGGTGGTGCAATGGTCCGATCTCAACTCGGCCTTCAGCTTCCTGAGCAACATTGAGGTATGGCAGGTGAGCAGCAAGGTCGCCGGCATAGAGCAGCTGTCGGCCATCACCCTGCAGGATCTGATGTTGACCCTGTTCGTCTTCATACTGACGGTGATGACGGCTCGCAACCTGCCGGGTCTGATGGAGCTGACCCTGCTCCAGCACCTGAGCCTCTCCCCCGGCACCGGCTTTGCCTTGACCACCGTCAGCAAATACATGGTGATCCTGATCGGTGCCCTGACCGGCTTCTCCATGCTCGGCATCGACTGGTCCAAGACCCAGTGGCTGGTGGCGGCACTCTCGGTGGGGCTGGGTTTCGGCCTGCAGGAGATCTTCGCCAACTTCGTTTCCGGCCTGATCATCTTGTTTGAAAAGCCGATCCGGCTCGGTGATACCGTCACCATTCGCGAGCTGACCGGCACCGTCTCCAAGATCAAGACCCGCGCCACCACTATCGTGGACTGGGACAGGAAAGAGATCATTGTGCCCAACAAGGCCTTCATCACGGAGCAGTTCATCAACTGGTCACTGTCCGATGCCATCACCCGGGTCAAGCTGCGTATTCGCATCGGCCTGACCCAGGATCCCAAACGGGTACAGCAACTGCTCGAAGAGTGCGTACGTGAATCCAGCCTGGTGTTGGATACACCGACGCCGGAGGTGTTCCTGATCGAGTTCACCGATTCGGCGCTGATTTATGAGATCCGGCTCTACGTCAACAATATGGATCACCGCATGCCGATCACCCATGAGGTCCATTCGGCCATTCTGGAAAAACTGCATCAACTGGGCATGCACCTGCCGCACCAGCAAGTTGATATCCGCCTCAGTCGTGCCTAGGAGTCTCTAATGCAGATCATCGCCCACCGCGGGGCCAGTGGCCTGGCCCCGGAAAACACTCTCAAGGCCATACGTCTTGCCCTCAAGTTGGGGGCGCCCGCCATCGAAATAGACGTGCAGCAAGCCGATGGCGAACTCTGGGTATTTCACGATCGTCGCCTGGAGCGCTGTACCAATGGTCATGGGGTGCTGAGCCGACAAAGCGCCGCTTATTTGCAGGGGCTGGATGCCGGTGAGGGGGAGCCCATTCCGCTGCTGTGGCACGTCATGGCCGCGATCAAGGGAGAGTGCGAGCTGCATATCGAGCTCAAGGGGATAGAGACGGCAGAGGGCGTGGCAGACCTGACCCGACGCGCCGAAGTCGAACTGGGCTTCATGGCGGACCAGTGGCTGGTCTCCTCCTTCCATCACCCCGAGTTGGCCCGCTTCGGAGCGCTGCGTCCCGAGATCCGCCTTGGCGCACTCATTGCCAATCGACCGCTGGCTCTCTCCCATGCCGCCGAGGCGCTCAACGCCTGGTCACTGAACTGCGATCTCGATTTCGTGGATGAAGCCTTGGTGAAAGACGCCCATGATCGCGGGTTGAAGGTGCTGATCTATACGGTGGATCAGCTGGAGGATGCCCGCCAATTGCATGAATGGGGGGTCGATGGAATCTTCACCAACCGTCCCGATCTGATGTTAAAGGACACTCAATTGGGTCAGCATGCTGCAAGCCGCGAAAATAAAGGCATCGAGGGGATAAAGAAGCCGGAGCGCGGCCGATAACATAAGCACCACCATAATAAAAAAAACACATCTGACTAACGCAGACTGACGCTCACAAGGACGTAAATATGAACCTATCTATCAAAAACAAGCTGGTGATGGCCGTTGGCCTGATCATTTTGATCATCACCGGGCTGCAGGTCTGGTACAACACCAGCCAACTCAAGAGTGAAACCCAGCGTCTGGTCTGGAACATCATCGACGAGAGCTCCACCTCCAACGTCAAGGGGATCTCGCGCTGGCTCGACTCGCGCATCGGCATGGTCACCTCGGCCAAAGAGGCCTTCACCGAGCAAGACAACCCCATCAGCCATCTGGCCCAGGCCATGAATGCTGGCAACTTCGACCTGGTCTATGCCGGCACTCAGGACGGCAAGATGATCCAGAGCAAGCCGACCGACCTGCCCGCAGGCTATGACCCTCGCCAGCGCCCCTGGTACAAGGAAGCCATGGCCGCAGGCAAGCTCATCATCACAGAGCCGTATGCCGACATCACCACGGGTCAGCTCATCATCACCATCGCCGAACCCTTCACCCGAGGTAGTACCCAAGGTGTCATCGCCGGCGATGTCTCCATCGACAGCCTGGTGCGCGACATCCTGGCCATGAACCAGGAAGGCACCTACGCCATGCTGGTCGACAAGAACGGCACCATCATAGCGCACCCGGACAAGGCGCTGGCCCTGAAGCCGGCCACCGAAATCTCCCCCGAGCTGACCCCTGCCAAAGTCAACGAGCTGGCCCATGACGGCGCTATCTCCGACATGGTGATCGGCGGCAAGCTGAGCGTGTTTGACCTAACAGAGATCCCCAACTCCAGCTGGTACTTCGGCATAGTGGTGGATGAGGCTGTGGCCTATCAGTCGGTATCGCGCATGGTCACCTCGACCCTGCTGCAGGGGTTGCTCACCATCCTCATCGTGGCCGGCTTCTCCTATCTGGCCATCAGCCGCGCCCTCTCCCCCTTGCAGACCCTGGGTGAAGCCATCGCCGATCTCTCCCGCGGCAATGGCGATCTGACCCGCAGAGTCAAGATTGAACGCGAAGACGAGGTGGGTGTAGTCGCCAAACACGTCAACACCTTCATCGATCGTATTCACGTCATGGTGCAGGACATCTCCAACTCCTCGGGTCAGCTCAATCAGCAAGCCAACTCCTCCCACAACATGGCGGAGAAATCGAGCCAGGGACTGGCCCGCCAGCAGAACGAGATCTCCCAGATAGCCACGGCCGTCCACGAGATGTCCGCTACCGCCGTCGAGGTGGCGAGCAATGCCGAGCAGACCGCGGACGCGGCGCGCAGCTCCTCCGAGAGCTGTGAACACGGCAAGCAGGTCATCGCCCGCAACCAGAGATCCATCACGGATCTGGCGGGTCAGGTGGAACAAGCCTCCAACATCATCCAGGAGCTGGAAAAGAACGCGCAGGAGATCAACACCATCCTCTCCACCATCCAGGGGATAGCCGAGCAGACCAACCTGCTGGCACTCAACGCCGCCATCGAGGCGGCCCGGGCGGGTGAACAGGGTCGCGGTTTCGCCGTGGTAGCCGATGAGGTGCGGGTCTTGTCCCAGCGCACTCACAGCTCCACCGTCGAGATCCGCAGCATGATAGAGACCCTGCAGCGCAATACCCAGGGGGCGGTCAGCACCATGCATGAGGGTCAACAACTCGCTCAGAACAGCGTGGATGATGCCAGCAATGCCACTTTGGCTCTGGAACGGATCACCGCCTCCATCAATCAGATCTCCGACATGGCCACCCAGATCTCCAGCGCTGCCGAGGAGCAGCGCGCCGTCACCGACGAAGTGAGCCGCAACATCCAGGCGGTGAAGGATGTCTCGGACGAGCTGGCAGGGGATGCGGACAGCTCCCGCAATCTCTCTGCACAACTTAAAAATATTTCAGGTGAACTGAGCAATCAGGTCGGCATGTTCCGCATCTGATCACCACAGTTCAAAGGGGCCATGCAGGCCCCTTTTTTTATTAAAAAATGCTTTCGTTTCAATAGTTATTACCACATCAACGATCGGGGCTATGAGGATAAAAACGCTCATACGCAACGGAATCTCGTCATAAAGCAGCCCATCAAGACAAACTTTCGAATTAGTTTTTTGAATCAAATAACCCCACCAGTTAATCCGCGAATAATTCTTATTAAAGATTTTCGATAAAAAACTTAAAAACTTTATGGGTAATACCTAAAAAGAGAGGCATTTCTCATTTTATTGAAAGAAAACTACGTATAATCCTGAGCTTAAAGTAACCATAGCAATATGATCGGCTGATACCAATAACTGAAGGATGGCGATAATTACGGCGTTTTCATCCAGGGAATGGGGTGATTTTGATAAAAGTCACCATTGCCAAGCACTAAAACAAACCAGTTTGACTTGCATCAAGCCTGAATTTTTTTAATAGAGCAGAATCGTGCCCAGCAAATCTATCCCTAAGGAGGCAGATGTGGATATTATCAAGACCGATGTCGCCATCATCGGTGCCGGTGGTGGTGGCCTGCGTGCCGCTATCGCCATAGCAGAAGCCCACCCGGATCTGGAGATCGCCCTGATTTCCAAGGTCTACCCGATGCGCAGCCATACCGTTGCCGCAGAAGGTGGCGCCGCCGGCGTGGTTCGTGATGATGACTCCCTCGAAAACCACTTCAACGACACCGTATCCGGTGGCGACTGGTTGTGCGAGCAGGACGTGGTCGATTACTTCGTCGAAAACTGTACCCAAGAAATGGTCCAGTTGGAGCACTGGGGTTGCCCCTGGAGCCGCAAACCGGACGGCAAGGCCAACGTGCGCCGTTTCGGCGGGATGAAGATCCCCCGCACCTGGTTTGCCGCCGACAAATCCGGTTTCCACATTCTGCACACCCTGTTCCAGACCTCCATCAAGTACCCCACCATCAAGCGCTTCGACGAGCACTTCTGCATGGACTTGATCGTGGATGACGGCCGCGTACAGGGTGTTCTGACCTTTGACATCCAGAACGGCATCACCCGCTTCATCCAGGCCAAGTCTGTCATTCTGGCCACCGGTGGCGCCGGTCGTGTCTACCGCTACAACACCAACGGTGGCATCGTCACCGGCGATGGTATGGCCCTGGCCTACCGTCACGGTGTGCCCCTGCGGGACATGGAGTTCGTCCAATATCACCCGACCGGTCTGCCCGGTACCGGCATCCTGATGACCGAAGGTTGTCGTGGTGAGGGTGGCATCCTGGTCAACAAGGATGGTTACCGCTATCTGCAAGACTACGGTCTGGGCCCGGAAACCCCGGTCGGCGAGGCCAAGAACAAATACATGGAGCTGGGCCCGCGGGATCGTCTCTCCCAGGCATTCTGGCAAGAGCAGCAGAAAGGCCGCACTATCCCAGGCCCGATGGGCGATGTGGTGCACCTCGACCTGCGCCACCTCGGCGAGAAATACCTGAAAGAGCGCCTGCCCTTCATCTGCGAACTGGCCAAGGCCTACGTGGGTGTGGATCCGGTCAAGGAGCCTATCCCGGTCCGTCCGACCGCCCACTACACCATGGGTGGCATCGAGACCAACGGTCAATGCGCAACCCGTATGCCGGGTCTGTATGCCCTGGGCGAGTGCGCCTCCGTCGGTCTGCACGGCGCCAACCGTCTGGGCTCCAACTCCCTGTCCGAGATAGTGGTCTTTGGCAAGGTTGCCGGTGAGCACGCCGGTGAATTCGCCAAGACCCAGTCCCATGGCGACACCCAGGCCCTGGCTGCCAAGGCCGAGTCACTCATCAAGCAGCACCTCTCCTTGCTCGACATCGACGGCACCGAAAACCCGGCCGATATTCGCAACGAGTTGGGCCTGTCCATGGAAGCCGGGGTCGGTATCTACCGTACCGAAGAGCTGATGCAGGGCACCATCGACAAGATCAACGAGCTGAAGGCCCGTTACAAGAAGGTCAAGATCAACGACAAGTCCTCTGTCTTCAACACCGATCTGCTGTACGCCATCGAACTGGGCTACATGCTGGACGTGGCCGAAGCCATGGCTCACTCCGCCATCAACCGCAAAGAGTCTCGTGGTTCTCACCAGCGACTGGATGGGTTTGAGGAGCGCGATGACGTGAACTTCCTCAAGCACTCCCTCTCCTTCTACAACCAGGAAGGCGCCCCGACCATCGATTACTCCGATGTGAAGATCACTAAATCCCAACCGGCGAAACGCGTATACGGTTCCGAGGGTGAGAAACAAGACGAGGCTAAGAAGCATGGCTGAGATGATCGAAATTGATATCCTGCGCTACCGACCAGAGCAGGACAACGAGCCCTGGATGCAGACCTTCCAGGTGCCTTACCTGAAAGAGATGTCCCTGCTGGACGCCCTGCAATACATCAAGGATCAGCTGGACTCCACCTTAAGCTTCCGCTGGTCCTGCCGGATGGCGATCTGCGGCTCGTGCGGCATGATGGTCAACGGCATTCCGAAGCTGGGTTGCAAGACCTTCCTGCGCGATTATCTGCCGGGCAAGATGACCATAGAGCCGCTCAACAACTTCCCGATCGAGCGCGATCTGGTGGTCGACATGTCCGATTTCATCGAGAAGCTGGAGAGCATCAAGCCCTACATCATCCCGTCCGAGCCGCGCAGCCTGTGCGATGGCGAGTACACCCAGACCCCGGCTGACATGGCGAAGTATCACCAGTTCTCCATGTGCATCAACTGTGGTCTGTGCTACGCCGCCTGCCCGCAATATGGCATCAACAAGAAGTTCACCGGTCCGGCGGCACTGGCGCTGGCCTATCGCTACAACGTCGACAACCGCGACAGCGCGTCCAAAGAGCGGATGAAGATCATCAGCCAGGATGAGGGTGTCTGGGGTTGTACCTTCGTGGGCTACTGTTCTGACGTGTGTCCCAAAGGCGTGGATCCGGCCGCCGCCATCCAGCTTGGCAAGGTCGAGAGCGCCAAGGACTACATGATCGCCATGTTCAAGCCAGATTGAGATCAGGAATGAGACCATGAACAACACCAATAGCAAACGTAAGCCTTACGTCCGCGAAATGAAGAAAGACTGGTGGCTGAAGAACGCCTTCTACACCGGTTACATGATCCGTGAAGGCACCAGTATCTTCGTCTCCATCTATGCCGTCGTGCTGATGTGGGGTCTGCTGCGTCTGGTTCAGGGTCAGGAAGCGTTCAACGGCTGGCTGGAATCCCTGCAAAGCCCGGTAGCCATCCTGTTCCACGTCATCGCTCTGGCCGCCTGCCTGTTCCACGCCAAGACCTGGTTCGCACTGGCCCCCAAGGCGATGCGTATCTTCCGTGGCGAAGACCTGGTGCCGGAGAAGCCGATCGTTATCGTCCAGTATGTGGCGCTGGCGGTGGTATCCCTGCTGATCCTGATTATCGTGGCCTGAGGAGAAAACCATGAGACGTTCTGACGAGCCCATCTACTGGGGATTGTTTGGTGCCGGTGGCATGGTGGTTGCCATGCTGCTGCCGGTGATTGTCCTCATTACCGGTCTGCTGGTGCCCATGGGCATCATGGACGTGGAGACCATGAGCTTTGAGCGTGTGCACGACTTCGCCAGCACCTGGTGGGGAGCCGCCATACTGCTGGTGATCATCGCCCTGCCCATCTGGCACGGCATGCACCGTATCTACCACGGTCTGCACGATCTGGGGATCCACACCACCAAGCTGCACCACTACGTGTTCTATGGCTTCGCCTTTCTGGTGTCCGCCATTACCGTAGGTCTGCTGATGGTGCTGGTACTCCAGTAAGCACATCCTGACCGCATGACAAACCGGGCCAAGTGCCCGGTTTTTTTATGCAGGTTCACACCAG
This sequence comes from Aeromonas molluscorum, assembly GCF_051376105.1. Lineage (NCBI taxonomy): Bacteria > Pseudomonadati > Pseudomonadota > Gammaproteobacteria > Aeromonadales > Aeromonadaceae > Aeromonas > Aeromonas molluscorum. Next base: position 852,975 of record NZ_JBPQCY010000002.1, on the reverse strand, counting down.
ATCCTGCCACAGGGCCAGCAAGGGAGCGGGAATGCTGCCATGGCGAAGGGTCGGGGTCTGATGCCAGTTCGCCAGTGTTTGCAGCGCCTTGGCCAGATCCTTCGCCAGGGTGCGGGTCACCCTGATCCCCGCCTCCAGATAGAGGCTCTTTATCTCGAACACTCCCTCCTTGCGGTGAGCCTTGGCGTCCATCCTGCCCACCAGTTTGCCGCGATGCAGCAGCGGCAGCACGAAGTAGCCGTACTGGCGCTTGGGGGCCGGGGTATAGCACTCGATGCGATAGTCAAAGCCAAACAGCTCGCTGGCCCGTTTGCGATCCCACACCAGGGGGTCAAAGGGAGACAATGCAGCCGTGTGGGTCGCCTTGAGGCTGCCAGCCTGGGCCCTGGCCAGCTCATCGGCCAGGGAGGCGTGCACGAAGGCGCCGTGCTGCCACCCCTCCACCCGCACCGGCAGCAGCTCCCCTTCATCTGCCAACTGATGGAGCAGGGCATCGTATTTGCCCCAGCGCAGCCGGTAGTAATCCGCCACCCAGCCGGTCTTGACCAGCCCCAGCGCCCGACAACTGGCCCGCACCATATCCCGCTGGGCCAGCTCCCTGCTTGGCAGATCCCGCTCATCGCGCCAGTCGGGCATGACCCGCTCGGCCAAGTCGTACACCCGCTGGAAGTTACGCCGCTCACGCACCATCAGCTGGCCTGCGGTAAACAGCACCTCTAGGTGACGCTTCTCCGGCTTCCAGTCCCACCAGCCGTTGCCCTTGCCCCCCTTGCGCTCGAAATCGGCGGCCCGCACCGGGCCGTCCCGCCGAATGCGCTCGACTATCTACGTTATCTCGTCGCCGTGGGTCTTGAGCCACTGGGCGGAGAACTTCCAGCCCATGGCGGCGGGATCCAGCATGCGATGGCGTAGCAGGCGGTAGTCCTCACGGGGGACAAAGCAGGCCTCGTGGGCCCAGTATTCGAAGAGATCGCCCTCGGCCAGCAGTTGCTCCAGCCAGACAGGATCGTACTGGCCCAGCCGGCTGAACAGCACCAGATAGGGGCTGCGCGCCACCACAGAGATGGTGTCTATCTGCAGCAGTGCCATGCGACGGATACAGGTGAGCACATCAGCCGGGCCCGCCTTGCGCTTGGGGGAAACCAGCAGCCCTTGCGCGGCAAGTTGCAGATGACGGGCATCCTGAACACTGAGATGAATGGACGACATGGGCGAGGTGGCCTCAAGTGAGTGAATCGCCAGCATGCCCAAAAGCGGCCCGGATGAAAACCGGGCTTGCGCCATTTTGCGATGCGATCCTGGAGACCGCAGTGTCTAGGGCTGAATTCTGGCCTTGGCGAGCACGGCCACATCCGGGTGAGGCAGGCTCAACTGCGCGCCAAGCCGCTGCGCCAGCCAGTAAAACGAGGCGTCGGCGAAGAAGACGATATGAGTGGGATCATGGCGATAGCGCCAATGCCGAAAGCGCTCGTCGCTGAGCACCCGCTGGGTCTGCAGCACCAGCAGGCCACCCGGCTTGAGGCAGTCCCACAACTGCATCAGCACGGCGCCTGGCTCGGCCAGATGTTCGATCACCTCAGTGCTGGTGATGAAATCATATTGCCGGGTCAGCAAGGCGGGATCGTCGGCATAGAACTTGTCATAACCGGCCATCTGGTAACCCGACTCGCGCCCCATGGCCAGCAGCGCAGGTCCCGGGCCACAGCCGAAATCCAACCCGCTCGCAGGCGCCGGGATCTGCGCCAGCACCTGGCCAAAAGCGCGCATCAGGAACGCGCGGTAACGGGGATCGTCCACCTCGTTATGGTGTCCGTCATAGACGGCCTTCTCCCCGGCATCATCCAGCCGATGAACCGGCGCCATGAACACCAGGGCGCAGTCGAGGCAGCGGCCATAAAGTTTGCCCGCCACCGGCAAGGCATAGTGGCGATCGCCCCCACAGAGGGGACAGAGGCAGAGTTCCACGCAAGCTCCTTGTTGCATCGGGATGAGGGGTGACCTGAATCGGCGTGCAATGTGCCTGCCTGCGGGCGCCATGGCAAGGGCAGAGTGCGGCCGCGTCAAGACCGGACATTATCGGAACCATTTTTTTCGTTCTCTTAATAGTGTCTTAAGTTTGCTCTTTTAGGCTGCACTCATTGACGATGAGGAGACGGCCCATGACAACAGATATCCAAGCCCCCTACCGGCTCATGCTGGCCGAACAGCCGCAGCAGAAGGCCGAATTGCAAGCCTATATCCAGCATGCCTATCAACGAGAATTCGATGCCAGCATCCCCCACTTCTTGCCTTGCCTCGTCGGTCTCTATCGCGCAGACGGGCTGCTGGTGGGGGCCTGCGGCCTCCAGCTCGCCAGGGATGAACCGCTTTATCTTGAGCAGTATCTGGAGCAGCCGATTGAAGATGCGATCGCCCGCGGCCTCGGCCTTCAGACGGCACGAGAGCGCATCATAGAGGTTGGCAACTTCGCCTGCCTGACCCCAGGCAATGCCCGCCTGATGTTCGCCGCCCTCACCTGTTTGCTCTGTGACAATGACCTGGATGTGGTGGTCTTTACCGGCACCGCCAAACTGCGCAACAGCTTTCATCGCCTGCATCTCGAGCCCGTTGAACTGGCGAGCGCCGAGCCGCACCGAGTCGGTGAGGATGCCCAGGCCTGGGGGGCCTATTATCAGTGCCAGCCCAGGGTCATGGCAGGGGATCTCAGCCAGGGGCGCCAGGTGCTGAGCCAGAACAGTCTGCTGATCTCCCTGTTGGGGCCGATGCCGTCCCTGTTTCCCTGCCAGATGAGGGCGTCCTTATGAGCCTGTTCGACACCCTGTTCGATCTCTCTTATCAGGATCCGCACCGCCCGGCCCTGTGTGACAGCCAACAGCGTCTGAGCTATGGCGAACTCTGGCCCCAGGTGCGTGGTCTGGCCTGGGATCTGGAAGAGGCGGGCATACGCCGCCTCGCCCTGCAGCTCGACAATGGCCTGCCCTGGGCCCTGATTGACCTGGCCTGCGCCCTGGCCAACATTGTGGTGATCCCGGTGCCCCACTTCTTCAGTGCCCAGCAGCAGAACTGGCTGCTCCAGAGCAGCGGCGCCGATGCCCTGGTAGGCCCAGCCCGCGATGGCTGGCAAGCGGGTCATCCTCTCGCCCTGCTCGGCGCGACCCTGCCGTTATGGCGCTGCCAGCCAGCCCAGGTCCCCGCCCTGCCAGAGGGCACAGCCAAGATAACCTACACCTCTGGGAGTACGGGGCAACCCAAGGGAGTCTGCCTCTCCTGGCGCCAGCTGATGACCGTTTGCCAGTCGCTGGCCGAACGGGTGGCCCCGGCTCAGGTGGAGCAGCACCTGACCCTGCTGCCGCTCACCACCTTGCTCGAGAACATCACTGGCCTCTATGTTCCCCTGTTCACCGGCGCCTGCAGCCGTATCCCTTCTCCGGCGGAGCTTGGTTTCTCGGGCTCCAGCAAACTGGACCCCATGATGCTGGCGGCGGCCCTCACTCGCTGGCCCAGCCACAGTCTGGTACTGGTCCCCGAGTTGCTGCGCCTGCTGGTCGCCCTGTGCGCCCAGCAACCAGATCTGGTCAAGGGGGTACGTTTCATTGCCGTCGGGGGCGGCAAGGTATGCCCCGAGCTGATCCAGCGTGCCCGCGCCCTCGGGTTGCCCGTCTACGAGGGCTATGGCCTCTCCGAATGTGGCTCTGTCGTGGCGCTAAATGGCCCGGATCAAGACAAGGTCGGCAGCGTGGGGAAACCCCTGGCCCACTGCCGGGTCAGCATTGCCCCTGATGGCGAAATCATGGTGGAAGGAGTCACCATGCTGGGCTACCTGGGTGAATCCGAATGCAACCGGGGTCCCTTTGCCACCGGCGATCTCGGCCAACTGGATGAAGAGGGGTATTTGTACCTCACCGGTCGCAAGAAAAATGTGCAGATCACCGCCTTTGGTCGCAACTTTTCCCCCGAGTGGATCGAGGCCGAGGCCCAGCTCTGTCCCGCCATCGGCCGCATTGTGGTTTTTGGCGACGGCCAGCCCGCCAATGTCGCCTTGATCCAGTCTTTGCCGGGAGGCGAGTCCCAGCTCGCCGCCCAGATTGCCCAGCTCAATCAGCGCCTGCCCGATTACGCCCGCATCCATCACTGGCTGCCCGTGGCACTGGATCAGCATCCCGATCTGCTGACAGCCAATGGGCGCCCCCGTCGCGAACGGATCTATCACCACTTTTCTGACCAGATAAGCCAATGCCTTAACGGAGAATCCTCATGACCTTCTACCAGACACTGCAACAGGCCACCGCCGCAGAGCGTGAACGTCTGTTCAATGCCCCCATTATCGAAGCCTGCCGACGCGGCGACATCAGTCGCCAGACCTACCTCACCTTCCTTGCCCAGGCCTTCTATCATGTGCGCCACACGGTGCCGCTGCTGATGGCGACCGGTGGCAAGCTGGGCCAGGAGTACGAGTGGGTGCGCGGCGCCATCAAAGAATATGTCGAGGAGGAGTATGGCCATCAGGAGTGGATCCTCAATGACATCCGTGCCTGCGGGGGGGACGCCGACGCGGTGCGCCACGGCCATCCCGAGCAGCCCATCGAGCTGATGGTAGCCTTTCTCTATGATCAGATAGCCCGGGGCAACCCCATGGCCTTCTTCGGCATGGTGCAGGTGCTGGAAGGCACCAGCGTCGCCATCGCCACCACAGTCGCCGGCCAACTCACGAGCGGCCTGGGCCTGCCGCCCCAGGCCATGAGCTATCTCAGCTCCCACGGTGCCCTGGATCAGGAACACCTCAAGTTCTTCGAAGGGTTGATGAACCGGGTGGAGCAGCCCGAGGATCAAGCCGCCATCATACATAGCGCCAAGGTGGTCTATCGCCTCTATGGCGACATGCTCTACAGCCTGACGGAGCGCCATTGATGCCTATTATCTGTCTCTTTCCGTGCGGGGAGTTGCCGTCATGAAACTTGCCGGAAAACGCATACTGCTCACCGGGGCCAGCGGCGGTATAGGGGAGGCCCTGGCCCAGGTACTGGCAGAACAGGGGGCCATATTGCTGTTGCATGGCCGTCGCAGCAGTGCGTTGGAACGGCTGCGCAAGGGGCTGCCCAACCCTGACCGCCATCAACTGCTGGTGGCGGATCTGATGACGGCAACGGGCCGCGCCCAGCTGTTGCAACACCCGATTCTGGATGAGCCCATCGATGTGTTGATCAACAACGCCGGTTGCAATGAGTTTGCCTGGCTGGAGGATCAGAGCAGCGAGCAGGTCGAACGCCAGTTGCGCCTTAATCTGGAGGCACCTGTCCAGCTCTGCCGCGCCCTCTTGCCCAGGCTCAATCACCCCGGTCTCATCATGAACGTGGGTTCCTGCTTCGGCGCCATCGGCTACCCGGGCTACAGCGTCTATTGCGCCAGTAAGTTTGCCCTGCGCGGTTTTAGCGAAGCCCTGGGCCGCGAGCTGAAAGACACGGGGGTCAAGGTGATCCATTTTGCGCCACGGGCTACCCGCACGCGACTCAACTCGACCGCTGCCTATGCGATGAATGCTGAACTTGGGACCAAAACCGATACCCCGGAAGTCGTGGCCGAGGCGGCGTTGCAGGCCCTGATGCGGGAGGGGCGCAACTACTGGCTCGGCTGGCCCGAAGCCTTGTTTGTGCGGCTCAACGGCCTGCTGCCCACCCTGGTCGATCGGGCCCTTGCCAAGCAGCATGCCGTCATAGCGCGCCATGCCCGCCAACGACAGCCCCTAAACACAGAGCCAAAAAAGCATCAGGATCAAGGAGAAACACGATGAAAAAAACAGTGATAGCCACGCTTGCCCTGCTCGCCTTGACCCCTGGCCTGTCTCAGGCCGCCCCCCTGGATCTTGGCGGCGTACAGCAGGCCTGGGCCCAGTGCCAGTACCAGCAGAGCGGCGACCAGCAGGAAACCTGCCTCGAACAGTTGAGCGGTGAGGCTGAGCAGGCCAGTGCCGCAGCGCCCTTCAATACGGATCTGCTGATCTGGTCTGCCATAGTGCAGAGCAGCTGGGCGGGCGCCAAGGGGGGGCTGGGCGCTCTTAGCCTGGTCAAGGCGGCCAAAGCCAAGCTGGAGATAGCCATCAAGCAGGATCCCAAGGCGCTCGATGGCTCCGCCTATACCAGTCTGGGCTCCCTCTACTACAAGGTGCCGGGTTGGCCGGTGGGCTTTGGCGATGACAAGAAGGCGGAGCAACTGCTCAAGCAGGCGCTCGCCCTCAATCCCAACGGCATAGATCCCAACTTCTTCTACGGGGACTTCCTGATAGAGCAAGGCCGCAAGGCTGAAGCCAAGCGTTATCTGGAACAAGCCCTCAAAGCACCGGACAGGCCGGGACGCACCCTGGCCGATCAGGGACGACGGACTGAAGTCAAGGGGCTGCTAGCCAAGCTCTGACACCATGCCATCCAAGGGAGGGCGGGACGCAACCCGCCTTCTCTCCTCCCAAGCCAACTCATCCAGACCGGTTAGCTAACCCGTGGAATTCTTTGTTTAAAGTACGCTCGCCAGCAGACATACTGGGAGGCCTTGCTGACCCGGGAGTTCTGTATGCGAGTACTGTTGGTGGAAGACGATCTCATGCTGGGTGACGGCATGCGCGATGCCCTGCGCAGTAGCGGTTACACGGTGGACTGGCTGCAGCTCGGTCTGCCTGCCCTCACAATCCTCAAGTGTGAGGAGTTCGCTACCCTGATACTGGATCTCAACCTGCCTGACATCGATGGCATCAGTCTGCTGCGCCAACTGCGCCGTGCCGGCCACAGCCTGCCGGTATTGATCCTCACTGCCCGCGACGCCCTGGATGACAGAGTGCTCGGCCTGGATGCCGGTGCCGATGACTACCTGGTCAAGCCTTTTGCCCTGCAGGAGCTCAACGCCCGATTGCGCGCGCTGGTTCGGCGCAGCAAGGGCCAGGCCCAGTCGGTATTGGAGTATGGCGATATATTGCTCTATCCGGATTCCCAGCAGGTCACTTACCTGGGGGAAGCGGTGCGACTCACCCCCCATGAATACAAGCTGTTGCAGGAGCTGTTGACCCAGGCGGGTCGAGTGCTCAGCAAGGAGCAGTTGCAACAGAGCCTCTATGGCTGGGATGAGGGCGCCGAGAGCAATGCGGTCGAGGTGCATATTCACCATCTGCGCAAAAAACTCTATACCGACCTCATCCGTAACATCAGGGGCGTCGGTTACATAGTGCCGCCCAAGGAGTCCCTCCCCTGATGCGCACCGCAATCCATCGCACTACCGGGATCTTGCCCTCATGACACCACAGCGTTCCATTCGCAGCTTTCTGCTCACCGGCATACTGACTCTGGTGGGCGGCAGCCTGCTGCTCAGCGCCTTCATTGGTTATCTCGAGTCGAGCCACGAGATGGAGGAGCTGTTTGATGCCCGATTGGCACAATCGGCACGGATCACCAATCAGCTGCTGATCAGCTACATCGATCACACCAAAACCTTGCCCGCCAATGGCACCATCTATGAGGACTGGGAGCAACGCAATCCAGGCACGCACCCCAATGAGAAGGGAATGAATCTCAGTGGCGAGGACAGGGATGTCACCCCCTATGGCCACGAATTCGAACGCAACCTCACCTTCCAGCTGGTCGATAACAACGGCGTCGTACTGCTACGCTCCCCCAGTGCCCCCGTTACCCCTATGGTAAAGCTGACCATCGGCTTTGAGACTCTCAACATCGATCGCCATCAATGGCGCACCTTTACCCTCTATAACGACAAGCAGCATACCTGGCTCATCGTCGCCGAGCGCGACGATGAGCGCGGCGAGCTGGCGAGCAAGATGGCAACTCTCACCATGCTGCCCCTCTTCATCACCCTGCCCTTCCTGCTCGGCCTGCTCTGGTGGTTGGTGACCCGAGGCCTGGCGCCATTGCGCCAACTGGTTAAAGCCGTCAGCGAGCGCCACCCCGCCAATCTGGAGCCCCTCGACCTTGCCCTCCAGGTGAAGGAGATAACCCCGCTCACCAACGAGATCAACCGGCTGATGCACACCCTGGCCGATACCCTGGAGCGGGAAAAACAGTTCACCAATGAGGCCGCTCACGAGCTGCGCACGCCGCTGGCGGTACTGCGCATCCATAGCGAGAACGCCCTGGCGGCACAAAATGAGACGAGTCGGCGCCACTCCCTCGGCAAGATGCTGCTCGCCCTGGATCGCAGCGATCGTCTGCTGCGCCAGCTGCTGACCCAGGCCCGGATCGACAATCAGCAGGATCCGGTGCTGGAGCGCATCGATCTCGGTCAGCTGCTCCAGGGCAGCTTGGCCACACTGGCTCCCTTGGCGCTGCAGAAGGATCAGCTGCTCTCCCTCGATGTCGATGGCCAGGTAGACGTCATGGGGCAGCCCACTCTGCTCGATTTGCTGTTTAGCAATCTCATCGACAATGCTCTGCGCTACACCCAGGCCAAGGGGGAGATAGCCGTGCGGGTCGAGCAGATGGGCAAGCGGGTGCGGGTCGAGATCAGGGATAATGGGCCTGGCATACCGGCCGAGGCCATGGCCCGATTGTGCGAGCGCTTCTTTCGGGTCAACCCCCAGCAGGGAGATGGCGTCGGGCTTGGCATGGCGATAGTGCGCAGCATCGCCGAGCTGCATCGCGCCGAGCTGGATATTCACAACGGCGCCGAGGGTGGCCTGGTGGTCATAGTGATCCTGGACGGGATCCAATAGCCAAATCCCGGCCTATTCATGGATATGACGCCACTCATCAAAGGCAGCAAAGGGGTCCAGCAGGCCTGAAGGGGGCAAAAACAAAGAGGGCCACGCCTGCCGGCATGGCCCTCTTTGCATACACAGAACCCTCACGGTCAAAACCGGCCCTGTGGTGGAAGCCGCTTAAAGACACTCGGGCTGGATGGTGAACGTCCGACCCGCATCCACAGGTCCCAGCTCCGCCAGCAGACGCCGTCCCAACAGTACCGGGTAGACCATGTTCGCGCGCGATCGCAGGGTGAACTCCTCCTTGTAGAGGGTCTCTCCGATGCAGACCGACATATGCACCACAGGCCGCCGTTCGGATCCACCGGCACCGCTCACCGTCACGCGGCGCAGCACGGGCCGCTCTATCTCCTGTTTGACCAGTTTGTCTGTCTCGACATCCTTCATTTCCAGACTGAAGCGCACCCACTCCTTGCCATCACGCTCGAAGCGGGTCAGGTTTCGCGCATCCATGGAAGAGGTGAGCGCACCGGTATCAAGCTTGAGCTTGACCGTCACTCCGCTTGGCATCACCACCCCTTTCTCGACCCAGCCATAGACATGGGAGCTATCGGCCTGGGCCTGCGAAGTGCTCAGCGACAAAGCCAGCAAGGCCCACAGCGCTATGTTCTGATGTTTCATCCTGTCGCTCACCCTCATTGACCTATGCCGGGCACCTGCCCGTCATCGGTCCCAGCTTGAAGCTTGATGATGCCCCCGTCAATGCAGCGCTCAGCATCCTGGGATACATCGGGGAAATAGTGATTATCTGCCGACAGTTTCAGGCATCTTGCGGCGAAAAACAGAGAACAGGATAAAAAGGTGCTAGCAGCGTTAACGAAGAGGAAAATTGCAGGAGAGAACGCAGATTGTGACGCCAAAGGCTACCACAAAAGATCTGCCATTATCAGTCTTGTTCCGCAGGGATTTCTGACTAGACTGTTGTAAACCGGAGGCCTCGAAAACCTGCGGTTTTTTTGTGCCTGCCGTTTATCCAGACAGGGCTCCTGGCCCCTCGACCAGGCTCATTAAGGAAATGTCATGCGTATCGAAGAAGACTTGAAGCTCGGTTTCAAAGATGTACTGTTTCGCCCCAAACGCTCAACCCTCAAGAGCCGTTCCCAAGTCAGCCTGACTCGCCAGTTCATCTTCAAGCACAGCCAGACCCAGTGGCAAGGCGTGCCCGTCATTGCCGCCAACATGGATACCGTCGGCAGCTTCGCCATGGCCAGAACCCTGGCCGGCTTCGAGATGATGACGGCGGTACACAAGCATTACAGCCTTGCCCAGTGGCAAACCTTCATCAACGAGACAGACCCGGGGCTGCTCGGCCACGTGATGGTATCGACCGGCACCTCGGAAGAGGACTTCATCAAGACCCGCCAGATCCTGGCCATGTCACCCGCCCTGCGCTTCATCTGCCTCGACGTGGCCAATGGCTACTCCCAGCACTTCGTCGAGTTCCTGCGCAAGACCCGTGACGCCTGCCCGAACCATGTCATCCTGGCGGGCAACGTGGTCACCGGCGAGATGGTGGAGGAGCTGATCCTCTCCGGCGCCGACATCGTCAAGGTCGGCATAGGCCCGGGCTCGGTCTGCACCACCCGGGTCAAGACCGGCGTCGGCTACCCGCAACTCTCCGCCATCATTGAGTGCGCCGATGCGGCCCACGGCCTGGGCGGCCAGATCGTCGGTGACGGCGGCTGCGCCTGCCCGGGGGACGTGGCCAAGGCGTTTGGCGGCGGCGCCGACTTCGTGATGCTGGGCGGCATGCTAGCGGCCCACGAGGAGTGCGGCGGTGACATCGTCGAGGTCGATGGCGAGCCCTTCATGAAGTTCTATGGCATGAGCTCGGCCAGCGCCATGGACAAGCACGCTGGCGGCGTCGCCGACTATCGCGCCTCCGAAGGCAAAACCGTGCTGCTGCCCTATCGCGGCCCGGTGGAGAACACGGTGCGTGACATCCTGGGTGGCGTGCGATCTACTTGCACCTACGTCGGCGCCAGCCAACTCAAAGAGCTGACCAAACGCACCACCTTTATTCGGGTGCGTGAACAAGAGAACAACGTCTACGGCAAGGAATGAGCTTGCCCCTAGAAAGGCGCTGAACTCAGTACACACCACCCTCATCCGGGGGCGTGAACAAGAGAACAACGTCTACGGCAAGGAATGAGCTTGCCCCGAGAAAGGCGCTGAACTCAGTACACACCACCTTTATCCGGGTACGTGAACAGCAGAACAACGTCTACGGCAAGGAGTAGATTGGTCGCCTCCTTAGCTGGCCCGCACTTTATTTGCGTCTAGATTGCGCCGCTCAAAGGGGCCATCGTCATCCGAGGACGCAAGCAGGAACATAACGGCCAAGACCCGCAATCACCTGATCCCGGTAAACCCTGACGGGTTAGAAGCCAACCCCCCGGTGTGCTACTCTGCGCACCGGTTTTTTATCTGTGGTGCTGACCCATGCCAACTCCCCTGCCCCCCTTCGACTGGGACATCTTCTGCTGCGTCGTGGACAACTTCGGCGACATTGGGGTGACCTGGCGTCTCGCCCGCCAGATCGAGCAGGAGGGCCACGGCTCAACCCACGGTAGTGAAACAAAAGTTCGGCTCTGGGTGGATGACCTGATTAGTTTTGCGCGCATCTGCCCCGGCCTCAATCCCGAACTGGATGGCCAATGGCAGCAGGGCATCTATATCCAGCACTGGCACGATACCCTGCCCGTCGATGTCATCCCGGCCAGGGTCGTGATCGAGGCGTTTGCCTGCGAGCTGCAGCCTGCCTTTATCGGCAAGATGGTGCAGCACCACCCCCCCCCCTGCTGGATCAATCTGGAATACCTCTCGGCGGAAAGCTGGGTCGAGGATTGCCATGGCCTCGCCTCGCCCCAGCGGGTCGGCAACCAGAGCCTCAACAAGTACTTCTTCTTCCCGGGTTTCACGCCCAAGACCGGCGGTTTGCTGTGCGAGCACGGACTTGTCCAGGCTCGGGAACGCTGGCAACAGGATGAGGCCGGCCTTGCCGCCTACTGGGCCAGTCTCGGCCTGCCCCCCCAAGGGGAGGATGAGTTGCGCATCAGCCTGTTTGCCTATGAGAGCGCGGCGCTGGTCAGCCTGGTTGAGGGCTGGCAGGCCAATCCCGCCCCAGTCACCCTCTTGCTGCCTATGGGACGTGCCGTTACGGACGTGCTGCGCGGCTTGGGTTGTGAGGGCCGGGTCGTGCAAGCGGGTGACCTGCTGCAGAGGGGGAACCTCAGTGTCAAACTACTGCCGATGACAGATCAGGCGGGCTACGATCGCCTGTTGTGGAGCTGCGATCTCAATCTGGTACGGGGGGAAGACTCCTTCGTGCGAGCCCAGTGGTCCGGGCGCCCCTTCCTCTGGCACATCTATCCCCAGGAGGAGCAGGCCCACATGGTCAAGCTGGATGGTTTCCTCGATCATTATCTGGAGGGGCTGCCAGAAGAATCTGCCCAATGGCTGAGGGCCTTCAACCACGCTCTCAACCAGGGGGATAACACGAGCGAACTCTGGGCCAAATGGCCGCAATATGACGCCATTTGGCGGCAACATGGGCGAGACTGGTCACAGAAGTTGCTGAGGGATGGGGATCTCCTCACACGATTGGTGAAATTTCTTGAAAGCCGTATATAATCTGGCAGTTTTTTATTCGTCCGTTTCACGAACAGGAATTTTGACATGAAAACCGCACAGGAAATCCGCGCTGGTAACGTAGTCATGATCGGCACCGAGCCGATGGTGGTACAGAAGGCTGAATTCAACAAATCCGGCCGTAACTCCGCCGTGGTCAAGATGAAGCTGAAAGGCCTGCTCAACGGCAGCGCCACCGAGACCGTCTTCAAGGCTGACGACAAGCTGGAAGTGGTTCAACTGGAGCGTAAAGAGTGCACCTACTCCTACTTCTCCGATCCCCTGTATGTCTTCATGGACACAGAGTACAACCAGCACGATGTCGAGAAAGACAACCTGGGTGACGCCCTGAACTACATGGTTGACGGCATGGAAGACATCTGCGAAGTGACTTTCTACAACGAGAAAGCCATCTCCGTAGAACTGCCGACCACCATAGTTCGCGAAGTCGAGTACACCGAGCCGGCCGCCCGTGGCGACACCTCCGGTAAAGTGACCAAGCCGGCCCGCCTGAAGGGCACCACCTACGAGCTGGCCGTTGCCGCCTTCGTAGAGATCGGTGACAAGATCGAGATCGACACCCGCACCGGTGAATTCAAGCGTCGCGTCAACTAATTTGATGGCTTAAGCCAGTGTTGAAAAAGCGAGCCCCAGGCTCGCTTTTTTATTGGCTGACATTCATCAGTCTGGCTCATGGCCTCGATCAGCTGCGCCCCCCAAATCCATCGACTCCCCTTCAGAAATCCCCCAAGCCGCCGCTAACAGTAAGACCCGCACCCAGGGTGAACCAAGAGGGGCCTATGGCCAGAGTATCACTACCGCTGTTGTTGTTGAGCCTGTGCAGCCTGAGCGGTGGGCCTCTCCTTGCCAGCGAGCTGGCACCGCCGCCCCCGGCGGATCACTGGCAGAGCAGCGACTGGCAGGATCTGCCCGGTGCCAGTCAGTTGGAGAAACAGACGGTGCTCTTTGCCAAACATGACAGCAATAGCTACCTGGGTCTGGCCATCTTGCTGCCAGACTGGCAGCACAGCGGTCAGTTGTGGCAACTGACTCGCCAACTGACCCGCGTCGGATTTGATACCCTGCTGCTGCTGCCCTCACCGAGCCAGACCGAGCTCGATCCCGCCGCCGAGAAGAAGCAACAGGGCATAGATGCCTTTCGCGAACAGTTCGCCGAGCGCATCGTGACGCTCGGTGATGCGAAATGGCAGGCGGGGGGCTTCAAACTGCTGCTGGCTCAGGGTACCAGTGCCGCCTGGGTCAGCAACCTCATTGCGAGCGAGAAACTGCCCGCCCCCGATGCCCTGGTGCTGCTCGACGGCTTCTTCCCCAATCCCCAGAGCAACCAGACCCTGGCCAAGCAGATCGCCCTGGGCACCATACCCACGCTGGATCTCTATCAGGAGCAGGGGGGCAACTGGTCACTGCAGGCCGCCCAGATCCGTCGTCAGGAGAGTCGGCGCAGCCACAAGCTCAACTACCGCCCCTATGCCTTGATGGAGCTCGATGAGACCCCTGGGCGCATCCAGGGTTGGCTCACTCACCTCGGCTGGCTCTGACTGCCCTGGAAGGCGCCTCGGCTCTGCCTCCGGGCCCACTCTGCCAAGCGTGATTGGCGGTAGCCCTTGGGCCCTTTTGTTTGGCATCATGGGGCTCCACAGCCGGAGGCCCCATGCAGCAGATAGTCTTTCTCGATAGCGATACCCTGGATGCAAGCGTGCGCCTGCATCGCCCCGATTTCCCCCATCACTGGCTAAGTTACCCGGCCACGGCGCCGGATCAGGTGGTGCCTCGCCTGCGCGAGGCCGACATCGCCATCATCAACAAGGTGCGCATCGGCGCAGCCGAACTGGCGGCATTGCCAGGGCTGCGCTTGATCGCCCTGGCCGCCACCGGCAGCGACAATCTGGATCTCGACGCCTGCCGCGCGGCCAAGGTGGCGGTGTGCAACATCCGCAACTATTCGGGCCCCTCGGTGCCAGAGCATGCCATGGCCCTGATGCTGGCCCTGTCGCGCAATCTGTTCGCCTGGCGCCAATCCCTGCTGGAAGGACGCTGGCAACAGAGCGGTCAGTTCTGCTTCTTCGACCACCCTATCCAGGACTTGCATGGCAAGCGCCTGGGCATCATAGGCAAGGGTACCCTGGGTCAGGCCCTGGGGGAGCGCGCCCTTGGCATCGGCATGGAGGTTCGTTATGCCCAGAGCCAGGTGGACAAGGAGGCGCAAGGAGATCGCCTGCCCCTCGATGAGCTGCTGGCCAGCTCGGACGTGATCAGCCTGCACTGCCCGCTCACCCCCTATACCCGCAACCTGATTGGCGAGCGGGAGCTGGGCCTGATGAAACCGACGGCCCTGCTCATTAACGTGGGACGGGGCGGCCTGGTGGACGAACAGGCCCTGCTGCAGGCCCTCGGCAACGGCCAGATCGGCGGCGCCGGGTTCGATGTGGCGAGCCAGGAGCCACCGCCGCAGGATCACCCTCTGATGCAGGCCCTGCAATATCCCAACTTCATCCTGACCCCGCACGTGGCATGGGCGAGCGATGAGTCGATGCAGCGTCTGGCCGATCAGCTGATCGACAACATCAACGCCTTTGCCGCCGGTCGCCGTCAGCACCGACTGGTCTAGGCCCTCCTTGACGGGCAAGGCCTGACAACACAAAGCCCGGCGCTAGGCCGGGCTTTGTGTTGAGGTGCCATCAATGATGACGGTGCTTTTTGTAGTATTTCTTTTTGTGCTTGTGATGATAGTGACGATCACCGTGATAACGACGATCGTCATAGCGACGACCGCCCCTGTCCCAGTCACCGCCACGGGATTCGTGACCGTCGCCGGTACGGGCACCGATGGCCGATCCCCCCGCACCACCTATGCCTGCACCGATCAACTGGCCCGTGTCACCGCTCACGCTCTTGCCAATGGCGGCGCCGCCCAGGGCCCCCACGGCGCCACCGATGGCCGCTTCATTCTTGTTGCCCCGATTGGCGGTCGCGGCACCACCGGCCGCGCCACCCAGGGCCGCGCCGACCAGGGCGCCGGTGTCACCACCCAACTGTTTGCCAAGCATGGTGCCCGCCACGCCACCAACACCCCCCCCGAGTATGGTATTGACCGTCTCGGAAGCCTGCGCCGGCAGCCAGGCCAACAGCAGGGGCCCCAACAATGCCAAGGAACGCAGTGTCTGTCTGTTCATTCCCATGGGATACTCCTGTCCAGCTGATTAATTTCCCCTGCACTATGATGAGTGTCGGTGACCAGCGCCATATCCCCCACCTCGCCCAAGCGACAAAGCTTGACTGAACCTGAATGGGTCAATGCTTAACTATATGAATTTTATCGAGTAGTTGGCTTACCTACTCGTAACCCTTGTCTGAAGACCCATGCCTGTTACCGTGGCCATCGGTCAACTACTGTCGGTGACGGGGCCACTCGGGCATCTCTTCGGCTCAGGGAAGCCCGTAGTTGGCGGGGGATGGACTAGGAAGGGGATCAAGAGGGCGTTACACTGGCTGCGCGCGAGGCCGGTTTGGCCCCTTGGGCTGCTGCGCCGCCGCGTCACGCATTTTCGCCACGCAAGGAGAGGTTATGAGCAATTCATTTATCGAACTGATGAAGGTACGCCGCACCATCTATGCACTCGGGGACAAGGTTTCCCACAGCCAGGCACAGTTGACTGGCCTCATTCAGGAGGCGATCCGACAGAGCCCCTCCTCGTTCAACTCCCAAAGCTCCCGGGCCGTCATCCTGTTTGGCGATGAGCACCATGCCCTCTGGGATCTGACCAAGGAGACGCTGCGCAAAATCGTGCCCGCCGACGCCTTCCCCCAGACCGAGAACAAGATCAACGGCAGCTTCCGGGCCGGATTTGGCACTGTGCTCTTCTTCGAGGACACGGCCGTGATAAAAGATCTGCAGCAAAAATTTGCCCTCTATGCCGACAACTTCCCCATCTGGTCGGAACATGCGACCGGCATCGCCCAGTTTGCGGTCTGGAGTGCCCTGGCCCAGGAAGGGATCGGTGCCTCGCTGCAACACTACAACCCGCTCATTGACGATCAGGTTCACCAGCGTTGGGAACTGCCCGCCAGCTGGTTGTTACGTGCCCAGATGCCCTTTGGCAGCATAGAGCAGCCCGCCGGTGACAAAACGTTCATGGATGATGCAGAGCGCTTCCGCGTCTTTGGATAACAGTGTCCGCCCCCTCTTAAGTGAGGGGGCCTGCTTGCCCGCATCTGCTGTCGCTTTACAGGCACTGCCCCGGCTACTTGCCCGCAAGCCCAGCAGCCTGTGCTCTCAACCACGCCGCCCTCTTCAACGCTCAGCACTCCGTCACCCTAGGTTTGCACGCGGATCTGCAACCCATCCCCGTCCTTGATCACAGTCACCTGTCGCCAGTCACGGATCCTGGTCACCACAGCGGGATCGAGCGTGCGATCGCCCCCCACTTGCACGACCCGACAACCGGCTCTGAGTGCGCTCTGCACCCCAGCCAGGGCATCTTCGAAGACCAGGCAGTCGGCAGGGGCCAGCCCCAGGCGCTCGGCCCCCAGCAGATAGGGCTCGGGATCCGGCTTGCCCCGGGTGACGTCGGTGGCACCAACCAGTTGCAAGGGCAGGGGCAAACCGGCGGATGCCAGACGATGCAGAGCCACCCGGCGGCTGGCCGAGGTCACCAGCGCCCAGTGCGTCATGGGTAGCCCCTGCAAGACGGAACGACAGCCCGCAAGCGGTTCGGCGGCCCCTGTATGCAGGATCTCCATCTCATCAAGCAGGGCTATTTCGCGGGCCAGATCCAGGTCGGGCGCCAAAGCCTGGATCACCTCGAAGGATCGCACCCCATGACAGATCGCCAGGATAGGCTCGGGGGCGAGTCGGTGGCGCCGGCACCAGAGCCGCCACACCGTCTCCACTTCGGTGGTGGAGTGCACCAGAGTGCCATCCATATCGAGCAGCAGCGCCGCCGCATTCAGGGTGAGTCGCGTCATGACTGGCGTTCCATTGTGCTGACGCCCTGGGTACCGGGCAGCACCGATATCTCGTTTTCATAACAGGCCAGTGCCTGCCGACTGTTGCCCGCCAGGATCTGCCGGGGGGCCAGCACAAATCCCTGCTGCAACAGGCTGACCAGCAGCTCTCCCGTCTCCGGGGCCGCGAGGGGCTGGGCGATCACAGTCCCTTCCTTGTGTAACAGCAGATAAGCTTCGGTGCTCATGGTCTATCTCCTCAGGGGTAGCTTGGTGGACGACAGGGCCGTTTCGACACCATTAGAACAAGGGCGATAGATAATTTATAATCAATAAAACTCAACATTCGATAACCAAGCGGAATGAAATTCGATCTCAAACAGCTCCAGGCCTTCGTGACCCTGGCCCAGAGTGCCAATTACCGGGAGGCGGCGGCACGCCTCTTCATCACTCAACCGGCCCTGACCAAGCAGATCCAGGGACTGGAGCTCATGCTGGGAGCCAGTCTGTTCAACCGCGGTCGCCACGGGGCGGCGTTAACCGCCATCGGTAGCCAGCTGCTCGTCCAGGCCTGCGCCCTGGTCGAGCATGGACAGGGATTCGAGCGCCACGCCCTGGCATTGGCAAGCGGCATCGCCGGGCGCCTCAATATTGGCTTCGGCCTGTCAAGCTTCGAGCTGGCGCCCACTCTGGTCGCCCGCTTTCGCCAGCACGCTCCCGAGGTACTTGTCCATTTGCGCGACATGCCCTCGGCCATCCAGCATGAGCAACTGCTGTCAGGGCAGTTGCAACTTGGCTTCATGCGTCGTCCTCAGTCGGAGCAGCTTCACGAGATCCCGCTGCTGACCGACCAACTGGTGCTGGCGGTGTCCAGCCAGACAATCCGGGGTGAAGCAACCGAGTGGGATATGGAGCAGGCACTGACTCGGCAACCCTTGTTGCAGATGGTGGGGCATCGCTGTCCCGGTTTGAGCCAGCAGATTGCCAGCTTCCTCGGTGCCAATCGGCTGACAGGGACTATTCAAGAGGCGGAAGATATCCAGACATTGGTGGCGCTGGTCGCCGCAGGCATAGGCAATGCGATATTGCCGAAGAGCGTCAGCTTCATCGCTGGCCCCAACGTGACGCTCTATCCCCTCTCGGGTCCCCACTCCGCATGGGAGATAAGCCTGGTGTGGAACCCGGGCTTCCATGACCCCATTCGGGATAACTTCTTGGCGATGATGAAAACCATGGCGCCAGAGGGCCCAGGATCAATGACGAGCCCCGGGATCGCCTGAGTTGCGGCCCGGCCAAGCCTGGGTGTATCGTCTGCGATACTGACACTGCCAAGAGACTTGATATGACACTGAGATGGCACCACACCCAGCTCCTGCTCCCCTTGCTGGCCCTGGCGGGCTGCGCCCAGCAGGACTCGGCACCGACCCCGGTCAAGATAGGCATGGCCAATCCGGCCTCGGTCTATTGCACCGAGCAAGATGGCAAGCTGGTACTTGAGCAGGAAGCTGGCGGCACCGTGGGCTACTGTCACCTGCCGGATGGCACCGTCATGGAAGAGTGGACCCTCTACCGTTCGGCCCAGCAATCCCAATAGGGAGTGACTGTCATGCCCACCAATAAACGCACAAGGCCGATCCAGAAGATCGGCCTTGTGTTATGGCAGGGGTACAATGCAGACGCTAACGCGGCGCATCCGCCGTCAGTTGCTCGACCTTGATGATATCGGCGATGCGGCTCAGTATCCGCAGGGATGCATGGTGTTCGTTGGAGTCCGCAGCCGCGCAGGCATCCTCCAAAATGGTGATGCGGTAATCCCTGTCATGGCCATCCCGCGCCGCGGCCTGGATGGCCCAACTGCTGCTGAGCCCGCACAGAAAGAGGTGCTCGATGCGGTTGGCCCGCAGTGCAGGCTCAAGCAGGGTGCCATAGAAGGGACTGACTCTGGGCTTCTCGATCACCAGATCCGTCGGTTGCACATCCAGCTCCGGGTGAAACTCACAACCTTCCCCATCGAGGCACAGAGCACCAAACTCCTGCGCACGACCAAACATGGGCGAGCCCTTGGGTTGGACATGATAGTTGGCCTCAAAGCCTACCTTGACTTGGATCACCAACCAGCCATGAGCCCGGGCATGAGCCAGCGCCCGATTGGCATGGGTGATGGCATCCTGCTCCTGCACGTGGCGGGCAGAGGCAGCTATCTTGCCATCCGGGTGGGCGAGATCCTTGATGAAATCGATGACCAGCAGTGCCTTGTCTGTCATGGTTGCGTCTCCAAATGTGAACGAGTGGCCTACACCAGCCCCAGTGCGTAGCGTAGCGCCATCTCCTTGAGCGGGCCCGCCTTGTCGGCCAGATTCAGAGCCAGGTTGCGGGCCAGGCGCAGCGGCCCTATCTCATTGCTAAATGCCGCGTAGAAGAGATCCATGCCCGACTGCATCAACATATTGTCCGGGCGCCTGCGCCACTCATAGCGTCGGGCCAGGTCGGCATCCTGCCAATCGTCTCCCGCCGCCCCTAACAAGTCACTCCAGCAGGCCACATCCTTGAAGCCGAGGTTGACTCCCTGACCCGCC
Source organism: Aeromonas molluscorum (assembly GCF_051376105.1). Taxonomy (NCBI): domain Bacteria; kingdom Pseudomonadati; phylum Pseudomonadota; class Gammaproteobacteria; order Aeromonadales; family Aeromonadaceae; genus Aeromonas; species Aeromonas molluscorum. Next base: position 833,052 of record NZ_JBPQCY010000002.1, on the reverse strand, counting down.
AGCGGGTTGATGGTGTGGGCGGCATCGCCCAGTAGTACCACACGGCCAGCGTGGTAATCATTGGCATGGCGACGAACCAGCGGGAAGCTCCCCTTGCCGGTCACCCTGAAACCGCCGAGGCGGGTCGGGAACGCTTGGCGCACCTCGGCGGCCAGGGTGTCGTTATCCATGGCCGACAGGGCGCGAATACGGGCCGGGCTGTCGTACCAGACCAGAGAGCCATGCTGGCCCGGCAGCGGCAGGAAGGCGCGCGGCCCGCTCGGGGTGAACTGCTGCCAGGTGATGTCTTCCTGGGCAAAATCGGTGTCGATATTGATCAGCATGCAGTGCTGGCGATACTCGAAGCGCGATACCCCTATACCGGCGAGACGACGGGTGAGCGACTCGGCACCGTCGCAGGCCAGCACCCAGCTGGCCTGCAACTCGGTGCCATCATCGAGCAGCAAGGTAGCATGCTCGCTCCCCTGGCGCAGGCTCTGCACCGCCGCCGGAGTATGAGTCTGGATGTTCGCAAAATCCTCGATACGGCGCAGCAGGGCAAGCTGGATAAGGCGGTTCTCTATGATGTAACCGAGCTGAGGCAGGCCAAGCTCTTCGGCCGAGAACCGGGTCGCGCAACCCGCTTGCTCCCAGGTCTCCAAGCGGCGATAGGGACACAGCCGCATCTGTTGCAGGTGCTGCCAGGCACCCGCCAGATCCAGCAGGGCGACCGAGGCCTGGCTGATGGCGGAGACTCGCAAGTCCAATGGCTGCTCTGGGCTGAACGGCGCGGGCAAGCGCGTCTCGATGAGTCGCACCGAGCGCCCCTGACTCGCCAGCAGACAGGCGATGGCGGCGCCCACCATGCCGGCGCCGACGATGATCACATCGGCGTCATTGGGCCGTTGGCTGGGGACATCTAACTTTGCAAACATGGGTGCTTCCTGAAAACGGGCGCCCAGAGGCGCGGCGCCGACCGACAAGGGGTGGGCTCTGTGACAAAGGCTTGGCAACCGGCCAAACGTCGCGAGGGCCATGATACCCCAAGATGAGACGGCAAGCAGTGACCTGGCTCGCCAACGCCTGCCATGGGCTGGTTCCATGATGGGTCTGTACAATAGCGCCAGGCCCGGCGCCAGCTGGATATTAACTAGTCAGCGTCCCTATTGCGGAGTAAAATGCTCGGTCCTCGGTCGTTTGACCCTGTCGATTACAAAAACTGTCAAGAGTAGCAATGAGCAAGAAACTTCACATCAAGACCTGGGGCTGCCAGATGAACGAGTATGACTCGTCCAAGATGGCTGACCTGTTGGACGCCAGCAATGGTTATCAGCTGACCGAGGAGCCCGAAGAGGCCGACGTCTTGCTGCTCAACACCTGTTCTATTCGTGAAAAAGCCCAAGAGAAGGTGTTTCACCAACTCGGCCGCTGGAAGAAGCTCAAGGTCAAGAAACCGGGACTGGTGATTGGCGTGGGCGGCTGTGTCGCCTCTCAGGAAGGGGAAGCCTTGCGTCAGCGCGCCCCCTATGTCGATATCGTCTTCGGCCCCCAGACCCTGCATCGCCTGCCCGCCATGATCAAGCAGGTTCAGGAGGGGCGTGGTGCCCAGGTGGACATCGCCTTCCCCGAGATTGAAAAGTTCGACAACCTGCCCGAGCCTCGCGCCGAAGGGGCCAGTGCCTTCGTCTCCATCATGGAAGGCTGTTCCAAATACTGCTCCTTCTGCGTGGTGCCCTACACCCGCGGTGAAGAAGTGAGTCGGCCGCTGGACGATGTACTCTATGAGATTGCCCAGCTCGCCCAACAGGGCGTGCGCGAAGTAAATCTGCTCGGCCAGAACGTCAATGCCTACCGCGGCCCGACCTTCGATGACAGTCACTGCACCTTCGCCGAGCTGCTGCGACTGGTGGCCGCCATCGACGGCATCGACCGGATCCGCTACACCACCAGCCACCCGATCGAGTTCACCGACGACATCATCGAGGTCTACAAGGACACCCCGGAAGTGGTCAGCTTCCTGCATCTGCCGGTGCAAAGTGGCTCGGATCGCATCCTGACCATGATGAAGCGCCCGCACACTGTGCTGGAGTACAAGTCCAAGATCCGCCGCCTGCGCGCCGTCCGTCCCGACATCACCATGAGCTCCGACTTCATCGTCGGCTTCCCGAACGAGACGGACGAAGATTTCGAGGCCACCATGAAGCTTATCGAGGAGGTCAACTTCGACATGAGCTTCAGCTTCATCTACAGCCCGCGTCCCGGTACCCCGGCTGCCGACCTGCCGGATGATGTCGACATGGAAGTGAAAAAGGCTCGCCTCACCCGGCTGCAGAACCAGATCAATCACCAGTCCATGCTGATCGGTCGTGCCATGCTGGGCTCGGTGCAGCGCATCCTGGTGGAGGGTCCCTCCAAGATGGACCTCATGCAGCTCAGTGGCCGCACCGAGAACAACCGGGTGGTCAACTTCGAAGGTCCACACCGCCTTATCGGCGGTTTCGCCGACGTGGAGATCACCGACGTGCGCCCCTACTCCCTGCGCGGTCGCTTCATCCGTGGCGAGGACGAGATGAATCTGCGCATCGCCACCGCGCCGAGCGAAATACTGGCCCGTCGACCCGACAACCTGCCCAATGAGCTGGGCGTTGCCGGTTTCACCCCCCACTGATTTCCTGCCCCATCCGTCTGCGGATGGGGAAATAGCTGAGACGAGGACACATTGAGCCGACACATCTCGACCCTGAATCTGCACCTGGAGCCCGCTGACAATCAGCGCCTCGCCAGCCTGTGCGGCCCCTTCGACGATAACCTCAAACAGCTCGAGCGCCGCCTTGGCCTCGAGATAAGTTATCGCGACAACCATTTCCAGTTGCTTGGCAAACAAGCTCAGGTGGATGCCGCAGCCGTCATTCTCAAGCACCTCTATGTGGAAACCCAGCCGCTCAAGGGCGGCAAGGTGACCGACATCACCCCCGAGATGATGCATCTGGCGGTACAGGAGTCCCGGGTGCTGGAACAAGAGGATGACGACTCCTCGAGCCCATCCTATGGCAAGGAGGTGACGGTCAAGACCAAACGCGGCCTCATCAAGCCACGCAGTCCGAACCAGGCGCAGTACATCAGCAACATAGTGCGCCACGACATCAGCTTCGGCATAGGCCCGGCCGGGACAGGCAAGACCTATCTGGCGGTCGCCGCCGCCGTGGATGCCCTGGAGCGTCAGGAGATCCGCCGCATCCTGCTGACCCGCCCGGCAGTGGAAGCGGGCGAGAAGCTTGGCTTCCTGCCCGGGGATCTCTCCCAGAAGGTTGATCCTTACTTGCGCCCGCTCTATGACGCCCTGTTCGAGATGCTGGGCTTTGAGCGCGTCGAGAAGCTGATGGAGCGCAATATCATCGAGGTGGCGCCGCTCGCCTATATGCGCGGCAGAACCTTGAACGACGCCTTTATCATCCTGGACGAGGCCCAGAACACCACCACTGAGCAGATGAAGATGTTCCTGACCCGCATCGGCTTCAACTCCAAGGCGGTGGTCACCGGCGACATTACTCAGGTGGACTTGCCACGCAGCACCAAATCCGGTCTGCGCCACGCGCTGGAAGTGCTGCAAGGGGTCGACGGTCTGTCGTTCAACTTCTTTGAATCCAAAGACGTGGTGCGCCACCCCGTGGTAGCCCGTATCGTGCAGGCCTATGAGGCATTCGACGCCGCGCAGGCCGAGTCCGCCTCTGCCAAACCCAATAGAGCCAACATCCGAGAAGAGAGTGCCCAATGAGCCTGACACTGGATCTGCAACTTGCCTCTGAGCAAGAGACGGGTTTGCCGAGTGCGGCCCAGCTGCAAGGCTGGCTAGAGGGCACCATCCTCGGCTTCCAGCCAGAAGCGGAAGTCACTGTTCGCATCGTCGATGAGGCCGAGAGCCAGCAGCTCAACCACACCTATCGCGGCATGGAGAAGCCCACCAATGTGCTCTCCTTCCCGTTTGAAGCTCCACCAGGCATGGAACTGCCCCTGCTCGGCGATCTCGTCATCTGCCGCCAGGTGGTGGAACGCGAGGCCGCAGAACAGGGTAAAACCCTCGACGCCCACTGGGCCCATATGGTTGTGCATGGCAGTCTGCATCTGCTAGGTTATGACCATATCGATGATGAAGAGGCCGAGGAGATGGAGGGGCTTGAACGCGAGATCATGGCCGAGCTCGGTTTCCCTGATCCTTACCACGACGATATACTCGGTGACGAGCATAACGGCGACTGACGTCAACCCGGTTGACGACGCAGGCCTTCGGGCCTGCCCTATTCGGGTCGCTGACCCTTTTAATGAGTAATCAAGAGACATCATGACCGACGATCACCCTAGTACCGGCTCGCCGAAGAAAACCTGGCTCGATAAACTCAGCCAACTCTTCCAGGGCGAGCCAAGAGACCGCAATGATTTGGTAGATGTGATTGCCGACGCCGAGGAGCGCGATCTCATCGACCAGGACACCAAGGACATGATTGAAGGTGTGCTAGAGATCGCCGAACTGCGAGTTCGCGATATCATGATCCCCCGCTCCCAGATGGTGACCATTGATAAATCCCAGTCCGTGGATGAACTGCTACCGGTCATCATAGAATCTGGTCACTCCCGTTTTCCGGTGATCAACGAAGACAAGGATCATGTGGAGGGCATCTTGCTCGCCAAGGATCTGCTGCCATTCGGTTTTGGCTCTCATCACGCCAGCGAGCCCCTGCAGCTCGAAAGCATTCTGCGCCCGACCGTGATAGTGCCCGAGAGCAAACGGGTTGACCGTCTGCTCAAAGAGTTCCGCGAGGAGCGCTATCACATGGCCATCGTCGTGGACGAGTTTGGCGGTGTCTCGGGTCTGGTGACCATAGAAGACATTCTCGAGCTCATCGTCGGCGAGATCGATGACGAATTCGACGATGACGACAACGAACCCGATGAGATCCGCCGCATCAGCAAACGGGTCTTCGCGGTCAGCGCCCTCACCGAGATAGAAGACTTCAACGACTATTTCGGCACCCAGTTCAGCGATGAAGAGGTGGATACTGTGGGCGGTCTGGTGATGCATGCGTTCAGTCACCTGCCCAAGAAGGGGGAAGAGATAGAGCTCGATGGCTATCTGTTCAAGGTAATGCATGCCGACCGTCGTCGTCTGCAGCAGTTGCAGGTCAGGATCCCCGAGCATCATATAGCGGCACAATCCGAGACTCAGTAACCCGGCCAGCTCTGCGCTGGTTGACTGCCAAACACGCCCCGCACTGCGGGGCGTTTTCGTGGATGATCCAGCAATGCCGAGTCCCCCGGGCTCGCCGTTAGCCGCCATTACGGGTTAAGATAGCGATCAACACAGTTACAGCCCAATTTGAGCCCCAATCACCCGTGAAATCAAAAATTCTGACCAGCTTGTGTGCCTTTGCCTGTGGCGCCCTCGCCGTGCTGGCCTTCTCTCCGTTCGGCTACTGGCCCGTGGTTGTCCCATCCCTGCTGGGCCTCTATGCCCTGCTGGACAAAGCCAGTCCCAAGCAAGCAGCCTGGCGCGCTTTTGGCTACGCCATGGGGATGTTCCTGCCGGGACAGTGGTGGATCCATGTCAGCATGACGGAGTTCGGGGGCATCCCCCTGCCAGCGGCCTTCCTGCTGCTGACCGGACTGGCGGCCTATCTGTCACTCTACCCGACCCTGGCCTGCTGGCTGTTCGCCCGATTTTTCACGGCTCGCCACTGGAGCCGCTGGCTGCTCGCCTTCCCGGCGCTCTGGCTCATTGCCGACTGGCTGCGCGGCTGGGTGATGACCGGCTACCCCTGGCTCTGGCTGGGTTATAGCCAGATCGATGGCCCCCTCAAGGGTTTCGCCCCCATCCTGGGGGTGCAGGGCATCACCCTGGCGCTGTTGCTGTGCTCATCCGCACTCTGGTTGCTGTGGCAGAGCCGCAAACCGGCCTGGCTGTTGCTGCCCGTCGCCCTGGTGGGCGCCGCTCAGGGGCTGATGCAGCTCAATTGGGTCACCCGGGGCGAGCCGGTCAAGGTGGCGCTGGTGCAAGGCAACATCGCCCAATCCCTCAAGTGGGATCCCGAGGCGCTGGTGCCCACCATTCGCACCTATCAGGATCTCAGCCGCGACAACCAGGATGCAGACATCATCATCTGGCCCGAGTCAGCCATTCCGGCCCTCGAGAAAGAGATGGGCAACTATCTGGAGAGCCTGGACAAGGCAATGAAGCTAAATGATACCGCCCTGCTGGCCGGTATCATCAACTACGACACCAGGCAGCAGCGCTTCTATAACGTAGTACTCGGCATGGGCGTACAGGATGCGGACGGCAAGCAGAGCTACCACTATGAGCATGAGAACCGCTTCAACAAGTATCACCTGTTGCCCATTGGTGAATATGTGCCATTCGAAGATTGGCTGCGCCCCATAGCTCCCTTCTTCAATCTGCCCATGTCCTCCTTCAGCCCAGGGGATGAGGTGCAACCCAATTTGATCGCCAAGGGGTTCAAGCTGGCGGCGGCCATCTGCTACGAGATCATCTTCCCGGAGGAGCTGCGCCGCACCGTACAACCGGATACCGACTTCCTGTTGACCGTCTCCAATGACGCCTGGTTTGGCAGCAGCATAGGCCCCTGGCAGCACATGGAGATTGCCCGTATGCGCGCTCTCGAGCTGGCTCGTCCGCTGCTGCGTGCGACCAACAACGGCATCACCATCACGACCGACATCGATGGCAGCATCACAGGTCAGATCCCTCAATTCGAAGCCAGGGTACTGCGCAGTGAAGTGCGTCCCGCCCATGGCCAGACGCCCTATCACCGATTTGGCAGCTGGCCTCTCTACGCGTTCTGCGCCCTGGGACTGCTGCTGGCCCTGGCGCTGAGGCCCCGCGCCCACCCCTGGGCTCGTGAGTTGTGATCCAGCTAAAAGCGGTTCGATAAATAACAAGGCGCCCTTGGGCGCCTTGTTATTTTTTCGGGATAAACGGTTATCAGGGCGAGAGGGGCTCGCGATGAAACTCACTCGCCCCGCATTCCGGGCAAGGGCCGAGCTGTTCGGGGTGAAGAACCGTATGGCGCCATTCACAATCCTCGCACACCAGCACGCCGAGACCGACCCAGTCACCAACGCGATAAACCCCTTTGTGCTCCAGTTCGTCGGCCAGCTCCTGCCATTCAACCTGGGATCTGTCGGTCACGTCCGCCAGCCAGGACCAGGCGGTATCTTTGAGCGCCAGCATGAAGGCCGACTCAGGCGCCTCGGTCCGTCCGGTCTCAAAGCTGCCCAGATCCCGCTTCACATACTCGGCGATCAGCGCCAGCTCATCCTGGGTCAGGTCGCCGGCAGCCTCCATGTAGGCCTGCACCCTGGCAATCATGCGATTGAGGCGCTCGCCCTGAAAGGCTTCCGTCTCCTCCCACTGTTGCTTGAGTTGAGCGATGAAGGCCTCATAACCTTTTCGACGTTTGTCCATGGCATTACTCCTCTCTCAATGACGGATGGGTGCTTTGCCCGACTGGCGACCCGGGACGCTGACGGTTGTTGCCGTCGCAGGATCTAGGTATCCTAATGCGATTGTCTAAACGCATATTTTATGATGCGATTTCCCAGCCGATTTATCTACCCATTTCACAGATCCGGATGTCACCAAATGCAAGAGCAATACGTTCCCCAGTCCATAGAACCAGCAGTGCAACAGCACTGGGATGCCAAGAAAACCTTCAAGGCAGTGGAGAAAGTAGACAAAGAGAAATTCTACTGCCTCTCCATGTTCCCTTATCCGTCTGGTCGTCTACACATGGGGCACGTGCGAAACTACACCATAGGTGATGTGATCTCTCGTTATCAACGGCTCAATGGCAAGAACGTGCTGCAACCCATTGGTTGGGATGCTTTCGGTCTGCCCGCCGAGAACGCCGCCATCAAGAACAACACGGCGCCGGCTCCCTGGACCTACGAAAACATCGAATACATGAAGAAGCAGCTCAAAATGCTGGGGCTGGGCTATGACTGGGATCGTGAGCTGGCGACCTGCAAGCCGGATTACTACCGCTGGGAACAGTGGTTCTTCACCAAGCTGTATGAAAAGGGTCTGGTCTACAAGAAGACCTCTTCGGTCAACTGGTGCCCGAACGATCAGACGGTACTGGCCAACGAGCAGGTGATCGACAACTGCTGCTGGCGCTGTGATACCCCGGTGGAGCAGAAAGAGATCCCCCAGTGGTTCATCAAGATCACCGACTATGCCCAGGAGCTGCTGGACGATATAGACAACCTGGATGGCTGGCCCGAAATGGTCAAGACCATGCAGCGCAACTGGATTGGCCGCTCCGAAGGGGTCAACATGACCTTCCAGGTCGCGGATCAGGATGCCTCCTTCGACATCTACACCACCCGTCCCGACACCCTCATGGGGGTGACTTACGTTGGTATCGCAGCCGGTCACCCGCTGGCCCTGCAAGCGGCCGAGACCAACCCGGCCCTGGCCGCCTTCATCGAGGAGTGCAAACACACCAAGGTGGCCGAAGCCGACATGGCGACCATGGAGAAGAAAGGCATGGCCACCGGCCTCTACGCCATTCACCCGCTGGATGGCCGCAAGGTGCCGGTCTGGGTCGCCAACTTCGTGCTGATGAACTACGGCACAGGCGCCGTCATGGCGGTCCCCGGCCACGATCTGCGTGACCATGAGTTCGCCACCAAATATGACCTCGACATCAAGGCGGTGATCAAGCCTGCCGATGGCGAGGTGGACGTGATCGCCGCGGCCTACACCGACAAGGGCGTGCTGTTCAATTCCGGCGAGTTCGACGGGCTCGAGTTCCAGGCCGCCTTCGATACCATCTCCAACAAGCTCGAAGCGATCGGCAAAGGCAAACGCACCGTCAACTTCCGCCTGCGCGACTGGGGTGTCTCCCGTCAGCGTTACTGGGGTGCCCCCATCCCGATGTTGACCCTGGCCGATGGCACTGTGGTGCCGACCCCGGAAGAACAACTGCCGGTACTGCTGCCGGAAGACGTGGTAATGGACGGCATCCAGAGCCCCATCAAGGCCGATGCCGACTGGGCAAAGACCACCTATAACGGTCAGGAAGCCTTCCGCGAGACGGATACCTTCGACACCTTCATGGAGTCCTCCTGGTACTATGCCCGCTACTGCTCCCCTGACTACGACAAGGGCATGCTGGATCCGGCGGCCGCCAACCACTGGCTGCCGGTGGATCAGTACATCGGCGGTATCGAACACGCCTGTATGCACCTGCTCTACGCCCGCTTCTTCCACAAGCTGCTGCGTGATGCAGGCCTGGTCAACAGCAGTGAGCCGTTCAAGCGCCTGCTCTGCCAAGGCATGGTGCTGGCTGACGCCTTTTACTACAAGGACGAGAAGGGCGGCAACGTCTGGGTCAGCCCGACCGAGGTCAAGCTCGAGCGTGATGAGAAGGGCCGTATCACCAAGGCGGTGGATCTGGAAGGCCGCGAGGTGATCCACTCCGGCATGACCAAGATGTCCAAATCCAAGAACAACGGCATCGATCCCCAACTGATGGTCGAGCGTTATGGCGCCGATACCGTCCGTCTGTTCATGATGTTCGCTTCCCCTGCCGACATGACTCTGGAGTGGTCCGACTCCGGCGTCGAAGGGGCCCAGCGCTTCCTGCGTCGTCTGTGGCGCCTGACCTTCGAGCATGTTTCGGCCGGTGCCGCTCCTGCCCTGGACCTGGCCTCCTTGACCGGCGATCGACAAACCATTCGCCGTGAACTGCACAAAACCATCAAGAAGGTGAGCGACGACGTGGGTCGCCGCCAGACCTTCAACACCGCCATCGCCGCCATCATGGAGCTGATGAACAACCTGGCCAAGCTGGGTTCGGATGCGCAAGACCGCGCCCTGATGCAAGAAGCGCTGGAAGCCGTGGTGGTGATGCTCTACCCCATCACCCCGCACATCGGCTTCGAACTGTGGAAGATGCTGGGCAAGGGTGACGATGTGGACCACGCCGTCTGGCCTGTCGCCGACGAGGCCGCCATGGTCGAGACCGAGAAGCTGGTAGTCGTGCAGATCAACGGCAAGATGCGCGGCAAGCTGACCGTGCCGGCCGACATCAGCCAGGCCGACATTGAGCGCCAAGCCATGAATGATGCCAGCGTGCAGAAGTTCATCGACGGCCTAACGGTACGCAAGATTGTCTATATCCCGGGCAAGCTGCTCAACATAGTCGCGAACTGATTAAGCCGGCATCCTTCCAGATGCCATCACCGGGTGCAAGGCCACAAGGCCGCGCACCCTCGTATAATCAAAGGAGGCGGCTCGCCGGTGCGCGCCGCCTCCTTGTTGGAGAGGACATGCCATGGGTTCGCCCCTCATTCGCTGGATCAGCATACTGTTGACCACACTGTTGCTTTCGGCCTGCGGCTTTCAGATGCGCGGTCAGGCCATCCCCCCCGAGCTGATGACCATGAAGGTGGTCGGTGATACCAAGAGCGATCTCTATCGCCTGGTCACCACCCGCCTCAAGGCATCAGGGGTCAAGCTGGAGGACAAGGAGGGCATTCCCGTCCTGACCCTCGGCGGCGTCGGTAACAGCAGCGAGGTCGCCTCGGTCGATGCCCTCGGTCAGGACAGAGAGTATGTGCTTGGTTACAGCACCAGCTTTACCGTCTCCATGCCGGGCCAACCGACCCAGATTTTCCCCATCACCTTCAACCGCAGCTTCTTGAACAAACCGGACGCGGCCCTTGCCTCATCCCGTGAGCAGGAGCAGCTCGGCAAGGAGATGCAGGAGCAGGCTGCCAGCCTCATCGTACGTCAGTTGAGTCAGGTCAAGTTCTGATGAGAGTATCCTGATGAGAATTTACCCCGAGCAGTTTGCAGACCACCTCAAGGCAGGGCTCAGGCCCTGCTATCTCGTCTTTGGCGACGAGCCGCTGCTCGAGAAAGAGCGGGCCATCTACCTTGCGTTCTCCTCCCTCAACCAGGCCGGGTGCTGATGCGGATCTACCCTGAACAATTCGCGGACCACCTCAAGGCGGGGCTCAGGCCCTGCTATCTCGTCTTTGGCGAGGAGCCGCTGCTCAAACAGGAGGCCATCGACAGCATCCGCCTGCAATCACGCAAGCTGGGTTTCGATGAGCGCCACAGTTTTGTGGTTGAGCCTGGTCTCGACTGGAATCAGGTCTATGACGCCTGTCAGGCCATGAGCCTCTTCTCTGCCCGCCAGCTCATCGAGTTGGAACTGCCTCCCAAGGTTGACAAGGATCTGGCTGCCCGTATCAGCGAAATAGGCAAACAGTTGCATCCAGATCTGCTGCTGGTACTGAGCGGCACTCGACTCAACCAGACCCAGATGAAAGCAGCCTGGTTTGACAAGCTTTACCAGATTGGTACCTATGTACCGGTCAACCATCCTGAGCCACGCTTTTTCCCTCGCTGGATGGCGGCCCGCTTTCAGAAATTCGGCCTCAAGGCCTTGCCCGACGCCATCAACTTCATGTGCCATGCCTATGAGGGCAACCTGCTGGCCGCCAGTCAGGAGATAGAGAAGCTGACCCTGCTGGATCCCCCCCTGCCGATCAGCGTTCCCTATCTGCAAGAGACCATCATACGCCACGCCCACTTCACGCCGTTCCAGCTGATCGATACCCTGCTGGAAGGCAAGGTGAACCGGGCCCAGCGCATCTTGCAGGCTCTGCGCGCCGAAGGTACCGAGCCCGGCATGCTCGCCTGGACCCTGACTCGCGAGCTGGAGCAACTCACCGAGCTGTCGCTCGCCATGCGCAGTGGCCACCCCCTGGGGGAACACTTCTCCCGCCTGCGTATTTGGCAAAGCCGCCAACAGCTTATCCAGCAGGCGCTGACCCGCCTGCCCTTTGCCAAGTTGCAACAGCTCTGGCAATTGATGGGCCAGCTCGACGATGCGCTGCGCCATTTCGAGACACAGCGCGCCTGGCTGCTGCTGCAGACCCTGGCCCTGGGATTTCGCGATGGTACGCCGCTGCCACTGCCAGAGGCAGCCGCATGCTAAGCAAACCGATCGGCCTGCTCGGCGGCACCTTCGATCCCATTCACATCGGCCACCTGCGCCCAGCCATCGAGGCGCAGCAGGCGCTATCACTGGCCGAGATCAGGCTCATTCCAAACCATATCCCGCCCCATCGCGCCAACCCGCGCTGTTCGAGCGAACAGCGCCTGGCCATGGTCAGGCTGGCGGCGACAGAAAACCCGGGATTTGTGGTCGATGAGCGGGAGCTGGCCAGGAACAGTCCCTCCTACACCATAGAGACGCTGATGGCACTGCGAGAAGAGTTGCCCGATACGCCACTCTGCTTTCTGATGGGCATGGATTCGCTGCTCGGCCTGCCAGGCTGGCATCGCTGGCAAGAGCTGCTCGATTACGCCCATTTGGTAGTGAGCTGCCGCCCGGGTTGGCAGCCGGACTATCCCACCCCGGTGACCGAGCTGCTGGCCCGCCATCAGACGAGGGATGCCGAGGCGCTGCACCTGCGTCTGGCCGGTCATATCTGGCTGGCAGATAACCTGCCCATAGATCTCTCTGCCACGGCACTGCGGAACTTGCTGGCCAAGGGGCAAGATCCCCGCTATCTGTTGCCAGCCTCTGTCGCGCACTATATTGATCAACAAGGGCTCTATCGCACCGATGCGAAGATCCCCCTTGCTTCCCCTGCCCAGCCTGGTAGGAAATGAAGCCACCCATGATATAATCCGCCGCCCCATGCCCACGCAGGCCGCGCCGGTTCCAGAGGAGAAACACTATTGCAAGAGCAACAACTGCACGCCTTCATCATCGACAAGATCGATGACATGAAGGGCCGCGACATCGTTACCCTGGATGTGCGCGGTCAATCCACCATCACGGATGCCCTGATCATCTGCTCCGGCAACTCCAGCCGTCACGTCTGTGCCATCGCCAGCAATCTGGCGAGCGAGGCTCGCCATGCCAAGCTCAACCTGCTCAGCGTGGAAGGGCAACAGACCGGTGAGTGGGTGCTGGTCGATTTGGGCTCCGTCATAGTGCATGTGATGCAAGACGAGTATCGCGACTTCTATCAACTGGAGAAACTCTGGGGCAGTGCTCCGGTACAAGCCTGATCCCCATGAAGATTCAGTTGATTGCCGTGGGCACCAAGATGCCCGCCTGGGTCGAGCACGGCTTCCAGGAATACCGTCGCCGCTTTCCCAAAGATATGCCGTTTGAGCTGGTCGAGATAAGCGCAGGAAAACGCGGCAAGAATGCCGACATCCCCCGCATCCTGCAAAAGGAGGGGGAAGCCATGCTGGCCGCCGCGGGCCGCTCGCGCCTCGTCACCCTGGATATTCCCGGCAAGCCCTGGACCACGGAGCAGCTGGCAGGCCAACTGGAAGCCTGGAAGCTGGATGGCCGCGATGTCGCCCTGCTGGTGGGGGGTCCCGAGGGGCTCTCCCCCGAATGCAAAGCCGCTGCCGAGCAGAGCTGGTCCCTCTCGCCACTCACCCTGCCCCACCCTCTGGTGCGGGTCTTGGTGGCCGAGAGCCTTTACCGGGCCTGGAGCATCACTACCAACCACCCCTATCACAGGGAATAGCGCTTTATGTTCTCGCTCCCCCCCAAGGTTGAGGCATCCCCATGCTGAAACAACGCATCGAGATGCGCGATCACAGCGCTGAGGGCAACCTCTTCTTTCGTCGCACTCTGGTCGCCTATCTGGGCATGGTCGCGCTGATGCTGGTGTTGCTCGGCAATCTCTACTACCTGCAAGTAGAATCGTTCGACACCTACCAGACCCGTTCCAATGACAACCGGATCCGGGTTGTGCCGGTAGCACCGCCCCGGGGCCTCATCTATGACACCAATGGCGTGCTCTTGGCGGAGAACCGCCCTGTCTACAGTTTGGAAATCGTGCCGGAAGAAGCCGGGGACATCGACAAGATGGCCGACGAGCTCATCGCCCTGCTGGGACTGCCGGAAGGCACCAAGGAGAAGTTCCTGGCCGAGGTCAAACGTCAGCGCCGCTTCAAGCCTGTCTCCCTCTATGAGAAGTTGACCGAGAAGCAGGTTGCTGTCTTTTCCGTTGACCAGCATAACTACCCGGGGGCCAGCATTGAGGCCTACCTGAAACGTTATTACCCATTTGGCGATACTCTCACCCATGCCCTGGGCTATGTGGCCAAGATAAATACCCGGGATGTGGAACGCCTCGATAAAGAGGACAAGCTCGCCAACTACGCGGCCACCAAAGACATTGGCAAGCAGGGGGTGGAGAAGTTCTACGAGGATCAGCTGCACGGGGTCGCCGGCTATCAGGAGGTCGAGGTCAACAACCGGGGCCGGGTAGTCCGAACCCTCAAATTCCAGGCCCCCCAGCCCGGCAAGGATATCTACCTCAATATCGACATCCGCCTGCAACTGAAGGCCCAGCAACTGCTGGACGGTCGCCGGGGCGCCATCGTCATGATGGATCCCAAGACAGGCGCCATCCTGGCTATGGAATCGAGCCCCAGCTACGACCCCAACCTGTTCGTGACCGGCATCTCCACCACCAACTACTCGGGCCTGCTCAACGATCCGGCCCGCCCTCTGGTTAACCGCACGACGCAGGGGATCTATGCCCCCGCCTCCACAGTCAAGCCGTTGATGTCGGTGATGGGGCTGAACGAAGGGGCTATCACCCCCCAATACCGCTACTTTGGCGGGCCCAGCTTCTCCATTCCCGGCACCACCAAGAAGTTCCGTGACTGGCGCCGCTGGGGCCATGGCTGGCTCGACGTCTATCGCGCCATCGAGGTATCGGCGGATACCTACTTCTACGATCTCGCCTACCGGGTCGGCATCGACAAGATCCACGAGTACATGACTCACTTCGGTTTCGGTCAGTACAGTGGCGTCGATCTCTACGAAGAGACCCGCGGGGTCATGCCCTCCCGTGACTGGAAAATGTCCCGCTGGCGCCAGCCCTGGTATCAGGGTGACACCATCTCCATCGGGATCGGCCAGGGCTACTGGAGTTCAACGCCCATCCAGCTCGCCAAGGCGATCAGCATTCTGACCCAGAATGGTCATGATGTGACCCCGCATCTGCTCAAGAGCACCGTCTCCCTCGATGGCACTATACCCGCGTCCATCAATCCGAATGTGGCGCTCAAGGTGAAAAACGACAGCTACTGGCAGGTCGCCAGGGATGGTATGTGGCGCGTCATCAACGGTCATGAAGGTACCGGGCGCCGCGCCTTTGCCAACACCCCTTATGTGGCGGCAGGCAAGTCAGGGACGGCCCAGGTGGTCGGCCTGAAAGAGAACCAGGTCTATAACGCAGCCACCACCAAGGTGGAGCACCGCGACAATGCCCTGTTTGTCTCCTTCGCCCCCTTCGATGCCCCCAAGGCAGTGGTGGCCCTGGTGCTGGAAAACGCCGGTGGCGGCAGTGCCGTGGCAGCCCCCGTTGCCCGCCACATGCTCGATGCCTATCTGCTGCCTCCCGACCCCGAGCTGCCCCCGGCTCCGGTTAACGCTGCACTAGCCAAACCGACCGATGCCAACGTCACAAAGGTAAAGCCCCATGAGTAACTCGGCCCGCCACAACAGCATCTGGTACCGGCTGCATATCGATTTGCCCCTGCTGATCGGTCTGCTCTGTATCATGGCCCTCTCCATGGTGGTGCTCTACTCCGCCTCGGGTCAGGACATGGATTCCATCGTGCGCCAACTGGTGCGCGGCGGCCTCGCCTTCGTGCTGATGCTGGCCCTGGCCCAGTTGCCACCGACCCTCTACGCCCGCTGGGCCATCCCCGTGTTCGTGGTGGTGGTACTGATGCTGATCGCGGTCGACGTGTTTGGCCATATCGGCAAGGGGGCACAACGCTGGCTGGATCTCGGCTTCATGAAATTCCAGCCCTCGGAGGTGATGAAGGTCTCCATGCCGATCATGGTGGCGACCTGGCTCAGCCGCCATTCGCTGCCCCCCAAGCTCAGCCACGTGGTGATCGCCCTCATCATGGTACTGTTGCCGACCCTGCTGATCGCGGCCCAGCCCGATCTGGGCACCTCCATCCTGGTGGCGGCCTCCGGCTTCTTCGTCATCTTCCTGGCGGGGATCAGTTGGTGGCTGATCGGCCTGGCCGTGCTGCTGGCCGCGGCCTTCATGCCGGTGCTCTGGTTCTTCCTGATGCATGACTACCAGCGCCAGCGGGTGTTGATGCTGCTCGATCCGGAGAAAGACCCCCTCGGGCGCGGTTACCACATTATCCAGTCCAAGATCGCCATCGGCTCCGGCGGCGTCTTTGGCAAGGGGTGGCTGCAAGGCACCCAATCCCAGCTGGAATTTCTGCCAGAACGCCATACCGACTTCATCTTCGCGGTCTTTAGCGAGGAGTTCGGCCTGGTCGGCGTCGCCCTGCTGCTCGCGCTCTACCTCTATATCATCAGCCGCTGCCTCTACATCTCGATGCAGGCCCAAAGCAGCTTCGAGCGCCTGCTCGGCGGCGCCCTGACCCTCACCTTCTTCGTCTATGTGTTCGTCAACATGGGCATGGTGAGCGGCATATTGCCGGTGGTCGGCGTGCCGCTGCCGCTGGTGAGCTACGGCGGCACCTCCATGGTGACCCTGATGGCCGGCTTCGGCATCCTGATGTCCATTCAGACTCACAGAAGGCTGCTGGCCTGATGAGGTGGATATATTCTGCCGGTGCTCGGCGTGCCGCTGCCGCTGGTGAGCTACGGCGGCACCTCCATGGTGACCTTGATGGCCGGCTTCGGCATCCTGATGTCCATTCAGACTCACAGAAGGCTGCTGGCCTGATGCTGCGCCGCGCCCCCCTCTCGCTGTTGCTGGCAGCAGCCTTGCCAGCCATGGCGGAGCCCATCGCCACTGCGGCGCCGAGCACGGCTACCCTCACCAGGCTGGCCGAACGTCAGTCCGTTCCTCTGGACCAATTGCAAGCCGCCGCCGGGGCAGCCCAGCTCAATCCCGAGATACTGGCGTTGATGCAGCGTCCTTGGGAGGCCAAGCCCTGGTATCAATACAGGCCCCTGTTTGTCACCGAACAACGCATTCAGGCCGGCGTGCGCTTCTGGCAGGAAAACAGCGAACTGCTGAACCGGGCGGAGCAGACCTACAGAGTCCCCGCAGCCCTTATCACCGCCATCCTGGGAGTAGAAACGGCCTACGGTAAGCAGATGGGTCGTCACGGGGTGCTAGATAGCCTCTATACCCTGGGCTTCTACTATCCGGAGCGGGCCGACTTCTTCGCCAAGGAGTTTGCCCAGTTGGTACTGCTCGGCCAGGAGGAGGGACTCTCCCTCCGGGCCCTCAAGGGCTCCTACGCAGGTGCCATGGGCATGGGTCAGTTCATGCCCTCCAGCTACCGCCACTATGCCGTGGATTTTGATGGTGATGGCAAACGGGATCTCTTCAATAACAAGGCCGATGCCATCGGCAGCGTGGCCAACTATTTTGCCGAGCATGGCTGGCGCTGGCATGAGCCGGTGGTCGAACCCGCCAAGGCGACCATGCCGGTTCCTGACTCCCTGATAGGCAAGGCCCCGGAGCCGACCCTGACATGGCAGACCCTGTCTGATGCCGGACTGCGCCTCGCCACGCCACCTGACGCCAAGACCAAGGTCCGCTTGCTGGCCCTTGACCAGGCAGATGGCCCTGGTTACTGGGTCGCCCGCCACAATTTTTACGTGATCAATCGCTACAACCGCAGCCCCTTGTACGGCATGGCGGTCTATCAACTCAGCCAAGCCATCCAGGATGCCTATGCAGCACAACAGACTCCTCACCCTCAGCCTGACCTTGTTGCTGGCGGCCTGTAGCAGCCAACCCGAACAGCCGACGGCTCCCCCGGAGCCACCGGTGCAGGTGGAAAAAACCCCTGTCATCGAGTTCCCCCAGGCCACTGGCGCCATACCGCGCCATGAGCCCCTGAGCGCGAGCGGCAACCGCGACTACTGGATAGGCAAGCAGAAGTACCAGGTGTGGCGCGACATCAAGCACTACAGCGAAGAGGGCAGCGCCAGCTGGCTCGACAAGGGGCTGGACGGCAACAAGACCGCCAATGGCGACACCATGGACAGCACCCTCTTCACGGCCGCCCATCGCAACCTGCCGCTACCAAGCTATGTGCGAGTCACCAACCTGGACAATGGCCGAGAGACCATAGTGCGGGTCAACGACCGTGGTCCCTTCACGCCATCGCGACTCATCGACCTCTCCCATGCCGCAGCTCACCAACTCGGCATGGTCGACCATGGCTCGGCGCGAGTCAGGCTGGATCTCATCACCGACACCCCGGATCAGCAGATTGAGATGATCCCCGACATCCCCATGACGGACACGCGCCCGAACCAGGGGCAGGCGTTGATTGCGCCAGCAGCCGCAGCGCCAGCCAAGGTTGCCCCCGTCCCTGCCAAGGCCGCGGTGGCACCGACCACCGCTGCGGTGAAAAACCCACCGCCGGCCAGCAAGCCTGCCGCGGCGCCCGCCAGCAGCGGTAAACGGATGCAGGTGCTCGCCAGCGGCTCAAAAGAGCGAGCCGAGAGTCTGGCGGCCAGTCTCGGCACACAATTTGGGGTATCCCACCAGGTTGAGGCCGCCGGCCAGGTCTATCGCGTCTTGCTGGGCCCCATCTCTTCGGCGCAGCAAACCCAGCTGTTGCAGCAGGTGCGCAGTCAGGGATTCGAGCAAGCCTTCTTCGTACCCTGAATCCGGATGACTCAGAGCGGGCCGCCTGCGGCCCGTCCCATGCCGCAACCCCTGCCGTCACAGGCTTAGGCCAGTGCGAGACGCGCCTGATTACGACGCGCAGCCCAGCCGATATGGCTAAAAAATCCCTGCCAATTGGCACACTGGACTATAACCGCTGCTCGCTTCTGGTATAGTTAGCCCCGCTTTTTCATTTACATTTACTAGGGGTCACACCCGACCAGGCCCGCAGGAATTTTCACGATGTCCAAATTTTCTCATTCAGTTATCCTCGCCGCCCTGATCAGCGCAACCGCCCAGGCCAATACACCAACCCCAGATGCGCTGCCCACGCCGAACAGCATGCCAGTGGTAGTGCCCGCCGCGCCGACTATCTCGGCCAAGGCCCACATCCTGATCGACTACGCAAGCGGTCAAATCCTCGCCGAGGAGAATGCCGAGGAGCGTCTCCCACCCGCCAGTCTGACCAAGATGATGACCTCCTACATCATTGGTCAGGAGCTGCTCAAGGGGAACATCAAGCGTACCGACATGGTGACCATCAGCCAGAACGCCTGGTCCAAAAACTACTCCGACTCCTCCAAGATGTTCATCGAAGTCGGCAAGCAGGTTTCGGTCGATGATCTCAACAAGGGCATCATCATCCAATCCGGTAACGACGCCTGTGTCGCCATGGCAGAATTCCTGGCAGGCAGCACGGACTCCTTCGCCAGTCTGATGAACACCTGGTCCGCCAAGCTCGGCATGAACGACAGCCACTTCATGAACCCCCATGGCCTGGATGCCGAGGGTCACTACAGTACCGCCCACGACATGGCGCGTCTGGGCCAGGCCTTGATCCGCGACCTGCCCGAGGAGTACAAGATCTACTCCCAGAAGTCATTCGTGTTCAACGGTATCACCCAGCACAACCGCAACCGCCTGCTGTGGGATCAATCCCTGCAGGTCGATGGTATCAAGACAGGCCACGTCAGCCAGGTCGGCTACAACCTGGTCTCCTCCGCCACCAACAATGAAGGCATGCGTCTCATCGCCGTGGTGTTCGGTGCCAGCAGCGAAGCCTCCCGCGCCGCCGAAAGCAAGAAGCTGCTCACCTATGGCTTCCGCTTCTTCCAAAGCTCGACCCCCTACAAAGCGGGCACCGAACTGGTCAGCCAGAAGATCTGGATGGGTGACAAGCCGGAAGTGAAACTGGGTGTGGACCAGGACGTCTCCGTGGTGGTGACCCGCGGTCAGGCCAGCAACCTGAAAGCGGACTTCCAACTCGACAGCGAACTCAAGGCGCCGCTGGCCAAGGGACAAAAGGTCGGTACCGTCTTCCTCAAGCAGGGTGACAAAGAGATCAAGCAAGTTCCCCTGGTTGCCCTGGAAGATGTGCAAGAGGGTGGTCTGATGAGCCGTCTGTGGGACTATGTTGTTCTGCTGGTGACCAGCTGGTTCAAGTAACGCTTGGGCAAGCTGGCCGGCTGGGGGAAGTCGTGACCCTGCGGGCCATCGGCTAACTCGAGTGATCCCAGGGTAAAATGTTGTCAAGTAACGGCGCCATCAGGCGCCGTTACTGTCTCGCTGGCAGCCGCCAGCGAATAACCCTGCAATCTGCAGGTTCCGCCGCCCCGGGATTTGTGGTAAAAAGCAGCACCTCCATGTCTTGTCGCACGAAACCGGGTCTTGATCCCGGTCTGGGCCATGCCCATATAGACTTGTACTGGCGGCCTTCTAGGCCAAGGGCAATGAGCTACATGAGAGCGTCATCCCTGATGACACAAAAGGTGAGTCAATGAATACCAAATTTGATGAACTGCTGGAGTTTCCCTGCAAGTTCCCCTTCAAGGTACTGGGTGTGGCCGATCCCGCCCTGCCGGATCAGGTTGTCAAAGTGCTGCAGCAGCATGCGCCGGGCACTTACAGTCCCGTCGTCCAACCCAGCTCCAAAGGCAATTATCACTCGGTCCGGGTAACCGTTACCGCCCAGAGCAAAGAACATGTCGAAGCCATGTATACCGCCTTGGGTAACATAGAGCTGGTTCGCTACGTTCTGTAACCTCATAGCTTCGTCGCCCTCAGAGGGCGACGAATTTTTTGTCGTGCCCTGCCCGTGAGGAAACCATGTCCAGCCCAGCACAACGTCACCTGCTGATCAGACACCTGGGTCGCAGCCCCTATCAGGCCGTGTGGGACGCCATGAAGGCGTTTACCGACGGTCGCGATGGCGACACCGCGGACGAGTTCTGGTTGGTGGAGCATGAGCCCGTCTACACCCAGGGACAGGCTGGCAAGGCCGAGCATCTGCTCGCCCCCGGCGACATTCCTGTAGTACAGAGCGATCGGGGGGGCCAGGTGACCTATCATGGCCCCGGCCAGCTGGTGCTCTACGTACTGGTGGACGTGCGCCGCTGCAAGCTCTCGGTGCGCGAGCTGGTGACCGCCCTGGAGCAGGCCATCGTCTCGACCCTGGCCTTAAGCGATATCAACGCCTATGCCAAAGCGGATGCCCCCGGTGTCTATGTGCAGCAAGCCGGTCTCGAGGCCAAAATCGCCTCCCTGGGGCTGCGCATTCGGCGCGGCTGCTCCTTCCATGGGCTGGCCCTCAACGTCAACATGGACATGAGCCCCTTCCTACGTATCAACCCTTGCGGCTATGCGGGCATGCCGATGACCCAAACCAGTGCCCTGGGTGGCCCTGCGAGCGTTGCCGAAGCGGCTGTACCGCTTATCAGCGCCCTGGCCAACCTTATCGGCTATCAGACAATCACCCATGTCGAGCAAGCATCATGAGCAATTTCGTGCCGTGCGGCGCTGCGAACATGAAGATGTCCCCTACGGCCATCAACCTGACAGTAACAAACACCGAGAGTGAATCATGAGCAAACCAGTTCGTATGGAGCCGGGCGTCAAGCTGCGCGATGGCGACAAGATGGCCCTGATCCCGGTGAAATTCATGCCGGATCCCACCGAAGAAGTGCTGCGTAAACCGGACTGGATGCGCATCAAGTTGCCGCCGTCGAGCCAGAAGATCGAGCATATCAAGAGCACGCTGCGCAAAAACAAGCTGCACTCTGTATGCGAAGAGGCTTCCTGCCCCAATCTGGCCGAATGTTTCAACCACGGCACCGCCACCTTCATGATCATGGGTGCCATCTGTACTCGTCGCTGCCCCTTCTGCGACGTGGCCCATGGCCGCCCGCTGGCGCTGGATCCCGACGAGCCGAAGAAGCTGGCCCTCACCATCAAGGAGATGGGGCTGAAATACGTGGTCATCACCTCGGTGGACCGCGACGATCTGCGTGACGGCGGTGCCCAGCACTTCGCCGACTGCATCAAGCAGATCCGCGAGCACAGCCCCCAGACCCGCATCGAGATCCTGACCCCGGACTTCCGTGGCAGGATGGAACAGGCCCTGGATGTGTTCCGCGAGACGCCGCCGGACGTATTCAACCACAACCTGGAAACCGCACCGCGCATGTACCGTGTCGCCCGCCCCGGTGCCGACTACAAGTGGTCCCTCGAACTGCTGCGCCGCATCAAGGAGATGCACCCCCATGTACCGACCAAATCCGGTGTCATGATGGGTCTGGGCGAGACCAACGAAGAGATCGTCCAGGTGCTCAAGGACTTGCGCGAGCACGGCGTCAACATGCTGACCCTGGGTCAGTATCTGCAACCGAGCCGCCACCACCTGCCGGTGAAGCGCTACGTGCCGCCCGCAGAGTTCGATGAGCTCAAAGATGTGGCCATGGAGCTGGGCTTCTCCCACGCCGCATGTGGTCCTTTCGTTCGCTCCTCTTATCACGCAGACTTGCAAGCCAAGGGCGAAGAGGTCAAATAACCACCTCGTCTTTCACACGTACTTGCCACCAAAAAGAGCGCCTCATGGCGCTCTTTTTATATCGACTGGTTGGCGGAGTGCTCTCAGTGAGGGCCTCGTACTTGTTGCTGCAACTCAAGCAGGCTCCGCACCTCGGCCAGGCGACGTCGGGTCAAGGCAATGCGCTCTGCCTTGCCAATCCCATCCCCCGTCAACAAGCTGGCCAGACAGTGTTCATAGAGGGGGCCATTCAGGCGCCAACTTTGGCGCTGTGCACCTTGAGTCACGATGAGCAGCTCCTCGTTGCCACGGCGATCCAGGCTGATTTGCCGGCCATCTGCCAGAGAGACCCGGATCCCCTTCTGTCCCCCGGCAGGACCGGCATACTTGTCGAGCCAGATATGGATAGGTATGGCCCCCAGGGAGCCGAACAGCTCGGATCGCCCTTCGGCACTGTGCAGATCGCCTCGGGTTATGGCCACTCCCAGCCGATCCGTCATCCCCTTGACTCTCAGTTGCAAGGTTTCCTCCATGCCAAGCGCAGCCACCAGCTCTCTGGCCTGAGTCAGCACATGGGTACCTATGTCGAGAATGACGCCATCTGGATGACGCAGCTCGCGGCGATCCGCCTCTCCTGTGGCAAAGTTGAGTGCGATGGGATGCCCCTGATCGTCCCTGCCACTGGCTTCTTGCAGATAGCCTTCCAGCAGCACGAGCCGGGCACCGGTGAAGTCTGGGAGATCCGCCTGCGCCGGATCCTCGGCCTGCCAGTGTGCATCAAGCTGTCCCAATAACAGTTGCTGGATACCGCGACGCGCCATCCAGTGATCCAGGGCCAGCACCCGCCCGGCATAGGCAGGATCGGCCAGCAGCACCTCTACTTGTCCAAGCTGAGCCAGATGGGCTACCAGGGGTTTTTCCACTACCAATAGCGGTATTGCGCTAGCCAGGGCGGCCTGCAGGATCTGCAGATGAAGGAGAGAAGGTGTGGTGATAAACAGCAGATCCAGCGGCTTGGCCAGCAAGGCATCGAGGCTCGCCAAGCCATGGATGCCCGCCAGTTGCCGGGCGGGATCGAGATCATGACCCCAGATCTCGAGGTCCGCTATAGCTAGCCGTGTGAGGGCGGGTAGATAGGCCGTTTCCACTACGGCGCCCAAGCCTACGAATCCAATCCGCATGTACAACTCTCTCGATAAATAGCATCAATCTAGCGCCACTCAGCGCAACCAGGCCTGATCCAGCGCAATTAATCGCCAGCACTGGCTGGCGGCAATACTCAGGCTTTCCATCAGAGTCTGATGCGCGGCAACGCCCCACGCATTCCAGTCCGCCCAGGCAAGGGCTATCATGCGAACTCCCCGCCGCATTCAGGAGTTGCTCATGTCCCCGGTCAAAGTCTTCATCATCCATGGTTACACGGCGTCCCCCCAGGCCAACTGGTTTCCCTGGCTCGCCACCCGACTCGAAGAGCAGGACGTGCAGGTCACTGTGCTGGCCATGCCTGCTCCCCATGCCCCGGCGCCTGCCGCCTGGGATGCTCATCTGCTGGAAGGCATAGGAGAGGCGGACAGCAACACCATACTGGTAGGCCATAGCCTGGGCTGCATCGCGGCGCTGCGCTATCTGCATAAACTGCCTGCGACCCAGCGCGTCGGCGGCCTGTTGCTGGTCAGTGGCTTTGATGAGCCCCTCGCAACCCTGCCCGAGCTGACCCCCTTCGTCGCCCAACCTTTGCCCCTTGCCAACATTCGGGCGCGCTTGCTGCATTGTGCCCTGATCGCCTCCTGCGATGATGCCATAGTACCCCAGC
Organism: Aeromonas molluscorum; assembly: GCF_051376105.1. Lineage (NCBI taxonomy): Bacteria > Pseudomonadati > Pseudomonadota > Gammaproteobacteria > Aeromonadales > Aeromonadaceae > Aeromonas > Aeromonas molluscorum. The sequence continues at coordinate 808,756 of NZ_JBPQCY010000002.1, read as the reverse complement.
CCTACTCGGCGCGTCTGGCCCAGCGGCTCCAGGCTCCTTTGCATCTGCTCAAGCAAGGGGGGCATTTCCTCGACAGAGAGGGATTCACCGAGTTGCCCCTCGCCTATGAGCAAGTGATGGTGACGGTGGCCGCCATCCGTGCCGCGGCAACTCCAGACCAGCAGATAGGCCGAACAGCCACCCGCGGCCTCAGCCCTGACTGAAGCGGCGCGATAGCCCGCGCCACCTCTGGCCTTGGCGGCGCCACACGACTGGGCCATGACATCGTCAGGCGACACGCCAACTTGGCATCGTCATAATGGTGATAACCGTTGGCGGATCGTCCCTGCTATCCCCGCAGCTTCTCGCAATTGAACAGAGGGTACGGCTAGGCCGCAGCGCGACGGGCCAGTTCGATATTGTCATGGCATTGGCTCACGGCAACTGTCGTCAATCAACCCGATGGATGAGAGCGTCAATATGAAACCATTGACGGGTCGGCGACGTTATTGCGCCATTCGCTGACAAAACGGCCACCCGAGGGTGGCCGTTGGCTTGATGCGCAAGAAGCCGCAGGGCTAGAGACCTGCGGCATCCAGATGCTCCACCAGCAGCTGCACGCTGCGGTTGCCGCGCCACTCGTTGACGTCGAGCCGATAAACCAGCCGCACCCGTTTCACCGAGGGATCCGGCCAACGCTTGATATCGACCCCGAAGGCAATGGCATCCACCGCATGACCCGAATCCGTGGTCAGCATCATCTTGAGGTGCTTCTCCCCCACCAGCCGCTGCTGGACCAGCACGAATTCACCGTCAAACAGCGGCTCGGGGAAGGCCTGACCCCAAGGGCCGGACGCGCGAATGAGCTCCGCCAGCTCCAGGCTCAGCTCATCGGGCAGCAGCTCGCCATCGGTGAGCAGTACGCCGATCAGCAGTTCAGGGGTCACCAGCTCGGCGATGATGGCTTCAAAGGCCTGGCTGAACGCCGTTATATTGCTCTTGGTCAGGGTCAATCCGGCCGCCATGGCGTGACCGCCGAACTTGCCCATCAGACCGGGATGGCGGGTATCCAGCAACTCCAGCGCATCGCGCAGGTGCACCCCGGGGATGGAGCGGCCCGAGCCCTTGAGTTCGGTGTCGCTGCTCTGCGCAAAGGCGATCACGGGTCTGTAGTACTTCTCCTTGACCTTGGAGGCCACCAGCCCCACCACCCCCTGATGCCAGTCGTCCCGGTGCAGCACTATGCCGCTTGGTACCTCGCCATCGCGAAAACGGACCTGCTCCAGGGTGGCGAGCGCTTCTTGCTGCATCCCCTGCTCTATCTCCTTGCGCTCCTGATTGAGGCTGTCCATCTCGGCCGCAAGCGTGCGCGCCAGGTTAATGTCATCGCTGAGCAAGCAGGCGACCCCGAGGGACATGTCATCGAGGCGGCCCACCGCATTGAGACGCGGACCCAGTGCAAAACCCAGATCGGCGGCGCACAGACGGCGACCGTCGCGGCCCGAAATATCCACCAGCGCCTGGATGCCGGGGCGACAACGGCCAGCCCGGATCCGTTGCAGCCCCTGGTGTACCAAAATGCGGTTGTTGCCATCGAGCGCCACCACATCGGCGACTGTGCCGAGCGCCACCAGATCCAGATAATCCGCCACGTTGGGGGGACGAATGCCCTGGCGCTCATACCAACCTGCCTGGCGCAGATGGGTGTTGAGGGCCGCCATCAGATAGAAGGCGACCCCGACCCCGGCCAGAGACTTGGAGGGGAAGTCGCAGTCACGCTGGTTAGGGTTCACTATGGCATCGGCAGCGGGCAGCTCATGACCCGGCAGGTGGTGATCCGTCACCAACACCTGCATGCCAGCGGCCTTGGCGGCGGCTACCCCGGCGATGCTGGAGATGCCGTTATCCACGGTGATGAGGAACTCGGCGCCGCGGGCCACCGCCAGCTCGACGATTTCCGGGGTGAGGCCGTAGCCGAATTCGAAGCGGTTGGGCACCAGGAAATCGATGTGATGGCCCCCCATGGCCCGCAGTGCCAGCACGCAGAGGGCCGAGCTGGTGGCACCATCGCAGTCAAAGTCGCCGACGATCAGGATGCGCTTCTGGGCAGCCAGGGCTTCGGCCAGCAGCGGCACGGCCTGCTCCATGCCAAACAGACGCTGGGGCGACAATAACTGACTGGCGCTACGCGCTAGCAGGGCAGGATCCGCAACCCCCCGGCTGGCGAAGATCTGGCGCAGCAAGGGGTGCAGGGTATCGGGCAGATGAGAATCATCCACCCGGGGACGACGACGAATTTGCAAAGACATGGGGCTATCCAATGGGGTTAACCAACACAGTGGCAGAGGCCGAAAACAGGTGGCAAGGATCGCACTACTGCCCCTGATAGGCAAACGCCATGACCCTGGGCTTATTGCCATTCCAATTAATAACCGGTCGATAACAGAAAATTAGCCTGCTCAGGTTGCCAATTGGACTCAGTCACATCAAGCTAGCAGGGATGGCTCATGGTGGCAGGCTCAGCCTGCCCCCAGCCCTCACTCCATGACCAATAACTTCGCTCAACTTTACCCATTTGGAGAGATTTCAATGAGCCTGATCCAGGAATTCAAGGCCTTTGCTGCCCGTGGCAACGTGATCGACATGGCCGTCGGTATCATCATAGGTGCCGCCTTCGGCAAGATAGTCTCCTCGTTCGTCGGTGACATCATCATGCCCCCCATCGGCATCATCCTCGGCGGGGTCGACTTCAGCGATCTGGCCGTAGTGCTCAAGGCGGCGGAGGGTGATGCCCCGGCCGTGGTCATCGCCTATGGCAAGTTCATCCAGACCATCATCGACTTCCTGATCATCGCCTTTGCCATCTTCATGGGCGTCAAGGCCATGAACAGCATGAAGAAGAAAGCCGAGGAAGCGCCTGCGGCGCCAGCCGCGCCGACCAAGGATCAAGAGTTGCTGAGCGAGATCCGCGATCTGCTCAAACAGCAGGGCAAATAGCCCAAGCCGTTGCAGGGCTGGCCCCACCGGGCTGCGCCATTAAAAAAACCGCCCCCGGCGGTTTTTTTTATCTTGTATTGGCGCCTGTGATGGCGTCCATCAGGCGCGGGGGTGATGCTCGCCATGCAGCGCCTTGAGCCGTTCATTCGCCACATGGGTGTAGATCTGGGTAGTGGAAAGATCCGCGTGCCCCAGCAGCATCTGCACCACTCTCAAGTCGGCGCCATGGTTGAGCAGATGAGTGGCGAAAGCGTGGCGCAGGGTATGGGGGGACAGTTCCCCGGCAATGCCGGCGCGCAAGGCATACAGCTTGATGCGATGCCAGAAGGTCTGACGGGTCATCATCTGCGCTCGTTTGGAAGGGAAAACCACGTCCGAGCTGACCCCGCCGAGCAGTAGAGGGCGCGAGGCGCGATAGTAACGCTCGAGCCAATGCACCGCCTCCTCCCCCATGGGCACCAGTCGCTCCTTGTTGCCCTTGCCCACCACTCGTACCAACCCCTGACGAAGGCTCAGGTGCTCGGCGGTCAACCCCACCAGCTCAGAGACCCGCAAGCCGGTGGCGTAGAGCAGCTCCAGCATCGCCTTGTCCCGCAACTCAAGCGGGTCCTCCACATCAGGCTCATCGAGCAAGGTGCCAACCTGCCCCTCACTCAGGTCTGAGGGGAGCTTCTTGGGCAACTTGGGTCCCTCCAGCAAGACGGTCGGATCGTCACTGCGCAATTTCTCCCGATTGAGATATTGATAGAAGCGGCGCAAGGCAGAGAGAAAGCGCGCCGTGCTGCTGGGGGCGAAGCCCTGATCCACCCGCCAGGCGAGGTAGTGCTGGATCTCGGCCATCCCCGCCAGCAGCAGGGCGCTGCCCTGCGCATCCAGCCAATGGGCAAACTTGCTCAAGTCGACCCGGTAGGATGCCACGGTATTGTCAGACAGGCCCCGCTCCAGCCAGAGCGCGTCGAGGAACTGCTCAATCAGGGGGTGCGGGGACTTGGCGGACTTGACGGTTTTCTTGGTCATGGGGCGGCCGGGTTGACGAACAGGTTGCCATTCTAACGCCAAGCCTGGGCGGTACGACAAGAGATGAGCGACACGAAACCCGCCAGTCCCCCCGAAAGGGCACCAACAGTGGCGATGAACCGGCCAGGCTGGGAAGCTGTCCCCACTCTCTGGTAAACTTGCCCCCTTACTTTGAGCTGGCTGGAAGAGCGATGAAGATAGGTCTGTTTTACGGTTCCACCACCTGTTACACCGAGATGGCCGCCGAGAAGATCCGCACCCTGCTGGGCCCGGAGCTGGTCGACATCCACAATATCAAAGACGTGCCCCTGGCGCGCATGCAAGATTACGAGATCCTGATCCTCGGCATCTCCACCTGGGATTTTGGCGAGTTGCAGGAAGACTGGGAGTCCAGCTGGGATGACATTGCCGGGCTCGACCTTGAGGGGCGCATCATCGCCCTGTTCGGCATGGGTGATCAGCTCGGCTACGGCGACTGGTATCAAGATGCCCTCGGCCTGCTCCACGACCAGCTGCAGCCCAAGGGGGTCAAGCTGGTGGGTTACTGGCCCAATGAAGGCTACGAGTTCGAGGCCTCCAAGGCACTCATCGACGACGGTCGCCACTTCGTCGGGCTGGCCCTCGATGACGCCAATCAGTATGAGCAAACGGATGAGCGACTCGAACAGTGGGTCGAACAGATCCTGAGCGAGATCCAGGAGCTGCTCTAAGCCTGCCTCCCTGCGTATTTTCTATTGTCGTCATCGGGTTAGGCCTAGCGACTTTTGCACACTGGTCTGTAACAATGTTAACCAGCGCCCAACATAACCCTAAAAATCGGGGCGCTGGAAGCAAACAGGAATAGACCAGAAAAGGAAATTCTATGATCAAGACCTCTCTCCTTGCCCCTGCGATTGCCCGCGACGTGCTCGATCACGCTCTGGCGCTTGGGGCCGACTTCGCCGAACTCTTCGTGGAGCGCAAACGCCGCAGCCAGATAAGCCTGCTGTCGAGCCAGATAGAAAATATCAGTGGCGGCCTCGATTTCGGCATAGGCGTGCGCCTGTGCTACGGCCACAAGGTGCTCTACGGCTACACCAACCTGGCCGACCGCGACGAGCTGTTGCGTATCGTCACCCTGCTGGCGGCCAAGGACAGGCGTGACCCCATGGTCACCGCCACCGCCTTCGACTTCACCCGCTTCACCGATCGCAACCCTGTGGCCCTGCCGCTCTCGGCCGACAAACTGCTGGAGCAGAAGATCGCCTACTTGCATGCCATGGATGCCGCGGCACGCAGCGAGAGTGACAAGTTGAGCCAGTTCTCCGCCAATGCCCTTGGCTGGGAGCAGGAGGTCGAGATCTTCAACAGCGAGGGGCTTTGGATAAGCGATCGCCGCCACTACAACCGCATCATGGCCCAGGCCATCGCCGCCCAGGGCAGTGAGCAGACCATGGGCTATGAAGCCCCCGGCGCCCTCATGGGCTGGGAGCATGCGGCCAGCATAGACCCACGGGAGCTGGCACTCACCGCCACCCGTCAGGCGCTGGTCAAGCTTGGCGCAGCCCCCTGCCCGAGCGGCAAGCTGCCGGTCATCATGGAGAGCGGCTTTGGCGGCGTCATCTTCCACGAGGCGTGCGGCCATCTGCTGGAAACCACCTCGGTCGCCAAGAAGGCCTCGGTGTTCCACGACAAGATGGGCCAGCTTATCGCCAATCCGGCGGTCAGCGCCGTGGACGAAGGCTTGCAAGGCAACGCCTGGGGCTCCATCAACGTCGATGATGAAGGCATGGCGACCCAGCACACCCAGCTCATCAAGGATGGCGTGCTGACCGGTTTCCTGGTCGACCGCATGGGGGCGCTCAAGACCGGCCATGCCCGCACCGGCTCAGGGCGGCGCGAATCCTATCGCTTCGCTCCCGCCTCGCGCATGCGCAACACCTTCATCGAAGCGGGCAACCACAGCCTCGCCGACATGCTGGCCACGGTGGAGCACGGCATCTATGCCAAGAAGATGGGCGGTGGCTCGGTACAACCCGGTACCGGCGAGTTCAACTTCAATGTGCAGGAGGCCTACCTCATCGAGCACGGCAAAATAACCCGCCCCCTCAAATCGGCCACCCTGATAGGCACAGGCCCCCAGGTGCTCAAGGAGATCTCCATGGTCGGCCGCGATCTGGCCCTGGCCGCGGGCATGTGTGGTTCCGTCTCGGGCTCAGTGCCCACCTCGGTCGGCCAGCCAGCCTTGAAAGTGGATAACATCTTAGTGGGAGGGAACGCCTGATGAGCACACTCGATATGAATACTCTGCTCAGCCGCCTGCTGGAGAAAGTGGCCGATATCAATGCCGAGGCGGATCTCATCGCCAATCAGGACAAGGCGTTCTCCCTCAAGGCCGACAAGGGGGAGCTTGGTGAATACAAGGTCACCAGCAGCCAGCAGGTTGGCCTGCGTCTCATCAAGGATGGCCGGGTCGGCATCGCCTATTCGGAGTCTCTGGATGAAGCAGCCCTCGATGCCATGTTGCAAGATGCCCTCGACGCCAGCCGCTTCGCCAAGGTGGATGCGGATCAGGCCATCCGAGTGGCCAACAGTCAGCTCAATACCGATTGCGCCGAGATCCATCAACCCGACCTGACTCCGGTGGAGGAGAAAATAGCCCTGGCCCTGCGCCTCGAGGCGGACATGCTGGCCTTACCGGATGTGACAGGTGCGCCTTACAACAGCCTGTTCGAGGGGGAGAGCCGCCTCTGGCTCGCCAACAGCTTGGGGACGCTCTGCCAGCACAGCGAGTTCAGCGTCGGCTGCTATACCTCGGCGCTGGTTGAGCGTGAAGGGCGGCAGTCCATGCATTATCAAGGACAGTACGGCCGCCGCTTCGACGAACTCGACAGCCGCCCCCTCATCGAGCAGGTTTATGGCGTAGCTGAGGGGCTGCTGATGGGGGAAGCCGTGCCGAGCGGCCGCTACAGCGCCCTGTTCAGCACCAACTGCCTGGCCAGCCTGTTTGGCTGCTTCCAGTCGGCGCTGTCTGGCAAATGGGCCCAGCAGGGGATAAACCCCTGGCGCGGCAAGCTTGGCCAGTCTGTGGCCTCCCGCTGGCTCACCCTGGAGAGCCGGGTCCATATGCCGGGAGGCATGAACATCAAGGCCTTCGATGGAGAAGGGGCCCCCAGCACCGATCTATTGCTGATTGGCGAGGGGGAGCTCAAGACGCTGCTCCACAACAGTGCCACGGCTCACCACTTCGGCATCCAGAGCAATGGGGCCGCCTCACGCAGCGCCCGTGGCGCCCTGGATGTCAGCCCGCGCCATCTGGTGTTTGGCACAGGTCCCCACAGCGAGGCCGAGGTCAAAGCGGGCGAGTATCTGGAACTGGTCAAACTCGACGGTATGCACTCGGGCGCCGATGCGGTGAGCGGCGACTTCTCGTTCGGCGCCTCCGGCTTCCTGTGTCGGGACGGTGTTCCCGTTGCGCCGGTGCGCGGCATCACGGTTGCAGGCAACTTCTACCGCCTGCTGGGAGAGCTGGAAGCGGTCGGCGACCGGCTGCACCACGACGATGGCAAGGGCTTCTATGCCCCCCTCATCCGTTTCGGCGGGCTGAGCATCGCCGGCAAGTGAGACCTTTGGACAAGGAGAGCCGCAGCCTGCCGGCACAGAGATGGGTCGGTGGCCTGAACCTAGAAGGCAACTGACTGTATGCAGTGCAGAAGCGGCTGCTCTCCCCCACTCCAAAACGGCGCCTGATGGCGCCGTTTTTTCATAGATGGCGCCCCTGCTCAGCCACTCCTACCCTCAAGGAGCCACCGGTCGCATCGGCCGGAACATGCTGGAGAATACGAAGATGGACAATACCCTGGTCTGGGCCGACATTCCGACTCGGGATCTGGATCGCGCCATGGCCTTCTATGCCGCCCTGCTCGACGTGGACGTCACGCCGGTACAGGAGGAGATACGCTTCGCCATGCTGCGCCACGACGGCAACAACGCGGCGGCCTGCCTCGGCCCCATGGATGAATACCACCAGCCCGGCGCCGCCGGCCCCCTCATCTACCTTTCCCTGGGCGATCGACTGGAAGAGGCGCAGCGGCTGGTGCCCGGCCTTGGCGGGCGCGTGCTGGCCCCCCTGCACAGCATTGGCAGCGGCCATGGCTCCCGGGTCATCATAGAGGACACCGAAGGCAACCGGCTCGCCCTCTATGCCCCACCCGGCCCCTGAGTGGCCACCAGAAACAACAACGGCGACCCTGGGGTCGCCGTTGTTGTTTCGCCTAGAGCGAGGAGTCGATCACGCCTCGGGATTGAGGCGCGTCGGCATACCGGAACGCTGCTCCAGGGCCTCTTTCACCAGCTTGGAGTCGTTCTCTGCATGCGCGACGAAACGGCTGATGGGGGCCGTCAGCTTGAGCGGCACCGGTGTATTGGAGTTGAACTCGGCTTCGCTGCGCGACAGCGGCTCATGGACTTCCATGTAACGGCTGCCATCGGGTTCGACCGTGGCCTTGACTGGCTGGTTGACGAACTGGACGCGAGTGCCGACCGGTACCTTCTCGAACAGATACTTGATGTCGTCGGCGCGCAGGCGGACGCAACCGCTGCTCACCCGCAGACCGATACCGAAGGTCGCATTGGTACCGTGAATGGCATAGAGGTTGCCGATGTAGAGGGCGTGCAGACCCATGGGGTTATCCGGGCCGGCTGGCCAGACTGCGGGCAGTGACTTGCCTTGAGCCGCGTAGCGGCGGCGTATGTTCTCGGTCGGCGTCCAGGTCGGGTTGGCACGCTTACGCTCCACCTTGGTGACCCAGTTCTCCGGGGTGTTGACCCCAAGCTGGCCAATGCCTATCGGCAGCACCTGTACCACTTTCTTGCCCTTGGGGTAGTAGTAGAGACGCATCTCGGCCACGTTGATGACGATCCCCTCGCGCGGGGCATCCGGCAGTATCAACTGATGAGGGATCACCAGCGTGCTGCCCGCTTTGGGCAGGAAGGGATCCACGCCGGGGTTGGCTTCCATGATGTTGGTCAGGCCCAGCTGAAAATCAGAGGCGATCTGCTCGAGGGGGCGATTGTCCGCCGGCACCACGTACTCCTGATTTTCACCGATCAAACGGCTGTTGGCGGCGGGCAGAGCATATTCAACAGCGGCGGCCTGCTGGCTGACCAGTGTCAGGCTGCACAAGAGGGCCGAGGCGGCGACGCGAAGCGTGGTACTAAAGGCGTTCATACAATTCCTATAGGGGTTTCTGTGACCTGAACTGGGGGAGGTGCACGCTCGTCATGAGCTGCGGGCACCGCTGGTGCGCATTCTTCCTTGCCGAGGCGCAAATTTCAACGTCCAGACGGGGGATTTATCACTCAGGACCCCGCTTTTGGCACTATTTAATCATTTAAGTTATCGCCACTTGGCTGACTATTCCATGAACAGCGGGATCCTCCCTGCCCCGCGGCCATTTCACAGCATGTGAAATGGCTCACAATCGAGGTCAATTGACACTCAACCTTCATCCCGGCGCCTTATAATGCCGGCGCCCCAAAAAGGCGCTAACCTATTGACGCTACGGAAAATATAATGAAAAACATCAATAAGACCCTGCTGGCCGCCGCCATTTCCCTCGGAATGCTGGCAGGCTGCAACAGCCAAAATGACTCAAAGGCCCCAGATCCCATGGTTCGTTTCGCCACCTTCAATCTATCGTTTGATCGCACCGCCGCCGGTATGCTCTCCGGCGAACTGGCCCTGGACCGCGCCGCCCAGGACGTCCTGCTGAGCCGCTACCAGGACGGAGACAGCAGCCTCGGCAAGGCCGAGATCACCCGCGCCAAAAACGTGCAGCAGATCCGCAATATTGCCGAAATCATCCAGCGCACCCGGCCGGATGTCTTCCTGCTCAACGAGTTCGACAACGACGGCAAGGGCGAAAGCACCGCCGATCTCAAGGCCTTCAACGACAACTACCTGGCCCATGCCCAGCACGGCGAGGTGACCGCCATCCGCTACCCTGTGATGCAGAATTTTGCCACCAACACCGGCCTGATGAGCGGCCATGACCTCAACCTGGACGGAAAGCGCAACAGCGGGCCGGACGACGCCTGGGGCTTTGGCAACTACCATGGCCAGTACGGCTTCGCCGTCATGTCCCAGTACCCCATCGATACCAAGCAGATCCGCACCTTCCAGCACTTCAAGTGGAAGGATATGCCCGGCGAAACGAACCCCGTCATCGACGACTGCAACAACCCCAGGGCGCCGATCCCGGCGGGCCGCCAGTGCGGCGAGCCCTGGTATGACGACGCCGCCTGGGCGCAGTTCCCGCTCTCCTCCAAGAACCACGCGGATGTGCCAGTGCGCATCAAGCAGGGTGACAAGGAGGAGGTGATCCACTTCCTCATCTCCCACCCGACTCCGCCCATCTTCGGCAACGCGGCGCGCCACAACGTCAAGCACAACCGCGCCGAGGTCGCCTTCTGGCAGGACTATGTGGAGAGCGCCAGCTACATGGTGGACGACACCGGCAAGGCGGGCGGCCTGCCACAGGGTGCCCGCTTCGTCATCGCCGGGGATCTCAACGCCGATCCGCAAGCAGGCGATGGCGATCTCAGTGCCATCCAGGACTTGCACAACCATGTGCTGGTCAATCAGGCGGTCAGCAACGGCGCCCTGATCCCGATCAGCCAGGGGGGCCCCGAGTGCCTCGCCAGCCAGCCGGATCAGTGCAAGCGCAACAACAACCGCCCCACGCCGGAGCGCATCACCAGCAGCAGCGGCCTGCAGCTCGATCACCTGCTGCCTTCCGCCAATCTCAATGCCATCGCCTCCGGGGTGTTCTGGCCCGCCAGTTTCGAGCCGGGCTACCATCTGGTCTATGACGCCAAGCTTGGCATCGCCAAGGGGGTGAGTTCGGATCATCGCCTGGTGTGGGTCGACCTCGAACTGGACAACTGATCCCAAGGACGTCACTCAAAAAAAGCGGGGCCAACAGGCCCCGCTTTTTTCTTCGTTTACACCAGCTTGTCGACCCGGGCTGGCAAGCCCTGGCGCGCCGAGGATCCAATGGCCCAATCCACCAGGGGATAGCGGCCGTGACGACTGGGATCCAGCACCGCCAGATCGTTGAGGTTCACCCCGGCGCCGCGCAGGGCACTGGCGGCCACCTCCTTGCCGTCGACCCAATGCGCCCTCGCCCCCAGCTCCTTGTGACCGAAACCGTGCTCGATGGCGATGGCATCTTCCTGCACCCCGGCCACGCACTCGGCCAGCCCGATCACGCTGCCATTGGGGGTACTGACCCGCACCCTGTCCCCGCTCACTATGCCAAGCCGGGCCGCCGTCTGGACGTTGAGCCGCACCCCGTTGCTGGGGTGCACCTGACGCAGGCGATCCGAGCCGATGCTCATGGAGCTCATGGTGTGCGACTTGTAGCTGGTCAGCAGCAGGGGCCACTGGGCCGGCTTGAACGCCTCGCTCAGCGGCGTGCCATCGGCGAGCTGGGGTCGGAAGAAGCGCGGGGTGCCGCTCAGGAAATGGCCGCTCTGGCTGTGGCGGCGACTGCCCACCGCCGGGTTCCACAGCATCAAGGGCTTGGGCCAGCGCTTGCTCGGCTGACCCGATTCATCGCGCCCCTTGGCGACCGGCTCGAAGCGCCCGCCCCGGGCGAAGAGGTAGGCAGCGCGGCCCGCCTCCTCCGCACTCAGGGTGGCGTTGAGAATGGGCAGGATCCGTTCCACCCCGGACCAGGCGAGATCCTCAGGTCCGATGGGAGGCACAGGCTCGCCGAGATAGGCCACGTTGGCCGCCCCGTAGAGGGAGAAGTCCGCCGCCTTGTTCAGGGCGTGCAGCTTGCCATCCGCCCCTTTGAGGGCCCCCTCGCCAAAGCCCGGCAACCCCAGGCGCTTCGCCACGGCGATAAAGAAGGACTCCATGCAGACTGGATCCCCCGAGGCACTCTTGGCAACGCGAGGCTCCACCACGGGCCAGCGGCCGGTCGAGACCTTGGTCATGACCCCGTGCCAGGCCGTGGCCCAGCCCCAGGACTCGTAGGTCAGGGTGTCAGGCACTATGTAGTCCGACAGCGCCGAGGATTCGTTGATGAAGCTGTCGATGCTGACAAAGAGCGGCAGCACCTTGGGGTCTTTAAGCTGCTCGCCGATGGCCTGATGCAGCCCGGCCTGACCGTAGAGGGGATTGCCCATGTGGTTGATCCAGACCTTGGCGCGGTAGGGATAGCCACTTACCGCCGCGGTCAGGTGCTCACCCAGCAGCGGGCCAGAGAGCGGGAACCAGGGCTCGCGGGCCGGGTAGGGGTTCTGCCCCGCCTCTTTCTTGCGGCGATATTCCGAGGTCTTCTCGTAGGGGAACTTGGATCGCGACAGGAAGACACCGGCGGGTTTGACCATACCCGGGAAGCTCTCCAGATCGTAGCGCGGCCCGGCCCCGAAGGGGTTGAACTTGCCACCGCTCGCCACGGCGCCGCCTCGGGCGTTGAGGTTTCCTATCATGGCGTTGAGCATCATGATGGCCCAGGCCGAATAGAAGCCGTTGGCGCTCATGGTGCCGCCGTGACTGATCACCGCCGCCCGGGTGCCGTGGCTGGTGAACTCCCGGGCAAGCTCCTCGATATCGCTCACCGGCACGGCGCACTCCTGGCTGTAATGCTCAAGGGAGTGCTCCCGGCACGCCTCGGCCAGAAGCTGGAAGCTGCTCTTGACCGCCAGCGTCCCACCCGCAGTCGGGAGGCGGCGATCCACCCAGAGCCGGGCCCGCTCGCACTGCCCGGCCACGCGCAGCTCGCCACTGCCCTCCTCGACCACCAGCACCCCATCCCCTTCCCCATAGGCCTCGCCACCGTGGGGCAGCCCCAGGTCGCTGGCGTGCAGCATCTGGCCGAAGCGGGGATGGGTCTCGTCGCAGACAACCAGATGGCTGGCGTTGCAAAAGCCGCGATAACCGGCCCGCTCGGCCGCAACTGCATGGGGTGCCGCCAGGAAGGGCTCGGCGTAGCGGTCGTTGTCGATGATCCAGCGCAGCATGGCCAGGGCCAGGGCCGAATCCGTGGCGGGCTTGATGGGCAACCAGCGGTTGGCGGGCGCCGAGGGCAGGTTGACCGTATTGGGCAGACTGGGGGCCACCACCACGTAGGAGAACGGCTTTCCCTCCCTCGCCCGGTTCGACGCCAGCTGGCGGGATTGGCGCTTGAAAGGGTTGCCGGACTGCTGGGGGGAGGTACCCATGAACAGCAGAAAATCGCTCTCGTCCCAGTCGGGCTTGAGGTGGGCATTTTTCTCCAGATCGTCGAGCAGGGCGCCTGCCCCCGCCCGAAATGACAACCCGCAATAGGCACCGTGGTTGGCGAAGTTGCGGGTGCCGAAGCTGTTGAAGGTGAAGCGCTTGATGAAGACGTCGCGCCCCTCGTCCGAGGCGTTGCTCACCAGCAACTGGTTGGCCTTGGGGCCATATTCGGGGTTGGCAGAGTCGAGCGGCTCATTGAGGTTGCGAATGGCCCGCAGCCCCTCGATGCTGCCCTCACCAAACAGATCGCCCCCCTCCACCACCTCGGTTACCAGCTGTTCGAAGGAGATGCTCTGCCACTGGCCGCTGCCACGGGGCCCCACTCGCTTGAGGCATTGGGTAACCCGGTGCGGGCTGTCGAGCTGTTCGAGCATGGCGTTGCCCCGGGCGCAGGCGGTAGAGCGACCATTGAGCCCCCCTTCCTGATAACCGCTGGTGCCAAGCAGCGCCTGTTTGACCGGCGTCTTGAAATCGATGTGATGCTGGGCGGAGAGCGGGTGATAGGGGTTGCCGAGGATGCGCACTATCTTGTCGCTCTCGTTGTCGATGCGGGCCCGCACCCCGCACAGGGTCCAGCAACCCAGGCACATGGTGTTGGCCAGGCGCTGGGCCGGGTTGGGATGAAGATCCCCCTGCTCGTCGACCCTGTACTCCACGGCAAGGGAGTTGCCATGGATGGGATCCCGAGTCGGTTTGCCCGAGCTGCCGGTCGCCACCCCGCTCACGACGTGCTTGAGGGTGTCGCTGTAACCGGCAACGAACAATCCGGTGCCACCGGCAATGGCGGCCCCTTTGAGAAACTTGCGTTTGCTGTGATCCATCAGATTGCCTCGCGAGCGGAATGAGTAGGAGATGCCTTGGCGGTGGATGCCTTGCCGGTGGATGGCACAGAGGAAGCGCGCACCAGCTCGGAGAGCGCCACCAACAGGGCCAGCAGCAGGCCGAAGGTGCCGAGAATGCCGAGTACCCCGGCCGGCCCCCAGGCTATCTGGTAGAAGTAGGCACCGGCGCCATATTTGGGCACCAGCTGCCCCTGGATAAGCACCAGCCAGCGCAGGCCCCAGACCAGATGCAGCGCCAGCAGCGCCGTTCCCCACAGCGCCAGGGGCTGCCAGCGGGCGCCCAGGCGCTGCCCCACCAGCAACAGGGTCGCCAACAACCCCAGGGTCAGCAGCAGCCAGTGGGCCGCCAGCCGCCAGCTCGGATCGAGCCGATAGAGGGCGCCAGCCTCCGTCGCCGAGGCGCCGCCAAACAGAGTCCAGCCCAGCAGAGAGAGCGCCAGCAGCGCCAGGGTCGGGCGGATCTGGCGCTGCAGCCCCGCCTCCGTGCGTTGCTGCCAGCCGGCCAGCAGGCGGTTGAGCAGCAACAGGGCGCTCTGGGCCGCCAGCAGTGCGCTGAGCGCCAGCAACCAGGGCAGCCAGGGGGTATGCCAGAGCGGGCGAGCCTCGACCACCATGGTCTCCAGACCTGTGTAGAGGGCGATGCTGAGTCCGCTCAGGGCGGCCAGCAGGGCCAGCGGCTTGAGCCAGCGATCCCCGGACCAGCCTCCCAGGCAGAGCAGGCGGGCCATAGCGGCAACCCTGTCAGTCTCCGCGCCGCGCAGGGCCAGACTAGGTCTTATCAGCAACCAGCCGAGCAGCATGCTAAGCAGACTGAACAGGGGCAGCAGGTAGGCGCCATACCACATGATGGAACTGAACCGGGGCTGGGCGTAGAAGTGCCAGGCCCGGGCTGGCTGATGCAAGTCCGCGGTCAGGGCGATGGGGGCCACCACCCCGGCCGCCATCATCAGCACGGCGGCCAACATTTGCAGTCGCCGATCCGGCACCTTGTGCCACAGATCCAGCGCGCCGAGCCAGAGAGCACCATAGGCCAGGCCGATGAGGAAGAAATATTGCACCGCCCAGGGCAGCCAGGTGATGGGCTGATCCGGGGTCAGCAGTTCATTAATGGTCATGGGCTATCTCCTTGCCGTCATCGCCGAGCAGGGTGCGTTGGGCGGGGTTGCCATCGATCTTGCTGACAAAGGCCTCGTCCATGCCCAGATAGAAGACCCGCGGCTGGGTATTGGCCTCGGGTTTGAGCACCTTGAGGGCGGACTCGTGAGTGCGCAGCAGCTGGCTTATCTGGCTGGCGGGATCATTGAGATCCCCGATGATGCGGGCCTCGCCGACGCAGGTCTCCACGCAGGCGGGCAGAAGCCCCGCCTCCAGCCGGTGGGCGCAGAAGGTGCACTTGTCGGCGGTGTTGGTCTCGTGGTTGATGAAACGGGCGTCATAGGGGCAGGCCTGCACGCAGTAGCCGCAGGCGACGCACCAGTCGTTGTTGACCACGACGATGCCGTCGTCGCGCTGGAAGGTGGCACCGGTGGGACAGACATCGAGGCAGGCGGGTTCGGCGCAGTGGTTGCACAGGCGAGGCAGCATGAACAGAGAGGCGGGGGCATCGAGCGCCGCCACATCGCTCACCTCGTACTGGCTGACAGTGGTGCGAAACTGGCCGAGGGGGGGCTGGTTTTCGATGGTGCAGGCCACGGTGCAGGCCTGGCAACCGACGCAGCGGCGCAGATCGATCAGCATGCCGTAGCGCTTGCGCTTGTCACCCCGGCTGATGGCCACGTCGCCATTGCGGGGGGCAGGGCCAGGCTGAGCCTGAACCACGGGGATCAGGGCAGCCCCCGCGGTGAGGGCGGCAATCCCGGATAACAATCGGCGCTTGCTGAGCTCCATGGCTTTTTCCTTGTGCTGGCTTGCCCGAAGCAGGGCAAGCGGGGGATGAGCCCATTGTCCCCAGCCACCGGAACCGTTCTATTGTGGTTTTCCACATACCGGGAGCCGGGTTGATCCAGCGCAATGAAATCGGCCCGAAAAAGACTGAATTGTGACGGGGGCGGCGTTCATCTCCACTGTGCCGACCGAACCTCATTCAAATGCTCGGCCCGATGATAGACTGGGCGCCATCGTCAATTGCCAACACGCATTCAAGGAGAGCCTCCTGCGCAGCCCAGCCCCTCTGCCCCCCACATGCAAGCTCTGGTTGGCCCTGCTGCTCTGGCTGGTCGCGGTGCCCCTCCTGGCCGCGTCGGCCGACCCCGCATCCATAGAAGCCGCGCCGATGCAGGCACAGGACCAGCCGGTGCGCGTCGGGGTACTGGCGACCCGCGGTCTCCCGGTGGCCCGCCATCAGTGGCAACCGCTCATGAGCTGGCTGGACAAGAGGGTGCCGGGCCAGCACTTCGAATTGATGCCCCTGGAGCTCGATGCCCTGGCCGACGCCGTCGCCGGTCAAAGGCTGGATTTTGTCATCACCAACCCGGGGCAATCGGTCAGCCTGTCGCGCCAGTATCCGCTGGCCTGGCTCGCCACCCTCAAGAGCCCGGCCGGCGGTGACAACCTCGCCATCGGCGCTGCCCTGGTGGTACGAGCTGACGCCCCCTTCCAGCACTGGCAGGATCTCAAGCGCCAACCGGTTGCCGCCGTGTCGGAGAACGCCTTCGGTGGCTACCTCGCCTATCGCTTCGAGGCCAGTCAGCAAGGGGTGCGGCTCGACAACTTCTTCTCTGCGGTGCGCTTCACCGGCTTCCCCCTCGACAGGCTCATCACGCAACTGGCGGCAGGCAAGGTCAGCGCCGCCATAGTGCCGGTCTGCCAACTGGAGCGCATGGCGCGGGAGGGCAAGATCGCCTATGCCGATTTCCGGGTGCTGGACAACAGGGCACCGGCCGGCTTTGGTTGCCAGAGCTCGACCCGGCTCTACCCCAACTGGTCTTTTGCCAAGACGGAGCAAGCCTCCCCCGAACTGGCGCTGGCAGTCACCCGCGCCCTGTTTGCCCTGCCCCCCGACAGCCTGGCCGCCATTGCCGCCGATTCGGCGGGCTGGACGGTGCCCACCAGCCAGCTCAGCATAGATCGCCTGCTCAAGGCGCTGGATCGCCATCCCCTGCAGGGTCCCTGGTGGCAGTCGGCATGGCACTGGCTGCGCCAGCATCAGCAGTGGGGTTGGGGTGCCCTGCTGCTGATGTTGCTGCTCGGCGGCCACCACCTGCTGCTGCAACATCTGTTCAACCGCAGCCAGCGTCGCCTGCTCGCCACCCGCCGCCAGCTCGATGACAAGCGGCGCCAGCTCGAGCAAGCCCAGCGCCTCGCCCAGTTCGGGGAGCTCGGTGCCAACATGGCCCACGAGATCAACCAGCCCCTCACCGCCATCGCCAACTACAGCCAGGGTGCCCTGCTGCGTCTCGCCAGACAGACCCTGGACCCGGCCAAGGCGGACAGGGATCCAGCCCTGAACCTCGCCCTGACGCAGGCGCTGGAGCAGATAGGGCAGCAGGTCACTCGTATCACCCAGACCATCAACCGGCTGAGATCCCGCCTGCAGAAGCGGCCACGTCAGGCCGAGCCCACGGACTTGCCCGCCCTGGTCGAGCAGTTGACGCCGCTGCTGCAACAGATGCTGACGCCGCTCGACGTCCGGCTGGCCCTGAGCTGGCACGGTGAGCCCCGTCTGCTCCCCCTGGATGGCATTGGGGTCGAGCAGCTGCTGGTAAATCTCATCAAGAATGGCGCCGAGAGTGCGGCCCGGCACCCCAAGGGGTCAGATCACATCGAAGGGGGGATGGCACAGACGGATGAGCCGCGAGTCGAGGTATTGATCACCTTCGAAGAGGATCAACTGCGGCTGGAGGTACGCGACAATGGCCCGGGCCTGACGGCGCCCCAGGCGCAGCTGCAGCAGGCGTTTTACAGCGACAAGGCCGATGGCATGGGCTTGGGACTCGCCATCTGCCGGGACGTGGTGGAGTTTCATCGCGGCCAATTCACCCTGAGCAACCTGAGCCCCAGGGGCTGCCTCGCCCGGGTTGTCCTGCCCATTCCTGGCCCGGATGCCGCCCCGACCATCGAGGGAGGGAACTGAGATGCAGACCACCACCCAGGGTGCCCTCTCCTTGTATCGCCAAGGGGTCGTCGCCTTCCCCACCATCAAGAGAAAGAATTGATATGCCGACCACAGCCCGCCTCCCTCTCTATCTGGTCGACGACGATCAGGCCGTGCTCGACTCCCTGCGCTTCATGCTGGAGAGCTGTGATCGGGCGGTGAGCTGCTTTGCAGACGGTGAGCATTTTCTGAGTGAGGTGGATCTGAGCCAGCCTGCCTGCCTCATCCTGGATTGCCGCATGCCGGGCCTGTCGGGCCCCGAGCTGCAGCAGCGGCTGAAGGCGGCCCAGAGCCCCATCGCCATCCTCTTTCTCACCGGTCACGGCGATGTGCCCCTGGCGGTGGAATCCCTCAAGCAGGGAGCCATCGATTTTCTGCAAAAGCCCGTGCAGCTCACCACGCTGCTCGACGCCATAGCAGGCGCCAATCAGGCAAGCCAGGCGGCGGCGCAGCGGCTGGCCCGCCTGATCGCCTACCGGCGCCTCCCCCCCCGCGAGCATCAGTTGCTGCACCTGATAGCCTCAGGCCACAAGAACCAGCAGATAGCCCAGGATCTCTGCATCTCGGTGCGCACCGTCGAAGTGTGCCGTGCCAGCCTGATGAAGCGGCTCGAAGTCAATTCACTGGCCGAACTGATACTGCTCTATGCCGACGTGACCTCCTCTTGACGCTAGGCGGTCAAGGGGTGAACAAACAGCCATAGGCGGAGACACAAAGCGCGATGAGATCACACACTTGGCGCCGGGATGGCGCTAGAGTGCCCACCTCCCTTTATCAGGGCCAGCCTTGGCCCTGCGCCTTTTAAATTGAGGAATCAATATGGAACTGCTGTTACTGAGCAACGGAAAAACCACGGAACACCCCGGCCTGCTGGGCTGGGCACGTCAGCGGGTGCAAGCCTTGCTCGCGGCCAGGGGCGTCAACCAGATAGTGCTGGTGCCTTACGCCGTGATCCGCGGTGACTGGGATCAGCGGGCCCGGGATCTGGAGGAGAGCCTGGGGGTTGAAGTCGTCAGCATCCACAGATCCGACGATCCTGTCTCGGCCATTGAAAGCGCGCAGGCCATCTTCGTCAGCGGTGGCAACAGCTGGCGGTTGAATCAGCAGCTCCATGAGCAAGGTTTGATAGTCCCCATCCAGCGCGCCGTGCGCGAACGGGGTGTGCCCTATGTGGGCTGGAGCGCAGGTTGCAACGTGGCGACCCCGAGCATTCGCACCACCAACGACATGCCGGTTTGCAACGCCGCCGTGCTGCCCGCCCTCGGCCTGTTCCCGCTGCAGATCAATCCCCACTATCTGGATGCCAGCATCAGCGGCCACATGGGGGAGACCCGTGATGAGCGCCTCGCCGAGTTCTGTGCCATCAACCCAAGCGAATCCGTGCTTGCCCTGCGCGAAGCCAGCCTGCTGCAAATCAGCGGCGAGCACATCGAATACTGGAGCGTGCGTGGCGAAGGCTACAAAGTCTTCAAGCATGGAGAAGAGATCAAGGAGTACCAGGATGCCCGCCCGCTCGGCGCCTTGACCCCCTTCACGGCCAAGCTCTGAACCACAGCCAGACGTAGAAAAGAGGGATGCCTTTGGCATCCCTCTTTTCTACGTCCGACAGCCAGGGCCAGGATGGTCACTCCAGTACGGGAGCCTCACTCCTGGTGCCGTTGCCACGCTTGGGGGAGCGCAACAGCAGCACCAGCGGAATGGCACAGAGACTGACCCACATCATCAATCGGAAATCCTGCAGATAGGCGAGGGTCGCGGCCTGGCGGGTCACCTCGCCGTCGATCGCGCTGAGCCCCTTCACCGTCTCCAGGTTATAGACCCCGAGATCGACGCCCTGGCGCAGGGCCTGATTGAACGGATTGATGTAGCTGGCAAAGACCTCATGATTCATCTGAGTTCGCTGAGCCAGATAAGTGATCACCACAGAGATGCCGATGCTGCTGCCAATGTTGCGCATCAGGCTGAACAGAGCTGTGCCTTCGTTGCGATAACGCGGGGCCAGGGTGGCGAAGGTGATGGTGGATAGCGGCACGAAGATGAAGCCCAGCCCAAGGCCTTGCACCAGACCGGTACGCACTATGTCCCAGCTGCTGATATTGGTGTTGAACAGGGTCATCTCCCACATGGAGAGGCTGGTGAGCAAGAGTCCCAGCAGGATCAAGTAGCGGGTATCCAGCCTTCCCGAGAGACGCCCCACCAGCATCATGGCCACCATGGTCCCCACCCCGCGCGGCGCCAGCAGGTAACCGACGTCAATCACCGGGTAGCCCATCAGGCTCTGCATGAAGGGCGGCAGCAGGGTCATGGTCGCCAGCAATATGATGCCCACGATGAAGATGAATACCAGACCGACACTGAAGTTGCGATCCCGAAACAGGGCCGGCTCTATGTAGGGGTGTGAATGGGTGAAAATATGCACCACGAACAGGTAAAAACAGAGCACGACCAGCCCCGTCTCTATGACTATCTCGCTGCTGGCAAACCAGTTCTGGGACTGGCCCCTGTCCAGTGCCATCTGCAGCGCCCCTATGCCGACGCTGAGCAGGGCGAAACCGAGCAGATCAAAGCGGCGGCTGACGTTGAGCTTGGTCTCCTCGATAAAGGCGGCGATGCCGAACCAGGCCAGCAGACCGAACGGTAGGTTGATGTAAAACACCCAGCGCCAGTTGTAATATTCGGTCAGCCAGCCCCCCAGCGACGGTCCGAGGATGGGGCCCACCATGACCCCCACTCCCCAGAGCGCCATGGCGGAGCCATGTTTTTCGGGGGGATAAGAGTCGAGCAGCACCGCCTGGGAGAGGGGCACCAGACTGGCGCCGAAGATCCCCTGCAACAGCCGAAACAGCACTATCTGCTCCAGGCTCTGGGCCGCGCCGCACAGCATGGAGGCAATGGTAAATCCCGCCACCGACCACATGAACAGCCGTTTTCGACCGACCTTGTCAGAGATGAAACCGGTCAGCGGCATAAAGATGGCGGCGGCGACGATATAGGAAGTGAGCACCCAGGAGATCTGATCCTGGGTCGCCCCCATGGCGCCCTGCATGTGGGGCAGCGCCACATTGGCGATGGTGGTATCCAGCGCCTGCATGATGGTGGCCAGCATCACCGAGAGGGTAATGAGACCAAGATGGGCCTTGCTGGCCCCTTCCTGAGTGGGGGCCGTCATCGGGCAGGCCTCACAACGACCAGCCAAGCAGACTGCGTTGCTGAGCCGTGTCTATCTCGGCAACGGCGCTGAGTCCGGCCCTGAGCACAGGCTCGGCGCTGGCATCATCGAGACGGATCCGCACCGCGACTCTCTGGGTAATCTTGACCCAATTGCCGGTGGCATTCTGGGCCGGGATCACCGAGAACTCGGAGCCGGTGGCCGGGCTCAAGCTCTCGACCACTCCGGTCCAGTGCGCGTCCGGGTAGGTATCCACGCTGATGCTTACCTGTTGGCCAGGTTTGACATGAGTCAGGTCCGTCTCGGTGAAGTTCGCTTCAATCCAGGGGGCGTCTGTTTCCACCAGCATCATGGCCGTCATGCCCACCAGACTGTACTGACCCGGCTTGGGCAGTTGGCTGACGATGCCATTGACCGGGGCATAGATCTTGGTGCGAGCCAGATCCAGCTTGGCCTTGGCCAGCTCGGCGGCCGCTTCCATGTAGGCCGGTTGCTGGCTCACCGACAGGTTCACGTCACCGTTCAAGGAAGCCTCAATCTGCTTGAGCCCCTCCTCCAGTGCGAGCTGTTGCTGGGCCGTCTGTATGGTGAGCTGGCGCGCATCGTCATAATTGGCAGTCGAGGTGAAGTGCTTGGCGACCAGGTCGGCCTGGCGGCGCTCCTCTTTCAGTGCATATTGGTGGCGGGTACGGGCCACGGCGATTTCAGCCTGCTGACCACGATAACTGGTCTGCAGCGCCACCAGATCGGTGCGCACCTTGGCCAGTTCCGCCTCGGCCTTGCCCACGGCCAGCTGGAAAGAGGCAGGATCCAGTTCAAACATCAGATCCCCGGCCCTGACCTGGGCGTTCTCCTTGACCATCACCTTGGCCACTCGGCCAAGCACCTCGGTACTGATGGGGACCTTGTCTGCCTTCACGTAGGCATTGTCCGTCTCCACATAACGCCCCCCCAACATATAAAGAATGCCGCAGCCAAAGAGGGCGACAAGGGGGACCACAACCAGCAGTAGCCGCCGGGTACGGCGTCGGTCAAAGGCCACCACAGGGGTGGATGTTGGCTCAGTCGTCATGGGAAACACTCCGAAAAATCGAGAAAATCAGCAATGGGAAAGGTTGTCGTGCATCGTCTTGAGCGCCTGGCGGAGGGCGTTCGCCGCCTCCTCGTCCAGATCGCCCATGGCACTGCGATGTACGACATCGCCAGCCTGCTTGATGCGCTGCAGATGGGGCATGGCCGCCTCGGTCAGAAACAGCTGATGGGCCCGCCTGTCATCAGGATCAGGACGCCGCTCGACCAGACCACTCAGGGCCAGCTGATCGAGTTGGCGGGCCAGGGTGATAGGCTGGATATCCAGCCGCTCGGCCAGCTCAACCTGACGCATCCCCTCACAGCGGGCGATATGGACCAGGGCGCGCGCCTGGGCCAGGGTCAGGCAGCTCCCTTCCAGCTGTTGCTGGAAATGACGACGCATCAGACGATGCACATCGCCAATCAGGAAGCCCAGGGTGTCAGGTTGTTTCATCATAATGAGACCGATAAATTGGTAAGCATTGCTTATTATATGTTAAGCGTACATAAATTCAATGCAGGTCTCCCATACTTGTCATCCGCATGCTAAAGCTTGCTAACCGACAGCATCGAGCCAACAGAGAAGGGAACAACAGATGAAGACACGGATGGAGCGAGACAGTATGGGGGAGATAGCGGTACCGGCCAACCGGCTGTGGGGGGCCCAAACCCAGCGCTCCCTGCATCACTTCGCCATTTCGGTGGAGCGGCAAAGCCCCGAACTCATTCGTGCCCTGGTGCAGATCAAGAGTGCCAGCGCCCGGGTCAATCTGCAGCTGGGGCTGCTCAACGAGAGTCATGCCGAGGCCATCATTGCCGCGGCTGCCGAGGTGCTAGGGGGTCAACATGAGGCTGAATTCCCGCTGGTGGTCTGGCAGACCGGTTCCGGCACCCAGACCAACATGAATGTCAATGAGGTGCTCGCCAACCGGGCCAGCGAACTGCTGGGAGGCAGTCGCGGCGAAGATCGCCTGGTGCACCCCAATGACGAAGTCAACCGCAGCCAATCCAGCAACGACGTCTTCCCGACGGCTATGCACCTGGCAGCCGTTAGCACCATCATGGCGCGTCTGCTGCCCGCCCTCGCCAGCCTGCGCCAGGCCCTGGAGCGCAAGGCCGGGGCGTTCGATCACATCGTCAAGATAGGCCGCACCCATCTGCAAGATGCCACCCCGATCACCTTGGGTCAGGAGATCTCCGGCTGGGCGGCTCAGCTCGCCCATGGGGAGCGCCACCTCCAGGCCACCCTGCCCCATCTGTGCGAGCTGGCTCTGGGTGGCACCGCGGTCGGTACTGGCCTCAATGCCCCGGCCGGTTATGCCGACGCGGTAGCCAGGGAACTCGCCAGCCAGACCGGCTTGCCCCTGGTCACCGCACCCAACAAGTTCGAGGCCCTCGCGAGCTGCGATGCCCTGGTACAGGGCCATGGCGCCCTCAAGGGCCTCGCCGCCAGTCTGATGAAAATTGCCAACGATGTACGCTGGCTCGCCAGCGGCCCGCGCAGCGGCATAGGGGAGATCAGCATTCCCGAGAACGAGCCCGGCTCCTCCATCATGCCGGGTAAAGTCAACCCGACCCAGTGCGAGGCGTTGACCATGGTGGCGGCTCAGGTGATGGGCAATGATGTGGCCATCAATGTGGGGGGCGCCGCGGGCAACTTCGAGCTCAACGTGTTCAGGCCCATGATTGCCCACAACTTCTTGCAAAGCGTGCGCCTGCTCAGCGATGCCATGGCCAGCTTCGAGCATCACTGTGTCAGCGGCATAGAGCCAAACCTGGCCCGCATCGACGCGCTGCTGGCCAACTCCCTGATGCTGGTCACCGCCCTCAATCCCCATATCGGTTATGACAAGTCCGCCGAGATAGCCAAAATGGCGCACCAGCAAGGGATCAGTCTGCGAGAGGCGGCCATCGCCTCCGGCTACCTTGGCGCCGAGCAGTTCGATCTCTGGGTGGTGCCGGGAAATATGGTCGGCCGCTAACCCTTCACGACTCGGTTGCGGTGCGGATATCGCCATGAAAAAGAGGCCCCCTGGCGCCTCTTTTTGTTCAATCCTGAATGGTTGGCTTACCTCTGTGCAGGTGAATGAAAGTACTCACCGGCAGCGCCCTACTCTTTGCTTCGACAATTGAACATCCAGTGAGTACCAAACTTGTCCACCAGACTGCCAAAATAGTCGCCCCAGAACATCTCCTGCAACTCCACCTCAACCTTGCCATCTTCGGCCAGAGCCGCGAACAGGCAGTCGGTCTCTGCCCGGCTGTCCGGCTCCAGGTTGAGGTAGCTGCTGTTGCCCTGCACCAAAGTGAATCCCATGCTGGCCGGGGCATCCGTCCCCATCAGCACATGTCCACCGAGAATGGCCAGCTCCACATGCATCACCAAGTTCCCATCTTCCGGGGAGACGGGATCCTGACCCGGGCAACCGGGTGAATCGCTAAACCTGTGGATGGGGCCGTTGAATTCACCGCCAAACACCTCCCGATAAAAGAGGAAGGCCGCTTCCGTCTCCCGGGCAAAGTTGAGATAAGTACTGACACGCGCCATGGTGAACTCCTTGTCACTGGTTTCAAGGCCAGCTATCAGCATAGGCGATAGCGGCGCCGCCGCTGCCATTGCCCGACCTGACAGGGATGACAACTAGCATTGGCGTTCCCCTAAATGGGCATCGCCCGTCAAGGGCTATTCAGGTTGCGCAGCCTGGTGACACGCCCCGGTACTTACCGCCGCCACAGATACGGCATCATGGGTTACGAAGATAGCGAACAACTCTCGGCATGGCGGGTTGCACCCGATTCAAAGCACAACAAAAACAGGTGCAACCCACCGCATTCAACCAATGAATGGACACACATTTCTGAGACATATTTTTAACGTCGCCATATTGTCACAACCCACTGACACCACATCACTTTCTACCAACCAGCCCCGCCATGGCCCTTATTCAAACGCAACCATGTAGCGGAGACATTAAAATTTCTAACTTGAAGGTTGCACCTGGTTGCGCCATCCTCATCGAAATTTAACCATACGGCAATATTCTCGCCGGCACAGACACAGGAAGTTCCATGGCTACTACCACCCTTGGCGTTAAACTCGATGAAGCCACCCGCGACCGGCTCAAGCAGGCTGCGCAGACCATCGATCGCACCCCCCACTGGTTGATCAAGCAGGCGATCTTCACCTATCTGGAGCAGCTGGAGCGGAGCCTGACTCCCGTAGAGCTGTCCGGTCTGGCCGCCGCCGCGGGAGAAGAGTCGGTAGAAGCCCTGACCGAACAGGGTCTGCAAGTGTTCCTCGAATTCGCCGAAAGCATCTTGCCGCAATCCGTGTTGCGCGCGGCCATCACCTCCGCCTATCGCCGCCCCGAGACAGAAGCCGTGCCCATGCTGCTTGAGCAGGCACGCCTGCCCAAGGAGAAGGCCGAAGCCACCCAGAAGCTCGCCTTAAGCATTGCCGAGAAGCTGCGCAACCAAAAAAGCGCCGGTGGCCGCCAGGGTCTGGTACAGGGGCTGCTGCAAGAGTTCTCCCTCTCCTCCCAGGAAGGGGTTGCCTTGATGTGCCTGGCCGAAGCGCTGCTGCGCATCCCCGACAAGGCGACCCGGGATGCTCTCATCCGCGACAAGATAAGCGGCGGCAACTGGAGCCAGCACCTGGGCCAGAGCACCTCATTGTTCGTCAACGCCGCCTCCTGGGGGCTGCTCATCACCGGCAAGCTGGTGGCCACCCACAACGAGGCCGGTCTCAACAGCTCCCTCAAGGGACTGATTGGCAAGGGCGGCGAGCCGCTGATCCGCAAAGGTGTCGACATGGCGATGCGGCTGATGGGCGAACAGTTCGTCACCGGCGAGACCATCGCCGAGGCCCTGGCGAACGCAGGCGGCATGGAGAGCAAGGGGTTCCGCTACTCCTATGACATGCTGGGGGAGGCGGCCCTGACCGAAGAGGATGCCAAGCGTTATCTGGCCTCCTACGAGCAGGCCATCCATGCCATCGGCAAGGCCTCCCACGGCCGCGGCATCTATGAAGGTCCTGGTATCTCCATCAAGCTCTCAGCCCTCCACCCGCGCTACAGCCGCGCCCAGTATGATCGGGTGATGGACGAGCTCTACCCCACCCTGTTGGCCTTGACCCAGCTCGCCAAGCAGTACGACATCGGCATCAACATCGACGCCGAGGAGGCCGACCGACTGGAGATCTCCCTCGATCTGCTGGAGAAGCTCTGCTTCGATCCGTCCCTCGCCGACTGGAATGGCATCGGCTTCGTCATCCAGGCCTACCAGAAGCGCTGCCCCTATGTGATCGACTACGTCATCGATCTCGCCAAGCGCAGTCGCCATCGTCTGATGATCCGGCTGGTGAAGGGGGCCTACTGGGACAGCGAGATCAAGCGCGCCCAGCAGGATGGCCTTGAAGGTTACCCCGTCTACACCCGCAAGCCCTATACCGATGTCTCCTATCTCGCCTGCGCCCGCAAGCTGCTGGCGGTACCCGAGTCCATCTATCCCCAGTTCGCCACCCACAACGCCCATTCCCTGTCGGCCATCTACCAGCTGGCGGGGCAGAACTACTACCCGGGCCAGTACGAGTTCCAGTGCCTGCACGGCATGGGCGAGCCGCTCTACGATCAAGTGGTCGGCAAGGTCGCCGACGGCAAGCTGAGTCGCCCCTGCCGCATCTATGCACCGGTAGGCAGCCACGAAACCCTGCTCGCCTACCTGGTGCGTCGTCTGCTGGAGAACGGGGCCAACACCTCCTTCGTCAACCGCATCGCAGACAACAACATCTCACTGCAGGATCTGGTGCAAGACCCTGTGCAGCAGATAGAGCAGATGGCCGCCCGTGAAGGCAGCCTGGGCCTGCCCCACCCGCGCATCCCGCTGCCCCGCGAGCTGTACGGCGAAGCCCGTCTCAACTCGGAAGGGCTGGACTTGGCCAACGAACACCGCCTGGGTTCGCTCTCAGCCGCCCTGCTCGGCAGCACCAATACCCGCTATCAGGCCCTGCCCATGCTGGGCTGTGATGTGCCGCCGCCGACCGAGTTCCAGAATGTGGTCAATCCTGCGGATCATCGCGATCTGGTCGGTCAGGTGAGTGAGGCTAATGGCGAGCTGGTCGATAGTGCGCTGAGCTGCGCCCTGGCCAGTGGCCAGATTTGGCAGGCCACCCAGCCTGCCGAGCGCGCTGCCGTGCTGGAGCGCGCCGCCAATCTGATGGAGTCCGAACTGCAACCCCTGATGGGTCTGCTGGTACGCGAATCAGGCAAGACCTTCAGCAATGCCATCGCCGAGGTACGCGAGGCGGTAGACTTCCTGCGCTACTACGCCGCCCAGGCGCGCAACCACTTCGCCAACGAGAGTCACAGACCGCTCGGCCCCGTGGTCTGCATCAGCCCCTGGAACTTCCCGCTGGCCATCTTCTCCGGCCAGGTCTGTGCAGCCCTGGCCGCCGGTAACACTGTGCTGGCCAAACCGGCGGAGCAGACCCCGCTCATCGCCGCCCAGGCGGTGCGCATCCTGCTCGAAGCCGGCGTCCCCGAAGGGGCGGTGCAGCTGCTGCCGGGCCGGGGGGAAACCGTGGGTGCGACCTTGATCGCCGATGAAAGAGTCCGTGGCGTCATGTTCACCGGCTCCACCGAGGTGGCAGGCATCATCTCCCGCAACCTGGCAGGTCGCCTCGACGCCCAGGGTCGCACCATCCCCCTCATCGCCGAGACCGGTGGCCAGAACGCCATGATCGTCGACTCCTCCGCCCTGACCGAGCAGGTGGTGATGGATGTCATCTCCTCGGCGTTCGACAGCGCAGGTCAGCGCTGCTCCGCGCTGCGGGTGCTGTGCGTGCAGGAAGATGTAGCGGATCGGGTGATCCGCATGCTCAAGGGCGCCATGGCCGAGTACAAGGTTGGCAACCCCGAACACCTATCCACCGACATAGGCCCGGTGATTGACGCCGAGGCCAAGGCCAACATCGAGCAGCACATCAAGGCCATGAGCGACAATGGCCGCAAGGTACACCAGATAGCCCGCGCCCAGGGCGCCGATTACAGCCGTGGCACCTTCGTGCTGCCGACCCTGATCGAGCTCGACAGCCTGGATGAGCTGGGTCGCGAGATCTTCGGCCCGGTGCTGCACCTGGTGCGCTACCCGCGCGCCAGGCTCGGCGCCCTGCTCGAGCAGATCAATGACAGCGGCTACGGCCTGACCCTGGGGGTGCATACCCGGATCGACGAGACCATAGCCCAGGTGGTCAACACCGCCAGAGTCGGCAACCTCTATGTGAACCGCAACATAGTGGGCGCCGTGGTCGGGGTGCAGCCGTTTGGTGGCGAAGGCCTATCCGGCACCGGTCCCAAGGCGGGCGGGCCGCTGTATATGTATCGCCTGCTGGCCACCCGTCCCCAGGATGCAGTCGCCAAACAGCTGCGTCAGGAACAGGGCACCAATCTGCTGCCCAGCACGCCGAAACCGGCCCTGCAAGCGCTCAGCCAATGGGCAGCCAAACAAGCCCCCGAGCTGGTGGCGCTCTGCAAGCAATATGGCGAACTGGCCCAGAGCGGCCTGACTCAGTTGCTGGCTGGCCCCACCGGCGAGCGCAACAGCTACAGCCTGCTGCCCCGTGAGCATGTGCTCTGCCTGGTCGGAGACAACGACACCAAAGAAGCCAAGCAGGATCTGCTGGCCCAGCTTGCGGCTTGCCTCGCGGTCGGTTGTCGTGTGATCTGGCAGGATGATGCGCAAAACCGCACCCTGCTGGCCAGCCTGCCCAGTGAGGTGCAAGCACGCATCCAACTGGTCGCGGACTGGGTGAACTGCGACATCGGCTTCGATGCCCTGCTCCACCACGGCGACTCGGATCAGTTGCGCGAGCTGTGCCAGCAGGCGGCCACCCGTCCAGGTGCCATCGTCGGTGTGCACGGCCTGCACCGTGGCGAGACCGATATCCCGCTGGAGCGCCTGCTCATCGAGCATGCTCTCTCGGTCAATACCGCCGCCGCCGGTGGCAACGCCAGCCTGATGACCATAGGCTAAGCGCCGCGCTTAACGGCACAGAATCGAGCCCCGCCAACGCGGGGCTTTTTATGCCCGCGCCGCGCTCACCAGAAGCATAAAAAAGGCCGCCCTTATCGGGGCGGCCTTCTTGTTCTCCCTTCTCCCCTCGCGGGAGAAGGGTCGGGGATGAGGGGGTTAAACGTACTCCATAAACACCCGGGAGGTGAGCTTGGTGATGAGCTCATAAGGAATGGTGCCAATCTCGTCGGCGACCCGCTCCACCGGCAACCCTTCCCCCCAGAGCACCGCCTCGTCACCGGCCTTGTCGGTGGCGCCCGGCCCCAGATCGACCGTGGTCATGTCCATGGAGACCCGGCCCACCAGCGGCACTATGCGGCCATTGACCAGCACTGAGGTGCCGTTGGGCGCCATGCGTGGATAACCGTCGCCATAACCGATGGCGATGACGCCGAGCCGGGTATCCCGGTCCGACACCCAGTTGGCGCCGTAGCCCACCGGCTCGCCCGCCTTGTGATCGCGCACCGCGATGAGCTGGGTCTTCAAGGTCATCACAGGCTGCAGGTCATAATCCGCCGCCACCGTATTGGGGAAGGGGGATACGCCATACAGAATGACGCCGGGGCGCACCCAGTCGCAGTGGGAATCTGGCCAGGCCAGAATGCCCGCGGAGTTCGCCATGGCACGCTCCCCCTTGAGGGAGGCAGTCAGGCGGCTGAACAAGTCGATCTGCTCGCGGGTGGTAGTTTGTTCCAGCTCATCGGAGCGGCTGAAGTGGGTCATGATGTTGAACGGCTGCACCACGTTCTTGCACTTGGCGAGGCGCTCGATGAAGGCGGGCATCTCGTCGGCCCGCACCCCGAGCCGGTGCATGCCGGTATCGAGCTTGAGCCAGGCCACCACCGGGGCGGGCAGTTCGGTCTGCTCCAGCGCTTCAAGCTGCTCCCAGGTGTGGACCGCCGTCTGCAGGTTGTTGGCGGCCAGCACCGGCAGGTCGGCACTCGAGAAGAAGCCTTCCAGCAGCACTATGGGTTTGACCACGGCGCAGGAGCGCAGCATCAGCGCTTCTTCAATGCGGGCGACCGCATAGGCGTCCGCATCCACCAGGGTACGGGCGACCGGCAGCAGGCCATGGCCATAGGCATTGGCCTTGACCACGGCGATGATTTTGCACTCGGGGGCATGCCGTTTGACCACGGCGAGGTTGTGGCGCAGGGCCGCTGTATTGATTTGGGCAATTGCCGCTTTCATCTGTTTTCCCTTACGAGGGCATGATGGCGCATGAATGCGTCAGGCACCGAGTGGTGTCAGCCCTTAATAGTCATCGTCTAAGGCCGGACCGGCAGAATTGTCGAACCGGGAAAACTGTTTCAGGAAGCTGGGATGGCATCTGCGCACCGGGCGCAGAGTGTCATCCTCAACTTAGTAGTCATCATCAAACGCCGGACCTGCGTAGTTGTCGAACCGGGAGAACTGGCCCTGGAAGGTGAGCCGCACCCGACCTATGGGGCCGTTACGCTGCTTGCCGATGATGATCTCGGCGACCCCCTTGTCCGGGCTGTCATCGTGATAAACCTCATCACGGTAGATGAACATGATCAAATCCGCATCCTGCTCGATGGAGCCCGATTCCCGCAGATCCGAGTTGACCGGTCGCTTGTCGGCGCGCTGTTCCAGGCTTCGGTTGAGCTGGGAGAGTGCCACCACGGGACACTGCAGCTCCTTGGCCAGGGCCTTGAGGGAGCGGGATATTTCGCCTATTTCCAGGGTTCTGTTGTCGGAGAGCGCGGGCACCCGCATCAGCTGCAGGTAGTCGATCATGATCATGGAGAGGCCGCCGTGCTCACGGGCGATACGGCGCGCACGGGAGCGCACGTCGGTCGGAGTGAGGCCGGAGGCGTCATCAATGTACATCTTGCCCTTCTCGAGCAGCAGTCCCATGGTGGAGGAGAGGCGAGCCCAATCCTCGTCATCGAGCTGGCCGGTCCGCACCTTGGTCTGATCGATGCGCCCGACCGAGGCGAGCATACGCATGATGATCTGCTCGGAGGGCATCTCCAGGGAGAAGATGAGCACCGGCTTCTCGGCGGTGAGCGCCGCGTGTTCGCACAGGTTCATGGCGAAGGTGGTCTTGCCCATGGAGGGACGGGCCGCCACTATGATGAGGTCCGAACGCTGCAGACCGGCAGTCATCTTGTCGAGATCCCCATAGCCGCTGGAGACCCCGGTCACCCCGTTGTGGGGGGTCTTGAACAGCTCCTCAATCTTGTCGACTGTCTGCTCCAGGATGAGCTTGAGCGGCTGTGGGCCCTCGTTGGCACTGGTGCGCTGCTCGGCAATCTTGAATACCTTGCTCTCGGCCAGATCGAGCAAGTCTCCCGAGGTACGCCCCTGGGGCTCGTAGCCTGCTTCGACTATTTCGTTGGCGACCGAGATCATCTCCCGCACCACGGCCCGCTCGCGCACTATCTCGGCGTAGGCACTGATGTTGGCGGCGCTCGGGGTGTTCTTGGCGATCTCCACCAGATAGGCGAAGCCACCGGATTCTTCGAGCTGCTCGGAGCGTTCCAGCTCCTCCTGCAAGGTGATGAGATCGATGGGGTTGCCGGTATTGGAGAGGCGCGCCATGGCCTGGAAGATCAGCCGATGGGGACGGCTATAGAAATCCTTGTCGATCACCCGCTCGGCAACCCTGTCCCAAGCCTCGTTGTCCAGCATCAGGCCGCCCAGTACGGACTGCTCTGCCTCAAAGGAGTGGGGGGGAACTTTCAGCTGTTGTGTCTTGGCGTCTTTTTTCGCCGTCACTTGCTCTGCCATACACCTAAAAACCGCAGCGGGAAGGGGACGGGAATTTTACAAAAGAAAGCTCGCCACCGCGAGTGCTAATCTGGCTGCCGATCGGATAAGCGGCCAAGGACCCTTCCTATTTGCCAAGAGAGCACGACTCGGGCAGGCTGACGCCCTGATAAATTCGTTCATGAATAATTCATGCCGAGGGTGTTACTCCTAGTGACAAGCTGCGACACATAGCGGGACTGGCAGCCTGCCATGCGCCTTGCCACTAGAGGTGGCATGCCCCATCCATTGCTGAGAGTGAAAGCGTCAAAATGAAAAAAATGCTGACCCTGTTTGCCTTAATCCTGGCCGTTGGCCTGGGGGCACCCATAGCCGAAGCCAAGAAATTTGGCGGCGGTAAATCTTTTGGCAAGAGCTACAAGACGGCGCCGGCCCAGCCTGCTGCCAAGCCTGTCGACACAAAGAACCCGACGGTGGGTGCCCAAGGGGCTCCCAAGAAGAGTGGCATGATGGGCGGCCTGCTCGGCGGCCTGCTGGCGGGTGGCCTGTTCGCCTATCTGCTGGGTAGCGGTGCCTTTGAAGGCCTGCAAGGGATGGACATGCTGCTGATTGCAGCCCTGGCCCTTGGCGCCTTCTTCCTGATCCGCGCACTGCGCCGCAGCAAGGCGGCTCAGATGCCGCAGCAGCAGGCAGCTTATGCAGGCTATCAACCCCAGGCGCCCCAGCAGTTTGAGCAGAATAGCAGCGCCCCCCAGGCGACTGGCTTTGCCGACAGTGACGTTCCTTTCCGTCTGCCCCCGGGCTTTGACATGAATGGTTTCCTGTCCGGCGCCCGCGATCACTATCGCACCCTGCAGGATGCCTGGAACCAGAACGATCTGGAGAAGATGCGCGAGTATCTGAGCCCGGAACTGTTCGAACAGCTCAAAACCGAGCGCGCCGAACTGACTGGTGAGCAGCATACCGAAGTCATGTATGTGGACACCCAGCTGGTCCGTGCCGACCACGGCAGCGACTGGGCCCAGGTGAGCGTGCGCTTCAGCGGTCGCTACATGGACCGTCAAGAGCAGGTCGAGGAAGATATCAAAGAGGTATGGCATCTGGAGCGCAACCTGGCCAAGGCCGGTGCCCCCTGGCATATCACTGGTATCGAGCAGCTCTGATTTAAATCAAGAGTATGTTGAAAAAGGCGACCATATGGTCGCCTTTGTCATTTATCGTGCAGATCTCATACTGGTTGACATCGGACTCATTGTGTAAAATTAACGCCTTTTTCTACCACAGGTGAGTCCATGACCTCCTCCATCACCCGCAGCAATGGACCTCGCCTGCTCGCCAGTCTGCTCTGTACCCTGCTGATCGCCGCAGTGGCCTTCTCCGCCCTCTACTGGCAAACCCGGCTCAGCCTGCGCCAGCAGGCGCTCGGCGTCGCCAGTCAGGCTCTGGAGCAGATAGACAATGTGCTGCAAGAGAGCATAGGCATAGCCCAGCAGGCTCGTCCCCTCGCGGGCCAACCCTGCCTCAAGGTCGCCCGGGAGCTGCGCATCCTGACGGCCGCCTCCCCCTATATTCGCTCCATCAATCTCATCCGCCACCACCGTCTCTACTGCTCCTCCATCTTCGACGAGATAGATGTGGCCGAGCAACCGGACAGCTATGTGGATGGCCAGTTACGCCTGCTGCCCACCTCGACCCTGGGTCAGCATCCTTCCCTGTTTCTCTATCATCAGGATCTCGGTCAGACCGGTATTCAGGTCGCCATCAACCCCTACAACCTGTTCAAGACCCTGGAATGGGCTCTGACCGGACCACAGTCGCTGGTGCAGATAGGAGGACACTGGATTGATGCCAGTGGCACCGTCCATACCGGCCCGACGCCCCCCCAGGAGGGCGACCACTACCGGCTCGCCTCAGCACGCTACCCCTACAACGTGCAGATCGGTTTTAGCCCGGCACAGCTCCATCGGCACATGCTGTTGCAGCAAAGACCCGCCCTGCTGCTGTGCATCATGCTGGCCCTCATGACGGGGCTGGGCATCTACCGCTGGTGGTGGCATATCTCAACCCCGGCCCAGGAGCTCAGACGTGCCCTCGGCAATGAAGAGTTCATCCCCTATCTGCAACCCATCATCGACAGTCGAAACCAGGCCTATCACGGCTGCGAGGTACTGATGCGCTGGCAGCACAGACGTCAGGGGTTGATCCGCCCGGATCTCTTCATTCCCCTGGCCGAGGAGAGCGGCCTCATCGTGCCCATGACCCGCAGCCTGATGCAGCAGGTCAGCGGCACCCTCGCTCCCCACGTCGACACACTGCCCGCAGGTTTTCACTTCGGCTTCAACATCTGCGCCCGCCACTGCCAGGATCTCAGCCTGATCGATGATTGCCGCGACTTCCTGGCCGCCTTTGCACGGCCTGATCTGGTGCTGGTACTGGAGCTGACCGAGCGCGAGCTCATCGTCCCGACCGGGCTCACCGAGCAGCTGTTTGGCGCGCTGCGCGAACTGGGCGTCAAGATAGCGCTGGATGATTTCGGTACAGGCAACTCCAGTCTCCGCTACCTGCAAAAATTCCACATAGACCTGCTCAAGGTAGACAAGAGCTTCGTCGACATGATTGGCACAGATGCCCTCTCCCGCCACATTCTCGACAACACCATCAATCTGGCGACCCGCCTGGGGCTGGATACGGTCGCAGAAGGGGTCGAGACCCAGGAGCAGGCTAATTATCTGAGCCGGCGCCAGGTGCACTTCCAGCAGGGTTACCTCTATGCCCGTCCTCAGCCCCAGCACCAGTTTTTACAGCAGTTGATCGAGTCATCGTCGGCGCATTCCCGGCACCAGACGGAATACGCAACGCGGCCCCCCTCCTCAGCCTGATCACCAGAGCTATCAGGCGCGGTGTCGGGCCGCCAACTGGCACTCAACAAGGCAGGACACTCAAGGCCCCTGACATCCGGATAAAAAAAGAGCCCAAATGGGCTCTTTTTCATGGCACAGACCAAATGAGCCAGCTCATTGAGCCGACCCCTGGCGCGCATTAAAGGATAAAGGTCGACACCTGCTTGCTCAGATCCGTGGCCCGGCTCTTGAGACCGTGGGCCTGATCCAGATCGCGCATGGCGGCGGCGGTGATCTCGTCACTCACATCCTTGATGGCGGTGGTGTTCTGGGTGATTTCGCCGGTCACCTGGGTCTGCTCCTCGGCGGCAGTGGCAATCTGACCCGCCATGTCCGAGATGAGCGAGACGGCCTGGGTTATCTCCTCAAGCGCTGCGGCGGCGGCATCGGCATCCTGCACGCTGTTGTCGGCCAGCCCCTGGCTGGTTTGCATCAGGCTCACCGCGCGGGCCGTGGTCTTTTGCAGCGTCTCTATGGTGGACTGGATCTCCTGGGTGGAGTCCTGGGTACGGCGGGACAACACCCGCACCTCGTCGGCCACCACGGCAAAGCCACGACCCTGTTCACCGGCGCGGGCTGCTTCGATGGCCGCGTTCAGCGCCAGCAGGTTGGTCTGCTCGGCAATGCCCTGGATGGTGGAGAGAATGCCGGAGATGGCCTGGGCATGGCGGCTCAGCTCGCCGATCACCTCGGTTGCCTGCCCCACCTCGTCGGCCAGGCCGTTGATGGATTGACGGGTCTTGTTGACCAGCATCTTGCCCTGCTCGCTGCTCTGGGCCGATTGCTGGGCCGCGGCGGCCGTGTTCTCGGCGTTGCCGGCGATCTCCATGGTGGCACTCGCCATCTCGGTGACGGCAGTGGCGACCATGGTCACCTCCTGCTGTTGACGCTGCAGCTCTTCCACCGCGGCCTGGTTGGTCACCAGACTGCGCTCGGCATCGGCATTCAGCTCCTGGGCCAGGTTGCGGATGTGGCCGATCAACTGATGCTGACTGCCAACGAAGCGGTTGAAGCTGTTGGCTAGCTGACCCACTTCATCATTGGCATCTATCTTGATGCGCTGGGTCAGATCGCCATTACCGTCGGCGATCCGGGCCAGGGCCTGGGAGACCTTGGCCAAGGGACCAAGCAGCAGACTGACCAGCCAGGAGATGGCGAGTATGCTGCCCACCAGCACGACCAGCGCCATGGCAAGCTGGGTCATCAGCAAGGAGGAGAGCGGTGCTTCCAGGGTTGCCTTGTCCAGTACCAGCACCAGCTCCCAATCGGTATCAGGTACGTCGACCGCCAGCAGCAACTTGTCACGCCCCTCGTTATCGAAGTAGGCGGGGACCAGGTTCTGGCTCGCCTTGCTCTGATCGATCAGTGCATTGGTGAGATCGTTGTCGATCTCGGTGGCCGGCTTCATCGCCTTGGCGGCATCCTTGTAGGCGATGACGGTGCCATCCTTGTGCATCATGATGGCAAAACCATCTGCCGGCAGCTTCATCTTGGTGATGTCGTCGACCAGGGAGGCGATGGAGAGATCCCCCCCCACGACGCCACCCTGGGCGGGTTGCGCCAGAGTGACCACCAGAATGTTGTAGGCCACATCCAGATAAGGCTTGGTGACGATGAGGCCGCCCTTGCTCATGGCCTCCTGATACCAGCCACGGGAACGCGGGTCATAACCGTCACGGTTGATGGAGGGATCGGAGTCATTCATCTTGCCGCTGCCCTCACCAAAATAGGTGAGCTGGAAGCGACCGGAGACCTGAGCCTGCTGCAGGGCATTGAGGGGCTCGGCATTCGCCTTGTTGCCCAGCGCCTGGATCACGTCGCGGCGGGCACTCAGCCAGTCGCTGACACTCTGTGCTTGCTGGTTACCCAAGCGCTGCACCTGTTCCTGACTGCTCTGAAGCAACAGGTTTTTCTGGCTGGTATAGCTCTGCCAGGAGAGCAGCAGGATCACCAAGGAGAGAGCGATCACCACAGATAACAGTATCTTCTGCTTGAGTGAGAGGTTTTTCATCATGTGTGCTTCTTATGTCAGGAAGAGAGAGTGCCCGGTCATGCTGTCGACAACTTTGTCTTGCAGACGTTAATAGCGGCGGGCCGAGGAAAATCTGAACCTCAATCTGCCCCTGTCGGCAAAATTTTCACCCACATGGGCAAAAAGTCGCCACTAATTGCCCCGTCAAGTCCCACAAGGGGCGGGCAACCCTGTTTATTCCTTCCACAATTGGCTAGAATATCCCGTTTTTAAATCACATCGACCCCGAGAGTTTTCACGATGTTTGAAGTCAATCCTGTATTAAACAAGCTTAAGGAGCTGTCTGAAAGGACCGAGCTTCTTAGGGGGTACCTTTGACTATGACGCCAAGAAAGAGCGTCTAGAAGAGGTCAACGCCGAGCTGGAACAGCCGGACGTCTGGAATGAACCCGAGCGCGCACAGGCGCTGGGCAAAGAGCGCGTGTCGCTCGAAAATGTGGTCGGCACCATAGATACCCTGACCCAGGGCGCCGAGGACGTAGAGATGCTGGTCAGCCTGGCCGTCGAAGGGGAAGATGAAGAGACCTTCAACGAAGCCGTGGCCGAAGCCGATGTGCTGGAAGGCAAGCTGGTAGATCTCGAATTCCGCCGCATGTTCTCCGGTCAGCACGACGGCTCCGACTGCTATATCGACATCCAGTCAGGCTCGGGCGGTACAGAGGCTCAGGATTGGGCCAACATGGTACTGCGCATGTACTTGCGCTGGGGCGATGCCCACGGCTACAAGCCGGAGCTGATCGAGCTCTCTGACGGCGACGTGGCCGGCATCAAGTCCGCCACCGTCAAGTTCACCGGCGAATACGCATTCGGCTGGCTGCGCACCGAAACCGGCGTTCACCGTCTGGTTCGCAAGTCCCCGTTCGATTCCGGTGGCCGTCGCCACACCTCCTTCTGTTCCGTGTTCGTCTACCCCGAGATCGATGACGACATCGAAATCGACATCAACCCGGCGGATCTTCGCATCGACGTCTATCGCGCCTCCGGTGCCGGTGGTCAGCACGTCAACCGGACCGAGTCTGCGGTGCGGATCACCCACATCCCGACCGGGGTGGTGGTGCAGTGCCAGAACGACCGTTCCCAGCACAAGAACAAAGATCAGTGCATGAAGCAGCTGAAAGCCAAGCTCTACGAGCTGGAAATTCAGAAGCAGAATGCCGAGAAACAAGCTCTGGAAGAGACCAAGTCCGACATCGGCTGGGGCAGCCAGATCCGCTCTTACGTGCTCGATGATGCCCGTATCAAGGATCTGCGCACCGGCGTCGAAACCCGTAACACCCAAGCGGTGCTCGACGGCGACCTGGACAAGTTTATCGAAGCCAGCCTGAAATCAGGTCTGTAACACGCAGCAGGAATCACCATGTCTGAACAAACCACTACTCCGGCAGTCGACCACAGCCTCGAACTGAACAACGAGATGACGGAGCGTCGCTCCAAGCTGGCCGCCCTGCGCGCCCAGGGCAACCCCTTCCCCAACGATTTTCGTCGTGACAGCCTCTCCGGCGATCTGCATGCCGAATTCGACGACAAGAGCAGCGATGAGCTGACCGCCTTGGGTAAACGGGTGTCGATCGCTGGCCGCATCATGACCCGCCGTATCATGGGCAAGGCGTCCTTCGCCACCCTGCAGGACATGGCTGGCAAGATCCAGATCTACGTGACCCGTGATGATCTGCCGGAAGGCTTCTACAACGAGCAGTTCAAGAAGTGGGATCTGGGCGACATCGTCGGCGTGGAAGGGACTCTGTTCAAGACCCAGACCGGCGAGCTGTCGGTGCATGTCTCCACCATTCGTCTGCTGACCAAGGCGCTGCGCCCGCTGCCCGAGAAGCACAAGGGTCTGACCGATCAGGAGGCGCGCTGCCGCCAGCGTTATCTGGATCTGATCGCCAACGAAGAGTCCCGCAAGACCTTCATGATCCGCACCCAGGTCGTCTCCGGCATCCGCAAGTTCTTCAACGAGAAGCGCTTCATGGAAGTGGAAACGCCCATGATGCAGGTGATCCCCGGTGGCGCCTCCGCGCGTCCGTTCGTCACTCACCACAACGCGCTGGACATCGACATGTACCTGCGTATCGCGCCGGAGCTTTATCTGAAGCGTCTGGTAGTGGGTGGCTTCGAGCGAGTGTACGAGATCAACCGCAACTTCCGTAACGAAGGCATCTCGGTGCGTCACAACCCCGAGTTCACCATGATCGAGTTCTACATGGCCTATGCCGATTACATCGATCTGATGGACCTGACCGAAGAGCTGCTGCGCACCCTGGCCCAGGATATTCTGGGTGACACCAAGATCCGTTACGCCAAAGAGGGCGAAGAGGGCCTGACCATCGATTTCGGTCAGCCGTTCCAGCGCCTCACCATGGTCGACTCCATCCTGAAGTACGCCGAGGGCGTGACTCTGGAAGATCTGGCTACCCTGGAGAGCGCCAAGGCCGTTGCCCAGCGTCTGCACATCGATCTGATGAAAGGCTGGGAGCTGGGCCATGTGATCACCGCCATCTTCGAAGAGACGGTCGAGCACATGCTGCTGCAACCGACCTTCATCACCGAGTACCCGGCAGCTGTCTCGCCGCTGGCGCGCCGCAACGACAACAACCCGGACGTGACCGATCGCTTCGAGTTCTTCATCGGTGGCCGCGAGCTGGCCAACGGCTTCTCCGAGCTCAACGATGCAGAAGATCAGGCCAAGCGCTTCCAGGATCAGGTGAACCAGAAAGAAGCCGGTGACGACGAAGCCATGTTCTACGACGCCGACTTCGTGACTGCACTGGAACACGGTCTGCCGCCGACCGCCGGTCAGGGTATCGGTATCGACCGTCTGGTCATGCTGTTCACCAACAGCCACACCATTCGCGACGTCATTCTGTTCCCGGCCCTGCGTCCGCAACAGAAATAAGCGCCAGGCAGGCCCAGTCGGCTGCTTGAGAACCACAAAACGCCCCGTCACTGCGGGGCGTTTTTTTATGGCTTCGCGCCGCTTCTCTCAGCCGATTTTATTGTTCAACGGCGCGCCCTTGGGGCTATGCCGCTGGCGGCAGCCACTCTCCCCGGCTCAAGGTCAACGCCCGCCCCGTCATCTGCACCCTGTCACCCACCACTCGAAGCAACAACCCACCACCCCGCTCCGAAGCCTGATAGGCCTTGAGTTGTGTCTTGCCCAATCGCTTGCCCCAGAAGGGAGCCAGGGCACAGTGGTTGGAGCCCGTGACGGGATCCTCCTCCACCCCGACCCAGGGGGCAAAATAGCGTGATACAAAGTCGATGTCGGCATCCTGCCCCGGTGCCGTGACGATGAGCCCCCGGCCCGGTAGCACGCGCAATGCCTGAAAATCGGGATGAATGGCGCGCACCTCGGCCTCGCTACCCAGCTCGAGCACAAATTTGGCACCGGCGGCCCAGGTTTGACGGGGGCTGACCCCGAGAGCCTGCGCATAAGCTGCGTCCAGTGCCAGGGGCGCCATCTCGATGGCAGGAAAATCAAGCAGGATCCCGGCCTCATCCCGCACCGCCGTCAGCAAGCCGCTGCGGGTATCGAAACTGAGCGGCTGCCCGGGCGCCGCCAAACCCTGCGTCCAGATCACATGAGCCGCCGCCAGGGTGCCGTGCCCGCACAACGCCACTTCAACCTGCGGCGTAAACCAGCGCAGTCGATAGTGATCCCCTGTGATTGCTTCCACAAAGGCAGTCTCGGAGAGGCAGAACTCGGCGGCCATGCGCTGCATGGTGAACTCATCGAGTCCCTGACTCAGCACCACCATGGCGGGGTTGCCGGTGAAAGGCCCATGGGCGAAGGCATTGACGTGAAACAGACGGATCATCGGGGCTCCTGGCAAACGGATGGAATGAACTGACTCTAACAAAAATCGCCCTCCCCCAGACATACCTTCCTGTGGGCAGAGATCTGCAAGAGAGATTTCGCACTTTTTAATGCCTCAATCGAATAAAAAAGACATTTTTATTCTTTGTTGTTATTCATGCCAACCCTTAATCTGACCAAAATTCAGACCATGGAAGACCTGTGTGATGCAATTGACGGACTCTTTGACCAACATAACCCCCCTCTCCGATGAGCAGCAGCGCCAGCTAACTCAGGCCCTCGGCACGCTCAACAGCCAGCAGCTGACCTGGGTCAGCGGTTATCTCTATGGTCTCGTCCAGGCCGGTGGCGCCATCAGCGCGGCGCCCACCCTGCCCGCCAGTACCGGTGGCAGTCTGACGATCCTGTACGGCTCCCAGACCGGCAATGCCAAAGGGGTAGCCAGCGCCATCGAGCAGCAGGCCAAGGCTCTAGGATTACCCACCACCCTGATTTCCATGGCCGACTACAAGCCCAAGCAGCTCAAGAAAGAGAGTCACCTGCTGATCATCGTCAGCACCTATGGCGAGGGCGAGCCGCCCGAACCTGCGGTCGATCTTCATGAGCAGCTCAAGAAGGGCAAGCTCGGCAAACTCGATGGCGTCAAGTTCGCCGTGCTGGGGCTGGGGGACAGCTCCTATGAGTTCTTCTGCAAGACGGGTCAGGACTTCGATGGCTGGCTGGCTCAGGCAGGTGCTGAGCGTATCGCCCCCCTGGCCGGTCTGGATGTGGACTACGAAGCGGGCGCCAAGGCCTGGACCGAGCAGGCTCTGGCTGCGGTAGCGGCAACCCTGAACGCGGGACCGGTCGGCACTGTGGCGGGTGCCGTCAAGCGCGCCGTCGGTCACAACCAGTATGACAAGGCCAACCCCTTCCCGGCCCGCCTGTCTGTGAATCAGAAGGTCACCGGTCGTGACTCGACCAAGGATATTCGCCACATAGAGATAAGCCTCGAAGAGTCCGGCATCGCTTATCAGCCCGGTGACGCCCTCGGCGTCTGGTTCGACAACGAGGCCGGTCTGGTGAGCGAACTGCTGGCCCTGGCCAGCCTGTCCGGCGATGAGCCGACCGAGCAGGGCAGCCTGCGCACGGCACTGACCCGCCACTTCGAGCTGACCCGCTTGCACGGCGGCTTTATCACAGGCCTTGCCGCCATCTCCAACGATGCGGCACTGCACGACATCGCCGGCGACAAGACTCAGCTCAACGCCCTGGTGGCTTCCGCCCAAGTGGTCGATGTGCTCAAGCGCTTCCCGACCCCCTTGAGTGCAGAGCAGCTCGTCAGCCTGCTGCGTCCGCTCACCCCCCGCCTCTACTCCATCGCCTCCGCCCAGAGCGAAGTCGAGGAAGAGGTGCACCTCACCGTCGCCGTGGTGCGCTATCCCCAGGAAGATGGTGTGATGCGCAGTGGCGCAGCCTCCTCCTATCTGGCCGATCGCCTGGATGAGGATGCCGAGGTACGGGTGTTCGTAGAACACAATGACAACTTCCGCCTGCCGGCGAACCCGGATACTCCCGTCATCATGGTGGGCCCGGGCACCGGCATAGCGCCGTTCCGCGCCTTCTTGCAGGAGCGTGATGCCATCGGTGCCTCTGGCAAAAACTGGCTCTTCTTCGGCAATCCCCACTTCACCCAGGACTTCCTCTATCAGCTGGAGTGGCAGCGCTATGTGAAGAGCGGCCTGCTGTCGAACATCTCCCTGGCATTCAGCCGGGATCAGGCCAGCAAGATCTATGTGCAGGACAGATTGCGTGAACAGGGAGCAGAGTTGTTCTCCTGGCTTGAGGCGGGCGCCCACTTCTATGTATGCGGCGATGCCAACCACATGGCCAAGGATGTGCAGGAAGCCCTGCTGGAAGTGATTGCCCAACATGGCCACAAGAGCCGTGAAGAAGCAGAAGAGTATCTGAGCGAATTGCGTCGTGCCAAACGTTACCAAAGGGATGTCTACTGATGAGCAAGCAAACAACTCCGGGGCCGGTTGCAGGCCCGCTGTCCGACAACGAGCGGCTCAAGCGCGAGAGCAACTTCCTGCGTGGCACCATAGAGCAGGATCTGCAAGATCCCTTGACTGGTGGCTTCAATGGCGACAACTTCCAGCTGATCCGCTTCCACGGCATGTACCAGCAGGATGACCGCGACATTCGCCCGGAACGCACCGCCCAGAAGCTGGAACCGCTGCACAACGTCATGCTGCGTGCCCGTCTGCCCGGCGGCATCATCACCCCGGCCCAGTGGCAGGTGATCGACAAGTTCGCCGAAGATCACAGCCTGTATGGCAGCATCCGCCTGACCACGCGCCAGACCTTCCAGTTCCACGGCGTGCTCAAGCGTGACATCAAGCTGATGCACCAGACCCTCAACAGCACCGGCATCGACAGCATAGCCACCGCAGGGGATGTGAACCGCAACGTGCTCTGCACCAGCAACCCG
The DNA here is from genome assembly GCF_051376105.1 of Aeromonas molluscorum. Lineage (NCBI taxonomy): Bacteria > Pseudomonadati > Pseudomonadota > Gammaproteobacteria > Aeromonadales > Aeromonadaceae > Aeromonas > Aeromonas molluscorum. The sequence goes on along the minus strand of NZ_JBPQCY010000002.1, from coordinate 765,291 downwards.
GTAGAGTCCGAACTGCACCAAGAGGCCTACGAGTGGGCCAAGCAGATCTCCGAGCACCTGCTGCCCAAGACCCGCGCCTACGTGGAGATCTGGCTCGATGGCGAGAAGCTCGGCGAAGATGAGGAGCCCATTCTCGGCTCCAACTATCTGCCGCGCAAGTTCAAGACGACCGTGGTGATCCCGCCCCACAACGACATCGACGTGCACGCCAACGATCTCAACTTCGTGGCCATCGCAGAACATGGCAAGCTGGTCGGCTTCAACGTCCTGGTCGGCGGCGGCCTGGCCATGACCCATGGCGACACCAGCACCTACCCGCGCAAGGCGAGCGACTTTGGCTTTATCCCGCTCTCCCATGTGCTGGACATAGCAGCCGCCGTGGTCAGCACCCAGCGCGACTGGGGCAACAGAGTCAACCGCAAGAACGCCAAGACCAAGTACACCCTCGAGCGGGTGGGCGTGGAGGCCTTCAAGGCCGAAGTGGAGCGCCGCGCCGGTATCGCGTTTGCCGAGAGCCGCCCCTATGTCTTCACCAGCCGTGGCGATCGCTTCGGCTGGGTGGAAGGGATCGACGGCAAGCACCACCTGACCCTGTTTATCGAGAACGGCCGCCTGCTGGACTTCCCGGGCAAGCCCCTCAAGACCGGCATGCTGGAGATCGCCAAGATCCACCAGGGGGATTTCCGCCTGACCGCCAACCAGAACCTCATCATCGCCGGTGTGCCTGCCAGCGAGAAGTCACGGATCGAAGCCCTGGCTCGCCAATACGGCCTCATCGATGATGGCGTGAGCGAGCAGCGCAAGCAGTCCATGGCCTGCGTCGCCCTGCCCACCTGCCCGCTGGCAATGGCGGAAGCCGAGCGTATGCTGCCGGCCTTCGTCACCGAGATCGAAGGGCTGCTGACCAAACATGGGCTGGCCGAGGATGCCATCATCTTCCGAGTCACCGGCTGCCCCAACGGTTGCGGGCGCGCCATGCTGGCGGAAGTGGGACTGGTGGGCAAGGCCCCCGGTCGCTACAACCTGCACCTGGGTGGCAACCTGGAGGGGACCCGCATCCCGCGCATGTACCAGGAGAACATCACCGAGCCGCAGATCCTGGCCGAGCTGGATGCCCTCATCGGCCGCTGGGCCAAGGAGCGCAACCCGGGTGAATGCTTCGGCGACTTCGTGATCCGCGCCGCCATCGTCGCCCCCGTGGTCAACTCGGCCGTGGACTTCTACGCCGCCTGATCCCAAGGGCGCCTTCACTGGCGCCCGTTTTTCTTCACAGAGCGAGACACAGAGATGACACTGGATCTGACACTATTGCTCACCCTCTCCAAAGAGGAACAGGTCGCAGCCCTGGCTCCCCACAACCGCGAGTTGGAGGCCATGAACGCCCCCGAGCGGGTGCGCTGGGCCCTGACCAACCTGCCGGGACAGCACATTCTCTCTTCGAGTTTCGGCATACAGGCGGCCCTGATGCTGCATCTGGTGAGCCGCGAGCGGGCCGACGTCCCCGTGGTACTGACCGACACCGGCTACCTCTTCCCCGAGACCTATCGCTTCATCGACGAGCTGAGCGAGCGGCTCAAGCTCAATCTCAAGATCTACCGATCCGAGCTATCCCCCGCCTGGCAGGAGGCCCGTTTCGGCCTGCTGTGGGAGCAGGGGATCGAGGGGATCACCCGCTACAACCAGCTCAACAAGGTCGAGCCCATGGACCGCGCCCTGAGCGAGCTGGGTGCCCAGACCTGGTTCTCCGGCCTGCGCCGGGAGCAGTCAGACAGCCGTGGCAACTTGCCGGTGCTGGCCATACAGCGCGGCCGTTTCAAGTTCCTGCCGGTCATCGACTGGAGCAACAAGGACGTGCACTACTACCTCAAGGAGTTCGACTTGCCCTATCATCCGCTGTGGGAGCAGGGTTACCTCTCGGTGGGGGACGTTCATACCACCGCCAAGTGGGAGCCGGGCATGAGCGAGGAGCAGACCCGTTTCTTCGGCCTAAAACGCGAATGCGGCCTGCACGAAGAGAGCGGCGAAAATGACGGTTCAGGGATCTGAACCCGCCTCTTTTTGCATGAAAAAGGCCCGGGTTGTCCCGGGCCTTTTCTATATTCGACCTACAGCTTGCGGCCGAGTCGCCTCTCAATCTGACGCCGCTCCCAGTCGGGACCCAGCAACTTGGGCAGTTTGAACAGGTTGAAGGCATGCGCCATCAGGCCTATTCCCCAGCCCAGCATGGGCCACCATGCCCAGATATGCCCGGGGCTGGTCACCAGATTGATGACCCAGAGCAGGCTTATCACCAGCACATAGCTGATGAGGTGGCCGTAGAATCCCTTGAGCCCCTGCACAAACTCCATCGCCTCCCGCTCTTCCCGTGTCACCCCGGTGCCCGACTCCATATTTGCTTCCCTCATCTCGCTCTCCTGCAGTTGGCTGATATCGAGTTCGAAGACGGCGGCCAGGGCCTTGAGGGATTCGAGACCGGGGGCCTGACCCCGCTCTATCCGCTGCACAGTGCGGACACTCAGCCCCGACATGGTAGCCAATTGATCCTGTGACCAGCCGCGCTGCAATCTCAACTTCCTGACGATCATCGATGAACTCCTTGTGGTATTGACGAGAGCAAGCGTACCCGGCCTGAGTGAAATCCTTGACGACAGAGACCCGACACCTGGGCGACAGTCTTTTTATATCAACATCTTATAGAATAAATTGCACAAATAAAAACGCCCGGCAACAAGCCGGGCGTGGGGTCATGACGGGAGACTGGCGCCTATTTGGCAGCGCGCGCATCCGTGAGCCACTGCTTGACCAGGGCTGGGTGCCCCTTGATCCAGGCATCGGCGTGACGCTCTATGTCGGCCGGCTTGTTCTGGCCCTGTTTCATCAGGCTGTTCTGGACGTTGATGTCGTTGATCGGCAACTTCATCTCGTCAAACAGTTTGGCCGCCGACGGATTGGCCTCGGCGAAGGCGCGGTTGGCCACTATGTGCATGGTGTTCATCTCGAAACCATAGTTCTTGCCATTGGCCAGCTTGGTGTCGCCCTCGCGGCCATCCGGCAGCGCGGTAAAAGGCACTTCCAGCCAGACCACATCCTTGCCCGGGATCAAATCGCCACTGACCCAGTATGGCGTCCAGGTGTAATAGAATACCGGCTTGTGCTCCTTGTAGCGGGTAATGGTGTCGGCAATGATGGCCGCATAGTTGCCCTGCTGGTGGGTCACTGTCTTGTCCAGTGCAAACGCCTTGAGCTGATGATTGATCACCCCCTCACAACCCCAACCCGGATTGCAACCGGCCAGATCGGCCTTGCCATCACCGTCACTGTCAAACAGAGCGGCCAGCTTGGGATCCTTGAGCTGCGCTATGTTGGTGATGTTGTACTTGTCGGCGGTTACCTTGTCGATGAGGTAGCCCTGGGCCGCCCCTGTGACATAGGTGCCTTCACGATAGAACTTGGTGTCGCCGCCGGCTTTTTCATATTTGTCTTTGTGCAGCGGATTCCAGTTGAAGGCGAGGAAGGTCGCATCGCCGCTGGCGACTGAAGCATAGCCCACGTTGTAGTCAGCCTCTTTGGCGGGCTTGACATCATAACCCAGTTCGCCGAGCAGCTTGCTCACCAGCAGGGTCTGGAACGCCTCCTCCGGCACGCTGCTCTGAATGGGCTGGACCAGGGCGCTGGCCATGGCGGTGGTACTCAATAACAGGGTGCCCAGCGTCAATCCCTTGGTGATGGCGTTCATATTTCTTCTCCTTTGGTGTGAGTCTGATGGCGCTGCCCGAATGGGGAGAGCAGCAGGCCTACGGGGCCTCGTTGATACCAGTGGCCGATACGCTCGGCACTGGATTGGCCCATGGCCTGAGTGAGACGATCGAGCACTATGGCCAGCAGTACTATGCCGAGACCACCGACAGAGGCCATGCCCATGTCGAGGCGGCCTATGCCGCGCAGGACCATCTGGCCAAGCCCGCCCACCGCTATCATGGAGGCGATCACCACCATGGAGAGGGAGAGCATCAGCGACTGGTTGACCCCTGCCATGATGGTCGGCATGGCCAGCGGCAGTTGTACCTTGAACAGCAGCTGACGTGGGCTGGCGCCAAATGAGTGACCGGCTTCGATAAGATCTTCCGGCACCTGGCGAATGCCGAGAATGGTCAGCCGTATCATGGGCGGCAGGGCAAAGATGATGGTCACTACCACCCCGGGCACATTGCCTATACCAAACAACATGACGATGGGGATGAGGTAGACAAACGCCGGCGTGGTCTGCATGGCGTCGAGCAGGGGGCGAGTCCAGGCGGTTGCTCGCTCGCTGCGTGCCAGCAAGATGCCAACCGGCAGACCGATGATCATGCAAAACAGCAGAGAGGTCATCACCAGGGCCAGGGTCACCATGGCATCGGACCAGGCCCCGATAAGGCCAATCCCGATGAGGGAGATCAGGGTACCCAGCGCCATGCTGCCACTGACCAGCTGCCAGGCGATCAGGGTCAAGATCCCCACCATGAGTGCGGAAGGCACGCTCTGCAGCGTATGAGTCAGTGCATTGAGGGTCACCTCGACCGGTGCCCGCACTATCTGGAACAGGGGACGAAAGTGGGTTACCAGCACGTCTATGCCCTGCTCCACCCAGACATCGAGCGGCAGCCAGGCCTGCTGGAAGGGATCCAGCAGATCGAGAGGCGGTTTGTCATCGGCCGAGGCTATCTGGTTTTGCCAGTCGTTGCTGGCGACGGCGGTGTGGGTGGTGCTGCCCCAAGGATCCGCGTCAACCTGGGTGGTGGAAGCACTGGCCCAAGGATCCGGATCGGCAGCAGGGGCCTCGTCGGCCCAGGCTGGATGGGCGGCAAACAGCAGCGTTGCCAGACAGAGGGATATTAAATGCTTCATACCGGGGTACTCCTGTCCAGGGTGTTGAGCAGATTGGCCTTGGAGATAAGCCCCAGATAAGTGCCATCCTCTTCTACCACGGGGACCTGACAGGGGGCGGCCGCCACCAGGCTTATCAGTTCGTGCAGGGGAGTGTCGGCCAGCAAGGGGCTTACCTCATCCAGCAATGCCTGATCCAGACTGCCCTTGCTCGCCACGGCACGGGCCAGGGAGTCGAGGGAGACGACGCCGACGAAGCGCCGACTACGATCGATCACATAGCCAAACTCCCGATCCTGCTCCTTGAGCTGGCGCAGGGCATTGGCCGGGCCATCCGTGGTGTGCTTCTTGATGAGCGGGGTCTGCTTGCGGCTGGCGATGTCACGGGCACTGAACACATTGGCCAAATCCACACCGCGAAAGAAGGCGCGCACATAGTCGTTGGCAGGCTGGCTCAGGATCTCGTCCGGGGTGCCGATCTGGATCACCTGACCGTCCTGCATGATGGCGATGCGGTCGCCGATGCGCATCGCCTCGTCCAGATCGTGGGAGATGAAGACGATGGTGCGCTGATGGTTGGCCTGTAGCTTGAGCAGCTCATCCTGCATCTCGGTGCGGATCAGGGGGTCGAGGGCGGAAAATGCCTCGTCCATCAACAATATGTCGGGATCATTGGCCAGGGCGCGCGCCAGGCCAACCCGCTGCTTCATGCCGCCAGACAGGGCATCGGGGTAGGCATGCGTCCAGGTCTCGAGGCCGACCTGGGCAAGGGCCTGGCGTGCGCTGCGGTGGCGATCTGCTTGGGGAACACCAGCCAGTTCCAAACCAAAAGCGGCGTTGTCCAATACCGTCAGGTGCGGCATCAAGGCGAAGGATTGGAACACCATGCTGATTTTTTTGCGACGTACCTGACGCAGCGCCTCATCCGAGATGACGGCGATATCTTCACCATCGATCAAGACCTGACCGCGAGTGGGCTCTATCAGCCGGTTGAGCAGGCGTACCAGGGTGGATTTACCGGATCCCGACAACCCCATCACCACGAAAATCTCTCCTTCATGGATCTGCAGATTCACGTCATGTACGCCGAGGGTTTGGCCGGTTTTTTGCAAAATCCCGGCACGATCATCACCCTCTTCCAATAATTTGAACGCCTTGTCCGGCTGCTCTCCAAAGATCTTATACAGGGTCTTTACTTCCAGTTTGACTGTCATATTGCCCTTTTCTAATTGATTACAACTTCACCGCCATGGCATAACCATGACGAAATTCATTTACTACACTAAACAATTAAAGGGCAAACATAAAGCATAATTAGTCGCCACAACATCGATGCAAATGCATATACCATTGAATAAATAAGAAAAACAAGCCAATCACACCATGTATAAATAAAAATTAAACATTATCACCACAAATAAATTAGCAGTTATTATTTAAGGGTATAAACATATTTTGATGAAAAGCCTACCCGCTGCAGATCAAGCTGATGCCCTGATGCAGATTTGGCCGCGCAAGATGACGACCATCCAAATCGGTCCGCCAGCATGACGACGAGGCAATCTACGAGGGAATATTGCTGACAAAAATCAGAGTAGTGTCGACATAATCGGCGAAATAGAGACTAATAGATGAAATAAAGAAGGAATGAACCACAGGGAAAATGGCAGGAATAAAGAGGTGAGTAGCAGGGGATGGCCGCAGAAGACAGCGCGACGCCAGGGAACCCGGCGCTGACTGCACCGGGATCCGCCTGCATCAAAGCGAGCGCATGATCTCCGCCCCCAGGGCGAAGGATCGCAGCCGGGCCTGATGATCGAAGATGGGGCCATTGAACATAAGTTCGTCAGCCTGGGTTTCGGCCAGCAATGCCTGAATGCCATGGCGGATGGCGGCTTTATCACCCACCAGGGAGCGAGACAGCGTCTTCTCCATGGCCACCAGCTCGTGAGGGGCCCAGCCGGTCAGCTCTTCCACCGGCGCCGGTAATTCCCCAGCATCTCCTCGATAGAGCCGCAAGAACTGCTGCTGTACCGTGCTCAACAGAAAACGCGCCTCGGCCGTACTCTCGGCAGCAATCAGATTGACGCAGACCACGGCATAGGGCTTGGGCCAACGTGCGGAAGGGCGATATTGGCTGCGATAAACCTCCAGGGCCTGCAACAACAGCGCCGGCGCAAAATGGGAAGCAAAACCAAACGGCAAGCCCATGGCCGCCGCCAGCTGGGCGCTGTAGAGGCTGGAGCCAAGCAGCCAGACGGGCAGCTGTAGTCCGAAGCCGGGCACTGCACGTACCGGGCCCGGCTCATCACCGAAATAGGCCATCAACTCGGCCACATCGGCGGGAAAGTCATCCTGATCGCCTCCCCGCTGGCGGCGCAAAGCGTGCATGGTGCGCTGATCGGAGCCAGGGGCACGACCCAGGCCCAGGTCAATTCGCCCCGGATAGAGGGACTCCAGGGTGCCGAACTGTTCGGCAATCACCAGAGGGGAGTGATTGGAGAGCATGATGCCACCGGCGCCAAGACGCAGAGTCCGGGTGCCAGCAGCCAGGTGACCAATCAACACTGAGGTGGCGGCGCTGGCAATTCCCGGCATGTTGTGATGCTCGGCCAGCCAATATCTGTGATAACCCCAGGCCTCGGCCTGCTGAGCCAGTTCAAGGGAGCAGCGGAAAGAATCGGCGGGACGAGAGCCGACGGGAACAGGCACCAGATCCAGTACCGAATAGGGAACAGACATGACTCACTCCAGAGGTGGGAAAGCCGTCACTCTACCACTAGCTCTAAATGAGACACAATTAATCCATTGCTGGCGATTCTGATGTCATGAGCCAAACTCATTGCTGGCCAACCATGGACGAATGGCCATAATAAGGATCACGACATGAGGCTGAACGGCTCGCAACGCCGCCCTTTTTACGTACACATAGCCACCCTCTTCATCTGTTTGTTCACTCTGCTCGGCGCCTTGCTGATAGCGCAGCATTTTCAGCAGAGCCGTGCCCAGGGGATGGCCCACGAATACCATAACTTCCAGCAATACCGGGAGCAGCTGGCCCTGGCTCTGACCCTCAACGAGCGGCCGGCCCGCACCACCCTCAAGCTGCTCAGGGCAGGCCAGCTGATGCAGGCGGGTGATCTGGCGGCCCGGCTCGCCTTTTTGCCGCAGCTGGTCGAGGTGCTGGCCAGCCAGCATGGCTATGGCGCCATCTATGTCGGTTATGGCAACGGTGACTTCTTTCTGGTGCGAACCCTGACCGAGAGCGTCAAGGCGCAGTTGGACTCGACCCCACCGGGCAGCAGCCTGCTGGTACAGAGTCTGTCTGGGGGACAGGGGAAGTACCTCTATTATGATGCCCGCCAGCGCCTGCTCCATCAGCAGCCCATGCCCGACTACCAGTTCGATCCCCGTGCCCGGCTCTGGTATCAGCAGGCGCTGCGCAGCAAAGGCATTGCCAGCACGGCCCCCTATCTCTTCTTCACTACCAAGGAGCCCGGCATGACGCTGGCGATCGCCAGCCCCGATGGCCAGGCGGTGATCGGCATAGATGCCAGCGTTGATCGTCTCTCCAGACTCATTGGCAAGATGCGGCAAGAGGGGACCCAGCTGGTATTGTTTGATCGCCATGCCACCTTGCTTGCAACCGACCCGGCGCAGTTACCCAGCTATGAACGCTTGCGGGTACTGCCCAAGATATCGGCCCTGAGCGATCCCGTATTCACCCTGTTGCAACGCCGACTGAGTGCAGAGCCCGACCTGCTTAAGGGGCGCCATGAGCTGACCCTCAATGGCGAAAACGGGGGGGAGTGGCAGGTCAATCTCTCATCGCTCGGGGAGGGTTCCCCCTTCTATCTGGGACTCATCATCAGCAGCGAGCGCCTGTTCGCGAGCGCCACACGCGAGGCCTGGCACAACCTCGGTAGTACCCTGCTTGCCCTCTTGCTGCTGCTGCCCGTCATCTGGCTCGTCGCCAGACGCACCGCCACTCCCCTGCTTGCGCTGACCCGGGAGGCCGAGCGCATCCAGCATTTCGATTTCAGTAACGGGGAAGCGCCCCACTCCGCCATCCAGGAGATAGACGATCTCTCCCGCACCATGTCGGGCATGCGCCTGACCCTGGGTAACTTCATGAATATGGGGCGGGCGCTTGGCGCCGAACACAACTTCGACGCCCTGCTTGAACGCGTACTCGGTGAAACCATAGCCGCAGCCGGGGCCGAGGGCGGCGCTCTCTATCTGGTGGAGGAGGGGCAACTGCAACCTGCGCTGGCCTTCTGGCATGGCCATCCCTTGCCAACCATAGAAGGTGAGCGCCTGCTGCGTCCCGTCCTGCACGGCGAGCGCCTCAGCGTCGCCCTCGAAGAGGGTTGCTGGCAGCGCCACCTGAGTGGCTGGGGGGCCTATCCCGGCAAGGGACGCCTGGTGGCCGAACCCCTGCGCAATCACAGTCAGGAGGTGACGGGCTGCCTGCTGATCTTGCTGCCCCCCTGCTCCCCTGATGAACTGGCAGCCCGCATCAGTCTGATCGAGGCGCTGGCTGGCACCTCGGCCTCCGCCATCGAGAATCAACGACTGCTGGCGGAGCAAAAGCGTCTGCTGGAGTCATTCATCGAGCTCATCGCCGGGGCCATCGATGCCAAGAGTCCCTATACCGGCGGCCATTGCCAACGGGTGCCCGAACTGACCCGACTGCTGGCGGAAGCGGCCGCCGCCGAGCGGGAGGGCCCCTTTGCCGGCTTCAACCCCAGCGAACAGGAGTGGGAAGCCATTCACATTGCCAGCTGGCTGCACGACTGCGGCAAGGTGACGACCCCCGAGTTCGTGGTCGACAAGGCCACCAAGCTGGAAACCCTCTACGATCGCATCCACGAGATCCGCACCCGCTTCGAGGTGCTCAAGCGCGATGCCCACATCGCAACCCTGAGTGAGCAGTTGTCAGAACAGCAACGCAGCCTAGCCCGCACGGCCGTGGCCCCCGTCTGGGCGGAGCTCGATGCCGAATTTTCCTTCGTGGCCGAGTGCAATCAGGGGGAGGAGTGGATGGCGCCGGAGCGACTCGAGCAATTGCAACAGATTGCCACTCGCAGTTGGCTACGCACTCTGGATGACAGGCTCGGACTGGGAGCTGAAGAGCGCAAGCGCCATGGCGACCTCGCCGCTCCCCTGCCTTGCCGTGAATACCTGCTGGCCGACAGGCCCGAGCACAAAATCCCCCGTCCCGACAACGATAGACTGGAGGCAGACAATTCCTGGGGCTTCAAGGTCAAGGTGCCCGCCTGCCTGTATGATCGGGGCGAGCTCTACAACCTCAGCATTGGCCGTGGCACCCTGAGCGAGGAGGAGCGCTACAAGATCAACGAACACATCATCCAGACCATCAAGATGCTGGAGCGATTGCCCTTTCCCCGCCACCTGCAACAGGTACCTGAAATAGCGGGCGGCCACCACGAGAAGATGGATGGCAGCGGCTACCCCAGGGGGCTTAGCCGGGCACAGATGAGCGTGCCGGCCCGCATCATGGCCATCGCCGACATCTTCGAGGCACTGACCGCCAGCGATCGCCCCTACAAATCGGGCAAGTCTCTCAGCCAGTCCCTTGCCATCATGAGTCAGATGGCCAACGTGGGGCACATAGATCCGGAGCTCTTCGCTCTCTTCCTGCGCAGCCGTATCTGGCTACAGTACGGCCAGCGCTTCCTGAGCGAGGCACAGTGCGATGAGGTCAATCTGGCCGCCTTCCGCCCCCCTCAGGGCGAGGAACCTGCATCCCCCTCTCGCCCAGCACCCGCCATCAGATCAGGCCGAGCATCCAGGAGGCAAATCCTAAGCTGAGAGAGGGGCCCAGGGGCCCCTCTCTCAGCTTTGCGCTACCCATGGCTAACCATGGGGGGCCAGCTCGGCGTTCATCAGCTCCTTCATGCGAAACTTCTGCAGTTTGCCGGTGACCGTCATGGGGTACTCGTTCACGAAACGGATGTAACGTGGCACCTTGAAGTAGGCGATGCGGGCCGACAGGAAGTGTTTAATCTCCTCTTCATCGGCATCACAGCCGGGCCTGAGCTTGATCCAGGCGCAGACCTCCTCGCCATAGCGGTCGCTGTCGATACCAAACACGGCGGCGTCCTGCACCGCGGGGTGATCATAGAGCCGCTCCTCCACTTCCCGGGGATAAATGTTCTCGCCCCCCCGAATGATCAACTCCTTGCTGCGCCCGACAACCTGGACATAGCCCTCGCTATCCATGACCCCGATGTCGCCGGAGTGCAGCCAACCCTCGGTATCTATGGTGGCCGCCGTCTTGGCCGGATCCTGCCAGTAGCCACTCATGACGCTATAGCCACGACAACAGATCTCCCCTTTCTCCCCCCTTGCCACCATCTCACCACTGGGGTCGACCAACTTTATCTCGGTGTGGCTGATCGCCCTCCCGACTGTGGTTACGCGCTTGTCGAGCGGGCAATCCACCGCGGTCATGTGATTGATAGGGCTGCACTCCGTCTGGCCATAGGCAATGGTCACCTCCGTCATGTGCATCAGGGTCTGCACCCGCAACATCAGTGGCTCGGGACAGATGGCTCCCGCCATGATGCCGGTACGCAGTGAGCCGAGATCGAACTCGGAAAAGTTCGCAAGCTCCAGCTCGGCGATGAACATGGTCGGCACCCCATGCAAGGCGGTACAACGCTCCTCACTGACCATCTGCAAGGTGGTGGCGGGGTCAAATGCCTCACTGGGGAAGAGGGCGCAGGCTCCCACGCTCAGACAGACCAGGTTGCCGAGCACCATGCCGAAACAGTGATAGAGGGGCACCGGGATGCAAAGTCTGTCCTGTTCGGTCAGCGCCATGCCGGCTGCGACCAGCAGACCATTGTTAAGTATGTTGCTGTGGCTAAGGGTTGCGCCTTTGGGGCTGCCCGTGGTGCCCGAGGTGAACTGGATATTGATGGGATCCGAAGCCTTGAGCCCGGCAGCCACCCTTTGCAGGACGCTGTTCTCCTGTTCATCCCCCAGGCTGAGCAAGGCGTTGAAGTTGAGCATGCCAGGGGTCCTGTCCTCACCCAGACGCACCACCCAGGCCAGGCTTGGCAAGGCGGCGGCCTTGAGCTCTCCGGCGGTGAACTGTTCAGTTCCGGGGCCAGCTCGGCCAGAGTGGCAAGATAGTCACTGCCCTTGAAGCGGCTGGCGCAGATCAATGCCTTGCAGCCAACATTGTTGATGGCAAAGGCCAGTTCCTCACGCCGGTAGGCGGGATTGATACAGACCATGATGGCGCCGATACGGGCGGTGGCAAACTGCACCAGACACCATTCGATGTTATTGGGGGACCAGATGCCGACCCGGTCACCAGGCTGTATGCCTATGGCCAGCAATCCCTTGGCCAGCCGATCTATCTGCTGCAGATATTCACGCCAGCGCCAGCGGATCTGTTGATGGCGCACCACCACCGCGGGCCGGTCTGGGAAGCGTTCGACTATCCCTAGCAGGTAGTCACCTATGGTTTGATCAAGCAGGGGGGCATCGGTCGGGCCGACGCGATAGCTGGGCAGTGCGGACATGAAGACTCCTTGCCATAAGGGGAATGAGTGGCCTACGGCTCGGCTGGCAACATCGCGATGACGAATGTTACGTTAGTGTAAAATCATGAAATTACAAAGCCCACTTTGGTCGAACAACAGGACTACCTGCCAGTGCAATAGCCAAAGAGCAGTTCAATTCCCAATGAGGAAAAAGCACATATAAAAACGGACAGCCCTGGGGCTGTCCGTTTTTTGGTCACCTGTCCCCAAGCATTGGGTCAGAACAACAGATGTGCCATGGCGGCAATGACCGGCAAGGTCACCAGTGTCCGCAGCAGGAACACCACAAACAGCTCCCACAGCTTGACCGGGATCTTGCTGCCCAGCAGCAGTGCGCCCACTTCCGACATATAGATAAGCTGAGTCACCGACATCGCGGCAATGACGAAGCGGGTCATCTCGCTCTCGATGCTCGAGGCCAGAATTGCCGGGATGAACATGTCCGCAAAACCGACCACTATGGTCTTGGAAGCGGCTTCAGCCTCCGGCAGCTGCAACAGCTCAAGCAGCGGAATGAAGGGGGCACCCAACCAGTTGAACACTGGCGTGTGCTCGGCCAGCATCAGGGCGCAGGTACCGATCGCCATCACCACCGGCAGCACGCCAAACACCATGTCCAGGGCATTTTTGACCCCTTCCCGGGCAACGGCGCCGAGATCGCTCACGCTGTCGGCTTTCTTGAGGGCACGCTCGAAGCCATAGCTCACCAGATTGTGCTCGTGAGGCACGGCCTCCTGCTTGCGGCACAGTGGGGTACCATCGGAATAGACGTCCTTCTTCCAGGAGAGGGGCGGCAAACGCGGCACTATGATAGCGGCCACCACACCGGCCAGACAGACGGTCAGATAGAAGGGCACGAACATGTGCTCCAGCTTCACCTGAGAGATCACCACCAGACAGAAGGTAATGGAAACCGCCGAGAAGGTGGTGCCGATGACGGCGGCTTCCCTTTGGGTATAGAACTTGCCTTCATACTGTTTGCTGGTGAGCAGGATGCCCACGCTGCCATCGCCAAGCCAGGAGGCAAAGCAGTCGACCGCGGAGCGGCCCGGCAGGCGGAATACCGGACGCATGATGCGGGTCATCAGGGTACCGACAAACTCCAGCAGACCGAAATCCAGCAGCAGCGGCAACAGCAGACCGGCGAAGATAAACACCGAAAACAGCACGGGCAGCAAATCATGCAGCACCAGGCCACCGGTCGCATCGGAACGCAGCGCCTCTGGGCCCATCCCGAAGAAGGTCAGCAGCGCAAAGATGCCGCCCAGCACTCGTACCATGGCCCAGAACGGGGAGACGTTGAACAGGGCATTGAGAAAGGGACGACGTACCAGGATCGCGGGCTTGAACAGCCAGGCAACCAGGGTCATCAGCATGGTGGTGGTGATCAAGGCACATACCACGGCCACAAGCGAGTCGGCGAACACCGCTTGTACCGTCTTGGCCAGCACGGCCACGGGGATGGTGATATTGCCGTCATAGAGCACGGGGGTCATGAACAGCAGGATCCCGACGAGTGACGGGATCAAGAACATCAGCAAGTTACGGCGAGTATTTACCGCAGGGGCTTCGAGGGTCTTTTCCAACATGAGATTACAGCCTTAATGTTACTTTTCCTTAGCCAGGCCGCCTGCATACTCATGCCCCGCCCAGCAAAACGGGCGAAAGAATACTCCAAAAAAATGCACAAACAAGCTTTTAATGCATAATTTTAAGCATAAGTATTTTTACAGACGAAGCTTCCATAAGAACATCCCCAAACAGATATGCATATCAATTCACGACGCCGTGTTAGCATATTGTTTCAATCAGGTTACGTTCAGGTGCGCAGTATAACCAGCTGGCGATGACAGGCAAGAACAGGCATCACAAATACACCTATTGGCACTCTTCGAGTCCATGAAAAACCATTGCGACACCCATAAAAAAACCGGAGTCCGTTGCCAGACTCCGGTATTCATCTCATCCCTCTTGAGGAGTGATCAGTCACGTACGTAAATGACTTCCACGCCGTCATCATCGTCGTCATCCCAATCATCATCACCGAGGGATTCATCGAAGGCGCGGGAAGCCGCAGCGGCCTCTGCTTCGGCCTGGGCCAGCTGGTTCTTGTGGTAATCATCCCACTTGAACTCCACCTTCTCGATGGCGTCCCTGGCATCCTGCTCCAACTGACGAGGCATGGTATCGAGCAGATCCAGAATGTCGTAGCAGACCTTCTTGGTACCTTGCTTGCTGATAGCAGAGATCTCGTAGACGGGGCCTTCGTAGGCCAGAGCGGTCTTGACGCGCTCCATTACCTCGGCCGCTTCCTCTTCCAGGATCAGATCCATCTTGTTGAACACCAACCAGCGCGGTTTGCTCGCTAGCTCAGGGCTGTATTTTTCCAGCTCCCGGACTATGGTCACTGCGTTCTCGGCAGGATCAGACTCGTCAACCGGGCAGATATCGACCAGGTGGATCAACACGCGGCAGCGCTCAAGGTGCTTGAGGAAGCGAATCCCCAGACCCGCGCCTTCGGCAGCACCTTCGATCAAGCCCGGAATGTCGGCAATCACGAAGGAACGGGAGTTTTCACCACGCACTACGCCCAGGTTAGGTACCAGGGTAGTGAAGGGATAATCGGCAACCTTGGGTTTGGCGGCAGAGACGGCACGGATAAAGGTAGATTTACCTGCATTGGGCAAGCCCAGCATACCGACGTCAGCCAGCAGCAGCAGTTCCAGTTTCAGAGTGCGAACTTCACCCTCGGTGCCGTTACTCTTCTGATAAGGGGCTCGGTTGACTGAGCTTTTGAAACGGGTGTTACCCAGGCCATGGAAGCCACCTTTGGCGACCAGCAGTTTCTGGCCGTGCTGGGTCAGGTCACCGAGCCGCTCGCCGGTATCTTCGTCGCTGGCGCGAGTACCGACCGGTACCTTCAGGGTCAGATCCTTGCCACGGCGACCAGTACAGTTGGCGCTCTGGCCATTCTCACCACGTTCGGCGGCGTGGAAACGCTCGAAACGGTAGTCGATCAGGGTATTCAGGTTTTCATCGGCAAGCAGATAAACGTCGCCGCCATCACCACCGTCGCCACCATCAGGGCCGCCGTTAGGGATGAATTTCTCACGGCGGAAACTCACACAACCGTTACCACCGTCACCGGCATCGACTCGAATTTGGACTTCATCAACAAACTTCATAGGTAACCGTCACCTTAATTCGAAAAACCGATACGCAATTATAGTGGTACAGACCCCTGCGGGCGAGACGCATCTTGGCGATGAGGCCTGTCAGCGCCAGCTCATCCGCGTGCCGTTTTTTCGTCAAACTTTTCAGAAAAACAAAAGCCCCGCCAGGTTGGCGGGGCTTCGGATCCTTGCGGTCCGTAATTACTCAGCAACGATGCTGACGTACTTACGATTCTGCGGACCTTTAACTTCGAACAACACTTTACCAGTCGCAGTAGCGAACAAAGTGTGGTCGGTACCCAGACCAACGTTGGTGCCAGGGTGGAACTTAGTGCCACGCTGACGAACGATGATGCTACCAGCCAGTACAGTTTCGCCGCCGAAGCGCTTAACGCCGAGACGTTTGGCTTCTGAGTCGCGACCGTTACGGGATGAACCGCCAGCTTTTTTATGTGCCATTTTTCAGATTCCTCTCGAATTAAGCGCTGATGCCAGTGATTTTGACTTCAGTGAACCACTGACGGTGGCCCGCTTGCTTACGATGGTGCTTACGACGACGGAACTTGACGATAGTCACTTTCTCGCCACGGCCGTGAGCCACAACTTCAGCTACAACCTTGCCACCTTCAACGAAAGGAGCACCTACTTTAAAAGTGTCGCCTGCAGCAACCATCAGAACTTCATTGAAGTCGATAGTAGCGCCAGTCTCAACGTTCAGCTTTTCAAGACGAACGATTTGACCTTCGGCCACACGGTGTTGTTTTCCGCCGCTTTGGAATACCGCGTACATTTGATTAACTCCGTAAAGGCGAGTCTTTTGCTCAAGGCCAGACCCGCACAAAAACCTATAACAATGGGCCGGCATTCTACGCACATCGATCTGTTCAGGCAAGACCAATTTAGCAAAAAGTTTATTTTGTGCGCACGTACCGAGCCGTGAATAAACGCTTCACTGTAACCCATTGTGAAATCGTGTAGAATCCCCGCCATTACTAAAACTGCAGACATTGCTGCCCGTCACGTTACGAGATCTATGGACCAACAGACTATTCGAGCGCTCTGTGCCGCCGACATGACGGCGGTCAATGAGCTGATCCTGGCCCGACTTCAGTCCGAGGTCAGTCTGATCAACCAGCTGGGCTTCTACATCGTCAGTGCCGGCGGCAAACGGATGCGCCCCATGCTGACTGTCATGGCGGCAAGAGCACTGGGCTATGAGGGCGAAGATCACCTCAAGCTGGCCGCCATCATAGAGTTCATCCATACCTCGACCCTGCTGCACGACGACGTAGTCGATGAATCCGATCTGCGCCGTGGCCGGGAGACCGCCAATGCCATGTTCGGTAATGCCGCCAGCGTGCTGGTCGGCGACTATCTCTACAGTCGCTCCTTCCAGATGATGGCCGAGCTCGCCGATCTGCGAGTGATGGAGATCCTGTCCGACGCCACCAACACCATCGCCGAAGGCGAGGTGCTGCAGTTGATGAACTGCAACGATCCCGATACCACAGAACAGAGTTATATGACGGTCATCTACTGCAAGACCGCCAAGCTGTTTGAGGCCGCCACTCGGCTCGCTGCCGTGCTCACCCGCCAGGATGCCCGTATCGAGGCCGCCATGACGGATTACGGCAAGTATCTGGGAACCGCCTTCCAGATCATCGATGACGTGATGGACTACTGCTCCCAAAGTGATGAGATGGGCAAAAATGTCGGTGACGATCTCGCCGAAGGCAAACCCACCCTGCCGCTGCTGCGCGCCATGGACGTCGGTACCCCGGCCCAGCGCCAGCGTATCCGTGATGCGATAGAGCATCGCAACGGCATGGAGCACCTGGACGAGATCCTCACCATTCTGGATAGCACCGGAGCCCTCGAATACTCCCGCCAGCGCGCCCGTGAAGAGGCTGACAAGGCCATCGCGGCGCTCATGGTGCTGCCTGAGTCGCAACATCGTCAGGCCCTGATCCAGCTGGCCCAGATGGCAGTACAGCGCAGCGCCTGAGTTCTTGAGCTACAACCAACAAAAAGAGGCCTGATGGCCTCTTTTTGTTGGTTGTAGCTCAAGAAGGAAGCTGTCGCCCTCCCCCTGATAGATGACTGACTCCCTCGGCTCGACGGCCCCCTGTTCATCACCAGAGTCACTGTTAGTGAGCTCGGCGCCACCATGGCGCCTTATTGGCTGTTATCTATCAATCCGCCCTGATGGCGCTAATGAGCAACGGGAGGCCTGCCCTCCTTCGGTGTCATCAGCCACAGCGTCCAATCGGAACAGACAAAAACGTAAACCCTAGACATAGAAAAGGGCCCTCACGGGCCCTTTTACATAACGACATACGATAACAAGCTTACTGCTTGTTGCCATCCGGCGACTTGAGGTAGCGGAAGAACTCGCTGTCCGGCTTCAGGACCATCAGGTCGTTGCCACCGGCGAAGCTCTTGCGATAGGCCTCCATGCTACGCACGAAGCTGAAAAACTCGGGGTCTTTCTTGTAGCTGTCGGCATAGATCTTGGCGGCTTCCGCATCCCCTTCACCACGCAACTGACGCGCGTTACTGTCGGCGTCGGCGATCATGACGGTCACCTTGCGGTCGATGTCGGCGCGCAGGATTTCAGCCTGCTCGCGGCCCTGGGAGCGATGCTCCCGGGCCACGGCCGTCCGCTCGGCACGCATCCGCTGATAGATGGAGTTGGACACTTCCACCGGCAGGTTGATCTGCTTGATGCGCACATCCACCACCTTGATGCCGAGCTCGGAGGAGCGCGCCATCTTCATCAGGGCATCTTCCATCACGGTACTACGCTCACCGGAGACGATGTCCTTGATGGTACGGTTACCTATCTCTGAACGCAGACCGTTGTTGATCTTGCGCTTGAGTAGGTCTTCGGCCTGGATCTTGTTGCCACCGCCCGTCGCCAGGTAGTACTTGGAAAAGTCCTCGATCTTCCACTTCACGTAGGAGTCGATGATGAGATCTTTCTTCTCCGAGGTGACGAAGCGATCCGCCTGACCTTCCAGAGTCTGAATGCGAGCATCCATCTTGCGAACCTGATCGATCATCGGCACCTTGAAGTGCAAGCCTGGCTCGTAGAGACGAGGCTCACCAGAGTCAATCCGCTTCACCTTGCCAAACTGCACCACTATGCCCTTCTGCCCTTCATCAACGATGAAGATGGAAGAGAAGCAGACCATGGCAGCCACAGCGATGACACCAATAGC
The DNA here is from genome assembly GCF_051376105.1 of Aeromonas molluscorum. Lineage (NCBI taxonomy): Bacteria > Pseudomonadati > Pseudomonadota > Gammaproteobacteria > Aeromonadales > Aeromonadaceae > Aeromonas > Aeromonas molluscorum. The sequence continues at coordinate 746,451 of NZ_JBPQCY010000002.1, read as the reverse complement.
TATTTTATTCATCTATCAGTTTCTCCCTGTGCTGAAACGGTCACCGCTACGCAGCGGCGTCGGAGTGGAGTTGGCCCCTTCGTTGGACGGCTGAGCCGGTTCCACCGCAGGAGTGCCAGCCGGACGAGTCGGTTGCACCGCGTTCGCCTTGCCGGACAGTTTGTCGAGCGGCAGGTAGATCATGCTGTTGTTGCCAGCAGGCATGTCGACCAGCACCTTGTTGGCTTGCTGATAGAGCTCCTCCATGGTTTCCAGATAGATACGCTCACGAGTCAACTCGGGGGCCGCCTGATACTGGGGCAGCAGCTCATTGAAGCGTGCCACTTCACCCTTGGCCTTCAGCACAATCTGGGACTTGTAACCTTCGGCTTCCTGTTCCAGACGTTTGACCGAACCGCGAGCCTTTGGCTCCACTTCACGGGCATAGGCTTCGGCTTCACGGATGAAGCGCTGCTCATCTTCCTGAGCGGAGATGGCGTCATCGAAGGCATCCTTCACTTCTTCTGGCGGACGTGCCGGCAGGAAGTTGACGTCGACGATTTGCAGGCCCATCTGATAGGGCTCGATGATGCCATCGATCACCTGCCAGGTTTCCTGACGGACTTTTTCCCGACCCGTGGTCAGGACGTCATCCATCCGGGTGTGGCCTACCACATAGCGCAAGGCACTGTCAGTGGCCTGGCTCAGACTCTCGTCGGCATTGGTGACGCTGAACAGATATTGCTGGGGATCGACCACGCGATACTGCACGTCCATCTCGACCCGGACCACGTTCTCGTCCTGAGTCAGCATGAAACCAGAGGCTGGTAGGGAGCGTACCGACTCCACATCCACCGGAATAACCCGATCGATGAAGGTCGGCTTCCAGCGCAGACCCGGATCCACGTTATGGGAGTACTCCCCAAAACGCAGCACAACGCCACGCTCGGCCTCGCGAATGGTATAGAAGCCGCTGACGACCCACACCACCACAGCGACCAGCAGGGCGATGGAGATGCCGAACTTGCCTATCTCACCACCGGATTTACCACCGCCGCCAAACAGACCGCCGAAGCGACGGCTGACCTTGCGTAGCATCTCGTCCAGATCAGGGGGTCCCTGAGTCTTGCCGTTATTCCCCCAAGGGTCACGGTCTTTGCCGTTGTTACCAGGCTCATTCCAAGCCATCAGCATCTCCATTTAAATACTTGCGAATGGATGTCATCTCTATCGGCATCAGTCCACCGGGCTCAGTTGCCCATACGGTGGGTCAATGCATGATAAAGCGTTGTAAAACTTCACCTTCTTGCTTCACGAGGCGGTTCCAGTCGGCCACTTGCAAGCGGACTTCCAGCACGAAATCCCCCTCCTCGCTAAAACCTTCCTGCTCTATCCCTTTGAGGCGATAGAGGATACTGCGCAACCGGGCGGCCGAAGGCGGCAACTGCAACCTGTGGTGCACCATGGTGCCAGCCAGCAATTCGGTCAGGGCCTGGAACAACAGTTCGCGGCCTTCGCCCGTCTGGGCGGAGAGCCAAACCCGGACCGGTCTGCCCTCATCGTCACGCTCCAGCGCGGCGGGGCGATCGCTCAGCTTGTCGATCTTGTTACAGATCATCAGCTGGGGCCGATCATCGGATTCGATCTCGACCAAGACCCGCTGCACGGCATCAATATTGTCCTGCATCTGCTCGTCGGCGCAATCCACCACATGCAGTAGCAAGTCAGCCTCCCGGGTCTCTTGCAAGGTCGCCTTGAAGGCCGCGACCAGATCATGAGGCAGGTGCCGAATAAAACCAACCGTGTCCGCCAGTATCACATCCCCGACGTCCCGGATCTCCACTTTACGCAGAGTCGGGTCCAGAGTTGCGAACAACTGATCGGCAGCATACACGCTGGCATCTGTAAGTTCGTTGAACAAAGTGGATTTTCCGGCGTTGGTATAACCCACGAGAGAAACGGTCGGCACTTCATTGCGATTGCGGGCACGGCGGCCCTGTTCCCGCTGCTTGGCGACCTTGTCGAGCCGGCGCAATATGGCCTTGATACGTTCACGCAGCAGACGACGGTCGGTTTCAAGCTGGGTTTCACCCGGACCACGCAGGCCGATACCGCCCTTCTGGCGCTCGAGGTGAGTCCAACCACGGATCAATCGGGTGGAGAGATGGCGCAACTGGGCCAGTTCAACTTGCAGCTTGCCTTCATGGGTGCGGGCACGCTGGGCGAAGATATCGAGAATGAGCCCGGTTCTGTCGACGACCCGGCACTGGAACAGGCGTTCCAGATTGCGCTCCTGGGCAGGGGTCAGCGCGTGGTTGAAGATCACCACATCCGCCCCCAGGGCTTGCACCTCGGAAGCGATCTCTTCCGCCTTGCCGCTGCCGACAAAAAACTTGGCGCTGGGCGAACTGCGACTGGTGGTGACCACTCCCAGCATGCTGACCCCGGCAGAGCTCACCAACAGCTTGAGCTCTTCGAGATCCTCACGCTCCCCTTCATTGCTGAAGTTGACATGCACCAGCACAGCCTGTTCGCCTGCTTCGTAACGGTCAAACAAGCGCTTGCTCCTTAGCTGGACTCATGAGGCATGGCGAGCTGACTCGCCGCTTGGACTCACTCCTCACTGTCACCTGACTGCTCATCACCCTGGCCAGTGGCGGCATGCTGATGATGATTGACGGCGCGAGCCGGCACCACGGTAGAGATGGCATGCTTGTACACCATCTGGCTAACGGTGTTCTTCAGCAAAATGACGAATTGGTCGAAAGATTCGATTTGACCCTGCAGTTTGATGCCGTTCACCAAATAGATAGAAACAGGAATCCGCTCACGGCGCAGCGCATTCAAAAACGGGTCTTGGAGAGATTGCCCCTTAGCCATCTTCTTTTTTCCTTATAGTTTGTTGTTTTTAAACACCGGATATCACTATAACAACCTGATTATACAGGGAGTGTCAAGCCGCACCAGCGCAGGCAATGACCCTGGCGAGGTTGTCAGACTCACCAGATCCCAACCAGGTGACCTCAGGCCATCCCCTCAACCAGGTCATTTGCCGTTTAGCAAGCTGACGAGTGGCAACAATGCCACGATAACGCATCTCATCATACCCCAGTTCCCCGGCCAGGTAGTCCCACATTTGGCGGTAGCCAACGCAGCGAATAGAGGGTAGGTCCGCAGTCAGATCCCCACGCGCGCGCAGGGCTCTGACCTCCTCTTCGAACCCCCGGGCCAGCATGAGATCGAAACGCTGCTCGATACGCTCATGAAGCAGCGCCCTTTCGGTCGGGGCAATGGCAAACTGATGCACCCTGTAGGGCAATCCCTCCCCTTGTACCTGGGTCAGCTCGGTGAGGGTCTTGCCGCTGATGCGATAGACCTCGAGGGCCCGGCTCAGCCGTTGGGGATCATTGGGGTGAATGCGTGCCCCAGCCACAGGATCCAGGCGCACCAGCTCGTCATGCAGGGCCTGCCAGCCCAGCCGGGCGGCATCGGCCTCAATACCGGCACGAATGGCAGGGTCGGCAGAGGGCAGTGGCGACAACCCCTCCAACAACGCCTTGAAATAGAGCATGGTACCGCCGACCAGCAAGGGGATGCGGCCGCGACTGGCAATTTCGTCCATTTCGCGCAAGGCATCACGGCAAAAATCCGCCGCAGAGTAACTCAACGCCGGATCCAGAATATCGATCAATCGATGGGGTGCCAGCCTGAGCTCATCGGCATTTGGCTTGGCGGTGCCGATGTCCATGCCGCGATAGATGAGCGCGGAATCCACGCTGATGATGTCGCAGGGCAGGGTCTGGCACAGTTCAATAGCGAGATCCGTCTTGCCGGAGGCGGTAGGTCCCATCAGAAAAATGGCAGTCGGCAAGTCAGTCACGGTCAATTCCTTTCACAAAACGCTAAAAACAGGCTGTTGCTCTTTGCAGATCTGGGGCCGCGACCTCACTCTTGCGCAAACTCGGCCAGGGTCGCCGCCAGCGAGAGGGGGCGCAGCAGCCGTTTGTCACTCAGCGGATCCGCCAGTTGGCTAACCAACTCGTCAAGCAAGCGAGTGGCCGTGGCAAAATCATATTGCTTGTCACTGGCCAAGCCTTGTTCTACCAGCCATTGGCAGAGTACTTCGGCCTGCTCCGCGTCACTGGCGGCGCTCAAGCCTTCAAGGAGTTGCAGCAGCTCGGGCAGCAAACGGGCCAGATCGGTCTGGCGCAACAACGCCGGCACCCGAGTCAGGATCATGGTGTCGCGACCACCGCTTTTCAACTCAAGCCCCATGCGTTTGAGCAGGTTTTCCTGTTCAGCGGCCACAACATGTTGGGATTTGGGCAATTTGAAGGAGACCGGCAACAGCAGCGGCTGAGCAGCCAGTCCCTGTCCCCAGCCTTCGAGCAGCCAATGGCGCAGCAGGCGGCGTTCGGCCACCACCAAGCGCAGCAGGGCGAGTCGTCCCCCCAGCTCGATCAGCAGATAACGCCCCTCTACCAGCGTCAGTGCCCGAGGAGTAGCGTCGAGCAGAGCGTCGTTCTGGGGCTTATGGGTGGTCGAATTTGGTACCTGGAGGCCGGGCAGTGTGGTCAACAGGGCCTCCATGCCACGCAGTGCTTCCCGGCTGGGGGCCTGCGGTGGCTGACTCACACCATGACCCCCCTGACCACCCTTGGCGGTGCGCGACTCGCTGCCCGGACTTGTCCGGCCGCTGCCCATAGCGTCCCCTGGCTCCCCCTGGCGGGCCCCCTCCCGCACTTCGGCAGGAGCACGATAGCCATGTTCAGCCCCGTACCAGTCGGTGCGCGCCGCCTGCCCCGGATAGTCGGGGCCCTCGGTGGCTGGCAGGCTAACCTCGCTCATCGCCAGGGGCTCCTGGCTGTCGGCTTGATGCAAGGCGCTAAACAGCGCCTGATAGATGAAGTCGTGGATGAGCCGCGCCTGGTGAAAACGCACCTCGTGCTTGGCCGGATGCACGTTGACGTCCACCTGGCGTGGATCCAGTTCGATATAGAGCACGTAGGCGGCGAAGCGATCCGGCCCCAGCAGCTCGTCATAGGCCTGACGGATGGCATGGTTGATCAACTTGTCGCGCATCATGCGCCCGTTGACGTAGGTGTACTGCAGGTCGTTCTGCGGCCTGGCCCCAGCCGGAGTTGCCAGCCAGCCGCGCAGCCGCACGTCGCTGTGCTCACTCTCGATGGCCAGTGCATGGTACATGAAGGGGGTGCCACAGACGGCAGCGAGGCGGCGCTCCTGCTCTTGCACCGTACTGGCAGCGCGATACTGGCGCACCAGCTTGTCATTGTGGCGCAGCAGCAGAGTCACATCGAAGCGCGACAAAGCAATGCGACGCACCAGCTCGTCTATGTGGGCAAACTCGGTCTTTTCGCTGCGCATGAACTTGCGCCGCGCCGGGGTATTGAAGAAGAGATCCACCACCTCGACCGTGGTACCGACGGGATGGGCCGCGGGTCTGATGGTGACGTCCATCTCCCGCCCCTCCGCCTCCGCCTGCCAGGCTTCAGATTGATCCTGGGTACGAGAAGTGAAGCTGAGCCGGGAGACAGAACTGATGGAGGCGAGCGCCTCTCCCCGAAATCCCAGGCTGCAGATCCCTTCCAGATCATCCAGGGTCGCCACCTTGGACGTCGCATGCCGTGACAGGGCCAGCACCAGCTCATCTCGGGCGACACCGCAGCCGTTGTCACGAATGCGGATAAGCTTGGCCCCCCCCTTGTCTATGTCGATCTCTATCCGGTTCGCCCCCGCATCCAGGCTGTTCTCGACCAGCTCCTTGACGACGGAGGAGGGACGCTCAACCACCTCGCCAGCGGCTATCTGGTTGGCAAGGATGGGGGGCAAAATACGGATCGGCATCGCTTATCCTTTGGGTATGTAGAGCACCTGCCCAATCTGGATCTCGTTGGATTTCAGATTGTTATATTGAGCAAGTCGGGACATGGACATGCCGTGGCGCTCGGCAAGACGAGACAGGCTCTCGCCGCGCGTCACCACGTGCCTGATGCTGCGCTGCTTGTCTATGGTGTTGGGGCTGCCGTTGCCAGAGAGGCTGGTCATCGGTTTGATGACCCCCGCCCCTGAGGCGCTGACTACCCCGACCACGGGGGCACCACTGCGGGCCGACTGGCTGGCGGGGGCCACCTGACTGACCGGCTGCTGCACGGTACGGGTCGGCGAGCTGCTCACCTTGCCGGCCATGATGGGGCCCTTGATCGGGTGTGCACGGTAATAGTTGCGAACGCCCTGGAAGATGGCCTGAGCCAGTTTGTTCTGATAGGCGGCACTGGCCAGCAGTTTCTCCTCGTCGTGGTTGGAGATAAACCCGGTCTCCACCAGCACCGAAGGGATGTCAGGCGCCTTGAGTACCGCCAGACTGGCGTGCTCGGGGGCTGACTTGTGCAAGCGGGCGACCCGTCCCATCTCTTTCAAAATTTGGCGGCTGACGTCATAGCCCTCGGCGCGGGACTTGTCCATGGAGAGATCCAGGAAGGTGCGCGCCAGATAGGGGTTGGGGTCAGACTCGGCAATGACCTTGCCCACCCCCCCGAGCAGTTCGCCCTGCTTCTCCTGCTTCTCCAACCAGCTGCCCATCTCCCGGTTGGCACGGTTGGTCGAAAGCACCCACACAGACGCGCCGCGCGGACGCGAGTTGTGGAAACTGTCCGCGTGCACCGAGACCAGCAGATCGGCCTTGGAGCGGCGGGCAATCTCGGAGCGCTTGTTGAGATCGACGAAGTAGTCGCCGTTGCGGGTCATCACCGCCTGCATGCCGGGCTCACGATTGATGAGTGCGGCCAGCTTCTGGGAAACCGCCAGGGTCACTCGCTTCTCGTAGGTGCGACGCGGGCCGATGGAGCCGGGGTCCTCACCGCCGTGACCGGGATCGATGGCGATAATGACTTTGCTGCCTGGGGTCGCGGGCGGCGGCGTGGCGTGGCGGGCCGAACTCTCCTCATAGGGGAGATCGATCACCAGCCGGTGACCATAGGGACCAGCCGGCGCCAATGGAAACACCACCGGCTTGATGGCCGACTTGAGATCCAGCACCAGACGCAGGCCACCTTTGTCTACCGGCGTGCTCTCGCGGATCTTGCGTACCAGCTCGCTCTTGTTCTCGACTCGGGCCAGATTGGCGCCATTGCTGGCCCCCTTGAGGTCGATGACCAGCCGGTCCGGTCCGGTCAGGATGAAATAGTTGAACTGGGGCGAACTGGAGAGATCCAGCACCACCCGAGTGTTATCGGGCGAGGGCCAGATCCGCACACTCTTGAGCTGATTGGCCCAGGCAGGCAGGGCCAGCAGAATAAAAAACAGAGAAATTATCAGACGCACTTGGGTTGCAACCGTTCCAGAATGGCTTCGCCGATCGCAGTGCGGGCCACCAGCAAGGCCTCGCGCTGCATGTCTACATATGTCAGGGTAATCTCGAGATCCGGGGCGGCCAGCCAGCCTTCCCCCTTCTCAGGCCACTCGACCAGACAGAGGGTGTTGGGGCCGAAATAGTCACGGATCCCCATGAACTCCAACTCCTCGGGATCTGCCAATCGATACAAATCAAAGTGATAGACCTGCCAGGCCCCAAGCTCATAGGGCTCGACCAGTGTATAGGTCGGACTCTTTACCTTGCCTGAATGACCGAGTCCCTGGATCCAGCCACGGGTGAGCGTCGTCTTGCCCGCCCCCAGGGTGCCGTGCATAAAGACTGTGGTCGCGACTTGGCTGGCGCGCGCCAACTGACCACCCAGATTTACGGTTGCTGCCTCATCCGGCAACGCTATCATCAACTGTTTTGCCATCGTCTTCTTAACTTGTCAGGAGTGTCGGGATTGGCCAGAAGGCGGATCCATGGCAACAGGTCAGATGCCAGCATGCCTCTCTCCCCTTCTGTCGCCGCCAGATCGGCGGCCTCCCCATGGATCACTGCACCCAGGCAGGTCGCATCACGCGCCCCTAGCCCCTGGGCCAAAAGGGCAGCGATGATACCAGATAACAGGTCACCCATGCCGCCACTGGCCATGCCGGGATTTCCCTCCTGGCAGAGCCAGATCTGTTTGCCATCAGTGATGAGCGTACCCGCCCCTTTGAGCAGTACAACGCCGCCATAACGGCCTTGTATTGCACGCAGGGCGGCGAAGCGATCGGCTTCCACCTCGGCCGTACGGCATCCCAACAGGCGGGCTGCCTCGGCGGGATGGGGCGTGAGCACCCAATTATCCTGATGGCGGGGCTGTTGCGCCAGCCAATTCAACCCATCTGCATCCAATACCAGAGGCAACCTCTGGCACAGAGCCTGATCAAACAAGGTCTTGCCCCACTCATCCAGGCCCAATCCCGGCCCAAGCACCCGTACCGATTCCCGGGGGGTTACACCGGCCACCGGGGAGTTGTCTCCAGACTGGCCCGCGGTAGCCGATGACGCTGTGACCAGACACTCCCGTCCCAATGCCATGATCTCGGGTTGGGTCAGGCTCGCGGAGGCATTGCCCGGATGCTGGCACACCTTGACCAGCCCGGCCCCCGTGCGCAGGCAGGCCATGGCCGCCAGCAATATGGCGCCCGCCATGCCCTGATTGCCGCCGATCAGCAGCACTCGACCCTGCTGTCCCTTGTGGGCGCTGCGCACCCGCGGACCGAGCAAATGGGCCAGCGCGGGATAGTCGATGCGCAGAGCGGAAGGGGCTTGCCAATGGCCAAGATCCAGGCCAAGGGAGGCCACATCCAGCTCACCGCACCAGCTGGGGCCCTGACCGGTAAGCAGCCCCTGCTTGAGCCCGACCAGACAGAGAGTACGGGTCGCCCGCACCGGATCGCCCATGATATGGCCGGTGTCGGCATCCAGCCCTGAGGGCAAATCCACGGCGAGCAGCGGAGCGGGCAAGCGATTGATGGTTGCGACAATCTTTGTCATGGCCGCCGTGAGTGGCAGGTGGGTGCCGCTGCCAAGCAGGGCATCTATCAGTAGATCAGGCAGAGTCTCCGACTCGGCAAGGGTCTGATGCACATCATCAAAGAGTTCTATCTGACCGCCCGCCGCCAGGAAGGCGGCTGCGGCCTGATGGGCATCGTCCTTGAGCTGCGCCGGGGCTCGCGCGGCTATGACTCTGACCCTGAAACCGGCAGCCTGGGCCAACCTGGCCAACACGTAGCCATCGCCACCATTGTTGCCGGGGCCGGTGAACACCCACCAATGGTGGGCATCTGGCCAATGTTGCCTGGCATAATCAAGCAGAGCCGCACCGGCACGCTCCATCAACTCATAAAGCGGCATCCCCGCAGCAGCTGCCAACTCGGCCTCGGCCCGACGGATCTGCTCGCTACGCCATAGCAGGCCAGGCAGGCTCGGGGCAGGACTGCTCGGTTCGCTGCGGACCTGTGGTAAACTGCCCTCTCCTCCCCTGTTGATCTGCATCATGACGGCTCCCGATTTCGACAAACTGGCCCACGATATCAAGCTCTGGGCACGCGAGCTAGGATTTGACCAGGCTGGCATCACGGACACTGACCTAAGCCTGGAAGAGCCCAGGTTGCAGGCCTGGCTCGATGCCGGCTACCACGGCTCCATGGACTACATGGCCCGCCATGGCATGATGCGCGCCCGTCCCCATGAACTGCTGCCGGGCACCCTGCGAGTGCTGTCGGTGCGGATGAACTATCTCCCCTTCGAGGCAGGATTCGCCGCTACCCTGCGCGATCCCAGCCTGGGTTACATCAGTCGTTATGCCCTGGGCCGCGACTATCACAAGCTGCTGCGCGCCCGTCTCAAACAGCTCGGCGAACGAATTGAAGCGCGCTGCGACGCGCTGGGCTGGCGTCCCTTCGTCGACTCGGCCCCCGTGCTGGAGCGGCCTCTGGCTGCCAAAGCCGGGCTTGGCTGGGTTGGCAAACACTCACTTTTGCTCAATGAGTCCGCTGGTTCCTTCTTCTTCCTCGGTGAACTGCTGCTGAGCTTGCCGCTACCTTTGGACAAGCCGGTGGAGAAAGAGCTGTGCGGCAAGTGCGTGGCCTGCATCAACATCTGCCCGACCGGCGCCATCGTCGCGCCCTATGTGGTGGATGGTCGGCGCTGCATCTCCTATCTCACCATAGAGAGCGATGACCCCATCCCTGTCGAGCTCAGACCCCTGCTCGGCAACCGCATCTATGGCTGCGATGACTGTCAGCTCATCTGCCCCTGGAATCGTTATGCCGATGCCAGCCCCGAGCCTGACTTTCGCCCACGCGCCAATCTTCACAGCCCAAAATTGCTGGATCTCTGGTGCTGGTCCGAGCCTGAGTTTCTCAAGAGCACCGAAGGGAGTCCCATTCGCCGCATCGGTTATCAACGCTGGCGCCGCAACCTGGCGGTGGCGCTGGGCAATGGCCCGGCCGACGAGGGGGTGCTGGATGCGCTGAAAGCCGCCCTGCCAACTGCCGAGCCCATGGTGGCCGAACACATCAGTTGGGCCCTGGCGAGCCTGACCGCCCGTCAGCAGGGTGAGAACCGCAAGACCAAGCTGCTCATCCGCTGCATCGAAAAGGGCCTGCCTGATCACGCTTGAGCAGCAGGCCCCTTGCTGTTTCCGCATACATTTCCCATGCTTTAGCGCCACTTGTGTGGCGCCATCATCATAAGGATCAGACCAGATGCAGATATTGGGTGTGGACATAGGCGGCTCGGGCATCAAGGGGGCCCTGGTCGATACAAAGAGTGGCGAACTCATCGGCGAACGCCATCGTATCCCGACCCCGCAGCCGGCCACCCCGGCCGCCATCGCCCATGCCCTCAAGCAATTGGTCGAACACTTCCAGTGGCAGGGGCCCATCGGCTGCGGTTTTCCCGCCACCATACACCACGGGATCGCCAAGAATGCCTCCAACATCGACAAGAGCTGGATAGAAACGGATGCCGCCAGGCTGTTTTCTGAAGTCACAGGCCAGCCCTGCTTCGTGCTCAACGACGCCGATGCAGCGGGTCTTGCCGAGATGCGATTTGGCGCCGGTCAACGTCATGATGGCGTCGTCATCCTGATCACCGTCGGTACCGGCATAGGCACCGCCCTGTTCGTGGAGGGTCATCTGTTGCCCAATACCGAACTGGGTCACCTGATGCTGGAGGGCATGATAGCCGAGCACTACTGCTCGGATGCGGCGCGCAAGCGGGAGGATCTCTCCTGGGGCAAGTGGGGCAAGCGTTTTAATCAGTACCTGGCCCGGCTCGAGTTCCTCTTCTCGCCGGATCTCTTCATCCTGGGCGGAGGCACTGCCGCCAAACTCGACAAGTTCGTCGACAGGATAGCCAGCCGGGCTCCGCTCATCGCCGCCGCCAGCCTCAACCAGGCAGGCATCATCGGCGCCGCGCTCTATGGTGCCGAACAGGCTCGCCTGCAGCAGGCAAACAGGCAGAAACGGGGCGCGGCCGCCAAGCAGACTCACTGACCCCAAGGATCGCGGCCGCGTCGAGGAAAGTGGCCGCTTACCTCCCCATGCCTCCCACGTTGACACCGCCTGACCATGCTGATGCCAATAGGGATGGCATCAGCAAACCTGCGCGGCAGAGGCGCTGACCGGAGCTAGGTTGGCGAACGTCAGGATCGGAAAATCGCAGCCTGGTGGCTGTGTCAGGTATTAAATCAGGTGAGGGACATCAAGAGACAACACGATGAAGAGATTGGAGCGGGAAACGAGACTCGAACTCGCGACCCCGACCTTGGCAAGGTCGTGCTCTACCAACTGAGCTATTCCCGCAACAGGTACTGCTGGTATGACTGCTGTTCACGGATGCTTGGAGCGGGAAACGAGACTCGAACTCGCGACCCCGACCTTGGCAAGGTCGTGCTCTACCAACTGAGCTATTCCCGCATCGATTCGACTGGCGTCGACGCATCTGCAAAACACTATTTTCTTTTGGAGCGGGAAACGAGACTCGAACTCGCGACCCCGACCTTGGCAAGGTCGTGCTCTACCAACTGAGCTATTCCCGCAACAGGTACTGCTGGTATGACTGCTGTTCACGGATGCTTGGAGCGGGAAACGAGACTCGAACTCGCGACCCCGACCTTGGCAAGGTCGTGCTCTACCAACTGAGCTATTCCCGCATCGATTCGACTGGTGTCGACGCATCTGCAAAACACTATTTTCTTTTGGAGCGGGAAACGAGACTCGAACTCGCGACCCCGACCTTGGCAAGGTCGTGCTCTACCAACTGAGCTATTCCCGCAACAGGTACTGCTGACGATATGCATATGCTTGGAGCGGGAAACGAGACTCGAACTCGCGACCCCGACCTTGGCAAGGTCGTGCTCTACCAACTGAGCTATTCCCGCATCATCTCGACCTAAGCCGATGCATCTGCCTATCTTTTGCCTTTTTAATCGATGTTGGAGCGGGAAACGAGACTCGAACTCGCGACCCCGACCTTGGCAAGGTCGTGCTCTACCAACTGAGCTATTCCCGCAAAACCATCAATAAAAAAATCGTGCAGAATTTGGTTGCTTGCGCTACTACACGGGAGCCGAATTATAAGAGCAGAGTGATCAATTGCAAGGGCTTTTTTGCCAAGCAGAGTCTGTTCGCTCAAAAGCTGGCCGAACTGTCGATTTTCCCAACCGATGACGTCATCTATGCTCTGCGTTGTCATCGAAATGCCCAGCCCTCGCAGAGATTGATACCTGCTTCTGACAAGGGCACATCAGGCAAGACTGGCCCTTGTCAGTATCATGAATCCCCCATGGCGCAGCCGGCGACGCTTTAAATCTTGAAGACGTGGCCGCGGTAGAATTGCAACTCGGCAATGGATTCGCGAATGTCATCCAGCGCCTGGTGGGAGCCACTCTTCTTGAATTGATCCAGCAACTCTGGCTGCCAGCGGCGTACCAGCTCCTTGATGGTGCTGACATCGACGTTGCGATAGTGGAAGAAGGCTTCCAGCTCGCTCATGTGCTTGACCATGAAGCGGCGATCCTGACCAATGCTGTTGCCGCACAAGGGGCTGGTGCGCTCCGGCACCCATTGACGGATGAAATCGAGGGTTTCGCGCACGGCGCGCGCCTCGTCGTACTCGCTGGCCTGTACCCGAGCCACCAGACCGGAACCTGTATGGGTACGCACATTCCACTCATCCATCTTGGCCAACTCCGCCTCGCTCTGATGAATGGCCAGTACCGGGCCCTCGGCCAGCACATTCAGATCCTTGTCGGTGATGATGGTGGCTATCTCGATAACCACATTCAATTCGGGGTCCAGCCCCGTCATCTCCATGTCGATCCATACCAGGTTCTGCGCGCTGACAGTCATGCTTGTTCTCTCTCTATTGGGAGGAATGGCGGAACTTTGCCAATTTGCATGTATCATACTGGCTTTGGATCTGTTCATAAACTGGCGAATCGAGTGGCAAAGAAAGCAAAACTCAATCTGGGTCAACAAAGGCGCGTCCAGGTCAACCGCGACAAGCGGCTGCAAAAAGAGCACAACAACCAGGTCGATGACACCCTGTTCGGCCCGGCTATCGAAGGCATGGTGATCAGCCGTTTCGGCCAGCATGCGGACGTGGAAGCGAGTGATGGCAGCATCCACCGCAGCAACCTGCGCCGCAGCAGCATCACCAGCCTGGTATGCGGCGATCGTGTGGTATGGCGTCCGGGCCTCAACGAGGCGACTCCGGGCGTGATAGAGGCGGTACATCCCCGCCACTCGGTGCTGACCCGCCCCGATTTCTATGACGGCGTCAAACCCATCGCCGCCAACATAGACCAGATCATCATCGTCTCGGCGGTGATGCCCGAGTTCTCGACCAACATCGTCGACCGTTATCTGGTAGCCGCCGAAGATGTCGAGATCCAGCCGCTCATCGTGCTGAACAAGGTCGACATGCTCGATGACGCCGCTCGCGTGCGCATCGATGGCCAACTGAGCGCCTACCGCAAACTCGGCTATCAGGTGATCCTGGTCAGTTGCGAGAGCGGTGAAGGGCTCGAGGAGCTCAAGGCCCAGTTCAACGGCAAGATCAGCATCTTCGTCGGCCAGTCCGGGGTAGGAAAATCCTCCCTGGCCAATGCCCTGATGCCCGGCCTGGGTGTCTTGACCGGCGAGATCTCCGAAAACTCGGGGCTCGGCCAGCACACCACCACCACGGCGAGACTCTATCACTTCCCGAGTGGCGGCGATCTCATCGACTCCCCGGGGATCCGTGAGTTCGCCCTCTGGCACCTGGAAGCCGATCGCATCACCTGGTGCTTCGTCGAGTTCCGCGACTACCTGGGGGGCTGCAAGTTTCGCGACTGCACCCACAAGGAGGATCCCGGTTGCGCCCTGCGCACCGCGGTCGAGCGGGGCGACATCAGCGCGGATCGCTTCTACAACTATCACCGCATCCTGGAAACCATGCAGGAAGCCCGCCATGGCCGGCAACAAGCCCGGCTGTGACCCACTCAACCCCTCTTTCTATTAAAAGAGCAGATGAACATCATGAGCATTACTGACAACCTGAAGATTGCCGGTCAATACTGTCTGCCCAAGCATGCCCTCTCTCGCTTGCTCGGCAAGCTGGCTGCCGCCGAGGCGGGCAACCTCACCACCAAGGTGATCGAGGCCTTTATCAAGCAGTACCAGGTCGACATGAGCGAAGCGCTCCATGAAGAGCCCGCGTTCTACAAGAGCTTCAACCACTTCTTTACCCGCGAGCTCAAGCCGGGGATCCGTCCCCTGGTTGACGATCCCATGACCCTGGCCCTGCCGGTAGATGGTACCGTCAGCCAGCTCGGCCCCATTAACCAAGGCCGCATCATCCAGGCCAAGGGCCACGACTACAGTGCCCGCGAGCTGCTGGGTGGTTATGAGGATCTGGTTGCCCCCTTCAAGGATGGTGACTTTGCCACCATCTATCTGGCCCCCAAGGACTATCACCGCATTCACATGCCCCTGGATGGCGTATTGGAGAGCATGGTGTTCGTGCCCGGCGACCTCTTCTCGGTCAACCCGCTGACCGCCGAAAACGTGCCGAATCTGTTTGCCCGCAATGAACGGGTGGTCGCCACCTTCCGCACCGCCCATGGCCCCATGGCCCTGGTGCTGGTCGGCGCCACTATCGTCGCCAGCATCGAGACCATCTGGGCTGGCAACATTGCGCCAGCTAAGCAGAAAGGACCGACCAAACAGAAAGAAGTGGTGCGTTGGGACTACGCCGGCGATGAGGCCATCACCCTGCAAAAAGGGGCGGAAATGGGGTTGTTCAAGCTCGGCAGCACAGTGGTCTGTCTGTTTGGCCCCGGCATGCTGGCCAGCTTCGATGCGCCGCTGGCGCCCGGTGTCACTACCCGCATGGGTCAGCCCTTTGCCACCCTGGCGAGCGACGCATGAGCGAACCGACCGATAACCCCCAGTCCGACCCGGTTGCGGCCGACAAGGCCCAGCCCAGGAATCCACTCCATGGCCTGACCCTCGAGGCCATCGTCACCGAACTGGTCGCCTACTATGGCTGGGAGCAGCTCGGAGAACAGATTAACATCCGCTGCTTTACCGACGATCCCAGCATCAAGTCCAGTCTGAAGTTTTTGCGCAAGACCCCCTGGGCCCGGGAGAAGGTCGAGAGCCTCTATCTGTACGTCCAGCGCAAGCAGTCCAAAAAGAAGGAAGGCCCCCATGGCGTTTAAAATTACCTACACATACAAGAGTCAGGCCAAGGAAATCGGCTATTCCAACGACAAATTCCGCAGCATCTATGATGCCATCGCGGCCGCCGAAGGGCTCGACCTCAAGGCATTCCACGCCATGGAGGCCCAGTTGGCTCAGGTGTGCCGCCGTGACAAGAAGAGCGTGAAGGATTATCAGGAGAATCACTTCAAGGAGCTGGGTTTCTCCGCCATCACCATCTTCCGCGACGAAGAGTGAGCATGGCGACAATAAAAAACCGGGCCTTGGCCCGGTTTTTTATTGCTGCGTTTTTCATGCCTGCCTGTTTGATGACTCGGCCAGGCAGCCACGCAAGGGCCGGGTCGTTCAGACCCCCTCTTAATTACCCAGGGTGGCGAACAGTCCCTGCTCCAGGGTACCGCGCGAGACGCAAACAGGTGTAATGGAAGGCGCGGCAACCCGCTCACCAGAACCTTCGACGAAGAACAGTTCGGTATTGCCCTTGACGTTGACGGTAGCCACGCTGTTGGTACCGCTCTGGGTGACGATCAGGTTGATCTGCAAGTTGGGGTTACCCAGTGCGACTTTGGATCCCATGGTGCCGCAATCGAGCCACTCCAGACCATCGGCCGCATTCTCGACATTGGCCGTCATCAGACCGGTGGCACGCTGGCTGGTCTCGATCTTGAGGCCGTGGTCGGCAAACCACTTCTCGGCGCGAGCCCAGACCAGATCGACCGGGATCTGCATCTCCTGGGTGTTATTGGTCGCCTTGGCGATCGGCGGGTTATAACGGTACTGCTCACCACCATTGTTGTCCGCTGCACAGCCTGCCAGCAGCAGCGCCAGGGCGCTCCCCATTATCTTTTTCATCTGTCTCTTCTCGTCTCATCATGAGGCCATAGGCCAACCGGCGGCTATTATGGCGCCAGCGTCAACGGCTGTCAGCAGGACAATAAAGAAATGATCGAGGCCCGAGCGGGCTTTACAAAAAGAGTGTCCTATCATAGATTTGCTCGAAACTTGCCCTTTGAGCCCACCTTCACACCTTGTTCACCCCAGATCAGTTGCAAGCCATCATAGATCAACTCCCCATCAGCATTTTCTGCCGGGGTGCAGATGGCCGCTACCTGCTGGTCAATCGCCATTTTGCCCTGCACGCTGGCGCCACGCATCCGGGCGAGCTCATTGGCAAAACGGATGCGCAGCTCCCCTGGGGAGACGTATTTCACGAGGAGGACAGCCAGATCCTGGCACGGGGTGAGCCCTTGCTGCACCAGCAACAACTCTGCCTGCGTGACGATAACGAGTTCTGGATAGAGACCCACAAGGTTCCTATCTACGACGAGGAGGGAGCCCCCCTCGCGCTGTTTGGCGTCGTGAGCGAGATAGGGCAACACAAGGAGCTGGAGCAAACCTTCAAGCAGCAGCAGCTGTTGCAACGCCGCTTGCTCGACGCCATACCGGATCCTATCCGGTTCGAGGATCACGACGGCCGGGTGCTCGACTGCAACCAGGCTTTCCTCGATTTCATGGGGTTACAGGCAAACGAAGTGCTGGGCCAGAACGTCCGTCAACACCTGCCCCCCCAGATGCCCATGGGCCGCGGTGAATACTGCCTGCTCGATGCCAAGGGGCAGGGTCGCCATCTGGAGATCATCAGAGTCGAGGTGCCAGACGATAACGGCCTCTCCCTCGGGGTTCTCACCCTGAGTCGCGACATCACCGGGCTGCGCACCACCCAGGCCCAGTTGCAGCAGGAGCAGCATTACGACAGTCTCACCGGGCTGCTCAAGCTCTCCCATTTCCTGCAGACCAGCCGCCATCTCGGCGGACGCCAGGCCAGCCTGCTGCTCATCGATCTGCAGCATTTTCGCGAGATCAACGACAGATTCGGTATCCGCATCGCCGATCGCCTGCTCAGCCAGGTCGCTCAGCGCTTGCAGCGCCTCACGCCAGCCAACGCCCTGTTGTGCCGGGTCGCCGCCGATGATTTCGCCCTGTTACTGCCCGAGCTGAACCAACCCCTGGCCGAATGGAGCCAGCGCCTGCAAGGGGAGCTGATGGCACCCTATCAGGTCGAAGAGCATCGCATCCAGATCACCAGCTTCCTCGGTATCGCCCAGGGGCGAGCCAATGACGCCGAGCGTCTGCTGGGCCATGCCGAAGCAGCCCTGGCCGAAGGCAAGCGCCTGCAGCAGCACTGCACCCTGTTCGATCCCGAGCTCTACCAGCAGTTGCAGCGCCGCAAACAGCTCAGTGCCAACTTGCCCAAGGCTATCCGCTCGGCCGAACTCATTGCCGTCTACCAACCCATTATCTGCGCCCGGCAAGACAAGCTGCATGGGGCCGAACTGCTCTGCCGCTGGCCTCACCCGACTCTTGGCATGGTGGCACCGGACGAGTTCATCCCCCTGGCCGAAGAGCTGGGACTCATCGGCCGGCTCGGCGAACTGATGCTCGAGCAAGGCTGTGGCCAGCTTGCGCGCTGGCAGCAGGTGTGGCCGCACCTCATGCTGTCAGTCAATCTCTCGCCACTCCAGTTTCGCGACCCCGAACTGTGCGAGCGCATCCAGGCCTGCGCCTTGCGCCACGGCATTTCACCCACGACCCTGGAACTGGAGATCACAGAAGGGGTATTGATGGAGAACGCCGACGAAATAGAGCAGAACCTCTCCAGCCTGATCCAGGCCGGTTTCCAACTCGCCATCGATGATTTTGGTACTGGCTACTGCTCCCTGGCTTATCTGCCGCGCCTCGAAGTGGCCACCCTCAAGCTGGATCGCAGCTTCACCCGGGATCTGATCAGCAATGCCGCGACCACAGCCATAGTGCGCTCCGTCATCGGCCTGGGTCATGAACTCGGCATCCAGATCACCGCCGAAGGGGTCGAGACCCAGGAGCAGCGCCGTTGGTTGACCGAGGCGGGCTGCGATCGCCTGCAGGGCTACCTGTTCAGCCGCCCCTTGCCTCCCCAGGAGTTCGGGCGCAGCTATGGCCTGAGCGATACTTAAGCCCGAGGGCTCAACCTGCGCCTTCAGCGGCTGCAAAAAAGAGAGGCCACCCTGGGGTGGCCTCTCGCTTGTGTGTTGTGCTCCCGGCGGCCCTCCATGGCGGCGGTTTGGTCTTCCCTCACCACCCATATGGCGGCGCCGGACCCGGGAGATAGGGCATTACTCCTGGAAGTAAGTGCCCCAACCATCGTAATCCACACCGTATTTCTCGAGGATGGGACGCATCTTCTCGATATCGGCGAGAATGCGCTCCACATTCAATGCACACTCGGCAGTGGCATCGAAACAGAAGATAGTGGCACCGTCATCCAGCTCCATCTCTTCGGCATCGGTCACTTCAAAGCCAGCCTTGAACAAATCCACCGCAGCTTTCTCCAGCAGATCGAAATCCTGACAGGCGAAGTGGTGCTCTATCTCGTAGTCGAGCTCAGGGTTGCTGCCGTCGGCCAGCAGTTCGGTAACGATGGCGGTCGTTTCGTCGCGCCACTCTTGCATATCCAGACTCATGTTGCCTCCCAGGCGGTATGGTTGCGCAAAGCATACCTGTCCGGCGCGCCGTGCTCAACGAGTGTCGGTGTCCATCTTGCCCCTTGTTCAGGCTGTCGCCCCCTCCCCCAAATGGGGACATGCCCATTTTGGGGGGTAATCCGCACTATCTTCCATCCATTGTGTCATGTGCCGCAGATCTAACAGACAAGATCATTCACGTCAGAATGAACCAGAGGTCCAGCACTGCCGGTCCAGCATATCAGCACAACGGGAACGCCATGACAAAAGGGGCGACTCGGGTTATCAAGGGTCGGCAAGCCGAGCTTGCAAACGAGAGAGGAGCCCCTGCGGGCTCCTTTTTTTCACGTGATGGAGCACGTTAATAATGACTAAAAACACCATACTGAGCCTGCTGATCGGCTCGACCCTTATGATTGGAAATCAAACCAGTGCTGCCCCTGCCCATGGCCCTTTCGATGCCCCTCTGGCCGATGAGGCCAAGGTGCTGGATATGCTCAGGAAGAGTGGCAAGATAGCCACTCTGGCGTCACCCGAAATGGAGCAGGCCGCCCTGGCCCGCTTCTACCGCCAGAAGTCCCGCGCCCATCAGAGCCATGGGGCTCTGGCGGTGCAGGAGGGAAAAGTGCGCGAGCGCATCCTCAAGAAGATCCGCTTGAACGGCACAGCCCGCCCCGGTGATCGCATCCCCACCCTGTTGCTCAAATCCATCGAGAAGGAGACCTACCACGGCACCATGCGGCAGGACAAGATCCTCGCCATTCTGGTCGACTTTCCCGATTACCCGAAAAACAGTGTGCGTCCCGAGCTCACCAGGATGTACTACCCGGACTATACCCCGGCGCACTACAACGACCTGCTGTTCTCCGCCAAGGGTTACCAGGGCCCGAATGGCGAGACATTCATCTCTATGCGCCAGTTCTACGAGCAGCAGTCTGGCCAGAGCTACAGCGTGCGTGGCCAGGTCGCGGGCTGGTACACCGCCAGCAAGAATGCCGCCGATTATGGCAATAACCAGAACGAAACGGCGGTGCGCGACCTGGTGAAAGAGGCGCTGATCCAGGTAGCCAACGACCCCAGCATCGATCTCGCCGAGTTTGATCAGGAGGATCGCTACGACCTGAACGGCAACGGCAATCGTAACGAGCCCGATGGGCTGATCGACCACCTGATGATCTTCCATGCCAGTGTGGGGGAAGAGGCCGGGGGCGGCGATCTGGGCGAGAATGCCATCTGGGCCCATCGCTGGAATCTGGGCAACCCCTACCCCATTCCCGGCACCAGCAGCCCGGTCGGCAACTTCAACGGCCAATACGCCGCCTACGACTACACCATACAGCCCATCGATGCGGCGGCCGGGGTTTGCGCCCACGAATATGGTCACGATCTCGGCCTGCCGGACGAATACGATACCAAATACAGTGGCAAGGGAGAGCCCGTCGCCACCTGGTCCATCATGTCCTCCGGCTCCTGGGCTGGCGTGATTGGCGGTACCGAACCGACCGGTTTCTCCGCCTGGGCCAAGGAGTTCCTGCAAGCCTCCCTCGGCGGCAGCTGGCTGCACGGCAGCAACGTGCATGTCGATGACCTCAGCCGACGCGGCAATGTCTATATGCTGGACCAGGCCAATGACAAGGGGCGCAACGATGATGTGGTGCGCATCAACCTGCCCGCCAAGCAGGTGCCCCTCAATCCCCCCTACGCCGGCCAGTTTGAATACCATGGCGGCAAGGGGAACGATCTGGACAACCGCATGGTTCTCAACCTGGACTTGACCGGCAAGCAGAGCGCCAGCCTGGGCTTCAAGGCCTGGTATCAGATAGAAGATGGCTTCGACTATGCCCGGGTATTGGTCAATGGCCAGCCTATCTCCGGCAACCTGACCACCTCGGACGATCCGAACGGCATCGGCTTTGGTATCGGCATCACCGGCAACTCGGGGGGCTGGGTCGATGCCGACTTCGACTTGAGCCCCTGGGCCGGTCAGCAGATCCAGCTCAGCTTGCAGTATCTGAGCGATGGTGGCGTGGCCGAGCAGGGCCTGTTCGTGGACGAGATCCTGCTCATCGCCGATGGCGAGACCCTGGTCAGCGATGGGGCCGAGACAGACTCGGCCTTCGACTTGGCAGGCTTCGTTCAGAGCAACGGCAATGAGGCCAAGGATCACTACTACCTGGCCGAGTGGCGCAGCCACGCGGGTGTCGACCAGGGACTGGCTCACATCAATGTCTCGGATCAGCTGATGCGCTACGAGCCGGGTCTGCTGCTCTGGTATGTGGACAACAGTCAGAGCAACAACTGGGTCGGCCAACACCCCGGGGAGGGTTTCCTCGGGGTGGTGGATGCGGATCAGCGCCCCCTCACGTGGAGCGATGGTGCCCTGGCCAGCACCCGCTACCAGATCCACGATGCGACCTTCAGCCTGGGTATGGCCAAGCCGCTCATCCTCAATCATCCGAGCGGATCCTTCCTGCAGGATCTCTGGATAGCGCCCAAGCGCATCTTCAAGGACAGCCACAGCTATCAGCACGATGCCATACCGGATGCGGGCATGCGCCTGCCCCAGTACGGCCTCAAGATAGCGGTCACCGGTCAGGCCCGGGACATGAGCACAGGCAGGATCATCGTCAGCAAACCGTAGTATCAGTGTCAATCAAGGCCCCTGCAGGGGCCTTTTTGCTGCCCGGCAATCGCGCTAAAGAGCCCTGCTCTCCCTTGGCCACTGGACTCTTGGCGAGGAAAACAGCGGATTGTGCAGATGTCGAGCGAACGGCGAATTTATCCGGCCCCCAGGTTGACAGTGCCATCTCAAAAGGGTTTAATGCGCGCCGTTGCCCAGATAGCTCAGTCGGTAGAGCAGGGGATTGAAAATCCCCGTGTCGGCGGTTCGATTCCGTCTCTGGGCACCAACAATTCCTCCTTAGTTCAGTCGGTAGAACGGCGGACTGTTAATCCGTATGTCGCTGGTTCAAGTCCAGCAGGAGGAGCCAAATTTCACAAAAAGCCCGCTCAATGAGCGGGCTTTTTGTTTTGTCATGGTCAAAGGCCAACGGGTAACGCCCCTGCGGGCGCCACCTCACCCCGCCAGCTCTATCTTGCCGTAATCGAGGCGATTCTCCTTGGGTGCTCCCTCTATGCTGCGCACCTCGTTGAACCTGTAGCTGAGGATGTAGCCGAAGCAGGCGAAGAAGAGCCCTATCACCAGGGCGCCGACCCACTGGATCTCGAGAAAGTCGAGCTGGAACAGCAGGGTCAGACCGGCCAGCACCAGCAGATTGAATCCGAAGTAGCGCCACTTGCCGAGCCGTTCGGTCGTCAGCCCCAGGTTGTCGGTGTAAAGGCGGATCAGGGAGTCGAGGGAGTTGATCACCATGGTGATCCCCACGGCGACCATGGCCCAGTTGAAGAAGCCGGCGGTCGACAGTCCCTGCTCGTGGTAGTAGTAGAGCACGGCGAACCAGACGGCGATGGCCAGGGAAGGGAACACCAGCATGGCCCCCAGCAGCTGCCAGGTGCGCAGGCCGCCGACGAAACGGGCGGTGAACTGGCCGATCATGATGCTCCAGGAGAACCACCAGTAGAGATAGAAGGCGTGGTAATCATTGAGGGGCAGCACGAAGCGCTCTATGTGACCAAAGTAGCCCCCCACCAGCGCCAGGGTGGCGACGAAGTCTGCGGGGCTGCCCGCCGGGGTGAGGAAGGCGGCGCCCCACATCAGGGCGATCAGGGCGATGAAGCAGGTCGTGGTGCCCAGACTTAGGATCCTGACAAACTTCAGACTGGTGCTCGAATAGATGGAGAGCCCTATCACCACCAGCACGAGCAGGTAAAAACTCGCCACCAGGCTCTCGCCGTCCCCTATCTGGGGCAGGTACCAGGGCAGGTTGCTCAGCAACAGATAGGCGGTGAAGGCGCAGGTGCCGATGATCACCAGGTTGTTGAGAAACTTCACCGGCGCCAGCTCGAAGAACTTCACTCTGGGCTCTATCACGCAGAAATAGAAGCAGGTCAGGAAGTAGAAGCCCCAGATGAGAAAACCCCAGTAGCCGAACTCGATGGCGAGCGGATTGGTGAAGCCGTATTCCGGGCTCCCCTGAAGATCGGCATAACCGGCAAATTCGGTGAGCGGGAACATGATCAGACCCACGTCCAGCCCTGAGGTGAACAGGATGGCGATGAAGGTGAAGGTGCGCACCGGCGTGGTGCCGATGCAGCGGATATTGCCCCAGCGATAGAGGACAAACGCGATGGCGGCAAAGGTAAAGAGTATTCCCGCACTGAGCCAGGCCGTCATGACTGACCTCCCGCGATATCCATTTCGTGACCAAACATAGCTGCTCCTTGTCATTGCATTGTGATGTTCAAGGTGGGCAGTTCGGCTTCCTGCGGCCATGGCTTCCCCCACCCCACGGCGGCGGGGGAAGAGATGGACGCGGGATCAGGACTTAACTATCGCCAGCGCACAGAGGGCCCGGTGATAGGTAAAGACTGACGAACTGCCGCGATAGGTGCTCTCTGCACCCAGTGTCGTTGTCGTGAACCCTCAGGCCAGGGCGCGTACCGGCGCCCGGGGGCGCTGCTTCTCCTGCCAGTATTCGGCCAGCCCCACCTCGGCTGGAAGTGCCGCGAGCGGCGTCTTGCCGAGGATCAGGTCGGCGGCGCGCTCGGCCACCATCAGGGTGGGGGCATTGAGGTTGCCGTTGGGGATGGTCGGAAAGATGGAGGAGTCCACCACCCGCAACCCTTGCAGACCATGGACCCGGGTCTGGGGATCCACCACCGCCAGGGCGTCCGTCCCCATCTTGCAGGAGCAGGAGGGGTGGTAGGCGCTCTCCACGGCACTGCGCACGAAGGCATCTATCTGCTCGTCGCTTTGTACCGAGGCCCCCGGCTGTATCTCCTCTCCCCGGTAGGCATCCAACGCGGGCTGGCCGATGATCTCCCGGGTCAGGCGCACGCAGGCGCGAAACCCTTCGACGTCATCGGGATGGGAGAGATAGTTGAAGCGGATGGCGGGAGCCTCGCGGGGATCCGCCGAGCGCACCGTCACCTGGCCGCGACTGCGGGGCTTGTTGTGGCCGATATGCACCTGGAAGCCGTGACCCGCAAACGCCTCCCTGCCGTCATAGCGCATGGCGGCGGGCAGGAAGTGGTATTGCAGATCCGGCCAGGGCACCCCGGCCTTGGAGCGAATGAAGCCGCAGGACTCGAAGTGATTGGTCGCCCCCAGGCCATCCTTGCGCAGCAGCCAGCGGCTGCCGATGAGGAACTTGTCCCACAGCCCCAGCTTGCCGTTGAGGGTGATGGGCTGCTGGCAGCGAAACTGGAAGTAGAACTCCAGATGATCCTGCAGGTTTTCCCCCACCCCGGGCAGAGGATGCAGCACCCCTATGCCAGCTTGCTTCAGGGTATCGGGGTTGCCGATGCCGGAGAGTTGCAGCAGATGGGGGGAGCCTATGGGTCCGGCACTCAGGATCACCTCCTTGTCGGCCCTCACCTCCTCCATCTTGCCTGCGCGCTCGAAGCGCACCCCGACCGCCCGCTTGCCCTCCAGCAACACCTTGTGGACCAGGGCGCCGGTTTGCACACTGAGGTTTGCCCTGGCCATGGCGGGCCTCAGATAGGCGTTGGCACTGGAGCTGCGCACCCCTTGCTTCACCGTCATGTGCATGGGGCCGAACCCCTCCTGCTGGCGGCCGTTGTAATCGGCCGTGGCGTCATAGCCCGCCTCCACACCGGCGTCGACGAAGGCCTGGTAGAGGGGGTTTTGCATCTGGTTGCCGTTGTTGACCCCAAGGGACCCTTCGCCGCCACGATACTCGTCCCCACCGAAGGCCCACTGCTCGGCCCGCTTGAAGTAGGGCAGGCAGTGTGCATAGTCCCAGCCCTCGGCCCCCGCCTGCTGCCACTCGTCAAAGTCCCCGGCGTGGCCGCGCACATAGACCATGCCGTTGATGGAAGACGATCCCCCCAGCACCTTGCCCCGGGGGCAGTGCATGCTCCGCCCGTCCAGATGGGGCTCGGGCTCGGTCTCGAACTGCCAGGCGTACTTTTTGGTGTTCATGGGGATGGAGAGGGCGGTCGGCATCTGGATGAAGATGCTCCTGTCGCTGCCCCCTGTCTCCAGCAGCAGCACCCTGTAGCGGCCATCCTCGCTCAGGCGGTTGGCCAGCACGCACCCGGCGCTGCCCGCCCCCACTATGATGTAATCGAATCGCTTCATGGCGCCTCCTTAGAACGGGCTCTGCATGGCTTGCATGCCGACATAGACGGATTTGAGCTGGGTGTAGTGCTGCAGGGTCGCCAGACCGTTCTCCCGCCCTATGCCGGACTGCTTGAAGCCGCCCACCGGCATCTCGGCCGGGGAGGCGCCATAGCTGTTGATCCAGCAGATCCCGGCCTGCAACTGATGCACCACCCGGTGGGCGCGGCGAATGTCCCGGGTAAACACCCCGGCCGCCAACCCCAGGGCCGTGTCATTGGCCCGTCGCACCACTTCTTCCTCCTGCTCGAAGCTGAGCACCGACATCACGGGGCCGAAGATCTCTTCCCGGCAGATCCGCATCTCGTCCCGGCACTCGCTGAAGATGGTGGGGGCGACGAAGAAGCCATTGGGCGCCATGGCGGGGCGCAGCGCCTCCCCGCCGCAGCGCAGGGTGGCCCCCTCCTCCTGGCCGATGCGGATGTAGTCGAGCACCTTGCGCTGATGTTCGCGGGAGATGAGGGCGCCGAAGTTGGTGGCCGGATCCATGGGGTCCCCGACTCGGATATTGTCCCGGGTGCGGGCCAGCAGGCGCGCCATGAAGGCGGGGTAGATCCCCTGCTGCACGTAGACGCGGGTGCCATGGGTACACACCTCCCCCTGGGTGTAGAAGTTCGCCACCATGGCGGCGCTGACCGCCTCTTCCAGATCCGCATCGTCGAAGATGATGAGGGGGGACTTGCCCCCCAGCTCCATGGTCACCCCCTTGAGGGTGTCGGCGGCGGCGCGCATCACCTTCTTGCCGGTACCCACCTCGCCGGTGAAGGAGACCTTGGCCACCTCGGGCGCCTGGCTCAGCCAGGCCCCGATCCGGCCATCCCCCTGCACCACGTTGAAGACCCCGGCAGGCATGCCGGCCTCGATGAAGATCTCCGCCAGCTTGAGGGCGCCAAGGGGCGTCTCTTCCGAGGGTTTGAAGATCATGCTGTTGCCGCAGGCCAGCGCCGGGGCCGCCTTCCAGCAGGCGATCTGCAGCGGATAGTTCCAGGCGCCGATCCCGGCGCAGATGCCGAGGGGCTCGCGGCGGCTGTAGTAAAAATCGGCCCCCAGCTGCTGCTGGTTACCCTCGATGGCGGCGGCCAGACCGGCGAAGAACTCTATGCTGTCGGCCCCCGTCACCACGTCCACCACGGAGGCCTCCTGCCAGGGCTTGCCGGTGTCGGCCACCTCGATGGCGGCCAGAGCATCGTTGCGCTCGCGCAGCAAGGCCACGGCCCGCAGCAGGATCCGGCTACGCTCGACTCCGCTCATGGCGGACCAGAGCGCAAAACCCTGCTGGGCACTCGCGATGGCCGCAGTCTGCACGGCTTCATCGGCCACCTCGACCTCGTAGATGACGGCGCCGGTGGCCGGATTGATCACCTCGAAGCTCTCGCCAGAGGCATTGGCCAGGTAACGGCCGTCGACAAAATTCTGATAACGGGTCAAAGACATGAATTCACTCCGCTGGGGTCAGTCGTTGCAGGATAAAAAGTTTGCACAGCCGCTCGGCACGGCTGAAGTCGGGTTCAGGGCTGGGGCTCAGGGCGCTGCGCAGCCAGAAGCCATCTATCATGGCGGCGCTCTGCTGGGCTGCGGCCAGAGCCTGCTGGCGCGGCAGGCTGGCGCCGAAGGAGCAGGCCAGATTGCTCAGCAGCCGCCGCTGGTTGATCCGCTGCAAGCGGGCCAGAGCGGGCTCATGGCTGGCCTGAGCCCAGAAGGCAAGCCAGGTGCGCGCCACGGCACGGGAGCACTGCAAGGGGGTGAAATTGGCTTCCACGACTGCCATCAGCCTCGCCCGAGGCGACATGCCGGGGCGCAGCCGCTGCCGCAGCGCCGCTCCCAGGGCCGAGAGCAGCTCCCGCACCACCGCCTCGATCAGCGCCTGCTTGCCGCCGAAGTAGTGGCTGATGATGCCGGACGACATGCCGGCCTGGGCGCTGATGCGATTGAGGGTGGTGTGCTGCAAACCGAACTCGGCCACCGAAGAGATGGTGGCCTGGATCAGTTGCTGACGACGCTTTTCCGAGACTCCGACAATGGGCATTTTTTTGTTAATTGATTGTTCAATGAAGCCACACCCTAAACGTTAGATACGAAACGATCAACCCACTAAATCCATAAAAATAGCGCTAACAAAAACACAATAAAATAAATAAACACATTAAAAACAAGAATTTGAAATACACCCAACACCACATTGTTTAATTTAGATATCTAATCATTTAATCTTGAATATGTTATCGAGATGCACCAGTTGGCCGGAGAAGATAGGCGAGTGAGAGGCTCCTTGGCCCCCCCAACAACAGACGCCATCAGCCCCTTGTTCTGGGGATTGCAAAGACGGCAAGGGAAGGCGCCATAGCACCCGTTTATGAGTGCGGCGGACTACAGGGATATAGCTTCAATAGAATCTTTATATGAATAGATCAGGCACCAAATATAGAGCCCCTTCGTGAAGGCCGTGGATACGAGGCAGCAAGGCTCAATAAGATCTTTTTGATGAAGACTGTGAGCACGCGAAAGCACCAGGATCCCGACTTCCCCCTTCGCAACCCAAAGGGGACGACACAAATCACCAAAGTTGCCACCAGTGCCATAACCGGCGTGACCAGATCCTGCGCCATGGTTATGATGTGGGTCCCCCTGTTGCCTCGTTTCGGGAGTACGCCAGATGAATCGCCCCTTGAGTTATGTGCTGGATGGCATCCAGTGTGAGCCCCGCCTGTTCACAGTGCCACTCGACCACCAACAGGAGGATGGCCGTGAGCTCACTCTGTTTGCCCGTACTCTCTGTCGTAAGGACAAGCTGGATGCAGACTTGCCCTGGCTGCTCTACCTGCAAGGGGGCCCAGGCTTTGGCGCGCCCCGCCCCACCAATCAGAGCGGCTGGCTCAAGCGCGCCCTGCAAGAGTTTCGCGTCGTGCTGCTCGATCAGCGTGGCACTGGTCACTCCACCCCGGTCAGCGCCGAGGCCCTGACGCATCTAAACCCCGCTGAGCAGACCGACTATTTGAGCCATTTTCGCGCCGACAGCATAGTGCGCGATGCCGAACTCATCCGCGCCCAGCTCTCGCCAAACCGTCCCTGGAGCCTGCTCGGCCAGAGCTTTGGCGGCTTCTGCTGCCTCAGCTATCTCTCCTTGTTCCCCCAGGCCCTGCACGAGGTCTATATCACTGGTGGCATTCCCCCTGTTGGCCGCAGTGCCGATGAGGTCTATCGCGCCACCTACCAGCGTGTTGCCGACAAGAATCGCGCCTTCTTCAGCCGTTTTCCCCATGCCCAGGCACTGGTCAATCGCCTCGCCCAGCACCTGCATCAACATGAGGTGCGCCTGCCCAACGGCCAGCGTCTGACGGTAGAGCAGTTGCAGCAGCAAGGGCTGGACTTGGGGGCCACAGGCGCCTTCGAAGGCCTCTATTTCCTGCTGGAGGATGCCTTTATCGGCGAGCGCATCAATCCCGCCTTCCTCTACCAAATCCAGGCCATGCAGCCGTTCAACGCCCACCCCATCTTCGCCATATTGCACGAGGCCATCTATGCCGAGGGGCAGGCGAGCAATTGGGCCGCAGACCGGGTCCGGGCCGAGTATCCCGAGCTAAACTGGGCGCCGGGCCAGGACTTCGTCTTCACCGGCGAGATGGTCTACCCCTGGATGTTCGAGCAGTTCCGCGAGCTTGTCCCGCTAAAAGAGGCCGCCCATCTGCTGGCCAAGAAGGCGGACTGGGGCCCCCTCTATGACCCGGCACAACTGGCCCGCAACCCAGTGCCGGTCGCCTGCGCCGTCTATGCCGATGACATGTATGTGGAGTTCGATTTTTGCCGCGAGACCCTCAAGGGGCTGGGCAGCAGCCGCGCCTGGATAACCAACGAATACGAACATAACGGCCTGCGCGCCGATGGCGAATATATCCTGGACAGGCTCATCAGGTTGAACCGGGATCGCTAACGCCGACGCCATTAAGCCAGGCAGCTCCCGAGTGGGGAAAGACGGCGAGATCGCCCTGATTTGGAAGTGAATAATAACAATAAGGAAAGTGAACTTGGATCATCCGGAACTCTCAGCCGGCTGGCTGAGTCGTCTCTTCTATCACTGGACCGGCCCCTTGCAGCGCAAGGGATTGCAGGATCCCAGCGTCAGTCTGGACGATCTCTACCCCCTGTTGCCCCAAGACAACAGAGATGCGCGAGCCGATGCCTTCCTGGCCCTGACCGCCCGCCTGCCGGTGCGCCCCTGGGCCATCACGACCTACATCTGGCGCCACTATGGCAGCCGCATCGCCCTGCTTACCTTGCTGCAACTGCTGGCCATGCTGGCGACCCTGGCCAGTCCCTGGTTGCTCAACCATGTCATGACCCAGCTCGGCACCGGCGCCGCGACTGAACACAAGTTGCTGTTGGCCTTGGCGTTGTTTGGCTCTGTACTCGCCGCGGGCATGCTGGCAGAACATGCCTTGCAACTGGCGCTCAAGATGCACGTCCCGATCCGCCGTCTGCTGGCCGAGGCCCTGCTCGCCAAGGTGATGAAGCTCGGCGGCAAGAGTTTCGATGACAGAGCCGGCGGCCGGGTGCAGAACCTGATCAATCGCGATGTCTGGGACATCACCTGGATCCTGGCGGACCCCGCCATGCCAATCACCATGCTGTTGCAGTTGGCCGGTACCATAGCCCTGCTGGTCTGGCAGGTGGGCAGCGCCGGCCTGGTAGGCTGCGCCGTGCTGACCCTGCTGCTGCTGCTCTCGACCCGGCTAATCCGGCGCATGAACCAGCAGGAGCAGCGCCTCAAGCACAGCCAGGATGAACGCAACGGCATCTTGGCCGAGTACATCAAGAAGCTGCGACTGGTACGCCAGAACGGGCTGGGCCCCTTCTTCACCCGGGCCGCGGAGCAGAAACGTCAGCAGGAGCTCAGGGTGCTTGGCCGAGTGCTTAGACTCGATGCCATCAATGATGCCCTCATGCTGGGGACACCGCTGCTGGTCACCCTGGCCACCTTCACCACCTACCTGGTGTCAGGCCAGAGCCTGACCCTGCCCCAGGTGTTCACCACCATCGCCCTGTTCGCCGTGCTGCGTATTCCCATGCAGCGCCTGCCCTACCTCATCCGTACCCTGATCAACTTCAATACCGGTTTCCAGCGTCTGTGCGAACTGCTCAACAGCCCGGAGCAGCATCGGCAGCTCGATGATGACAGCCTGGCCAAGGGGACAGTGGTCCTCAATGGGGTGAGCGCACATCATCAGCAGCACCCGGTGCTGACCGGCGTCGACCTGACCATCAATCCCGGCGAGTTAATCGGCATCACCGGCAAGACAGGGGCTGGCAAGAGCTGCCTGCTGCACCTGATTGCCGGCTTCGATGACGACTTCGAGGGGGAGATCCGTCGCCACGGCAGGGTCGCCCACCTGGGTCACAAGCCCTGGCTGATGAATGACAGCATCCGCAACAACATACTGTTCGGGCAGCCCTGGGATGAGGCTCGCTACCGCTGGGTGCTGGAGGCTTGCACCCTGACCGGGGATCTCGCCCTGCTCGGCCACGGGGATCAGACGCTAGTCGGCGAATTGGGCACCCGGCTCTCGGGGGGACAACAGCAGAGGGTGGCACTGGCCAGGGCGCTCTACACCCAGGCCGACATACTGCTGCTGGACAACCCGCTCTCGGCACTGGATCCCATGGTCTCGGCTCAGGTGTTGCGTCTGGGGCTAACGTTTCGGCCCGGTCCGACCCGGCTGCTGGTGAGCCATGACCCCGAGGTGCTGGCGCACTGCGACCGGGTATTCTCCATTGAGCAAGGATCCTTGACCGAGCTGGCCCCCCGCCAGCTAGCCGACTTGCCCGTGCCGGTATCCGAACAAACTCTCCTCGTCCCCCAGGAAGCCGAGCTGTTCAATGAGGAGAAAATGGTCGAAGGCAAGGTGGATTGGGGACTGTTTGGCTTTCTGTGGCAGCGGCTCAACGCCCCCGGCCTTATCCTGTTGACCCTGCTGCTGGCCCTGGGTCAGGAGGGGCTGCGCATCGCCTCGGATCTCTGGCTCGGCGGCAAGGCAGCCAACACTGAACTGGCGCCCCTGCTCGGTACCTACATGGCTCTTGGGCTGGGCTCCCTGCTCTGCATCACCCTGGTGCGCGTGCTCAACTACAAGTTGGGCCTCAAGCTGGCCTGGAGCCTGTTCGAGGGCATGCTCGGCCGCATCAGCCGTGCCCCCATGGCTTTTTTTGACAAGGTACCCCAGGGCAGGATCCTCAATCGCTTCGACAGGGATCTCGCCGAAACCCAGGAGACCTTGCTGCCCATGATGAGCGGTCTGTTTGGCATGCTGATCTCGGTGCTGCTGCAGGTGTTGGTCATCGGCATCAATCTGCCACTGTTGCTGCTGGTCACGCCCCTGGTCGGCGGTGTGCTCTACCTGCTGCAACGCCGCTACCGGGCGGTGCAGCTCAAGCTCAGACGCCAGGCATCGGTGCTGCGCTCGCCACTCTATATCAGCATCAGTGAAACCATTCGTGGCGCTCCCGCCTTGCGCCTGGCCGGTGCCGAGCGTTATGCCCTGGATCAGGTGCTGATCCACTATGACAACAACCTGCGCAGCTGGTACACCACCACCTCCATCAACCGCTGGCTCGGCCTGCACCAGACCCTGCTCTCCGCCGCCCTGGTCGGCGCCGTGGCACTCATGGTTGCCCTGAGCGACAGCACGCTATTCGGGGCCGTGGCGATCACCTACGCCTTCACCACCTCGGCCATGCTCAATGCCCTGATCCGCACCTTTGCCGAGGTCGAGCAGATGATGAATGCCGTCGAGAGGGTGCGCGAATACAGCGAGATAGCCAGTGAACGCCAGGAGGGGGAGCCGCTGCGCGATCCTCACCCCCCAGTGCGCTTCGTCAACCTTGGCCTGCGCTACCCAGAGGCGAGCCAGTGGGCCTTGCACAAGGTCAATTTCGAGCTGGCTCCCGGTGAGAAAGTCGGCGTATGCGGCCGCACCGGGGCGGGCAAAAGCTCCCTGCTTGGTGCCCTGCAGGCCATGTATCCGGCCTCGCAAGGGGAGATCTATTACGGCGAGCAGCCACTCTCGACCCTGGCCCCCGAGGCGGTCCGTGCCCTTTTTGACACAGTATCCCAGACGCCACTCACCTTCTTCGGCACCCTGCGCGCCAACCTGGCCCCCCTTGATCAGCAGCATGATCTGTCGTCCGGCGGCACAGATCCTCAGCCTGACAGGCTCGGAAATGGCGACGCCCAACGCAACGATGAGAGACTGACAGAGGCACTGCAACGAGTGGGGCTGGGTGAGCGCTGCGCCGGGCGGCTGGATGAAGATCTCGACCGGCTGCAACTCTCCGCAGGGGAGACCCAGTTGCTGGTGATCGCTCGCATACTGCTGTCGCACCGCCCGCTGATCGTGCTGGATGAGGCGACCTCGGATCTCAGCCACAGCGGCATGCGCGAGATGGCCGAGTTGCTCTATCGCTATAGACCCGATGCCAGCTACCTGGTGATAGCCCACCATCTGGAACCGCTGCTCTCCCTCGACAAGGTCGTGGTGATGGAAGCGGGCACCGTCGTGGAGCAGGGCTCGCCGGTCGGTCTGCTGGCCAACCCCGGCTCGCGCTTCCATCAGCTGTTTGCCCGCCAAGTTAATCGGCAGATCGATCAGATTGCCTGACCCCATACGACGAAGGGCTGCCCATAGGCAGCCCTTCTAACAAGCGAGCAAGATGGATCAAGGATCCATTATCTGAGTCACATCGTCCTTCCTGATCAGCATCTCCCTCCCCTCCTCATCGTAATACCGATACATGCCAGTGCTCTCATCCAGCTTGGGTCTGCTATCAGTGGTGATCAGCTTGCCATCCCGAGTGCTCATTATGTATTGGGCGCTACATGCCGTAACACCCAACGCGCAGCAGAGTAACATCATGGAAAATCTCATCGCCTGCTTTCCTTGCCCGCCCCTCACCATGAGAGGAACACTCCAACAGCCTAGCTGAAACGAATATAACTCAAGACAAAAACAAGAAAGTCAACACCCAGCAAGCGACCTAAAAACCAGCAATTAAGTACAAAAACACAACAGTATTTATACAAACATTCCTATATCTCAGCACAAAATGCCATGAGTGGCTCCAATGGCATCCATTTATTGAGAACTGTCTGATATTTGTTGCAAAAAAATACACTTTTGATAAATTCCGCCACTGGATTCAAATGGCAACCTAATTACTAAAACCATCAATAATAAATCTTTTTCGCCCACCCAAGTGTGACACAGTTTGTCTGGCGAACAGATTTAGCAACAAATAATTCACAATTCATGCCGAGATGTCATTCGGATGCGGTAGCTATGCCCATTTTCCCTACATCTTGTCGGTGGGGTGAGACTCTTTATTGAGTAATTTGGTCGCACAGTTGGCAAAATAGTGACTTGGGCCATAAGTCAATACTGATTTTCTGTGAAATCCATTCCATGCCACCCGTTATAAACGGTCAATTTTTCGTAATTTACAATTGTAATACGTTTGTTTCATGTAACCAGTAATTAATTAAAATAATTCAATCACAGAAAACAAAAATATCTGTAATAGACCCAGTTTCTTTCAGGGTGTGATGAACAGCAAGAGTTAATACAGTCAACATGGAATGTCAGATACGTTCTGGCAACCATTTCTAACAGTCAGAATAAACACATTTCAAGGCTTTACCAAAAATGAAATTTATAACAGCGCCATGGATACTTGCTGCGGTTAGCTTGAGTGCGTTCGCCGCACCACAAATAACTCCACAGATGATGGAACAGTTCAAGCGTCTATCGCCTGTAGAACAGCAATCATTGGCAAAACAATATGGTATATCAACAGAGCAGCTGAAAAGCGCAAGCGCCATTACTCCTATCACGCCCTCGGTCCCTGTCGCAGCCCCACGTGAGTTGGATTACACCCAAGTATCCCAGCGTCCGCTCATTGCTGGTGTGGCGCAACCCGGAGACTTACAACCATTCGGATATAACGTCTTTGCTGGTGAGCCAATTTTAGATGCCCCTATTACTGATATGCCGGTATCAGATGATTATGTCCTTGGACCTGGAGATAAGATACATGTTCAACTCTATGGAAAAGAGAATACTGTTTATGAGCTGAATGTAGGGCGAGAAGGATATATTGACTTCCCTAACCTAGGCCCTATCTCTGCCAGCGGGCAGACATTTCAGCAATTCAGGGCGGATCTAGAAGCAAGAATTAAAGAGCAGATGATTGGTGTAAATTCCTTCATCAGTTTTGGCTCCATGCGTTCTATGCAAGTCTTTGTCATGGGTGATGCTTATCGTCCCGGAGCTTATAACGTCAGTGGCATGGCGACAGTCACTCAAGTGTTACAAGTCGCTGGAGGGATAGATACCGTAGGTTCACTGCGTAAAATTCAAGTAAAACGCTCAGGACAAAAAGTCATTGATGTAGATCTCTACAAGATGCTGGTTTGGGGAGACACTAGCCAGGATATACGTCTGCAGGCTGGCGACACCGTTTTTATACCAGCCAAGGGCAGCGAGATTGCTATCAGTGGCTTGGTAAAACGCCCCGCTATCTATGAGCTTAGAAACACAGCGTCATTGGCCGAGGTCTTGGCCCTGGCTGGCGGTGTTAAAGCAGCTGCTTTGCAAGAAGTATCCATAGAGCGCCATACAGAGTCAGGGCTTAGAGTATTCAATCTGACACTGGCTAATACTCATGACCGTCATTTTAAGGTTAGTGATGGCGATAAAATACAGGTCAAGCCCAGCAGCACTGAATATAACCAGGCTATTGTATTAAAGGGTGCTGTGGTCCGAGATGGTGTGTATAGTTTTACCCCTGGCACTAGAATAAGCAGCATTCTAAAAGATACTCAAAGAGATCTTATTTCCGCTACCGATTTGAACTACGCCTTGGTGGTAAGAGAGATCGATCTTCAGAGAAATATCAGTGTAATTCAATTCAATTTAGGGAAAGCCTTACAATATCCAGGTGGTCCGGATGATATCCAGCTTCATGCCAGGGATCAGATTCTGGTCTTTCGTAATGATGCCACTGATAGGTTAAGAGAAGTAGCGACTAATAATTTCAAAGTAAAAGGCACCCAAGAAAAAACTATCGAGCTCAACAGTGCATCTATGGAACGCACTGACGATGCAACGGGAGCAAATGTTAGCGGAGATGAGTTAAATAGCCGTAATCAAGTAAAGCTCTCATCCCTATCAGACAAAACGGCGACAGACTCGATTGTGACAGACTCAAGGCAGGCCCTTCTTGCTCCTGTCATCGAGCGATTAAAGGCACAATCAACACAAGGCAAGCCTGTTAAGATCATCGAGGTAAGGGGGGAAGTAAAATACCCTGGTCTTTACCCTTTAACAAATAATAGTCGTATGCAGGACGCTATCATTGCTGCAGGCGGCTTCAATGAACAGGCAAATATAGTTGAACTGTCTCGTGTAAATGAACGTGGCGATAGCATCCTTGTTAACAATGAGCGCTTCTCGCTCGAGATTGCCAGTAGCAAGTCAAATTCGCCAACGTTGCAATCTAAAGACAATATCAATGTATTACCCCATCCACAGTGGCGAGAAGAAGCAACGGTACAAGTATTTGGTGAAGTAAAATATCCGGGGACCTATACAGTACGACGTGGAGAAAGTCTGCACGATTTGATAGAGCGGGTTGGTGGTATCACCGCGTACGCAAATCCAAATGGTGCCGTTTTTGCTCGTAAAGCTCTTCGCCAACAAGAGTCTGAACGGCTAGTAATGTTGCGTGATGAACTTCGGCAAGAAATTGCAACAATGACACTACGCAGACAAAGCACTATTGCGAATTACAGCAGTTCCCCAGCGGAAGCTATGACAGTCGTCAATCAACTAGAGAATACCAAAGCAGTTGGTCGTATGACCATTGACATGCCTGCTCTTTTATCTGGAGAAAAACAATCTGATGTATTACTTGAGGATGGAGATAAGCTATATGTTCCTACCTTGCAGAATGTTGTTTCTATTGCAGGTATGGTACAATTCCCGTCATCTCACATCTATGACAATGACACCAGCATAAATGAATATATCAGCCGGGCTGGGGGCACAAAGAAACAAGCTGATACAGATAGAGTATATGTTATAAAAGCCAATGGTAGTGTCATGCTCCCGAATGATAGTTGGTTTGGTGGTAGAAAAAGTCTGGAACCAGGTGACACCATCATAGTTCCGGTAGATTCAGACTATTTGGATAATTTGAGCATCATGTCATCAGCAACACAAATAATGTATCAATTGGGTGTTGCATGGTCAGCGATAAAATAACCTTGTCATTCGTATAGTTAAGGTAGCTTTGTCATCATGGAAGCACAGAAAGTAAACGTCATTCCTTTACCGAGAGATTTATCACCGGTGAATGATGAAATTGATCTAAGGGAATTGATTGTTTCATTGTGGTCAGGAAAGTGGTGGATTCTCTCCACCACTTTTATTGCCACTTGCATTGCTGTTGCATTTGCAATCCTGAGTCCTAATGTTTATCGCTCCGAGGCTTTACTGACCCCTTCACTCGAACAGCAGGGAGGAGGGCTCTCAGCGCTGGCTTCCCGCTTTGGTGGCTTGGCCAGTCTGGCGGGAGTCGATCTTGGCAACAAAGGTGGAGATAAAGCATCTATCGCCATCGAAGTGGGCAAGTCACGCCTGTTTCTTACCGATTTTATCCGCCGTCATCAATTGGCCGTGCCACTGATGGCGGCCAAGAGCATGGATAAAAACACAGGAGAGCTCATCATTGATCCTCTGATCTATGACATGGTCAATCACAGGTGGGTCCGTGATGTTCCCCCAGGGAAGTCCTTAGAACCGAGCGATTGGGAACTGATTAAAGCCTTCAAAAACCTGGTCATGCTCAACAGTGATCCCAAGACAGGCCTATTGACAGTCTCTATCGATTTCTATTCGCCTCAGATTGCCAAGCAATGGGTGGACTGGTTGATCGATGACCTCAATGCCACCATGAAACGCCGCGATCAAGATGAGGCCAAGCGAAATATTTCTTATCTAACCGAGCAGTTATCAAAAACGTCCGTAGCTGACATGCAGAAGGTTTTTTATCAGCTTATCGAGGAGCAGACCAAAACCCTGATGCTCGCCGAAGTCAATCAATAGTATGTGTTTAAAGTGCTTGATCCTGCAGTCATAGCCGAAGAAAAAATAAAACCTAAACGAGCACTGATTGTTGTACTCGGTGCCTTGTTGGGCGGCATGTTGGGGGTGATGATAGTTTTGATTCGCTTTGCATTCCGTCATGATAGAAAATAATGGATGCAAATCGGTCAAAAACGATGGCTTGCCATCACAATAGAGTAGAACGAACGTCGACTATTCTGATTTTATAAGGGAAATATATGAAGAAGAGTGTTTTGATTATGACTGCACTGCTGGCGCTGTCCAGCCCGACCATGGCTGCTGAAACAGTCGCTGCTGGTGCAGGTACTACTGGTGGCGCTGCTGCCGGTGCAGGTGCTGCAGGCGGCGCTGCCATTGGTGGTCTGACTGCTGGCGCCATCGCTGCTGGTGTCGCCGCTGCTGCAGCCATCGGTGTTGCCGTTGCCAGTAACAGCAACGATGACAGCCCTTCGACTGTCACCAGCACAGCTCGTTGATTTAATTAAATAAAGACTGCCTCAGGGCAGTCTTTATTATTGTCCTATTTATTCAGTGATGCTTTCATGCTAACCAAACGCATTCTTTTATTGCTATCAATGTTGTTGTTTGGCTGTGCAGACAGCAACGTTGATAGCTATCAACAGCTCAAATATCTCTTCTCTGCTGATGATGAGATAGCCATTACCCCGGAAGCCATCGAAAGACTGCCCTATGCCAGTGCCTTCGTCACCGTGGACGAC
This sequence comes from Aeromonas molluscorum, assembly GCF_051376105.1. Taxonomy (NCBI): domain Bacteria; kingdom Pseudomonadati; phylum Pseudomonadota; class Gammaproteobacteria; order Aeromonadales; family Aeromonadaceae; genus Aeromonas; species Aeromonas molluscorum. The sequence goes on along the minus strand of NZ_JBPQCY010000002.1, from coordinate 708,182 downwards.
AGACCAACGATATTTGTCGTACTCGCCTTTGCTGAAGGTGATCGTTTGTCCTGGGTTAGTAGCGACAGAGGCTTGATCGTCACCGAGCATGGTCGAATTACCAAGACGCTGAAACTGGATAATGATCTTCGCTATTTCTCCGGTACCATGAAGGATCCGTTGAGTCAGGCAGTCATCCCTAACGATGTCCAATTCAGTTATCTGGCCGAATGGGCGCAGCTTCGCCATAGCGGAAGAAACATCCACACTGTCTTCAAACAACTGGCAGATGAGAGTCTGGATATCAATGGCACCGTGCTGGCGACCTCACTCTATGAAGAGGCGGTCCAGTCGGTGAAAGATGGCCAGACGTGGCAGAATTATTACTGGCTGGATAAAAAGACCGGCTTGGTCAGAAAAAGCATTCAACAAATCGGCCCTGACAACAGCACCATTGAGATGGTCTTCACCAAGCCATATGCACCATGAAAAAAATCATACTCTCGTTATTGATTGGCTATGCGCCATGGCTTCACGCTGACAGCGTCACCCAGGTGATCATCGGTCATGCCAGCAAGACCACCATTTCACTCTCCGATACCCAGCGCCTGGAACAGCTGTTGAATGCATCGGGCTTGCCTGGTGACATCTATTGGCCTGCCGCCATCATCTCGTCTCCCACCAAAGATGCCTCGGCACAACAGGCCAAAGATCAGCTGCTCAGCGATTTGAAAGCACTCCAGATTGTCTGGATGAGAGAGCATCAGGGAGGCCTGGTTCAAGCCACCCAACAATTGTTGCGCGAACTGGATCAGCTCGATGTGGCAGGCCGGATTGACATCAAGCTGGACCCTGATCTCAGCAGGGTGGAGCCAGCAGACAACCCTCGTCTGGCCGGAGACTATTCACTCTACCTCTCCCGCCGGCCATCCAGCCTCTATCTGCTGGGGTTGATCAACAGTCGCAAGACCATGCCCCATGAACCCGCCAAAGGGCTGGCTGAATATTGGCAGGGCCACAGCCTGCTGCCCGGCGCCAATCCTGGCGAGGTCTATCTCATTCAGCCGGATGGCCGCATCCGGTTGTCCCCCGTCGCGGTATGGAATGAATATCATATCGAGCCCATGCCAGGAGCAACGCTGTTTGCTGGCTTCGAACCGGCGCTGCTGCCCGTCCAACTCCCCGGCACGGCAAGGGGAAGCGCATTGCGGCAAAATCCTGATCCCAGTTTGCCGCCAATGGGGGCTGGCAACAGGCCTCACTCTACAGCGAGCAAGAGACCCTGACCCTGGAGGGGGAACAGACCCGTTATAGGGATCAGACCCAGAGCGAGAAGCGAGCCACCATGGTGGCCATCAATGCCCTGCCTCCCACGGTGAAAGAGCTGCGCATCATCGAGCAGAAGCAGGGGATGTAGGCAGGAAAGGCCGGACAGTGTCCGGCCTCTCATGTCACCCTGATAGGCAAGGCAATAAAAGGCGGCAGTCGTCCGGCCTCTGCCGAAGGGACACGGCGCCATGAGGCCGAACCCCGCTCATGGGATTTCAAGATCGTGCCCAAGCTGAGCCAGTCCATCGGAGGTGCCGAAAGCTTTTACATGTACCAAGTCGGATTGAATGCCAACACCGACTGGTACATGACCGAACATAGCTGGGTGAGCAGCACCCTCTTCTTCAACCTTATCAACAAGCCATGTCACCCTTCTGGCAACCGGCGTTTCTGTAGGCAATAAAAAGGCCGGACAGTGTCCGGCCTCTCATGTCACCCTTCGCTTGGCTTGCGAACGCCGGTGATGGTTGGGTTCTTGGGGTCAGAACTCCATTCATACCAGCCGCCGTCGTAGACGCTGATCCGCTTCCAGTCCATCAACCAGGCGTAGAAGAAGGCCTCGGAGGCGCGCCAGCCGGTGCCGCAATAGAAAGCAGTCTGATCCTGCGGCGCTATCTGCCACTGCTGCCACATGGCCAGAATTTCACTCGACGGCTTCATGGTGCCATCCGGGTTGTGAAAATCGCTCATGCTTTGCGAGTCGACGCCACCATGACCCCATTTGGCGCCTGGAATGTCGCCCTTGGGTTCGATATAGCTGTAACCCGAGGTCTCACCGATGAACTCGTCCCAGGTGCGGATGCTGACCAGCTCGCCATCGGGCTGCTTGAGCAGGGCTTTGGCCTGTTCGGTCGAGGTGAGATACTCAGGATGCACGGGGATCTTGGCACCGAACGATTTGACGGGCTCATACTGGTGCGGCAGGCCGGTCTTAGTGCGCAGATGGGCGATAAACCAAGCCTCGATACCACCATCGAGCAGGCGAACGTCTTTGACTCCGGCATACATCAGCAGATGGGCGGCGCGGGCGGCAGCCATGGTGTTGCGGCCATAGAGCACCACTGTGGTGTCATGGCGAATGCCATTCTCCAGCAGCAGCGCCTCAAGATCGGCATCGGACACCTTGTTCCACAGCGGCTCCTGTTCCAGGCGGTTGGTATCGATATAATCGGCCCCTGGGATGTGACTGATCAGAAACGCCTTGGGCGCACCCCAATCCACTTCGAACAGTTTCCAGTCACCCTTGGGGGCGGCTACGACTGGCTTGCCAGCCTGCAGATCCGCCAGCCACTGGGGATAGACCAGCTGCTGCCAGCGCACCAGATGATCGCGCTTGGCCTCTTGCCAATCCTTGAGCTCGTACAGCTGATGGAAGCCGCGCATGCGCAGCATCCGCGCCACCTCGGCCAGACCACGTTCACTCCCGTAGATGGCGACCGGCTTTCTGGCATCCAACCCCTTGTCACGCAGCGCCTGGGGCCACTGCTCGTCATCATATTTCCAGTCAGCAGACAGGCTCACTGCTCCCGGGACATGGCCGCCCTGACTCTCACCTTCCATGGGCCAGCCCTGGTAGAAGTGGCTGGGGCGGGTGTCGACTATGATGGCGCCCTGAGCCTTTGCCTCCTGCAAGGAGAGAGGGGCAAGCTCGCCCGCTTGTGCGGAAAAGCTGCACCAGAGCAGCAGGCTGGCCGAGGCCGCCAGCAGCCGAATCGCGTGTTTCATTGACTTGCTCACTTATGATGAATGGCAGTTAAAAGATGGATCGGCCGAGGCGCTCGGACAGTAGCTCTAGGGCTGCCGTACCTGCCAGAGAGTTACCGGCCTTGTTCAGTTCGGGTGACCAGACGCAGACACACAGCTCACCCGGGATCAGTGCCATGATACCACCGCCCACCCCGGATTTACCCGGCATGCCGACGCGGTAGGCAAAATCACCCGCTTCGTCATAGAGGCCGCAGGTGGCGAGCAAGGCATTGACCTGTTTGGTCGTACGGGCCGCCAGCAGAGGCTCGCTCGCCCCGAGCGGCAGGCCGCGATTCGCCAGATAGATGAAGGCGCGCGCCAAGTCGACGCAGCTCATGCGAATGGCGCAGGCGTTGAAATAACTCTGCAGCACCTTGTCCACTTCATTTTCGAAGTTGCCGTGGGACTTCATCAGGTAGGCGATGGCGGCGTTGCGGGCCGAATGCTGGTATTCGGACTTCGCCACCACGGCGTCCGCGACGATAGCGGGATTGGCCGCCAGGCGGCGCACCAGCTCCAAGGTCCGCTGACGGGGCGCAGTGAGCCGGGTTTCCAGCAGATCGCTGACGACCAGCGCGCCGGCATTGATGAAGGGGTTGCGGGGGATGCCTTGTTCAAACTCGAGCTGCACCAGGGAGTTGAACGGCTGACCCGAAGGCTCCTTGCCGACCCGGGCCCAAATCTCCTCTTCCCGATAGAGGGTGAGAGCCAAGGTCAGGCTCAGCGCCTTGGAGATACTCTGGATGGAGAAGGGCTCGAAAGCGTCACCGGCGGTAAACAGCTCGCCGTCTACGGTGTAGACCGCCATGCCGAGCCGCTCGGCGGGCACCTGGGCCAGAGCCGGAATATAATCGGCCACCTTGCCTTGCCCCAGCAAGGGACGCACTTCATCAAGGATGCTTTCAAGTAATTGCGATGACAGCTGCATTGAGAGGTTCCACGACTCAAACGGGGTGAGCGACCCCAGAGACAAAAATCCCGCCAGCGGCGGGATTTTTCATTCGGCCAATCAGGCCGGTTCGCCATACCAGAGGTCGAACAGTTCGGTGACCGCGACGGCCTCCATGCCTTTGGCTTCCAGCCAGCCCTTGAGAACGGCTCTGTCCTCATCGGTGCATTTACCCAGCGCCTGGGTGCAGATCATGCCTTCCCATGCCAGGTGACCGGAACCGGCGAATGCCAGTTTACGCGGCTCAATCACCTCATCGATCAGGGCATCGATAACGGCATCTATGGTCTCTTCAGCGGTATTGACCGGGAAGTTAAAGCTCAGATCGAATCCCATTTCTTGGAACTCTTCGACGCGCAATTTCTTACGCAGACGGCGACTACGGTTTGCCATGACAGCTCCTCAGGTTCAGTTAACGCGTTTAAAAATCAGATCCCAAACCCCGTGGCCAAGACGATGGCCCCGTTGTTCAAATTTGGTCAGCGGACGCCACTCTGGACGAGCCACCCAGTTGCCAGCAGGGGAGGTGTTCTCGTAACCCTCGGCGGCACTCATCACTTCCAGCATATGCTCGGCATAGTTTTCCCAATCGGTAGCCATGTGGAAGACTCCTCCGATGGCCAGCTTCTGACGAATATCCTGGGCGAAGGCTGGCTGTACTATGCGGCGTTTATGGTGGCGGCTCTTGTGCCAGGGATCCGGGAAGAACAGCTGCAGGCAAGCGAGCGAGCCGTTCGGGATCATGTGTTCCAGCACTTCGACCGCATCGTGGCAGATGACACGCAGATTGGTGATACCGGCCTCCTGGGCGCTGCCAAGGCAGGCCCCGACACCGGGGCTGTGCACCTCTATGCCGATAAAGTTCTTCTCGGGGGCTTGCTTGGCCATCTCGACCAGGGAGGTCCCCATACCAAAGCCAATCTCCAGTACCACAGGCGCGTCGCGGCCAAACAGGGCGACGAAGTCCAGCGGGGCAGTGTCAAAATCGATCCCCATGACTGGCCACTGTTCGGCCAGAGCCTTCTCCTGACCCTTGGTCAGGCGGCCTTCACGACGGACAAAGCTGCGGATCTTGCGCATGAATTTGCCGTCTTCGTTAAATTCGTCTTGGGTCACTGGCATAAATTGGCTCGTTATTTCATCTATCGGCAGAAACTGGGGAGCGAATTATCCCAAGATGGGCCCAAGGCGCAAGTGTTTCCGACAACAAATGACCGGGCCGTGCTGAACCCATGCAGCTCAATGGACAATTGCCAGCTGGCTCACAGTATCAAGGGCTGCATGGGGCCATGCTATGTCGCGACAATAAAACCATACACAACAAAGGATTGCAGTATGAACAAGACCCTTATTGCCCTCAGCCTCGCCGCCCTGCTGACCGGTTGCAACACGTCCAGCAATGAGTCAGAGGCCCCGGCGGCGGCGACGCCGGCCGAACAGGCTTTCGAATACCTGACCCAACTCAGCTCGAGTGCCGAGGGGATTGGAGCCCGCCCCACGGGCACGGAGGCCGAAACTCGCGCCGCCGCCTGGATCCAGGATCATCTGACCGGCTGGGGTTACGATGTGCAGAACCAAACGTTCAGCTACACCAAGAGCGGGGTCAGCAAGACCTCCCAAAACCTGGTCGCCGAGCTCAAGGGCCAGAGCGACAAGGTGATCCTGATCGGTGCCCACTACGACAGCACGGGTGACAAACATGGCTCGGAAGGCGCCACCGACAACGGTGCCGGCGTGGCCGCTCTGCTGGCGGTCGCCGAGGCGCTCAAGGGACAAACCCTGCCCCATACGGTGCGTTTCGCCTTCTTCGGCGCGGAGGAGAATGGCCTCAACGGCGCCAAGGCCTATGTGGCGAGTCTGGATGACACCGCCATCGCCCAGCTGCTGGCCATGGTCAACTACGACACCATCGCCGGTGGTGACATCGTCTATGTCCACTCCGCCCACTCGGACGAAGCCGAGTATGGCTGCGCCGATCCGATGCGCTACAGCCACGATCCCAAGGTGCGCGATCGTCTGTTTGCCATCTCCGAACTGACCCAGACTCCATTCGCCATCCATCCCAGCTACGCGGGCTATCCAGAAGGTGAGACCGGCAGTTGGTCTGATCATGCCCCCTTCGCGTGCCTGGGGGTGCCCATCGCCTATGTCGAGGCCACCAACTTCACCATCAATGGGGCCGATGGTTACGACGGTTACTCCCAAAGCACCAACCCGGCGCTGTGGGATTGCTATGACGAGGGGAGCAAGAGCGCCTGTGATCGGGACAGCGAGACCCAGTGGGGCAAGATCTGGCATACCCAGTACGACCGTCTCGACAAGATGGCCGAGCTGTTCCCGGGCCGGGTTGAGCAGCAACTCGGTGCCAACACCGACATCATGATCCGTTTCCTGCGCGATCCAGGATTGTAACCGTCTCCTCAGCCGTTTTGGCGAGGGGATGCCAAGGCGGGACGATAAAATGTGGGCAGGTGCCAAACCTGCCCTTTTTTATCGATTTTTCCACCAGCCATTGCCTCAATTTTTAAATCTGATACAAACGGATAACTTGGCGGTTGAATGGAGTGACCGCCCACCAGTCAGAGAGAGTCCTATGCAGCCGTTTTTTGCCCAGCGTTTCGAGCAGGTTGAACCCTCCTTCATCCGCGAGATCCTCAAAGTTGCCGCCAATCCGGAGATCATCTCCTTCGCCGGCGGCCTTCCAAATCCTCATCTGTTCCCGGTCAAGGCGATCGATCAGGCCTGCCAGGACGTGTTGCGTGAGCAAGGCGCCGCTGCGCTGCAGTATGCGGCTACCGAAGGCTTCGCCCCACTGCGCCAATATATTGCCGACCGCTACCTGGCGCGCCACGGCATGCAGGTCAATCCGGACAACATCCTCATCACCAGCGGCTCCCAGCAGGCGCTGGATCTACTGGGCAAGGTACTGGTCGATGAGGGGCAGGATCTCATCATCGAGGAGCCGGGCTATCTCGGTGCCATTCAGGCCTTCTCCGTCTATCAACCCCGATTCAGACCCATCACCCTGGGGGAAGAGGGGCTGGATCTGGCCGCGCTGGATGCGCTGCTGGCTGAAGGCTCCACTGCCAAACTGCTCTACGGCGTGCCCAACTTCCAGAACCCGAGCGGCGTCTCCTATAGCCGAGCCAACCGCGAGGCCATCGCCGAGCGACTGGTACGCCACGAGCTGTTGATGGTGGAAGACGACCCCTACGGCGAGTTGCGCTTTGAGGGTGAGCACCTGCCTCCCATCGCCAAGCTGGCACCGAACAATACCGTGCTGCTCGGCTCCTTCTCCAAGACGGTGGTGCCCGCCTTCCGGCTGGGCTGGATGCTGGTACCGGACTGGCTGCGCAAGAAGGTCACCATCGCCAAGCAGGCCACCGATCTGCACAGCAACGCCTTCAGCCAGCAGGTGCTGCACCGCTTCCTGACTGACCACTCGCTGGATGCTCATCTGGAGAAGATCAAGGAGGTCTATGGCCGTCAGCGTGCTGCCATGGAGGCCGCGCTGGCCCGTCACTGCCCGCCAGGGGTGAGCTACACTCGTCCGGAAGGGGGCATGTTCCTCTGGCTGACCCTGCCGGCCAGCATCTCGGCCATGGCGCTGTTCGATGAGGCCATCAAGGAGAAAGTCGCCTTCGTGCCCGGTGCCCCTTTCTATGTTCGCCCCGAGATCCAGAACACCCTGCGTCTGAGCTTCTCCTGCGTGGACGAGGCAACCACAGAGGAGGGCATCAAGCGGCTGTGCAACGCCATGAGACGCATGCTCTGACCTCCCGGTCCTCCATAAAAAAAGCGGCCTATGGCCGCTTTTTTTATGCTTGTTGTGCTGAGATTTCCGAGGGCAGACTCCCACTTTTATCCAGCGTGGGAAAGAGCCGTTCAAACTCGGCCATGGGCAAGGGACGACTAAACAGATAACCCTGCAGAAAATCGACCTTGTGCGCCCTGAGATAATCCGCCTGCAGCTGGGTTTCAACCCCTTCGGCCACCAGCATGAGACCGAGCCGGGTGGCCAAGTCGATCACGTTATCTACTATGTGGCTGGAGAGGGCATCCGAGCCAATCATGCCGACGAAGCTCTGATCGATCTTGAGAAAGTCGACCTGAAACTTCTGCAGATACGTCAGGCTGGAGTGACCGGTTCCGAAGTCATCGATGGCAATAAAAACACCGAGATCATGCAGCTCCGCAAACAGGCGATCCGTCATAGGGGTTGATTCAATCAACTCCCTCTCGGTCAACTCCAGCACCAGCTTGACTGGATTGGCCGCGAATGCCTTGAGGAAGGCACGGCAGTCCTCCACCAAGCTGAGATCCTGACAATGGCGAGCACAGATGTTGAAACCGAAGTGAAAGCCGACGGGCAACGCCTTGACCTTGGGGGCAAAGCGCTCACGTACCTGCCGCATCAGCGCACTGGTCATGGGGATGATGAGGCCACTCGCCTCCGCCATGGGAATGAAGCGATCCGGCGGGATCATGCCCTGCTGGGGATGTTGCCAGCGCATCAATACCTCACAGCCGGTGTATCCGCCATCGATGGCCTTCACCACGGGTTGCAGATAGGGAATGAACTCCTCTTTGGCAAGGGCCCGCGCCAGCTCCTGCTCTGGCGACACGGGCCGACCCAGCGCCCAGAAGGCCACACCAGCGGCCAGCAGCGCCAGTAATAGATAAAGCGCCATGCTGCCATTGCTGTAATTCCAGGCATGTTGCCAATATTGCTGTGGCGTGATGCTCGAATTCAGCCGATAGGCATAATGTTGGGAGGCAATATCAAATCGCTTGCCCTCGATACTGGGCTCGCCGTCAGAGACATGGCCATTAGTCCCCATCCAGCGTTGACCCACCTGCAGTATCATGGGGACTTCCCGACTCATTAGCTGCAGCGTGTTGGCCAGGTAATAACCGTCCACGCCCACCAGCACACTGCCCCCCTCCCCTTGGACGCGGTAAACGATGAGGGCTCGATCCGGGGTGAGCGAGTTACCCGGCGCCAGATCCAGTTGTCCCTGCACATAGCCGCTCGGGTCATAGTCCTTGTCGAAATTCCCAAAGAGGGAGGTGCAGTAGATGCGATTGCCCCGGGTCAGGTTGACGGAACGCACGTCCGGTACCGTCGCCACCTGATGGCGCAGCAGCAGCGCGACATCATTACAGGACTTACCCAGCTCAGGCTTGACCGCCATCGCCGCCTGATGGGCGTTATCCAGCATGCGGTCAAACTTGTCACGGGCCTGGTGCAATCGGGCATTTGCATCAGTGCTCATGTCGCTCGTCGTTTGCCAGCCGATGATGCTGGCGCCAAGCAGCAGGATCACCAGGAAAGCAAGGCAAGACAAGACCCCGCGCATAAGCTGCTGGCGCAATTTGAAGCGGCGAAAAGGCATTGTTATCCCCAAGGCGATGACGAAAAAGGCGACAATGATACTGGTTTGAATCTGCCTTGTAACTCGGCTATTGACCAGATGCAAATATAAATAATGGCATCAATAATGAGCTAATCCATCCAGGTCTCAATCTCGGCTAGCCAGGAGTGACGGTGGCACTCTTCGATCCGCTTCCACCTTACTAACAAAAAAAGAGCCCCGAAGGACTCTTTTCTATGTCGAGGATGAGAGGGACTCAGGCTCGCAGGGATTTCTCTGCCCGGGAGATACCACAAACCCCGGAACGGACCACTTCGATGATCTCGTTGGTCTGGGCCGCCGTCTTGATGAAGGCATCCAGCTTCTCGCTGGTGCCCACCAGTTGGACAGTGTACTGATCCGGGGTCACGTCAACTATCTGACCACGGAAGATATCCGCCAGCCGCTTGAGTTCATCCCGGGTACCACCAATGGCACGGGCCTTGACCAGCGCAATCTCTCGCTCTATGTGCTCCCCTTCGCTCAAATCGCACACCTTGAGCACATCCACCAGCTTGTGAAGTTGCTTCTGGATCTGCTCGAGCACCCGCTCGTCACCCATGGTCACTATGGTCATGCGCGACAGGGTGGGATCCTCGGTGGGGGCCACCGTCAGGGTCTCGATGTTGTAGCCACGCTGGGAGAAGAGGCCCACCACACGACTCAAAGCACCGGACTCGTTTTCCAACAGAACGGAAATAATATGTCTCATCAGGTTCTCTCCGTCTTGCTCAGCCACATTTCATCCATGGCACCAAACTTGATCTGCATCGGATAGACGTGCTCATCCGGGTCGACCGAGATATCCATGAACACCAGCCGATCCTTCATGGCGAAGGCCTTCTCCATGGCGCTCTCCAGCTCTGCCGGGTCGCTCACTGCGATACCGACGTGGCCATAGGCCTCCGCCAGCTTGACGAAGTCCGGCAGGGATTCCATGTAGGAGTGGCTGTGACGGCCGCCGTAGAACATCTTCTGCCACTGCTTGACCATACCTAAGGCACGGTTGTTGATGGAGATGATCTTGATGGGCACCCCGTATTGCATGCAGGTGGAGAGTTCCTGGATGTTCATCTGCACGGAACCGTCGCCGGTCACGCAGCACACCACCGCCCCCGGGTTGGCAAACTGGACGCCCATGGCGGCCGGAATGCCGAAGCCCATGGTGCCCAGGCCCCCAGAGTTGATCCATTGGCGCGGCTTGGCAAAGGGGTAGTAGAGGGCGGCGAACATCTGATGCTGGCCGACGTCAGAGGCAACGAAGGCCTCCCCCTTGGTCACCTTGTAGAGTGTCTCTATCACCTGCTGTGGCTTGATCAGGGTGGGGTGGGTTTCGTAGGCCAGACAGTTGCGCGAGCGCCACTGATCGATCTGGCTCCACCAATCTGCCATCGCCTGCTTGTCAGTGTCGAAGCCACACTCGCCTATCACATCCAGCATTTGCTGCAACACGGTTTCTACCGAGCCAACGATAGGCACATGGGCCTGCACCGTCTTGGAGATGGAGGTGGGATCTATATCGATGTGCACTATGGTCGCATTGGGGCAGAACTTGGCCACGTTGTTGGTCACACGGTCATCGAAGCGGGCACCCACGGCGAAGATAAGATCCGCATTGTGCATGGTTTTATTCGCTTCGAAGGTGCCGTGCATCCCCAGCATGCCCACGAATTGCTTGTGAATACCGGAGAAAGCCCCCAGCCCCATCAAGGTAGTGGTGACCGGCAGATTGAGTAGCTCGGCCAGCTTGGTTACCAGCTGGTCCGCGTTGGCATTGATGGCGCCGCCACCCACATACATGACCGGACGCTGGGCATCGGTCAGCAGCTTGGCCGCCCGCTTGATCTGGCCCTTGTGCCCGGCCTTGGTCGGGTTGTAGGAACGCAGGGAGACAGACTCGGGATACTGATAGGGGAATTTCTCTTTCGGGTTCTGCACGTCTTTGGGCAGATCCACCACCACGGGCCCCGGGCGGCCAGTTGCGGCAATATAGTAGGCCTTCTTGATGGCGTCGGGGATCTCGCTCGCCGTCTTGCACAGGAAGCTGTGCTTCACCACAGGACGGGAGATACCGATCATGTCGGTCTCCTGGAACGCATCCTCTCCAATCATGGTGGTCGGCACCTGGCCGGACAGGATCACCAGGGGAATGGAGTCCATGTAGGCGGTGGCGATACCGGTAATGCAGTTGGTCGCCCCCGGCCCCGAGGTCACCAGCACAGTGCCCACCTTGCCGGTGGAACGTGCGTAACCATCTGCCATGTGTACTGCCGCCTGCTCATGACGTACCAGTACATGTTCCATCTTGCCGTTTTCGAAGAGGGCGTCGTAGATGTCGAGCACTGAGCCACCGGGGTAGCCGAACACATGCTCAACCCCCTGATCCTCCAGCGCACGTACCACCATCTGAGCGCCTGATAACATCTCCATGATAAAGCCCTCCAGGCTTTGCTCCGTTTAGCAATTCTATCGACGGCTCCGCTGCTTCCCGGCACCACCCGGTCTGCCTGTTACTTGTTATGGATCAGACGGAGTGAGTACGGAGCGCGATAGTTGAAAAATAGGGTTTGTCCATCATACCCCCACAAAAGGGGGTGAAAAACCAAGTTAACCCGCTTCCCCCGGCTTGTCCACGGCTTTATCTGACAATAACAGTCATAAATTTCAAACAGATATTAACATTTAGTGAGTGGGTCGAAAAAAATGGCATCATTGGCTGGGTATGTCGCAGTGACCTAGTGGATCCTGCTAAAGAGGAATTTATTGGCAGGGGAATGCCCATCCCACCGGGATGGGCATTAGAGGGGATTACCTAGGGATTGTCCTCCGGTTCGGCCAACCAGATCTGCTGATCAGGGTCAGTCTCCTCGCAGACGGAGATACTGACTCCCATATCAAGCAACTCATGGAGAGTCAGACCATCTGCCAGGTTCATCACTTCACCGTTCTCATTGGTAAAACGCATCTTGCTTATCCTCAGCTAGGGGTCACTCATCAGTCTAGCTTATGGGAGTGTCAACACCGCCCGAGCAGTGAACTCTGGCCATGGCTGCCAGCCATGAGCCTCGTTGATGAACTATTTGACACTGCCAAGCTGAGATAACCAGGTCGTGCCAATGGACTCCCCTCCTTCCAGCTCGCTCAGTCGATCGCCAACCTCTTCTGGAAAGAGCGCCTTGGCCCAGAGCCGCCGGGACAAGCTGGCCAACGTCTCCTCGGCCCCCTGAGCTAACCAGAGCGCCAGGGCCGTCGCTACATCCGGATAGAGTATCGGCCCAGGCTGCGGCGCATCGAGCCAGTTGCGCACGGCATTGGCATCCAGGCTGTCCATCAGCTGCGCCAGTCCCATCAGCTCCAGGGTCTTGCCGTTCGTCAGTTGTTCGAACTGGCCACCAAGGGGCTTGACCAGCAGCTTCTTGCCCAGGGTCAGCGCCTCCGATGCAAGCTCGAAGCCGGCATTGGAGATGACACCGCGACAACCACAGAGCTGGGCCTTGAAGCCATCCCTGGCCGGTGGCTCGAAGCGGATGTTGCGCCACTGGGTAGTCGTGGTCACCCCGGGATGGAAACAGACGAACCGATGCTGGCTAAACCGTGACAACAAGGCAGCGATGGCATCTTGCTGCTCGAAGGGCAGGTAGACCAGGATGCTGTGATTGTCAGGGGTCGGACGCATGGCATCGACGATAGGGGGTAATAAAGGGAAACCAAAGTGGAACCAGTGCAGCCCCAACGATTGCTGGACAGGGGCATAGTGGCGCATCAGCTGCTGGCTGAGTCGGTTCTCGCCCCAACGGGGGACTGGCCAATGGAAGCTGGCCTGATGGCTGATGCTGAGGCTCGGCATCCCTTGCCGACGCGCAGCATGCGCAGTCAGGGGCTCGAAGTCACTGATGACAAGGTCATAGCGGCCACAATCCAGCCCCTTGAGATCCTGCCAGAAGCGTATTGGTGCCAGCTGGCGCACCGTGTTCCAGGGGCTGACCTGTCCTTCCCGGGTGACGAAGCTGAGCCCCCCGAAGCTGCGATAGTCGCCGAATGCCTCCATCTCGAAGTAACCGTCACGGGCACGGCCACTGAATAGGTAATCTACCTCTATCCCCTGCGCGGCCAAGGCCCGTGCCAGGGTGCGACTACGACTGATATGACCATTGCCCGTGCCCTGAACCCCGAACAGTATTTTCATCCCTGGCCCCAGCCCAGAGCCAGGCTGGCACAGCTGACCCCCAGCAGGGCACCAGCGAGCAGATCGCTGCCATAGTGCACACCCAGCAGCAACCGCGAGGCCGCCACCATGCCAGCCCAGGCAAACAGTGAGCCGGCCCATTCGGGGTAGCTGGCCGCCAACACCGTCGCCATCAGGAAAGCGGCCGCAGTGTGGCCCGAGGGCAGGCTGTAGCGATCGGAGGGGGTGATGAAGACCGGTAACCCGCTGGGACGAGCCCGTTTCAAGCTGTTCTTGAGTAGCAGGTAGAGGGGCAGTTCCAGAGCAAAGGCGAGCAGCGACGTCTCCACCGCCCCCTGGCCGCGCGCACCTTGCTGCCAAAGCAGCAGGGCCAGCAACAGATAGAGGGGGCCATCGCCACTGTGGGAAACGATGCGACTGACTCGGGCCAGTGTTCGATTATAGGGATGAAGCAAGCAGAGCTGACACACCCGCAGATCCCATTGCTGGATTTTATTCATCACCCTGGCCTCCTCATTATCCTTGAGTACCAGATTGAGGCGCTGGTATGACAAACAGGTGAATAGGGAGTAACAGATTAATGAAAAAGGGCCCTGGGGCCCTTTTTCATCATGGTGATCTCGAATGCATCAGTTCAGATTGGGGCGCAGGCCAGACTCCATCAGGCGGCAGTTGTGGTTCGCCAGTCGGGCCATGAACTGTTCATCAACCTTGAGACCAAATACCTGCTCATAGAGCTCCTTCATCACGAAGGGCTGCCACATCATGCTGAGGAAGGAGACCTTCAGCATCTCGGGATCCGCATCGGCATTGAGTTCGCCGTTATCCTTCATGGACGCCAGCAGGGCGTCAAACTGAGGCATTTGCCGCTCCAGGAGACGGCTCAGGACAAAATCCCGTCCCGGGCTCTTCTCACTGGATAAGGCACTGGAGATGGCAGAGGTCAGTTCGCTGTTTGGCGCCATCACCTGATAGTAGGTGCTGAGCAGATCGTTGAGACTGCGGTGGCTGCCCTCATCTTGCCAAGCTTGTTCCAGCGGCTCGGCGACATCCCCCAGCACCGCCTGATAGAGACCCTCTTTGCTACCGAAGTAGTAATGGATCATTGCCAGGTTGGAGCCTGCTCGCTCGGCAATCTCACGGGTGGTGACCTTGCTGTAAGGAGTGCTCAAGAAGCGCTCTCGAGCAGCTGCGAGCAACTTGTCACGAATGTCAGAACGTCCAACCGGACGACCGGGTCTACGTTTTTCCATGAAATACCTCGAATGAATGCGCGAAAGGCTGATAAGTCGATACGTTTGTGCAGGTGATCGAGTACAGCAGGAATGACCGGATAATCGAGCAAGGACCGAACATGGGACAAGGAAATTTGCACTCCTTTACAATTCGATTAAATAACGCAGGGGATCCCATGGGTAAAGTCAGGTTGACACAGGATAAAAAACTCGATATTGGTAAAGCATGACTGACTGGAAGGATTGTTCACCTCATGGGTATTGCCGCTCAACGACTACTAAGCTCCCTAATCGCGACATGTCGCGCGGGAACCTTGTAGCCGGGCTCAGGCAAAGCCGGTCATTACAAAAACCCGTGCAACCTGCACGGGTTTTTTTATGCCAATAGCAGGATGCACACCAAAGCACTTAGGAAGAGGGAAAACAGATGTCAAATCGAGTGATCATATTCGATACCACCTTGCGTGATGGTGAGCAGGCATTGGCGGCCAGTCTGACGGTCAAGGAGAAGCTGCAGATAGCCCTGGCCCTGGAGCGGCTCGGTGTCGACGTCATGGAAGTGGGTTTCCCCGTCTCCTCCCCGGGCGACTTCAACTCGGTGCAGACCATAGCCCGCCACATCAAAGACAGCCGAGTCTGCGCCCTGGCCCGGGCCCTGCCCAAAGACATAGATGCCGCCGGGGAAGCCTTGAAAGCCGCCGAGGCGTTTCGTATCCACACCTTCATCTCCACCTCCTCCATCCATGTTCAGAGCAAGCTGAAAAAGAGTTTCGAAGATGTACTGGAAATGGGTATCAGCGCGGTCAAGCATGCCCGCCGTTACACGGACGATGTAGAGTTCTCCTGCGAGGATGCGGGCCGCACTCCGATCGACAACCTGTGCCGCATGGTCGAGGCCGCCATCAAAGCTGGCGCCCGCACCATCAATATCCCGGATACCGTGGGTTATACGGTGCCGACCGAGTTCTCCGGCATCATCCAGACCCTGTTCAACCGGGTGCCCAACATCGACCAGGCCATTATCTCGGTGCACTGCCACGACGATCTGGGCCTGTCGGTGGCGAACTCCATCGGTGCCATCCAGGTGGGTGCCCGCCAGATAGAGTGCACCATCAACGGCATAGGCGAGCGGGCCGGCAACTGCTCCCTGGAAGAGGTGGCGATGATCCTGAAGACCCGCGCCGATTTGCTCGGGGTACACACCAACATCCGCCACAACGAAATCCACCGCACCAGCACGCTCGTCAGTCAGATTTGCAACATGCCGGTGCAGCCGAACAAGGCCATCGTCGGCGCCAACGCCTTCTCCCACAGCTCCGGCATTCATCAGGACGGCGTGCTCAAAGCCAAGAACACCTACGAGATCATCACCCCCGAGAGCATTGGCTTGACCCAGAACAGCCTTAACATGACCTCTCGCTCCGGTCGCCACGTCATCAAGCACCGCATGGAGACCATGGGCTACGCCGAGAGCAGCTATGATCTCGACCATCTCTACGACAGATTCCTCACCCTGGCCGACAAGAAGGGGCAGGTATTTGACTATGACCTGGAGGCGCTGGCCTTCTTCAGCCAGATCCACGAAGAACCTGAACACTTCAAGCTGGAATACCTGGGCGTGCAGAGCGGCAGCTCGGTACTGGCCACAGCGTCAGTCAAGCTGAAGGTAGGTCAGGAGACCATCAGTGAAGCCGCCACCGGCAATGGTCCTGTCGATGCCGTCTACCAGTGCATCAACCGCATCACCGGCTACGAAATTCGCATCGACAAATATGAACTCAAAGGCAAGGGTGAGGGCAAGAACGCCCTCGGCCAGGTCGACATAGTGGCCGAATACAAGGGACGCAAGTTCCACGGCATGGGCCTTGCCACCGATATCATCGAGTCCTCGGCCCAGGCGCTGATCCATGTGATCAACAGCATCTGGCGCGCCGATCAGGTCGCCGAGCAGATGGGACGCAATAACAATATCAAGACGGAGACAGTATGAGCAGTTATCGGATCGCAGTATTGCCGGGTGACGGCATTGGCCCGGAAGTGATGGCCGAGGCTATCAAGGTGCTGGACAAGGTGCAGGCCAAGTTTGGCTTTTCCCTCGCCTATGACCGCCATGACGTGGGTGGCATCGCCATCGACAACCACGGCTCTCCCCTGCCCCAGGGCACCCTCGATGGGTGCGAAGCAGCCGACGCCGTGCTGTTTGGCTCGGTAGGCGGCCCCAAATGGGAGCACTTGCCGCCACAGAGCCAACCGGAACGTGGCGCCCTGCTGCCCCTGCGTGCCCACTTCAAGCTGTTCTGCAACCTGCGCCCGGCCCGTATCTACACCGGATTGGAGCAGTTCTCTCCCCTGCGTGCCGACATCTCGGATCGCGGCTTCGACATCGTCTGCGTGCGTGAACTGACCGGCGGCATCTACTTTGGTCACCCCAAGGGCCGCGAGGGCGAAGGTGCCCACGAGAAGGCATTCGACACCGAGGTCTACCACCGCTTCGAGATAGAGCGTATCGCTCACCTTGCCTTCCAGGCGGCAAGAGTGCGCCGCAGCAAGGTCACCTCCATCGACAAGGCCAACGTGCTCGCCTCCTCCATACTGTGGCGCGAGGTGGTGACGCAAGTCGCCCACTCCTACCCGGACGTGGCCCTCAGTCACATGTATATCGACAACGCCACCATGCAGCTCATCAAGGATCCGTCCCAGTTCGACGTGCTGCTCTGCTCCAACCTGTTTGGCGACATTCTCTCCGACGAGTGCGCCATGATCACCGGCTCCATGGGACTGCTCCCCTCCGCCAGCCTGAACGATGCCGGTTTCGGCTTGTTCGAACCTGCAGGCGGATCTGCGCCGGACATCGCAGGCAAAGGGATCGCCAATCCCATCGCCCAGATCCTCTCCGCCGCCCTGATGCTGCGCTACAGCCTCAAGCAGGAAGAAGCGGCCCTGGCCATTGAAAAGGCCGTGGCAGAGGCCCTGGCCGAAGGTTACTTCACCGCCGATCTGCATCAGGCCGATGCCCATCATCCGGTGCAGAGCACGGCCGCCATGGGCTCCCAGATAGCCGCGCGCATCTAAACATCAGGAAGGAGTGAGCAAGATGGCAAAGACCCTCTATCAGAAAGTATTCGACGCCCATGTGGTCCGTGAAGTCGCAGGCGAGACGCCCCTCATCTATATCGACCGCCACCTGGTCCATGAAGTGACCAGCCCGCAAGCCTTCGATGGTCTGCGCGCCATGAATCGCCCCCTGCGTCGCCCGGACTTGACCTGGGCCACCATGGATCACAACGTCTCCACCACCACCAAGGACATCGCTGCCTCCGGCGAGATGGCCCGCATCCAGATGGAAACCCTTGCAGCCAACTGCAAGGAGTTCGGTGTTCGTCTCTACGATCTCAACCACAAGTATCAGGGCATAGTCCACGTGATGGGGCCTGAGCTGGGCATCACCCTGCCTGGCACCACCATCGTCTGCGGCGACTCCCACACCGCCACCCACGGCGCCTTTGGCTCCCTGGCATTCGGTATCGGCACCTCGGAAGTCGAGCATGTGATGGCCACCCAGACCCTGAAGCAGGGCCGGGCCAAGACCATGCGTATCTCTGTCAACGGCAAGCTGAGCGACGGGATCAGCGCCAAAGACGTGGTGCTGGCCATTATCGGCAAGGTCGGCGCTGCCGGTGGTACCGGTTACGTGGTGGAGTTCGCAGGCGATGCCATTACGGGTCTCTCCATGGAAGGACGCATGACGGTCTGCAACATGGCCATCGAGCTGGGTGCCAAGGCGGGCATGATAGCCCCGGATCAGACCACCATCGACTACATCCGCGGCAAGGAGTTTGCCCCCACCGGCGAGGCGCTGGCGCAGGCCATCACCTACTGGCAAACCCTCAAGAGCGATGCCGATGCCAGATTCGATGCCGAAGTGGTGCTGGACGCCGCCGACATAGCGCCGCAGGTGACTTGGGGTACCAACCCGGGCCAGGTGATCTCCGTCAATGACCCCATTCCGGATCCGGACTCCTTCACCGATCTGATGGAGCAACAGTCCGCCCGCAAAGCACTGGCTTATATGGATTTGCAACCGGGTCAGAAGCTCAGCGATGTCACCATCGACAAGGTGTTCATTGGTTCGTGCACCAACAGCCGTATCGAGGATCTGCGTGCCGCCGCCGCCATCGCCCAAGGTCGCAAGGTTGTCGCCGGGGTGCAGGCCCTGGTCGTACCGGGCTCCGAGCAAGTGAAGGCCCAGGCCGAGTCTGAAGGACTGGACAAGATCTTCATCGAGGCTGGCTTCGAGTGGCGTCTGCCTGGCTGCTCCATGTGTCTGGCCATGAACAACGACCGGCTGCAACCGGGGGAGCGCTGCGCCTCCACCAGCAACCGCAACTTCGAGGGTCGCCAGGGTCGCGCCGGCCGCACCCATCTGGTGAGCCCGGCCATGGCCGCCGCCGCCGCCGTTACCGGTCGTTTCGCCGACATTCGCGCGCTGTAATTGGAGATCAACAAGATGACAGGCTTCAAGCAACACCAAGGGATCGTCGTCCCCCTCGACAGCGCCAACGTCGATACCGACGCAATCATTCCCAAGCAGTTTTTGCAAAAAGTGAACCGCATCGGTTTTGGCAAGCACCTTTTCCACGACTGGCGCTTCCTCGATGATGCGGGCCAGCAGCCCAATCCCGAGTTCGTGCTCAACCAGCCGCGCTATGCCGGTGCCAGCATCTTGCTGGCCCGGGAAAACTTCGGCTGCGGTTCGAGCCGTGAGCACGCCCCCTGGGCACTGGCGGATTACGGCTTTAAAACCCTGATCGCCTCAAGCTTTGCCGATATCTTCTATGGCAACGCTATCAACAACGGTCTGGTACCTGTTCGGTTGAAAGAAGAGGAGGTGGATGTCCTGTTCCAGCTGGTTGCCACACAGCCGGGCATCGAAATCGAGGTGGATCTGGAAGCCAATCAGGTGCGTGCCGGTGAGCTCAGCTTTGGTTTCGAGATCGACGAGTTTCGTCGCTATTGCCTGCTCAACGGACTGGATGCCATCGGGCTGACCCTGCAGCACGAGGCCACCATCAGCGCCTTCGAAGCCAAACAACCGAGCTGGATCTGAGTCCGGATACCATGGACCGCAAACAGGCCAGCTGGCACTGAACGCGGTAATATAAACGGGGAGCCTTGGCTCCCCGTTTGTTTGGCCATTCCAACCTCATAGGAGACGATGACCCCCGATGAGCAGACCCCCCTTCGTTTTGACATGGAGACTCGCCCTGCTGTTGAGCCTGAGCGGCGCAGATCAGGTTCTCGCGGCCCAAAGCCACTTTATCAACAGTGCAGGTCTGCTCAAGGTGGGCTGGCAGGACAACAAGGGGGAGCCCCAGCAGCTCAGCTATCAACTGGCCGCCGGCGCCTTGCCGCCACTGATTACCTATCGCCCGGCGCGGATGCAAGAAGAGATCTGGCAGAGCCTGCTGCGCGAGGCGAATGACCAGTTCCCCGAGGTACAGTTCTCCCTCGCAAGGCCCGCATTCGAACTGAGCCTCAAAAGTCGCCATCAGGATAAGGCACAAGCGGCCATGGCCTGGGTGAAGACACGCCGCGCCGAACTGGAGCAGGCATGGCTACGGCAATACTACTTCCAGTACTTCATCCCACCCGATGGCAGCAGAGCCATCAAGCAGGATCATGTGCGCATTGCCCTTGAGAGCCGCAGCGAACTCGCCCCCCTTGCCGATTTGCTCAAACAAAGTGGCGCCACCGAGTTGGAGGCCTATCAGAACACCACGGCATGGGTGCTCGATTTTGTACAGAATATCCCCTACCTGCTGCTCGATGAACCCAGTGGCCGGGGCGGACGGGGTTTGCTGACTCCCCGTCAGGTGCTGGAGCAAAATAGTGGTGACTGCGACAGCAAGGTGACCCTGATGGTCGCATTGCTGGCGCAGCTCTTTCCCGAACTTCCCCAGATCATGGTGTTCGTCCCGGGCCATGCCCTGCTTGGCGTCGCTCTGCCCGTCCAGAGCAACCAGGAGAGCCTGATGTGGGAGGGACAACGCTATCTGTTGATGGAGCCCACCGGTCCAGCCGAGTTGCCCCCCGGCCAGTTGGCAACGAGCAGCAAGGTTCTGGTGGACAGTGGCCAGTTGAGTATTCAGGCGGTACGCCCCGAGGAGGTCGGGGGATAGCGGGGTCGATGGGGTCACTGCATGTCGATCCGGCTTTCGCGCTGCCAGCAGACCGGCGAGGGATGACGAAACGCCCGACTGGCGGGCGCAACGTCAACTGATGGGCAGGAACGCCACCGCCAGCAATGTGCCCTCTTCCGCATCCAGCTCTCGCAGGATGCGCGCCTGGGCCTCGAACGGCGGCAACAGGTTGCTGTGAGTGGCCAGGCTGACCCGGATCGGCAGGCCGAGATCCAGGCTATGTTCGTTGACCAAGATACCCATGCCAGTGGCGCTGAGATCCCGGCAGGTCCCCATCAGCACGGCATCGCCCTGATAGAGGGTGATAGGGGCATTGATAATCATGCGCTGGAAGGCGCGCCTTTCCTTGGTACTGATGATCACGCAGAACTCCTCTCTCGACGGGGGCCTGGCCCGACACACGATTGTGCTGGCCTGCCCCCCAGAAGGTTAATACAATGCGACTCCTTGCTCAAACGGGGTGCGCCCAGGCGCTGAGATGATACCCGTGAACCTGATCCAGATAATGCTGGCGGAGGAATTTGAGGCACGAGACGCACAGCGTCTCCTCATCCGTCGGCACCTCACAGGAGTGCCATAGATGAAAACCATTCTGACTGCCGCCACAGGGCTGCTGATCTCCGTCGCCGCCAGCGCAGCCTCGCCCCAGACCCTCACCGTCTATACCTATGACTCTTTCGCCTCCGAGTGGGGGCCGGGCCCCAAGATCAAGCAAGCCTTCGAGCAGCAGTGTGCTTGCACCCTCAATCTTGTTCCCCTCGAAGACGGGGTCGCCATCCTCAACAGATTGCGCCTCGAGGGGGGCCACGGCAAGGCGGATCTGGTGCTGGGACTTGATGATGCGCTGGTCGCAGAGGCCAAGAAGAGTGGCCTCTTTGCCAAGCATCATACCGATTTGAGCGCCCTCAATGTGCCAGGCGGATGGCAAGACGACACCTTCGTCCCCTATGACTACGGCTACTTCGCCTTCGTCTACAACAAAGACCAACTCAAACAGCCCCCCAAAAGCCTGAAGGAGCTGGTCGAGCGCCCGGATCTCAAGGTGATCTATCAGGATCCGCGCACCTCCACCCCGGGGCAAGGATTGATGCTGTGGATGAAATCCGTCTACGGGGATGAGGCACCTGCGGCCTGGGCCCAGCTTGCCAAGAAGACGGTCACCGTCACCAAGGGCTGGTCCGAGGCCTATGGCATGTTCATGGATGGCGAGGCTGACATGGTGCTCTCCTACACCACCTCACCCGCCTATCATCTGATTGCCGAGCAGAAGAGCCAGTATCAGGCTGCCGCTTTTGCCGAGGGGCACTATCGTCAGGTCGAGGTGGCCGCCAAGCTGGCGGGCGCCAAGCAAGACAAGTTGGCGGATGCGTTCCTGCAGTTCATGGTTAGCCCCGCCTTCCAGCTGGTGATCCCGACCGGTAACTGGATGTATCCGGTGATCAATACCGAATTGCCCAAGGGCTTCGAGCAGATGATGACCCCGGCCAAGACCCTGAGCTTCTCCTCTGATGAGGTGGCGAGCAAGCGCAAGGGCTGGATCCGCGAGTGGCTGCAAGCCGTCACTCAGTGAATCAGACCCGCTCCTATTGGTGGCTACCGGGTCTTGGTGCCACCAGTCTCATCTTGCTGTTAGCCCTGGGGCCCCTGCTGGCCCTGCTATGGCAGGCGGGAACCCTCTCCCTCTCCAGCCTGCTGGCCGATCCCTATCTGCGCCATGTACTGGGTTTCAGTCTGGGACAGGCGTTGCTCTCCACACTGCTGAGCCTGGGTCTTGCCATTCCAGTGGCCCGCGCCCTGGCCCGGCGTCGCTTCCCCGGCCGTCGCTTGCTGCTCAAACTGTTCGGCCTCTCTCTGGTATTGCCAGTCATCATCGCCATCTTCGGCATAGTGGCTGTACATGGCCGCCAGGGCTGGCTGCCTCAGCTGTTGCGTGCTCTCGGCCTGGATCCTGGCAACTATCTGTACGGCCTGTTTGGCATCTTGCTGGCCCACGTCTTCTTCAACATGCCCCTGGCGGCCCGCCTGCTGCTGCAGAGCCTAGAGACCATCCCCGAATCCTCCTGGCGTCTGGCCAGCCAGCTGGGCATGCGCTCCTCACACATCTTCCGCTTGCTGGAGTGGCCGCTCATGCGCGCCGCCCTGCCGGGACTCGCCAGCCTCATCTTCATGCTCTGCTTTACCAGCTTTACCACAGTGCTGGCTCTGGGGGGCGGCCCCAAATCCACGACCCTGGAAGTCGCCATCTATCAGGCACTGCGCTTCGACTTTGATCTCGCCACCGCCGGGGGACTGGCCCTGATGCAACTGCTGTTGACCGCCGCGCTCCTGTTGCTGCAACACAAGCTGCAGACCAGTCCTGCCAGCCGAGTCAGTCGGATACGTACTTGCCTGCGCCCGGACCGCCTGCAGCCCGGTACGCGATGGGTCGACAGCCTGGTGCTGCTGCTTGGTACTGGTATCTTCCTGCCACCGCTGCTGGCCATACTGGTGGCCGGGCTCAATCCAGCCTTGTTCACGGCGCTCACCTCCACCGCCTTGTGGCAAGCCGCGGGTCATTCTCTGCTTATCGCCATCGGCGCCGGCCTGTTCGCCACCCTGCTCGGCTGCACCCTGCTGCTCACCAGTCGCCATCTCAAGGTGCGCAAGCGCAGGCGCCGCGCCGCCGCACTCTGGGAAGCCAGCGGCGCCATGATCCTGATGATACCGGCCGTGGTGCTCAGCACCGGCCTCTTCATTCTGTTCATGCCCTTTACCGATGTCTTTGCCCTCGCCCCCTGGCTGGTCGTGCTGGTCAATGCCCTGATGGCGCTGCCCTATGTGCTGCGCACCCTCTCGGCCCCCATGC
The DNA here is from genome assembly GCF_051376105.1 of Aeromonas molluscorum. Taxonomy (NCBI): domain Bacteria; kingdom Pseudomonadati; phylum Pseudomonadota; class Gammaproteobacteria; order Aeromonadales; family Aeromonadaceae; genus Aeromonas; species Aeromonas molluscorum. The sequence goes on along the minus strand of NZ_JBPQCY010000002.1, from coordinate 684,299 downwards.
AACTGGTGGTGCGCCAATACGACAGATTGGCCGACAGCCTGGGCGTGAGCGGCTTCAACCGCCTGCGTCTGGTGGAACTGCCGCTGCTGCGTCGCCCTCTGGCCCTGGCCATGGCGCTGTCGATGATCTTGTCCCTGGGGGATCTCGGTGCCATCGCCATGTTTGGCAGCCAGAGCCTCACCACCCTGCCCTGGCTGCTCTATCAACAGTTGGGCAGCTACCGCCTGACCGAGGCGGCAGCCACCGCCCTGCTGTTGCTACTCTTGTGTCTTTCTCTGTTCTGGCTGGTAGAGCGGGGGCTTGGAGGGAAAAATGCTGCGCATTGAGACGCTGACCATCTGCTGCTTGTCTGGCCAGCCCTTGGCATCAATGACTGGTCGAACGACACCTTTGAGGGGAAAAAATGCTGATCATCGATGAGCTGGTCACCAGTTACCCGGACTGGCGAGTGAGCTTTAGCGCCCGGCTCGCACCGGGCCAGATAACCGCCCTGATAGGGCCGAGCGGAGCGGGCAAATCAACCCTGCTCGGCATGATTGCCGGTTTCGTGCCGGTTGAATCCGGCGCCCTCACCTTCTGCGGTGAGGATCTGTTGCCTTTGGGACCGGCCGCCCGCCCGGTCACTACTCTGTTTCAGGATCACAACCTCTTCCTGCACCTGCCGGTGTTTGACAACATCGCCATCGGCCTGCATCCAGGCCTGCGCCTCCATCCCGCCCAGCGCCGGCAAGTCACAGAGGCCGCCAGGCGAGTCGGACTCGGTGAGATGCTGACCCGACTGCCCGAGCAACTCTCCGGCGGTCAGCAACAACGCGTCGGCCTGGCCCGCGCGCTGGTACGCGGCAAGCCGCTGCTGCTGCTCGATGAGCCCTTCTCGGCACTGGATCCCGCTCTGCGCCGGGAGATGCTGGCGGAAGTCGCTGGCCTCGCTCGTGAACAGAACATCACCGTGCTCATGGTCTCCCACAACCCGGAAGACGCCGAGCTTATCGCCGATCAGTTGCTGTTCGTGGACGAGGGACGTATCGCCTTGCAGGGGCTGCCCAGCCTGCTGCGCGACTCGGATCACCCAGGTTTACGCCGCTACCTCGGCCTGTCCCGGGGGGCATGATTGGTACAAGTACCAATCATGAAAGAGGGGAGCCACAGGCTCCCCTCTTTCATGTTGAGAATGAACGTCAGAGGTTCTCTTCGGCAAAGGAGGCGAGTCGGCTACGCACCACACCATTGAGATAGATGTTGGCACTGCCCTCGAAATCCTTGAAGCGTTCCACAATGTAGGTCAGCCCCGAGGTGACCGGACTCAGGTAGTTGGAGTCTATCTGGGCCAGGTTGCCGGAGCAGACTATCTTGGTGCCCTCACCGCAGCGGGTGATGATGGTCTTGAGCTGGGAAGCCGTCAGGTTCTGGCACTCGTCCAGCAGTACGAAGGTGTTTTGTATGCTGCGCCCACGCATGAAGTTGACGGATTTGAACTGGATGTTGGCCTTCTCCATAATGTAGCTGAGCGAGCCACTCATGTTCTCGTCCTGCTTGTGCAGCACCTCCAGGGTATCGGTGACCGCCGCCAGCCAGGGCATCATCTTCTCTTCTTCGGTACCGGGCAGGAAACCGATGCTTTCGGCAATTTCAGGGGTGTTACGGGTGACTATCACCTTCTCGTATATCCCCTTCTCTATCACCAGTTCCAACGCCGCCGCCATGGCGAGCAGCGTCTTGCCGCACCCGGCCGGGCCAGTCAGGATAACCAGATCGATATGGGGATCGAGCAGGGCGTCCAGGGCCATGCCCTGATAGATGTTCTTGGGATGTATTCCCCAGGCCTTGCGTGACATCAGCCGCTCGCGGCCCAGATCCCGCAGCCGGATATGCTGATCATCATGGGCAAGTACCCGGGCGGCGAAGAAGTTCTCCTCGTCAATCAGATACTGGTTGACGTGTACATGGTCGAGCAGCTTGGTCTCGACCACATGCACCGTTTCCCGGCCATGGGTCTCGCTCTCGCACTCGCCGACCCGCTCCCAGAAGCTGCCAGGTACCTGCTGGAAGCCCTTGGCGAGCAAGCGGATATCGTCGATCAGCTGATCGGAACGATAGTCCTCCACACGGGATAGACCGGCCCCCTTGGCCTTGAGGCGCATGTTGATGTCTTTGGTGACCAACACCACCTGGCGTTTTGATTCGTGCTTTTGCAGGTAGAGCGCGGCATTGATGATGCGGTTGTCCGCCTCCTTGTCGGTGAAGATCTCGGCATCCTGGGGCAGATGGTGATCGCTGAAGATGGAGATGCGGCCCGATGCCTCGCCAGCCAGCGTCACTCCGCTCGTGATCTGTTCCGGCGTCGCATCGCGGAACACATCTTCCAGGGCGCGGATAGCGACGCGCGCATCCCGGCTCACGTCCTTCTGACGATCCTTGATGTTGTCCAGCTCTTCGAGGACCGTCATGGGGATCAATACGTCGTGTTCTTTGAAGGAATAAATAGCGAGGGGTTCGTGTAACAGAACGTTGGTATCCAGGATAAACAGCTTCCGGTCCGTATTGTCCATAAGCATCCTCCTTGGCACTGGGGGTGCCACGTGTGTGAATCTCAGATGTCATTGAAACCACACGGCCGTGACAGTTTTATTACTCCCAACGCTACGCCCGAATTTACCGACGCGCAACAAATCACTCAACAAGCACAATCAGTTGAACACAAAACAACCAACAAGAAAGCCGGCACACTGGCCGGCTCTTTTCACCCTCACGTTTATCTCTCAGGGGCTCAGCCGCACTTGGAGTCGCCACAGTTGAGGCAAGTCAGGCAGCCATCCTTTTGGACCAGTGCCTTGGTGTGACACTTGTAGCAGAGCGTCGCACTGGCAGGAAAACCGGTTGCCACTTGCTCCTGCGCCTCTTGCCTCTCGGGTTCGGCAGCCCCCTGCAACTCGGCCTGCTTTTTCGCCAGAAACTGCTGCTGATGCTCATCAAGACCGGCAGGAGCAAACATGCCTATTTCGGTTAGATGAGCCTCGATCACGTTGCCAATTTCCGCGATCAAGGAGGGAACGTATTTCCCCTTGTTCCAATAGCCGCCCTTGGGATCGAACACGGATCTCAGCTCCTCCACCAGGAAGGTGACATCCCCGCCCTTGCGAAACACCGCCGAGATGATCCGGGTTAGCGCCACTATCCACTGATAATGCTCCAGACTCTTGGAGTTGATGAAGATCTCGAACGGGCGACGAGCCTCATGAACCGTGCCCTCGTTGAGAATGATGTCGTTAATGGTGATGAACAACGAATGCTCCGAGACATGTTCCGGCGTCTTGAGCTTGTAGGTCGTCCCCATCAACCGCTCCGGGCGCAGCACTGTCTCGTGCATCTGAACCACCTCAGACTCGGCGGCGGGCTCCTGAGGTTCATCACGGGTACGCACCTTGTAGGCGGTAATTTTCTTGTCGATCTTCTTAACCATGGTCATCTTCTCAGAATTTGCCGTAATAGCCTTCTTTCAAGGCGTCATAGAGGTTGGCCGCGGTGTGCAGCTCGCCGTCGTACTCGATCTCTTCGTTACCCTGCGCACTGACAACAGAGCCATCTTCCAGGGTGAATTCATAGCAAGTGTTCGCCAGATCCTGCTCCTTCACCAATACCCCCTGAAACACCTCGGGATTGAAACGGAAGGTAGTGCAGCCCTTGAGACCCGCATCCGAGGCATACATATAGATATCCTTGAACTGCTCGAAGGGGAAATCGGTCGGCACATTGGCAGTCTTGGAGATGGAGGAGTCTATCCAGCGCTGAGCGGCAGCCTGGATATCCACGTGCTGGGTCGGAGTGATGTCATCGGCCGTGATGAAGTAATCCGGTAGACGACTGCGCTCATCGGTGCCATGAGGCATGGCATCGGCATTGATCAATACCCGGTAAGCGAGCAGCTCGAAGGAGTAGACATCGACGCTCTCCTTGCTCTTCTTGCCCGCCCTGATGACGTTGCGGCTGTAGTGATGAGCAAAGCTCGGCTCTATGCCGTTGCTGGCATTGTTGGCAAGGGACAGCGAGATAGTACCGGTCGGCGCTATTGAGCTGTGATGCGTGAAGCGCCCCCCCACCTCGGCAAGCTCGGCGACCAGGGTAGGATCCACCTCGGCCACCTGCTGCATGTAGCGGCTGTAGCGAGCATGCAGCTCTCGCCCCTTGAGCTTGTCGCCCAGCTTGATGCCATCGGCGGCCATTTCGGGACGCAGCCGCAGCATCTTGCCAGTCACTTCAAACTCTTGTTCCATGATGGGAGCCGGCCCCTTCTCCTTGGCCAAGGCCAGGGATTCACGCCATCCAGTCATTGCCAGCTCTTGGGCGACTTGTTCGGTGAAGGCAACCGATGCCGCCGAACCGTAGCGCAGTTGCAACATGGTCAGGGCCGAGCCTAACCCGAGGAACCCCATGCCATGGCGGCGCTTGTTCAGGATCTCTTCACGCTGCTTTGCCAGGGGCAACTGGTTGATCTCCACCACGTTATCCAACATGCGAGTGAAGATGGCCACCACCTCTCTAAAAGCCTGCCAATCAAACTGGGCCGCAGCCGTGAAGGGGTCGCGTACAAACTTGGTCAGGTTGACCGAACCAAGCAGACAGGCCCCATAGGGGGGCAACGGCTGCTCACCGCAGGGGTTGGTAGCGCGGATCTCCTCGCAGAACCAGTTGTTGTTCATCTCGTTGACCTTGTCGATCAGGATGAAGCCTGGCTCGGCATAATCATAGGTGGAGGCCATGATGAGGTTCCACAGCTTGCGGGCAGGTATGCTCTTGTAGACCTTGCAGGCTACCTGACCCAGCTCGTTGAACTGCACTCCCTGCCGGTTTGGCCAATCGCGCCAGACCACTTGCTCGGGATCGTCCAGTACTATCCCATCCTGGCTTATCTCTTGCTGGGTATAGGGGAAGATAAACTGCCAGGGCGCATCCGCCTTCACTGCCGCTACAAACTCTTCGGTGATGAGCAGGGAGAGATTGAATTGACGCAGGCGACCATCTTCACGCTTGGCCTGGATGAAATCGATCACATCAGGATGACGAATATCCATGGTGCCCATCTGGGCGCCACGCCGTCCACCGGCTGACGAGACGGTGAAACACATCTTGTCGTAGATATCCATGAAGGAGAGCGGGCCAGAGGTGTAAGCCCCTGCACCGGAGACGAAGGCGCCACGCGGCCTCAAGGTCGAGAAGTCATAACCGATGCCACAACCTGCCTTCAGGGTCAGTCCCGCCTCGTGCACCTTGGCCAATATGTCATCCATCGAATCTTCTATGGTACCGGACACGGTGCAGTTGATGGTTGAGGTGGCAGGTTTATGCTCGAAGGCGCCGGCATTGGAGGTTATGCGGCCAGCCGGAATGGCGCCCTGACGCAGCGCCCACAAGAAGCGCTCATACCAGGCATCACCATCTTGCTCTTGAGCCGCCAGGGCACGAGCCACTCGCTGGTAAGTCTCATCGATAGAGCCATCGACCGGCTCTCCCTCTTTGCGCTTGAGACGATACTTGCTGTCCCAGATCTCCAGGGATGTCTCCTGTAGCGGAATAAGCGTGGTAAGCCGTTCGTGCTCGCCTACGGGATTGGGTTTTTCCATCAAAAATCACCTTCTGTCATGGTGCCAAGAGCAGCCGTCAACATACCACCTATGGTGTTAACTTTAATTTAAAACACAATATATAGCGTTAAATCTGAAGTCTAGCGCATCACCTGCCGCTAAGGGGGCGCATTCTAACCCAAAAAAACACCCTGGCCAGCCGAGATCGACCTGAGCGTGTTCAATTGATTAATTTAGGTGCAGCCTTGCGATAGCAAGCTCTTGGCAACGGCAGAGTCAGGCTCGCTAACTGGGTTAAAAGGATTCATTCAGGTGTACATAAGGCATGACCTGCCGTGAGAGGAGATTGAGCTAACAAGAATTCATCACCCTGATCGATTAGGCCAAGCGGCTCGGTTTTCACATCGACATGCAGCTGGAAGAGGGGGTGGTGGAGATGCTGCTGCCGTGCGGCGAGTCAGAGGGAGCAGTTTAGATACTATCGGTTCGCTGGCGATGGGCGTCTGGCTCAAGCGCCTGCCACTTCGCGCAAACCGCTACGCCGCGGCACTATCGTGTCAAATCGCAGGCATGAAAAAAGCCCGCTCGTGAGAGCGGGCTTTTAGGGTCTTGCTACCAATAAGAAGCATCTGCTTCTTCTGGCCAATCACATCGCTGTGACTGTAATTAGGAGCCTGGCAGTGTCCTACTCTCGCATGGCGAATGCCACACTACCATCGGCGCTACCGCGTTTCACTTCTGAGTTCGGCATGGGATCAGGTGGGTCCACGGCGCTATGGCCGCCAGGCAAAAACTTCAATCTCGGAAAGCTGACGTGAATAACGACTTCGCTAGTTGCTTGTCACTATCACTGAATTTGTAAGTAGTTCATGCACTTGCTACAAGCACCAGAAACACTTCTTGGGTGTTGTATGGTTAAGCCTCACGGGTAATTAGTATGGGTTAGCTCAACACGTCGCCGCGCTTACACACCCCACCTATCAACGTTGTGGTCTCCAACGGCCCTTTAGGACCCTCAAGGGGTCAGGGATGACTCATCTCAGGGCTCGCTTCCCGCTTAGATGCTTTCAGCGGTTATCGATTCCGAACTTAGCTACCGGGCAGTGCCACTGGCGTGACAACCCGAACACCAGAGGTTCGTTCACTCCGGTCCTCTCGTACTAGGAGCAACTCCCTTCAATCATCCAACGCCCACGGCAGATAGGGACCGAACTGTCTCACGACGTTCTGAACCCAGCTCGCGTACCACTTTAAATGGCGAACAGCCATACCCTTGGGACCGACTTCAGCCCCAGGATGTGATGAGCCGACATCGAGGTGCCAAACACCGCCGTCGATATGAACTCTTGGGCGGTATCAGCCTGTTATCCCCGGAGTACCTTTTATCCGTTGAGCGATGGCCCTTCCATTCAGAACCACCGGATCACTATGACCTACTTTCGTACCTGCTCGACCTGTCCGTCTCGCAGTTAAGCTGGCTTATGCCATTGCACTAACCTCCTGATGTCCGACCAGGATTAGCCAACCTTCGTGCTCCTCCGTTACTCTTTGGGAGGAGACCGCCCCAGTCAAACTACCCACCAGGCACTGTCCGCGAGCCCGATTCAGGGCCCTGCGTTAGAACATCAAACATACAAGGGTGGTATTTCAAGGACGGCTCCACGACAACTGGCGTCATCGCTTCAAAGCCTCCCACCTATCCTACACATGTAGGTTCAATGTTCAGTGCCAAGCTGTAGTAAAGGTTCACGGGGTCTTTCCGTCTAGCCGCGGGTACACCGCATCTTCACGGCGAATTCGATTTCACTGAGTCTCGGGTGGAGACAGCATGGCCATGGTTACACCATTCGTGCAGGTCGGAACTTACCCGACAAGGAATTTCGCTACCTTAGGACCGTTATAGTTACGGCCGCCGTTTACCGGGGCTTCGATCAAGAGCTTCGCTTGCGCTAACCCCATCAATTAACCTTCCGGCACCGGGCAGGTGTCACACCCTATACGTCCACTTTCGTGTTTGCAGAGTGCTGTGTTTTTGATAAACAGTCCCAGCCATCTGGTCACTGCGACTCCCAACTGCTCCATCCGCAAGGGATTTCACTGTCAAGAGCGAACCTTCTCCCGAAGTTACGGTTCTATTTTGCCTAGTTCCTTCACCCGAGTTCTCTCAAGCGCCTTGGTATTCTCTACCCGACCACCTGTGTCGGTTTGGGGTACGATGACTTGTAATCTGAAGCTTAGAGGCTTTTCCTGGAAGCATGGCATCAATGGCTTCACCACCGTAGTGGCTTCGTCTCGTGTCTCAGTGTTGTGTCTCCGGATTTGCCTAGAAACACCACCTACGCACTTTCACCAGGACAACCGTCGCCTGGCCCACCTAGCCTTCTCCGTCCCCCCATCGCAATTACAAGTCGTGCAGGAATATTAACCTGCTTCCCATCGATTACGCCTTTCGGCCTCACCTTAGGGGTCGACTCACCCTGCCCCGATTAACGTTGGACAGGAACCCTTGGTCTTCCGGCGAGGAGGCTTTTCACCCCCTTTATCGTTACTTACGTCAGCATTCGCACTTCTGATATCTCCAGCATACCTCTCGATACACCTTCGCAGACTTACAGAACGCTCCCCTACCACTCACACATAAGTGTGAATCCGCGGCTTCGGTGCCTGGTTTGAGCCCCGTTACATCTTCCGCGCAGGCCGACTCGACTAGTGAGCTATTACGCTTTCTTTAAATGATGGCTGCTTCTAAGCCAACATCCTAGCTGTCTGAGCCTTCCCACATCGTTTCCCACTTAACCAGAACTTTGGGACCTTAGCCGGCGGTCTGGGTTGTTTCCCTCTTCACGACGGACGTTAGCACCCGCCGTGTGTCTCCCGGATATTACTTACTGGTATTCGGAGTTTGCATGGAGTTGGTAAGTCGGGATGACCCCCTAGTCCAAACAGTGCTCTACCCCCAGTAGTATTCGTCCGAGGCGCTACCTAAATAGCTTTCGGGGAGAACCAGCTATCTCCGAGTTTGATTGGCCTTTCACCCCCAGCCACAGGTCATCCCCTAACTTTGCAACGTTAGTGGGTTCGGTCCTCCAGTTGATGTTACTCAACCTTCAACCTGCCCATGGCTAGATCACCCGGTTTCGGGTCTACACCTTGCAACTAGACGCCCAGTTAAGACTCGGTTTCCCTACGGCTCCCCTATACGGTTAACCTCGCTACAAAATGTAAGTCGCTGACCCATTATACAAAAGGTACGCAGTCACCCCGAAGGGCTCCCACTGCTTGTACGTACACGGTTTCAGGTTCTATTTCACTCCCCTCACAGGGGTTCTTTTCGCCTTTCCCTCACGGTACTGGTTCACTATCGGTCAGTCAGGAGTATTTAGCCTTGGAGGATGGTCCCCCCATATTCAGACAGGATGTCACGTGTCCCGCCCTACTCGATTTCACAACAAGGTCGTTTTCATGTACGGGGCTATCACCCTGTATCGCTGGCCTTTCCAGGACCATTCCACTAACTTCCAAGTTGCTTAAGGGCTAATCCCCGTTCGCTCGCCGCTACTAAGGGAATCTCGGTTGATTTCTTTTCCTCGGGGTACTTAGATGTTTCAGTTCTCCCGGTTCGCCTCGTTAAGCTATGTATTCACTTAACGATACCCAGCTTATGCTGGGTGGGTTTCCCCATTCGGAAATCTGTGAGTAATAGCGTCTCTTACCGACTTC